>JBFXKG010000010.1:0-176824 GCA_050174015.1 Candidatus Krumholzibacteriia bacterium
TCGGGCACGACCTCGAGGCCGCCTTCCTGGACCCAGGCGCATTCCCGGGAGGCTGGCTCGTTCGACACGGTCTCCTCGGCTTCCTGCCCGCATCCGCCGAACGCCAGGACGGCTCCGAGGACCGTCAGGGTTGCGAGCTGCGGGATCCGGGCTGACAGGGTGGGCATGGACATGAGGACTCTCCTCGGCTGGCGGGTCAGGCGTGCGGGGTTCTCCCCGGAAAATCAGGCGGTCATTGTGGACCCTGCCCGGCCGCCCGTCAATCGCCTCCTGCCCCGCCGCCGGAGGACACGAAAAAAGCGGCCCGTGGCCGCTTCGTTCAATTGCTTCGCGTCTATCAGGCGATTTCGAGATGGCGGGAGCGACGAGACTCGAACTCGCGACCTCCGGCTTGACAGGCCGGCGTTCTAACCAAACTGAACTACGCCCCCGCCAGATCTCTGAAAATCGAAGCCGCAATATAGCGGCGACTCTGCATGATGTCAAATGAATGTTTCAAGGCCTCCCCACAAACTGCAGATCGTCAGCGCAAATGTCGAACAATGAACATATTACCCAGGTTTCGGGCAGGGTTTCCCTCAACCCTGTCGCCAGTTGGGGATGGCCCATGACCAGGGCGATTCCCCGGGGTTCGAGACGGTTCTGCAGGAGGGCGAGGGCGTCGCCTGCGGGCCGCCAGGGCCGGAAGGAGGTGACCAGCAACCGCCCGCAACGGGGTCCGTCCTGGGCGGAGGGATGCGGCGTCAGGCCCAGCCTGCCCCGGGCGGCCGCCTCGGCGAAGAACTTCCGGGCAGCCTGGGGGTTCCCGGCGGCGCCCCACCAGCGGTCCTGCGGATCGGAATCGATCCAGATCCAGCGTTCGCGGGGCCCATCCAGATCCGGCGGCAGCCCCGCGGCCAGCAGGCGGCGGGCCGTCCCGTACGAGGGCGCAGGCGGCAGGCCCTCCCCCGAGGCTTCGCCCCCGGGTCCTGGGTCCGGCTCCCGCCGCTGCCCGACGTGGGCAGGCGCGGGCAGGGCGCTCCAGGGAATGCCTCTGCAGAGCAACCCGTCGCATCCGGCGTCGAGGAGAGCGTCCAGCCAGTCCCCCGGCAGGTCGGCCGGATCGACCAGCCCCTCCCCCCGGTCGTCGGGGGCCGGAATGCCCAGGGCGCGCATCGGCTCCCGCAGGGCGCCCATGGTGACGTCGTCGGCGAAGAACCGGAGCGTCCCGCCCAGCCGCTGCCGGCTGCGCTGGAGGAACGGACCATCCAGCGTGGCGATCACGTCGGCCGCCGTCCCGGTGGGAAGATGCCCCACCATGACCGCATCGGCTCCCTCGGCCATCCCGGCCAGGAACGGGGTCAGCGCCTCCTCTCCCTCCTGGGGCGCCGCCCCGGCCCCCCGGTCGTGGGTGTCGCAGCGGGCCGCCCCGTGACCGGGCCAGTGCTTGAGGCAGACCCGCAGACCCGCGCTTCGGCACCCGCGCACCGCGGCGGCGACGTGGCGGCCGACCAGGGCCGGATCGCTCCCGAACGCCCGCGCCCCGATCACGGGGTTGGACCCCTCGGTGAGGACGTCCGCCACCGGGCCCAGGATGCGGTCGACACCCGCAGCACGCAGCCGCAGGCCGGTCTCCCGGTGCACCCGTTCGGTCAGGGCGACGTCGTCGAGGCGGCCCAGCGCCCAGGCCGCCGGCGGCCGGCCCAGGGCCGCCGCGAGCTGGGAGACGGCGCCTCCCTCGTGGTCTGCGCTGATCTCCAGGCCCGGCACGAGGGCATGCAGACCCGAGCAGAGATGGCGCAAATGCTTGAAATCAATGACGTTGCGCGCGAAAAGAATGACGCCCAGCGGCCGGTGGCGGGCGAGCCAGGCCCTTTCGGCCTCCGTCAAGCGGGGACCCCCGAGCCCGACCACCAGAGCATCGGCCCGGCCCGTCATGGCGAACCGCCGGGTTCGAGGCGCACCAGTTCCGCGCCGGGATAGTAATGGGCCAGGATGTCGGCGGACGTGTAGCCCCGCTCGGCCATGGTCAGGGCCCCCGCCTGGCACATCCCGATGCCGTGGCCGTAGCCGCGGCCGCGGGCGAGGACCGCCTGCAGGACGCCGTCCCGGCGCTCGAGTTCGAGGTCGAAGAGGGCGCTGCGCAGGATGGCGGGCGAACCCGAGGGCGGGGTCAGCACCCAGCGCACCCGGTCCCCGCGGACGTGGTAGGTGCCCGCCTCGCAGCGGATCGCCAGGCGCGCCACCCGGCCGCTGCGCGTGCGGTTCAGGACTTCCAGGTCGATCAGGCGGCCCGGCCGGTCCGGATCGACGCCGCCCTGCCGCGGGGTGAACGAGGGACCGGCCCACCTGGCGCGGCCGCTCCCCAGGAGGTATTCGAGATAGGCCGGCAGGGTTTCCTGCAGGGTGGCCTCGAGCTGGGCCGCGGGCCAGGTCTCGCTCCAGGCGTAGTGGCGGTACCCGGCGCAGAAGGGTTCGGGGTCGTGGCCGGCGGCGTCGGGATGGCTGACGAGATAGGGCTCGGCCTCCTTGGGCCAGACCTCCTCGATCTGGCTGGTCACGCCCCCGCAGCAGGCGCTGTAGTAGGCGGCGACGGGACGGCCGCCGTGGGTCAGGATCAAACCTCGCGTGCCGGCGATCGCCTGGTTGCAGAGGGGATCCTCGTCCGTGGCCCCCTTGTAGACCTGGTCCATGACGCTGGCGAACAGGTCGAAGCCCCGGGCGCGCCGCTCACCCAGGTGGCTGACGGTGTAGGTGCGGGCCGCCACCGCCTGGGCCTCAAGGGCCGCCAGGCGGGACTCGCCATGGCGCCCGATCTCCCAGGGCACCACTCCCTGCAGGTAGCTTTCCAGGTCGAGGTTGTTCACCAGGGTCAAACCGCCACCCTCAGGGGACGGGATCACCAGGAGATCGCCCCGGTAAAGGCGCTGGTCCCAGCCCGGCAGGTGGCCCGGATCGACGGGCTGCAGGCGCACCGCACCGGCGATCCCCGACCGGCCGCCGGCCTCCCAGACCACCAGGTCGCCCCGGCGGGTGCAGACGAGGGTCAGGCCGGCCTCGGGGAGGCGGACGCCCTCGTCACGCTCGGGGACCGGGATGACCAGCGAGGGCCCGCCGCTCGCGCAGACGATGCGGTCCTGGTTCTCGGCCAGGCCGACGCCCAGCAGGTCCGGCAGGACCGGACCCGGCGCAGGCGGCAGGGCAGGGAACGTGGACACGGGCGGCAAGCGTTTGGGGCCGCCGCAGCCCGGTCCCACCGCCAGGCAGACGCACATGGCGCCGATCAACCGGGCGCTTCGCGGAATCCGTCGCATCAGGCCTCCTTGCCCCGCGGACCGGACCGGGTCCGGATCAGCGCATCACCACCAGCCGCTGCATGTCGCTGACCAGAGTGCCCTCGGGCCCCTGCAGCTCGACCCGGTACAGGTAGGTGCCGTTGGCCAGCTCGTCCCCCCGGTCATCGCGGCCGTCCCAGGGGACGATCCCGTTGTCGAGACTCGGAGTCGGACGGACGGGGATGCTGGCCACCTGACGCCCCGCCACCGAGAACACCCGGATCACGCCCCGGCCGGCGCCGGCGCCCTCCAGGAAGAAGCGGGTCCCGTCGGCCATGGGGTTGGGGAAGTTGTAGACCCTGCCCAGCCCTGCGGTCTGGACTTCAGGCCCTTCCTGCAGCACGTAGACGGTCCGGACGGACTCTCCGCCGGATTCCTGGACGTCGAGGTGGACGCTGCGCCTGGCCTCGGCGACGCCGTCGGTCGCCGTCGCGTCGAAGCTGATCTCGAGATCGTGGGCGTCCACCCGGGTGATGACCACGTTGGCCAGTTGCAGGTTGGCGCTGCCCAGGGTGATCACCGCGTCCTCGGCCAGCGCCGCCGAGCTCTCGATCACCAGATCGAAGCGGGCGGGCACCTCCGGGGTGAACCGGAAGACGCCCGGATCATGGGGCAGACCGTCCACCAGGATGGTCTCGGTCATGCCCACCACCAGTTGCAGCCGCCAGGTGCGGTCGGTGGGCAGGGGCGCGCCCGTATCGAAGACGTCGATGCTCAGGACGTGCTCGAACGGCCGGATCGGGACCTCCACAGCATAGCGCACGTCCCGGTGGTCGGTCGCTCCCTCGGGGATCGTCTCGGTCACGAACTGCGAGGTCAGGTCCGCGCCGGAGGAGTCGGTGAACCGGAGGCGGTCGATCCCCGCCTCGTCCCGGGCGACCAGGTCGACCCAGCGGCGGTTGGACCCGTCCACGTCCCGGAGCTCGACCTCGCCGGAGAGCGCAAGGCCGGGCTGATCGCGGAACTCGGCCGTCACCTGGGGAGGCCCCGCGTCGAGCACCATCAGGGGATCGCCGGCCAGGATGTACTGGGCGAGCATCTCGCGATAGCTTGGCCCGAGGATCGTCAGCAGATCCGCCTCGGCCGCCCACATGAGCTCGCCCAGCACCCAGCGGCTGCGGGGCGCCCGGGCGCTGCCCGGCAGACTGCTCACGTTCCCGATCCCGCCGTCGGCCAGGACGGGGGGATCGAACATCCACCGGTGGAAGATCTTCGACCCCATGATGCTGTTGGCGGTGATGTACTCGTAGCCCGAGCTGCCGTAGCCCGCGACGGCGCCGGCGCCCGGGCGCACCAGGAACTTCTCGGTCAGGGACCGCTCGTGGGAGGTGCTGCCGATCCGGACCGTGTTCTGGGCCAGGTCCAGGATGTGGCAGCCCATGCCGAAGAACACCCAGGGGGCGCCGGTGTTGTTCAGGGCGGCGGCGTCTCGCCGGTAGGACACCCCGGGCTGGTCCTGCATCCAGTACTCGGAGCTGAGCACGTACATGTTGCCGTGGCCCTGGTAGAAGGCCACCAGCCCGCCCTGGTTGAGGGCCTGCAGCAGGGGCTGCAGGGCGTACTGCTCGGCGTAGTCCTGGAAGGTTTCGATGCGCCGGTTCTCGCTCGGGTCCGGTCCCAGGGGATCCAGCCACTTCTCGATGAACAGGGTGTCGGCCTCGAGGGTGACCGGGGTGGCGTCCTGCCACCACCGGCCGTGGGCCCGGGTGCTGTCGGCGAAGACCCGTTCGCCGATCCGGTAGGTCAGGCTGCTCAGGGCGTCGATCCCGTAGCCGTTCGACCAGCGGTCGTCCCCGAAGAAGATGCCCCGGCGGCGCCAGTCCTGGCCGGCGGCGGGAGACTCCATCGCGACGACCTTGTCGATCATCACGTCCAGCTCGGCCACGCTGTTGCAGGGGAACCGGCCCACGTACATGTCCCAGGGGGCCGCGACCCGGTCGGGGAAATCCTCGTCGTCGGGATAGGCGATCCCCGCCTGGCTGCAGGCGTACCACTTGTCCGAGGCGAGCAGTTCGGGGTTGTAGTCGAGCGCCCGCTGCACGTGGAGGTGGGTGGGGACCCAGTCGGCGGACCAGCCCCGCGCGGCCGCCTGGACCCCGAATTCCCGCGCGTTCTCGTTGGCGTCGCCGACGAGCATCAGGGCCCAGGATCCCCATTCGGCGACCGCGTCGGCGCAGAAGCGCTTGATGGCCCAGGGGTCGTGCAGCCCGCCGCTGTAGTGATCGTAGAGGTCCTGGACGTCGACGACCTTGACCTCGAGCTCGCCTCCCGACCGCGCCCTGCGGTGTTCGACCCAGCGCCCGACGGCCGGCGCGAACTCCCGGTGGGTGATCACCAGGAGATCGGGCGGCGGGCCGGTCAGCTCGGTGGGATCGGTCCTGCCGGCGGCCACCTCGGCCCCGATGTAGCTGAGCTCGGGCACCCCGCCCGAGGACCACCCGTCGTAGGCCACGAAGCTGCGGGGATCGCTGACCTGGTCGGGAGCGATGCTCAGGGTCCAGGACCCCTCCTCGGCGAGGATGTTCCCCGGCTGCAGGGCGACCACCCGCGGGTTGTGGGGATCGGTGATCTCGACGGCGCCGAGGTCGGCGTCCTCGAAGCCGGTGACCTTGACCGGCCTGGTCCCCACGCCCTGTCCGGTGTGGAATTCCAGCCGCCCGCCGCCCGCCCGGTACAGGGCGTCGTAGGAGAGCTCGGCCCAGTTGAGGTAGCTCCACAGGTAGAGTTCCCCGTCGCCCTTGGCCATGACGACCTCGGCCCCCGTCCCGTCCAGGGCGCCGGCGGCGACGTTCCAGGAGAAGGTCTGTTCGACCATGGAGGCCAGGTACTGGTTCCGGACCAGCGGCAGGGCCGCCCCGTCCACCTCCAGGTCGAAATTGAGGTTGCGGCCCAGGGTGCTGAAGCCGGTGACGCCGACGCTCAGCCGGGCCTCGGCCCCCGCCGGGTCCGGCGACCACAGCGGCTGCATCGGGATGGCGGCCTCGGCCACGTTGTAGTTGTTGGTGAAGACCCGGTCCTCGGACTCGTCGGGCACGTTCTCCCGGAACGCGACCTGCTCCTCGAAGTGCTCGGTGCGGCGGTAACCGGCCAGGGGCTGGCCCGAGACCGGCGGCAGGGTCACCGATTCCATCCGAGCCCAGGCCTCGCCGACCCGGGGAGTGGCTGCGGCCAGCCAGTAGATGTTGGCGCCGTTGTTCAACTCCCGCGGGTCCCCCGCTCCGGGGATCTCCACCGGTCCGTCCCCCAGGTCCCCCGGGTAGGGGGTGTCGTCCCGCAGACGCAGTCCGTAGAACAGGAAGGAGTCGTCCCCGGCGAAGTCGCCCCCGTCGCCGACCATGTGGATGGGCACCTCCACCTCGATGACCTCGCCGGCGCCGGCCTGCCCGAGGTATCGCCGCTGGTAGAGGCGGATCTCGTCCTCGGCCACCGCGGTCGCGGGCAGCAGCCCCCGGTCCCGCAACTGGGCGGCTGTCACGCGCTTCAGCCCGGTGCGGCTCACCGGCAGGCGCACCTCGTCGGCCAGCAGGACCGCCTTCCCGCCGCCGGCGGAGAGGCCGGACTTGCGGCCCGCCAGTCCGTGGTGGGCGGCCTCGGTCACGCCCGCGGCCAGCAGCCCGGGGTTGAGGAAGGCCCCGCCGAAGCGGTCGTCGCCGCGGACGGTGGTCTTGACGGCGCGGGGATCGTCCTGGGCGGGTGCGGCCTTGTCGGGCACGAAGGCGACCCGCCAGGACCCGCGGTTCAGCACCTGCGTGGCCCGGCCCTCGGCGTCGTGGAGCACGGGCACGAGTTGCACCGGCACGACGCGTCGGCCCCGCCACCAGGCCACCTCGCCCAGGCTCAGCGCCTGGCCGCGGGCCTTGCTCCGGGCGGTCGCAAAGGCCTCGCGCGCATCGGCGGGGATGTCCACTCCTGCAGGCAGGGCCTGACCCGGGGCCACCAGGACCTCCGAGACGAAACGGCCCTGCGGATCGGCCCCGGGCAGGATGATCGGCACGGGCTCGACCATGAGGCTCCGGCCTTCCCCGCTCTCCCACCGCTCGGACACGACCTCGATGACCGGCCGCGTGCCCGGGGGCACGACCAGCCAGGCTCCCGCCCGCGGCGTCCGCGGCCCGCCGGGTTCGCCGAGGTTGGAGAACCCCGGAACCACGTAGTCGAAGAAGGCCGCCGCCGCGCCGGGAAAGTCCCGCGCGACCCACCGGCCCGGCAGGTCCCCCGTCTCGATGGTCACCCCGTCGGGGCCCTCGGCGGTGACCGCCAGGGGACCGGAGGCGGCCTGCGCCCCCCCGGTTCCGGCGCACAGCGCCGCGAGCAGCAGCAGGACGGGAGCGGTTGACCGGGGCGACCACAAGCGGCTGGATACCATGCCGGACTCCTGGAGATGAAGAAGAGAACTCGGTCACGCGGCGGGACCCATCCTCGGGGGCACCCGGCCGGCGGCCGTCGATTTTCTTTCAGGGGTGGGTGGAGCCGGTGTCCTGCTCCTGTATCCATGATACGCCCGAACCCCGGCAGGGTCAACACTACCGGGCCGTTTGGCCGCGGACAAGCAAAAGCCCGGACGGATCCTGCATCCGTCCGGGCTCGAAGTTGCCGCAACCATCCGCTGCGAAGCGGGGTTCCCCTAGCGGAACAGGCTCTTCACCGAACCGAAGCTCATGTCCTCGTCGGGGAGGATGACGTCGCAACCGCCGCCGGTGCCGGTGGGCTTGAGGATCAGGCTGGGCGAACCCTCCGCGTGGTGCATGCCGATGACCATCTCGGAGAAGTCGGCCTTCAGGACCACCGGGTTGGCGTCCAGGGGATCGGACGAGGGGATGGACGGCCGCAGGTTGAATTCCAGGGTGGTGGCCATGTCCAGGTAGAAGATGTCCAGCGTGGCCAGGGTGAGGGCGGGGCCGGAGATCACCAAGGGGGAGCCGTACCCGGTGATGTAGTTGTACGTCCCATCCGCGGCGGAGCTGACGCCCACGTCGGTGGCGGGCGTGGGGTAGGTCACCGAAACGTTGGTGTTGAAGACCTGGACGTCCTTGCCCGGGGTGGTGATGTCGAAGCCGCACTCGAACCCGCGCGTCTCGCCGATCGTGGGATTGAGGTAGACGATGTAAGCCGCCACGTGAGCCAGGAAGTCGGCCTCGGTGCAGGAATCCCCGTCGGTTCCGGCGTCAGCGCCATCGGAAAAATAAAGCCCGATGGATTCCAGGTCAGGCTGGGCGAAGCTCGAAGTCGGGGCCAGCAGGGTCAATGCGGCCAGGGCGGAAACGGTCAGCAGCAACTTCTTCATGTCTGGTTTCCCCTTTCTCGGAAAATCCAATTTCACAGCTCAGGGGTCCTGAGTGTACCCGGTCAGGCCTGAATCCGCCATGGCGTTTGCTCCGTCACATGCCGGATCCAGACGGGCCCCAGGCAAGGCTAATCCCAATTACCACGCGGGAAAGATACCCCGCCGGTCAACTCCGGACAAGCCCTTTGTTCGGCATGATCCGAAAATTCTTGACCTGGGAAAGTGCCGCCAAGCCGCGACCTGGGCGAACCTCATGAATAATAGGGTAGGGGAAAAACGTGTCAAGACCACAAAAAAATCCCGGGCGGGAGAACCCGCCCGGGACTTCGCAGAAGACTGCCTGAACGGCCGAGTCTACCGGAACAGAGCCTTGACGGCGCCGAAGCTGGCATCCTCGTTTTCCACCACCATGCACTCAGGAGCGTTGATCTGGGCGGAAGGGCCTTCCAGGACGCTGGTGCCGACGTTCATCTCGCTGAAGTCGTCACGCAGGATCATGGGCAGGCCGATGTCGCTCGACGAAGGAACGGCAGCACCCAGGAACAGATCCATGGACGGGCTGGAGAAGTTCAGGTAGAAGATGTCCAGGGTCGCCAGGATCGTGGCGGGGCTGGTCGGCAGCGGAGTGCCGAAACCGGCGATGAAGTTGAAATCCGGAGCAACCTTGTTGCCGACGTCGGTGCCCGGAGTGGCAAGGACGGCCGAGATGCTGGTGTTGTTGTCACCGGCAACGTAGGACAGCTTGCACTCGAAGCCGCGAATCACGGGCAACGTGGGGTTGGTCAGCATGATGTAGGCGGTGAGGTGGCTCACCGGAGCGGCGGAAGCGCAGACGACGTCCGCGTTCACGTCGAAGTAAACGCCCATCATGTCAGCATCGGGATCCACGACGGCGAAAGCCGAGGTGGCCATGAGGCTGATCACGAGCAGAGCTACCAACTTCTTCATAGTTGAATCTCCTCGAGAGTTATGCAGGGCCGAGATGCATTGTGCTTCGCTGTTGCATTAAACGGGCGAGCTTAATGCTGTGGTCCTGCTTCCTGCATAAGCAGGACCACTCAGATCCGATCACCGGCGGGAAACCTGTTGCATTCCCGCTCCCCCTCGCGGTGGGAGCCTGTTGTCATTCCTGCCGGCGGCGAAACGCTTGTCCAGGTCTCCGGCTTGCGCCGGACGACATCTTCAATGCCCGATCAGGGGCAAGCACCACCGACACCGGAGGCCAGCAGACCGACGTCCGACAGACTCATGACTCCGTCGTTGTTGAAGTCGGCGGCGTAGCTGTAGGCGCCGTAGAAGATGCTGGAGAAGATGCCGACGTCGGTCAGGGTAACCGCACCGTCGCCGCTGATGTCAGCGCTGTTCATCCGCAGAGCGACCGAGCCGCTCGTCAGGGCAGCACCGGCGATCTCGACGTCGGTGTTCGCATTGGCCCAGCCGCCAGAAGCCAGAGGAGTCTGGAACTGGGTCTGGCCCAAGGCGTCCGTGTTGGCGTCAGCGGTCACGCCACCGAGGCAGGGAGCGATGGCGTTCACGCCGTCGTCACAGTTCACGGTAACGTCTTCGAACGGATAGTTCTCGATGGCAGCGCCCAGACCGTCGACCAGGGTCACGGTGATGGTCGCGTCGGCGAGGCCCCCGCCAGCAGGCTTGAAGGCAGCCGTGAAGGCAGACCCGCCACCATTGGGGAGATTGAACAGGGACAGCTGCTCGGGACCGACATACGCACGAGTGGCGGTGGACAGCCCGAGATCGGGCACACCGGCCGTGGCGAACGAAGCGGCACCGATAAGCAGGGTGACCATAAAGACACCCATAAGTTTCCTAAGAACCATTAGGACACCTCCAAAAAAGGCACAATCTAGCGAGGGTGGCTAGCCCAAGCGAAATTTGACAACTGCGTTGAGCACTCCTTCCCACTCACATGTCCATCACTTGACCCATTAAGGTTACCATAAGCCCCGGGGCGATGCAATACCTTATTTTCGTTCTCCTGTGGAATTTTGGTCAAAAGGACCGGTTACTTCCGGAAAGATGCGAAAAAAGGGGGCAAAATCGCCCCCTAATTGAAGTTATGGCATTTTTTCTGAAGCGGGTTTCAATTTCGTTCCGGGGTGGCGGGGTTGGTGGGCGAAACAGGATTCGAACCTGTGACCTCCTGCTTGTAAGGCAGGCGCTCTAACCAGCTGAACTATTCGCCCACGCTGTTCCGGAATGACCGCCAAAGAAAAAACGGAAGCATAACGCAATAACCGCCGACCAGCAGCAGGGGGCCCGCCGAGAGGCTGCCCCGGGCCAGGGCCAGGTAACCCACCAGGATGGCCGCCAGTGACGCCCACAGCAGCCAGGTCTTGCGCAGGATGGTCAAGATTCGCCTCCAGGGTTCGCAGGGGGGCTGCGGGGGATCCGCGGTCCGTCCGCCGGGCAAGGATAACCGTCGCTCGCACATCCGTCAACGACGCCCTGCCCCGGCCCATCCGGGACCGAAAAGGACGGAACAGGGCGGAAGATTATTCAACCCCGCCGGAGGACTCCCGTTCCCGCTCCTCCTGCCTCTGCCGGGACCGGATGCGCTTGAACTCCTCCACGGCCCTCTGATGTTCCTGGACGGTCCGGGAAAACACGTGCCCGTCGGCCCCGTCCGACACGAAGAACATGGCCCGGCAGGAATCGTCCGGTCGGGCGGCGGCGGCCAGGGACGCCACCCCCGGATTGCCGATGGGCCCCGCCGGCAACCCCGGGCGGCGGTAGGTGTTGAAGGCGGAATCGACCCGGAGGTCCCGGTGGAACAGCCGCTCGCCCTTCTTGCCCAGGGCGAAGGCCACGGTCGGATCCGCTTCCAGACGCCAGCCCTCGGCCAGGCGGTTGGTGTACACCGCGGCGATGGCGGGCCGCTCCCGGTCCTGGCGGGCCTCGGCCTCGACGATGCTGGCCAAGGTGAGCAGCTGGTGCGGGGTCCAGTCCGCCGTCGGTCCCCCCTCCCGGGGGCCGGGCGTCTCGGCCAGCCGCTGCAGCTGGGTCGCGATCAGGTGGCCGGCCACGGTTTCAGCCCCGGTGCCCGCCCCGAAGAGATAGGTGTCCGGGGCGAGATACCCCTCGCACCAGTGGAAGGGGCGCCCCTGCGTCCCGGATTCGCCGGCCAGGATCGAGTCGTAGGCGGCCACTGCCTGCTCCCCGCCCAGCAGGCCGGCATCCCGGGCCCGGCGCCGGGCGAGGGAATCGGCGGCGGCCAGGAAGCGCTCCGGGGTGAATCCCAGGGCCTCCCCCAGGGTACGGGCGGTCCGGACGGCGTCCCATCCCTCGGGGATGGTCACCCTGATGCGGACGGTCGAACCGCGGGTCAGCCCGGCCACCATGTCCCGGACCGACTGGCCGTAGGCCAGGTCGTACAGCCCGGCCTTCAGGTCGCGATCGCGCCCGGTCAGGCGCACTCCCGTGGTCAGGATCCGCGCATCCTTCAGCAGACCCCGGGCGACCAGGGTGTCGGCCGCCGCCGCCCAGGTCGCGCCGGCCGGGACGTCCAGGCGCACGACCTGCCCGGGCAGGCGCCCGTCGGGGACGGGCTGCGGCTCCGTCCACTGCCGCCAGGCCCAGGCCAGCAGCAGGATCCCGCAGAGGAGGCCGGCGGCCGCGGCCGGAACCAGCCGCCTCACGACCGGTCTCCGGCGGCCAGGCTGTCGAGGTAGGATTGCAGGATGATGGCGGCGGCCACCGCGTCCCGGTCCTCCCGGGTTCCGGTGCGCGTGCCCTTGAGCCAGCGGTCGGCCTCGGCGCTGGAGTAGCGTTCGTCCCAGAGGATCACCGGCAGTCCGGTCTCGCGTTCCAGGATGCCGGCGAACCGGCGGGCGGCGGCGGCCAGGTCGCCCTCGCGCCCGTCGGCGGTCAGGGGCAGCCCGACGACCAGGGTCTCCACCCCACGCAGGGCGATGAGCTCGCGCACCCGGGCCACCACCGACCCGTCCCGCCCCTCGACGTGGGTCTCCAGTGCGAGGGCGAGGGTTCCCCCCTCGTCGCTGGCGGCCAGGCCGATCCGGCGCAGGCCGTAGTCGAATGCGAGATGGACAGGCATGAGCGGAATCAGTCGGCGCCCTGGTCCTGATCCCGGTCCTCGTCCCGGGAGGGATCCAGGGTCTTGGTCAGGCGGATCATGAAGCGGCCGTCCTCGTGGGTGCCGAACTCCAGCAGGTCGGTGAACTCGCGCATGATCAGGATGCCGCGGCCGCGCTTGCGCATCAGTTCCTCGGAGGGCTGCCAGTGGGTGAAGTCGAAGCCGGGCCCGCGGTCCAGCACGGTGATGACGATCCGGTCGTCCTCGATCTCGTAGATGACCTGGATGTCCTGGCCGGGGTCCAGCTTGTTGCCGTGCTCCATGGCGTTGGTGCAGGCCTCGATGACCGAGGACCCCAGCTCCTCCAGGGACCGCTTGCAGCAATCCATGTCGCTGCCCAGTTCCATCAGCAGCGCGTCGGGCACACCCAGGAAGGCCATGTCGCTGGGGAGCTTCAGTTCGATCCTGGATTTCAAGGTCACCTGCCCGCTGTTCAGGCGAAGCTCTGGACGGCTTCGTCCTCGTCCTTGAACGACTGGAAGACGGTGTAGAGCTTCGATACGATGAAGATGTTCTCGATACGGTCCGACACCTTGAGCAGTTTCAGCTCGCCGCCGCTTTTCTTGAGCGTCGTGTACCCGGAGATCAGGATTCCCAGCCCCGTGCTGTTGACCCACGTGACCTTGTCCATGTTCACGATCACGTTCTTGCATCCCTCGTGGATCAACGTCTTGAGCGTCTCGTCGAAGGACTCGGCGTCGGGGCCGCCCATCAGCTTCCCGCTCATTTCCAGGATGGCCACTCCGTCCCGTCTGTGTTCCTTGATCTTCACGAAAATCTCGCTTTGGCTGCACTGGAACCCGCCGCCCTGCGGCCGCGGGATTCCGGAGTCGTCCGGGCCGGGGGGTCCCCGGCCTGATGGAATGCCCAAGAATAAGGCAAAGCCCAAACCCTGTAAAGACAGGGAATTCCTTCCCCGCCGCAGGAGTCTCGCCCCCAGGGGTCTCGCCCTCAGGCGGGGTGCCCGGCCCGCAGGGTGTCGAGCACCTGCTGCATGTCCGCCGGCGGGGGTGCGGCGAATTCCAGGATCCGGCCGTCGCCCGGATGCTCCAGGCGCAGGGCCGCCGCATGCAGCATCTGGCGGCCCGCCTGCTTCAGCATGGCCTCGGCGCGCGGCCGGTCCAGCCCGTGCATCCCCTTGACCCGCTTGTCGTCCCCGTACACGGCGTCGCCCACCACCGGGTGGTGGTTGTGGGCGAAGTGGACCCTGATCTGGTGGGTGCGGCCCGTCTCCAGCCGGACCCGGCAATGCTGGACGAAGCCGAAGTCCTCGACGACCTCGTAGTGCGTGACCGCCGGACGGCCCCCGCGCTCCACCACGGCCATCTGCTGGCGCAAGCGGGGATGGCGCCCGATGTCCCCGGTCAGGGTGCCCCGGGCCTCGGGCCAGCGCCCCCAGGCGATCGCCTGGTAGGTCCGTCCCAGCCGCCGGTCCTGGAGCTGGGCGGCAAGGTGGTGGTGGGCCTGCTCGGTCAGGGCCACCACCATCAGGCCGCTGGTGTCGCGGTCCAGCCGGTGGACGATGCCCGGCCTCAGGGGATGGGCGCCGCAGGACAGATCGCCCAGGTGGTGCAGCAGGGCGTTGACCAGGGTCCCGTCCGGATGGCCGGGAGCCGGGTGCACGACCATGCCCACGGCCTTGTCGAGCACCAGGATGTGGTCGTCGCGGTGGACGACGGCCAGGGGCAGATCCTGGGGCAGGGCCTGGAGCTCGGGCCTGGCGGCGGGCGCGAAGACGATCTCGTCGCCGGGGCGCAGGCGGAATCCCTTGGGACGCAGACGGCCGCCGACGGTGACCCTGCCGGCCTCCAGCTCCGTGTGGATGCGGGTGCGGGAGAATTCGGGCACGCGCTCGACGATGAAGGCGTCCAGGCGCAGGCCCTCGTCGTCTGGACCGGCGGTCAGCCGGAAGACCGGATCCCCGGTCGGATCGCCGTCGTCGGCGATCTCCTCGTCGCAGGGATCGGATTCCCGGTCATTCCGCCGCGGGTTCTTGGTCATGCTTGCGCCGTCCATCCAGGAGCAGGCACAGGAAGAGCAGCGCGCCCCCGACGCTCACCCCCATGTCCGCCACGTTGAAGGTGTAGAAGCGGCTGGTCCCGATGCCGACGTCGATGAAGTCCACGACCAGTCCCTGATAGAAGATGCGGTCGTAGAGGTTGCCCAGGGCTCCGCCCAGGATCATCGCCATGGCCGCCCGGCGGACCCGCAGGGCCGGCTCGGTGGTCCGGTGGAGGTAGACCAGGAAGACGACGGCCAGGGAGCTGACGGCGATCAGGGTGAACCGGCCCACGGGGAACAGCCCCATGGCCGACCCGGGGTTCCGCACGTAGATGAATCGGAGGAATTCGCCGAGGATCTCGATCCGGGCGCGCAGGGCCTCCTCGTTGGCCAGGACCCAGCGCTTGGAGAGGAAGTCGGCCGCGAGGATCAGGACGGCCCACCACCAGGAGCCGGAAAGGCGGAATCGGCTCAAAGCTTGCCCGCCTCCTCCTTCTCCTTGCACTCGATGCACAGCCGCGTGTAGGGCAGCCTCTTGAGCCGCTCGATCCCGATGTTCTGGCTGCATTCCTGGCACTTCCCGTAGGACCCGTCCTCGATCCGCCGCAGGGCCTCCTCGATGCTGTAGAGGTAGCGGCCCTCGGTGTTGGCGAACTGGATCGTGGTCTCGTACTGGGACTCGTCCGAACCCTGGTCCGCCATGTGGTTGCTGTGGGCCTTGCCCATCTCCAGGCCGGATTCGTCGTCGGTGTGCTTGATGATCTTCTCGTGCTTGGCCAGGGACCGGGTGACGCGCTCCTTTTCCTCCAGGAGCAGCTTCCGGAATCTCTGGAGCTCGGTTTTCCGCATGATACCCTCCCCGACCGACCTCAGACCTTGTCCAGGGCGATGCCGATCTCCATTCCCTCGATTTCGAATGTCTCTTTATACGCCAATTCCCCGTCAGCGGCAACGCTTTCGGCCAGGGTGTCCCCGGCGATGCGTCCGGCGTGGCGCTCCACCGCGGCCATGACCGCCTGCGGCCCGGTGACGGCCAGCCGGATGCGGTCCGACACCTCCAGCCCGCTCTTCTTGCGCAGATTCTGCACCTTGTTGACGATCTCGCGGCACAGCCCCTCCTGGACCAGGTCCTCGTTCAGGGTCGTGTCGAGGGCCACGGTCAACCCCGCGGCGGCCCCCGCGACGTAGGGCGGCACGCCCTCCTCCACCACCTGGATCTCCTCGAAGGTGAAAGCCTCGGCCTTGCCGCCGACCTCCAGCTCGACGCGTCCGTCGCGGCGCAGGTCCATGATCCGTCCGGGGTCCATGCCCGTGATGGCCTTCGCCGCCAGGGGGGCCTGCTTGCCGAAGCGCGGCCCCAGGGCCCGGAAGTTGGCCTTGGCGGCCAGCAGGGCCACCTCGCGGGGATCGTCCACCGTCCCCACCCGCTTGACGTTGAGCTCCTCGCAGACGTACCCGGTCAGCCGCTCGTCGGCCATCATGCGCCGCACCCGGTCGTCGTCCGAGTGGACCAGCAGCAGCCCCAGGGGCTGGCGGGTCTTCAGGGACGACTCCTGGCGCAGGCTGCGGCCCACCCCCACCACCGCCTGGGCGGTGGCCATGTCCTTTTCCAGGTCCGCATCGATCAGCCCCGGCTCCACCGCGGGGAAGTCCTGCAGGTGGACCGAATCGGTCATCCCGGTGCACCCCATGAGCCCCCGGTACAGCTCCTCGGCGGTGAAGGGGATGAAGGGAGCCAGCAGGCGCAGGCTGGTCTCCAGGACCGTGTGCAGGGTCGTGAAGGCCGACCGCTTGTCGGGGGTCATCTCCCCCTTCCAGAACCGGCGGCGGCTCAGGCGCACGTACCAGTTGCTCACGTCGTCGCTGACGAACTCCCCGATGGTCTTGGCGGCCCGGGTCAGGTGCAGATCCTCGAGGTCGCGGCGGACCTGCCCGGTGACGCTCTGCAGGCGGCCCAGGATCCAGCGGTCCAGCTGGTCGGGAGCCGATTCGCCGTCCATCCCGGGCACGAAGCCGTCGAGGTTGGCGTACAGGGTGTAGAAGTTGTAGGTGTTCTCCAGGGTGGCCAGCAGCTTGCGCTGCGCCTCGGTCACGCCCTCGCGGTCGAACCGCGTGGGGGTCCAGACCGGGCTGCAGGTGACCATGTACCAGCGCAGGGGATCGGCCCCCACCTCGCGCATGATCTGCATGGGGTCCACGGTGTTCCCCACGCTCTTGGACATCTTCTTGCCCTTCTTGTCCAGCACCAGCTCGTTGACCAGGCAGCTCTTGTAGCTGCTGCGGCCCGTCAGGAAGGTGCTGATCACCAGCATGGTGTAGAACCAGCCTCGGGTCTGGTCGATCCCCTCGCTGATGAAGTCGGCGGGGAACTGGCTCTCGAAGAGCTCCCTGTTCTCGAAGGGATAGTGGTACTGGGCGAACGGCATGCTCCCCGAATCGAACCAGCAGTCGATCACCTCCGGGGTGCGGGCCATGGTCCCCCGGCAGCCCTCGCAGCGGCAGCCGAAGGTGATCCCGTCCACGTGGGGCCGGTGCAGGTCCAGTTCGGACAGGTCGCGGCCGGTCCACTCGCTCAGGTCGGCCCGGCAGGTGGGCACGGCCTGGCCGCCGCAGACGTCGCAGATCCAGATGTTCAGCGGGGTCCCCCAGAACCGGTTGCGGCTCAGGGACCAGTCGATGGCGCCCGCCAGCCAGTTGCCGAACCGCCCGCTCCCCACCTCGGGCGGGGCCCAGGTGATGTCCCTGTTGGCGGCGACCAGCTGTTCGCGCATCTCGCTGGTGCGGATGAACCAGCTGGGGGTGGCGAAGTAGATCAGGGGATTGCCGCACCGGTCGTGGAACGGGTACTCGTGGCTGTAGATCTCCGACCGCAGCAGCTGCCCGCCGGCCTCGAGATGCCTGATGATCTGCGGATCGGCCTTCTTGACGTGCAGGCCCGCCCACGGTTCGACCTCGGCGGTGAACCGGCCGTTGGCGTCGACCGGCCGGAAGAACGCGAGGTTCTCCCGCTCGCCCACCTGGTAGTCGTCCTCGCCGAAGGCCGGGGCCATGTGGACGATGCCGGTGCCCGAATCGAGGGTGACGAAGTCGGCCTCCACGACCACGAACGATTCCCTCCCCTCCTCCGGCCGCACGAACGGGAGCAGCTGCTCGTAGCGGCGGCCCAGCAGGTCGGCGCCCTTGAACTTCTCCAGGACCTCGGGCCGTTCCCCGTCCTCACCGGCCAGGACCCCCAGCCGGGCCTCGGCCAGGATGAGGACCTGCCCCGCGTGGCGCACCCGCACGTAGTCGAAGTCCCGGCCCACGGCCAGGGCGACGTTCGACGGCAGGGTCCACGGGGTGGTCGTCCAGGTCAGGAAGAACTCGTCCGCGCCGGCGGCCTTCAGCTTCACGTAGATGCTGGGATCGCTGACGGTCTGGTAGCTGTTGGCCATCTCGTGGCTGCTGATGGGCGTGCCGCACACCGGGCAGTAGGGCACCACCTTGTGGCCCCGGTAGAGCATGCCCTCGGCGTGGAAGCGGCTGAGGATCCACCACACCGTCTCGATGTACTTGTCGTCGTAGGTGATGTAGGGGTCGTCCAGATCGACCCAGTACCCCAGCTTCTCGGTGAACTCGTCCCAGTCGCTCTTGCAGGACCAGACGCTCTCGCGGCACTTCTCGTTGAAGGGGCCCAGCCCGTACTCCTGGATGGCCTGGCTGCCCTGGATGCCCAGGGTCTTCTCGACGGCCCGCTCGACGGGCAGCCCGTGGGTGTCCCAGCCGGCCTTGCGCACGACCCGGTGGCCGGTCATGGTCTTGAACCGGCACATGACGTCCTTGCACAGGCGGGCCATGGCGTGGTGTACGCCCGGCAGTCCGTTGGCGGTCGGAGGCCCTTCGTAGAAGACCCAGGCGGGGGCGCCCTCGCGCCGGTCGATGCTCCTGCGGAAGGTGCCGTCCTCCTTCCAGAAGTCGCTGATCAGCTCTTCGGAGCGGGCGTCGTGGAACTTGCGCGCCAGGGGCGGATACAGGGGGCCCGGACTCATAGTTGGACGTTCTCCAGGAAACCGGTCACCAGGGCTTCGAGCCGGGGCTGGGCGCCGTTGGCGACCCGGATGATCGCCTCGACGTCCGCCGGATGCAGGTTGTCGGGGAAGCAGGCGTCGGTGACGACCGAAAGGCCCACCACCCGCATCCCGCCGTGGACGGCGGCCAGGCATTCGGGCACGCTGCTCATGCCCACCGTGTCGGCCCCGATGGCCCTCAGGAACCGGTACTCGGCGCCGGTCTCCAGGTTGGGACCCGCGACCGCGACGTAGACGGCGCGCTTCAGGGGGATCTTCCGGTCCAGGGCGACCTGCTCGAGGGTCGCCAGGAAGCGCCGGTCGTAGGGCTCGGACATGTCCGGGAACCGGGGCCCCAGGCGGTCGTCGTTGGGTCCGATCAGGGGGTTGTCCCCCATCAGGTTGATGTGGTCGGTGATGACGGTGACGTCCCCGGGGTTCAGCTGGGGGTTCATCCCCCCCACGGCGTTGCTCATGAGCAGGGCGCCGGCGCCCAGGGCCTTCATGACCCGCACCGGCAGGGTGATCTCCTGCATGGTGTAGCCCTCGTAGAAGTGGACCCGGCCCTGCATGGCCATGATCCCGCGTCCGCCCAGGACGCCCAGGACCAGCTGGCCGTCATGGCTGGTGGCGGTCGATTCCACGAAATGGGGCACGTCTCCGTAGGGGATGATGCACTCGGCCTGGATCCGGCGGGCGAGGTCGCCCAGCCCGGTGCCCAGGATGAGGCCGATTTCGGGGGTGAAATTCGTCTTGGCGCGGATGAAAGCCGCCGCTTCGGCGATCCGGTCAAAGAGATCGCTCACGGGAATCCTCCTGTCGGGTGTCGATTTCAGGATAGAGCAAGTTAACATGACCCCGGAGGCCCACCAAGAAAAAGGTTGTGCCGTCGAAATTGTGCCCCGTATTCAATGATGAAAAATATCATCAATGAAAAGCATCAAAGATTGAAAATAAATTCTATATGAAAATAAAATCCGCCAGAATGGGCCAGAACACAATTTCGACGGCACAACTCCATGGCTGCGGCGGGAATCGTCGATTCCCGCCTTTCTCCATGGCTCGACCCTCAGGGTGCCGCCCGGATCAGACCGGAGCGGTCACCTCCAGGTCCACCCTCGCAGGCGCCTTGGTGAAGGGATCGAGATCATCCTTCTCCTCCTCCAGCGAGGCGATGGACTGCACGATCTCGTCGGCCGCATCCTCCCCGAGGCCCTCCTCGGCGGTCGGACCCGCCTCCTGGCCCACGGTCGCGGGCTTGTAGTCCCGCCAGACATCCACTTCCGGGGAATGGAAGGTCGGCCGGGGCGACGGCGGGGCCGCAGGAGCGGCATCCACCGGAGCCGCAGGGGCCGTGAAGACGGGAGTGGCAGTTTTTTCACCACTGGAGGATCCCAAACCGCCCACCACCGAGTCGACCATCTGGACCAGGCGCTTGTCCAGGTCCTCGAAATCGCTCTCGTGGGCGTCGACGAACTTGACCTGGGCCTCGGCCAGCGACCGGAAGCGGGCCAGGTAGCCTTCCTTCTCCTTGCGCAGCATCATGATCTCCCGGCGCAGTTCCTCGGTGCGGCGCCGGCACTCCTCCATGATCTGCCTGGCTTCCTGCTGTGCGGTCTTGACGATCAGGTCGCCCTCCTTGCGGGCGGTCTCCTTCGAGTCTGCCATGGCCTTCTGGGCGGTCAACATCGTGTCCCGCAAGGCGTTCTCGATTTTCTGATAGCCGGCGATCTTCTCGTCCTGGCCCATGATGGTCTCGCGCAGCTGCTTGTTGTCCACCAGGACGGTCTCGTACTCGTCGGCAAGGGTGGACAGGAAGCCCCGCACCTCGTCGCAGTCGAAGCCCCGCATGGCCTTGCCGAATTCCTGCTTGCGCACGTCCAGGGGGGTGATCCGCATGACTCTCTCCTCGATGAAAGGGCGTTCCCGGCTCCGGCGGGAGGCCGGGGCGTTCAAAGTCTCGCCCCCGGGGTATCAAGAGACGTGCCAGGCTCGGGGGAGGAAGTCCCACGGGTGGACGGGGCGGAATTCAGCCGTCAGTGCGGGGCCCGAACAGGGCGGTGCCGATGCGGACGAGGGTGGCCCCCTCGGCGATGGCCGCCTCGAAGTCGCCGCTCATGCCCATGCTCAGCTCGGGCAGCGGCAATCCGGTGGCCGACCTGGCCTTGTCGGCCAGAGCGCGCAGGAGGGCGAAGGAAGCGTGCAGTTCCGGCTCGGGGGCGTCGTAACGGGCCATGCCCATCAGGCCGAGGATCTCCAGGCCCGGGATCTCCGCTGCCGCGGCGACGGTCTCCACCGCGATCACCGGCGCGATTCCGTTCTTCTGGTCTTCGCCCGAGATGTTGACCTCGAGCAGGACGCGCTCGCTGCGGCCCTCGGCCCGGGCCCGTCCGCCCAGACGTCCGGCGAGGTCCAGGGAATCGACGCCGTGGAGCAGGACGAACCGTCCGGCGGCCTTGGCGGCCTTGTTGCGCTGCAGATGTCCGATGAAGTGCCAGCGGACCAGGTCGGGGTCCAGGCCCGCCGCCGCCAGCAGGGGCGGCAGGGCCGGGATCCGGTCCAGGGCGTCGGGGATCCGGTTCTCCCCCAGGTCCCGCAGGCCGCAGCGGCAGCCTTCGACCACCAGCGGCAGGGGAATCTTCTTGGTCACCGCCACCAGGCGGACGGAGGCGGGATCCCGCCCGTGGCGGGCGCAAACCGCGGCGATCCTCTCCTTGACCCGGGCCACGTTGTCCCGGACGGACGGGCCGCTGGTCATGGTCCCTACCTCCAGCGCAGCAGCATCGTCCCCGGATCGAGTTCGAGGTGGACCTGGGGAATCTCCTGCGTTCCGTGCTCCTTGACGATCTTGACCTTGATGTGGTCGTTCTCAGGGCAAAGGTGGATGATCACGGCGAGGAACCCGTCGTGGGCCGCCACCTTCAGCGGGACGCCGCGCCCGTCGGTCTTCTGGCCCTCGCGGTGGGTGTTGCTGCTGGTCCAGATCTCTGCGCCCCATTCGCGGCCCAGGCGCTGGAGTCCCTCCATCTCCCAGGACTCGGTGCTCTCGTAGCGGGGCGTGCCGTCCATGATCACCATGTCGGGATCGAACCCGGTGGTGTCCTTGAGGAAGGCAACCGACTGCTCCAGCTTCTCCAGCGAGAACAGGTCGCGGTTGTAGACCAGGATGTGGCGGTTCCGCTCCATCTTGAGCTGCTTCTGGGGAACCTCGTCGAAACCGAGATCGGCGGCCATGGCGTGGAAGACCTGGTCGAAGAAGTCGTTGATGCGCTCCACCGACTCCTTCGTGGAGATGTACAGGACCTTGCGGCCCTGCAGCAGCTGGTCGACGGCCAGTCCGATCAGGAATCCGGTCTTGCCGACGCCCGGGCGGGACATCACCACGCCCAGGTTGCCGGCCCCCAGGCCGCCGCCGATGGCCCGCTCGAAGACCCGCACCGGACTCCTCTGCATCATGCTTTTCTCAGGCATTGCAACTACCTCTTCAAATCTGGGGTCCTCGGGGCGCCGGAGCGCCCCTGCTGTCTCACTAGCGGCCTTCGGCCCGTTTCGTCTGGTAGGCCTTGACGAGTTCCTCGGTGACCTCCGCCGGCGCCGGGGCGTAGCGGGCGAACTCCATGGTGAACTCGGCCTTGCCCGCGGTGGCCGAGCGCAGGACCGTCGCGTAGCCGAACATCTCGGCCAGCGGCACGTTCGCGTCGACGCGGATGAATCCCTCGTCCTCGGTGGTGCCGACGATGACCCCGCGGCGCTGCATGAGGGTCTTGATGATGTCGCCCTGGTACTCGCTGGGTCCCTCGATGGACACCAGCATCAGAGGCTCGAGCGCCACCGGCTTGCCCTTGGGATAGAACTCCCGGAACGCGGCGCGGCAGGCGGTGGTGAACGCCATGTCCGACGAGTCCACCGCGTGGGCGGCGCCGTCGAGCAGCGTGACCTTCAGGCCCTGGACCGGATGGCCGATGAAGTTCCCCTTGTCCAGCGAGGTGGCGAAGCCCTTCTCGCAGGCGCCGATGTACTCGGTGGGGATGTTGCCGCCGATGACGCCGTTCTTGAAGTGGAACTGGCCGTCCTCGCTGGGTTCCAGCAGGCCCTGGACCTTGGCGTACTGGCCCGACCCGCCGGTCTGCTTCTTGTGGACGTATTCGAAGTTCACCGACTGGGTCATGGTCTCGCGGTACTTGACCTGGGGCGCGCCCGTGGTGACCTCCGCCCCGAACTCGCGCTTGATCCGCTCGATGTAGACCTCCAGGTGGAGCTCGCCCATCCCGCTGATGATGGTGTCCCCGGTCTCGTCGTCCACCGAGGTGCGGAAGGTGGGGTCCTCGCGGGTGAAGCGGTGCAGGGCCTTGCTCATCTTGGCGGCGGCCTTGTTGTCCACGGGCATGACGGCCAGGCTGACCACCGGCTCGGGCACGTGCATGCTGCTCAGGGAGATGCGCTCGCCCCCGGTGAAGGTGTCGCCGCTGGCGCAGTCGATGCCGAACAGGGCGATGATGTCGCCGGCGCAGGCCTCGTCGATCTCCTGCATCTGGTCGGCGTGCATCCGGCCCAGGCGGCCGACCTTGACCCGCTTGCCGGTGCGGCTGTTGTGGATCTCGCTGCCCTTGCGCAGGACGCCCTGGTAGATGCGGACGTAGGTCAGCTGGCCGTAAGGGCCCTCCTCCAGTTTGAACGCGTTGGCCACCAGGTGATCGTCCGGGCCGTTGGACAGGACGAACTCCTCCTCCTCGCCGCCGGGGCGGACCTGGAGTGCGGTGTTGGCGATGTCCGTGGGAGCGGGCAGGTAACGCGTGACCGCGTCGAGCAGCAGCTGGACGCCCTTGTTCTTGTAGGCGCTGCCCATGAACACCGGGGTCAGGTCGCCCGACAGGGTCCCCTTGCGGACGGCGGCGTGGATCATGTCCTCGGTGACGTTACCCTCGAGGGCCGCCTCCATCAGCTCGTCGCTGAACATGCTGACCGCGTCGAGCATGACCTCGCGCCGGGCCTCGGCTTCGAGCTTCAGGGCGGCGGGGATCTCGCCCGCGACGATCTTCTCGCCGTTCTCGCCCTCGAACCGGAAGGCCTTCATGCTCACCAGGTCGACCACGCCTTCGAGCTTGTCCTCGAGTCCGATGGGGATCTGCATCATCACCGCGTTGTGCTTGAGCTTCTCGCGCAGCTGGTCGGTCACCCGGGCGGGGTTGGCGCCGCTGCGGTCGCACTTGTTGACGAAGGCCATGCGGGGAACGGAATAGCGCCGCATCTGGCGATCCACCGTGATGGACTGGCTCTGGACCCCGGCCACGGCGCACAGCACCAGGATGGCCCCGTCGAGCACCTTCAGGGCGCGCTCCACCTCGATGGTGAAGTCGACGTGACCCGGGGTGTCGATGATGTTGACGTGGTGGTCCTTCCAGGTCGTGTAGGTGGCGGCGCTCTGGATGGTGATCCCGCGCTCGCGCTCGAGCTCCATGGAGTCCATGGTGGCGCCGACGCCGTCCTTGCCCCTCACCTCGTGGATGGCGCGGATGCGGCCGGTGTAGAAGAGGATGCGCTCGGTCAGCGTGGTCTTGCCCGAATCGATGTGGGCGCTGATCCCGATGTTCCTGATCCTGTTCAGATCTTCCAGCATGATTCCGTCCCCGTTCAGGGCCGACCCGGCGGCCCCCGACAGCCTTGCGTGCTTCCCGGACGGCGAGGAGCCGGCCGGGGGTTAAAAACACACGCCTGCCCCTAGCTTAGCCTAGGCCGGCAGACGTGGCGAGGGCGCAATTTAGGACCAGGGGCCTGAAATTGCAAATCAGATTGAATAAATCATCTATTTTTCACGAATGGAACCCGCGGGTTCAGACGACCCCGTGCCTCCTGCCCACCTTCCCGAACGCTTCGATGCACCGTTCCACGTGCTCCGGCGAATGGGCCGCGGAAGCCTGGAGCCGGATCCGGGCCTGCCCCCGCGGGACCACCGGGAAGCTGAAGCCGATGCAGTAGACGCCTTCGGCAAGCAGGTCGGCGGACATCCTCTGGGCCAGGAGGGCGTCGTCCTCGTACCGCCGGAAGTGGACGGGGATGATGGGGTGTTCCCCCTCGTCCACGTCGAAGCCCATCTCGCGCAATCCGCTCCTCAACCGGGCCTGGTTCTCCTCCAGGCGGCGCAGCGGCCCCGGATCTTCGCGCAGGATGCGCAGCACCTCGAGGGTGGCTCCGCAGATCATCATGGGCAGGGAATTGCTGAACAGGTAGGGCCTGCTCTTCTGGCGCAGCCAGGCGACGATCTCCCTGCGGCCGCTGGTGCAGCCGCCCAGGGCCCCGCCCAGGGCCTTGCCCAAAGTCGTGGTGATGACGTCCACCCGGCCCATCACGCCGAACTTCTCGGCGGTTCCCCGGCCCGTGGGGCCGGTGAACCCGGTGGCGTGGCTGTCGTCCACCAGCAGCATGGACCCGTACCGCTCGGCCAGGCTGCAGATCTCCGGGAGCTTCGCGAGGTCCCCGTCCATGGAGAAGACGCCGTCGGTGACGATCAGCCGGTAGGCCGCGTCCTGGGATTCCTGGAGCTGGGTCTCCAGGTGGTCCATGTCCGCGTGGTCGTAGATGTGGCGGCGGGCCTTGGCCAGGCGCACGCCGTCGATGATCGACGCGTGGTTCAGCTGGTCGGTGATGATGGCGCAGTCCTGGTCGAGCAGCGGTTCGAACACCCCGCCGTTGGCGTCGAAGCCGGCGGCGTACAGGATGGTGTCCTCGGTGCCCAGGAACTCGCTGAGCTCCTGCTCGAGCTGCTTGTGCAGCCGGGTGGTGCCGCAGATGAACCGCACCGAGCTGAGCCCGTAGCCCCAGGCGTCCAGGGCGTCCTTGGCCGCCTGGACGACCCGCCGGTCCGAGGCCAGACCCAGGTAGTTGTTGGCGCAGAAGTTCAGGACCTGCCGGCCGCCGACGGTGATCTCGGCGCCCTGGGGTCCCTCGAGGATGCGCTCGTCCTTGAACAGTCCCTGGGCGCGGATGCTCTCCAGCTCCGCGCCCAGGAATTCACCGAACTTCCCGTACATCCGGCAGCCTCCGGGGATCAATAACGCTTGGCCATCTCGGCGAGGGTCACGTGGGGAACCTTGTCGGCCCAGCCGGCCTGTCCGAAGGCGATCATCCGGGCCTTGACGACCTCGGCCATGGCCGCGCGCGCCGGCTTCATGTAGTCGCGCGGGTCGAACTTGTCCGGGCTCTCGGCGAACACCTTGCGGATGGCGCCGGTGATGGCCAGGCGGTTGTCGGTGTCGACGTTGATCTTGCGCACCCCGTGCCGGATGCCCTTCTGGATCGCCTCGACGGGCACGCCGTAGGTCTCGGGCATCTCGCCCCCGTACCTGTTGATGACGTCGATCAGCTCCTTCGGCACCGAGCTGCTGCCGTGCATCACCAGATGGGTGTTGGGCAGGCGGCGGTGGATCTCCTCGATCAGGTCCATCTTCAGGACGTCGCCCCCGGGCTTCTTGGTGAACTTGTAGGCCCCGTGGCTGGTGCCGATGGCCACCGCCAGGGCGTCGCAGCCGGTCTCGGCGGCGAACCGCTCGGCCTCGGCCGGGTCGGTCAGGTGGGCCAGGGCCTCGTCGCCGGTCAGGCCCGCTCCGTGTCCGTCCTCGATGCCGCCCAGACAGCCGATCTCCGCCTCCACGGTCACGCCCAGCGCGTGGGCCTTCGCCACCACCTTGCGGGTCACCCCGACGTTGTACTCGTAGGTCGCGGGGGTCTTGCCGTCCTCCTGCAGCGAGCCGTCCATCATCACCGAGGTGAAGCCCTGGTCGATGGCGCTGAAGCAGGTCTCGGGGCTGTTGCCGTGGTCCTGGTGCATGGCGATGGGGATGCGGGGATGCAGCTCGGCGGCCGCCAGCATCAGGTGCCGCAGGTAGTTGTCCTGGCTGTAGGACCGGGCCCCGCGCGATGCCTGGACGATGACCGGGGAGTTGGTCTCCTCGGCCGCCTGCATGATCGCCTGGATCTGCTCCATGTTGTTGACGTTGAAGGCGCCGACGCCGTAGCCGTGCTCGGCCGCATGGTCGAGCAGGACGCGCATGGGAATCAGGGGCATGGCTTCACTCCTTGCCGGTGGGGCATCCGTGGGGGCTCGGGTCGAGCCGGGGTCGTCGTGTTCAACGCCAAGCTAATCGAAGGGAGGCGCCAGATCAACCCGGGGCAGGGGCGGCCGCGGGCTCGACCCCGGCCTGGGCCCGGTCAGCGGCTGGACCAGTCCAGATCCTCCAGGTACTGCCGCAACTGCCCGGCGGTGCGGAATTTGGCGATGATCAGGGAGCTCTTGAGCCCGCAGCAGATGTCCTTGACCTCGGCCGGGTGGTTCCGGTAGCGGGCCTGCCCGCCGATGGCGTCGTAGAACAGGCGCACCAGGGTCACCACGTCGTGGCGGATGTTGGCGGCGCTGGGCCTCCCCCAGTGGAACAGATCCAGCAGCTTGAGCTCGAAGCCCAGGCCGCGGCGCTGGATGATGACGTTCTCGTCGTGGAGGTCCCCGTGGTACTCGCCCTCGTTGTGGATCTCCTCGATGCCCGTGGCCAGGGTGTGGAGCAGGTGGAGCCCCTGGAAGTAGTCGAGCCTCCCTCCGGGCTGCCGCTTGACGAACCGCGACAGCAGTTCCCCCTCGACGTAGTCGGAAACCAGGAGGGTCACCTGGCGGCCCCGGATCTCGATCCGTTCCTGGGTGTGGTACTGGATCAGGATGGGGCAGTGGCGCAGCTTGTGCAGTTTCTTGGCGTAGAACCGGACGGCGCGGTTGCCGGGGTTGCGCTGGGGGAAGAACAGCTTGACGGAGCGCTCGATGCCCGTCCCCCGCTCCCGCACGAGGTAGACCTCCCCCTCCCAGCCCTTGCCCAGGCGTTCGACCACCTCGTACTTGTCGGCGAGGATCCCGCCCGGCTCCAGGTTGAACGCCGAGAGGAATCGGGGAGGTTCGGATGCTCGGGGCATGGGTCCACGACCTCCACCGGACCGGGCCGGAAGCCATGAGACGACATAGGGACGGGCCCGGCGAGCCGGGCCGGGGATCGAGCCGAGGCCTGAATGTCGACCATGACGGCCTTGCTTGCAAGCATTTGGTTGGGGAGCGGGGACTTCGTCCTGTCCACGGGAGGCGCTGACAAAACGCAAAAAACCCGCCCACCAACCGGACGAGGTCGGTGGACGGGTCTGTCTTTTTGAACTGGTGGAGGCGGCGGGAATCGAACCCGCGTCCGTAACCGGTACCCCGCCGGCGTCTACATGCTTAGTCCCCTGTTGAATTCACCCTGCGGGAGGCCAGGAAACACGCCGCCCGCGGGGCTGAGTCCCACGTTTGTTTCGCCCTGGGCCAGGGACCTGCCTTCAGGCTAGCCTCCGAAAAATGGCGCCCCCATTGGTCCGGTCCGGTGGCCACCCGTTCCGGGGACGGGCTGCTTAATTAGGCAGCCAGTGCGAAGTTGGCTTCGTCACTTATTGGTTTTCCACCGATTAACGAGATGGGTGGAATCTCGGCATGCAGCCAACGGTCCCCCGACCACGTCGAAACCAGGTCGCCCCCACGAAACGGGTTGCCCGGGACCGGGCGAAAACAATATATCATGTACCCCGCCTTCGCGCCATCAGTTCCGGCCGGACCCCTCGCCCCGCAGCGTGCGGCAGACGGCGCTGAAGTCCAGGTCGGCCATCCCGGCGTCCCGGGCCCGGATGAAGGCGGCGTTGGCGGCGGCCGCGGTCGGCAGGCCCAGGCCCAGCTCGTCCCCCAGGGCCAGGGCCAGGCGCAGGTCCTTCTGCATGTGCTTCAGGGGGAACGCCGGGGCGAACCGGTCGGCGGTGACGGCCGGGCCCTTGCCGGCGAACATGGGATTGGCCAGGGCGCCGGCGGCCAGCACCTCCAGCAGAACGGCGGGATCCAGGCCGCAGCGGCCCGACAGGGCCAGCCCCTCCCCGAAGGCGGTCATCATGCCCCCCATGATCATGTTCACCACGAGCTTCATCCGGGCGCCCTGGCCCACCTCGCCCAGGTGGACCCGCAGCTTGCCCATGAGGTCCAGGTACGCGCCGGCCTCGTCGTAGAGGTCGCGGTCCCCCGCCGCCAGGATCACCAGGGTCCCGTCCTCGGCCGGCTTCTTCGACCCGCTGACCGGCGCCTCGAGGTAGCGGGCCCCGGTGGCCCGGACCGCGGCGGCCATCTCGCGGCTCGTCTTGGGGTCGATGGTCGACATGTCGACCAATCCCTTGCCCCCACCCAGGCCGGTGCAGGTTCCCCCGGGTCCTTGATGCACCGCCCGGACCGCCGCCGGATCCGCAAGCATCACGAAGGTGATGTCGGCGGCCGCGCAGACCTCGGCGGGACTGCTGCAGGCCACCGCCCCGGCGGCCTCCAGGGAAGCCGCCTTCTCCGGGGAACGGTTCCAGACCTGAAGGCGGTGCCCGGCCTTCAGGAGATTGTGGGCCATCGGAGTGCCCATGATGCCCAGTCCCAGGAAGCCCAGTTCAGCCATCGCTCCATCCTCCCCGCAAAGAAAAAGGCGCCCCGCAGGGCGCCCGAGGCGTGTCCGCGTATCGGGGAATCAATAAAGGATCGCGGCCAGGGACTCCAGGAATTCTTCCTGGCAGCACTTCAGGTCGCCGGCCTTCGCCAGGCCCAGCTCGCTGATCACGGCCGGCAGGCCGGGCACGCACGTCTTCTGGACTTCGAGGAGGTGCGTCACCTGCTCCGGCTTGAGATAGCCCAGCTTGACCCCGATGTCGCCGAACAGCTCGCCCGAGTCGGCCTGGTCCATCAGGATCCTGGTGATCTGATGGACCGTGAGGATCTTCTCCTTCAGGGCCAGCTTGCCGATGGGAGGCGTGTTCTCCCTCACGTGGTCCATGACCCGGAGGACTCCCGCATCGTCGAGGATCTCCTTCTCGAGCAGGAATTCCAGGAACGCTTCCTTGAGCATGGCGTCGCACTGCATCGGCTTCCCTTTCGGTGATTCGGGGTGAAATCCTGCCCCGGTTATCGGCAACGGGGAAGGCGCCCTGAACCACGAAAGAGGGCGGCCCCGGAGGGCCGCCCTTGCGCCGCCTGAGGCGGGAAATCGTCCGGGATCAGACGACGCCCTGGTCCAGCATCGAATCGGCGACCTTCAGGAAGCCGCCGATGTTGGCCCCGTTGACGTAGTTGCCGGGGGTGCCGAACTCGTTGGCGGCCTCGACGCACGTCGTGTGGATGTCCTTCATGATCCGGAACAGCTTCTGGTCAACTTCCTCGCGGGTCCAGCCGTAGCGCAGGCTGTTCTGGCTCATCTCCAGGCCCGAGGTGGCCACGCCGCCGGCGTTGGCGGCCTTGCCGGGACCGTAGAGGATCCTGGCGTCCACGAACATCTCGACGCCGTCGGGCACCGTCGGCATGTTGGCGCCCTCGCTGACGACGTACACGCCGTTCTTCAGCAGGTTGGCCGCGTCCTCGGCGTTGATCTCGTTCTGGGTGGCGCTGGGGAAGGCGCAGTCGGCCTTGTGGTCCCACAGGGGGTTGTGATCCGCGCCGGGATCGACCGGCGTGTAGACCGCGGACTTGAACTTGTCGGCGTATTCCTTGATGCGGCCGCGCTTGACGTTCTTGAGGTCCATGATGAAGGCCAGCTTCGCGCGATCGATGCCGGCCTCGTCATAGATGTAGCCGCCGCTGTCCGAGGCGGTGACCGGCTTGGCGCCCAGGTCGAGCAGCTTCTCGACCGTGTACTGGAAGACGTTGCCGGAGCCGGACACCAGGGCGGTCTTGCCCTCGAGGGTCTGGCCGCGGGTCTCCAGCATGTTGGCGGCGAAGTAGACCGCGCCGTAGCCGGTGGCTTCCGGACGGATCAGGGAGCCGCCCCAGTTCAGGCCCTTGCCCGTCAGCACGCCGGTGAACTCGTTGCGGAGCCTCTTGTACTGGCCGAACAGGTAGCCGATCTCCCGGCCGCCCACGCCGATGTCGCCGGCGGGCACGTCGGTGTTCGGGCCGATGTGGCGGAACAGTTCGCTCATGAAGCTCTGGCAGAAGCGCATGACCTCGAGGTCGCTCTTGCCCTTGGGATCGAAGTCCGAGCCGCCCTTGCCGCCGCCCATGGGCAGGGTGGTCAGGCTGTTCTTCCAGACCTGCTCGAAGGCCAGGAACTTCAGGATGCCGAGGTTCACGCTGGGATGGAAACGAAGGCCGCCCTTGTAGGGACCGATGGCGCTGCTCATCTCGATGCGGAAGCCCTTGTTGACCTGGACCTCGCCCTTGTCGTCGACCCAGGGCACACGGAAGAGAATGACGCGTTCCGGCTCGATGCTACGCTCGAGGATCTTGGCCTTCCGGTATTCGGGGCGCTTCTCAAGCACCGGCCAGATCGACTCGACCACTTCCTGGACCGCCTGATGGAATTCCTTCTCCGCAGGATTCTTGGCGATCACATGTTCCATGAAGGCAGCAACGTTCTGAGCCATTTCGGTACTCCTTAGTTGACTTGCTTCAAACCAGCAATCGGCCGGAAACCGATGCATATTTGCTCAATAAATGGGGGCGCCCGCACACCTGCGCAAGGAAATTCAACAGGCCGCCCCACTTTTGTTGATGGATTAACAGGATCGCCCAGGGCCAACAATTTAAATCATTTAAATGCAATGAAATACGATTACACGACAAATTCGTGGGACTTTTCGGAAGAGGGCCCCTGCCCCGGATATTCCGGCGATTTCCTCCGGGGCGGGGGCATGCCACCCCGCCCCCGGATCGCATCGGTTCTACTTGATCGGCGCCTGGACCTTCATGAGTTCGCGTACCGTCCACCTCCAGGCCAGGACCATCAGCAGCAGGAGCGCACCGTAGGACAGCACCGTACCGGCGACGCCCATGGCCTGGAGCCTCATCGCCGGCCGGAAAACCATGACCGCCGCCGCATAGGAATTGGGCAGCGGCCAGGTCCCGAAGACACGCATCATGTGGAGCACCATGAGTCCGCCCATCATGACCCAGAACAGCACCCTCCCTTGCCGCTTGGTGCGAAGGGTCCGGAAGAACCTGAAGTACAGGGCCAGGCAGATGAAGTAGCCCAGGAAGACGGGCCCCACCAGGAGCGGGAACACCGGGCCGGTGGACCGGACCTCCAGACCGAAGTCGCGGGCCAGGGTGAGCCCCCCCTCGACCACGCCGGGGCGGCCCTCCTTGTCGGTGCGGAGGTATCGCTCGACGATTTCCTGCTCGGGGATCCGGACCCCGTACACCAGCTCCCCCGCTTCTGCGATCTGCCAGGCCAGGTACTCCGGGCTCGGAACCGGTCCGTCCTCGGGAACGGTGACCATGAACGGAGGCCGGGCGGCCCAGGGGTCCCGAGGCAAGGGTATCCCGTGCAGGGCCTGGACCGGATGCGTCTCGCCCCACGGCGCGGTGAGAGGTTCGCTCGAGTGCTTCTTGACGACCCGTGAATAGCCCGGCGGCACGGTGGGTCCGAACACGGCGTAGCGGTGCTGGAATCCCACGCCCTCGACGGGTGTCCCGCGCAGACGCAGGTACGCCACACCTCCCCCGTAACCCAGGCTCACCGCCAGGATGCCGGGCAAGACCAGGGCGGCCAGCAGGCGCGTCCGGGACACCGGCAGGCTGTCGATGCGGTGCAGCCGCTGGATGAACTCGCCGCTGAAGGCCAGCAGGAGATAGACCATGAGGATGCCCGAGGTGGTCCGGGCCACGTCGAGGGCCGGTCCCTGGTCGGACATGACGGCCCCGGACATCATGGCCCCGAACAACACCGTCAGCAACTGGATGGGGAGCGTCCACCGGTACCGCATCTTGAAAAGCTGATCGAGGACCCCGATCGGCGCCCAGGGTCCCGGCATCCGGAATCCCGGGGACGAGGCAAGCACCGCCGTCCCGTTCACCGGTCCGGCGCCGGCCTTTGTCCGGTCGGAGTCGAACACCAGGGCCGGATCGAGGCGACGGTGGGTCCCGGCGACCAGCAGGGCCGCGGCGCCCAGGGTGACCCCCGCCGTCCAGACCGGGATCCGTGCCGCTGCGTAGACCAGGGCTCCGGCCCCGATGAACACAACCGCGCGGATGCCCGGCCAGCCCCCGACCCCGCCCAGGTCCGCGCGCGACGGGCGGACCGAGGCCAGGACCGCCGCGGCCAGCACCGTGACCGATCCTGCCGCGAAGACCATCCCGGCGATGCTCGATGCGGAGAGCACCGGCTTGCCGATCATCACGGCCAGCAACCAGGCGAACAGGCCCGTGGCCAGCCCCTGGAACAGCACGACCAGCAGTCCGGCCAGCGCCAGGGCGACGGCGTGCGCCAGCCAGACCCTGCGGGCCGGAACCGGCAACCCCGCCCACCAGGTGGAAGTCCGGTTCAACGCGCCCCCGTACAGCAGTCCGCCGACGCCCGTCAGGACGAAGATCACCGGAAGTGAAAGGACGACCGGATCCAGGGGGCCGGAATCCTTCCGGCTCCACATCAGGAACGTCAGGGTGTTGACGGCCAGGAGCGAGGCCAGGGAACTGACGACCAGGACCCTGCCCAGGTTGTCCCACACCTTCTGGCTGCGCATCTGCAGGAGGATCATGCCGACCTCCCCGCCAGCTCGATGAACATCTCCTCGAGGTTGAGGGTCCGGCACCGGGCGTCGGCGATCCCCAGCCTGCCGGCCAGAGACGTCCGGCAGGCCTCGGGGTTCATCTCGTACACCGCGTGCCAGGCTTCTCCCCGCTTGCGCACGCACAGGCAGGCGGGGACCCCGAGCAGCTTCTCGGCCTCGGCCACCGCGGTCAACGGAACCTGCGCCAGGCAGTAGCCTTCCTTGATGTCGTCCACCCGGCTGTCGATCCACTTCTGGCCCTCGTGGATCATCACCAGGCGGCTGGCCATCCGCTCGATGTCGCCCATGTGGTGCGACGAGAAGAGGATGGTCGCCTCCTCGTCGACCAGGAGCTGGATGCTCGTCTCCAGGAACTCCCGCCGCGCCGCGGGATCGAGTCCCCCTGCCGGCTCGTCGAGGATCAGCAGCTCGGGACGGTGGCAGACCGCGCACAGCAGGGCCACCTGCCGTGCCTGCCCCTTGCTGAGCTCCTTGATCAGCCGGTCGCCCGGCAGCTCGAACCGGGCGGCGAGTTCGGTGGCGCGCCCGTCGTCCCAGCGGGGGAACAGCCGGCGGTGCATCTCCACCACCTCGTTGATCCGGAACCCTGCGGGCAGCTCCTGATCCTCGGCCACGTAGCCGATCCGGCGCTTGACCGCGACCGGATCGCGGCGGGGATCGGACCCGAATACCGAGATCCGGCCCGACCGCGGAGTCAGCATGCCCATGACCAGGCGGATCAGGGTGGTCTTGCCCGCGCCGTTGCGGCCCAGCAGGCCCAGGACCTCACCCTTCACCACCTTCAGGTTGATGTCCTGCAGGATGGTCCTTTCTCCGTACCCGTGCCGGACGTTCTGCATTTCCAGAATCGTCATCATGAATCCCCCCCGGTTTGCGGGTCCGTCAGGCCGGCCTCCTCGAGCAGCTCCTGGAACAGGGACCGGGCGCGGCCGGGTCCGATATCGAGCCGCCTGACCAGCAGGACGACGGGCCTCAGGGCCTCGGCCAGTTGCTCGAAGCGCCTGTCCTCGAGTTCGCCGGGGCCCATGTCGGCCACCACCAGGGGCAGCCCGGGTCTGCGGACCAGAACGCCCTCGTGGACGAGAAGGTTGTAGGCTTTGCTGATCGTCATGGGATTCACCCCCAGGGGAACGGACAACTGGCGGACCGAGGGGAGCTCGTCGCCCGGCCTGAGCACACCCCCGGCGATGTTGAGCTTGATCTGGTCCATGAGCTGGCGGAAGATCGGAACTCCGCTCTGACTGTCCACGAAATAGGTCATCGCACCATCCTTTCGGGCCTTTGCCGGGGTTCCGACCCGGATCCTGAACGGCCTCGCGATCGCCCCAGGATAGGGTGTATTAGTGTATATGTCAACCAATACACTTGATTCATACGGAGGTCCGGACGAGGGGTTTCCATTTATTTTCAACTGTGCTAGTTTTTTTCTTTCACCACATCCAGGAGGTCATCATGGAATACCATGATCTGCAGAAGACCCGCGTGGGCGACCTGCGGGAGTTGATGAAGCAGCATTGTCCCGAGGTCGTCGGCGTGGTCGGAATGAAGAAGGAGGAGCTGGTCGATTCCCTGGCCGCCAAGCTGGGCATCGAGAAGCCCCACAAGCACGTGGCCTTCGGGCTGGGCAAGCGGAAGATCAAGGCCGAGATCAAGGAACTGAGGGTGAAGCGCCAGGCCGCGCTGGAGGCCAAGGATTACGGCGAGTTGAAGAAGCAGCGCCGCCTGATCCACCGCCGCAAGCGCAAGCTGCGCCGGATGATGCAGCTTTCCTGAGGGCCGCCCCCGCCGACGGAAGGAGCCGGGTCCTGCCCGGCTCCTCGGCGTCCCCGGTCGGGCCGGAGGTCATTCCTCATCCCCGAAGGGGAGCCTCCTGGCCGCATTGGTGACCGCCCCGATGCGCCCGGCCACGCCCTCCCCTGCGGCGATCTCCGCATCCGACAGCAGGGTCACGTCCAGCATGGGGTCCACCCGGATGCCCGTCCTCGAGAAGTTCATCTCGGCCAGGGCCTGGCTCCAGCCGGCGAACCACATCTCCAGCATCCGGCGCTGGTCCCCGTCCCCCTGGAAGTGGACGAGCAGGTCGATGTCGCTGTCGGGCCGCGCGGTGCCGTTCTTGACCGAACCGTAGATGTAGACCGCCGCCACCCCCAGCCGCCGGTGATCGAGGGCGCGGATCATCCGCTCGGTCATGCGCAGCCGCCAGCGCCAGTACTGCCGGGGCTCACGCAGAAGGCCGGCCCGGCTGCGCGCGCCCGGCCCGGCGCCGGGCTGTTGATCCTGATCCTGCCCCGGCTCCGCCAGGACGGCCACGGCCTCGTCCGTGTCGGCGTTCATCAGCAGCCTGAGGATGCGCCCCGGCCGCACGGCGCCGACCTCGATCACCCGCAGCACCCCCGCCAGGTCGGCGAACTCCGGCAGCATCCGGGGCAGTAAATTGTCCGCCCCGACGAGGAAGCCCTCGTTGAAGACCACGCCCTCGTCGTCGGGATACAGGGGCAGGTAGCGGATGGAGGCCTCCACCAGGTCCTGGAAGAAGTGGGTGCCGAAGGAGAGATCCGGCGTGTAGTCGCCGCGCCGCCGGGCGATCTCGATGAGGACCGCGGTGTTGTTGATGTCCGCGTAGGTGACCGCGACGCCCAGCTTGATGTCGCCCCGGCTGCCCCAGCGGCCCGGACCCATGAGGATGAACCGGCGCTTGGGCAGCAGGCTGTTGAGCCGGCCGACGGCGCGGCCCACCCGCCGCATGTCCTCGACGTTCGCCAGGCCGGCGTAACGCTCCGGATCCACGTAGACGACGTGGCTGATGTCGGGCACCCAGCCGTTGGAAACGAAGCGCCGCGCGGTGAACACGACGTCGGCGGCGGGCAGTCCGCGGGGAATCTCGGCGGGGGCGGCGTCGCCCGACTGGGCCTGGGGCCGGCACTGCAGCAGATGGAAGCACTCGCCGTCGTGGGCGAACTCGATGTCGACCGGGGAACCCAGGTACTCCTCGAGGGTCTTGAGCATCTTGCCGAGACAACCCACGAAGGGCGTCCCCCCGATCAGCCCCTCCATGTCGGCCACCAGGTCGTCGTGGGTCGGGTCCATCATCAGCCGCGAGACCCGCTGGAGCCGGCCGTCGTGCAGCACCGAGAAGATCTTCTCCACCAGGGGGAAGTCCGCCCCCGCCTCGTGCAGGAGGTCCTTCAGGCGCACCGTCTCGAAGCGGTTGGTCTCGAGGTTGATGACGTCGGCCCACACCGGGCTGTACCGCACCCTCTCCTCCGGCGTGGGATTGGCCCGCAGGGCCGGCTGACCGGGCACCGCCAGCACCGGGAAGTCGTCGCCGACCCGGTCCACCGCCCGGGTGCCGAGGCCCGGCACCAGGCGGATCAGGCCATCCTCGCGCGCGATGCGGGGCGACCAGCGGAACTCGTTCCTGCTGAAGGCGACTCCCGCGAAGGCCGGCAGGTACCAGGGCCCCACGCGGGTCCCGACGACCTCCTGGATCAGGATGCCCATCTCCTCGACGAACTCCTGCAGGCCCCGCTCCCGGCGGTACTCGATGGGATCGGGGCCCAGCACCGACGCCCAGACCTCGGCGACGGCGTCCAGCAGGGCCTCGAGCCGCTGCTGCTTGGTCCCCTGGTTGGCCAGGAAGAGGCTCTTGTACTTGCCCGAGAAGGTGGTCCCGAAGCGGTCCTCCAGCAGGCTCGAGCTGCGGATGATCAGGGGCACCTGGCCGAAGTAGTCCAGGGCCCGCGACAGCCCGGTGATCACCTCGACGGGGAAGTTGCTGTTCTTGAAGAGCTGGATGATGTTCGGGTACTCGCGCCTGACCTGGGTGATGTCCTTGAACTTCTGATCCATCACGTCGTCGAGGTTGTTGAGCTTGACGAAGTCCATGATGGCGTCGCTGATGACGTACCAGGTGCGCGGGATCCTGACCATGCCGATGCCCTTGGCCTGGGCCTCCGGCTGCTCGAGGATCCAGCGCGCCATCAGCAGCCCCGCGGCCTTGCCGCCCAGCTTGCCGTGGCAACCCTCGGTCATGGTGATGTGATCGACCAGGTCGATGAAGTCGGTGATGCGCACCACCTCCTTCGCCACGTTGATGTAGTCGATCTGCTCGGTCAGGAAGCGCTGGATCAGGGAGACGCGCAGGCTCTTGAGGGTCGACATGGCCAGCCCGCTGCGGCCGCGCAGGATGCCGTTGTACAGGCGGATGGCGTCGACGATCTGGGGCATGGTCGAGCGGGAGTCGCCGACCACGGTGCAGAAGAAGCTGGCCTTGTCCTCGTAGAGCCACTTCTGCAGGCGCGAGAGGATCTCCTCGTCCCCCAGGTACTCCGCCGCCAGGGCGAAGGGCGCCCCGGTCATCAAGGGGGTCTCCTCGATGGCGACCCGGGCCCCGGGCACGTTGCTGCGGTCGCGGTCGCCCTCGGTCTGGGCGGCGGCCCCCCGGTCGATCTCCCCGAGCAGCTTCTGGGCGCCGGTCAGGCCGATCGAACAGAGGTGGTTGAGCATGCGGCGGGAGATGCGGAGGTACTGGCGGGGCCGGTCGCTCCGCATCTCCTCGAGGATGGCCCGCCAGTCCTGGTCCGTGCGGGGATCGGCGCCGCCGGAGGCGGCGCCTTCTCCCTCGTTGCGCGGATCGGGACGGCCCGTCATGGCCTAGACCCAGCCCCGGTCCCGGCAGGCGGCCGCCACCCGGTTGATGGCCACCACGTAGGCCGCGTCCCGCATGTAGATCTTCTTCTGGCGGGCCAGCTTGCTGATGGACTGGTAGGCGGAGGTCATCTTGTTGTCCAGCCTGGCCAGCACGTCGTCGCGCTCCCAGAAGTAGTTCATGTTGCACTGGACCTGCTCGAAGTAGCTGCAGGTCACCCCGCCGGCGTTGGCCAGGAAGTCGGGGATCACGAAGATGCCCCGCTTCTCGATCACCGCATCGGCCTCCGGGGTGGTGGGACCGTTGGCGCCCTCGGCGATGACCTTCACCCTGGGCTGGATGCGGTCCACGTTCTGTCCGGTGATCTGGTTCTCGAGGGCGGCGGGGATGAGGATGTCCACGTCGCGGTCGATCCACCGGTCGCCCGGCAGGACCTCGTAGCCCGCGGCCTTGGCCTTGGCCTTGTCGATGCCGCCGAAGCGGTCGGTCATGGTCTTGAGCTGGGCCAGGTCGACGCCTTCGGGCCGGTAGAAGGCGAAGGTGGTCTGCTCGGCCTGATCCCAGCTGGAGACGCACACCGTGCGCCCGCCCAGCTGGTGGTAGAGATCGATGGCGTACTGGGCCACGTTGCCGAAGCCCTGGACGCTGGCCGTCGTGGTCTGCGGGGCGATCCCCATCTCCTTCAGGGCCTCGCGCAGGCAGTAAACCACCCCGTAACCCGTGGCCTCGGTGCGGCCGAGACTGCCGCCCATGCCCACCGGCTTGCCGGTGATCATCCCGGGGTAGTGCCCCCCGCTGATCTTCTCGAATTCGTCCAGCATCCACAGCATGTGCTGGGGGCTGGTCATCACGTCGGGGGCGGGCACGTCGGCCACCGGGCCGATGTTGCGGGCAAGCTGCCGGACCCAGCCGCGGCAGATGGCTTCCTGCTCGCGCTGGCTCAGGTTGTGGGGGTCGCAGATGACCCCGCCCTTGCCGCCGCCGAGGGGAATGTCCGCCACGGCGCACTTCCAGGTCATCCACATCGAGAGGGCCCGCACCGTGTCCTCGGTCTCCTGGGGATGGAAACGGATGCCGCCCTTGCAGGGGCCGCGCGCGTCGTTGTGCTGGCAGCGGAAGCCCCGGAACACCTTGACCGTGCCGTCGTCCATCCGCACCGGGATGGTGAATTGGTACTCGCGCTGGGGGCTGCGCAGGAGATCGCGGGTTGCCTGGTCCAGACCGATCAGGTCGGCGATCTTGTCGAACTGGGCGCGGGCCATCTCGAACGGATTGAATGACTTGTCGTGTGCCATGATTGACTCCTGGCGGTGTGGCCGCCTTGTTCGGCCCGCCCGGGGGCGGGTCAGCTTTCCTCGATCTGCCTGCCGGGCTTGAGGATGACCCCGTGCCGGCTGCGTCCATCGATCAATACCGTCACCGGCTCGGACAGCCGGATGTGGCGGATGAACTCGCCCGGATCGTCTCCGGGCTGGGCGTCCAACCAGTCCCAGTCCAGCTGGCTGGTCCCTTCGGTGGTGTTCACCGTGAGGTAACCGACCTGGAAGCTGGTCAGGTTCTGGAAGAAGTGGCTGCCCTGGCTGGGCGTGATCTTGAAGTCCTCCAGGTCGGTCTCCACGATCACCCGGGCTCCTGAAATCTGGTCCCAGCGGACCGGAATTCCAAGCCAGCGGTCGCTCGATCCCCACCGCCCCGGCCCGATGAGCATGTAGGGACGGGCCTTCTCCACGAAGGTCCTGTTGATGCGGCCGATCTCCTCGGCCATCTCGGCGGTCTTGCTCCGGTCGAAGCGGTTCCGGGGGATGTAGAGGATGTCCCGGATGTTCTCCCGGCGCCCGTTGCCGAGCGCGGTGTTGCTGGCCACGAAGGCCTCCTCGCCCCAGAGCATCTCCTCGGGAATGTCGGGAGCGTCGTAGCCCGCGGCCAGGGGCCGGATCTGCAGGAACCCGAACTGGTGCCGGTCCAGCTTGCCGTCCCCCAGGACGACGGCGAACTCGATCTCCACCTCGGCGCTCATGGTGCGACGGCCAAGTTCGAGCAGCAGCTTGAGGATCTCGGCCAGGGGGAACAGGCCGTGCTTCAGGACGTGGGCGAAGGAGACCAGCCGCACGCCCGGCCGGTGGATGCCGTCGTAGATGGTGTTGTTCTCGGACGAGAACACCGAACCCAGGGGCTCGAGGGTGCCGTGACGTTCGGCGTCGGCCAGTTCCAGGCTGGCGAAGTTGAAGTCCTCGCGGGCGCGCGGGTAGGCGTCGGGGTCGCTCACGTCCACGGCGAAGAAGTTCCGCTGGGAGTATTTCAGCCAGTCCTGGACCGTCCCCATCTGGGGCAGCACGTGGGGCTTGGCGGGACTGAACCGCAGCACCTTCCCCCCCTCGACGATCGTGCGGCCCAGGCCCAGGGCCACGGCGGCCACCCCGTCCTGCGGGGCGAGCCCGTTGCTGGGGTAGAAGTTCGAGGAGTGCGCCACCCCCGAGAAGTGGGGATAGTCGTACTGCTCGTACCGGCGGCCCACCATCTGCTGGATGATGACCGCCATCTTCTCCTCCTCGATGCGGTTGCTGGTGGCCTCGATGTAGCTCTTGGCGGCCTTGGAATAGGCGGAGGCGTAGACCAGCTTGATCCCGTCGCACAGCTGGTCCAGGCGCACCTTCAGGTCGGCGTGGCTGTTGGCCAGCATGAAGGTCGAGTAGACTCCGGCGAAGGGCTGGAACTGGCTGTCCTCGAGCAGGCTGCTCGACCGCACCGCCAGGGGGTAACGGACCTGTTCCAGGAAGGTCTCCAGGTCCCCGTAGATGGCCGGCGGCAGCTTGGCCTCCAGGAACCGGGCGTTGATCTCGTCGTCGCCGCGATCGGCCAGGGCGAACTCCCGCAGGTCGTTCTGGGCCATGAAGGCGTCGAAGACGTCCGTCCCCACCACCGCGGTCGGCGGCACCAGGACCTTCGTGCCGGGGAAGCGGTCGCTGACCCCGTACCGGTGCAGGATCGAGTTCATGAAGGCCAGGCCGCGGCCCTTGCCGCCCAGCGACCCGCCCCCGATGCGGACGAAGGGGCTGGTGGTGTCGAAGGTCCGGCGCGAGAAGTCGGCGACGATCCCCCGCTGGGCCTCGGTCCGGAACGAGGTGATGGCCCGGACCAGGTACTCCCGCAGCTCCTCCACGTCGGAGAACTCGGTGACCTTGCGCGGGCGGATCATCGCCGCCAGGCCGAATTCGGTGCGGGCGCGCAGCCAGTTCGAGAAGTGGTCGTGCGAGGCGTGATGCCGGATCGATTCGGCCGGAACGGTGCGGATCAGCTCGACCAGGGTCATCAGATCCCGGGCCCGGCCAAGCTCCCGGCCCCCGTCGTCGCGGAAGACGAAGTCTCCGAAACCGAAGTTGTCCAGCATGAAGGCCCGCAGCTCGTGCAACAGCTTCCGCGAGTGCTTGTGGATGAAGCCCGCGCCGATACCGGCCGCCGTTCCGGCCAGTCCCTGGTTGGTCGACTGCAGGACCGCGGGAGTGTGGGGGTCGACGTACTTGACCCGCCGGATGAACTCGACCCCGGCGTCCTCCCGCTGTTCCCCCTTCCAGGGGAAGCGCCCGTCGCTGATGACGCCCAGCAGGGAATCCTTGTACTCGCCGTAGAGGTCCCAGGCCTCCTCGAAGGAGGTGGCCAGCAGCACCTTGGGACGGGCCCGCAGGCGCAGCAGGCGGTGGCTGATGTTGATCCCCTCGTCCATCAGCGACTGGGTCTGCTCCAGCACCTCGGTGTAAAGCATGGGCAGGTACGAGGAGTAGAAGCGGACCGAATCCTCGATCAGCAGGATGCAGCGGACGTCCCCGTAGCGGGTGTCGTGGGCCACGTTGGCCAGGTCCTCGCAGTACTTGATGATGCCCAGCAGCAGGCGGACGTCCCCGTTCCACAGGAAGAACCGGTCGATGGAGGATGCGTTCTCGTTCTCCTGGATGTGCTGAAGTTCGCGGGGATTGAAGGCCAGGTTGTAGACCGGAAGGTCGGGGTCGTGTCCCTTGAGGCGGGCGGCGAGGGAGGCCGCCTCCATGTCTCCCAGCCGGCTCATGGTGATCACCATGTCGAACCGGCGGGCCATGATGAGCTTGAGGGCTTCCTCCCCGGTGGAGGCCCGCGTCACGTGCGGCGGGAACGAGAGGTTCAGTTCGCGGTACTCGTTGAGGAGCAGTTCGGTCAGGCGCCCTCCCTCCTCGAGGGTGAAAGCGTCGTACATGCTCGCCACCAGCAGGATCTCCTGCACGCGGTGAGGCATCAGGTGGCCGAATCCGCTGAAACGGCCGCCGCCCTCGATCGGGCCCGTATCCACAGCCTGCTCGCTCATGCGGGCAAGGCTAATCAATGGAGGGGGTAGATGCCAGAGGAATCGGCTAGAAAGCCCAGCCCCAGACCGCCAGCGGCAGGGCCGCAGACCCCGACGTGCCCGACCCGCCATCTTCCGCGTCGTGGAGCCGGGGAACGAGCCGGCCGACAGCCGCGCCGATCAGCGCTCCGGCGACCACGTCGCTCAGGAAATGACGGCCGGAACGGACCCGGAGCCAGCCGGTCGCCGTGGCCGTGGCCAGGCACCCGCCCCACACCCAGGCCTGCGACCGGGAATCGGGATGGAGTTCGTCGTGCACCGAGGCCAGGAAGACCAGGGAGGCGAAGGCGCTCGCGGTGTGGCCCGAGGGGAAGGACCGGAAGGTCGTCCGCGAGGTCCTCAGATCCGCGGGAATGCGCGGATCGGGATTGTAGGCGTAGGGCCGCGCCCGGCCGACGGCGCTCTTGATCAGGGTCACGATCCCCCCCTGCAGCAGCAGGGTCTCGGCGTGCATCAAGACCAGGGTTCCCGCCCGGTCCCGTCCCCGGTCGTCGAGCATCAGAGACAGGGGGGCGGCCATGGATCCGTAGGCGAGCACGTCGCTGAGCGCGGCGGAGCCGGGGTTCCAGCTCCGCGTCGCCGGACGATCCAAAAAGGGCAGGTTCGCCGGGTCGAGCCCGGCCGGGTCCGCAGGCGCCGGCGCATCCCGGCCGGCCTCGATCGCCAGCCCCCCGGCGAAGCACGCGGCCGCCCCGCCGAGCAATCCCACCTCGGTCCCGGTCCGGCGGACGAAAGGATCGTCGTCGCGGGCCAGGAGCGATCCCGGCCCTGCCGCCAGGATCGCCCCGACCAGAAGAACGAGGGGCAAAAGTCGCATCGGTCAGGCCTTGAACTCCACGCCCTGGGCCAGATGGACCTCGCCGCCCCAGTTGATGGTGTTGGTCTGCCGGCGCATGTACATCTTCCAGGAGTCGGAACCGGACTCGCGGCCGCCGCCGGTCTCCTTCTCGCCGCCGAAGGCCCCGCCGATCTCGGCGCCGCTGGTGCCGATGTTGATGTTGGCGATGCCGCAGTCGCTGCCGAGGAAGCTGATGAAGGCCTCGCCCTCGTTCACGCTGTCGGTGTAGACGGCGCTGCTCAGGCCCTGGGGCACGTCGTTGTGCAGCTTCAGGGCCTGGTCGAACTTCCGGTACTTCATGACGTACAGGATCGGCGCGAAGGTCTCGCTCTGCACGATGGGAGCCTTGTTGTCGATCTCGATGATCGTCGGCTGCACGAAGGTGGCCGCACCGAAGGGCTTGAGCACCTGGCCGCCGTACAGCAGCTTGCCGCCCTGCTCCTTGGCGGCCTTGATGGCGTTCTCGTAGTCGGCCACGGCGCCCTCGTCGATCAGGGGGCCCATGAGGGTCTTGGGGTCGAGGGGATCGCCGATGTTCACGCGCTTGTAGTTGGCGATCAGCTTCTTGACGAAGGCGTCGTAGACCTTCTCGTGGATGATCAGCCGGCGGGTGGAGGTGCAGCGCTGGCCCGCGGTGCCGACGGCGCCGAAGAAGGCGCTGGCCAGGGCGCCCGTCAGGTCGGCCTTGTCGCTGATGATGATCGCGTTGTTGCCGCCCAGCTCCAGGATGGCGCGGCCCAGCCGGCCGCCGACGACGGCGCCGATGCGCTGGCCCATGCGGGTCGAGCCGGTGGCGCTGATCAGGGGGACGTCATGGTCGTTGACCAGCTTCTCGCCGATGGTCGACCCGCGCCCGATGGTCACGCAGCTGAGACCCTCGGGCAGCCCGTTGCGCTTGAAGACCTCGGCCACGATGTTCTGGCAGGCGATGGCGCACAGGGGCGTCTTGCTGGAGGGCTTCCACAGGCAGGCATCCCCGCAGACCCAGGCCAGGGCCGTGTTCCAGGCCCAGACGGCGACGGGGAAGTTGAAGGCGCTGATCACCCCGACGACGCCCAGGGGATGCCACTGCTCCATCATGCGGTGCTTCGGCCGCTCGCTCTGCAGGGTGGGTCCGCTCAGGGTGCGGCTCAGGCCGACGGCGAAGTCGCAGATGTCGATCATCTCCTGGACCTCGCCCAGGCCCTCGGTGTGGATCTTGCCCATCTCCAGGCTGACCAGGGCGCCCAGCATCTCCTTCTTCTGGCGCAGGGCCTCGCCCACCTGGCGCACGACCTCGCCCCGCCGGGGAGCAGGCATGGCCCGCCAGATCAGGAAGGCGTTCCTGGCCTCCTTCATCACCTTGTCGTAATCCTGGGCGCTGGCCTGTTCGATCCGGGCCAGGACCTCTCCCGTGGTCGGATTGACCGTCTCCAGGAAATCCTCGCTGTCGGCGAACCAGGCGCCGCCCGTGCTGGCGCCCTTCATCCGGGCGCTCAGGCCCAGCGCGCGGAAGATCTGGGCCTTGGTGACGGTCTTGGCGGACGATTTCGGGGCTTTGGTGGCCATGGTCTCCATCCCTCCAGGGGTAGGGTTCAAAGCGACGTGCTCTCTTCGCGACAGACAATGCCCAGGCCGGACAGCTCGTCCAGGACCGGATCGTAGATCTCGGGATGGACGGGACGCAGCACGCCCCGCCGGGAGATGCGGCCGTCCAGGATCAGGCGGGCGGCGATGGCCGCCGGCAGGGAAACGGTGCGCGCCATGCTCGACCATCCGCCGGGTTCGCCGAAGTCCACCAGGGACGACGTGATCCGCTCGTAGCGGCCCTCGGCGGGGAACCAGGCCTTGAACTCGTGGAACAGCACCACCATGTCCCGCTCGCCGGGGCGGTAGACCAGTTTCTCGAGCATGAGATCGCCCAGCAGGTCCAGGGGCGCGACCAGTTCGCGGCCGACCGGGCGGTCCGAGGCGAATCCCAGCCACACCAGGTTGGCCACGGGCAGGCAACCGCCCGCCACGCCCATGGCCCGCGCGGCGAGCTCGACCACGTCGTCCCCCGGACCGCCGCCCAGGAGTCCGGTCAGATAGGCCGCGCAGGTCAGGCCGGACGCGGGACGCGGGCGGTCGTCCAGCAGCCCGATGCGCCGGAAGGCGTGCATGGTGTCGCACCAGCCGATGTTGCGCAGCGTGGCGCGGAAGACCGTCTGGATCTCGTCGCCCAGGCCGTAGACCTCCCGGTACGCGAGGGAATCCCGGTTGGGATAGGCCTCGAAGTCGCCGGCGCCAGGCACGTGCAGCAGGTGCACGTCCCTGAAGAGGCGGTCGCCGGGGGTGCGCACCTCGTGGCCGTCCTCCAGGTAGCAGGCGTCGTTGCGGCTGGCCATGAGCACGCCGCGGGGGGCCCAGGAGAACTTGTAGCCGAAGGGGTTGTCGTTGGCCTCTGGGGCGGGCAACCCGCCGCAGTACGACCGGAAATGCCGCAGGCTGCCCCCGCGCCTCCTGACGTCGTCGATGATCCGCATGGCGGACATGTGGTCGATGCCGGGATCCAGGCCGATCTCGTTGAGGAAGACCAGCCCCTTGGCCCGGGCCTCGGCGTCGAGGGCCTGCATCTCGGGCGAGACGTAGGACGCGGTCACCAGGTCCTTGCCGTGGGCCAGGCAGTGCCGTGCGACCAGCGGGTGGAAGGTGTAGGGCACCAGGCTGATGACCAGGTCGTGGGCGGCGACCAGGGAGCCGAGCCGGTCGGCGTCCTGCAGGTCCACCAGCAGGGCCCGGCCCCGCTCGTTGCCGCCGATCAGGCGCTCGGCCTCGGCGAGATCGAGACTGGTGACGGTCAGGCTGTGGCCGTGATCCAGGAGATCGGCGATGAGGGGGCCGGCGACCATTCCCGCCCCCAGCACGAGGACATTCCGCATGGCGGTCCTTTCGGCGGGTCCGGCCCGAGCCGGACCCGAACAGGAGCTATTTCCCGGACCTGGCGAGGTGATCCTTGAGGTATCGGTAGCCCGGGGCCAATTCACCCCGGTGGGCGATGACGGCCTTCTTCAGGTACATGGGCAGGTGCAGCCCTTCGAAGTCCACCCCGAAATCCGCCTGGGCCAGCTCGGGCACCATGTCCCGCAGCACCCGGCTGAAATGTTCGGAGGACTCGCGGGGCAGTTCGCAGGGCAGGTTGTCCACGGCCATGATCACCGGCCCCTCGCCGGCGACCCCCGGGATGACCTCCATCGAATCCGGCTCCACGACGTAGCAGGGGGCGTCCGGCATGGTGGCCTTGACCGTCAGCTCGCAGCTGCCTTCGATGTCGCAGCTGATGTCGCCGACCACCTTCAGCCTGCACTCCTTGCCGGCGCCGTAGTGGGCCTTGGCCCACTTGCGGGTCAGCAGACGGGGATAGCGGTCCTCCCAGTAGATCGTGTTGACCAGGATGTCGAGGCGGGGCAGGTGGCGATCGAAGATCCCCCGGTAGTTGCCGGGGCGCTGGTAGTAGTCCTGCAGGACGAACTGCGCGTCCTTCGAGCGGGGCTCGACCATGTCCTCCTCGTGGAAGACGACCTTCAGCAGGGGACCCGTCTCGTCGACCGAGGCGCCGGCCGCCGCCTCCAGGTCCTCGGGTTCGATCTGGCGGGCGGGCAGGCAAGCGAGGATCTCCTGGCAGCCGCGGGACACGTTGCCGTAACCGGCCAGACCGATGATCACCGGCCGGCGGTGGTCGCCCATGCCTTCGCGCGCGATCTTTTCGCCGACGGCTTTCAGGTGCTCCTTGGCCTCGCCGAGATCGGCGTACCGGTAGGCCTGCCTGATCTCCAGCAGGGGCGTCTTCAGCCCCTCGTGCTCCAGGCGCCGGCCGAAGGCGACCAGCGATTCGATCATGCCCGCGAATCCGGCGTGGACGCTGAAGAAGATCAGCCGGCGGTTCTGCTCGTCCGCGATCTTCTCGTAGTCGATGAGGGTGCAGCCCAGGTCCAGCATCCGCTGCAGCAGCGGCATGTTGTGGGCCTGGCCCTTGACCGTATGGGAGAAGAACAGGTAGGCGGTCTTCTCCCGCAGCAGGTCCAGGGGGATCTCCTTGACGGCCAGGACGACCTTCGCCGGGGCCAGGTCCTCGGACACCACGGCGCCCGCCCGGGCGAATTCGTCGTCGCCGAAGACCCGGATGGGGGACGGCTGCACGATGAAGTCCAGGTCATGGGAGGATCGCAGGGCCGCCAGGTCGTCGGGAATCAGGGGTACGCGACGTTCCCACTCGTTCTTGTCTTCCCTGCGGATGCCGAAGGTCACGCCCATGTCCTACCTGCCGGAATTGGTTGCCGGATCGAGAATTGCCGCCGAGTCGACTCCCCGTCGCGGCGATCCGTCCGCGAAAGCTAAGAGTCCGCAGGAGGGGAGTCAAGCCCCCTCGGAGCGCTCGCCCGCCGGCGCTCCCGCCTTCAAGTTCACGGTGACAGGCGCCGCCCCAGGCCCTACAATCCGCCATTCGTGAAACCGGAACCGGCAACGGTCGCCCACGCACGCGCCTGTCCCTGGAGGAGATGACATGGTCGCCAATCCCTACGCCGTCCCCATCCGCCGATCCCTGGAGTATCTCAGCCGCACCTGCAGCGTTTTCCGGGAGGAGGATGCGGGCTTCGCGCCGACGCCGGGACAGTTCACGGTCGCCCAGCAGATCGCCCACGTCGCCCAGACCATCGACTGGTTCATCGAGGGCGGCTTCCGGCCCGAGGGATTCGACCTGGATTTCGCCTCCCACCACGCCGCGGTGCGCCGCTGCAACACCCTCCCGGATGCCCTGGCCTGGCTGGCCCGGTCCGTGGACGCCGCCTCCGCCGTCCTCAAGGACAAGACTCCGGCGGACATGATGGCGCCCCTGCCCGACGGTCCCATCATGGGCGGGGAACCGCGCGCAACCATCGTGGCCGCCATCGCCGAGCACACGGCCCACCACCGGGGATCCCTGGCGGTCTACGCCCGCCTGCTGGGATACGCCCCGCCGATGCCCTACGCGGACTAGGTTCCGCGCCTCGCGCAAGCGGCGGCCCTGAGGCCGCCGCTTGCCCCGTCGCAATCAGTGGGTGGTCCGGGTGATGACCCCGTAGATCAGCGGCACCAGGATTCCCAGGGCCATCAGGATGCCCCCCCGCCCCGCCAGGCCCTTGCTGCCCTTGATCAGGAACGGCCCGGTCAGCGCCAGCAGGACCAGGATCCCCGCATAGACGTCGGCGATGCCCGTCCAGGGCGCCTTGCCGCTGTTCAGGTGCATGAAGTTCACGTCCCAGAACACCGGACGCTTGGCGAACCCGTGCCGGACCACCTCGCCCGTCACCAGATCCACGTCGTACTGGAGGCCTTCCAGGAAGATCTGGAACTTGTCCTCGCCCGCCCGCCAGGTGTTCTTGATGGGATCGGTGATGCCCAGCCGGTCGATGACGATCGGCTCGATCTCGGCCGTCGGTCCCATGCCCACGGGATCGATCCTCAGAGGTTCGAGCGTCCGCGTGTAGTTCGCGTCCCAGTGGTGGGCGTGGTTCACCGCCAGTCCGCTGACCGCATACACCAGCGTCAGGCCGACCGCCAGGAACCCGAAGTCCCGGTGCAGCGTCCGGCACACCTTGCGGAAGTTGCGCATCGGCCGACCCTACTTCGAGGCGACGACGGCGCCGGTCCCGCTCAGCTGGTAGGTGGTCATGCAGGTCTCGACGTCCTCGGGATCGTAATCCTCGCCCCGCTTGCGGGCCTCGGCCGCGCAGACGGCCTTGGTCTGCTCGAGGGTCAGCTCGTTGGCGGTCCAGACGCCCTCGGCCGTCACCAGGTCCCCCTTGATCTCGGGCGGGAAGACGATCTCGCCGTCCTTGACCTTCACGCGGATGGTTTCGCCTTCCTTGTCCGAGGCCAGGGACACCCAGCACCCGCGGTGCTCGCAGACGCCCACGGCCAGGCCGGTCACCCGGATGGTCTTGCCGACGTAGGCGTCGGGGTCGGCCAGGACGTCGCTGACGCGGACGGTGTCGGGAGCGGAGATCCCCTTGCCGTAGACCTTCTCCTTGCCGCCGGCCAGGGCGGTCGAGGCGAGGGCCAGGCTCAGGACCAGGGTCATGAGCACGGTGAGCTTGCGCATGGTCGGGTCATCCTTCGTTGAAATGTCCGGGGCTTGGATCTGGGAAGCGGCTTGAATTCCCCCGCCAATTGTGGGTGTTCGACCGGGAGTTTTCAAGGATGGAAATCTCAAAAAATCGCAGATGAGAACCGTTATCAAGAGCCCAGAGCGAAGCGGAACCCCGCCGCCATCCCGTTGCGCCAGTTCACCCAGTTGTGGCCGGCGGATCGCAGGTCCAGTTCGGCCGGGAGGCCGCGCTCGGCCAGCAGGCCGGCCAGCTTGCGGTTGCTGGGAGTCAGCCATTCCAGGGAGCCGCATTCCAGCCGCCAGGCCACATCCGGCAGGGACTCGGCCCGGGTCCTCACCATTCGCAGGAACTCCTCCCCGCCGCCGAAGGGATGGTCGAAGTCCATGTCGGGGCTGAAGCTGAACGCCCCGCTCTGGGACACCACCCGGCCGAAGAGGTCGGGGCGCTCCCAGGCCAGCATGGCGCTGAGCAGCCCCCCCAGGCTCGCCCCCCAGGCGATCCGGCGTCCGTCGCACGGAGCCCGCCCCTCCGCTGAGGGCAGGGCCTCTTCGGCGAGGAACCGGCGGTAATCCGGATTGAAGGCGTACTCGCGGGTGCGCTGGTGGGGGGGGACGAACACCAGGTGGGCCGGCTCCACCCGCCCCTCCTCCAGCAGGAGGTCGAGGGTCTGGGCCGCCTTGCCCCAGCCGTAATAGGCCATCCCGTCCTGGAAGAGGACGTGGGGCAGGGCCCGGTCGGCCATCCCCGGAGGAGAATAGACCAGCAGGCGGCGCTTCTCGCGGAGGATGCCCGAGCGGACGTCCAGCCGCAGGGTGCGGCCCGCGGCCGGCCGGTCGGTCCGCAGCGTGTAGGGATCGGGGCGGTAATCCGGCCCGGTCAGGTGGCAGGCGTAGGGCCACCAGGGGTTCAACCGGGGGTTGGGGTTGTCCGGGTCCGGACGGCGCTCGCCGTCGCCGTCCAGCCAGCCGTACTCGAAGTAGGCGTCGTCGGGGATCTCGAAAGGGGCCACCTCCGCCGCAGGGACGGGCGCCCGGTTCCAGTCCGTGGCGTCGCTGAGCAGGTGGGTCGCCCAGGCCGGGGGTGTCAGGTCGACGATCATCAGGTCTTCAGATCCCGCCCCGTCTTGTCCTTGAGGGTCTGCACCTTGGCGTCCAGCCGCCCGCTGCGCCCCTTCCGGTAGTCGATCTTGATCTGACAGGCGATGCGCCCGCAGTCGGCGGCCATGGCCTCGTGGCAGCGGGTGACCACGGCCATGACCTCGTCCCACTCGCCCTCGAGAGTCGTGCCCATGGGACCCAGGCGGTAGGGCAGTCCGCTTTCGTCGATGATCTCCAGGTTGCGCTTCACGTAGTCCGAGACGCTTTCCCCCTTGTCCGTCGGATAGAGGGAGAATTCCAGCAGGACCATCAGCCGTCCTCCTCCGCCGAAAGCCGCGCCCGCTTGGCCGCGCGCTTCCGCTCGTTCTCGTCGAGGATCGCCTTCCTCAGCCGGATCGACTTCGGCGTGCACTCGACGTACTCGTCGCGGTTCAGGTACTCCAGGGCCTCCTCCAGGCTCATCCTCACCGGGGGGGCGATCTTCATCTTCCTGTCGCTGCCGCTGGCCCGCATGTTGGAAAGCTGCTTGGCCTTCTGGGCGTTGACCAGCAGGTCCTCGTCGCGGGTGCTCTCGCCGATGATCTGTCCGGTGTAGAGGTTCTCCCCGGGCTCGATGAAGAACGTGCCCCGGTCCTGGAGGGCGTCCAGGGCGAAGGCCACGGACCGGCCCGAATGCATGGAGATGATGCTGCCGGTGGTGCGCTCGGGGATCGACCCCTTGAAGTACTCGTACTGGTGGAACCGGTGGTGCATCACGATCTCCCCGGCGGTGGCGCGCAGCATGCGGCTGCGGAACCCGATCAGTCCCCGGCTGGGGATGTGGAACTCCAGCTGGGCCCGCCCTTCCTTCTGGGCCATGCGGACCATCTCGCCCTTGCGCGTGGCGGCGAACTCGATGACGGTCCCGGCCAGTTCCGCAGGGATGTCGACCGAGAGCACCTCGACCGGCTCGGCCTTGCGCCCGCCGATCTCCTTGAAGATGACCTGGGGCTGCCCCACCATGAACTCGTAACCCTCGCGGCGCATCTTCTCCATGAGGATCGAGATGTGCAGGATGCCGCGCCCGCTGACCTTGAACCGGTCGGAGTTGGCGGTCTCCTCGACCCGCAGGGCCACGTCGCGCTCCGCTTCCCGGAACAGCCGGTCGCGCACCTGGCGGCTGGTGCAGTACTTGCCTTCCTGGCCGTAGCCCGGGGAATCGTTGGGCAGGAAGCTCATGGTCAAAGTCGGATCGTCGACGGCGATGATGGGCAGCGGCTCGGGATGCTCGGGATCGGCCAGGGTGTCGCCGATGTCGACGTCCTCCATGCCGACCACGGCGCAGATGTCCCCGCACCCCACCTCGGCGACCTCCCGGCGGCCGAGGTTGTCGAAGACGTAGATCTGGCGGGCCTGGGCCTTGACCACGCTGCCGTCCCGCTTGAGCAGCACCACCTGCTGCTTGGCCTTGATGCTGCCTCGCTCGATGCGGCCCACGCCGATGCGGCCCACGTAGTCGCTGTGGTCCATGGCCGCCACCAGCATCTGCAGGGGCCCGACCTGATGCCGGGGCGCGGGCACGTGCTTGACGATCATGTCCAGCAGGGGCTTGAGGTCGACCCGCTCGTCCCCCAGTTCGCCGATCGCCCAGCCGTCCCGGCCGGCGGCGTAGACGCCGCGGAAGTCGAGCTGCTCGTCGCTGGCCTCGAGCTCGACGAACAGGTTGAAGATCTCGTCCAGCACCTCGTGGGGCCGGGCGTTGAGCCGATCCACCTTGTTGATCACGACCACCGGCTTGAGGTTCAGCTGCAGGGCCTTCTGGAGGACGAACCTGGTCTGGGGCATCGGCCCCTCGAAGGCGTCCACCAGCAGGAGGACCCCGTCGGCCATCTTGAGGACCCGTTCGACCTCGCCGCCGAAATCGGCGTGGCCCGGCGTGTCGATGAGGTTGATGCGGGTGTCGCCGTAGGTCACCGCGAAGTTCTTCGAGGTGATGGTGATGCCCCGTTCGCGCTCCAGGTCGCCGCTGTCCATGAACCGTTCGCGCACCACCTGGCCCGAGCGGAAGACGTGGCACTGGCGGAGGATCTGATCGACCAGGGTGGTCTTGCCGTGGTCGACGTGGGCGATGATGGCGACGTTGCGGATCTGCATCGGCGGTCTCCGGGAAGGTGGCGGAAGGGGGCCCGGAGAACCCGGGCGGGGCGGCAACACGATAACCCAAAGCGGTCCGGGGGCAAGAAAATGGGGAGCTGGTCCGGAACCGGCCCCCCAAGCGCTTGTCCAATCAGGGAATGGTGTCTCTTACAACAACTGGTCTTGCTTCATCGTTTCACCCATTCGTGATCGGTCAGCTGCATGAGTCTAGCGAATCGGCGGTCCGGGGTCAACCGGGTCGGTCATTTCCGGCGGAACCAGGTGGTGGGGAACTTGAATTCGGGCAGGAATCCCCCGCCGGAATCCGCACGGTACCTTCCCCCCACGATCAATTCCACCCCTGCGGGGATGACCCGGGCCGCCAGGGGGGTCATGCCGATCTTCTCGCCGTCGCACTGCACCCCGACCGGCGGGTCGGTGGCGATGACCACCGCGCCGGCCTGGAAGTGGTGCAGGCGGGGAGTCGGCCGGTACCGCCAGGTGAGCATGCGGAACAGGACGCCGATCAGGTCCCACACCGAGCGGCTGGAGATGATGGTCAGGTCGAACAAGCCGTCGTGGGCGCTGGTGTCGGGGGTGACCTTCAGGTTGATGTCGCCGATCTTGCCGATGTTCGACAGCAGGACGGTGTTGCCCTGGTACTCGTGGACCACCTCGTCCTGGTCCTCGATGAAGATGCTCACCTCGTCCAGCTTCAGGGCGTTGCGGACGGCGGCCCCCAGGTAGGTGAACACCCCGAAGAGGTTCTTCAGGCGCCGGGGCGAATCCTCGATGATCTTGGCCGGATACCCGATGGCGGACATGAGGAAGAAGTGGCGGTCCAGGTCCGGCAGGTAGCCCACGTCGAACTTCAGGCTCCGCCCCTCGAGGATGTTGTCGAAGGCCATGCCCGTGAAGAAGGGCAACGCCAGGGCCAGGGCCACGACGTTGGCGGTGCCGGTGGGCACGATCGCGATGGGAACCTTGGCGGCCGTCCTCGCCTGGCCCGAGACGACCTCCCCCACGGTCCCGTCGCCGCCGATGGCCACGATCAGGTCGAAGCCCTCGTCCCCCGCGGCGCGGGCCCAGCGCTGGGCGTCGCCGGATCCGCTGGTCACCCGCAGGGAGCAGAAGATGTCCCGTTCCTCGAAGGACCGGCGCAGTTGCTGCCCCAGGCGCAGACCGCGGGCCTGACCCGAAACCGGATTGACGATCAGGACGGCGCGTTCGTAGGTGGTCATGGGTCGCCCGGGCTGGAGGCCGACTGCGGACCCGGGCCGAGGGGGGCACCGTCCCCTGGGGGCCGGACCCTGGAGAATCCGGGTCGGAACCGCCCCAGACTAGGGGAGAACCAGCGGCGGATCAAGCCTCGTCACGGGCCGTGCGTCCGGCGGGCCCCCTGATCTCACGATCGTGGGTGCCCTGCCAGGACCGGACCTTGACCGATTCCCCCTCCTCCACCGCGATGTCCTCCAGGGACTCCTCGCGCAGGTCGACCAGCCAGGCCCCCAGCCATTCGCGGTCCTCGCTGGCGGTGGCGACGGCCACCCGCTCCTCCACGAAGTCCGCGATGAAATCCAGGGCCTCGGCGTAGAAGTCGCCCCCATCCCCGTCCCCGCTGATCCCGAAGCGGGTGTGGAAGCTCTCCCCGTAGCCCACGGAGACCTCCCACTCGCTGGTGGTGATGAACAGCCCGTGGCGGGACCCGGCCACCGGGCTGGGAACCTCCACCAGCAGGGCCTCCTTCTCGAAGTCCTCGTAGGGATCGAATCGCGCATGGCGGATCCATTCCGGATATCTCCGGAACAGGCGGTGGGCGAACTCCCGGGAGTGGTCGTTCAGCTTCTGCAGATCGATCATTCCTGCCCCCACGCCCCCAGGCCGGGGCGGACGGATCGGGTGATTGCATCGGGGTGCCATCAGGTTAAACGTTGGCGGCCCGGCCGTCAAATGGGCCGGGCCGCCGGGGATCGGAATCGGATCCGGATCAGCGCTTGGCCAGGACCATGCGCTGGGCCAGCTTGGCCCGCTGTTCGGTCAGAACGAACTGCCGGACGTAATCGAGGGCCCGCCGGTCCAGATCTGGCGAGACCAGAAACTCCAGGCCGACCTCGTCCTGCCACTCGTTCCGGTTGGCCAGGGTCTTGGTCTGGCGCCTGACGATGCCCATGACCTCCATGGGTTCGAACTCGTCCGGGAAGACCAGGCGGCAGACGACCCGCTGGCCCTCCTTGAACGCGGCCCGGCTCCGCTCGAGATCCAGGACGATACGCGCCCCGGAGAAGCTGAGATCGGCCAGCCGGCCGTAGCCGACGCGCTCCTCGGCGACCCTCTGGAACGCCTCGGGCGCGGGGACGTCCTCGTCCACCGGGGCGATCTCCACCGAGACCGCGGCCGGGACGGGGATCCGGAAGGCCTTCCGGCGCTGGGCGATCGCCAGGGATTCCGGCACCGAGAAGAGGGCGGCATGCATGCTGACCCCGGCGGTCAGGGATTGGGTGGCCGGCCCCAGGTAGATCACCCGGAAGTCGAGGGAACGGTCCTCCAGTCCCGCAGTGGCGTGGATGGCCGCGCCGGGGGCCAGGGTCCCGCCATCCCGCGAGAGGTCCACGCCGATCTTGAGGACCTGTTCGCCCTCGATCACCGACCGCTCCAGGATGGTGCCCGCGTGGATGGCGGCCTCGTCCTCCCCGCGGGGAATCTCCAGGTAGACGTCGCTCTCGATCTTGTGCATCAGCTTCAGGGTGCTGTCGACCAGGGCCCGGTTGGTCACGACGTCCCGGTTCATCCAGTCGGCCGGCAGGTAGGTGGAGATCATGCCCGCCAGGTAGTCGGTGCCCTTGGCCAGTTCGAGCTCCACCTTGGAGGGGACCTCGGCCAGCAGGAAGAGCTGACCCTTCACGGTCGCCAGCCGGATGCCGAAGCTCCGCACCCCCCGCGTCGTCACGCCGGCGTTGCTGACCTGGACCGAGGCGACCCGGCCCCGGGGATTGCGGCCTTCCATCTCCTCCAGCAAATGCGCGAGGAAGGTCTTGGCCAGGCGCTCGACGGATTCCTTGAGCTTGGGGCCTCCCACGGCGACCAGATGCTCCTTGAGGTCCTTGTCGCACCCCACATGGACCGTCTGCAGGGTTCCGCTGCGGATCTGGATCTCCGCCAGGGCCGGAAGGCTGAGCCGTCCCTGGTGGACCTGCGAAACCGCCGCTCCACGGACCGGCAGGTTGCAGTCCTGCTGCAGGGTCTCCTTGCCCGCCAGAATAAGGGCTTTGAGGGATTCCAAGAGCATGGTTGGATTTCACCGTCCCAGGCGATAAGGTTGACTCGGGACCGAAAATTTCTCCCTGTGGGGGTTTTCGGCCGGGATCCGCCCGGGTTTAGTCCGGATATGCCCGGCCCGTCCCCCCACCGCCGCCGGTGCTGACCGGCACCGAAAGGAGCGCCATGCCAGTCGGGAGAGCCACCCTCTCCGGTCGGCCTTCACCTCTGGGAGCAACCTGCGTCCCGGAAGGCGTGAACTTCTGCGTGTTCTCCAAGAACGCCGAACGCGTCCAGCTCCTCCTGTTCGCCGGGCCCGACGACCCGGCCCCCGCGACGGTCGTCGATCTGGACCGCCGGGCCAACCGCACGTCCTATTACTGGCACGTGCTGGTGCCCGGCGCCGGTCCAGGCCAGGTCTACGCCTGGCGGGTCCACGGCCCCTTCGATCCGGGCCGGGGCCTGCTGTTCGATGGCGATAAGGTCCTGCTCGACCCGTACGGACTGGCCGTCACCGGCCTCGACGGGTACGACCGCGCCGCCGCCTGCCGGCCGGGCGACAACTGCCCCACGGCCCTGCGCAGCGTCGTGGTCGATCCCGCGGCCTACGACTGGGAAGGGGACGTCCCCCTGCCCCCGCCAGACGGCCGGGAAACCATCTACGAGATGCACCTCGGCGGCTTCACCGCCTCGCCCACCAGCGGGCTCCCCGAACACTTGCGGGGCACCTACGCGGGGCTGGCCGCCAGGATCCCCTACCTGAGCGACCTGGGCGTCACCGCGGTCGAGCTGATGCCCATCCACCACTTCGATCCCCAGGACGCCCCCGGGGGTCGGACCAACGTCTGGGGCTACAGCAGCCTTTCGTTCTTCGCGCCCCACGCCCCCTACAGCTCGGACCGGTCCCCCCTCGGACCGGTCGACGAGTTCCGGGACATGGTCAAGGCCCTGCACCGGGCCGGCCTGCGCGTCATCCTGGACGTGGTGTACAACCACACCGCCGAGGGCGGCCCCGACGGCCCGACCCTCTGCTGGCGGGGGTTCGAGAACATCGCCTACTACCACCAGAAACCGGGTTTCGCGGGCTACGCCGACTACACCGGCTGCGGGAACACCGTCAACGCCAACCACTCCATCGTCCGCCGCATGATCATGTCGTCCCTGCGCTACTGGGTGAAGGAGATGCACGTGGACGGGTTCCGGTTCGACCTGGCCTCGGCCCTCTCGCGGGGAGAGGACGGCACGCCCCAGGACAAGGCTCCCATCCTGTGGGCCATCGGTTCGGATCCCGAACTGGTGGGAACCCGCCTGATCGCCGAAGCCTGGGACGCGGCCGGCCTCTACCAGGTGGGATCGTTCGCGGGGGACGGCTTCGCCGAGTGGAACGGAGCGTTCCGGGACGACGTCCGCAGCTTCCTGAGGGGCGACCCCGGCACCATCGAGCGGCTGATGGCGCGCATCGTCGGCAGTCCCGATCTGCTGCCCCCGCCCGACCACGGCCCCTTCGACAGCATCAACTACGTCACCTGCCACGACGGCTTCACCCTGGCCGATCTGGTGGCCTACGACCGCAAGCACAACGAGGCCAACGGGGAGAACAACCGCGACGGCGCCGACGTCAACCTGAGCTGGAACTGCGGCGTCGAGGGTCCCACGGACGACCCCGCCGTCCTGGCCCTGCGCGAGCGGCAGATGCGCAACTTCCTCTGCCTCCTGCTGCTGTCCCACGGGACCCCCATGATCACCATGGGGGACGAGGTCGGGCACACCCGCGGCGGCAACAACAACCCCTGGTGCCTGGACAACGACCTGAACCGGCTGGACTGGGACAAGGTCCCCGGCTCGCCCCTGCTGGACTTCACGCGCGGACTGATCGCCCTGGCGAACCGGGTGACCATCCTGCAGCGGAACCGGTTCTGGACCGCCACCAGCTCCGAGCGCAGGGGCGAGATCTCCTGGCACGGCCTCAAGCCCGGCAAACCCGACTGGACGGAGGAATCGCGGGTCCTGGCCTACGAGCTGGCCCACCCCGATCACCCCGAAGCGCTGCTGGTCCTGATGAACAGCGGCCCGGAGGCCGCCCGATTCTCCCTGCCCCCCGCGCCCGGCGGCCTGACCTGGCGCAAGGTCGTGGACACCGCCGCCGAACCCGGACGAAATCCGGTGCCCCTGCGGAAGGAAGACAAAGGGGCAGCAGCCGCGGAAAAGGTTCCCGGACACAGTATTGCCGTGTTCCTGGCCACCGCCCCCGGACCCTGAACCCCGCCGCGCCGGGCCCCGCAGCCGAAAATCTGCTGGCGGGGGTATGGTCCGCCTGTTAACTTGCAGGTTCGTGGTCAAAAGGGGGGGACTGTTACCGGATCGCCCTCATCCAGGATCGACATCAGGGGTATTCACCGGCTCTGCAACTCGCCTGATTCGCCCTGTCTCCCCCTTGCACCACACACCCACCAGAGCGGGATCAATCCAGATCCTGCAGTTCGACTCCCGGAACGGATTTGAGCGCGGCCAGCTGTTTCTGCAGCGTCGGACAGGGGTTCTCCTCGGTGATGACCTCGGCCAGGGTGGTGCTGCCGAAGGCTTGCTCGACGTGGGACATGGCCTCATCCAGGCGCCGATGCAGCGGGCAGAGGTCCGAACTGTGGCTGGCGAGATCCAGGGGGCACGAGGTGATCCTCTGGATCGGGCTGACGGCGTTGATCACGTCGAGCAGCCGCATGTCTTCCGGTGAACCGATCAGCACGAACCCGCCCTTGAGCCCCCGGGTCGAATGCACCAGCCGCGCCTTGACCAGGGACTGCAGGACCTTGGACAGGTAGCTCTGAGGGATCTTCATCGCCTGGGCGATCTGCCTGGTCGTCATGGGGGATCCGTCCCCGGAGGCCAGGGCGACCATGGCCCGCAGGGCGTACTCGATGGTTTGGGAAAACACTGGGAGACCCTTCCCTTTCGCCAATCCGAGGAAATAGACATCAAAGTCCAAATTATCCCCCCCGGGCCGGCGTGTCAATCGGCGACCCGAGGGGTATCGGCGTGTTTGGGAAATCGGGGCCCGGACTAGCGGGTGCCGAAGGCGAGGCCGAACCGGACGGACAGATAATCCCAATTGTAGTCCAGGTCCCCCGGAGCGGAGGCGAACTCACCGGTGGAAAACCGGTTGAACGTGTAGACGCCCGAGAGTTCGAAACCGGCGGCACGCAGGCCCGCTCCCAGGCTGACGCCGGGGGCGTTGACGCTGGCCTCGTAGGGGCCGTAGTACTGCAGTTCATCCCGGTACCGGTTGTGGATCAAGGCGATCCCCCCGGTGACGTAGGGCTGCACCCGCTGGGCGCGGGATTCTCCCAGGAAGAACTGGAAGTCGAGACCGTAACGCATCAGGGAGGTCTTGACCTCGAACCCGAGGGCGTCCTCCTCGGCGAAATCCCCGACACCGCTGGTCTTCCCGAACTCCACGTAATGGAAGGCCGGCGCGACGGCCAGGCCGGGCGCGACGTATTGCCTGAAGCGCAGGCCCAGTTCGTACCCGGTGCCGGCGTCTTTGCCTTGTCCCAGGAAATCGAGATCGTCCTTCTGGTCGCCGGCGGGCATGGCCATGGCGCCCTCGAGCACGAATTCGAAGCCGGAAGGCCCGCGGTGATACCCGTAGGCCGTCCCCCTGCGGGCATGGGGCCGGCCGGCCGCCAGGGAAACCTCGGCGATCAGGGTGACCGCGAGCAGGGTGGCCATCAGGATCGGCAAGAGCCTGTTCCTAAGCATGGTTCCTTCCTTTCGTTGAGGCGAAACCGCCGGGGAAACGGTGGGAGGGATGCACGGAGGATGCCAGCCGGACGGGGGAATCTGATGGCGCATAGATGATTGATGTGTCATGACTTGAGGAGGAGGCCGGGTGAAGGGAGGTGGGGCGTGCGGCGGGGGGTGTACCCCTTTTGAGACTGCCATTCTCCAAATCGCCGGTTGTGCCGTCGAAATTGTGTCAGGCCCCGGATGCTGGGAAATCACCCACCGGCGAGGAAATTAAAAGTTAATTTTTCATTCACTACATTAAAAAATAAACCCCATTCGGCAGGGGAAACAATTTCAACGGCACAACCCGGATTTCTCGAGTTCCTGCTCCACCGCCGCCAGCAGCACCTCCGGATCGAACGGCTTCGTGATGTACTTCGCCACCCCCCCATCCCTCGCCTTCCGATAATCCTCCACCCCCGTCCGGGCCGTCAGGTAGATGACCGGGATCTGGCAGGTGGCCTCGATGTTCCTCAGCCGCTCGACCACCACGTGCCCCGTGCCCGCCGGCATGCCGATGTCCAGCAGGATGAGGTCCGGCTTGTCCTCGATGGCCTTCTTGGTGGCCTCCAGGCCGTCCATCGCCGTCGACACGCTGTAACCCGCCGACGTCAGGCGCAGCATCAAGCCCCGCACGATGTCCGGTTCGTCGTCAGCGACCAGGATCCTCTTCTTGCACATCGTCGGTTCCTCCGGTTTCCAGCCCGAGATCCAGGGCCATGAACCGTCCCGGGCGGTTCAGGATCCTCTCGAGGTCCGGGTCCTCGGGCGTCACGTCGCACAGCGCGAATTCCAGGGCCAGCACCCGCTCGCCCCGCCTCGCGGCCACGGCCTGTTCGAGCCGGGCCAGGAAGGCCAGGGCCCCGTCACGGCCCGTCTTCAACAGGATTCCCAGGTTGTTCCTATCGGCAATTTTCAGGGGGACTGAATGATCTTCCCCCTGACGGAGCAGGGAGGGGAGCCAGCCGGCCGTTTCGGCGGCCAGGTCGGTCTCGACCCAGGGGGAGCGCAGCAGGACCAGGGTCCAGGGGCCGCCGTAGCCCGACGCCGACAGGGAGGCGTCCCCGAGAAGGGCGGCGAGCTGGCCCTCGTCGGTATGGACGGGAAGTTCGATCCAGAAGACCGAGCCCTCGCCGATCTCGCTTTCGAGCCCGATGGCCCCCCCGTGCAACTCGATGATCCGGCGCGAGATGGCCAGACCCAGGCCGGTTCCCTGGGCCCCCGGACGGTCCTTGCGGTGCAGTTGCGTGAATTTTTCGAACACCTTGGCATGGTCCTCCGCGGCGATGCCGCAGCCGGTGTCCCGGACCTCGATGCGGACGGCATCCCCGGCGGCCCTCAGGGCGAGGGTGATGGTGCCGCCCGCCGGGGTGAACTTGTGGGCGTTGCCCACCAGGTTGACCAGGACCTGGGTCATCAGGTCGGGATCCGCGAGGATGGGCGGGAGCCCCTGCGGGACGTCCAGGACGATCCGCTGGCCCGTGGCCAGGCAGCGGGGCAGGAAGTCGGCCTGGACGGTCCTCACCAGGGCGCCGGCATCCACCCTGGCCCGGGCGATGCGCTGGGATCCGGATTCGATCCCGTCCAGATCCAGCAGGCCGTTGACCAGGCCGCCCAGCCGGTCGCAGTTGCGAAGGACCGATCCCAGGCAGCTCTTCTGCTCGGCGTTGACGTCCCCGAGGATGCCGTCGTGGACGAGGCTGCAGAACTCCCGGATGACCGTCAGGGGGGTGCGTAATTCGTGGGAGGCGGCGGCCAGGAAGTCCGATTTGCGGCGCGTGGCCTCGCGGAGCTTCCGGTTGGCGTCGCTGAGCTCGGCCAGCAGGCGGTCCTTCTCGGCCTGGTGGCGGTTCAAGGCCAGGAAGACGTTCACCTTGGCCCGGATGGTCGCCGGATCCACCGGTTTGAACAGGTAATCCACCGCCCCGGCCTCGTAGCCGGTGGCGATGTGCCGGGGTTCCTTGTTGATGGCGGTCACGAAGATGATGGGCAGGTTCCGGGTCCGCTGGTGCCGCCGCATCCAGGCGGCCACCTCGTACCCGTCCATTTCGGGCATCTGGACGTCCAGCAGGACCAGGGCCAGATCGTGTTCGAGCATCAGGCCCAGGGCCTCGTTGCCGGATCCCGCGGTCAGGACCTGGACGTCGTCGCCGGCGAGCAGGCGCACCAGGGATTCCCGGTTCCGGGGCTTGTCGTCCACGACCAGGATCTTCTGGACGATCGCGCCGGGACCTCCGGCTGCCCGGGCCCTCGTCGATCCATCGCATGCGGTCGGATTATTCAGCACGGCACGCACTCCCGACCGAGGATCTCCTGCCCGAGAAGGTGCAGCAGGCCCGCAGCCGGCGGCCGCGTCAGCACTCCGGCCGCCCCCGGATCGATCATCCCGTCAGGTTCGGAATCCGCCAGCAGGATCACCGGGGCGGCGCAGCCGCTTTCCCGAAGCCAGCGGGAAGCCGCGGTGGCCGTTCCGTCGCCCCCGAGGGCCGATCCGAGCACGACCAGGTCGGGCTCGCCGCCCGAGGCGACGAGTTCGAGGCACTGGTTCCAGGTGCGACCGATGGCGACCTCGGCTCCCTGACCCGCCAGGGCTTCGTTCAAGGTGAAGACCGCGCGCATGTCGCCGTCCCCCACCAGGACCTTCCGGCCTCGCCAGCCGGCCCAGACCGGGTCGGGCCGCAAGGCCGCCGCCGGCGCGGACTGTCGGGACTTCGCCGGCGCGATCCAGTCGTCGGGAACCTCCACCTCCCTGACCGCCGGCCTGGGGGCGGGAACCGCCGCGGGCACGGAGTCCCGCGCTGCGGTCAGGGGCAGGAAGACGGTGAAGGTGCTTCCCTTGCCTTCGAGGCTGTCCACGGTGATGGTCCCTCCGAGCAGCCTGACCAGTTCGCGGCAAATGGAAAGGCCCAGCCCGGTTCCGCCGTGGCGGCGACCGGACGAACCGTCGCCCTGGCTGAATGCCTCGAACACCCGGCTCATCTGCTCGCTGGTCATGCCGTCCCCGGTGTCCGCGACCGACAGGGCCAGCCAGTGGTCGGGGTGCTCCTTGCCCAGTCCGTCCATCTCGTGGCGGGAAGGCCGGCGCGCCCGCAGGACCACCGTGCCGCGGCTGGTGAACTTGAAGGCGTTGTTCAGGAGGTTCTTCAGGACCTGGCCCAGACGATCCTCGTCCGTATCGATGACATCGGGCACGTCGGGCCCGACGACCACCCGGTAGTCCAGGCCCTGCTTCAGGGCCGTCGGGGCGAAAAGCCCCTCCATGTGGTCGAGCAAGGCTCCCAGTTCGGTCCGGCGGGTGCGCACGATCAGCTTGCCCGCCTCGACCATGGACAGGTCGAGGATGTCGTTGATGATCTTCAGGAGGTCCTGTCCGGCGTGCTGGATGATGCGCGCCGATTCGACCTCGTCGGGGCCCAGCGTCCCTGAGGAGTTCTCGGCCAGGATCTGTGACATCAGGATCATGCTGTTGAGCGGGGTCCGCAGCTCGTGGGACATGTTGGCCAGGAACTCGTCCTTGTACTGCCCGGACCGTTCCAGCTTCTCGTTGGTCTCCTGGAGCTGCTTCTGCTGGTTGGACAGGATCCACGCCTGGCGCTTGGTCTCGGCCAGCAGGCGGTTGACCCTCTCCCGGGAGCGGGCCATGTCCAGGGCGGCCGCCACGCTGCCCGCGCTGCGCTCGAGGAACTGCAGGTCGGTTTCGGTCAGCGGGGCGGCCGTCCCGATCTCGAGCACCGCCCGGGTCTTGCCCTCGACCACGAAGGGGGCGATGATCACCGTCGCGGGCGACGAGAGGCCGAGGCCCGTGCGCAGCGGCAGATGGCCTGCCGGCAGGTCCTCCAGGATCTCGATGCGCCCCCTCTCCGCAGCCAGGCCGAGCGCCCCCTCGCCCGGCTGGATCCGCTGGGGAGGCAGGTCCTCCTCGCCCAGCCCGAAGTGGGCCACCCGCTCGAGCACCGGGCGAGGACGCATGAGGTACATGACCCCGACCTGGGCGTCGTAGTACCGGCCGACATGCTCCAGGATGGCGCGGGCCAGATCCTCCACGCCGGGGTGCTCGCGCATGCGCTCGTTCAGTTCGAACTGGGCCCGCTGCAGGCGGTACTCACGCTCGCTGGCCTCCCGGGCCTCGTCGAGCCGGGACAGCATGCTGAGGAACTGGTCCTCCAGGTCGCCGACCTCGTTGTGGCCCGACGACTGGTAGTCCCTGATGTCGCTTCCTTCGGCCACCATCTGCATCACGTGGCCCAGACGGGCGATGGGCAGGACGATGCGCCGGGACAGCAGCAGCGCCCCGCCCGCCACCAGGACCGAGATCCCCAGCAGGGCCAGGACCATCGTCACCCGGAGAGTCGCCAGCCCGGCTTCTGCCGCTTCTGCGGGCAGGGCGGCGATCACCCCGAAGGTCTGCCCCCCCCAGGCCACGGGCTTGTGGACGGCCTGCAGGACCTTGCCCTCCTGGCCGTCGAGACGCCACAGGCCGGGCCGGTCCTTCACCGCATCCAGGGTCGCGCCCGGGCCCTCGAGCATCCGGAACCCGGCGTCCACCAGGAACAGGCGGCCCTCGTCTCCGAGCTGGCCCGCTCCCTGCAGGACCGCCCCCAGGGTGCCGGCGGAATACCGCACCGCGATCAGCCCGGCAGGCCGGCCTTCGCCGTCCTTGACGGTCTGGATCAGGAATCCGGCCGGCTCGTCCCCCGCCGGCGGGTAGGGCCCCAGGCCGGTGCAGACCGGGCCTGCGGCCTCCAGGGCCTGCCGGCAGCCTTCGGCGAGGAGGGAGCCGGCCAGCCGGGGCCCGAAGACGTCCAGCCCCTGTTCGGGTCCGCGCAGGCAGGTGAAGAGGATCCGTCCGCGCGTGTCGAGCAGCAGGACGTCGCGCCAGGGCGACCAGTCCCGGTACAGGTCCGCGTCGGGGCCGTGGCGGTTGACCACCAGGCGGTAGGATTCTCCTCCCAGCCAGGCATCGGGATCCTGGCCGCTCATCTCCAGGCTCCCGACCAGCGCCCCCAGGAGGGTGCGGGTGGACCCCAGCCGCGACTGCAGGGCGATGTCGTCCAGGGCGCCGTCGCAGAAGGCCTGGACGGCCATGCGGTTCAATTCGCCCACGGTTTCCAGACGACCGCGGGTTTCCAGCCGGCGTTCGACCGCGACCTGCCGGTAGCCGAACCAGCTGACCAGCCCCACCGGCACGAGGGAGATCCCCAGGAACCACAGCAGCAAGGAGACCTGCAGGCTGCGACGCCGGCGGCGGGGGCGGCGAATGAACGGCAGGTGATTCGGGAAGGGGACCGGCACGTCGTTCTCCAGATTGAAGGACCCGGGCAGGGACCGGCGGGACCGGCCCCTGCTCTGTTCTTCATCGGATGCGGACGCTCCGACTTGACGGCCTTTAGGTTGTGCCATCGAAATTGTGTCCGCTGTCATCCCTCTGCCGGTCTCGGCCGGCAGAGGGTTCCTCTCTAGTACGCGTACTTCAATTCATGCCGCCTCTGCTTCCCCAGCGCAGGGGTTTCCACCGCCCGATCATAGTACTGCGCCCACCGATCCGGTAACTCCATCAACGTCCGGAAGATCCGCCGACTCAGAACTTCCGGTACCTGCAACGCCCGGTCCACCATCCCCCGCAACATCGCCGGCGTGGGGCTTCCCCGCTGCTTCTCGCTGATCCCCTTCATGTAGTTCCGCCACACCAGGAAGATCACCAGCCGCTCCGCACTCCCCTGCCGACGCTTCGAGTACGCAATCGTCTCCCGCTTGTGATTCGCACTGCTGTGACGGATCAACAGGTCCAGCAAGTTCACCGAATACAACCGGTTGTGCTGATCCCGGTGCTCCTTCCCAGGGGTCACCAGGTGGATGATCTCCAGCGGCAGACCCTTGATCGACCGCTTGTACGCCGGGTGGTCATCGCTGAAGACGGTGGCCCTGCTCTTCCCCTGGTGGACGAACTCCAGCAGCTCCTTCATGTCCTTCTCGATGGCCTTCGGGTCAGGCCGCCCGAGGGCCTCTTCGATCTCCTGGCGCCGCTTCTTCTGTGCGTCGGTCATCCTGCCCTTCCGCCTCAAGGGGCTGTCGTTGAAGTAGATGAAGAAGTGGGACTGGGGATCGGTGGCCAGGTTGTGGTGGAACGGGTGGTACTGGCTGTACTCGAAGGACTCGAAGCCGTCGATGGCCGAGCGGTCGAAGTCGTGACGTCCTTGGAGCTGCAGGAGGTGGAAGAGCATGCAGTGGCGACCGAGGCGGGCGACGTGGCGGTCGATGGTCGAGGGTGCGACCTGCAAGTCCCTGGCGATCTGTCGGTTGGACATGCAGCCGGCGGTCTTCATGAAGATGAGGGGGTCGAGGTCGGGGCGTTTTTGCCAGTAGGTCTGGGCGAAGGTCTGGGTGGAGAAGGTTCTTCCGCAGGTGCGGCATGCAAACCTCTGGATACGGAAAGGGGGCTGGTGTCTCCAGAAGTATCCGATGCGTTTGTAGGGGAAGGGGAGGCCCAAGAGGTTGTGGTGTGGGCACTTGGGGTTAGGGCAGAAGGGAGGGACCCAGGATTCGGGGTTGGAATTGGAGCTGTCCATGTCCGGCCCGGGGCAACTCCCGGGCCGGGAACAATCTCGACGGCACAACCCAGGGTCTACTGCGGGATCAGCTTGCCGCCGATCCCCAGCTTGTCCAGCCGGCGGTAGAGGGTGCTCCGGCTGACGCCCAGCTTGCGCGCAGCCTCAGCGCGATTCCCCTCGCACTCGGTCAGGGCCATCAGGATACGCGACCGCCCCGACGGCGAGGCCGACCTGGGCGCCGGCTTCAGGCCCAGCCCTGACTCCGCCCGCGGCACCGACCTTTCCGGGCCGGTCAGGAAGCAGGGATGGCCCTCGCGGTCCTCGATCTCGACGCAGATGGCCTGGCCCGAGGAACGCTGGACGTAGGCCCGGCGGGCCACCATGGCGATCTCCCTCACGTTGCCCGGCCAGAAGTGGCACTGGATGCGGTCCAGGCTTTCCTCGCTGAAGTAGGCCGCAAGCTCCGCCGGCCGTCCCTCGCACTCGCCGAGGAAGTGGCGCAGCAGAGGCAGGATGTCCTCCCTCCGCTCGTGGATCGGCGGGATCTTCAGCTCCAGGATCTTCAGGCGGTAGTAGAGATCCGCCCGGAAACGCCCCTCCGCGACCCGCTGCCGCAGGTCGGCGTTGGTGGCGGCGACCAGGCGGATGTCCGCCCGGCGCTCCCGGGGATCCCCGATGGCCTGGTAGGTGCCTTCCTGCAGGAGCCGCAGCAGCTGGGGCTGCAGCTCGAGGGGCAGGTCGCCGATCTCGTCCAGGAAGAGGGTCCCGCCGTCGGCCTGGGCCGCCAGGCCGATCCCGTCCTTTTCCGCCCCGCTGAAGGCCCCGCGCACGTGCCCGAAGAACTCCCGGGCGAACATGGTCTCGGGGATGGCGGACACGTTGACGCAGACCAGGTTCTTCTGGCGTCGGCTGCTGCGCTCGTGCAGGCGGCGGGCGATCAGTTCCTTGCCCGTCCCGGTCTCCCCCGTCACCAGGACCGGTTCGGCCGACTCGGCGAAGGCGTCCGCCAGCTGGATGAGGTCGCGCATGCATCCGGAGACGTGGACGATGGGCCGGCCCGCGCCCCCGCCGGTTCCGCCCGACGCGGCGAGATCCTGCTCGGCCGCCTGCTTGTGCCGGCTGATGCTGTTGAGCAGGCGGCGTCCCGCCACGATCCAGTGTTCGATCTCCATCTTCAAGGCCAGATCCATGGCGGCCATGGCGTCCTGCCAGGCCTCCTCGAGCAGGATCACCGGGTCGCTGTGCAGGCCGCTTTCGGCCCGGGCCATCAGCACCCTGGCCGCGGTCATGCGGGCCAGGCACAGCTCGTGCCGGGCGCCCACTTCCCGCAACAGGGACACGGCCTGCCGGCCGTATCTCAGGGCGGTGTCCAGATCGCCGAGCTCGAGCATCGTGTCGGCCATCACCCGGCAGATCACGGCCTCCTCGAAACGGTCGCCCTGCCGGCGGGCCTGGGCCAGGCTGCGCCTGAGGACCGGCACCGCCTCGGCCTGGCGGCCGAGCATCTGCAGGCACTCGCCCTGGCGGCGCATGACCTCCATGACGATGTCCCCGTCGGGCGCGATGCTGCCGGCGATGGCCAGCGCGCGGCTGTAGTAGCGCCGGGCCTGGTCGGGTCTGCCTTCGTCCCTGGCGACGTCTCCCAGGAACTCCAGGGCCAGGGCCTCCTCCCGCGACAGCAGGAGCCGGCCGGCCTCCTCGTAGGCCGTCATCAGATGGCGCCGTGCGCCGTCGAAATCGCGCTGGAGGCGCAGGGTGTTCCCCTTGGCGACGTCCAGCCGGCAGAGGCTGACCTGGGCGCCGACCTCGCGCAGCAGGCTGCGGGCGGCCTCGAACTCGGTGAGCGCCCGCCCGAACTGGCCCCGCTTGTAGGCGGCGATGCCCAGGTTCAGGTGGTTGCCTCCCATGTTCTTCTTCATGCCCAGGCGGGTGTGCCCCTCGAGGGCCCGCCCGCACCAGACCATGGCGTTCTTGAAGGCCCCGGCGCGCAGGTGAAGGATGCCCAGCAGGTTCGCCGAACGGGCGCATTCCAGCTGGTTGCCGAGGACCTTGAACAGGGAATACGCCGCCTCGATGTCCTCGCGGGCCCGCTGGGGGTCGCCCAGGTGGGAGTAGGTGAAGCCCCGCACGAAGAGGTAGTCTGCGATGGCCGGCGGCAGCCGCCGGCGGTTGGCGTCGATGTACCGGGTCGCCTGTTCGACGACCGGACGGTACTCGCCGCGCTTGCAGGCGAAGGAAAGCTGGATGGCGTCCAGTGCCGCCAGGTCCCCCGGTTCCAGCCCCCAGCGGCCGGCCGAGGCATGCAGGACCTCGAACTCGCCGAACAGGTCGAGCTGGTACAGGCACCTGGCCCAGAGCAGAACGCCATCCTTGATCGTCGGAACATCAGGTCCCGGCACCAGGGCCACCGGAACCCCTTCACCCGAGGGAACGGCGTCCAGGGCGCACCGCACCCGGTCCAGGGCCGACCGGTAGTCCTCGGCCACGAAGGCTTGATACGCTGCGCGCCAGGCGTCGGGCGCCAGCGGCAGATCCTGAAGTCTACCGCCCGTGGGCAATGCGGGCGGAGCCGAGCGAGGGTTGTCGTTTCGCATCAGTGGGCCTCCGCACCGCTGCCTTGATCGTCCAGGAACACGAGCTGGATGAAGATGATCCCGTCCTTGAACTCGGGCAGGATCAGGATCCTGGTCCCGTCGCCCAGCACCGGCAGGAGCCAGCTCCCGGTCGGGCTCCAGTAGCCCAGATCGTTGTGGAGGTCGTCGTCGGTGTCCCCGCCGCCGCCCCCCGTGCCGAAATCGTTGCCGTCGATGGGATCTCCCTCGTCGCCCCCTATTCCGCCGTGGCCGTTGCTGATCTGCTTCACGGCCGACGCGGCGCCGGGCAGGCACAGGCCAAGGAGGAACAGGAACGACAGGATGACTGAAGCCGGACGGCTCCAGTTGGTTTCGAGCAGGGTCTTCATGGTCTACTCCCGAAAGCAGTGTCCGGATCCGCCGTTCGGAGCGATAACGGGAAGCGGATCAACAAGCATCCGGACGGGTTGACATGGCGAACTCGTCTATATGTACGGAGATTGGGGAGGAAAGAAAAGAGCCTGGATGTTATCTTGTTCAGGCTGGAACACAACGCGCCGCACGGGCTCGGGGCCCTTGCGGCTTCGCTCATCCTCGAGGAGACGACATGGCAGACATGGAATACAGGTTCCTGGGCAAGTCCGGATTGAAGGTCTCGGCGCTCTCCTTCGGATCCTGGGTCACCTTCCACGACCAGCTCGACGTGGCCGGGGCCCTCGACTGCATGGCCGCCGCCTACGCTGCGGGCGTCAACTTCTTCGACAACGCCGAGGTCTACGCCGCCGGCCGGTCCGAGACCATCATGGGCGAGGCCATCAGGAAGTCCGGCTGGCGCCGCGAGGACCTGGTCCTGTCCACCAAGATCTTCTGGGGCGGGCGCCCCAATCCCGACGGCGACGGTTACCTGTACGGCGTGAACGACCGGGGCCTGTCCCGCAAGCACATCCACGAGGGCACCAATGCCGCGCTGAAGCGCCTGCAGGTCGATTACGTCGATCTGATCTTCTGCCACCGGCCCGACGTCGACACCCCCCTGGAGGAGACGGTGTGGGCCATGCACCAGGTGATCCAGCAGGGCAAGGCCCTGTACTGGGGAACCAGCGAGTGGTCGGCGGCCCAGATCCGGCAGGCCTACGACATCGCCCGGCGCGAGCACCTGGTCCCCCCGACCATGGAGCAGCCCCAGTACAACATGCTGCACCGTGACCGCGTGGAATCCGAATACGCCAACCTCTACGACGAGATCGGGCTGGGGACCACCATCTGGAGCCCCCTGGCCTCGGGCGTCCTGACCGGCAAGTACAACGACGGCATCCCCGCCGGCTCGCGGCTGACCCTGAAGGACTACCAGTGGCTGAGGGACATCGTGGACAGCCCCCGGGGCAAGGCCAACATCGAGAAGGTCAAGAGGCTCATGCCCCTGGCCGCCGAGCTTGGCTGCACCATGGCCCAGCTGGCCATCGCCTGGTGCCTGGTCAACGAGGACGTCAGCACGGTGATCACCGGGGCCAGCAACGCCGCCCAGGTCGCCGAGAACATGAAGGCCCTGGACGTGGTTCCCCTGCTGACGCCCGAGGTGCAGGAACGCCTCGAGACCATCCTGGACAACCGGCCCGAGCCCGAGAAGAACTGGAGATGATAGCCATGAGGAAGGTGCTGATCGTGACCGCTCTGACCGGAATCCTGGCCGGGGCCGCGGGGCCCGCCTCCCCCAACCCCCTGCTGGAGACCTGGGACACCCCCTTCGGGACCCCGCCCTTCGACCGGATAGCCGTGGGGCACTACGAGCCCGCCATCATGCAGGGCATGGCCGAACACGAGCAGGAGATCGCGGCCATCGCCGGGAACCCGGAGCCCGCGACCTTCGCCAACACCATCGCCGCCCTGGACGCCGCCGGGGCGCTCCTGGACCGGGCCGCCACCCTGTTCGGAGCCATGAACGGGACGATGACCAGCGACGAGATGCAGGAGATCGCCCGGCGCCTGGCCCCCTTGCGCAGCCGGCACCGCGACGCCATCCTGCTGGATCCGGCGCTGTTCGCCCGGATCAAGGCCGTTCACGACCGGCGCGAGGAGCTGGACCTCGACCGGGAGCAGGAGATGCTGCTCCAGGAGACCTGGAAGCGCTTCGTGCGGGGAGGCGCCAACCTCTCCGACGGGGACAAGGAGAAGCTGAAGGCCCTGAACGAGGAGCTTTCCCTGCTGTCCCTGCAGTTCGGGGAGAACGTCCTGAAGGAAACCAACCGGTTCGAGATGGTGATCGAGGACGAGGCCGGGCTGGAAGGTCTGCCCCCCGCGGTGGTCGCCGCGGCGGCGGAGGCCGCGGCCGAACGGGGGCACCCGGGCAAGTGGGCATTCACCATCCACAAGCCCAGCCTCATCCCCTTCCTGCAGTACAGCACCGATCGGGAGGCCAGGCGCCGGATGCTGACCGCCTACACCGAGGTGGGAAACCACGGCGACGAGCTGGACAACAACGCCGCCCTGGCCCGCATCGCCGCCCTGCGCACCGAGCGGGCCCACCTGCTGGGTTTCCCCAGCCACGCCCATTACGTCCTGGACGACAACATGGCCAAGACCCCCGAGGCCGTCTACGGGCTGCTGGATCGCATCTGGCCGGCCGCCCTGGACCGCGCCCGGGCCGAGGCCGCCGAATTCCAGGCCATGATCGACGCCGAAGGCGGCGGATTCCCGCTCGAGGCCTGGGACTGGTGGTTCTACGCCGAGAAGGTCAAGAAGGCCAGATACGACCTGGACGAATCCATGCTGCGCCCCTACTTCGAACTCGAGAACGTCAGGCAGGGGATGTTCGAGGTCGTGCGGCGCCTCTACGGCATCACCTTCACCGAGCGCCCCGACATCCCGGTGTACCATCCGGACGTGAAGGCCTACGAGGTCAAGGATGCCGACGGGACCACCGTGGCCGTCTGGTACAGCGACTACTTCCCGCGGGCCAGCAAGCGCGGCGGCGCCTGGATGAACTCCTTCCGCAAGGAACAATACCTGGACGGCGAGCGCCGGATCCCGGTGATCTACAACGTGGGCAACTTCACCAAGCCCACCGCCGACCAGCCCAGCCTGCTGAGCGTCGACGAGGTCAAGACCATGTTCCACGAATTCGGGCACGGGCTCCACGGCATGCTCTCGGACTGCCGGTACAAGACCCTGTCGGGGACGGCCGTCGCCCGCGACTTCGTGGAACTGCCCTCGCAGATCATGGAGAACTGGGCCCTGGAGCCCCGGGTCCTCGACCTCTACGCCCGCCATTACCTGACGGGCGAGGGGATCCCGGACGATCTGGTGGAAAAGCTCCAGGCCAGCACCCACTTCAACCAGGGCTTCGAGACCACCGAGTACCTGGCCGCCTGCTATCTGGATCTGGACTGGCACACCCTCACCGACACGAAGGAGCGGGATCCCGCCTCCCTCGAGAAGGCCGCCCTGGAGCGGATCGGCCTGATCGACCAGATCATCGTGCGGTACCGGAGCCCCTATTTCCGGCACGTCTTCGCGGGGGGCTACTCCGCCGGATATTACTCCTACATCTGGGCCGAGGTCCTGGACGCCGACGCCTTCGCCGCCTTCAAGGAGACCGGGGACATCTTCGACCCCGCCACGGCCAGGTCGTTCCGGAAGCACATCCTGGCCGCCGGCGGCGCCGAGGAGCCCATGGTCCTCTACCATCGGTTCCGGGGATCCGAGCCGGGTATCGAGCCCTTGCTGAAGAGGAAGGGCCTCGACGGCTGATCCGGTTTTTGACGATGGGGGCGGTTTTGCCGCCCCCATTTTTATTTATAATATTTTTTTATAACTAAATTCTTTATATAAGTCCCTTTTTCATGGCGTTTCGATTGAGTTTTCTCCCTGGATTTGATAGGCTGGCCGCCTTCAAGACCGGAGGGGAGAATCCCGGACTTGATGGCTATAAATATTGTTTCCTGGGGGATCCCCGCATCCCCACTCTCGCCAACCATGAAGGGGGTTCGCCATGTCCTCACCAAGGGCTCGCGTTCTCGGCATCGGTATTCTGGCCCTGCTCCTGGCATTCACGGTCGCCACCAGCTCGGCCGATCCCATCACCCGACCCCACCACCCCGACGAGATCATCATCAAGTTCAAGGACACCGCAACCCAGTCACAGAAGGACGCGGTCCTGGCCGACATCGGCGCCGTCCAGCTCAAGCACTTCAAACGCATCAAATCCGACCACAAGAAACTCACCGGCATCACCGCGGATGAGGCCATCGGCCGCTACAAGAACCATCCCGCGATCGAATACATCGAGCCCAACTACATCCTCTCGGTGAACGATTTCCCCGACGACCCCCGGTTCCCCGAACTGTGGGGCATGTTCAACGAGGGGCAGACCGGGGGAACGCCCGGGGCGGACATCAGCGCCCCCAGCGCCTGGGACGTCTTCACCGGCAGCCATGACGTCGTGATCGGCGTCATCGACACCGGCGTGGACTACAATCACCCCGATCTGGCCGCCAACATCTACGCCAATCCCGGCGAGATCCCCGGCAACGGGATCGACGACGACGGCAACGGATTCGTCGACGACGTCCGCGGCTGGGACTTCATCAACAACGACAACGACCCCATGGACGACAACGGCCACGGCACCCACTGCTCCGGCACCATCGGCGGCGTCGGGGACAACGGCATCGGCGTGGCCGGCGTCAACTGGCACGTCAAGATCATGCCGCTGAAGTTCCTGAGCGCCGGCGGCAGCGGCAGCACCGACGACGCCATCTCCTGCATCGAGTACGCCACCATGATGGGCGTGAACCTGACCAGCAACAGCTGGGGCGGCGGCGGCTTCAGCGAAGCCATGCGGCAGGCCATCGCCGACGCCGGCGCGGCGAACGTCCTGTTCGTCGCCGCCGCGGGCAACTCGAGCTCCAACAACGACGCCTCCCCCCACTATCCCTCCAGCTACACCGAAGACAACGTCGTGGCGGTCGCCGCGACCGATCACAACGACGAGCTGGCCGGCTTCTCCAGCTACGGAGCCACCTCGGTGGACCTGGCGGCGCCCGGCGTGAACATCCTGAGCACCCTGCCCGGCAACTCCTACGGGCAGCTGAGCGGGACGTCCATGGCCACGCCCCACGTGGCCGGCGCCCTGGGCCTGGTCTTCGGCCGGTTCCCAGCGATCGACGCCCTGGACGCGAAGAACCTCATCCTGAACTTCGCCGATCCCGTGCCCGATCTGGACGGGATGGTGCTCACGGGCGGACGCCTCAACGCGTTCATGCCCATCGCCGATCCGGACAGCATCCCCCCGGGGATGATCACGGACCTGGCGGTCGGCACCGCGGGTTCGAACTGGCTGGACGTGTCGTGGACGGCCCCCGGGGACGACGACTACACCGGGAAGGCCAGCCGCTACGACCTGCGCTACGCCACAGCCTTCATCGACGAGACGAACTGGGATGACGCCGTCCGCGTGCCGGGCGAGCCCGGCCCCAGTCCGGCGGGCGCCTTCGAGCAGATGCGCGTCGACGGCCTGGAATTCGACACCACCTACTACCTGGGGATCATCGCCCTGGACGAGTTCGGCAACGCCTCCCCGATCTCCAACGTGCCCATGGGGACCACCCTGGGCGCTCCGGACATCGCCGCGGCGCCCTCCTCGTTCAGCGACGCCCTGCTGACCGGCGGCACTTCCACCCAGAGCCTGACGCTCAGCAACGTGGGCATGGGCACCCTCGACTTCGTGATCCCGACCCCGACCCTGCTGGGCGGTCCCGTCGTGGTGCATGAGGCGGTGGACCTGCCCAAGGGCGCCCTCGACACGCGCGCGGGCGACCCGGTGACCGAGGGCAGCGGCGGACCGGACATGTTCGGTTACCGCTGGGTCGACAGCAACGACCCGTTCGGGCCCGTCTTCGCCTGGCAGGACATCTCGGGCATGGGCTCGGTGGCCATCGCCTCCGGCGACGACGTCAACGCCGGCCCCTTCGCCATCGGCTTCGACTTCCCCTTCTACGGGGGCGAGTATGCCGAGTTCAGGGTCTGCTCCAACGGGTGGTTGAGCTTCACCAGCACCGCCACCAGCTACAGCAACCAGCCCCTGCCCACCTCCGGAGCTCCCGAACACCTGATCGCCCCGTTCTGGGACGACCTGAACACGACCCCCGGCGCGGTCTACTACTACGGGGACGGCGCCCGTCTGGTCGTCCAGTGGGAAGGGGTCTCCCACTACGGCACGGGCGGTCCCTACAGCTTCCAGGCCATCCTGTACGCCGACGGGACCATCGAGTACATGTACAACGCCATGGGTGATCCGACCGATTCGGCCACCGTGGGCATCCAGAACGGCGACCGGACCGACGGCCTGACCGTCGCCTTCAACACCGGTTACGTCGCGGACGGGCTGGCCGTCTCGATCAAGGCCGTCCCCCAGTGGGTGACGGTTGCGCCGACATCGGGCACCGTCTGGGCGCCGAACAGCACCACCCTGGACGTCACCTTCGACGCGACCGGCCTGGTGGGCGGCCTCTATGACGGCATCATCAGAATCCTGAGCAACGATCCGGACGAACCGGAGACCCAGATCCCCGTCCAGCTCGCCGTCACCGGTGCGCCGGACATCCTGGTCACGCCGCTGGCCTACGACTTCGGGGACCTGTTCCTGGGGGCGACCCCGTCGACCACCGTCATGGTGCGTAACACGGGCACCGACCTGCTGACCGTCAGCGGGATCACGATCGACGACCCGGCCTTCACCGCGGACCAGGCGAGCTTCGTCCTGGCGCCGGGGGCGAGCCAACCCGTGAACGTGACCTTCGCCCCGACGGTGGCCCAACCCTATTCGGCCACGATGACCGTCACCAGCGACGCTCCCAACGACCCGGTGGTCCTGGTGAGCCTGAGCGGGCAGGGCCTGGTGCCGCCGGACTTCTCGGTCGCGCCCACCTCCCTGACCAGCAACCTGCTGACCGGCCAGACCGAGAACCAGACGCTGATGTTCACCAACAGCGGCGGGGCGGACTTCGAGTTCGACCTGAACGTCGCCTTCAACGCCACGGTGACGGTCCACAACGACGTCGTCGAGGTGGGCAAGGACGAGGTGGACCTGAACGCCGGCGAGCCCGTGACCGAAGGCTCCGGCGGCCCGGACATCTTCGGTTACCGCTGGATCGACAGCGACGAACCGGGCGGTCCGACCTACGACTGGATCGACATCTCGACCACCGGAACCCCGGTGTTCTCGGGCCTCAACGACGACCGCAACGCCGGCCCCTTCCCCATCGGCTTCGACTTCCCGTTCTACGACAACACCTTCAGCGACTTCCGGGTCTGCTCAAACGGCTGGCTCAGCTTCACCAGCACCTCGACCGACCTGAGCAACGCCCCGTTGCCGGGCACCGGCGCGCCGGAGAATCTGCTGGCCATGTTCCATGACGACCTGCGCCCGGACACCGCCGCCGGCGGCAACGTGTTCTACGAGTACGACGGCGTGCGGCTGATCGTGCAGTTCAACAACGTGCTGCGCTACAGTTCGGGCGGCCCGTACACGTTCCAGGCGCTGCTCTACCCAGACGGCACCATCGTGTACCAGTACGCGGACATGCAGGGCACGCGCCTGGACGAAGCCACCATCGGCATCCAGAACGCGACCCAGGACGACGGTCTGACCGTGGCCTACAACGCGGATTACGTGCACGACGGCCTGGCGATCCGCTTCCAGGCCTTCCCCGAGTGGCTGACCGTCAACCCCGCCTCGGGCGTCATCCCTCCGGGCGGCTCCCTGCCGGTGACGGCCCGCTTCAACTCGAACGGCCTCTTCGGCGGGACCTACACCGCGGACATCGTGGTCGCCAGCAACGACCCCGCCGTGCCCAACCTGGCCATTCCCGCGACGATGAACGTCACGGGCGCCCCCGACATCCTGGTCGCGCCCCTGTCCATCGACTACGGGAACGTCTTCGTGGGCACCCCGACCCTGCAGAACCTGGTGATCTCGAACGTCGGGACCGACGACCTGGTCCTCACCGGATGGACCCTGGACAATCCCGACTTCGGCACCGACCTCACCTTGCCTGCCACACTCGGCCCCACCCAGAGCCTGATCGTGACCATGCGGTTCACGCCCTCGGTGGTCGGCCTTCGCGAGGCGGTGTTCACCCTCGCCAGCAACGACGCCGACACCCCGAACGTGACGGTGGACCTGTCCGGTTACGGCCTGTTGCCGCCTGACGCCGCGGTCTCTCCCCCGAGCCTGACATCCAACCTGTTCACTGGTGAGATGGAAACCCAGTCGGTGACCCTGTCGAACACCGGCGCCAGCGATCTGGACTGGACGGCGAGCACCCTGCTCGGCGCTGCCGAGGTCGCGGTCTTCGCCGACGATGCGGATCTGGGCAAGGAAGAGCTCGACCCCCGGCCCGGCATCCTCGGTTCCGGTGGTCCGGACCTCTACGGCTACCGCTGGAAGGACAGCGACGAGGTCGGCGGGCCGGCCTTCGTGTGGACCGACATCAGCACGACCGGAACCGCGGTGTTCTCCGGCACCGCCGACGACGTGAACACCGGTCCCTTCGCGATCGGGTTCAACTTCCCGTTCTACGGGACGCTGTTCACGGAATTCAGGATCAGCTCCAACGGGTTCCTCAGCTTCACCAGCACGTCGAGCGACCTGAGCAACGCCCCGTTGCCGGGCACCGGCGCGCCGGAGAACCTGCTGGCGGTCTTCCACGACGACCTGCGCATCGACACTTCCACCGGCGCCAACGTGTTCTACGAATACGACGGCTCCAAGCTGATCGTGCAGTGGCATCAGGTGCCCAAGTACTTCGCGGCCGGGCAATTGACGTTCCAGGCGCACCTGTACCCCAACGGCACGATCTTCTACTACTACCTGTCGATGACGGACGCCGCGCTGAACTCGGCCACCATCGGCATCCAGAACGCCGCCCGTGACGACGGTCTCACGGTCGTCTACAACGATACCTACGTCCACGACAACATGGCGATCCGCATCGCCCCCGTGTCGGACTGGCTGACGGTCAGCCCGGCCTCGGGCGCGGTGCCTCCGGGCGGATCCCAGACCATCGACGTCGTCTTCAACGCGGCCGAACTGTTCGGCGGCACCTACGAGGGCGCCGTGCGGCTGGAGACCAACGACCCCAACGCGGGCGTGATCGACGTGCCCGCCACCCTGAACGTCACGGGCGTCCCGGTGCTGGCGGTCGATCCCTCGGCCCTGGACTTCGGCGATGTCTACATCGGCTATCCCGACCAGCTGCAGCTGACGGTCAGCAACGCGGGAACGGACCTGCTGACGGTGACCGGGATGACCTCGACCCTCGGCGACTACACCGCCGATCCGGCCGTGTTCGACCTGGATCCGTTCGAGAGCCGGGTGGTGACGGTGACCTTCTCGCCGTCGGCCGCCGGGCCTCGCAACGACATGCTGGAGATCGCCAGCAACGACTCCTCCTCCCCCGCGATGGTCTCCCTCTCCGGAGTCGGCGTCGAACCCCCGGTCGTCACCTGGAGTCCCGACCCCGTCGTCGGCGCCGCCATGCCCGGCGGCACGAAGGTCAAGACCCTGACGGTCTGCAACGAGGGCGGCAGCGACCTCGTCTGGACCCTGAACGCGTCCGAGAGCCTGGCCTCGGACATGGTCGCCTACCCCGAGCTCGTGCTGGGCAAGGAGGAGGAGGACCCGCGTCCGGGCATCCTGGGTTCGGGCGGACCCGACACCTTCGGCCACACCTGGATCGACAGCGATGATCCCGGCGGGCCGGCCTTCATGTGGACCGACATCAGCGCCACCGGCACTCCGGTCTTCGGCCAGTACGAGGACGACGACACCTACGGACCGCAGCCCATCGGTTTCGACTTCCCGTTCTACGGCAACTCCTTCAGCGAGTTCTACGTGTGTTCCAACGGGTGGCTGAGCTTCACCAACAGCACCCTGAGGTCCTACTCGAACCAGCCGCTGCCGAACGCCGGCAGTTCGGTGCCGGAGAACCTGATCGCGCCCTTCTGGGACGACATGGTCGTCGATCCGGTCACCCGCGGCCTGGAGGTCCATTACCTGTTCGACGGCGAGAAGCTGATCGTCCAGTACGACATCAGGCGCATCGCCGCCTTCGACCCGCCCTACTACAGCTTCCAGGTGCTGCTGTATCCCGGGGGCGACATCAAGTTCCAGTACGACACCCTGGGTGCGGTCACCAACAGCGCCACCATCGGCATCCAGAACGGAACGCGCGATGACGGCCTGATGATGGCCTACAACACGGACTACCTGCACGACGACCTGGCGATCCTGATCACCTCGGCCCCGGGCTGGCTGAGCGCCGCTCCCGAGTCCGGCGTGATTCCCGCCGGCGAATGCGCCGAGATCGCCGTCACCATGGACGCCTCCGCGCTGGAGGAGGGGGACTACAACGGCACCCTCACCCTCACCAGCAACGACCCCGCGACCCCGACGGCGACCATCGACGTGATCTTCCACGTGGCGACCGTCATGGCCGCCGACGTGGACGTCGATCCCAACACCCTGAACCTGGACAGCAACGGCAAGTGGATGACCGGCTTCGTCGAGCTGCCCGCCGGGTACGCCACCGGCGACGTGGTGATCGAGACGGTGATGTTCAACGGCGTCGTCCCGGTGGACGGCGACCGCTACGCCCTGTTCGAGGACTTCAACGACAACGGGATCCTGGACATGATGTTCAAGTTCGACCGCTCGTTGATCGAGGAGATCCTGCCCGAGGGCGAGGAGGTGGCGGTGACCATCACCGGCGAGATCCTCGACACGGCCTACTTCGTGGCCACGGACACGATCCGGGTCATCCGCCCGCGCATGACCAGCCCCAACGGCGGGGAGATCGCCATGGCCGGCACGACCATCAACCTCCAGTGGGAGAACCCGGTCAACTGGAGCGTCGACCACTCCGACGTGTACTTCTCCGCCGACGGCGGCGAGAGCTGGACGCTGGTCGCAGAGGACATCGCCGGGACCAGCGCCATGTGGCAGACCCCGGCGACCGTCAGCGACCAGATGCTGGTCCGGGTGTTCGCCTTCGACAACCAGGGCGTGCTCGGCTACGACACGACCGACGAGACCTTCACCCTGACCGACCAGGCGTCGGGCGTGGACCTCGTGGTCCCGACCGTCTACGCCCTCGGCCAGAACCACCCCAACCCGTTCAACCCGCGGACGACGATCCTGTTCGACCTGCCTGACGCGGGCATGACCCGGCTCGCCGTGTACGACCTGCGCGGCCGCCTGGTCCGGACCCTGGTCAGCCGGGCGATGACCGCCGGGCGCCACCAGGTGATCTGGAACGGCGACGACGATCACGGCCAGACCGTGGCCTCGGGCGTCTACTACTACCGGATCACCGCCGGTTCGTACGACGCCGTCAAGTCCATGACCCTCCTGAAGTAGGGACTCCGGTCCCGCGACGGCCGGCCGCTCCCTCCGGGGAGCGGCCGGTTTCTTTGGGGCCGGAACCGCCGGAGCGGCCCCGGCCCCCGGTGGTGGGGTCGGGAAATCAGGTCCGGAAGAGATACTGCATCTTCACGAAGTACTGGCGATGGGTCAGACGCCACCCGTCCACCCCGTGTTCCTCCGCGTTCAGGTCCATGTAGTCGCGGGTGCTGCCCACGAAGAAGGTGGACAGGGGGTTGAGGCGGTAGGTCACCAGGGGGTCGGCCTCCCACAGGCGGGCGCCGTCGCGGTACTGGACGATCAGGCGGACCGACAGCTCGCGCGAGGCCTGGTACCGGAACTCGTTGCGGGCGATGTAGTCGGAGAACAGGCGCATCCCGGTCTCCACGTCGTCGCTGCGGATGGAAGCCAGGCTGGCTCCCCAGTAGAAGCGGTCGAAGGGCTTCAGGTCGAACCAGAGGCCCCAGCTGGTCTCCTTCCCCATGACCTCCTGGAAACGGGCGATGCGGTGGCCGTAGTTGAAGTTGCCCCCGTACTGCAGCCAGGTTCCCGGAGTGCTGTTGCCGCAGATGTGGGCCAACCAGATCCCGTCGAACGGGATGCCGTGGTACAGTTCGTTGCTCGCCATGTACCTGGCGTGGAAGGCGGTCTGGGCCCTGCGGAGCCGCCACTCGAGGTGGGCGTTGACCCATTCGTCCTTCCGGGTGCCGTCGAAGTCCCACTTCATGCCCCCATCGATGCTGGGACTGATGCGCTCCAGCAGGCTCCCCTCGTCCTCGAAGCGGAAGTGGTAGCCGGAGTTGAAGCCAGGCTGGCGGGTGTCGTTGGCCGGCTCGAAGCCGCTGTCGGCACGGAAGGTGGGGCTCTTCTCCCAGTAGTCCACGTCGAACCAGAAATTGCGGGTGTTGCGCTCGTAGCTGGCGTACAGGCCGTGGCCCCAGAAGTCCTCGCCGTCGAGGATGCGGGTGTGATCCCCGCCGGCGAAGGTCTCGGTCTCGTCCCAGTCGGGGGTCAGCCCGGGGTTGTCCACCTCGGCGGTGCGGGTGGCCAGGAACTGCCACTCCACCGCGTCGTTCTGCGACAGGCGCAGCTTGCCGTCCAGGCCGGTCACCGAGCCGGCGCCGCCGCCGTCGAACCGGCGATCGGTCGCCACCACCCCCAGATAGGTCTGGTCGCCGATCTCGTGCCGGGCCCGCAGGATGTTCGAGGTGCTCTTGCCGTTGAGCACGAAGGCGCTGCCCTCGGCGAAGGGCAGGATGATGACCGAATGGTCGTCCCGGGCGCTGAGGTAGGCCACGCTGGTCTTGCCCTTGCGCCCCGTCATCTTGGCGGCGGCGATGGGATCGTTCACCGACCGGGTGTAGACCGCGTTGAAGTAGGTGCTGAACAGGTCGCTGCCCTCCTGGAAGAAGGGGCGCCGCTCGGGATAGAACAGGGCGAAGGCGGAGTTGACGTCGATCTGCGCGGCGTCCGACTCCACCTGGCTGAAGTCCGGATTGATGGTGGCTTCGGCCGTGAATTCGGACGAGAGGTCGTAGCTGATCCCGAGCCCGAGATCCACGTTGCGGTCATCTGCCAGGGGGCTCCACTGGATGGGGCGGTTCTCCCAGGCCCCGGCCTCGCTGCGGGCCCCCGACTGGTGGAACACCACCGAGGGCAGCAGCTCGAGCCCCGACCCGCCCTCGATGCCGCGGGCCCCGCGCACGGTCCCCCACTGGCAGGGCCAGCAGCTCTCGTTGCGGTCGTACGCCGCCCAGGAATACTGGAAGCGCGATTCGCGGGGCCGGTTGCGCCAGAAGTCGACGTGCCAGACCTGCTCCTCGACCTGGGGGAAACGCATCTCGGCGAAGGGGATGGCCATCTCCACGAGGTAGCCGTAACCGGTGATGCGGCCGGCCGATTCGAAGATCATGTCGTAGGAAATGTCCTCGCCGTTGGCGATGGAGAAGAGCAGGTCCCCCTGCAGCCCGTAGGGGTTGGCCGAGATCTCGTAGGCCAGGGCCTTCTCCCCGAACATGTCCAGGGCCAGGATCACGTAGTCGTCGCCGAAGATGTTGTCGCGCTCGCAGAAGCTGGCGCGCACCTCCGCGGGGTCGTCGTAGCAGATCCAGGCCAGGTAGAGGTTGTCCTTGTCGTAGGTCACCAGCACCTCGGTATCCACCTCGGGCCTGGTCTGGTCGCCGGGATTGTGCTCGGCGAAGTTGTCGGCGACCGCGGCTCCCACCCAGCCGGGGTCGTCCAGCTCGGCGTCGATGGTGATGCCGCCCGGGGCGGGCAGGATGGTCAAATCGGGGTGGTAGACCGGGACGTAGGGCTTGCCGCGCGCGGTGGCGTTCCCGGTGACCTCGGCGGCGAGGGAGGATCCGTCGTCGCCGGCGGCCGCCACGGCCGGTGCGGCCGCGAGCAGGGCCCCGAGAAGACAGAGAAGGGACAGGACGGTTCGGACCGGAGGACGGCTGGCAACCTGCATGGAGCACTCCCTGGGACCGGGCGGGAACCCGGTCAGCGACCGTTGGGTGGGGTGATCGAGAATCCACGGCCGTCGGGGGTGGCCTGCAGTGATGGGATACGCCCGAAGTCGGAATTGGTTGCGGGGAAAGTGCCGCCGCAACGGGTGTCATCCCGCCGCGTGTCATCCTGCCGCTTGGGTTACGGCCCTGCCGGTGGTATCCTGCCGGCGCCCCGGCGCTCATCGGCCGCCGGCCGCGATCACCCCGAGCAAGGAACAGCCATCATGGACTGGATGACCCAACCCCAAGCCTGGATCGCCCTGCTGACCCTCACCAGCCTCGAGATCGTGCTGGGCATCGACAACATCATCTTCATCTCGATCCTCGCCGGACGGCTGCCCGCCTCGCAGCGGCAACGGGCCCGGACCCTGGGCCTGGCCGCCGCCATGCTCACCCGCATCCTCCTGCTGTGTTCCCTGGCCTGGATCGCCCACCTCGAGCGCGGGCTGTTCACCATCGCAGGCCACGGAATCACCGCCCGCGATCTGGTGTTGCTGGCCGGCGGCCTGTTCCTGCTGGCCAAGGCGACCTTCGAGATCCACCACAATCTCGAGGGCGACCAGGAGCACGGCGCGGCCAAGGCGGCGGTCTCCTTCGCGGGGGTCATCGCCCAGATCATGGTGCTGGACGTGGTGTTCTCCCTGGACTCGGTGATCACGGCCATCGGCATGGCGGACCACCTGCCGGTGATGATCGCCGCGGTGGTCATCGCCGTCCTGGTCATGATGGCGGCCGCCGGTCCCATCGGGGAGTTCGTGGAGGGCCATCCCACCGTCAAGATGCTGGCCCTGGCCTTCCTGCTGCTCGTGGGCATGTCGCTGGTGTCCGAAGCCTTCGGCCAGCACATCAACAAGGGCTACATCTACTTCGCCATGGGGTTCTCGGTGTTCGTGGAGATGCTCAACCTGCGCGCCCGCAAGACTGCGGGCCGCGATCCGGTCAAGCTGCGCCGGGGACCCGCCCAGGGCGACGGGACGGCTTGAGGGGCCTCAGTCCTCGATCCGCTCCCACACCTCGTCCACCTCCACCTTGCCGCCGGGAGCGGCAATGATCCCCTGGTGGATCCAGCGGCCGTCCTTCAGGGCGAAGGTGAAGTCGGCGACCATCCCCACCAGCCTGGCCTTGCTGTGGTATTCGATGATCTCGGTGTAGACGCCGCGGGTCACCTCGACCCTGCCGCCGCCGGCCCAGACCCCGCCCCCGTCCTCCCGGCCGAAAGCGAAGCGGGTGGGCGTGACGATCTTGACCATTTCCTCTTCCACCGGTCGGCCGTCGAACTCGACCAGGCGCCAGGAACCCACCAGGGGGTGCGAGGAGGAGGCGCAACCTCCGAGGAACCCGGCGAGCAGGATCAGGGCGAAACGGGTCATCAAGCGGCGCATGAGCTGACCTCCGGAATCATGACTGTGCCCCGATCATCCTGCCAGGATGAGCAGTCGATGTCAACCAGGGCTCCCGGTCCCGGGAAACCATGGCGACATGTCCTGGGCCACGGTATTCTTCGTGCTGGAACGGTACCTGGACGAGAACGAGCCGGGGAAGGTGGGCCACGGCCTCATCTCGGCCCTGGGCCCCGGGTTCTGCTCCGAATCCCTGCTGGTCGGACTGTAGGAGGCCGTCCCCGGATGCTGCACATCTTCGTCGACGCCGACGCCTGCCCCGTCAAGGACGAGATCTACCGGGTTGCCGCCAGGTACGGCCTGAAGGTCACCCTGGTGGCCAACACCTGGATGCGCCATCCGGGCGGGGACGCCGTGGAGCTCAAGGTCGTGGACCAGGGGCTGGACGGGGCGGACGACTGGATCGTCGAGCAAGCCGGCAAGGACGACATCGTCGTCACCGGGGACATCCCTTTGGCCGCCCGCTGCCTGGACAAGGGCGCCCGGGTGCTCGGCCACACCGGCCGGCCGTTCACCGACGGGAACGTGGCCGAAGCCCTCGCCTCGCGCCAGCTGCTCAAGCAGCTCCGGGACCAGGGCGTGATGATGGGAGGACCGGCCCCCTTCGCCAGGAAGGACCGGTCCCTGTTCCTGCAGCAACTCGACCAGATGGTCAACGCGATCCGGCGGGGCGCCTGACCTATTCCCTGACCAGTTCCACCCTCCGGTTCTGCGCCCGGCCGAGCTCGGTGTGGTTGTCGGCGATCGGAGCGCTCTCCCCGTAGCCCGCAGCCTCCAGCCGGCCCTCCTCGATTCCCGCCTTCACCAGGTACGCCTTGACCGATTCGGCCCGCTTGCGGGACAGGGCGAGGTTGGCCTCGTCCGAACCGATGGCATCGGTGTGGCCTTCGATGGTCAGCACCCAGCCGGGCTCACCGTGCAGTAGGTCGAGCACCTGGTCGAGGACGGGTTCCGATTCGGGCCTGATGACCGCCGAACCCGTGTCGAACAGGATGCCGTAGATGCGCGCCCGCTTGTCGGCGACCAGCTGCTTCTTCAGCTCCCCGCCCACGGAACCGGACCAGTGCGGACAGCCGCCCACGGTGCGGCTGGTGAGCTTGCCGTCCCAGGTGCCGTTGGGGGAGCCGTTGCCGTACCCGGCGTTCCAGAAGTAGCCCCGGAAGCTCTTGCCGTCGGGGGCGAAGACCATGACCGCAGGACCGCTGTCGTCGGGCCCCCCGGATTCCCGCCAGGTGATCTTCATGACCCGGCCGTCGATGACGCCGTCCAGCAGGCCCTCATCCCACTCGTAGCAACCCGATAGGGCGGTGCCCTGCTGGAGCACGTGGAAGGCGGAGAAGTCGGTGGCATAGGTGCCGGAGATGTTGTCGGGCAGGGCCATGGCAGGTTTCTCGCCGAAGCCCCGGAAGCCGAACAGCTCGGTCCACTCCGGGTTGCCCTGGTTGTTCACGACGGTCAGCCGCACCCACCGACCCGACGCCGGGGCCGTCGCAGGAAACACCTGGCCGTCGGTCAGGTTCGCAAGGGAAGCCGCCAGGACCCTCGAGAAGCCCGCCGTCGCGGACGTGTCAGAGACCTCCACCAGGACGTCCTTCGCTCCGGCACCCTCGGCGTCGACGTTCGCGTTGTCGAACTCGAAGCGTTCGATGGTCAGGGGCGCGACCAGTTCGAACACGAACACGTTCCCGTTGACGGCGCCACTCTGGCAGGCCCAGCCGGACAGGGGGCTGTCGTCCAGCATGTCATGGGCGTACCAGCTGCCGTAATGGGCCGGAACGATCACCGGCAAGGCGCCTTCCTGAAGGGACAGCATGTTGACGGGTTCTGCGACGGCCGTCAGGGCCAGGGCCTGTAATACGATCGACGCCAGCAACACGTTGTTCGACAACATCTTGATGTTCATGGACCACCCTCCGGAGATGGGACGACCGGACTCGGGCCAACCGGCCCGGCCGGGCGGACGATCATATGTTATCATTTGCCCGGAAACAATGAATCACCCGATCACGGGGGTGTCGTCATGAATCGAATGAGGATCCCTATTCCTGCCGCCGTTGTTTTCCTGGCCGCAGCCTTTCTCTCCGCCGGCGCCCTCGCCCGGGGCCCGACTTCCGACAAGTACGAGAACACCCTCGCCAAGGACTTCCTCATGGATGCGCCGTGGCGCGTCCTCGACGCGGATACACCCATCCCCGTGACCATCATCATCAAGGACAGCGACGTCGATGACGTCAGGCAACTCCACTGGTGCCGGATCGAGGACACGACGTCGGGCACGCCGGTCACCATCTGGCAGCACAACCACGGCGACGAGCGGCTGGGCGACGATCCCAGCGAGTACAACTTCTGGGTGTGGGTCACCACCGTCACCGAGAACCATCCCTCCTTGCCGAACGGAACGCTTCTGACGCCCGCCAATCTGGGCTACACCGCAGGGGACGTCATCGTCCTGACCGTGAAGGTCAACTACAAGGACGACGTCTTCAACTACACGGAGCAGCGCGTCCTGCACGTGAACGTGGGCCACGGCCCCTTCCCCTGGCCGGCCGGCTGGTACGGCGGCGACGTCCACTTCCACACCATGTACACCAACAACCTGTACGAGTTCGGCGGGCCCCTCCCCGCGGCCGCCCTGACCGCCGAAGCCATGGGCCTGCACTGGCTGACCGCCACCGACCATTCCTGCGATCTGGACGAGACCGGCGACGGAACCTACAGCTACGCCACCTTGGCCTGGGAATACACCATCCAGGACCAGGGCGGCATCGCCACCGTCTACCGCGACAACGTGGCCCTCGGCAGCGCCTGGGCGGCGCTCGGGGACGAAGTGGCCCTGCTGGACGCGCCGACGCTGCGTCTGTTCCGCGGGGCCGAGGTGAACCTCGCCTCCATCGACCCGACCTCGACCGGCAAGACCCTCCACTGCCTGATCTACAACCCCGTGGAGATCGTCTCGCCGAATTGCGGGGCCCCGGGCGAGCGACCCGTCACCCCCACCTTGCCCGTGGGGCTGGACCAGATGACGGCCGCGGGATTCGCCTACGCCGCCCATCCCACCGACGACCTGGGCGCCGAAGTGCTCGGCTTCGACTGGGGCATCAACGGGGCCGTCTACGGCAACCAGGACTACCAGGAAGCCCTGGCCCGGACAGGGTTCGCGGGGGTGGAGGTCTTCAACACCCGCGCGACCGTCACCTCGCTGAACCAGAACAACCCGTGGGCCGACTTCGCCGCCGGCAACCCCGCGGACAACCCCTATCCCGCCCCCCTGATCGAGGGCGTGGCCCGCTGGGACTCCCTGCTGGACGTGGACCTGGTCCGCCTGGCCCTCGACCCCGCCGGCCTGCCCCACAAGGTCTTCATCTCCGGAGGCAGCGACGCCCACGGCGACTTCAACTACTCCTCGCACATGTCGCTGGACGACTACGCACTGGACAACGCCATGGGCAAGGTTCAGACCGTGGTCAGGGTGCCCGACCCGGGTTATGGACCGGGCAACCTGCCTCCCATGAGCGCGATCATGGACGCCTACCGCCAGGGCTGCTCCGTCGCCACCGACGGCCCCTTCCTGGAGATCGGCATCGACGGCGACGGCGACGGCGACTGGGACGGCCCGGAGGACCTGCTGATCGGCGCCACCGGCGCCTTGAGCACCGTCACGACCGCCGACCTGAAGGCGCGCTGGGCCTCGCTGCCGGAGTTCGGTGACGTGGCAACCATCTCCATCCGCGGCCTGGACGGCAGCGGCGGCGCCACCCTCCTGGCCACCCTGACTCCCGGCGGGAGCGAGGGCCTGGGCGGCGCGCGGACCCTTCCGGTGACCTCGTTGTCCTGGCCCGGAGGCGCGCCCCAGGGCTGGTGGGCCGTGCGAGCCGATCTGGAGACCAGCGACGGGCTGGCGGGTCACCGGGCCCTGACCAATCCCATCTGGCTGTTCTTCGATCCGAACTCGGGGGTGGACGATGTCGTGGCCGTGCCGGCTGCCCGCTTGCTGGGCAACCATCCCAATCCGTTCAATCCCACCACCGCCATCGCCTTCGAACTGGGCCGTCGCGGGCCGGTCAGGCTCGTGATCATGGGGCCGGACGGGGGGCTGGTCCGGACGCTGGTTGACATGGCAACCTTTTCGGAGGGACCCCATACCGTGACCTGGGACGGCCTCGACGACCACGGCCGCCCCGCCGGCAGCGGAATGTACCTGACGCGGCTGGAGGCGGCTGGAATCGTGGAGACGGGAAAGATGACGCTGCTGCGCTAGGTCTCCCACCTGGTGACGCGAAAAGGCCCCGGGACCGGATCCCGGGGCCTCTTTTTCCATCAAAACTGGAGGGATTACCTGAACTGGGCCTTGAGCGATCCCCAGTCGGTGACCTGGCTCGACACCACGTCCTCCGGTGAACAGCTCGTCTGATTCCCCTCATCGTCGGTGACGGTCAGCACCACGCTGTAGCTGCCATCGGCGACGTAGGTGTGAAGCGGCGACATCTCGTCAGAGGTCTCTCCATCGCCGAATTCCCAGTGCCAGGCGACGACCTCGCCGTCGGTATCGTGGCTGCCGCTGCCGTCGAACTGGATGGGAACACCGGCATCACCCTGGTACGGCCCTCCGGCATCGCAAACCGGAAAATGGGGAATGGACGAGGGCGAGAAGTTATCGAAGGCCAGCCCGAACTGGTGGGTCAGACCCGTGCTGGGAATCAGTTCGATGGCGTGGATCGGCTCGGCCAGATCGAAGTACCAGCCGGTGGCGATGCCGTCACCTGTTCCCGGATCCCCATCCGAATAGACCTGAGAGGCCAGCAAGTCATCGGCCGCACCCAAGGCCCGGACCTCCCAGGACTCGGTGGCGTCGATATCCAGCAACTCCCCGTATGCGCGGAAGACCGGCGTCAGGTAATCGACCCGCAGACCGTAAAAGGAATTGTTGTGGATGTTGTCGTCAGTGAGGAAGAAGCACCCGACTTCCTGGCCGGTCTCCATCATGTCGGCGGTGGAATTGGTGCTGATCCCGCAGGACGGCGCATTCCGGTTGGGCCCCAGGAACGCCGTCTTGGGCGCCCCCACTGCCGCGACCTTCGGCCCCTGGTCAGGGGCCAGTCCGATGATCTCGAATACCACCCCCCATGGGGCGTACTGGTCGTGGATGAGCATCCCCTCGGTGAGGGGCGTTCCATCGGGCAAAGTCTCGAAGTCGATGACCTGTTCCTGGGCCATGACGCTGCCTGCCAGCAGAAATCCGCCGGCGAACAGCGATAATAGGAATATTTTCATTGGGGTCCCCTCCTCAATGGAAACGTATGGTCGATGATATGGTCGAGAGTCCAATCCTATCACAAGCTGATCTGATTATCAAGATCACCCGACCCCCACCGAGCGGCCGTTACTGCACCAGGCTCATCTTCACCGTCTGAGTCGAAGACGGGGCGACCATCCGGCAGAAGTAGACGCCGGCGGCCAGGGCTCGGCCGCCGTCATCGCGGCCGTCCCAGCGCAGGCTGTGGCGGCCCGCGGGCTGGACGCCGTCGGTCAGCAGGCGCACCCTGGCTCCGCGTGCGTCATAGATCGCAAGGGTCACCCGGCCGCCGCCCGAAGGCACGTCCCACCTGATGATCGTGGCGGCGTTGAAGGGATTCGGAGCACACGGCCGCAGGGCGAACGCCTCGGGCACCGGCGACTCCTCCACCCCGCTGACCTGCAGGGGCGAGGCGGGATCGCTCTCGTTGCCCGCATGGTCGATGCAGGTCAGCTTGTAGCTGAAACTCCAGGGAGCCGCGGTGGGATCGGTCCAGGCCGTCCCTGCGGTGGCGCCCACCAGGGTGGTCGGATCCGGTTCGAACCCCGGCCACGATCCCCGGTACACGCGGAAGTACTGGAAGTCCTGCTCCGGCGCCGGGGACCAGGTGAGCGCCGCGCCGGCGGCCGAGTACGTCACGCCGAGTCCTGCGGGAACACCCGGCGCGATGTTGTCCACCGATCGGCCGCTGTCGGGCATACTCGCGTAGAACGAATTGGTCGAACTCTCCCAGGCGAGCACGTAGCAGGTCGTCCAGGCCGGCCCCTCGAGGGTGTCGTCGACGACGGTGGGAACCGTCACGATGTAGTTGTCCGACCGGGTCGGCCAGAAGCTGCCGACGACGCTCCAGACCCCCGGAGGCACGTCCTTCTCGGCGCCGCCGACCAGGTAGGTCTCGCCGCCGAGGACGATCTCCCGCCCGGTCCTGAAGACCCCTGCCACCGTCCCGTCGCTCGGAATGCCGGCCGCCTTCGCCGCCAGGACCTCCGTGATCAGCGCCTTGTCGTCGATCCGGCGATAGACGTTGTAGCCGGTGATGGTGCGGCTGAACATGTCCAGACCCGACCCGGTCAGGTACACGTTGACCCAGCCGCCCTGGTCCCCGCGCACGTCGGCGATCGAATCGATGCGCGCTTCGCGAAGGCGCCAATCCACCTGGACGCGCGAGACCGTGGGGTTCGAGAAGTCCCACTCCAGATAGGACCACCACTTGAGGTCCTGATCCCCGGCCAGGACGGGAATCCAGCCGCCTCCGGGACCCGCGGGCCGCCACGAGCCGTTGCACTGCAGCTTCCATTCGACCCGACCCTCGACGGTTGCGTCCAGGCGGGCGCACACGATGTAAGGACGGTCAGGGACGAGATTCAGCGATTGTCCGTAGCCGCTCACCGGCCCGGTCACGTCGTACTGGGCGAGTCGATGGAATTGCGCACTTCCCATGTACCCTGAGCGGCCCACGGCGGTGACGAGGAGGTCGTCGGCCACGACCTGGGCGTTGACGTCATAGGTGTCCAGGGGGTGCCGGGCCACCAGGACCGGGTTCGCCGGATCGGTCACGTCATAGACGCGGCACAAGCTGGCCGTGGTGGACCCGCCCGCCTCGAGGAAGACCAGACGCGAGCCGAAGAAGTCCGGGTCCCGATAGCTGTAGTAGGTCTGAAGCGTGGGGATCACCGCGATCAGCTGGGGAACCGACGGGTTACGGATGTCCAGGGCGAACATTCCCGCCTGCCCGGCCGCGACCCAGGCGACCGTCCCGCACACGGCCACTCCCTGAGCCTGCCCCCCGTTGAAGTTCGTATAACTGCCCAGCAGAACCGGACCAGCAGGGCTGGAGATGTCAACCAGGCGCAGGCCGCCGTCGGTCACGCACGCCAGGTTCCCGTGAAGGGCCACCCCGTTGGCCGATCCGGGCAGACTGCACGTGCCCAGCAACGCCGGCGCGGCCGTGTTCTTCAGGTTGAAGAGGCGAAGCCCGCCCGTCCCGTCGGCCACCGCCGCCATGTCCCCGGCCACGGCCACGGCCACCGCCTGGCCGGGTGTGTTGTACCCGCCGAGGGCCACCGGCAAGGTCGGATCGCTGACGTCGAACAGCCGCAACCCCGCCAGGCTGTCGGCCACGCACGCCAGGTCACCGGAAATCGCCACCCCCACCGCGTTGCCCGGGGTGGGACATGATCCCATGATCAGCGGGGAATCCCCTGACGGCAGCGTGATGGTCACCAGCCCCGTGGGTTCGGTGACCAGGCAGGCGACGTCCCCCGCCACCGCCACGTCCCGGGGGGCGTTGATCGACATCGTGTAGTAACTCCCGACGTCGAGCGGGGCGGAAACGACCTCGGAGATCCTGACGATCTCCAGCTCCGCCATGTCGGTGGCCAGCAAGGCCAGATCGCCGCTGGTCACCAGTCCGTTGACGGCCGAGTTGGGCTGAATCGACCACTTCTTCAGGGGATCGGCGGGGTCGCCGACGTCGTGGGCGACCAGCTGGGGTCCGGAGGTCCCGGTCAGGAGGGTGCGGTTGCGGAAGGCGACGTCCTGGGCCAGCCCCTCGCAGGCGATGGAGCCTGCGGGCACGGGAGACAGGGCATCCGACGCGTCGAAGAGCAGGACGCCCCCGGTTCCCGCAGCCACGGCCAGGAGATCGCCATCCACGGCGGCGGCAAGAGCCGGCGACTCCGTCGACAGGTGCGTGACGAGGATGGGCGCCGCCACGTCGTGGACGTCGACCACGGCCACCCCCGCGCGGTAGTCGGACACGTAGGCGCAGGTCCCCGAGACCACCACGCCGAGGGCGCGGTCCAGCAGCGGGACGGACGAAACGAACACCGGCGAGGCTGGACGGGATATGTCGTAGATCTCGAGCCCCGCTCCCATGACCGCCAGGAAGGCGTGCCGACCCGCCACGAAGACGTCCATGACGTCGTCCGAGGCGTCGATGCGCTTGAGCGGATTCGGCGCCGAGGGATCGGTGACGTCGAGCAGGAGCAACCCGCCCTCCTCCGCAGCGACCAGGGCGGTGGATCCCGCCAGGGCCACAGCGCGCGCCGCGCCGTCGACAACCTGCTGGGCCATGAGGCCGGGCTTCTCCGGGTCGCTCACGTCCAGGATCATCAGGCCGGCCGAACCGGTGGTCACGAAGGCCACCGACCCGCAGACCGCCACACCCGTTCCGTATCCGACGGCGTTGCGGATTCCGAGGCCCATTGGCAGGAAAGGCGACAGGCTCAACCGGCCGGCCGCGGTGTCCCAGATCGCGGTGGTGACCGCGGGGTCCTTGTACGTGGTGGTGTGGAAGTCCTCGACGTAGGAAAGGGGAGGGTTGAGGCCGGCGATGGCCGAAACCGCCAGGATCAAGGCAACCATCACTAAACCATTGCAAGCGATCGGCTTACGAGACATGATTCCTCCAGGTTGACAGGAGACACTCCGGACCCCGAGTCCTTCGATAATCATATATCAAAAACCAGTGCCAGTGCAAGGAATGGTATTGGGCCTCAATGGGATGGACCGATCACCTGGGGTTGGAAACGCCACGTTGACGGCGTTCCCAGACCTATCTAGCTTGGGATCATGAAGTTGAACCCTAAGGAGAGCTCGTGACCCAGCATCCGCACGACCACGTGTTCGGCCAGGACCAGCCCCGCGCCGGCGAACGCCGGACGGTCATCGTCATCGCCATCACGGCGGTGACCATGGTCGTCGAGATCGCCGCCGGCCTGGCCTTCGGGTCAATGGCCCTTCTGGCGGACGGGCTGCACATGGCATCCCACACCGCCGCGCTGGGCCTGGCGGCCTTCGCGTACGTCTACGCCCGCAAGCGGGCCCGGGATCCCCGCTTCTCCTTCGGGACCGGCAAGGTCAACGCCCTGTCGGGCTTCGCGGGCGCGATCGTCCTCGCCGGCTTCGCGCTGGTGATGCTGGTCGAGAGCATCGGACGATTCCTGGCTCCGGTACCCATCGTGTTCGACCAGGCGATCCTCGTGGCGGTGGCCGGGTTCGTGGTGAACGCCGTCTCGATGGTCGTCCTCGGCGGACATCATCACGATCATGACCACGACGATCATCACGATCACGGTCCGCACCACCGCCACCACGAGGACCACAACCTGCGGTCGGCCTACCTCCACGTGCTGGCCGACGCCCTCACCTCGGTGCTGGCGATCTTCGCCCTGCTGGCCGGGAAGTACTTCGGGGCGGTCTGGCTGGACCCGATCATGGGCGTCCTGGGGGGCGGGCTGGTCATCCGCTGGGCGTGGGGCCTGTTGCGGCAGAGCGGGAAGGTGCTGCTGGACAGGCAGGCCCCCGCCGGGGTCCTGAAGGCGGTGACCGAGGCCCTGGAACGGGACGGGACGGCGCGAATCCTCGATCTCCACGTCTGGTCGATCGGACCGGGCTACTATGCCGCGGAGGTGGCGCTGGAGGGGGTCGACCCGAAGGATCCGGACCACTACCGGGGGTTGCTGCCGAAGGACCTGGGGCTGGTGCACGTGACGGTGGAGGTCAGGGGAAGCGGAAGTCGAGGCGAAGGGAAACCACACGCTCGGGAAGTGGCGGGATCCCGTCGGTTCCGGCCAGGTTCATGATTCCGACCGATCATCAAGGACGGACCGGACGGTCGAGGTCAAGCCTTCCAATGTGAATGGTTTTTGGATGAAGTGGATGCCTTCATCCAGGATCCCCTGGCGGCTGATCACATCCGGGGAATACCCGGACATGAAAAGACAGTCGATGCCCGGACAATGGCGTCTGATCTCCTCGGAAAGCTCTTTCCCGTTCATGCCCGGCATGATCACGTCGGTGATCATCAGGTCGATCCTCTCCTTGCGGGACACCACCAGGTCGATCGCCCTGGCCGGTGACTCGGCCTGCATCACCCGGTACCCGCAATCCTCCAACATCCTCCGGATCATTTCCAGGATCGCCGGATTGTCCTCCACAACGAGGACCGTTTCGGTACCCCTCACCCCCGCCTTGATCTGGTGTTCCGGCAGGTGGTCGGCTGCTCCCTTTTCCAGAAGCGGAAGGTGGACACTGAAGGAAGTGCCCCTTCCGACTTCACTGGAGGCATGAATGAAACCCCCATTCTGCTTCACGATCCCGTAGACCGTCGCCAGACCGAGTCCCGTTCCCCGACCGATTCCCTTGGTCGTGAAAAACGGCTCGAAGATCCTCTCCAGGGTCCCCTTATCCATGCCGCGGCCGTTGTCTCCCACCACGAGGGCGGCGTAGGTGCCCGGTCGGCTATCGGACCCCGCCCGGCATTCCCCGGATCCGATGACCACCCTCCTCGTCCCGATGGAGATCCTTCCCCCACCGTCCATGGCATCCCGGGCATTGACGCAGAGGTTGACCAGGATCTGATTGAGCTGGGTGGGATCCAGCTTGACCGTCAGCCCACCACCGCCAGGTCGCCAGGTCAGCTCGATGTTCTCCCCGAGGAGCCGTCCCAGCATCCCGAGCATACCCTCGACCGATTGGTCCAGGTCGATCAGTCGAGGGGAGATCACCTGCTTGCGGGCGAAGGTCAGCAATTGCCGGGTCAGCTCTCCTGCATTTTCGGAAGCCTTGATGATTTCCCGGAGCAGGTGGGAGGACGGGAGGTTGGAAGGGATCAACGTCAGGGCGAGCTCGGCGTTCCCCATGATTATGGCCAGCATGTTGTTGAAATCGTGGGCGACCCCGCCCGCCAGGTGTCCCACCGACTCCAGTTTCTGGGATTGGCGCAACTGGTCCTCGAGCCTCCTTCTCTCGGTGATGTCCTCCTTGACCGCGATGAAGTGCGTGATCACCTGCCCGGATCCCCGGAGCGGGGCGATGGTCGCCCGTTCCAGGAACAGTTCACCGTTCTTTTTGCGGTTATGGAGTTCCCCGCTCCAGGTTTCCCCCGATCCGATGGTCCTCCACAGATCCCGGTAGACTTCGGCCGGGGTTTCACCCGATTTGAACATTCTCGGATTCCGTCCAAGGACTTCGGACTTCGAGTAGCCGGTGACCCGGGCGTGCATCTGGTTGACGAATTCGATTCGCCCCTCCGAGTCGGTGACCAGGATGGAGACCGGACTCTGTTCGATGGCCTGAGTCAGCTTCTGGACCTCGGACCGGGCCAAAACGCCCTCGGTGATGTCCTCGGAGATACCCAGGAGATACCTGGGCTCCCCCCGGCCATCGGTAAGGGGGATCTTCTGGGTGTGCAGGACCCTTTCCTCGCCGGAACGAATCCGGATCCTCTCCTCGGGAATATCCCGGGGTTCCAGGGATTCGAGGACTTCCCGGTCCTTCCGGGTGAAGGCATCGGCAATGTCTTCAGGGAACAGGTCATGATCCGTTCGTCCCAGCAGTTCCTGCCGGGGAATCCCCAGGAGTTTCTCCCCGGCCCGGTTGAACCGGACGAATGCCAGCGTCTCGGCGTCCTTGACGAACAACATGCTGGGAATGTTCTCGATGATGTTGTCCAGGAACTCCCGGTGCTCGACCAGATTCCGGTAACTCAAAAGGCCGGTCAGGCCGTCGGCGATCCTGCGACCGATGGCTTCGAACAACCGGATCTCCTCCTCCGTCCAGGTCCTGGGATGGGAACACTGGGTCACCGAGAATCCCCAGGCCAGGCTCTCCTTGGGGAAAATGGCCATGCCCATTCCCGTCTTGTCCCCGAACTTCCTCACCTCCTCAGGCAGGGGGAAGTCCGACTCCGCCCCGAAAACGACCGGGCGGCCCGTATCGAGCGATATCCGGTGCATGGCCGCCACTTCCGGGGTCATGGGCATTTCCAGTCCCTCGGAAAAAACCCCGGGGAATTCCGGGCGATTCCGCTCCATGGGTACCCGCCAGGTGGGGGATTCCGGGTCGCAGGGATAAATCAAACTCGCCCTGTCGCACTGGAAAATCGCCAGGACCGAATCGAGAACCGCCACCATCATGCCGTCCAGGTCCCCGGCCTTCTGGATGGCGACGTTGACCTGGTCCATGGCCTCGAAGAAGCGGAGGTTCGATCGGCGTTCCTCCTCCACCTGTCTGCGCTCGGTGATGTCGCGGGCCAGGGCGAGATTGAACCCCTCCCCCTCGAATACGAAGTAGCTCGATTGGATTTCGACCGGAAATACCCGGCCGTCCTTGGTCCGGTGGCGGGTCTCGAACACGACGAGACCGCTATTCTTCAACGCCTCGATGGTCGGGGCCCAGCGGTCCTCCGTGAAATCGGGGTCGATGTCGAACACCCTCATTCCCAGGAGTTCTGACCGGGAATAGCCCAGGGAACGACAAGCTTCGTTGTTCACGTAAGTGAAGGCAGCCTTCTCATCGATGAGGAATGCCGCCTCCTCGACTGAATCCAGGGCGAAACCAAGGAGATGGACCTGTCGCTCCGTTCTTTCCTGCTCCTCCCTGTCCCTCAGCACGGAAATCCCGAAGGCAAGGTCGAGGGCAAGTTCCTCCATGAGGTGGATCTCGTCCGGGGAGGTGACGTCAGGTTCGCCGAAATAGACCAGGAGGACACCGAATACGGTGTCGTCCAACGCTTTGAGCGGAAGTGCGAGGCCGGACCGGTAACCCCTGCCCAAGGCCCCTTCCCGCCAGGGCTTCATCCTCTCGTCAGTGGCGATATCACGGACGTCGACGGTCCGCCCAGTCCGGACGGCGATCCCGGCAGGACCTCGGCCCCGCGGGTCGTCCTCGGCCCAGGTGACCTTGGCCTGAGAGATGTAATCGCTGTCATCGCCGGCCCAGGCGACCGGCCGGAGGGTCTTTTCGGAGTCGTGTTCCACATATCCCACCCAGGCCAGCAGGTAACCCGCCTCTTCGCAGACGATGCGGCAAACCTCGGCAAGCAGGTCCCGCTCGTCCCTGGCCCTGACCAGGACCTGGTTGCATTCGCTGATGGCCTTCAGCTTGCGGTTCAAGTCCCGGAGGGACGACTCCGCAAGCCTGCGCTGTTCCATCAGCTGGATCCGGTCGAGCGTGGCGGCCAGGTGGCTGGCGACGGACGTGAGATAATCCAAATCGGCCTTGGACGGAACTCGGACCCCTTCATCGCCGAAGGTCCCGATTCCCACCGAACCGAAATGTCTTTCCGAAACCAGGATCGGAACGTTGATGATCGTCCGGTTTCCCAGCTTGGCCACGATCTCCTTGTCGGTCCGGGGATCGGTCGTCGCGTCCACGACCAGGACAGGGTCCGTGGAGTCCGCGATCTCCTCGAGCATGGGATCTCCCGCGATGGTCAAACGGGCGACCGAAGCCTCCCCGAGAATGCATGCGGATTGGGGCCCCTCCGCCATAAGAACGTCCGCATATTGCCGGTCTTCGGAAAAGAGGTAGACCCAGAGATTGTTGAAGCCGGTGATCTCCCTGACCTCATCGCTCGCCGCGGCAAGGACCTCGGGGTAACCTTCCGCCGCTTCCAATCGCCGCGACAATCTCAGGAGGGATTGCGCCCGGCGCTGCTGTTCCTGGAGGGCGTCCTCGGCCTCCTTCCTGGCCGTCAGGTCGAGCCCCACCGACAGGACGCTGGCCACCTCCCCTTTCCCGTCGAATTCCGGGATGAGTCGGTAGGAAAGAAAGCGTTTCCCCCCGGCTGCGTTTACCCACTCGAATTCGCAGTTTTGGGCCCGGCCCTCGGCGAAGGCCAGGCGGAGCCTCTTTGCGTATTCCGGCACGATCGGCAGGGTGGTCCGGGGTACGCCGGCGACGGGCCCCGCCCCCGCCTGGTTCGGCGTCGATCCGGCGGCCCGCTCCCAGGCGGGATTGACGTAGACTCGTTCCAGATTCCGGTCGTACCTCACGATGAAATCCGGCAGATTGGCCAGCAAGGTGAGGTATTCATGATTCAGCCTGGTCAATTCACGGGTCCTGGCGTTCAGCTGGGCCTCGAGCTCCGAGCGCTGAGTGATGTTCCTGCACGACTCCACTCCGCCGACGATCCTCCCCTCCTGATCGAAAAGCGGGGAACAGGCATTCTCCCAGACCGATTCCTGGTTCCCGATTCCCGTTACCCGACGGATCACGACGGCGGGTCGACCGGAGGCGAAGGCGGCTTCCAAACCGCAGCCCTCGCACTTCCGATCCCTGCCTTCGTAAACCTGGTAACAGTGTTCGCCGAGGTGTGAGCCGAACGCGGAGCGAATGGCGGCATTCTGATAGAGGATCCGGAATTCCCGATCCTGAATGGAAACCCCGTCCGGGAGCCCTTCCAGAACCTGTGAAAGGAGGCGAGCATCCATGTCCATGGGACCTCTCCAAGCGTCCGGGTCAAGGAGCCGATTCACAGCCGCTGAAATTGTCCGTCCCAAAAGTATACTTGATCACTGGCTGATGATATCAGAAAATCGGCCTGGAGGGAAATGATACAAGACCTTATGGGCTTGTACCTTAGCCAGATCAACCCTTGGTGCGGGAATCCCTATCCCCTTGCGGGATCCATTTGGACCGGGAGGAGGATGGTGAAGGTCGTTCCGGCTCCGACCAGGCTTGAGACCTGGATCGTCCCGCCATGCCGGTCGACGATCGAGTACGCCAGGTGGAGTCCGAGGCCCGTACCCTGGTTGACCTTCTTGGTCGTGAAGAACGGATCGAAGATCCGCTTGAGGTTCTCCTGGGGGATGCCGACTCCGTCATCGCGGACACTGAGCTTCACCCGATCCTCCCCCTCGGCCTCACCCGAGATCGTGATGGTTCCCTCCCCCGGGGTGGCATCGACGGCATTGACCAGAAGGTTGATCAGGACTTGTTCGATCTGCCGGGGATGACAGACGATCGGGGGCAGATCCTCCGGGAGGTCTACGACGATCTTGCATTGGGGATTCAGGTCGTTCCGGGCCAGCAGCAGGGCAAGGTCGATCATGTCCCTGAGAGTCGTCGGGGCCGGACCGGTGTCCTCCGATCGCACGAATCCCTTGAGTCCGTTGACGATGGTTCTGATCCGTTCGGCGCCCTCGATGTTCTCACCGACCAATTGCAGGGAATCCTGGATGGCGAATTCGGCATCCTCCTTCCGGAGAATATCCAGCAACACCTCCCTCACGGCCTCGGCGGTGGGCACGGGCAAGCCGTCCCGGCCTTCGGCCAGGAGCCTCGTTTCCGCCACCACGGCACCCAACGAGTCGAGGTACCCCTGGAGGCTGGCGAAATTGCTCAGGATGTAGGCGAGGGGATTGTTGATTTCATGCGCGATGCCGGCGGCAAGCTGTCCAAGCGCCGCGAGTTTCTCCGCCTGGACGAGCATGTCCTTGTGATGAGCCAGCTGCTCGGTCAGGGCTTGGGATTCGTCCAGCGCCCATTGCAGGGCCCTTTCGGCCCGTTTGCGGTCGGATATGTCCCTGCAGATGCACAGGACCAGCTTCCGCTCCCCGAATTCGACCGCATTGGTGCAGATCTCGACTTCGAAGGTCGTTCCGTCCTTGCGGCGATGGACGGTCTCGAAATGTTGCCCCGAATCATCCACCTGCGCCAGCATTCCGGCGATTTCCTCCCTGGGGATCGCATCGTCCCAGTCCCCGACCCCGAGGGCCATCGCCTCACTCCGGGAATATCCCAGCATGGCGGCGAACCTGGGGTTGGTCCAGACGACCATGCCCACCTTGTCGAGGACGACGATTCCGTCGCGGGACTGCTCGACAAGTTGCCGCCACCAGACGGTTTCGGTGCAGGATGACTCCGACAGCCCCGGAAGGCGCGGAATGCCGCGGGAAAGGGCCTTCATTTCAACTCCCCTGGGGTGGGCAGGGCGTTCCTCCACTCTCCCTGTATCGGTCATCCCGGGAATTCCTGAAGATGGAATTCATTTTCCCCGCGGAGGCCGCCGGAAACAGCAGGAAACGGGAAGGAAACGGGAAGGGTGTGGACACTGCTCGGAATCTGTGCTTAACTGAATCTCAAGAAAGACGGCCTCCCCGGAAAAGGTTTTTGGTGATTTCGTCATCCCAAAATTCCTGTTTTTTTGCTGTCTTTCACCCTTTTCAGCTCTTTCGAGTGCCCGGATTCAGGCAATCAAGCGGATTTCTTGGCGCGGCGACGAGGTGTGGATCGTGACATGCCCCTGAGCTCAGCACCGAGGTGGAACCCGATGGTCGCCGTCTCCTGGGCTTGGTCCTCGAAGGCGTGACTTTCATCGACGCCGTGATGAAGGAGGCCGCTGGGTGAGGGGCCATCCACCACTCCCCACCATCGTTCCCTCCCCGGCCGCAGCCAAGGCGGCCGTGAGCCTCCGGCGGAGATCCGAGGTGGTCCAGAGTCGGGATACTCCTGCGGCTGATCCTCTCCTGAAGGCTGGATCCCGGTTGCGAGCGATCAGCTGTACGGCTTTCCTGGGCGTCGTCATCCTATGGTTGCTGCCTGGGTTGGTCGCAGGCGCGGGTTCTGTCGAGGCGCCCTCGAAAGCCATCGAAGCCGCGTTTCTGCGGAATTTCTTCCACTACGTGACTTGGCCTGATTCCGTCCTGCCCGACAGCATCTCCGCCTGGCAGATAGGAATCCTGGGCTCCGATCCCTTCGGTGAGGTCCTCGAGTATACCCTGGACGGCCGCACCGAGCAGGGCCGTCCGTTCCGGGTCCATCGAGCTGAAACCCTGGTTGCGCTCCCCCGCTGTCATATCATCTTCATCGCGATCCCGGATGCCGACGAACGGCGCCTTGTGCTCGGACGATTGGAGGGCCAACCGGTTCTGACGGTCGGGGATTCACCCGGTTTTCTCGAGGAAGGGGGAATCGTCCACTTCGACGTGGGCGAATATGTGAAGCTGGGCATCAACCTCGACCGTGCTCGCGCCTCCGCGCTGGTGATTCAGACCAAGATGCTGGAAGTCGCGCATGAAATCATTGACGGTGGAACCCGGCGGAAGCGGCGATGATCAAAATGGGAATACGTCACCTTGCGATCCGCCATAAGCTGGTGTTGGCTCTTGGAACCGGGGCGGTTCTGGGTTTCGCGGTCACCGGAATCTCCCTCTTCGTCTACGACGGCCTCACCCTGGAGAATCGCGCCCGTCAGATCCTGGAACCCTATGCGGATCTCGTCTCTGTCGGTGCGGAAACGGCGATCGCCTTCAACGGGCGCCAGAGAGCCGAGGAGATCCTCAACACCTGTCGCTCGAACCCTCAGATCCAGGAAGCGGCGATCATCCTGGCGGATGGAACATTGCTGGCCGGTTACGGGAGGCGCCAGGAGACGACGACCCCGGCGACGCCGGTGAACAGGGAAATTCCGGAGTTCGTTCTCCATCCCGACAAGGTCGAGCTTCGGCAGAGTCTTCCCTACGGCGCCCAGCTGTACATCGTCATGGGATTGCAGGAGCTGAAAAGCCGGACACGTGAGGCCATGATGATGTTCGCCTTGGGCGTCTTGGCCCTGCTGGTCGGCGTCAATTTGGGATTGCGATCGGTCCTGCAGCGGGCCATCGTCGGACCGGTTTCGACCCTGGCGGAGACGGTGGATCGGGTCCGCAAGACGGCGGACTATGGCCGTCGGGTACCCGTCTCCGGTGGTGACGAGATCGCAATGTTGGCCCGGAACTTCAACAGCATGATGGACGCGATCGGCGAGCGCGACAGCGAATTGCGGAGCTTAACCAGTTTCCAGGGTACCATTCTGGAAAGTGCCGCCTACGGCATCATTTCCACCGATCCCGATGGCATCGTCACCAGTTTCAACCCCGCTGCCGAGCGTATGCTCGGCTATGAGGCGGAAGAGGTCGTCGGCAAAGTCACACCGCTTCATTGGCACGATCCCCAGGAGATCGCCCAGAGGGCGCACCAGCTGTCGCAGGAGTTGGGACAGGGAATCTCACCAGGTATGGGGGTGTTTTTTGCCCGTCCCTGTCGCAACCTTGACGAGGAACAGGAGTGGACGTTCATCCGCAGGGGCGGCGAGCCTTTTCCCGGACTTCTCTCCGTGACCGCTTTGCGGGGAGAGGATGGCGGGCTCACCGGGTTCCTGGGGCTTTCCTACGATCTGACTGAAAGGAAGCAGTCCGAGGCAGAAAAGGAATTGCTCAGGGGCCAGTTGGCGCAGGCGAGCAAGATGGAATCCATCGGTCGCCTCGCAGGTGGCGTGGCCCATGACTTCAACAACATGCTGGGTGTCATCATCGGCTACGCCGAGGTGGCTCTGGCGACCCCGAATCTGGACCCGCCCGTGCTGCCGGCGCTTCAGAAGATCCATGATGCAGCCGTACGATCCGCCGACCTGACCCGGCAGCTGCTGGCATTCGCCAGGCAACAGCCCGTTTCCCCCAAGGCACTCGACCTGAACCAGGTCGTCGAGGGGACGACGGACATGCTTCGTCGCATGATCGGCGAGAATATCGAGCTGGTCCTGTTGCCTGGCGAGAACCTATGGTGGACAAGGATGGACCCTGCCCAGGTCGTCCAGATTCTCACCAACCTTTGCATCAACTCCCGGGATGCGATCGAAGGTGCGGGCCGGATCTCCATCGAAACCAAGAATGAATCCATCGACGAATCCTACTGTATCGACCACAGGGGCTTCGTTCCGGGCGATTTCGTGACGCTGGTGGTCAGCGACAATGGCCGCGGGATGGACAAGCAGACCCTGGACCAGATCTTTGAACCGTTTTTCACGACCAAGGGCCTCGGGCAGGGCACCGGGCTCGGATTGGCGACCGTTTACGGTACCGTGAAACAGAGCCAGGGATTCATCAACGTCTACAGTGAGCTGGGTCGCGGAACCACCATCCGGATCTACTTGCCCAAATGTTCAGGAGAGCTGGGAGCCGTCGAACCGGAGATGCCGGTCGCAGGCGCCTGCGGAGGGGACGAGACGATCCTACTGGTGGAAGACAATTCCGCGATTCGCGAAATGGCAATGACCATGTTGGAACGCGCCGGCTATCAGGTCCTGACTGCGGGGTCTCCGGGCGAGGCCCTTCGCATCGCGAAGGACAAGGGTGATCAAGTCGACCTGCTCGTTTCCGATGTCGTCATGCCGGTCATGAACGGCCGGGAGCTTGCGCGCGAGTTGAATGCGTTCTGCCCCCGCCTCAAGCACCTGTACATGTCCGGGTATACGGCTGACATCATTGCGAACAGGGGGATCCTGGAAGACGGAGTGAACTTCATCCAGAAACCCTTTTCAAAGGCGGACCTGGAAGCCAAGGTTCGCGAGGTGCTGGATCATGACGTGTAGACCCGCCACGAATCAGCATTCCCGATCCGGTCATCAGAACCGGGCCCGAAGACTCAAGAGGACTTCCCGCGGCCGGCTACGCGTACTCTGGGACGGCCGGTAGGACTCATCAGCGAGATTCTTGCCCATGAGGTCGATGCTGAAGGTTCGGCCGTGCGTGGCCCAGACGAAGCCCAGGGCAAGATTGAGCAGCGTATAGGTCTGGTGACTGGATTCCGGACCATCGGGGAGCAACGTCTGGTCGTGGACGTAATTGACCCCTCCCGCGAGGAACAGGCCCCGGAAGCGCCCGCCGGCAACATCGTAGCGGGTCCAGAGATTCGCGAGGTGGGGCGCGCTCATCTGCAGAGGCGCATCGTGAAGCAACCAAACGTTCTTGTAGTTCAACCGACCAGCTTCGTCCAGCAATGCAGGGTCTTCCGCCAGAATCGCGCCGTCACGTCCGCTGAATTCGATGATCCGCGCATCCATGTAGCTGTAGGATAGATAGGCTTGCCAGGTGTCCAGGATCCTCGCCGAAACATCCAGTTCCAGCCCTCGTGAACGCTGCTTCCCGCTTTGAACGTTGAAGATGGCGACAGAGCCCGTGGAATCCGTATAAGCCAGGTCGTTGACGATGTTCTCGTTGTCGACGTTGAAAAACGTCAGCGTGCCGGAGATGTCCTTGTCCAGCAAGTCAACTTTCAGGCCGATGTCGAAACCTTGGCCTGTCGTCGGCTCACTGGGCTTGGTCGCGCTGTCCTGGGCGACAAGCATTGGGGAACCGGGGACAAAGGACTCCGCATAGGATGTGAAAAGGGTGAACTCCGGAGTTAACCGGTACAACAGCCCGTATTGCGGGGTGAATTCGTCGGAGCTGAGCCGGGGGGCGGAGACCGAGCTCAGTTTATCGAAGGTCTGATTCCTCGAAGCGGTCAACCGTCCCCCCAGGAGTGCGAGCAATCTGTCGTCTTTGAATCCGAAGGTGGCCCCCGCGTATGCCGAACGGTCGATGTACTCGGTCTTCCTATCAGCCCCATTTTCCGTCAGCAACGAGCGGGGAACGGTGGTGTTGCGATCCCAGGTCGAGGGGTCCAGGAGATCCCAGAGGGGAAAAGGCGATGCGGTGGGGTCGTCACCGAGCGCGGGGTCATTCGGGGCCTGGGCTGCCCAGTCCACGAATTCCCTGCCGATGTACTGCACCCCCAGCAACATGCGCAGGCTCGTGGCTCCGAGTCGGTACCGACCCAGCGCCCTGGTTTCGAAAGTTTCACCTCGGTTGGTGTAGGTCTGGCCCCTGACCCTCCGACCTTGCAGGGAAGTGGTGTTGTTGGGCATACCGAAGTTGCCCGTAGCCACGGCGTCGATCTCGAAATCCAGATGTGAGAATGCGGTCCGAAGATCCCAGTGGTCGCCGGCCTGGTAGTCTATCCAGGCGTTCAGACAATGAGTGTCACTCCGGCGGTAGTCGAAGTTGGACAGGCCGTTCCAGTCGTCAGGCAATCCGGGGAAATCGACACCGACCAGGTTGGGGTCATCGGGAGTGGGCACCAAACCGGCTTGACGGCCCAGACCGGGCTTCTGCATGAGTTGCGGCGATTCCATCTTGTGGAAGTGCTCGTACTTGACCAGGGCCCTCACGGACTCCGTGGGCTGCCAGAGCAACGAGGGAGCGACATCGGCCGAGTGGGCGTCATAGGGATCCCAGTAGTTGATGTCCTGGTCGTAGGAAGAGGCGAACCGATAGAAGAGCTTGGGTGAAACCGGTCCGGTCACATCGGCGCTGATGCGGTATTCCCCATAGGATCCGTAGCGGAGGGCCGAATGGGCGGCAAACTCCTTCTGCGGGTTCTTCGTGATGACATTGACGATCCCTCCCGGGGCGACCTGGCCATAGAGGAAGGAGGCGGGACCCTTGACGATCTCCACACGGGAGATGTTGGTGAAATCGAAAATGGAAGGGCCGTGAAACCCGTCACGCAGGGTCTGGATGTTGCCCTTGGTATTGCTCACCGCAAATCCGCGGATGGCGAGGTTGGCATTCCCTTCGTTGAAGTCATTGCTCCGGTAGGTGACCCCCGGGGAGTACCGTGCGACGTCGAAGACGTTGACCGGTTTCTGGTCCTCGATGAATGATTTCGTGAAGGCTTGAATGGCCATGGGCAGGTCGCGGATCGGGCAATCGAAGTGGGAACCGGATACGGAGTTCGACGCCCGGTAGCCGCGATCCAAGCGGGTGGACACCTCGAAAGGAGAAACCCTGACTCCGGCCAACTCTTCGAGGTCCATATCCGCCACCGCGGCGGCGGAATCCGGATTCTGGGTCCTGTTCGAAGGCTCGAAACCCGGCAGGCTCTGAGCGTTGGCAAGGTTCGCGAGAGGCAGATAAAGGGTCAACGCCGTTGCAAGGCTGACGGCAATCCCCTTCATCGAAGGTCGTGGGGATAGATTCATATGCCTCCCCTAGTCTCCGGAAGGCCGAAGCGTATCCTAATGCATGGCGATTATCAATGATTTTCGCCGCAGGAGTTTCCCCGGGATTTTCGAGGCCCCAGGCCCTGGAATAAATGCACCCTTCCTCACCAGATGGGATTAACGGAAAAGGGCCTTGAGCGAGCCAAAACTGGTTTCCCATTCGGCAACGGCGCACTCCGGGCTATTTATCATGGCGGCGGGGTAACCGAAATGAATCCACGGGCGTACATCCAGCTTGCTGAAATCCTCACGCACCACGACGGGCATTCCGTTGGAGCTCGATGATGGATCGGCAGGCCCCAGATACAGATCCATGGAAGGGCTTGCGAAGTTCAAGTAGAAGAGGTCCAGGGTCGTCAGCACCGTGGCGGAGGTGGTCGCCAATGGGGTGTCAAATTCAACGATGAAGTTGAACACCGGAGCCGCCTTCACCCCCACATCCGTACCGGGTACGGGCAAGGTCGAGGAGATCGAGGTGTTGTTGTCCCCGGCCGCGTAGGAAACCTGGCACTCGAAGCCCCGGATAAATGGCAGCAACGGGTTTCTGTAGACAATGTAGGCGTCCACATGGGAAATCGGCGCGGCATTGGTGCAGTAGTAAAAGAAATGGGGGTCGAAAGACAACCCTATTTCCCCATCACCGGGAGCAGGGGGATCAGAGTCAACGGCGGAATAAGGGGCGGGGGAAGGCACGGTCTTCCCACCGTCATCCGCACCCCAGCGATCCGATGGATCATCCACCAGAAAAAGGTGAGCCATGCACGGGGTGGAGAGCATGAGGACGATTGAAATAAGAAATACCTTGCTCATTGGAACTCCTTTGACACATGCCAACTGAAATACCCGCAAGGAGCATAACCTGGATTACCGAAAAATGGGGATGATTTTTCAAGTGGAGGCGGCCGACACCTGGAAAGAAATTGGCAGGGCTCCCGGATCCCCTGGCGGACCAGGTGATCATTCCTCTCCTGAGTCCTTCCAGCCCTGCTCGCCGTGCGAGTAGTCGCAGAACGGGGCGTTGGCGGACCGGCCGCACCGGCACAGGGCGAAGCAGGTCTTCGAGGCGTTCGCGCTCCATCGCGGCGGATCGAACTCCACCGGACCGGTGATCTCGTACGGCCCGTCCTTGACGATCCTGACCCGGACTTCGGTCTCGTCCCGCCGGCGGGTCTGGCCGTCCACGGAATAGGTCAAAGCTCCCGATGGGCACTTCTTCACGGTGGCGATCACCTCGGCGACCGAGGCCTCGGCCGGGCGGATCCAGTCCTTCGCCCCGCTGACGAAGACCGCGGGCAGGCCCCGCACACACTCGCCGGCCCCGCTGCAGATCGCCCGGTTGAAGTGGACGGTGATGCCGGGGGCATCGGCGTCCAGCAGGGCGTCGCGGGTGCAACGGTTCTCGTCGGAGTACCCGACCCTGGCGTGGGAACCGTCGCAGAAGGGCTTGTTGGCGGATTCCCCGCACCGGCACAGAAACACGTTCTTCTCCGGTCGGACGTCCTCCCCGGTGGCGGTGTGCAGGACGGGAAAGGGGTCGCCCTCGGCGCTGATCATGATCGGGCCGTTGGGCTTGAGGGTGATCCTGACGGGCATGACGGCTCCTTGGCTGGGATAAGCGGACGGGATCGGTCTTGTTCTTGAAGATGTAAGCAGGAGCGGGCCTGATGACAAGGGCCATGACTCCATCCCCTCAAGGAATGGAGTCTCCGGCAATCCCGGGGCGGTTCACTAGGGGGGGTACCGAATTCAGAGGAGGCAACAGCAAAATCGCAGTTCCCAGCCCGCTAAGCCGACAGCATAACGGCATCTTTGGAGAAATAATCTCTAAAGACGTTGACTCCTTGGACGATTTTAGCTATGATCTGCAATAGAAGTTAAAAATCTCCCAAAAGGAGAAGGCGCCATGCTAATTCGCTTTGAGCTCGAGAACTGGATGTCCTTCCGGGATCCTGTTGAGTTTTCGATGGTTGCGTCTCAGGAGCAGCAGCACGGGTCTCGGGTTTTCAAGTCCTCGAAATACAGAATGCGAGTCCTGCCAGTTGCTGCAATCTACGGCGGCAATGCGTCGGGAAAGTCCAATTTCTTCCATGCTCTGAACTTCGCCAAGGAGTTCATTGTCCGCGGAACTCAGCCCGACAACCTCATCCCGGTTGATCCCTTCCGACTCGACTCGGTTCATTCCAGAGACATCCCAACTTCTTTCAAGTTTGAACTTCTACTTGAAGACATGGTTTACGAATACTCCTTCTCGGTGACCTCGAAAAGGGTCCACTCTGAGAGACTCGTCCAAGTCTATTCGACTTCCGAAAAAGTCCTTTTTTCACGAGAAGGCGATCACATCAAATGGATGCCCTCGTTAGCCAAAGATGATTTGATGAAGTTCTCTTTTCGAGGGACGCGTGAAAACCAGCTGTTCTTAACGAACTCTGTCAGCCAAAAGGTCGAAAATTTCAAGCCGATTTACGACTGGTTCCGAAACAGCCTGGTGCTGATCTCCCCGAATATGCGGTTCGGAGCAGGCGAAGAGTTCTTCAACGAAGATAGTCCGATTTACCAATCCATCGATCAGCTTCTTGCGGGTTTTGACACCGGCATCGTCAATCTGCGCGGAAAGAAGATCTCGTTTGACGACCTTCAGTTGCCTGCGGCCCTCAAGAAAGATATTCGCGAACGGATCGGAGAGAAGGCGGCCTTCCACCTTCGGGACTTCTCGACGGGCGACCGAATCTTGCTTTCACTGGTCGATGGAGAGATCGTCGCCAAGCGACTTACCGCCACACACCGAGGCCGGAACGGGTTTGAGACCCAATTCGAGTTGGGTCAAGAATCCGACGGCTCCTTGCGAGTGATCGACTTGCTACCTGCATTTCTGGATTTGGCTGACCCAAAGACCCAGAAGACCTATGTCATCGATGAACTCGACAGAAGTCTTCATTCGCTGCTGGTTCGTCAGTTGCTGGAGCTTTACCTAGATGCGTGTTCGCCAGAGACACGCTCTCAGCTTCTGTTCACCACCCATGATTTGCTGACGATGGACCAAGACCTCTTGCGGCGAGACGAGATGTGGGTGGTCGAACGGAATGCGTTTGGCGAGTCTTCAATGATCGCCTTCAGCGAGTACAAGGAAATCCGTTCCGACAAGGACCTCCGCAAGAGCTACTTGCAAGGCCGCCTCGGCGGGATCCCCCACCTCACCGCAAATACCCACATGGTCAAGTCCGGGTGGGACACGAGCGAGGAAGAATGATGGGGAAGCGCAGAAAGTTCGATCGGAAATCTCAGAATAGGACCTATCGGAAAGTCTTCTTAATAGTAACTGAGGGGTCCGAAACTGAACCGCAATACTTCACGTGCTTCCGGGACCAAGTTGTTCCGACCATTAAGATCGTTGACCGCAAGGGCGACTCGGCTCCAGAACGATTGCTAAGGGCGATTTCGAAATATGTTAAGAAAAACGGAATCCGTCCTGGGGACGAAGCTTGGATCGTTCTTGACCGTGACAAATGGCCCGAAGAACAACTGCGGGTCTTAGCCGCATGGGCGGAAGATGCTGAATGCAACCACCTCGCAGTCAGCAATCCACAGTTCGAATATTGGTTGCTACTCCATTTTGAAGATGGGAACGGGGTCGCCACTCAGCGAGAGTGCAATACAAGACTCCTTCGTGCTCTGCCGACATTCGAAAAAGGTCGCATCGAGTGCGACAAGTTCTGCCCTACCGTCAGGGATGCCATTGAACGGGCCAAGAGAAGGGATCAACCTCCCTGTACGGATTGGCCCACAGGCCCAGGAACAACTGTGTACCGGCTTGTAGAATCGATGCTCGACGCAGAATAGCTCTCCCAAAAACCCTGCCAGAATCTGCCCAACTGATTTCCAATCAGCTAGTTTGATCGCGTTGTCGTCCCCTCTCGCCCTCTAATCGCTCGTTTCGGCTCATGCCACCTCCACCAGCTTCCTTTCGGGCATCCTATCGACTACCGCCCTGGCCTGCCTTCAGGTCCGCGGCGAATCTGATCTCATCCATAAATCTGAGTGGCAACCACACATCCATCTTACCAAGGAGAGTTACACGGGACAGGACTGCCGGGCCCTGGCGCAACCGGCGCCCTCCAGGAACCTCCCACAATCCGCAGATTCCCAGATTCTATCAGATAATCCTCAAGCCTAGTCTTGAAGGAAGCTCCGAAGGAAGCTTCGCCCAAATCCCAAAAGAAAAAGGACTCACGACAATCGCCGTAAGTCCTTTTATTGCATTTGGTACGCCGCCAGGGAATCGAACCCCGAACCTACTGATTAAGAGTCAGTTGCTCTGCCAATTGAGCTAGCGGCGCACCATGAATCTGCGATGTAGCCGTCGGAGCCGGACGCGGTTAAATTGGAAAACTCATGGAACCGCGCCGGTTGGCCATGACGGGAGGCGAAAACTAGCACCCCCGCCCCCCCGTGTCAAGGAACGGCGCCCCCTATTCCCCAGGAGCTCTCCAACCCGAAGGACCATCGCCCCCCATGCCCCCATCCAACCCCCAGGAAAAGCCCCTGGCCGGCCTCGCCACCAGGAAGAAACGCGCCATCGCGGTCATCGCCGCCCTCCGCGAGGAGTTCCCCGACAGCAGGTGCAGCCTCGACCACGGCACCGGGCCTCTGGGCGCCTGGCAGCTGCTGGTGGCCACCATCCTGTCGGCCCAGTGCACCGACGCCCGGGTGAACATGGTCACCCCCGGCCTGTTCCGGCAGTTCCCCACGGTGAAGGACTTCGCCGAGGCCCCCCTCGAGGAGATCGAGGAGGCCATCCGCAGCACCGGCTTCTACCGCAACAAGGCGAAGAGCATCCAGGGCGCCGCCCGCGCGCTGCTCGAGCGCCATGGCGGCGAGGTGCCCGACGACATGGACGCCATGGTCAAGGTCCCCGGTTGCGGCCGCAAGACGGCGAACGTCGTCCTGGGCGAGGTCTACGACAATCCCGACGGCGTGGTGGTGGACACCCACGTGGGCCGCATCACGAAGAAGCTCGGCCTGACCGACCAGACCGACCCGGTGAAGATCGAGAAGCAGCTGAACGAGTGCATTCCCCGGGAGGATTGGCGGGACTTCGCCCACCTGATCATCGACCACGGCCGCAAGACCTGCAAGGCCAGAGCTCCTCAGTGTGACGCCTGCAGCCTCTACAGGTGGTGCCAGACGAGAGCCTAGCCCCTTTTCATGCCCTGATCCCTCGCGGCGAGTGGAGGCCCGAAGGACCGACTTCCGAAGCCGCGAGGGATCAGGCATGAAAAGGCCCGATGAAACCCCTGGCCCCCCGTCAATCCGAAGATCTCCAGGGGTCTCCTCCACGGTTCCACCGGGCCGGACTCAAATCATATCATCCCAATAGGAAATTTCAACCACGAACCGGCTCGGCAGGGATGATGATCCGCCGTTTCTGCCGATGGTGTGGTAAAGGGACAGCCCCCACCCGGTCCGGCGAGTGGAGCCCCGCAGGGGCGACTCCGAAGCCGGACCGGGGGGGGGCTGTCCCTTGACCCGTCACTGGTCAGAACGGCAGATCGTCATCCTCTTCCGGCCCGCCGCGGTCCATCGGCGGCGGACTGAACTCCCGCCCCCCGTCCGAACCTCCGCCGGGCCCGCCGTCGTCGCCTTCCTCGCGCCGGCCCAGCAGCATCAGCTGGTTGGCGATGACCTCGGTGGTGTAGCGGTCCTGGCCGTCCTGGCCCGTCCACTTGCGGGTCTCCAGCCGGCCCTCGACGTAGACCTGCTTGCCCTTCTTCAGGTACCGCTCGGCGCGCTCGGCCAGGTGCCGCCAGGCCACCACGCGGTGCCATTCGGTCTTCTCCTGCCATTCGCCGCTGTTCTTGTCCTTCCAGCTCTCGCTGGTGGCGACCGAGAAGTTGGCCACCGGCACGTTGCTCTGGGTGTACTTGATCTCCGGGTCGCGGCCCAGATTGCCGATGATGATCACCTTGTTGACGCTGGCCATGGTTCCTCCTTGGCGTCGCGGGGCGCAGCGGGCGCAGGCCCGGCCCCTCCCTCGAGTGTATTCCCAACCGCTCCGGTGACGGGCGACAGCACGTCTGCGGTCAACCCTGCCTCGGGCAGGCCTGACCGGAATCGTCCAGGTCGAATGGTCGGGAGGACACCATACCAGAACGCGCGGGGAATGCGGACCGAAAAAAATGGGGTGGATGATGGGATTCGAACCCACGACCACCTGGACCACAACCAGGGGCTCTGCCAGCTGAGCTACATCCACCACCAGTATTGCGTTTTGGCACGCCCGGCAGGATTCGAACCTGCGGCCTGCGGATTAGAAGTCCGCTGCTCTATCCAACTGAGCTACGGGCGCGCCTGATTGCCGGCGTCGGCCCGCAGCCCACCGGGCCGAGATCGACCGGTCCCGCGGGCGGACGCGAATAATGGCCACAGGAACCCGACGTGTCAAGACCCTGTTCGCAAGCACGATCGGGCGGCTGGTCGGGGCGACAGGATTCGAACCTGCGACCCTCTGCTCCCAAAGCAGATGCGCTACCGGGCTGCGCCACGCCCCGACCTGGGCACGATCCGGACCCTCCGGCCACCGGGCCGCGGTCCCCCCGCAAGTGCGCCCCAGGCAGGGGGCTGCGGGCCAGATAAGGTCACCCCGGACCGGGGCGTTGTCAATTTCCGCCTCCGGACCTGTCAATCCCCGCTGCCGCGACGGGACCGGATCATCCGCCCCGGCGACATCCGGTCACAGGCCGTACGCCTGGCGGACCGCCCCCAGCAGCCTCCTGAGGGCCTTGCCCCGGTGGCTGATGCGGTGCTTGGCCTCCGGCTCGATCTCGGCCAGGGTCTGCTGCGAGCCGGTCGGCAGGAACACCGGGTCGTACCCGAATCCGCCCCCGCCCACCGGTTGCCGGGTGATCTCGCCCAGCAGCTTGCCCTCCGCCGACAGTTCCAGCCACAGCTCCTGGTTGTGCTCCTTGCCGGGGGCCTCGGCCGGCAGGCCGGACGGATGGAACGGGCCGGGCGCCGGATTGTCCTGCCCCGGACCCCGGGCCGTCCAGATCCGCGGATCGGGCAGCCTCATGGCCGACCCGCTCTTCGGCTGGTCCCCCCCCGTGAACAGCGGGCTGTCCGGGCAGCCGGCCAGCAGTCCCTCGGCGATGCCGCGCAGGCGCGCCCGGTCATGCCCCCCGAAGCTGGTCGCGTCGCTCAGCATGGCCGTGGTGTACTTCGCCCACTCGGCCCGGCGGTCGACCAGGGTGTTCCAGTAGTCCCACTCCGCCTCGGTAAGGGCGGTGTGCGGGTGGAAGGGCCGGGTGCCCGACCAGGGGTTGCGCACCCAGCGCCGCCGGGCGGGGCTGAGGACCTCGTAGGCCCCCGGCTTAAGCCTGGTGTCGCGGGGCGCCGGCCGCGGATCGATCCACACGCAGAACGAGGCGAACCTGGCGTTGCGCACGCCGTCGGGCACCGGCTCCATCAACTCCAGCAGCAGCTTCGCGTTGCTGGCGTAGGTCGCCCCCGGCCCCGAGAACCGGGCCGCGAAGGTGTCCGGCCAGCCGTTCAGCTCGCGCACCTGCAGGCTGGTGTCGTCGGCCAGGGCGATCTCCCCGGTGAACGCGGCGGTGACCATGGCCTTGCGCGTGGCGTTGCCCAGGATGGTGGTGCCGTCCTCGATCACGTCGGGCAGGCCGGGGAAGTCCCCCGCGCTGAGCACGGTGAAGGGAGTGCCCTCGAGCAGTTGCTGAAGCTCGCGCACCTTGTCGCGGTTGCGGCTGGCGACCACGACCTTGCGTCCGGACTTGTTCATCACGCCGACAGGACCTTTCGCTGGAGCCCGTTGATCTTGGCGATGGCCGCCGTCCCCAGGTTGAGCATCTGTTCCAGCTGTTCGCGCTGGAAGGGGCGCTGCTCGGCCGTGCCCTGGATCTCGATCAGTCCGCCGCCCTCGGCCATGACCAGGTTCATGTCGGTCTCGGCCGTCGAGTCCTCCTTGTAGTCCAGATCGATCAGCACCTCGCCCCCGACGATGCCCAGGCTGATCGCCCCGACCATCATCCGCATGGGATGCTTGCGCAGGTTCAGGCGACCCAGGGCGTCGTACAGCGCGACGGCCGCGCCGTTGATCGAGGCGCAGCGGGTGCCGCCGTCCGCCCGGATCACGTCGCAGTCAAGGGTGATGGTCAGATCGCCCAGGGCGTTCATGTCGGTGACCGAACGGAGGGTGCGGCCGATCAGCCGCTGGATCTCCATGGTGCGGCCGCCCTGGCCCCCGCCGCCTGCCGCCTCGCGGCGCATCCGTTCGGACGTGCTGCGCGGGAGCATCCCGTACTCGGCGGTGATCCAGCCCTGGCCTCCGCCCTTCAGCCAGCGGGGCACCCCGCTGGAAATGCTGGCGGTGCACACCACGTGGGTGTTGCCCATCTCGATCAGGCACGAGCCCTCGGCGTGGGGCAGGTAGTCCCGGGTCAGCGTGGTGGGCCGCAGCATGTGCGGCCCGCGGCCTTCGGCGCGTTCAGTCACGTGTCATCCCTTCAGGACCAGGCGGCCGGCCTCTTCCATGGCGTCCAGGCCGACGGTCTCGACGTTGTTGATGGGTTTGCCCAGGAACCTGGCACCGATCTCGGCGAATTTCCAGGGAATATCGCTCAGGTAGAAGGACAGCGCGCCCTCGGGCGGGGTCTTTCCCGCAGCCGCCGCGGGGTCGCCGTCGCGGCGGCGCAGGCCCAGGTCGGCCAGCGTCCGCTCGGCGGCGGCGGCCAGGGCCTCCGCCGAATCCACCAGCACCGCCCCGGGCCCCATGTACTCGGAGATCTCCGCCTTCAGCAGAGGGTAATGCGTGCAGCCCAGGATGAGGGTGTCCACGCCTGCGTCCCGCATGGGCCCCAGGTACTGGTCCAGCGTCATCCGGGTGACCGGATGGCTCTCCCAGCCCTCCTCGACCAGCGGCACCAGCAGGGGGCACTCCTGCACCAGGATGCGCCCTCCCGCGACGCCGGGAAGGTCGGCCGTCCCGGCCTGCAGCCCCGCCTGGTAGCGGCCCGACCGGATCGTTCCCGGCGTGCCGATCACGCCCACGACCCCGCCCCGCGTGGCCTTCAGGGCGGTGGTCACCCCCGGTCCGATCACCCCCAGCACGGGAACCGGCAGCACCTCCTGCAGGTGGTCGAGGGCGAACGCGCTTGCCGTGTTGCAGGCCACCACCACCAGCTTGACCCCCAGGCCCACCAGCAGGCCCGCGTCCTGGCGCGCGAAGTTGCGGACGGTCTTCTCGCCCTTGGTGCCGTAGGGCACCCGGGCCGTGTCGCCGAAGTAGATCAGGTCCTCGCAGGGCAGGCGCCGGTGCAGTTCGCGCAGCACCGTCAAACCCCCCAGGCCCGAGTCGAACACGCCGATGGGACGCCGCCGGTCGGGGGCCGTCCCCGCCATCACAGCCACCTCTGGGGATCGAAGGGCCGCAGCATGTCCAGATGCCCGGCCAGGGTCTCCACGGGACCGCCGTCCACCAGGATCACGCACGAGCGCGTGCCCGGGAAGTTCAAGGCCACCGTGCGCAGGATGCTGGTCAGGGTCGCGGACTCGGCCAGGGTCCCTCCTGGATGCCCGGTCACCAGCTGGCCGCTGAAGTCCAGCACCACCGACTGGTCGGCGGGGTCGATGAACGCCGACAGGGCGCGCGTGCCCCGGGGCAGGGCGCTGATCGCCCCGCTGACCTGGGGTCCCTGGCAAAGCGACCTCATGATGTTCAGGAGATCCTCGGCGGGACGGTCCCGGCTGGGAATCTGGCGCTCCTCGGTGACGAACCCCGAACCGTCCCATTCGGGGAAGACCACTCGCACCGCCCGGTCCCCGGTCGTCTGCCCCTCGGCCAGCAGGTCCGGACCGAGGGCTTCCTCCACCGCCGGCTCCTGCCCGCCGCGCCAGACCGCGAAGTACCAGCCGGCGCCTGCGACCGCGGCCACCAGGACCAGCGCCCAGACCAGCACCGACCAGGAATGGCCCCGACCGCTGCGCGAGGCCCGCGTGGTCGGCCGGTGTCCGCCGTCCTCCCGGACCGGATCCCGGGTCTCCCTGTCACCGGCCATCGGCGGCCCCCTTCCCGGCGCCCGCGCCCTGCAGGGCGGCCATCTCGGCCCGGAAGTCCAGGATCGCCCGGCCCAGGGCCTCGGCCAGCCGCCGCTGGTAGCCGCGGTCGCCCAGCCGGCGTTCCTCTTCCGGGTGGCTCAGGAAACCCAGCTCGATCAGCACCGCCGGCATGTAGGCCCCCACCAGCACGCGGAATCCGGCCTGGCGGACGCCGCGGTCGGTGATCCCCAGGTTGCCGGCCACGCCCGCCTGGATGGCTTCGGCCAGGCTGCTGCTGCTGCTGATGAACCGGTTCTGCACCAGTTCCCAGATGATGAACTCGACGTCGTCGGCCACGTCCAGGCCCCCGGCCTGATTCTCGGCGGCCTCCACGCTGCGCGCCCAGTCGCTGCGGGCCGGCGACAGGAAGTAGGTCTCCAGGCCGTGGGCCCCGTCGTTGAACCAGCTGTTGCAGTGCAGGCTGAGGAACAGGTCGCCGCCGCCGGCGTTGGCCAGTTCGGCCCGGTCGGCGAGTCCCAGGTATTCGTCCCGTTCGCGCGTCAGCACCACCTGCAGGTTGCTCTCGCGCTGCAGGTAGCTGCGCAGCTCCCGCGCCACCGCCAGGTTCACGTCCTTCTCGAGGATGCCCCCCGCGCTGACGGCGCCCACGTCGTGCCCGCCGTGCCCCGGGTCGATGACCACGGTCTGCACCTCGATGCGGTTGGTCACGTCCACCGGCCCGGCGGGGATGTTCACGCTGGCGTGTCCCCGCGGCACCGGTTCGGGCAGGGTCGACACCTGTTCCTCCTCGAGCACGACCACGATCTCGCGGCCCGAGTCGGCGGTGTAGGTGCGGAAGTGGCCCACCAGGGCGTCGACCGTCAGCTGGATCAGGACGTGGTCGGCGAACTGGCGGCCCTGGACCCCCTGGAGCAGGCCCCGCGCCCGGGCGGCCCTGACCGCGGCGGGATCGACCTCGCCGCCGTAGATCTTCAGGTCGATGCGGCCGGTCCCCACGCTCTGCGCCCGGTATCCCAGGGGCTTGGTGCACTGCAGGTGCACCACCGTGCTGCGGCCCAGCACCTCCGTGGTGATCGTCTCGATGGTGTAGCCCAGGGTCCCCAGGCTGAGGCGGCGATCGGCCGCGTTCCAGCCGGCGCGCATCTGCACCTGCGGTCCGATCACGTCGGTCACCGCGACCACCGGGACCCAGACCTCGCCGTCGTAATCCAGGATGGGCACCGGCAGCAGGGTCTCGCCTTCGGGCGCGATCACCAGGCGGCTGCCGCGGGCGAAGCGGAACTGGCGGTCGCCGATCTTCAGGTCCAAAAAGCCCAGCTTGCCCTGCCAGAAGCGGCTGGCCCGGAACACCGCCGCCAGGGTCGCGCTGTTCAGGTAGATCTCCTGGGAATCCTGGAGCAGGGGCCGACCCGTGACCGCCCGCTGCTGCCCGGCCGCCTGATCGTCGACCAGGATGGTGACCTCGGGGGCGTCGGTCCGCACCCGGGTGAAGGCCAGGGGATCCAGGGGGCGATCCTGGTCCTGGGCCGGAGCGGCCCCGGCGGCGAGGCAGATCAGCGCCAGGGCGGCCCCCAGGACCGCCCGACGCGAACGCCGACCGAATGAAGTCTGGATCTTGCCGGTGGTCATCGGTACTCCCTCACCAACCTCAATCGTCGGCCCGGCGGCGGCCGACCTCCTTGGCGATGCGCATCTCGACATCCTTGCGCGCCTTGTCGTCCCGCTTGTCGTGCAGCTTCTTGCCGCGCGCGAGACCGATCTCGGCCTTGATGCGCCCCCGCTTGAAGTACAGCTTGAGCGGCACCAGGGTCAAACCCTTCTCCTCGATCTTGGGCAGGATCTTGCGGATCTCCCGCCGGTTCAGCAGCAGCTTGCGCCGCCGGAACGGGTCGTGGTTCTCCCGGTTGGCCTGCTCGTACGGCCCGATGTGGATCTGGCACAGCCAGGCCTCGCCGTCGCGGATCTCGGCGAACCCGCCCCCCAGGTTGAGCCGGCCCAGGCGCAGGGCCTTGACCTCGCTGCCCAGCAGGACCAGGCCCGCCTCCCAGGTGTCCAGGATCTCGTATTCGTGGAAGGCCCGGCGGTTCTTGCCGATGATCTTGACGCCTGCCGGTTCGGCCTTGCGGTTCATGCCACTCCCGTCGGAGGAACGCCTCCCGGGCGTTCCTGATTCAAGAAACGTTCCGAGAATATACCGTGCCCGGGTCCCGATGCAAATGGACCATTTTTTGTGTCCGGCCGGGTTGACAGACCTTCCCGCAGCGGCTAGATTGGTCGCCCGCCGGGGGAATTTCCCCCGGTGGATCGTGCCCAGGTGGCGGAATTGGTAGACGCGCTACGTTCAGGTCGTAGTGGGGTTATCCTCGTGGGAGTTCGAGTCTCCCCCTGGGCACCATGATCAAGCCTCTCCTTCGGGAGGGGTTTTTTCATGCCCGCCACCCGCCTCCTCCCCGCCCCTCCGGCGCCCGTGTCCCGGTCCCCGCCCCTCCCGCACTCGCGGCACGGAATCTGCAATTCCTCCTCCGGACACTGCTGCACGGCTTGATGTGAAGTCTCATGACATGGCATTCAAACCGTTGCGGGAAAAAGAGTTCTATCGGGCGCGAATCTCCATCCCGGGAGGAAGGCGCCCGCAGCCAGGGGCGGAATTGACCATGCGCTGGATCGATATCATCCTGCCGGAACCCGGAGCGGATCGGCGACTGGACGAGGGCCTGGAGGCCGTCGCGCAAGCCATGCCGGACATCCATGCCGTCCAGGAGCGGGACGGCGTCGATGCGGTCACGGTCACCGCGTTCATGGCCCGCCTCGGCCGCGAACTCTTCCAGGCGGTCACCGCCGCCCTGCCCGATGCCTTCGACCCCGATCCGGTGCGGGCCGTCGCCGAGTTCCCCACCCTGGACCAGGCCGACCACGACGACCTGATCGGCTTCCACCTGGTGGTGTCCGGGCCCCGCCTCCGTCTGCCGTGGACCTGGCTGCACAACGGGCTCGACTTCCTGCTGGTCAAGCACCCCGTCTGCGCGGCCGCCCACCGGGCCTCGTGCCGCGGCGTGGAGCACCCGCGCCCCTGGATGCAGCGCCTGACCCGGGCGGCCTTCCTGGTGGGCGAGAACGGGGAAACGTCCCTGCCGGCGGTCTGTTCCCAGCTGCGCCCCCATCCGGCCGCCATGCCCGAGGTCCTGTTCGTGCCCGGCCACGCCGACCCCGGGATCCGCCGCCTGATCTTCCGGGAGGCCGAGGCCATCGCCGCGGCCATGGGCAGCAGCCCCCTGGGGGCCCCCCTGGCCCGGCTGAAGGTGCCCAGCGGCGCGGTCACCCCTGGCGACCTGACCCTCATGAGCCTGGCCTACCAGGCCATGCACTACGCCGGCCCCACCAGCGCCGCCGGCCAGTACGACGCCAGCATGGGCGAGTACTGGATGAACCGCCTGATGGAAGAGGCGGCCCAGATGCCCGAGCACCACCTCGAGGAGCTGGCGGGCATGGAAGGCGAGGTGCTGGGGGTCGACCCCATCACCAGCCTGCTGGACGACATCGGGGAACGCTACGACCGGCGCGGGGGCATCCTCAGCATGTCCGCGGAGATGAGCCGGGAAACGGGCGGATCGGCCCAGGCCCTGCCGGCCGGCGGCGACCGCCGCCGCGAATCCGGGGGCTGGCTCCTCGATGACGGCCCCATGGAACCGGAACGGTTCGCCCTCGGCGGCGGCATTCCGCCGCTGGTCTTCTCGAACAGCTACTGCGGCCTGTCCGAACTGGGCGACCGGTTCACCAGCCACGGGGCCTCGACCTTCATCGGACCGGTGGCGCCCCTGTTCAGCCGTCCGGCCCGCCGGTTCGCCGGCCATTGCTACGCGGCCCTGAGCAACGGCTGGAGCTGCGGGGCCGCCCTGTGGCGCGCCGCCGCCGACATCCGCGACGAGTACGGCGCCGAGCACCCGGCCTGGCTCAGCTACGGCATCCAGGGCTACGGGTCCCTGGCCCTGCAGTATCTCTAGCCCCACCGCCCGGATCGCCGTCAGTCACGGGTACCTTCCCCGGGGCCGCCCCCGGTCAGCAACGCCGCGAGCCTGCGCGCGCCCGCCGCGGCGTTGGCCACGATGGCGGTGATCTCGTCCCGGGTCGCCCGGTCCTGGTGGATGCCCGCCACGACGGCGCAGGCGCAGCCGGCCGCCGCGGCGATGACCTCCGCGCACTCCCGGGCCAACGGCCCCTCCTTGTGGATGCCGGCGGCAAGGTCGGCGCCCTCCACGCCTCCCCGCCCGTCGGGCCAGCAGAGGGCCACCGCGCCCGCGTGGGCCTCGCCCCCGGTGACCGTCAGCAGGAGATCCCGGCCGACCCGGCGCAGGACCAGATCGACCGCCGTCCGCCCCGCGCCCACCGTCAGGCTCTGCGGGAGGGCGTCACCCTCCCCCGCACCCGGCCCTTCCGGGCCGCCGGGGCGCCGATTCGCGGATTTCATGCAACCACCTTCCCGCTCGACGCGTCAATGTCCTGGAGATTGGGGTATATTGATTGTTCTTCCGGGAATATGCCAGTGTGGGGTAGAGTCGGCTCCGCCTCACTGGCCGATCCTGGAACCTGTTTCGCGGGATGATCGGGAACCCATCCCCCTTCCGCGGTGTTCATCGCCGGATCCCGCGACAAATCCGACCGCCGGCCGGCTCCGCCGCCGCGCCCGTGGTCCCGATACCGGAGCGCCATGCCGCCCGAAAGGCTGCATCCCAACCCCTGGTCAAGGGTCTACCGGCTGCTGGTGTCCCGTGGCGCCCACCTCATCCTGGGGGCGCTCACGGTGTGCGCCGTGCTGTTCGCCGGCTACGACGCCACCCGCACGCGCCCCAGCGACGGCACCGTCTGGCTGCTGGGACGCCCCGACCTCCAGGTGCTGGACCTGCTGCCGCGCACCTCGGGCAGCCCCACGCCCCTGGAGCGCGGCGACCAGATCGTCGGCGTGGGCAAGGCCATCGTCAACTCCCCCCAGGACGCCGCGAAGGAGCTGCGCAAGCACCAGCCCGGCCAGACCATCCCGTACCTGATCATCCGCGAAGGCGTGCAGAGCCTGGTGCCGGTCCCGTTGACCTCCACCCGCGTGGACCTGCAGGACTACTCGGTGAACGTCCTGCTGGCCCTGGTCTACCTGGTGATCGGGTTCGCGGTCTACCTGCGCAGCAACAACGAAAGACCCACCAGCCTGTTCTTCATCCTCTGCCTGCTGTTCAGCCTCTACTTCATGACCAACCTGAACCAGGTGACCTACTTCCTCGGGGCCATCATCACCCAGAACATCGGGGGATTCGCGCGCTTCATGCTGCCGGCCGTCTTCCTGCACTTCTTCCTGGTCTTCCCCCGCAAGAAGATGACCCTGATGCAGCACCCGTTCCTGTCGCCCCTGCTGTACATCCTGCCCTGGATGTTCTACCTGCGCTTCACCCTGGACCAGTTCATCGGGGACGCCGGGGTCAAGATCGACCCCGTCACCTGGATCGTCCTCGGCCTCTACTACGTGGCCGGCCTGTCGGCCCTGGTCCACGGCTACTTCAGCTACCGGGACCCGCTCATGCGCCAGCGGGTGCGGATCCTGACCTTCGGCACCCTCATCGCCGTGATCCCCTTCCTGGTCTTCAAGATCGGCATGGAGGAGCTCAACTTCCAGACCGGGCTCTCGAGGCTGGGCGCGGTGCCCCTGGCGGCCATCCCCATCTCCTTCGGCTACTGCGTGGCCCGCTACCAGGTGATGCAGATCGACCTGCTGCTCAAGCGCAACCTGGCCTACGGCCTCATCAGCGGCCTGATCTGGCTGGGCTACCTGGGCGGGGCCTGGTGGCTGGGCGGCAAGGCCCTGGGCCTGGTGCCCGCCACCAGCCCCCTGGTCGCCGCCGGCACCACCCTGGCCGTCGCCGCCGCCCTGTGGCCCGTGCGCCGAAGCCTGCAGCGGTCCCTGGACCGGCGATACTTCCACTCGCGCGAGAACATGGCCGGTTTCCTCGAGGAACTGTCCAAGGAGATCCCGCGGCTGATCCAACGCGACGCCCTGGTGAACCGGGTCGGGGCGCGCCTGTGCGAGGTGCTGTCCCTCCCCAGCCTGGCCATCTACCTGGCCGGGGGGGACGCCCATTTCCCCTCCTTCGCCCTCTGCGGCGCCGTCCACGAGCCCGAGGCCCTCTATCCCGGGGCCGACCGCGACAGCGGCGCCGGCAACATGCTGGGCGAGGATCCGCGGCGCCGACGGCAGGCGGCCCGCTACCCCCGCGAGCTGCTGCTGGAGTCGCTGGCCCGCACCATCGAGGAGGCCGGGGAACCGTTCTGGGTCGATCCCGGCCAGCAGGAGCAGCTGTCGGGCCGCGAGGCCATCACCCGCGAACAGGCCGAGTTGAAGGCCATGACCCGTGAGCAGCAGTTCCTGCACGAGCACGGGATCCAGCTGCTGATCCCCATGGTGATCCAGGGCCGCCTGGTGGGCCTTCTCGCCATGCCCCTGAAGCCCGGCGAGGATTACGAGGTCCACGAGCTGCAGCTGCTGACCATCGTGGCCGGGCAGATGGCCCTCCAGGTCGAGAACAGCCGTCTCTACGAGGAGGAGGTCGCCAAGCAGAAGCTCGAGGAGGAGATGGCCATGGCCCGCCGGATCCAGGCGCGCCTGCTGCCGGGGACCATCCCCCGGCTGGACGGCATCGAAATCGGCGCGGTGAACATCTCGAGCAAGCAGGTCTCGGGCGACTACTACGATCTGATCGAGCGGTCGGACGGCAAGCTGGGCATCGTCATCGCCGACGTCAGCGGCAAGGGCATGCCCGCCTCGATCCTGGCGTCGAACCTCCAGGCGGCCCTGCGCGCCCAGGTCGACACCACCGACTCGCCGGCGCTGATCCTCGGCCGCATCAACCGGCAGATCCACGCGAGCACCGATCCCCAGCACTTCGCCACCCTGTTCCTGGCCATCTTCGATCCGGACGCGCGCACCCTCGTCTACAGCTCCGGCGGCCACAACGCCCCGGTGGTCGTGCGGCGCGACGGTTCGTACGAGCTGCTGGAAAAGGGCGGCCTGCCCCTGGGGGCCTTCGACTTCGGGGACTACGCCGAGGGCGAGATCACCCTGGAGGAAGGCGACCTGCTGTTCCTGTACACCGACGGGCTCACCGAGACCAAGGGCCCGGACGGGGACGAGGACTTCGGCGAGGACCGCCTGAACCGCCTCCTCCAGGACCGGATCGAGACCCCGGTGACCGACCTCATCGACGGGATCAAGACCGACCTGCGCCGGTTCAGCGGACGCGGGGACCACGACGACGACATCACCATGGTCGCCCTGAAGATCACCAACGCCGGCCACGTGGCCCTCGCCCGGGCCCAGGAGCAGTGAAAACCTTGACCGCCGTGCAACATCCTGCCCCCCGGGGGCGTAGCCAAACCACCAACAGCGATTCCGGCGCCACTGATCCCGCCGGAACCGCCTTTTCGCCATGCCTGGAGGTACGACCGTGAAGTGGATCGCCACCTTGCTTTTCGCCGCCCTGCTCCTGATCGGCGTGGGGATCCTGCTGAACAAGCCCGGCGGGGACGCGACCATTTCCAGCTCGCCCGAGGCGCTGGCCCTGTGCGAGGAAGGCACGGCCGACATGCACGCCTTCCGGTTGCGGGACGCCATCGAGAAGCTCGGGCACAGCCTGGAGCTCGATCCCTCGCTGGCCGAGGCCTCCATCGCCCGCACCCTCGCCTACTACCGCCTGGGGGAATCCGAGAACTTCAAGGCCGAACTTGGCCGCGCGGACAGCCTCACCGCCCTGATCGGCGATGACCAGCGGCGCATGATCGCCCAGCTGCGGCTGGGGATGATCGGCAAGTCCCGGTTCTTCGACATCCGCGACTCGGTCCTGACCGTCCTGGAAGAGACCGTCCCCGAGAACATCCACGTCCTGGTGGCCCAGGCCAGCGACCCGGCGCTTTCGGTCGATCCCGGGCTGCAGGAGCAGGCCTGGAAGAAGATCCTCAACGTGGATCCCAACTACGCCACCAGCTACAACATGCTGGGCTACCTGGAGCTGAACCGGGGCAACTACCAGCAGGCGATCGAGTACATGCAGAAGTACGCCTTCCTGGCGCCCGAGCAGGCCAATCCCCACGATTCCATGGGCGAGGTGCTGATGGTGATGGGCCGGTACGAGGAGGCGGAGGCCGAATTCGTGACCTCGGTGACGATGCAACCGGACTTCTACCACTCGCTGATCAACCTCGGCAAGGTCTACCTGGCCCGGGGTCAGATCGACAAGGGCGTGGACATCCTGGAGAAGGTGCGCTCGCAGGTCATCGGCAGCGATCTGGAGAAGAAGGTCGACCAGGAGATCATCAACACCTTCATCAACTCGGGCCTCGACGACCAGATCGACCGCATGACCGCCATGTACGTCGATCGCTATCCCGATGACGGATCCACCTGCCTGTTTCGCGGGGTCCGGCTGGCGGCCGCCGGCAACGTCGCCGAGGGCCAGGCCGTGATGGATTCCTGTCTCGCCGACTGGCGCACGGGCTGGGGCTACCGGAACAGCCCCGAGGTGCAGCTGAACATCGACAGCGCGGCCCGGCGCTACGACGCCCTGGCCGCCGACTACAACGACCCCCCCGTCACCCGGGTGCGCATGTGGCGCAGCGCCCTGACCATGATCCAGGACAAGTGGCCGTTCCATCAGCAATGGTTCTACCGCTACCGCCTGGCCGGCGCCCTGCGCGACAACGGGGAGCCCGAGGCCGCCCTGGCCGAGCTGACCCCCATCCTGGCGGTGAACCAGCGCGAGCCCAACATCCTGGCGCTGGCGGTGCAGTGCCACGTCGACCTGGGGAACAAGCAGGCGGCGGCCGGGTTGCTGGAGCAGCTCCAGTGGGTGGTTTCGAAGTCCGATCCCGACTACTACGGCCGCGCCAAGGCCGCCGACCTGGCGCCCAAGGTGGCGAGGCTGCCCGACCGCTCCTGACCGCCGCCGCTCCTCCGCCATTCCCGAGCCCCGCCGACCCCCGGCGGGGCCTTTTTTTCGCGGGCGATCGCCACGACAGCCAGGACTCTCGCGAACGTGTGGTCGGAACCCTGAAGCGGAGTGCCTCGATCATGTGATCTTCTTCAACCAGGATCAGCTGGGCCGCAGTTAGAAAGCCAACCTGGAATAACACCCCGGCTCGCCGACCCACCCGGGCATGGTCTACCCAGGAACTCCAAAACTGCACGGGAAACCTGGATTGAAGGCTGTTTTCGGGGATGGAGGCCCCCCGGGGGGCAGCTTTGGATACCATTATCAAAAAATCAGGGGGGCGACCGAGCCAAGACAACGCCCTTTGCGGCGCAGATGGGGTTTTGACTTGGGACACCTCAATCTGAAAACCTATTTTGCACGGGTCTGCCTCCGGCCCGCCCTCATCCAGGAGGCGGGGACAGGCATCATCGATTCCCGTGGGGCGTGTGGAAGGCTGGTGCCGTGAAATTGGGGAAACAGGCATCATCGATTGGCCTGGGGATGGCATGACTGGCCCCCCGGGGGGCGTGTGGAAGGCCCGAAGCCATGGATGGCGGAGGGCCTGGAACCCGAGAAGGGCCGCGGCAAGGAGGCCGCGGCCCTTCGTCCCCCAGGGGGGTCGGTCATGCCATCCCCAAGAAAACGATGATGCCTGTCCCTACACTTCCTGGAAGAAATAGGGCCTCAGACACTGCACGATCTTGTCATACGTCTCCGGATACAGCCCCCACACCGTCGCCGCCACCGAGCTCAGCAGGCTGTTGCCGTCCTGCGGGGTGAAGCAGTATCCGGTGATGCCGCGGCCGTCCTCGCTGATGTGCAGCGTGTCCACGGGCATGACCGACTGGTTGAGGATGCGGCCGCAGAACCCGTGGTCCCGGCCGAAGGAGAAGATGCTGTTGGCGGTGGTCTTGTAGGTGACGGCGATGCGGTCGTCGTCGTGCATGCGGGCCACCAGCTCGTCCTTGGTCACCGGCTTGTTGACCCTCAGGTAGTAGTGGATGACGTGCATCAGCTGGCTGTTGACCTTCAGGGCCGAGCTGAAGAGGTTCAGGTCGTACTGCTTGCCCTTGGTCTGGTACAGGTGCCAGGCGTCGCGGGCGTGGTGCGTGCCGAAGCGGGCGTCCTTGTGGCCGCCGACCTGGGGGCTGGGCACGAACTTGTCGTCCTGGCTGATGTCGTTGGCCCGCCGCATGCAGACGAAGCGGCCCTCGACCAGGTTCTCGGGACCCTCGTCCCCCAGGCCCAGCATCTTGATCAGCACCGACAGGTTGTGGGTGTTGCAGCTGACGACCTGCAGGTACTTGTCCTTGCCGACCTCGAGGATCTCGTCGTTGATGCCCCGGGCGTAGGGCTTGCCGAAGCCGAACTCGCTGCCCTGGGCGATGAACAGATCGATGTTGTCCTCGTAGTTCTTGTACCATCTCTCCTTCATGGCGTTGCCCGAGGGGGTGCAGTCCACGACCACCTTGGACACCTCCAGGGCCTCCTCGGTCACCATCTCCGCCTTGATCCCCAGCTTCTTGAAGCCGTCGACCTGTTCCTTGTCGGTCACCAGACGGGCGCCCCGGCGCAGGAGGTTCTGGACCTTGCTGCGGTCGGTCATCAGCGGCGTGCGCTTGTGGAACAGGACCTCGTCGATCCCCAGCTGAGCCTTGAAGTGGGTCAGCAAACCGATCAGAGGTTCCCCGATGGTTCCGGTTCCCACCACCAGGACGGTCTTCGAACCCTGCATGGTCATCTCCTTTACTGGGTGACGCTGGTCGCCCGCATCAGGCCTCCGGCAAGGACCACCGTTCATGGGGCAGCACTTCGACGGGACGGGCGAAGAACTTGTCGGTCGGATAGTTGAGCAGGTTACTCACCCTGCTGGTATAGATACAAGCAAATTCCATGACCTGCTGCCCGAAACGGCTGGCGGCGCGGCCTTCCCGGAAAAGGGACTCCCAGTGGGGGTTGAAGGCCCCCTTGAGGATCCGCTGCAGGCGGGCCCGCTTGCCCAGCTGGCGGGCCACCTCGGCCTCCAGCTCCGGGAGGCGGCCGTCCGCGGTCAAGTCCAGGGCCCGCAGGTGGTCCCGCTCGAGGACCAGATCCTCCAGCAGGTCCTCGACCAGGGCCAGTTCCCGGTACTGATCGCGCAACGGCAGCATGACCCCCACCTCCTCCTCCACCTCGGGCACGATCATGGCCGTGCGCCAGCCCACGCTCTTCTTGCTGCGCAGGATGTCGCCGTAGGTGTGGTCGCCGAAGTAGAGGATGCGGTCCCCCCCCGTGCCCAGCATCCGCTCCAGGAAGAAGGAATCGCCCCCGGCGAAACACCGGCCCCGGCGGTTGGGCAGGCGGGGATCGGCGCCCGCAGGCAGGGGCCTGCCGTCGCCGCGGGCCAGGAAGAATCCCGGCTTGCCGGAGCTGCAGATCACCAGGTCGAACAGGTCCTCCCACGAGCCCGTGGGACCTCCCACCAGGTGGTCCATGACCGCGGCGGTGTAGTCCGGCTCGCTGTTGGTCAGCAGGAACAGCTTCTTGCCGGCGGCGCGGAACCGCTGCAGCGTGGGCACCAGGTTCGGGTCCCGCAGGAAGAACCGGTCCAGGTCGGCGGTGATGCGGGCCTTCAGGCTGCCGTCGGCGTGGGTGGTGTCCACCGCGGTCCGGATGTCCTCGTACAGGGTGCGGAAACCCACGCGCGGGCCCTCTTCCGGATCGTTCTCCTTCAGGTCCACCAGTCCTGTGTACAGGCTGCCCTCGGGCAGGTCGAAAAGGGTGTCGAAGGTGCGGTAGCGGCCGCTGCCCAGCTTGATGCGGCCCTGCTGGTACAGTTCCCGACGCTCGTCCTTTTCCAGGAACCGCGTCCCGTGACGGGCCCGGGTGACGTGATTGTAGGCGTCGATCTTCAGCAGATGGCCCAGCTTCTTGTCCACCACCAGGCCGCGGACCGCCGCGCGCGGCTCCCAGACCACCCGTCCCGGATCGCGGGGATAGCCCCGGTCGCGGACCAGCCGTTCCAGCGCCATCTCGAAGCTGAGACGGTTGAAGTTGTCGGTGTTGTAGATGGCCAGGGTGTGGTCCATGTCGAAGCCGATGGCCTCGATGGTGTGCAGGCGCAGGTTGCGGTTGGTGAAGACGCGGTTGCCCGGTGAAAGTTCCTGGGGAACGGGCGGTATCCGCCCTTCATGCTGGAGGGACGACATCGATACTCTTTCGTCTGGTGTCCTGCGCGCCGGGACCGGATCAGATGTCCGGGGTCAGCGCGAGATCGGCCGCCCGGTTGCGCCGGATGACCTCGGGATGCTCGGGGAACGCCCTGGTCAGCCGGGCCCACCAGCTGGAGGCGTTGTCCCGGTAGTCGAGCTCCCGCATGAGGCTCCAGCCCCGCAGCCAGCCACGGTGGTTGGCCTCGGCGGCCGTCACCGTGCGCAGGTAGAGCTTGAGGGCCCGCTTGCGGTCCCCGGCGAACCGGGAGCACTCGGCCATGCCCAGCCAGCCGAAGCTGTAGGCGGGGTCCAGGCCCAGGGTCTGTTCGAACAGGCCCACCGCCTCGCTGACCCGACCCTGCAGGAGGGCGAGTTCTCCCAGGTAGCGCAAAGGATACAGGTGCAGGATGCGGGTGTCCAGGCCCGCGGTGTCGCCGGACCCCGCCCGATCGAGCAGGGAATGCAGGTGGCGGGTGACCTCCCCCGCCAGGCGGGCGCCGTCCCTCCCCGGCCCCACCCCCCGGCCGAGTCGGGCCAGGTCCACGGCGACGGACTGGAGCAGGACGGCCGGATGCCGAGGCAGAACCGCCAGGGCGGCGTCCCTGACCCGGCAGGCCTCGTCAAGGTCCTCCCGGACCAGGAGGGCGGAGATGAGCTTGGCCGCCAGGTCGGGGAACCAGGGGATTTCGGCCACCTCGGCCGCCGGCCGCTCGGACAGGCGGCGCCAGGCCTGCTGCAGATGGATCAGCCCAGCCCCCAGGCCCGCCGCAGGCAGGACGTCCTGGTCCAGCAGGCTCAGTCCCTGGCAGGCCATGAGGTAGCTGAAATAGGGCTCGGCGGGACGGGCGTCCCGCATCAGGCGCATGATCTTCTGCTGGCGCTCCCGCTGACGGAGCACCCGGTCGGGGTTCTGCCCCTCGTTGACCACCACCAGGTCGGCGGGCATGACTTCCAGTTCGTGCCGCCGGCAGTACTCCTTGAGGGTCGGATCCAGGCTCTCGAAGACCGGATGCCGGAAACGCAGGCTCTGGTCGTTGCGGAACAGGCGCACCCGGTTGCCGTGCCCGCCCAGGTCCGCGCCGGCCGGATCGACCACCTCGGCTTCGTAGGCCGCGGCGCCCGGATCGTTGAGCAGGCGCTGGAACTCCACCGGACGCATGGGCTGCAGGTATTCGTCGGCGTCCAGGACAAGGATCCAGTCGCAGCGCGCCTCGTCCAGGGTGCGGTTGCGGGCGGCGGCGAAGTCGTCCTCCCAGGGGATCTCCAGGACCCGGGCCCCGTAGCCCTCGGCGATGATCTGGGTGTTGTCGTCCGATCCGGTGTCCGCGACGATGACCTCGTCCACCAGCGCCAGGACGGACTTGATGGCCATGCCGATCGTTGCTTCCTCGTTGCGGGCGATCATGCACAGGCTGACGGTTCTTCTTCTCATGGATGCGGGTTCGATCCTCGGTGGCGGTCCATGGTGTCGTGTTACGCCCTGGTTATCGGCCCGATCGGGCTCCGGTTGACCCCTGATTACGCCGAATCTCGGGCCTCGGAGGGATTCCGTTGCCAAGCGGCCGCGGCCATATCACTATGGCTCCATGGATCATCCGGAACGGCGCCACGCGATCCCTCCCGGCCCTCCGCCCGGCCTCCCCGGCGCGGGGGCGCCCATGCCCGCCTACGCCCTGCTGGACAACATCCGCAGCGCCTGGAACGTGGGTTCGATGTTCCGGTCCGCCGACGCCGCCGGGCTGGCCGGCCTGTACCTGACGGGAATGACCTGCACTCCCCCGCGGCCCGACCTGGAGAAGACCGCCCTGGGGGCCACCCTGACCGTGCCCTGGGACTACTGGCGGGACCCCGTCGCAGCCGCCCGGGCCGTCCGCGACCAGGGCCGCGCCCTGATCGTCGTCGAGCAGGTTCCCCGCGCCCGGGATTGGCGGGAGTTTACTTTTCCGTTTCCTTGTTGTTTCGTGGTGGGACACGAGGTCGCCGGCGTGAAACCGGGGATCGTGGAGCTCGCCGACCATGTGGTCCAGATTCCCATGGCCGGCCTGAAGAAATCATTGAACGTGGCGGTGTGTTTCGGATTGCTGGCCTTCGCGATCCGCAGCGCATGGCTCGACCAGACCGGCGGTTGACACCCGACATGGCGCCCGACCCCCGTTTCCGCTCACCCTGGCAATCGCCCCTGTTCGTTCGGTGGGTCGCCTTCGCGCGCGCCGTGCTCTCGGGCGTGCCCGGCCGCGAGGACCGGTTCATCGACCGCCTGGTGGCCGATCAGAACGCCAGGGTCCGCGCCTTCCTCGCCGGCCGCCCCGCCCGCAAGGTCCTGCTGATCATGCCCCGCTGCGTCAAGATGACCGGCTGCCGTGCCGCCGTCCAGGAATCCCTCGAGGAATGCCTGGCCTGCCGGCGCTGCCCGCTGGGCGAGGTGGCCCACCTGTGCCGGGACCACGGCGTCAAGGCCCTGGTGGCCTTCCGCAGCCACATCGCCTTCGAGATGGCCCGCACCGAGCAGCCCGACGTGATCATCGCCTCGGCCTGCCGCGACCGCATGATCAAGGCGCTGCGCTCGACCCCCGACCATCCCGCCCTGCTGGCCCCGCTGACGGGGATGCGCAAGATGTGCCTCGACGCCGGCCTCGACCTGGTCTGGCTGAAGCAGCAGCTCGAGTTCGTGGCCCCGCCGGCCGCGGCCCCGGCCGCGCCCGAACCCCCCGACGCCCTGGATATCCCTGCGGACGACGCACCCCTGCGGGCCGCCCAGGGCTCGTGACCATCCTTCCGGACATCCGGGCCGCCCTGGCCCTGATGCGCCCCCGGCAGTGGCCCATCCTTTCGGCTCAGCTCGCGGTGGGATGCCTGCTGGCCCTGCCCGCAGGCCGGGCGGGTCCGCCCGGGGACTGGGCCGTCCTGGCTTCCGCCTGGTTCTGCTGGGTCGTCCTGCTCAACGGCGCCACCCTGGCCTACAACAGCGCCTACGACCGGGACACCGGTCCGGTGGCCTACCTGCCCTCCCCCCCGCAGCCCCCGGGCTGGCTGGCGGGCGCCTCCCTGGCCGCCATGACCGCCGGCGCCCTGATCGGCTGGGCGACCGTGGCTCCCGGCTTCGGCCTGGTCCTGGCCGGGTGCCTGGTCCTGTCGCTGCTCTATTCCCACCCCCGCAGCCGCTGGAAGTCCCGGCCCGGGCTGGACCTGCTGGTGAACGTGGTGGGATACGGGGCGGGAACGACCGCCGCCGGCCTGCTGGCGGGCAAGGCGGCCTGGGGCGCGGGTCCGGAGCTGGGGCCGGCCGACGGCCTCTACGTCGCGGGCTTCGGGCTGCTGTTCGGATCCTTCTATCCCCAGACCCAGATCTACCAGGCGGCGCAGGACGCCGCCCGGGGCGACCGCACCCTGACCACGGCCCTGGGGCCCCGGCCCGCCCTGAGGCTCGCCCTGGTCCTGGGCCTGGCGGCCGGGGCGGCCTTCCTGACGGCCGCCCGGCTGGACGGCCGCCCGGGCCGCCCGGACCTGCTCCTCGCGGCCCTCCTCGCCTGGTGCGGGCACGTCCTGTGGTGGGAACGCCGGCAGGAACGTCTGGACGTCCCCGCGCAGGAACGCGCCATGTACCGGGCGTTGAAGCTGTGGGCGGTGGTCGATGCGGCCCTGGTGGCGGGCCTGATCCCGGGCTAGACGTAGATGCGGCGGCGCCGGCTGATCTCGCCCGAGAAGTCGGCGCCGAGCGCGGCGAACTCCGTCAGGACCTGATCCACCAGCTGCACCTTGTCCTTCAGGGGCAGGAACGCGGACTTGAACCCGTTCATGACCAGCCCCAGCACCTCGTCCTCGCTCAGGTCGTACTTCTCGACGGCCAGGCGGTACTCGTTGGTCACGGTGGTGCCCGAAACCAGGCGGTTGTCGGTGTTCAGGGTGACCCGCAGTCCCTCTTCCATGAACCGGCGGATGGGATGGCTCTGGAAGTCGGGGATGGCCTTGGTCTGCAGGTTGCTGGCCAGGCAGATCTCCACGGGGATGCGGCGGTCGTTGACCCACTGCATCAGGTCCGGATCCTCGATCAGGTGCGTGCCGTGGCCGATCCGGTGGGCCCGGCAGTAGTGCAGGGCCTGGTGGATGCTGGGGGCGCCGAAGGCCTCGCCGGCGTGGATGGTGATGTTCACGTTGTTGTTCAGGACGCGCTGGAAGGCCTCCATGTGATCCTTGGCCGGGTAGTCCTTCTCCGCCCCGGCCAGATCGAAGCCGACCACGCCCCGGCCCTTCCAGCGGACGGCCAGGTCGGCCAGTTCGAGGCTCGACTGGGGCGAGATGTGCCGGATGCCGCAGATGATCTGCCCGCAGATGATCCCGTACTGCCGGCGCGCCCGGTCCAGGCCCGCCTGCACCGCCGCGACGATCTCCTCGTAGCCGAGGCCCTTGCTGAGGTGCAGCAGGGGCGAGTAGCGGACCTCCATGTAGCGCACGTTCTCGCGGTGGGCGTCCTCGGCGAGTTCGTAGGCGATCCGGGTCAGCTCGTCCTTCTCCTGCATGAGCTTCAGGGTGATGTCGAACACCCGCAGGTAGTCCACCAGGCTCTGGCAGTCGTCGGGGACCTGGCAGACGGCCCGGACGTCGTCGTCGGTCCGGAAATCGAAGCCCAGGTCGTGGTGGGCGGCCAGTTCCCGGACGGTGCCCAGGCGCAGGGACCCGTCCAGATGGACGTGGAGATCGGTCTTGGGCAGGGCATGGAGGAAGTCGAGGCTGGGCCGGCTGGCGGTGGGGCGGGCGCTCCCGGATGTCGCCATTTCTTGATCCTCCATTGTCAAAACGACGCAACTTCCATATAAAAATTATCGATGCGGGCGAAGTGTTTCTCCAGCGGACAAGGGGCGACTCATTCCCTTGAGGCCTTTGAAACGACTTCGATTTCTCCGGCGGTGATTAGCCATATCACCGCGGAAACCCGCATCGAAAAGAGGTGGCGGAACCACCACAGGCGGAAACCGCCTGCCCGTGATTATACGAAAGAGCGATCGGGGAATGCAAGCCCCATCTTATTTTTCTGGGCGGGGGCCGAAAAGGGGTCCGGAAGCCTAATCCACGCAGGCAAAGGAGATTGGACAAGCACGGAGCCAAACTGTATATTCTTCGAACCGACCCCATTGCGCCTACGGGAGCCGTTATTCATGAGGAGAGTGCCAATGTCGCAGGTAAACCACCGTGGTTTTGCGCCTGTCGTCGTCCTGACCGCCTTGATCGCCATGCTGGCCTTACCCGCCCTGACCCTGGCCGCCGACCCCTCCGGGGAATGGCTCGGCGAGGCCAAGAACGCCGACGGCGAGGACTTCGAGATCACACTCTCCCTCGAAAAAGTCACCGGAGGCTGGACCGCGACCCTGGCCGACGAGACCATCGGCGACGTCGAATTGACCGACATCCTGGTCACCGGCAACTCCATCAGCTTCCGTTACCAGCCCCAGGGCGTCCCCTTCCCGGCCCACTTCCTCGGCACCTACGACCCCCAGGAGGACCGGCTCTCCGGGACCTTCGCCATCAGGGGCTCCAGCCGTTTCGTGAAGTTCAAGCGCATCAGCGGGGGCGACATGCCCGTGGTCGCCCAGGCCGAGCCCAAGGAGCCGGCCCGCATCCGCCACGACTACCGCCTGGGGGTGAACGGCCGCCTCTCCTACTGGGGCGCCCCCCACACCGTGAAGGACGAGACCTACAACCTCAACGACGTCACCAGCGGCGCCGGCGGCAACCTCGACGGGGCCGCCTACCTGTACATCCAGGACGGTTTCTGCCTGTACGGCCGCGTCTACCGCGGCGGACTCAACTTCACCGACGACCCGGACAAGCTGGGCCAGTGGGACGAGATGGGGATCTCCAGCGAAAGCTACCTGACCCTGGACGGCTGGGACCTCGGCATCCGCGGCTTCCTGGGGAACAAGGTCTTCCCGAGGAGCAACTTCAATCCCTACCTGATCGGCGGGGTGGGCAAGGTCAACTGGGAAATGAACGCCACGGGCCGCGGCAGCGAGGTCCTCTCCATCGAGCGGACTCCCCTGGAGGGCTCGGACTGGGTCTTCAACGCGGGCGTCGGTTGCGAGTACGAACTCTCCCAGAAGCTGCAGCTGGAGTTCGAATGGCTGTGGCGTTACTTCCGGACCGAGGACGACGTCCTGTGGGCCGACGTGGACCGGAACTGGTCCCACACCCACGCCTGGGTCCTGAGCTTCGGCGCGAGCTACGGCGTCTTCTAGGCCGGATCCCCTCCATCATACCTGCAAAAAGGCCGGTCCCCGCGGGAACCGGCCTTTTCCTGGGCCCTATGCCGACGCGAATCAGGTCCCGGCGGCGTAGTCGTTCAGGTAGGCGACCTGCTCGGGGGTCAGGACGTCGAGGCCGCAGCCCATCGTCTCCAGCTTGATGCCGGCGATCAGCTGGTCCTGCTCCTCGGGGATGTCGTGGACCGTCGTCTCCAGGCCCTCGCCCTCCCGGGCCAGGCGCACCATGGACAGGAACTGGTTGGCGAAGCTCATGTCCATGACCTCGCTGGGATGACCCTCGGCGGCCGCCAGGTTCACCAGCCGGCCCTGGGCCAGCACGTAGATCCGGCGTCCGTCCTTCAGGGTGTACTCCTCGCAGTTGGTCCGGACGGTCCGCTTGCCCGCGGCCATCTTTTCCAGATCGACCAGGTTGATCTCGCAGTCGTAGTGCCCGGTGTTGCAGACGATCGCCCCGTCGCGCATGACCTCGAAGTGGCGGCCGGTGATGACGTCCTTCATGCCGGTGGCGGTGATGAACACGTCGCCCACCCGGGCGGCCTCGTCCATGGTCATGACCCGGTGGCCGTTCAGGATGGCCTTGAGGGCGGCGGTGGCCTTCACCTCGGTGGCGATGACGTTGGCGCCCAGGCCGGCGGCACGCATGGCGCAGCCCGAGCCGCAGTGGCCGTAGCCGACGACCACGAAGTTCTTGCCCGCCAGCAGCACGGAGGTCGCCCGCAGGATGCCGTCGATGCTGGACTGGCCGGTGCCGTAGACGTTGTCGAAGTCCCACTTGGTCTCGGCGTCGTTGACGGCGATCACGGGATACTTCAGGGCCCCGTCCGCGGCCATGGCCCGCAGGCGGTGCACCCCGGTGGTGGTCTCCTCGGTGCCGCCGATGATGGCGGCGGCCAGCTCGGGGTGGCGGTTGTGGACCGAGAAGATCAGGTCGGCGCCGTCGTCGAGGGTCAACGTGGGCTTGAACTCGAGGGTCTTGTCGATGCACCAGTAGAATTCCTCGGTGTTCATGCCGTGCCAGGCGTAGATGCTGATGCCGGCCTTGGCCAGGGCGGCGGCGACCTCGTCCTGGGTGGACAGGGGGTTGCAGCCCGACCAGCTGATCTCGGCCCCGGCCGCGGCCAGGGTCTCGACCAGCACCGCGGTCTCCTTGGTCACGTGCAGGCAACCGGCGATCCGCATGCCCTTGAGGCTCTGCAGCGCGGCGTGCTCCTCGCGCAGGGCCATCATCACCGGCATGCGGCTCTCGGCCCAGTCGATCTTCATCCGCCCCTTCTCGGCCAGGTCCAGGTCACGGACCTTGAACCGGGGACCCTCGCTGTACTTTCCGCTCATCGATTCGCTCCTTGGTTGGGTCGTTTATGAATCCACTCGATCGTATCCTCAGCGTCGAACGAGGGCCTGGCTCCGGTCACCAGCTGCACCTCGGGCCAGTCGACCTTGCCCCCGCCCGGCAATCCGTTCTCTCCGGCTGTCACCGGTCCGCGCCGCACGTGGTTGACGACCTGCAGGCCCGCGGCGGTCAGGAACCCTTCGATCTCCCCGCGCTCGAACCCCAGCCACTGGTGAGCCAGCTCCCGGCGCATCCATTCCTGGTCGTGCCTGCAGAAGGTGGTGACGGTCAACCGCCCTCCCGGCCGGATCACCCGGGCCATCTCCAGCACCGCCTGCTCCGGACGGGCGACGTGATGCAGGACCATGGCGCAGTTGCAGGCGTCGAAACAGGCGTCGCGGAACGGCAGGCCGACCGCGTCGGCGTTGCACAGGCGCACCCGCTCCAGTCCCTGCCGGCGGCAGAGGGCGGTCGCGCGGGCCAGCATGGCGGCCGAGTTGTCGATGGCCACCACCGTCACTCCGGCAGCCGCCAGCACGGGCAGCAACGCGCCGGTGCCGGTGCCGATGTCGAGCACCCGGATGCCCGGGGCCGCCAACGCGGCGACCATCCCCACCCGCAGGTCGGGATGCTCGAACTGGGTGCGGAAGTCGTCCCACCGGTCGGCGATCGCGGCGAAGAAGTCCCGCGACCCGGCGTCCCGCCCGGCCAGGACCGCGGTCAGGCGCGCGTCGTCGGCGGCGCCGGAGGCCAGGCCCCCGGCGGCGGCCAGCACGGTCCGGAAGAGGTCCTCGCCCCCGGGGAAGTCCGCCGGTTCGACCGTCCTTTGCCAGCTGCGGGTCCCTTCCTTCCGCTGGACGAGCCACCCGTGGTCGCGCAGGACCCCCAGGTGCTTGGATACCCTGGGCTGGCTCAGTCCGGTGGCTGCGACCAGTTCCTGGACGTTCAGTTCCTCCCGGACCAGCAGACGCAGCAGGCGCAGGCGGCATTCGTCGCTCACCGAATGGAACAGGGAGGCCGGATCGGGCTGGGCGTGCACGGGCTTCCTCCAGGGTTTCGACAGCCGGAAGGCCCATGATAAGACCCGGGATTGGGGTCCCGCAAGCACAATATTCCAATATTGTTATTAAATGATATTAGGCTTTGCGCGCCGCGAACCACAGCAAATCGGTCAAAGGGAGGATCGGGAGGTCCGGCGCGACGTCCGCGAGCGCGCCGGCGATCTGCCCCAGGCAGCCCGGATTGGTGGTGACCACCAGGTCGGCTCCGGTGGCGGCCAGGTTCTCCGCCTTGCGACGGGCCAGGATCCCGGACAGGTCCGGATACCGCATTCCCCAGGCGCCCCCGCTGCCGCAGCAGACCTCCGGTTCGGCGGGTTCCACCAGCTCGAGGCCGGGGATGCCCCTCAGCAGCCGGCGCGGCTCGGCGACGATCCCCTGCCCGTGACGCAGGTGGCAGGGATCGTGGAACGCGACCTTCAACGGGACCGTGCGCAAGGGCGGCAGGGAAAGGCGCGTCAGGACCTCGGTGGCGTCGAGGACCTCCCCCGCGAGTTCCCCCGGAACGCTCTTCAGTTCGTGCCCGCACCCGGCGGCTTCGACCAGGATCCAGGGGCCGCCGTCCGCGGGGACGGGGCCGGCGCCAAACGCCTCCCGGTTGCGGCGGTGGCGATCCTCGCGCCCGGGGCCGTCCCCGGTGTGGGCGGCGAGCGCCCCGCAGCAGACCTGGCCCCGGGGAACCTCCACCCGGCAGCCGCACCGGCGCAGCAGTTCCAGCAGGCGCCGCGAGGTCCCGGGCATGAGGCCCTCGTTGGCGCATCCCCTGAAGAAGAGAATGTCCGGGCTTGCGACCCGAGATTCGGGGCCAACCGTCGCGGACGGGGAGGGATCCTCGACGCGGCCTGCGGCGGCGCCTGCAGCGGCGGCGATCAGGCCGCTCAGCAGGCGGACCACGCTCTCATCCGCGGAGGGCGACCGGGGCAGCGAACCCAGCAGCCGGGACAACCACCCCAGCCCGCCCGGGGCGCGCGCGAGCCGCGTCCGCCAGCCGGGTCCGAGCAGCCCTCGCAAGACCCCGCTCGCCAGGGTGGCGGCGGCCGCCGCCGCCCGCAGGAAACGGACCGAGGACAGCCGGCGGATCAGGGGCGCCGGCAGGGCGGGTCCGCTCGACCAGCCCGCGGGCGATCCCGCCGCGGCGAAGGCCAGGTCCTGCCCGTACTCCAGCAGGGAGTACGGCACTCCGCTGGGGCAGGCCGACTCGCAGGCGCGGCAACCGATGCACTGATCGAAGGCCGCGAGGAACGAGGGCTCGGCCGCGTCGGCCCGGCCCCGGAGGATCTCGTCCAGCAGGATCAGGCGTCCCCGCGGGGATTGCACGTCGTCCCCGGTGGCCAGCCAGGTCGCGCAGTGGGGCAGGCACAGGCCGCACTGCACGCAGGAACGCAGGAGGCTCCGCAGTTCCGTCTCCATCCCACCGGTCGTCGGAGGCGTCATCATCCCTCCTTCAGCCACGCAGGGTGGTCAAGGCGGCCATCCGGATCGAAGATGCGCTTGAGCCCGCGCAGGTACGCCGCCGGCACGTCCTCGGCCGGCCGCGGCAGGGGGGCGGCGCGACCGCCGCGGCACACCGCATCGGCGAACCAGGGCGCGGGGTCGGCGACGGACTCCGGCGTCCAGACCAGCCAGGGATCCGCCTGCAGGACGGCGCGCCGCAGACGGTCGGGCAGGACGTTCTGCCCGGGTTCGGCCGCACCCGCCGGCAGGCCCAGGAGGTCCCAGTCGTCCCCGGCCGCCGCCCATCCCGGCAGCAGGCCCCGGGCGGCCAGTTCGGTCGGACCGTCGCGGAACGGGACCACCGCCTGCGCGGCGCACTCCAGACCGGCCCGGCGGGCGCATTCCCCGACGAGGCGGCCCAGGGCCCCCAGGTCCCAGTCCGCGTCCCGTCCCGGAGCGGTCACGATCAGCGTCCCGCCTCCGGGGGCATCCAGATCGACCAGGCAGACCGGACCCGGCTGGTTCGGCCGCTCCCGCAGCCGCCGCAGCAGGGGTTCGAGCGCGGGCCAGTCGAGGGTGGCGCCCCCGGCGGTCTTCAGGCTCCAGATCCCCAGGTGGGCGGGGCAGGGCCGCAGCTGGAAGGTGGCCGCCTGCACCTCGACGAAGACCCGGCCCGACCCGCAGAGGGCGTGCGTGAAATCGTACCCCGCGACGTTCTTGAACACCGGGGCGCCGGTGTGGAAGCGGCGGCCGTCGCCCGTGACGGCCCACAGCTCCAGCAGGAAGTCGCGGACGGATCCGGAGGCGCCCAGGACCGGCCCGGTGACCAGGTCACCGACCGCCTCGCCCACCGTCCCGGCGGTCGCCAGACCCCAGCGGCCTGCCTGCCTGGGCAGCCACGCCCCCAGAGGGATCCAGAGCCCCCGGTCCATGGCCGCGGCCTGGAGATCGGCCAGGCGGGCGGAGGCGGGCGCGCGGGCGGTCAGGCTCTCCCACTGGAAATCCACCGCACCGGGGGGCTCGGGGCAGGGCGCGAACGAGGCGCCGGGCGCGGGCAACAGCTTGCCCGGATTCAGCAGGCCCTGCGGATCGAACAGCGCCTTGACCTCGTGGTGCAGGCGGGCCGACTCCCGATCCAGCATCCAGGGCAGGACGTGGAGCTTCTCGATGCCGATCCCGTGCTCGCCCGAGACGCTGCCCCCCAGCTCGAGAGCCCGGGCGATGATGGCGTCGGCAGCGGCATGGGCGGCGCGGGTCTGGTCCGGATCGCTGTCGTCGTAGTGCACGCCGGGGTGCAGGTTGCCGTCCCCGGCATGGAAGGCGGTGGCGATCTCCACGCCCCAGCGGGCCTTGATGGCCTGGATGTCGCGCACCAGGACCAGCAGCCGGCCCAGGGGCACGACCACGTCCATGGTTACGTAGCTGGGCGCCAGGCGGCCCACGGCGCCGAAGGCCTTCTTGCGGCAACGCCACAGGGCCAGGCGCTCGGCCTCGTCGGCGGCCGTCTGGACGTCCCGGGCTCCCCCGCGCCGCAGCAGCTCCTCCGCCCGCGCGGCGTCCCCTGCGGTCTCCTCGACCGCGCCGGAGAACTCGAGGATCATGGCGGCCTCGACGTCGGTGGGGAAGCCGAAGGCGAAGGCCTTCTCCACCGCCTCGAGCATGGCCTGGTCCACGATCTCCACCGCCACCGGCAACAGGCCCGAGCCCAGGAGGGTCACCACCGCGGACACTGCCTCGTCCAGGCGGGGGAAGACCGCCAGCATGGTGGCGACGCTCCGGCCGTCGGGCGTGAGCTTCAGGTCGGCGGAGGTGACGATCCCGAGGGTCCCCTCGCTTCCGCAGAGCAGGGACACCAGGTCGAAGCCCCGCTCGAGGGGCAGCCCGCGGCCGGTGCCGGCGGGCTCGCCGCGGGCATCGCACCAGCGCAGGCGCCGCAGATGCTGCAGGGTGACGCCGTGGCGCAGACAGTGGGGTCCGCCGGCGTTCTCGGCGATGTTGCCGCCGATGGTGGCGGCGCTCTGGCTGGAGGGGTCCGGAGCGAAGTGCAGGCCCGAGGGCCGGGCCAGGGCGCTGATGCGCTCGTTCAGCAGGCCGGGTTCGACGGTGACCGTCCGGCCCAGGGGATCGACCGGGCCGCAGCCCAGCAGGCGGGAGGTGCCCAGGACCACCCATCCGTCCCCGGGCAGGGCCCCGCCGCTGAGGCCGGTCCCCGCGCCGCGGCACACCAGAGGCCTCCCCTCGCGGGCGGCCTGCCGGACGATGGCGCGCACTTCCGGCTCGCCCGCGGGCAGAAAGACCGCCGCCGGCCGGCCCAGGACCAGGTGCGAGGCGTCCCGCGCGTACACCGACAGCGACGCCGCATCGGTCAGCGGACCGGCGGCGCCGCTCCCGTCGGGGAGGCTCTCACGGGCCTGGCCGGGAATGCTCACGGGCTACCTCCAGGGTGGCGCTCAACCCGCCCGGTCGGCCGGAACCTCGAGCCTGCGTCCCCGGGCGCGGCGCGGCAGACGTCCCAGTCCGCCGAGAACGTCCTCGACCGTGGTGGCCATGGTCGGCAGCAGCACGGCGGTCAGGAAGGTGCTGACGAACAGGCCGCCCATGATCACCAGGGCCATGGAATAGTAGTAGATCCCGCCGAGGGACGGCTTCTGGACCACGATGGGCACCAGGCCGATGAGGGTGGTCACCGCCGTCATGATGATCGGGCGCAGGCGTTCCCGCCCCCCGCGCAGCATGGCCTCGGTGCGGTCCATGCCCGCCCGGCGGTACTGGTTGATGTGCTCGATCATCACGATGCCGTTGTTCACCACGATCCCGATCAGCAGGAGCAGCCCGATGGCCGCGGGCTGGTCGAAGTCCGTCCCGGTCAAGTGCAGGGTCCAGATCGCCCCGGTGGCCGCGAACGGCAGGGAGATCATCAGGGCGACGGCCTGGCGCACCGACTCGAACAGCCCGGCCATGACCGCGAAGATCAGCAGCAGGGCCAGGCCCAGGTTCGTCAGGAATTCGCGCGACTGCTCCTGCTGCCGCAACTGCCAGTCCCCGAAGGTCCACGAATAGCCGAAGGGGAAGGTCATGCCCGCCAGGGCTTCCTCCACCAGGGGGACGAACTGCTCCCGGTTGCCCTCCTCGTAGCGGGCGCTGACCCAGACGCTGGTCAACCGGTCGTTGCGCTGGATGCTCTCGCGCCCGGGCACCTGGGTGAAGTCCGCCACCGAGGACAGGGGAACCTCCTGGCCACCCCCGGCGGTCAGGGGCAGGTTCTGCAGCTGGTCCAGGCTCTCGGTCTCCTGCTCGTCCAGCGTCAGCCGCATCTCCCGTTCGCCGTCGTCGGTGCGGAAGCGCTGCAGCCGGCGGCCGCGGTAGGTCAGCCCCACCACCTCGCCCACCTGGTTTGGCGAGACCGCGTACCGGGACATCAGGTCCCGGTCGGGCTGGATGTGCAGCTCCTGCTGGGCCTCGTTGTGGCGCGACTCGACGTTGCCGAGGCCGGGGATGGCCCGCAGCCGCTCCATGGCCTCCTCCGCCAGGGCCAGCAGCACCGCGGTGTCGTCGCCCACCAGCTGGAAGGCGATCATCCGGCCGCCCATGTGGCTTCGCCAGCCCTGGCGATTCTCCTCGACCTGCAGCTGGACCCCGGGGATCTCGGGCAGGTAGGTCGGGATCTCGCGCCTGACCGCCGCCATGTTCTCCTCGTTGGACTCGCCCTCCTCCAGGTAGATGCGGGTCAAGGTGAAGCGGTCGCTCCAGAAGCTGTAGATGCTGCGCGCCAGCATCCCCTCCCGGTGGGGTTCCAGGGCCGCCTCCACCTGCGAGACCACGGCCTGCTTGGCCTCGAGGGTCAGCTCCTCGCTGAAATCGTAGCGGATCTGGACGAACAGCTCGCTCTGGCTGGTGTCGAAGTTCATCTCGATCCGCTGGAACGGGTAGACGGCCGAGGCGACCACCAGCAGGCCCGCCACCAGGCCGATCCAGCGGCGGCGCAGGTTCACCTCGAGCACGCGGTGGTACCGCTCTTCGAGCCAGCGCATCCACCCGGCGCGTTCACGCGGCCGGGAGCGGATGTACTTGGAGGTCGCCAGGGGGATAAGGGTCTGGCTGATGAACAGCGAGGCCAGCAGGGTGAAGCAGACGGTGATCCCCAGTTCCTTCAGGTAGATGTTCATCTCGCTGGGCTTGTTGAAGACCAGGGGCAAAAAGACGATGACCGAGGTCAGGGTGGCGGCCGTCACGGCCGTGGCCACCTCGCGCGAGCCCTTGAGCGCGGCGGTCTTCAGGTCGTCGCCCAGTTCCCGGTGGCGGAAGATGTTCTCCATGACCACCACGGCGTTGTCCACGAGCATGCCGATGCCCACGATCAATCCCAGCAGGCTCAGGGTGTTCAGCGACTTGCCCTGGCTCCAGATGATCCCGCAGGTGACGATCAGCGCGAAGGGGATGCACAGCACGGCCACCACCGTGGTGGAGACCCGGCGCAGGAACCCGAACAGGACGACCGAGGCCAGGAGGGAACCGAAGATCCCGGTGAAGGTCAGGTCCCGCAGGGTCTTGCGGATCTCGTGCCCCTGGTTGAACCAGACCAGGAAGTTGACCCCTTCGAGCTCGGGGTCGTCGTTCATGGCCGCGATGGCGGCCTCGAGCTCGTCGCAGACCTCGACGGTGTTGGCGCGGGACTCCTGGGACACCGAGACGCCGACCGCGAAGTGCCCGTCCAGGTGGCGCCCGTACTCCAGCGGCGGCTCCTGGTACACCACGTCGGCCACGTCGGACAGGCGCAGGCCGTCCGCGCGCAGGGGGATCGCAGCGATCCGCTCCACGCTGGACAGGGTGCCGACGGTGCGCAGGACGTACCGGGTGCCGCCGTCGGTGATGCGGCCCAGGGACTGGTCGAAGTTCCCGGCCCGCAGGATGCGGGCAACGTCCCGCACGTCGATGTTGTGCAGCTGCATGTCCTCGATGCGCAGGTTGATGCGCACCTCGCGGGGATTGACCCCGTCCAGCCGCACCTGGGCCACCCCCGGCACCCGTTCCAGGGGCCGGATGATCTTGCGCTCCAGCAGGTCGTAGCTCCGGCTCAGGTCCAGCGGCGAGCTCAGGCGCCCCTCGAGGATGGGCATGTCCGCATCCCTGGAATCCCAGTTCGGGCTGACCTGGATGTCGCCGATGTCCTCCGGCAGGTCGCCCCGGATGCGGTCCAGGCGCTCCCAAACCTCGACCCGGGCCAGGTGCATGTCGCTGGACCAGTCGAACTCCAGCCGGATGCGCCCGCCGTCGGTGCCGCAACGGGACCACATGCTGCGCAGGCCCTTCACCGAGCCCAGGACGTCCTCCACCGGCCGGACGATCATCCGCTCGACCTGTTCGGGGGAGGCGCTCTGGTAGGGCAGGATCACGAACAGTTCGGGCTGCTGGACCTCGGGCATGAAGGCCAGCGGCAGCCGGCTCATGGCGACCAGGCCGAGCACCACCAGGCTGATGATGGCCATCAGGGTGGTCACGGGGCGCTTGATGGCGATTTCGGGCAGCGTCATCGTTCTCTCCCGCCTCGGGCCGAACTATTCCGGGTCCACCCTGGACGGCACCAGCTGGTAGGCCGCAGGGATCACCACCAGGGTCAGCAGGGTGCTCAGCAGCAGGCCGCCGGCGACGGTGATCGCCAGGGGCGACCGCAGCTCGGCCCCCTCGCCCCACGCCAGCGCCATGGGCAGCAGGCCCAGGATGGTCGTCAGGGTCGTCATCAGGATGGGGCGCAGCCGGATGTGCCCGGCCCGCACCACCGCCTCGCGCTTGCCGGCCCCCTTGCGGCGCAGCCGGTTGATCGTGTCGATCAGCACGATGGCGTTGTTCACCACGATGCCCACCAGCATCACCGCCCCGATCAGGACGATCACGGTGATCGTGGTCCCGGTCAGCAGCAGCGCGGCCACCACCCCGATGAGGGCCAAGGGGATGGTGAACAGGACCAGGAACGGGTGGAGGAAGGACTCGAAGGTGGCGGCCATCACGAGGTAGACGAGGAAGATGGCCAGGGCGATGGCGAACCGCAGGCTGCGGAAGCTCGTTTCCATCTCCTTGTTCTGCCCGCCCAGCACGGTGGTCAAGCCGGCCTGGGGACCCAGGCGATCGAGCACCGCGGCCACGTCCGCCATGGCCCCCCCGAGGCTGCGCCCCTCCAGGTTGGCCGAGACCACCGCGGCCCTCTGCTGCTGCAGCCGGTGGATCTCCGCCGGCCCGCGGGCCTGGATCACGTCCGCCACCGAGAGCAGCCGGATCGGCGCGCCCTGGGAGCCGGGCAGCACCAGGTTGCGGACGTCCTCCACGCTGCGCCGGTCCTCCTCGCGGTTGCGGATGCGGATGTCGATCTGGCGGTCGATCTCCCGGAACCGGGTCGGCACCACTCCGAGCACCCGGTTGCGCAGGGTCTCCGACAGCACGCCCATGTCCAGGTCCAGGGACGCCAGCTTCTCGCGGTCGAAGAGCACCTGAAGCTCGGGGTTGCCCGCCTCCAGGGACGAACGCACGTCCACCAGGCCGTCGACGCCGGCCAGGGCCCCGGCCACCTGCAGCGAATAGGCCCGCAGGTCATCCAGGTCGTCCCCGAAGATGATGACCTCGACCGGGGTCTTCAGGCTGAAGTAGGAAGGCCGGCCGAACTTGGTTTCCAGGTCGGGCAGGTCCTGGAACCGGGCGCGCAGGCGCTCGGCCGCGGCCAGCTCGCGGAGGTTGTCGGCGCGGTCCTTCAGGACGAGGTTGAGCTGGCCGAAATTCTCGGCCTTGTTGTTCAGGGTGGCGCCGCCGGAGACCAGCCGGCTGCCGACGGTGGCGTAGTAGCGGTCGATCGCCGGATCCCCCGCCGCGGCCTCCTCCATGACCTGGACCATGCGGTCGGTGGCCGCGAGGGAGGTCCCCTCGGGCATGGTCACCTCGAAGAAGAATTCGCCCTCGCTGAGCTGGGGGATCAACTCGGTCCCCAGCAGCCGCACCGCGTAGATCGAGGCGAAGAACAGGGCGAAGCCCACCAGCAGGGTGAGCCCCGACCGGCGCAGGGCGCCCTGCAGGAAGCGGTCGTAGAGACGGGACACCCCCCCCATGGTCATCACCGCTTCGGCGTGGGCAGCCTCGTCGGGCTCTTCCGCTCCCGAGGCGGGTTCCCCGGCCTCGGCCTTGCGGGGCAGGGGCCGGCCGACCGCGCTCAGCATGGGAATCAGGGTCACGGCCACCGCCAGGGAGGCCAGCAGGCTGAACGTGACCGTCAGGGCCTGGTCCCGGAACAGCTGGCCGGCGATCCCCTCCACGAAGACGATGGGCAGGAACACCGCCACGGTGGTCAGGGTCGAGGCGATCACGGCGGGACCGACCTCGGCGGCCCCGTACACCGAGGCGTGGAACAGCGACTGCCCCAGCTGCTTCTTGCGGTAGATGGATTCGAGCACGACGATGGAGTTGTCGACCAGCATGCCGATGCCCAGGGTCAAGCCGCCCAGGGACATGATGTTCAGGCTGATGTCCATGCGGTACATGGCGATGAAGGTGGCGACCACGGACAGGGGGATGCTGGTGGCGATGATCAACGTGCTGCGCAGGTCGCGGAGGAAGATCATCAGGACCGCGACGGCCAGCAGGCCGCCGATGAGCGCCGAGTTCCGGACCTCGCCCACGGCCTGCTGGATGAAGCCGGACTGGTCGAACAGCACGGTGAGGGTGGTTCCCGGAGGCAGCTTGCCTTCCTGCCATTCGGCCAGCCGATCCTGCAGCCGGCGGGCGACCTGCACCGTGTTGGCGTCGCCCTCCTTGTAGAGGGACACCTCGACCGACTCGACGCCGCCGACGCGGGTGATCTCCTCCCGCTCCTTGTGGCCCCAGCTCACGGTGGCCACCTCGCCGAGCCGGACCACCGCCCCTTCCTGCTGGCGGATGATCAGGTCGGCGATCTCCTCCACGTCGTCGAACTCGTTGACGGTGCGGATGAGGAACTGGCTGTCCCGGCCCCGCAGCGCTCCCCCGGGCAGGTTGACGTTGCCCACGCCCACCACCTGACGGACCTGGTCCAGGGTGATGCCCAGGGCGGCGAGCCGGTTCTGGTCCACCTCGATCTGGATCTCCTCCTCGAGCCCGCCCTTGATCTGGGCGGCCGCCACTCCCGCCACGGTCTCGAAGTCCTGCTTGACCTGCTTGTCGGCGAGCCGCCGCAGCGCCATCAGGTCGTCCCCGCCGGCCAGGGCCAGACGCATGATGGGATCCAGGCTGGGATCGAAGCGCAGGACCACCGGATCGGTGGCGTCCTCGGGCAGGATCAGCCGGTCCAGCTTCTCCCGCACCTCCAGCGAGAGCATGTCCATGTCCGAGCCCCACTCGAACTCGAGGGTGACCTCGGAGACGCCGGCCCGCGACACCGAATGGATGGTCTGCAGTCCGCGCAGGACTCCGACCGCCTCCTCGATGGGGCGGGTCACCAGGTTCTCGACCTCCTGGGGCGCGGTGTCGGGGAAGTCGGTCTGGATGGTGACCGAGGGGTAGGAGATGTCCGGAAACAGCTCGAGCGAGAGGCGGTTGTAACCCACGACGCCGAAGGCGATCACGGCCAGCGCCGCCATGACCACGCTGACCCTGCGGCGGACGGCGAGCTCGACGAATCCCCGCATCACGAATCCCCGCCGGGGGATTCCTCGCCGAGCACCTTCACCGGGGCGCCGTGCTTGAGCGAGCGTTGCCCGCGGACGACCACCATCTCGCCCGCCTGCAGTCCCCCGGTGATCTCGGCGTTCTCGTCGTCGGTGAAGCCCACCGTCACCACGCGCCGTTCAGCCACCTGGGAGCCTGCCTCGCCCTCCCCATCCACCGTCAGGTACACCAGCGACTCCCCCTTGTCGGTCACCAGAGCCGTGCGCGGGACCAGCAGGGCCTCGGGCCGCAGTTCGGTGACGATCCGCACCTGGGCGAAGTCGCCGGGTCGGGTGTCCGGGGGATATTCGGGGATCTCGACGGTGAGCTTGATGGTCCCGCTCTCGGGATCGATGATCGGGCTGACCAGGGTGATGACCCCCTCGAGCACTTCGCCGTCGCTGTCGAGGACAAGATCCACCTTCTGGTCCCGGCGCAGTTCCTTGAACTCCCGGCTGGGCACGTGGATGCGGGCCAGCAGGGGCTTGAAGTCGGCCATCACGACCAGGGGGGTGCCGACGGCCATGTTCTGGCCCACGTCCACCAGGCGGCGGATGACCCGACCGGTGAAGGGAGCGCGCACGGTGGTGTAGCCGAGGTCCAGCCGCGCCAGTCCCTCGTCGGCCTCGGCCCTGGCCAGATCGCTGCGGGCGGATTCGAACTCCTCGGCCGTGGCCAGTTCCTCGGCCAGCATGGCCTCCAGGCGCTGGAACCTGGCGCGCAGGTTGGCGGTGGCGGCCTCGGCCTGCTTGAGCCGCAGCCTGTATTCGTCGTTGACGATGGTCAGCAGGGGTTGCCCCGCCGCCACCTCGTCGCCCTCCTCGCAGAACAGTTCGCCCACCACGCCGGTGACCCGGGCCAGGACCTCGGCCTCCTTGCGGGCCTCGAGGGTGGCGGTGGCGCTGAAGTAACTGGCGATGGGTCCTCTGACCGCGGGCGCCACCATGACCGGGATGGGCTGCTGGTCCATCGCCTGGGGACCCTTCCCGCCCCCGGGGCCCCCGGGGCCGCCGGCGGCCGGGGCCTCATCCTTCCCGCAGCCGGGCGCCAGGCACAGCAGGACCGCGGTCAGCAACAGGGGAACGACGGCGTGGATCAGGGCGGGCCTGGAAGGCCGGTGCGGAGTCGGGGCCATGGCGTGAGCATCCCTTTCCAGGTGGGCGGGTCGGTGACATTCCCTTTCTTTCCCTATAGGATCAGGGGAATATCATAGTAAATCAATCGAATGGCAAAAGACACGTTGGTACGCCCGCGGCCCGTCGCAGGTTTCCGGAAAAAGGGGCCGGGAAGGGGTTCGCAGCGGGCGCCGTTCATTGACTGACGGCCAAGAAGCTTCTATTTTGGACCAACCTGATCGCAGTCACCACACATTTCCAATCAGGACCGGGCGACCGTGCCCGCGGGAGTGATCATGAAGATTGCCGTTTGCGTGAAGCAGGTTCCGGATTCCGAGACCCGGATCAACCTCCCCGCCCCCGCGGCGGAGCTCGACCAGTCCGGATTCACCAGGATCCTCAACCCCTACGACGCCTACGCCGTCGAGGAAGCCGTCAGGATCAAGGAGGCCGGCGAGGGCGTGGAAGTGACCGCCGTCACCGTCGGTCCCGCCACGGTCAAGGAGACCCTGAAGAAGGATTGCCTGGCCGTCGGCTGCGACAAGGCCGTCATCATCGACGACCCGGCGCTCAGGGGAGCCGACGAAGCCGCCGTGGCCACCGTGCTGGCCGCCGCCCTGAAGCGGGACGCCTACGACCTGATCCTCTTCGGCATCAAGGCCATCGACGACGACAGCGGCCAGATCGGCATCCTGGTCGCCCAGAAGCTGGGCCTGCCCCACGTCTCGACCATCACGAGACTCGAGCTGGGAGACGCCAAGCTGACCGCGCACCGCGAGATCGAGGGCGGCAAGGAAGTCGTGGAGGCCTCCCTGCCTGCGGTCCTGACCTGCCAGAAGGGGCTGAACGAACCCCGCCTGCCGAGCCTGCCGAACATCATGAAGGCCGGCGCGAAGCCCATGGAAACCGTCACCTGCGCCGACCTGGGCATCGAGGTCCCCGCGGCCAAGGTCAAGATCAAGCAGTACGCCCCGCCCCCGGCGCGCGGAGCCTGCAAGCTGGTCGAGGCCGATGATCCCGCCGCCGCCGCCCGCGAGCTGGCGCGGCTGCTCAACGAGGAAGCCAAGGTCATCTAGGACGCGGATTCCCGGCCCAGCGGCCGGACAGCATAAGAGACGGGAGCTAGACATGCCGAACATCGCCGTATTCATCGAGCAGCGCGGAGGCCGGTTCAAGAAGGTCGCCTGGCAGATGCTGAGCGAGGCCAAGCGGATCACCGGCGCGGCCGGAGGCGAGGTCTGGGCCGTGTGCCTGGGCGCCGATCCCGCCGCGGAGGCGGCCCGGTACGGGGCGGACAAGGTGTTCATCGCCTCGGACGACGCCTTCACGGACTACAACAGCGAGCTGTGGGGCGCGGCCCTCGCCAACTTCTGCACGGCCAGGAACCCCGACCTGCTGCTGCTGGGCTCGACCGCCATGGGCAAGGATCTGGGTCCGACGGTCGCCGCCAAGCTGGATTGCGCCTGCATCAGCGACGCGGTGGGCCTGACGTTCGCCGGCGGCTGGACCGTGCGCCGGCCCATCTTCGCCGGCAAGTGCTACATCGACGTGGAGCCCCAGACCCCGCTGGCGGTGGTCGGGATCCGTCCCAACGCCTTCGTGCTGGCCGAGAACCCGGGCGCCGGGACGGCCGAGACCTTCGACGCCGGCGTGGCCGGGCTAGATCCCGGTGCCAAGGTGACCCGCAGCGAAGCCTCCGCCGGAGGCAAGGTGGAACTGACCGAGGCCGAGATCATCGTTTCGGGCGGCCGCGGCATCAAGGGGCCGGAGAACTATCAGCTCATCGAGAAGCTGGCCGACGCCCTGGGCGCCGCCGCCGGCGCCAGCCGCGCCATCGTGGACGCCGGCTGGGTCGAGTACAGCCATCAGGTCGGCCAGACCGGCAAGACCGTCGCGCCGAACCTGTACATCGCCTGCGGGATCAGCGGAGCCATCCAGCACCTGGCCGGGATGAGCAGCAGCAAGTGCATCGTGGCGGTGAACAAGGACGCCAACGCGCCCATCTTCAAGGTCGCCGACTACGGCGTGGTGGCCGACCTGTTCCAGGTCCTGCCGGCCCTGACCGAGGAAGTGATCAGGATCCGCAGTTGACCCCTGGTCCGTCCTGGCTTGCCCACGGCGCCCCGGCCCCCGGCCGGGGCGCTTTTTCGTCAGGCACACATCGTGCTTGGTCCTGCCGGATCAGCTGTGAGGGAAACCTGCATTCCGGGCGCCTGCAAGGAAGTTCATTTCATGACAACAGGTTACGATTCGGTCGGGCCGCATTTCCAACCCTCCCCCTCCTCTCCCCTGCTCACCCTGGCCATGATCGTCAAGGACGGTGGCCAGTTCCTGGCCCCCCTGCTCGGTGCGGCCGCGGAGTGGGTGGACGAGATCGTGATCGGCGACACCGGCAGCCGGGACGGCAGCCGCGAAGTCGCCGGGCTGGCCGGGGCAAAGGTCCTGGAGGTCCCCTGGCGGAACGACTTCGCCGCCGCCCGGAACGAGGTGCTCGATCACTGCGCCGGCCGCTGGATCCTGGTCCTCGATGCGGACGAGCAGCTCGCCCCCCGGGACTGGCAGGGAATCAGGGCCTGGGTCGAGAACCGCCACCGGGTCGCCGGTCCCGCCGCCGCCAGCCTCGTCACCCGGAACTACCTGCCCGGCCGCCACCGGCGCCGCGGCTGGAGGCCCCTTCCCGAGCCGGACCCCCACGCCCTGCCGGGGCGGCCCAGGCCGGCGCCGGGTTTCACCCCCAGCGCCAAGGTGCGGATCTTCCCCCGCCATCCGGCCATCCGCTTCCGGGGTTGCATCCACGAGACCGTCGAGGACGGGGTCCGCAGGTCGGGACTTGCGGTGATCGACCTGGAACATCCGGTCCACCACTTCGGTCACCTGCAGGAAGACCCTGCCAAGGCGCAGTTCTACCGGGAGATCGCCCGGACCAAGACCGAGCAGGAACCGCAGAATCCCCGGGCCTGGTCCGAGCTGGCCGATTGCGCCATCGCCTGCGGGGACCTCGGCGAAGCCGTGGCCGCCATCGACCGGGCCCTGATCATCGAGCCCGTCGATCCGGACCGGCGCCTGACGGCCGGCTGGCTCCTGTTGCAGCAGGGGAAGCTGGACCAGGCGGACGCCCAGCTGGCATCGGTGGCCGGCGGCGGCGGGGCGGACGACCTCCAGCTCGCCGAGGCCTGCCACCTGCGGGCGCAGGTCGCCCTGCGGCAGGACCGCGGCGAGACCGCCGGCCGCCTGCTGGCCGTGGCGCTGCACCTCTTCCCCGACAACGGGCACTACCAGAACACCCTGGGAGTGTGGCACCTGGCCCACGGCCGGGGGGACAAGGCCAGGATGGCCCTCGAGCGGGCGGCCGGACTGTTGCCCGGTTGCGCCGATCCCTGGCTCAACCTGGGCAAGATGTACGAGGCGGCGGGGATGCCCCAGACCGCCGAGGAACACTTCCGCAGGGCCCGCCTGGAGGATCCCCGCGTCCCCGTCCCGGGCTGCGCTTGACAGGTTCCGCATGACGGAAAAAAAGGCGGAATCCCGAGGGGGGTCCCGCCTTTTCCCTTGTTCCTGCAGGAGCGCTCAGCCGAGCAGGCGCTGCCGGGCTTCGACCACCGCCTGGTCGGCTTCCGCCACGATCTCCTCGAGGATCTGGCGCAGAGGCTGGACTTTCCTGACCAGGCCCACCGATTGTCCCGCCATCAGGGACCCGTGCTCCATGTCCCCGTCGACGGTGGCCTTGCGCAGGGACCCGATCCAGTACTCCTCGACCTTGTGCTGGGCTTCCTGCCGCCCGATCTCGCCCTTGCGCAGCCTCTCCAGGAGCTCGAGCTGAAGCTCGCCGAAGTGGGTCATGGCGTGGTTGTTCAGGGCCCGCACCGAGACGACCGGCAGCTTGGAGCTGTACTGGGGCGTCGAGATGGCCTCCCGCGACCGGGACTTGATGAAGACGTCCTTGAAGTTCCGGTGGACGTTGCACTCCTCGGCCAGCACGAAACGCGTGCCCATCTGGGCGCCCGCGGCCCCCATGATGGTCAGGTGAGCGATCATCTTTCCGGTGGCGATGCCGCCGGCGACGAAGATGGGCACCTGCGGGAACTTGAAAAGGATCTCCTGCAGCAGCACCATCGTCGAGACGTGGCCGATGTGGCCTCCGGCCTCGCTGCCCTCGAGGATCAGGGCGTCGGCGCCGTACTCGATCATGCGCTTGGCGATGCTCCCGGTCGAGGCGAAGCAGAGCACCCTCGCGCCGCTGTCCTTGGCCTTGCGGACCTCCTCGCCCCGCGGGATCGACCCCGCGAAGACGATGTGGCTGACCTTCTTCTCGCAGAGGATGTCCAGGTGCTTCAGGTAGTTCGGGGCGATGGTGATGCAGTTGCCGGCGAAGGGCTTGTCCGTGAGCTCCCGGGTCCGGTCGACGTAATCGGCCCACATGTCGGGTTCCATGTTGCCGGCCGCCAGGACCCCGAACGCCCCCAGATTGCCCATCAGCGAGACGAGCTTGGGGTCGCTGACCCAGGTCATGGCCCCGCACATGATCGGCAGTTCGCTGCCGAGAAAATCCGTGCCCCGCTTCCAGAGCTTCTCCAGGCTCGCGGTCGGGCGGACCGGTTCGTGGGCTGTCATGGTTTCCTCCTGATGATCCCCTGGGGAAAGTTCGCGTTCAACGACCCCATGTGATAACAGAAACCGTCCGAATTTGCAACCGGGGCCTGAGCCCTTGATCGATCTCCTGCGATTCCTTACTCTCAAGGTGCCGGGATTTGGGAGGATCCCGGTCCATTCCGAGTCTCTTTATCCTCGCCGATTTCCCCGTTCGCCGAAGGGGGCATCCATCATGCGGCATTTCCGGATGGTTTCCGGTCTCGGTTTCCTGCTCGCCGTCTGCGCCTGCGCGCCCACCCTCGACCCCGAGACCACCGGAGCGGTCCTCGAAGAACAGGGCGACGAGGCCGCAGCCACGGCCGCCACCTTCGCCGAAGCGCTCGACAGCCATCTGGCCCTCCCGGCGGCGGAGCAGGACGCGGCCCGCCGGGAAGCGCAGGAGATCGCCGAGTTCTGGCGGGAGTTCGAGCAGGAGGCGCACGACGTCGAGGACTCCCAGCTGCGCCAGTGGTACTACCGCGACAACGCCATCACCGCGGACCACGGCTGGTTCGGCCTGGGCAACAGCATCCTCGAGCTGAAGAAGGCCACCGAGCGGGATCCCTCCTTCGCCGAGGGCTGGGGCGCCCTGGGCCGGCTGTGCGCCGAGGCCGGCGACCTGGTGACGGCCCGGACCTACCTCGACCACGCCCGCACCACCGCCCGCACCCTGAGCCTTCTGGGCCGCCCCGTCGACCGGGACGTCCAGCTGCAGATCTACCGCGAACGGGCCTGGGTGCTGCGCGATCTCGCCCTTTGGGACGAGGGTCTGGAGGCTGCGGCCGAGGGTCTGCGGTTCCGCCCCGGCGACCCCGACCTGGTCCTGGTCAAGGGCCTGCTGCTGGCCGGATCGGGCCGGTACGAGCAGGCGGTCTCCCTGGCCGTGCGGATGGAGCCGGTGGAATACCCGCAGTACGACTTCATCTATCGCGGCTTCAAGCTCCAGAAGTCCAGCCACGCCAACAACTGGATCCGGGCCGTCGCCCTGCTCGCCATCGGCGACGTCGAGCTGGCCTACGCCAAGCTGGGCGACCTGTCGGTGTACGCCTACCGGGGCAACATCGCCCACAGCGCCCGCTACTGGAAGGACGCCGGCCTGATCGCCGAGCTGGCCGGCGACGACCAGGCGCCCACCTACTACGCCGTCGGTTTCGTGACGCGTCACTACCAGCAGTTCTATCCGGCCGGCGCCAACAACGTGGCGCCCCTGGTCCTGGACCTCCCCCACCCCGGCATGCCGGTCTACACCAGCTTCGGGAGCCGCTTCTACATCGCCGGTTCGCCCTTCTCGTACGTGGGCCTGCAGATGAACCACCTCGGCGACGGGCTGTTCCAGGGCCAGCGGAACGAGGCTGCGGGACGGGCGCTGCAGATGCTCGACCTCCTCGAGCGCCGCAACGTCGCCCCTGCGGTGTGCCGGGCCTTCCGCGGCCGCATCTTCTACGCCCACGACGACTATGATTCGGCGGAGACCGAGCTGCTGGCCGCCCGCCAGGCCTTCACGGCCCGGGACGAGGTCGACCCCGGGACCAGCCTGCTGCTGGGCCTGCTCAAGATGCGCAAACAGGATGACCGGCGGGCGGAGACCTACCTCGAGGAATCCCTGGCCGCCGAGGAGGACAATCCCGTGGGTTGGCGATCCCTGGGCGTGGTCTATTCCCGCCTCGGCAAGACCGCCCAGGCGGGCCAGGCCATGACCCGCGCCGTCCAGGCCGACCCCTGGAACGTCTCGGGCCTGTACAACCGGGGGCTCTACAACTACCAGAACGGGCAGCTGGGTCCGGCCATGGCCGACCTGGACCGGGCCCTGCGGATCGATCCCGAGAACCGGGAGGTCCAGCGGCTGCGCGGGATCGTGGCCGGAACCATCGAGGAATCGGGGCGGAGCGTGGCCGAGGTCACCGCCGTGACCGAGGGCATCCCCGAGGAGTACGCCCGGGATCCGGCGGAACTGCTGGCGGAACTCGAGGCCGAGATCGACGCGTTCTTCACCGTGCCCGATTCCCTGCGCCTGAGCGAACCGGAGGCGGAGGAGCGGATCCAGCTCCTGATGAGCCGGTACGTGCAGTTCCGGGACCCCCAGCTGCGCGCCGTCCTGGCCATGGCGCTGGTGGACCACGGCCGCATGGCCGAGGTCCAGGGCCTGCTGGGCCCGGCCTGGGGCGTGGACCTGTTCCCCGAGGAGGAACTGATCCTCCTGTACGCCGACCACCAGGTGGGCGAACGCGCCCGCGCCGAGCAGGTCATGCGGCAGGTGCTGGACGCGGGCGACGGCGGGGGCAACCCCTACGCCGTGGCCCTGGCGGCGCGCACCATGCGGACGAGCACGGACCCTGTGGCCGACGATGACCGGCAACGCCTGATCACCGGCCAGCACGGTTTCTTCGGCTGGTGGATGCACGCGAAAAGCAGGAACGGGGTCAACGTCACCCACCGGCCCCAGTACACGTACGATCATTGGTTGCGGGCCTTGTATTCCAGGGACCCCATGTTCGAGGATGCCGTCTGGGGCATGTCCCCGACCCCCGTCCAGGGACGTTCGAGCAGCGTGGCCACCGAGTCTTCGGTGGGATCTGTGGGCAAATGAACCGGACTCCGCTCAGGCCAAATTCTCGAGCAGCACCTCGGCGATGTCCCGGGCCCTGAGCTGATCGCTGCGGTCGGTCTCCTTGATGGCGTCCGAGAGCATGGTCAGGCAGAAGGGACAGGCGGTGCAGACCTCCTCGGCCCCGGTCGCGGCCGCCTCGGCGATCCGGTTGTGGTTGATGCGGGTGCCCAGATCCTCCTCCATGAACATGCGGCCGCCCCCGGCGCCGCAGCAGAAGCCCTCACGGCGGTTCCGGGGCATCTCGACCTGCTCCAGCCCCTGGACCTTGGCCAGGACCTCCCGGGGCGCATCGTAGATCCCGTTGTGCCGGCCCAGGTAGCAGGAGTCGTGATAGGTGACCTTGGCGGCGGCCCCGGGCTTCAGCTGGAGCTTGCCGTCTTCGACCAGCTCCAGCAGGATCTCGCTGTGGTGGACCACCTCGACGTCCTGCAGACCGAATTCCGGGTACTCGTTGGCGATGGCGTTGAAGCAGTGGGGGCAGGCGGTGACCACCTTCTTCACCTGGTACCTCTGGAAGGTCGAGATGTTGGCCGGGGCCTGCATCTGGAACAGGTACTCGTTGCCGACGCGCCGCGTCGGATCGCCGCAGCACCCCTCCTCCTTCCCCAGCACCGCGTAGTCCAGGCCGGCCCTGTTGAAGAGCGTGCAGACAGCCTTCAGCACCTCGCTGTTGCGGCTGTCGAAGCTGCCCGCGCAGCCGACGAAGAGGAGGTACTCGGCCGAGCCCTTGTCCCGCATGCGCGGCACCTCGAGATCCCCGATCCAGTCCTCGCGGGCGGCGGAGCTGGCGTTCCAGGGATTGCTGTTGTTCTCCAGGCCCTTGAGCGCGTTCTGGAGCGCCGACGGGACCTTGGCCTCCATCATGGTCAGGTGCCGGCGCTGGTCGATGATGTTGGGGATGTGGTCGATCATGACCGGGCAACTGCTGACGCACCAGCCGCAGGTCGTGCAGGCCCAGATCGCCTCCTCCTCGTTCACCGCGCCGATCAAGGGGGGGCGCTCCCGGGCGGCTATCAGGGCGGCGGCCTCCTGGTCCCTGCCCTGGGCCTTGAGCTTGCCCACCTTCACCAGATGATCGCTCATGGCGTAGGCCTGGTCGCGCTCGTGAACGATGATCTCGCGGGGGCTCAGGGGCTTGCCCGTCACGTGGGTCGGGCACATGTCGTTGCAGCGGCCGCACTCGGTGCAGGTGTACATGTCCAGGAACCGGCGCCAGCTGAAGTCCTCCAGCTTGCCCACCCCGAAGGTCTCGCGGCCCTCGAACTCCATCTTCTCGAGGGCGGCGGTGGGGGTCAACCGGGCCAGGTAGACCGCCGGCAGGGCGGTCAGCACGTGGAAGTGCTTGCCGAAGGGCAGCACGTTCAGGAAGGCCAGCACCAGGCTCACGTGGGCCCAGTACATGGTGGTGAACCAGGTCCGGGCCGTCTGCTCGGACGCCCCGGCGAAAGCGCCGCTCAGCAGGGTGGACATCCAGGCCGCCCCGCGCTCGGACGCATGCGGCTCCAGCCTGAACATGGCGGCGTCCCCCAGCAGGTCCGTGGCCATCAGCGACCCGATCCAGGCCAGGATCAGCAGGGCTTCGCCGCTCAGGTGCAGGCGGGAGGGCCGCACCACGACCCGCCGGTAGATGGCGAACAGGACGGCCAAAAGGACGATGACCGCGAACGTGTCCTTCAGGAAGATGTAGACCAGGCCCAGGGGCCCTCCCAGCAGGGGCAGGTGGAAGTCGGCGGAGAAGCCCCTCCCGATCAGCGTCACCGTCCGGACGGCGGCGACCAGGAACCCGGCGAAGATCGCCGCGTGCATCCAGCCGGCGGCCTTCTCGTAGAGCAGGCGTTTCTGTCCGAAGCCGATGGCCAGCAGGTTCCTGAAGCGCCGGCCGGGATGGTCCAGGCGCCGGTCCGGTTCCCCGGACCGCAGGATCCAGTAGCGATCGGCGATGGTGCCCGCGAACATCGCCAGGGCCAAAAGCAGAAGGATGGTCATTGCCGCCGGGTTCACGCTATCCCCTTCCTGGTCACGGCCCGCCGGAGAGGGCGGGATTAATGAATGGCCATTCATTTATGATAGACCATGCCTCCCCGCCCGTGAAGGAAAAATCCTGCAGGGATGCGCCCCCGTTGCCCCGGCCCCGGGAATGTTGACCCCACGGCCGGGTTGCCTTATTTTCGGACACTTCCAGGGGGTAGGACGAACGGCCGCCCCCGCCGCAACCCCCATTCCTGCCGGCGGCGGTGCGCCGCCCCATCGCGAAAGAACGGAATGCCATGAGCGAGAACCGAGGCGTCCTCGATCCTGCCGACGACCGGGTCAGGGAGATCCTGTCCACCATGAAGCGTATCGCCGTGGTGGGCATCTCCGAGAAGGAGGACCGGGCCAGCCACGGGATCGCCCGGTTCCTGGCGGGCCGCGGCCTGGAGATCGTCGGGGTCAACCCCACGCTCGCCGGGCCGGTGCTCGGGGCCCCCGTGTTCCCCACCCTGGCGGACGTGCCTGGCCACCTGGACGTGGTCGACGTCTTCCGGCGCAGCGACGCCGTCCCCGGGATCGTGGACGAGGCCATCGCCGCGGACGTGGACGTGATCTGGCTCCAGGAAGGGGTCGTCCACGAGGAGGCCGCGGCCAGGGCCGTCGCCGCCGGCATCGACGTCATCATGGACCGCTGCCTGTACAAGGAGTGGTTGCGGTTGATGAACGGATGATGCCGTGATCACCCCCGCCTCCTGGACCGACCGCCCCTGCAGCCTGGTCACCGGCGCCCTGGGCTTCGTCGGCCTGCACCTGGTGCGCCAGCTGCTGCTGGCCGGCCAGGTCGTCGTGGGGCTCGGCAAGCACGAGGCAGGACGGGCCCTGCCCCGCCGCTGCGGCGGGTTCACCCTCGCCGGCGAGGAGAGCGCCCCGCCCGGAGCGGTCAGGTACGAGGGCCCGGCCGGGTGGTTCGGCTACCTTCCCCTGGATCTGGCCGATCCCGCGCCGATCGACGATCTTGTCCAGGGGATCCGCCCTGCCATGGTCTATCACCTGGCGGCCCAGAGTTCCGCCGCGGCCTCCTTCGCCGATCCCCGGGGGACCTTCACCGCCAACGTCCAGGGCACCGTGAACCTGCTCGAGGCCGTGCGCCGGACGCCGCTGGCGGAACGCCCCGTCGTCCTTTCGGTGGGCTCCTGCGAGGAGTACGGTCCGCAGCCGGAGTCGTCCTACCCCCTGCGGGAGGACGCCCCTCTGAACCCGCTGTCCCCCTACGGGGTCAGCAAGGCGGCCCAGACCCTGCTCTGCCGGCAGTACGTGCGGTCCTACGACCTGCCCGTCATCCCGGTGCGGTCCTTCAACCACACCGGCCCCGGCCAGGACACCCGGTTCGCCTTCCCCAGCTTCGCCCGGCAGATCGCCGCGGCCGAGGCGGGGGCCGGCCCCCGGGAGATCCGCGTCGGCAACCTGGAGGCGGTCCGGGACTTCCTGGACGTCCGCGACGTCGCGGCCGCCTACCGGATGCTGATCAAGGACGGCAACCCCGGCGAGATCTATCACGTCAGTTCGGGGATCCCCCTGAGGATCCGGGAAGGTCTGGACATCCTGGTCGACCTGGCCCGCTGTCCGGTGAGCGTCATCGCCGACCCGGACCGCCAGCGGCCTTCCGATACGCCCATCATGGTGGGCGACGGTTCCAAGTTGCGCGAAATCACCGGCTGGGCTCCCGAGTGGGACGTCCGGCGCACCTTGTCCAGCATGCTGGATGAAGCCCGAAAGGAATTCCCATGATCCGCATCTGCATGGTCGGGACCGGGTACGTGGGTCTGGTGTCCGGCGCCTGCATGGCCGACTTCGGCCACCGCGTGACCTGCGTGGACATCAACCAGGAACGCATCGACTCCCTCGTGAAGGGGGGCATCCCCTTCTACGAGCCGGGCCTCGACCGCCTGGTCCTGAAGAACGTCGAGGAGGAAAGGCTGTTCTTCACCACCAGCCTGGCCGAGGGCATCCACGACGCCGACGTGGTCTTCATCGCGGTGCAGACGCCCATGTCCAAGACCGGGGAGGCCGACCTGCAGTTCGTGATGAAGGTCGGGGAGGAGATCGGCGCCCTGCTCGACGGCTACAAGGTCATCGTCACCAAGAGCACCGTCCCGGTGGGCACCAACCGCAGGCTGAAGCAGGTCATCCAGTCGAAGCTCAAGAAGCCCGTGGATTTCGACATGGCCAGCAACCCCGAATTCCTGCGCGAAGGATCCAGCATCGAGGACTTCATGCGGCCCGACCGCGTCGTGATCGGCGTGGAGACCCCCCGCAGCGAGGAGCTCATGCGCGAGATCTACCGGCCCCTCTACCTGCTGGACACCCCCATGGTCCGGACCGGGATCGAGACGGCCGAGCTGGTCAAGTACGCCTCGAACAGCTTCCTGGCCGTGAAGATCTCCTTCATCAACGAGATCGCCCGGCTGGCCGAGGCGGTCGGCGCCGACGTCTCCGACGTCGCCAAGGCCATGGGCCTGGACAAGCGCATCGGGTCCAAGTTCCTCCACGCCGGCCTGGGCTTCGGGGGCAGCTGCCTGCCCAAGGACACCAACGCCATCGTCCACATCGCCCAGGAGGCGGGAACGGAGATGCGCACGGTGAAGGCGGCCATCGGCGTCAACGAGGCCCTGCCCGGGCGGGCCCTCGCCAAGGCCGAGCGCCTGACCGGAGGCCTGAAGGACAAGACGGTCGGCCTGCTGGGCCTGGCCTTCAAGCCCAACACGGACGACATCCGGTCGGCGGCAAGCATCCCCCTGGTGGACGGCCTGCTGGCCCGTGGCTGCCGCATCCAGGCCCACGATCCCGCCGCCGTGCCGAACTTCAAGCAGTTCTATCCCGACCTGGAATACTGCAAGTCCCCCTACCATGCCTGCCAGGACGCCGACATCGTCATCCTGGTCACGGAGTGGAACCAGTACCGCCAGCTCGACCTGGGCAACCTGCGGGAGATCATGGCAGGAAACGCTTTCCTGGATTGTCGGAACGTGTATGATCGTCCGCATCTGGAAAAACACGGCTTCCTGTACGATTGTTTCGGCCGCGCCGCCCACATTTCGGACGTTTGATGGTGACCGGCCGGGTCCAGCGGATCCCGGCGGATGAAAGGGTTCCATGAAGCCAGAGACCAACAAGCGCATCGGCCGTTACGACCTCGTCACGCCCATGCTGCCCTGCAAGGACCTCATCCTTGCCAAGTTCGAGAAGCTGCTGATGTCGGGGCAATTCATCCTGGGCGAGGAGGTCCGCCTGCTCGAGGAGGAACTGGCCGCCGAATGCGAGGTGGCCGACGCCGTCGGCGTGGCCTCCGGATCGAGCGCGCTGTTCGTGGCCCTCTCGGTGGCCGGGGTCCGCCCCGGCGACGAGGTGATCACCACGCCGTACACCTTCGACGCCACCATCGAGGCCATCGTGCTCCTGGGCGCGGTGCCCGTCCTGGTGGACATCCACCCGCACGACCTGAACATCGATCCCTCCCGGATCCAGGACGCGATCACCGAGAAGACCCGGGCCATCCTGCCCGTTCCCATCTTCGGGGCGCCCTGCGACATGGATCCCATCCTGGACCTCGCCCGGCGCTTCGGCCTGCAGGTCGTCACGGACATGGCCCAGGCCTGGGGCACCCTCTACAACGGCCGGCCCATCGGCTCGTTCGGACGGATGAGCACCCTCAGCTTCTATCCCACCAAGAACCTGCCCGGCATCGGGGACGGGGGCATGGTGTTCTGCCGCGACCAGGAGGACGCCGAGCGGATCAGGCGCATCCGGGGCCACCAGGCCGTCCGCATGAACGGACATCTCTACACCGGCTGGAACAGCCGGCTGGACGAGGTGCAGGCCATGGTGATCCGGGTCCGTCACGCCCGCCTGGCCGAGGAGCAGCGGGACCGCGACCAGGTCGCCGCCATCTACGACAGCTACATCCCCGCGGCCAACCGCCTGCGCACTCCCAACGGGGGCCGGGGGATGAAGGTCACCTACCACCAGTACTGGGTGCGCAGCGGCGACCGCGACGGGCTGCGCCGACTGCTCGATTCCCACGGGATCGACACCGGGGTCTACTACGATCCCCCCTTGAACCACCACGAGCTCGTGGAATACTGTCGGGTGCAGGGGCGGCTCACCGAGGCCGAGAGGGCGGGCGCCGAGGTGCTGACCCTGCCCATCCACGCGGCCCTGCCGTTCGAGGACGCCCACCGCATCGGGTCGCTGGTCGGGGAATTCCTCGCCGGCTCCGCTGCGTCCACCCCAGCCTGAGGTGATTGGATTGAAGAGCCGGGTCCTCAGTTTCGGAAGCCTCGCCTCGCCCCTGGCCCGCAACCTGACCCAGGCCATCGTCGACGCCCTGCAGTCCGCCTCGCCGCGGATCACCTGCCAGCTGAACTTCCTGGCCTCCCCGGTGGCGGACCATGACAAGTCCGACGAGCCTTTCCTGGCCGCCAGCCGGGCCGAGGTGGAGTTCCTCGAGCGGATGGTGATCGAGGAGCGGTCCCGCCTCATCGTCCTGGAGGCCGCCGACATGGTCCTGCCGCTGCCCTCGGGGCTCGAGGTGCTCTGCGTGCCGGACCGGGGCAACCCGTTCGACGCCTTCCTGAACCGGCACGGGCGCATCATGGACGAGATGGAGAACGGCAGCATCATCGGCGTGCTCAGCACGCGCCTGCGCTCCCAGCTCTCCGCCCTGTGGCCGAACCTCACCTTCGAGATCCTGCGGGGCGGCGTGGACCGCGCCATGGAGACGCACCTTCGCCGCACCGAGATCGACGGACTGGTCCTGCCTTCGGCAGTGACCGAACACCTCGGCGTGCAGGGCATCGCCGCGGAGATCTTCTCCCCCGAGTTCGTCCTGCCCGGCCCCGGCCAGGGCCTGCTCGCGGTGGTGGGGAGCAGCCAGGACCTGGAGGCCCGGGAACTCCTGGCCAGCCTGCACTCCGAGGCCAGCGCCGTGGAACTGCTCACCGAACAGGCCTTCTGCAGCCGCATGATCTCGGACCAGGATCTGCCCGTGGGCGCCCTGGCTCGCGTCAGGGGCGGCGAGGTCGTCATCACCGGCACCACCGGCAAGGGGAACAAACGCATCTCAGTCAACGGTCCCATCGCCCAGGCCGAGGCCGTGGGGCTGGGTCTGGCCAGCCAGATCCTCGGCTGCGCGGATACCTTCGCCGACCTGCTCGAGGCCGATTTCCCCGAAGGGTTGCCCGAGGATGAGGAGGACCCCTCCGTCGAGGACGATCTGCTGAAGGAATTCGACCGGGAACACGGCGGGGATCCGGATGACGACGATTTCGACTTCGAGGACGATGATCTCGACGATCCCGATCTGGAGGTCGACCTGCTGGTGGAGATGGAGTCCGATCTGGACGACGACTTCGCCGGGGACGACGATCCGGACGACCGCTGATCCCGGCCGGCCCGGCCGTCAGCCCCGCCGGCCCAGATCCCGGGCGATCCGCGCCGCGGTGAACGGATCGCGCATCTGGGCCGTGCCCACCTGGACGGCCGTCGCCCCGAGTGCGAAGAACTTCAGCGCGTCCTCGGCCGTCGCGATCCCCCCCGCTCCCACCACCGGGACCCCCGTGCGGCTCACGATCTCGTCCACCTTGGCCAGGGCCAGGGGCAGGAGGGCGGGTCCCGAATAACCGCCGAAGCGGCGGGGCAGGATCGGCCTCCCCGTGGCCAGGTCCACTTCCAGCCCGACGAAGGTGTTCACGGCGCTGACGGCGTCGGCCCCCGCCTCGGCCGCGGCCCGCGCGAGGCCGGCGATGTCCGCCACGTTGGGGGTGAGCTTGGCCAGCAGGGCCCGGTCGGGAAGATGGGACCGCGCGGCCGCCACGCATTGCGCCACCGTGCGCGGATCCTTGCCGAAGTCGTGCCCGCCCTCGGCGACGTTGGGGCAGGAGAGGTTCAACTCCACCCCGTGCCAGCATTCCAGGGGCCCGGCGCGCTCCTGCAGGCGGGCGGCCATGGCCCCGAACTCGCCGGGATTCGTGGCCGCCAGGCTGACGACCGTGGGCACCCCCCGTTCCTCCAGCTCGGGAAGGACCTCCGCCAGGAAGGCCTCGAATCCCACGTTCTCCAGCCCGATGCTGTTCAGGGCCCCGTGGGGCGTCTCCACCAGGCGGGGCATGGGATTGCCGGACCGCGGCAGGGGCGTGACCGTCTTGGTCACCACCGCCCCCAGCCCCCAGTAGGGCGAGGGCAGGTCGTCGGAGGTCATGTCGTGCCCGGTCAGCCCGTAGGCGAAGCAGCCCGAGGCGGTCCAGATGCGTCCGGGAAAAAACCGGGGACCCAGCCGGAACCGGGCGCAGGGATCGATGGTCCACCAGGCGGGATGCAGCACGGAACAAACCTCGCGGTGCAGGGGCGGGACGGCCCGCCGGTCAGGTCCAGATCAGGTCTTCGGCCCGGAACACCGGACCCTCCTGGCAACAGGTGGCGTTGCGGCTTCCCGGCCCGGAACCCGGGATCCCCGGGACCCGGACCTGAACCACGCATCCCTTGCAGACGCCGTAACCGCAGCCCATGTGTTCCTCGAGGGAAAGCCAGCATTCCCAGTCGTGCGCCGCGGCCAGATCCGCGGCGGCCCTCAGCAGGGGCCTGGGACCGCAGGAAAGCAACAGGATGCGGTCGCGCCCGCGGGGCAGTTCCGCTCCGGCGACCGGCGCGGTCACCAGTCCGGTGACGGCGGGACGCCCGTCCAGGCCGGCCGGGTCCTCGACGCACACGGTCCAGCGCTCCTCCAGCAGGTCCCAGGGGACGTCCCGGCCGTCGCGGGCGCCGAAGCAGGCCAGGTCTCCGGGACGGCCGTGCCGGGCCAGCCAGCCGTGCAGAGGAGGCAGGCCCACGCCGCCGGCCAGCAGGACGGCCCGCTGCCCGGGATTCCTGCGGGGAAAGGGCCGGCCCAGGGGGCCGAGGAAGCTGACGGGGGCCCCGGGACCGAGTTCGGCGAAGGCGGCTGTGCCGCGCCCGACCACCCGGTACAGGAAGGAGACGTCCGGGCCGTCGGCGGCCAGGATGCTGAACGGCCGGCTGAAGACCAGCCCGGACGGGCCCGCCAGGTTCAGCATGGCGAACTGCCCCGGCCGGAAATCGAGGGGACGGACGAGGACCAGATCCATGCGGATCAGTCCGCTGGAGACCGGTCGATTGGCGGTCACCCGGCCGACGCCCTGGTAGGCGCCGGGCAGGGAAACAGGTGGGTTCACGGAGCGGTCCTTCCGGGCCGGCGGGGCCCCGGCTCAGCGCAGGAAATCCCAGTTCTCATCCAGCTTCTTCTTCTTTTCTTCCTCGTCCTTCTTGTCCTCGTCCTTCTTGTCCTCGCCCGTCTCCTGGCCTTCGACCTGCGCGCCGGTCTGCAGGCTATCGGCCTGCTGCACCTGGCCGGGATCGCCCGGAAGCACCGGTGCGCCGGCTTCGCCGACGGCGGCCCGGACGGAGTCGCCGGCGGCGAACCCGGGCAATCCGGCCGAATCCGCCGGAGCGACGGCGGTTCCCGGCATCATGCCCGCGGGAGCCCCCGCGGGCCCGGCATCGCCGCCAGGGACGGTCACCCGCTGCAACCTCTCCAAGGCCTCCCGCGGCGGAGGGAAGACGAGGTTGTCCCGGCGGGCCAGGTAGACCATACGCCGCCTCAATCCCGGCTCCACGGTCGCCGGACGGCCGGTCCCGGGCTGGGTGGCTTCACCCACCTGCTGGAGAGCCTGCAGTTCCTCCTCCGTGAGCGCGGCGAAGGCCTCGGCCTGCTTGCGGGACCGGAGTTCCAGAAGATAGCCCAGGAGCCCGTCCCCGGAGTCCCCCGATCGCGCTTCGAAAGCCTGGGGAGAGTCCGGATGGCGCCGCTGCAGTTCCTGGGCGAACATCGCCGCGGAATCCGGCCGGGCCAGGTGATCGCGGTAGGCCAGCATGGCCCCGTAGAGGGCCCGGGCGGCGTCCGTGCTGTCGGCCGCGGAATCGGCGGCGGCCTGCTGATAGAGGACGGCGGCCTGTCCGGGCCGGCCCAGTCCGAACAGCAGGGCGTTGGCCTGCAGCACCCTGAGCCGCGGCGCGCGGTCTCCCTGGGCGTCCTTGAGCGCCGCCTCGGCGGCCAGGTAGTCGTTCAGGTCCTCGTTCAGCCGCCTGGTCCGCTCCATGTCGTCCAGTTCGTCCTTCTGGCGCAGGGCTTCCTGGAACTGGACCTTGGCTTCCTCCCACTGCCCCCGGCGCAGCAACTCGTAACCCAGGATGTCCGCCGACCGGGCCTTCACGACCGGGGTCTGCCAATCCAGCGGCATGTTCTCCAGGACCGGGGAGGCGTCCTCTCCCCGGCCCTGGGCGATGAGGTTCTCGGCTTCGACCAAGGCGACCAGGCCCTCGGACCGGTAGATGCCGGCTTCAGGCTTCAGACCAGCCACCAGGTCATCGACCAGGGCGTGGTCCCCCAGTTTCACGTGGACCCGGGCGCTCAGCAGGCGGGCCTGGAAGTCGATCTCCGTGCCTTCGTCCGATCCCGCTACCGTCTCGAGGACCCTGGCGGCCTCCTCGTAGCGTTCCAGTTCCCAGTAGCAGGTGGCGAGTTTCAGGCCGATCCGGTCGGGTTCCCTGACCCCGGTCTCCTGGGCCAGGTATTCGCGGTAGCTGGTCGCGGCGGCCTCCCAGTCCTCCAGGGCGTAGGCATTGTCCCCGGTGACCTTGCGGGTCTCGGCCTGGAACCGGCTCTCGGGGAACTTCTTGGCGAGACGGTCCAGGTATTCCTGGCTGCGGGGCAGGCTGCCGATCAGGAGGTGGTTGAGGCCCTGGATGTACAGCGACTCCTCCAGGAACTCGGAGGCGGGAAAGTTGGTGAACAGCAGGTCCAGCTTGCGGATGGACATCCGGTAGGATTCGAGCCGGTGATAAGCCTTCGCCTGCAGGAACAGGGCGTCGTCGGTCAGACCGTGGCCCGGATAGTCGTCCAGGATCTTCTGGGCCTTGCGGATGGCCTCCTCGTAGTCGGTCTTCTGCTGGCCGCCCGGCTTGGGGGGATCCTGGTGCTTCCGCAGGGCCTCGTTGCGGACGTGCTCGGCGTTGTCGAAGGCCCGCTTGGCGTTGAAGTAGGTGTTGTACTTGGCGCAACCGGCCAGGGCCACCACGAGGACCAGCAGGGCGATGGCGAACCCACCTGTCCGCACCGTCCCCTGCAGCGGACGGTCTGCAGCCTTGAGATCATCCTGCCGGGGACTGGGAGGCATCCGGGCCTTTCACGACCAGGGTTGACGGAATCGGGCAAGCTGCCGCCACCAAGAACGATAGCAGGTTTTTGCCGCGATGACCAACCCGCTCGGGGACGGGATCATCCGGGAGAACATGCAAGATGCATTCCCGGGTCGGGTCGCCCGGAGCGACCGGGTCAATCCTCCCCGCAGGGAGCCAGTTCGGGGTCCAGCCAGGTCAGCCGCCCGCGCATGAAGGTGGCGGCCACCCTGCCGCTGAGCTTCTCCCCCAGGTAGGAGGAGTTGCGGCTGCGGGACTTGAAGGCCTCCGCCCGGACCACCCACTCCTTCTCGGGGTCGAACAGGACGAAGTCGGCCTCGGCGCCCTCCTCGAGACGGCCCACGGGCAGGTTCAGGACCCTCGCCGGCTTCTCGGTCATCAGTTCCACCAGCCGGCCCAGATCCATGACCCCGCTGTTGACCAGGTAGGTGATGCCCACCCCCAGGGCGGTCTCCAGTCCGGTGACCCCGAACGGAGCCTGGTCGAACTGGTATTCCTTCTCGGTCGCCGTGTGGGGCGCATGATCGGTGGCGATGCAGTCGAGGGTGCCGTCGGCAAGGCCCTCGGCGACGGCGTTGACGTCCTCGGTCTCGCGCAGGGGGGGATTCATCTTGAACAGGGGCGAATACTCGCGGCACCGGGAATGATCCAGGCTGAAGTGGTGGGGGGTGGCCTCGGCGGTCACGTGGACGCCCTCGGCCTTGGCCCGCCTGATGATCTCCACCGCGCCGCGCGTGGACACGTGCGCCACGTGCAGGTGCCCGCCGGTGGCCCGCGCCAGTTCGATGTCCCGGAAGGTGGAGGAGTCCTCGCTGGCCCGCGCCATCCCCGCCAGGCCGAGGCGGGCGGACCAGTAGCCCGCGTGCATGACCCCGTTGCCGACGATGGTCAGGTCCTCGGCGTGGCTGATGATGGGCACCCCCAGCATGCCGGCGTACTTCAGGGCGTTGGCCATGAGGTTGCCGTTGGCCACCGGCGAGCCGTCGTCGGTGAAGCCCACCGCGCCGGCGGCGACCATGTCGCCGAACTCGCACATCGCTTCGCCCTGGCGGCCGGGGCTGATGGCCCCGGTGGGGAAGATGCGGCACAGGCCGGCATCCCGCCCCCGGTCGATGAGGTAGCGGACCATGCCCGAGTTGTCGATGGCCGGCGAGGTGTTGGGCATGGTCACCACCGACGTGAATCCCCCCGCGGCGGCGGCGAGGCTGCCCGTGGCGACGGTCTCCTTCTCCTCCTGGCCCGGCTCCCGGAAGTGCACGTGCAGGTCCACGAAGCCGGGGGCGCAGACCAGGCCGGCCCCGTCCAGGACGGGCAGGCCCTCCATGGTGGGCGAGCCGACTCCGAGACCCTCGATGCGCCCCTTGCGGACGTGCAGGAAACCCTTGCGCTTGCCGAGCTTTCCCTGGGTGCAGAGCCGCACGTTGGTGACCAGGAACTCGGCCGGGATGCGCTTCCAGCTCCAATCCATCGTTTACCTCTTGCGGGTCAGGGGCCGGCCCCGGGGCCCGGCCCGCGTTCTTTTCGTCGGATCCCGGTCAGGCGGCCTGTCCGCCGCCGAGCGCCCCCGGGTCGCCGCCCGAGAGCAGGTAGATCAAAGCCATGCGCACGGCCACGCCGTTGGCCACCTGGTCGAGGATCACCTGGCGCGGCCCGTCGGCCACCTCGCTGGCGATCTCCACGTCCCGGTTCATGGGGCCCGGATGCAGGATGAAGGCCTCGGGCTTCAGGCCGCGGACGATCTCCTCGGTGATGCCGTACATCCGGTGGTACTCGCGGTTGCTGGGGAACGACTTGCTGGCGTGGCGCTCCAGCTGGATGCGCAGCACGTTCAGCACGTCGGCCCTGGCCACGGCACGCCTGAGGTCGTGCTCGACCTTCACTCCCAGCTTCTCGAGGGCGCCGGGCACCATGGTCGGCGGCCCGCACAGGGTCACCTCGGCCCCCAGCTTGGTCAGGCCCCAGATGTTCGACCGGGCCACCCGGCTGTGGGCGATGTCCCCGATGATGGTGACCTTCTTGCCGCGCAGGTCGCCCAGGCGCTGGCGCATGGTCATGATGTCCAGGAGTCCCTGGGTGGGGTGCTCGTGGGCCCCGTCCCCCGCGTTGATCACCGAGCATTCCAGGACGCCCGCCAGGTAGGCCGCCGCGCCGGCGCTGCTGTGCCGGATGATGAGCATGTCGATCTTCATGGCCGCCAGGTTCTCGGCGGTATCGCGGAGGGTCTCGCCCTTCTTGAAGCTGCTGGTGGCCGTCGAGAAGTTCACGATGTCCGCGGACAGGCGCTTCTCGGCGAGCTCGAAGCTGATGCGCGTGCGGGTGCTGGGCTCGTGGAAGAAGTTGACCACCGTGCGGCCGCGCATGATGGGGACGCTGCGCACGGGGCGGTCGAACACCGCCCGGAAGCGGGCGGCGATCTCCAGGACCCCCAGGATCTCCTCGGCCGACATCTCCTCCAGGCCCAGGACGTCCTTGCTCTTGAGGATCATCCTTCCGTGACCTCCCCGACCACCACTTCCTGGCGATCGTCGAAATCCTTGACCTTCACCTTGATGATCTCCTTCTGGGAGGTCGGGACGTTCTTGCCCACGAAGTCCGGCCGGATGGGCAGTTCCCGGTGGCCGCGGTCCACCAGGACGGCCAGGCGGATGGCGGCGGGGCGGCCCCAGTCCATGATCACGTCCAGGGCGGCGCGGACCGTTCGTCCGGTGTACAGCACGTCGTCCACCAGGATGATGATCTTCCTGTTCACGTCGAAGGGCATCTCGGTGCTGGCGACCTGGGGAGCGGGACCGAGCGTGGACAGGTCGTCGCGGTAGAACGTGATGTCCAGGGCCCCCTGGGGCACCTCGGTGCCCTCGATCTGCTTGATGGCGTCACCCAGCATCCTGGCCAGGGGCACGCCCCGGCGCTGGACGCCCAGCAGCACGAGGTCCTTGACGCCCTTGTTGGCCTCGACGACCTCGTGCGCCATCCGCTTGACGGCGCGGGTCATCTCGCTGGAGTTCATGATGACGGCTTTCTCGACGAAATTCATACCGCTTCCCCGGGTTCGGGCCAGAAAAAAGGCATGGGCGCACCGCTCCATGCCGGAATTTTCCTGCAGGCCTCCTTGGTCGTGTCGGGTGGTCAGCCCGGATGATCCGGCAGGCATTGCCGCTGCGCCGGGCGATGGCCGGGAAATCCGGACCGGCTCCGCAGGAATCTAGCAACCTGCGTCCGGGCCAGCAAGCCCGTTTTCTCCGCGGGGATTCCGGGGTCCGCCCTCCTGCCGGCCGGACGGGGGACCGGATTCAGGCCAGCCCCCCGGGCCCCAGGGCCAGCAGGGTGCAGCCCGCCCGGACCAGGAAGTCCCGGTCGTGGGAGGCGATGATCAGGCCCGCTTCCGGCGGCACTCCGTCCAGCAGGCCCAGGATGCGCTCGCGGCCCTCGCGGTCCTGGGCGGCGGTGGGTTCGTCCAGCAGCAGGACCGGCCGTCCCGAATGCACCACCAGCCCCAGGGCCAGACGCCGGCGCTGGCCGCTGCTCAGGTCGTGGGGATTGCGCCGCGCCAGGTCGGCGGGCAGGCCCCAGGCCGCCAGGAATTCCGCCGCGTCCTGGATGGCGAGACGGGGATCCAGGGCGATCTCCCCGGCCACCGTGGGGCGGGAGAAGAAGTACTCGGGGAACTGGGGGGCCAGCAGGGCCGCCCCGTGGTCCAGGTCGGGCCGCCCGCCCCGGTAGAGGTCGCGGCCGTCGAGCCGGACCCGGCCCGATTCGGGCGACCGCAGGCCGGCGCAGACCGCCAGCAGGGTGCTCTTGCCGCAGCCGTTGGGGCCGGTGATCCCCAGGCGCTGCCCGGGTTTCAGGGTCAGGTCCACCGCCGCGAATCCCCCGCCCCGATCATCGAACCTGCAGGCGACGTTCTCCAGGACCAGGACCGGTTCGCCCCGACCGGCCGAGGGTCCACGACGGCGTTCCCCGGCCGGGATGGGCCCCGGAGCCAGGACCCCGTCGCCCGCCCCTTTGTCCAGCAGGTCCGCGGCCGGACCCTGGGCCACGATGCGCCCGCCCGCCAGGACCACCAGGCGGTCGGCGCGCCCGGCCTCCCTGCGGTCGCAGGTCGCCGTCAGGAGCGTCCTGCCGGGCACGGCCCGGCGCCAGCGGTCCAGCCGGTCGAGCACCCAGGCGGCCTGGGCGTCGTCCTGCAGGGCGGTGGGTTCGTCGCAGAGCAGGATCGCCGGATCGCAGCCGGTGGTCACCGCCAGGGCCAGCCGTTGCTTCTGGCCGGCGGAAAGGAGGTGGGGATTGAGGTCGCCGGCGCCCTCGAGGCCGAAGTCCCGCAGGATGGGCTCGGGGTCCAGATCCACCCTTCCCAGGCGAAGCTCCTGCCGCACCGTGCCGCCGATCAGCTGTTCGTCGGGATCCTGGACCATGAGGGCCGCCCGGCCCGCCGCCGGGGATTCCTCGCCGGCCAGGTATTTCAGCAGGGAGGACTTGCCCGAGCCGTTGCCGCCGACCAGGGCCGTCCAGGTCCCGGGGGCCAGGTCGATATCGATGCCCTGGAGGATCCTGACCGGCCCGTCCGGCGTCCGGCGGTCCAGGTCCAGGCCCCTGAGGGTCAGCAAGGGCCCCGGATCAGGGGGCATGCCGCAACGTCTCGAGATTGCGGCGCGCCGCGGCGGCCCAGTTGGAGTCCCCGTCGAGCCGGAGGTAGGCTTCCCAGGCGGCGATGGCCCCGGCGCGGTCGCCGGCTTCCTGGCGGCTGCGGGCGTAGCCGAACGCGGCCCTCTTGTCCGCCGGATCCCGTTCCAGGACCAGCCCGAACTGGCGGGCCGCTTCCTCGAAACGGGCGGACTGGAACAGGGCGTTGCCCCGGGCGAAGGCGAAGTCGGTCGCCTCGGGCCGGGCCTTCACCAGGACGTCCAGGTGTTCGAGTGCCTTCTCGGCCATGCCGCGCTTCAGGAGGACCAGGGCCAGGTTGTAGCGGGCGGCGTGCAGGTCGGGCGCGGTCTCCAGGGCGAGTTCGAACTGGGCTTCCGCCTCGCCCAACCGTTCGGAAGCCAGCAGATCGACCCCCTGGTTGTAGGGACCGAGGGCGGAGGAGCGCTTCCTGGCGGACTCCCACTCGTCCTTGTCGAACCGCAACCTCAGGACCGAACCGGGGGCGGGATCGGCGCCCGATCCCAGGTCGTTGTCCTCGGCGATCCTCTCGGCGCGGCGGGGGTCGCCGTAGTAGTTGTCGGCCACGATCGCCAGGGTCTCCCCCGGTTGCACCGCATGCTCGATGATGTTGCCCTGGGGGAAGGTCCGCGGCGGTGGCTGCGGCAATGCGGGCCCCGGGCCCGTCACCGTGCCGGTGGAGGTCACCCGCTTGGAACAGCCTCCTGCGGCCAGGAGCAGGGCGGCCAGGACCAGGCCCGCCAGGAACAGACCCATCCGGATCGGCCCCGGGAAACGGGTACGACCGGCCGGGAATCGGGAATCAGTCTGCCGAACCGCCACGGATCCCTCCTTGGTCGCCGGATTCCCCGGCATCGTCCTCTCCGACCGTGACCCCCATGAGGCGCGGATCGCCCAGGGCGCCCGCTTCGGTCAGGATGGCCATCATGGTGGAACTGTCAGGGGCGGCGTAGAGTTCCCTGCGCAGGGCCGCGGCCCCCGGATATCCCCGGAAAGTGCGGGCGATGTGCTTGCGCACCACCAGGCAGCCCTGGTTCTCCCCGCGCATGGCCACCTCCCCCCGGATGTGGTCGCAGGTCACCTCGCACATCTCGGCGAAGGGGATGAACGGGGCCTCCCTGTCCTCATCCACGGCCGTCATCTCGGCGAAGATCCAGGGATTGCCGATGGCGCCGCGTCCGATCATCACGCCGTGGCAGCGGGTCCGCTCGACCATGGCCCGGTAGGAGGCCCCGTCGACCACGTCGCCGTTGCCGATCACCGGGATGTCCAGCGTCTCGACCAGGTCGGCGATGCGGTCCCAGTCGGCCTGTCCGGAAAATTTCTGGGAGCGGGTGCGGCCGTGCATGGTGACCCAGCCCATGCCCAGCTCCTGCAGCAGCAGGCCGACCTCGCGGTAGTTGACCGAATCCTCGTCCCAGCCCGTGCGGATCTTGGCGGTCACCGGTACGGTGCTAGATTCGACCACGGCCTTGACGATGCGCTCGAGCAGGGGCACGTCGGCCAGCAGGGCGCTGCCCCCGCACTTCTTGACGACCTTCTTGGCGGGGCAGCCGAAGTTGATGTCCAGGACGTCCATCCGCCTGTCGCCGAGCAGGCGGGCGGCGCCGGCCATGTGCCCGGGGTCGTTGCCGAAGATCTGGACGCCGACCAGGGCGTCCTCGCCCTCGGTGTCCACCAGCTTCCAGGTCGCCTCGCCGCCGTAGGTCAGGCCGCTGGCCGAGGCGAACTCGCAGAACCCCATGTCGGCGCCGAAGCGCCGGCAGATGTCCCGGAAAGGGCGGTCGGTGACCCCGGCCATGGGGGACAGCAGGCGGCGCACGCCGGAGAACCAGGCCAGGCGCGGATCGAGGCGGACGGGTTTGCGGTCCAGCGGCAAAGGAAACTCCCGGAGATGGTCCAGCGGAAAGCGGGCGGCGACACGGAATACGGACAAGAGTAATCCAGAGCCGGGCCTCTGGCAATCCCGCCCCGCTGAGGCGTCCCGTTGAGGACTGGCCCCCGGCGGGGTTGGGCTCTACAATGGTGCCGCCCCGCAATCCCAACGAGCGAAAGGACGCCCCTTGGCCGCCAAGCCCTACCACCTGTGCTTCGTCAACTCCATGCGCAGCTTCGGCGGCGCCGAGGTCTGGTTCCTGGCCGCGGCCCGCACCCTCCACGAGCTGGGGCTGAGGGTCTCGCTGATCGCCCAGCCCGACGCCGTCTGGCTCGACCGCGCCCGCGAGATCGGCATCACGGTGGAGACCCTGACGATCCGGGTGGACGGCGCCCCCTGGACCGCCGTGCGCCTGGCATCCTTGTTCTCCCATTACGGGGTGACGGCAGTCATTGCCAACACCACCAAGGACCTGAAGAACGCCGCCCTGGCCGGGCGCCTGGCCCGGCTGCCGGTGATCCTGGGCACCCGCGAGAGCGACTTCCCCCTGAAGGACAACTGGAACTACCGCCTGTTCTTCCGGCACCTGGCCACCGGGCTGCTGGTCAACAGCGAGGCCACCCGCCGGACCACCTTATCGAGCGCCCCGTGGCTGGATCCCGCCCGGGTCCACCTGCTCTACAAGGGCATCGACACGGCGCGGTTCCGGCCTGCTGACCGCCCACCCGCGAGGGTGACCGTCGGTTTCGTGGGGCAGTTCATCGAGCGCAAGGGCGTGCCCGAACTGATGCAGGCCTGGTCGCGGTTCGAAGCCGCACCCTGGACCGGCGAAGGCCCGCACCCCGTGCTGAGGATGGCGGGCGAGGGCGTCCTCGGCGAGGACCTGGCCCGCTGGCGTCAGGGGCTCCGCCACCCCGACCGCGTGGAGATCATGGGCTTCGTGGAGGACATCCCGGCCTTCTACCGGGAGTGCTCGCTGCTCGTGATGCCCTCCCACGCCGAGGGCTTCGGCCTGGCGGCCGCGGAGGCGGCGGTGTGCGGGCTGCCGGTGATCGCCGGCCGCGCCAGCAGCCTGCCCGAGATCGTCAAGGACGGGGTGACAGGGCGGCTGGTGGATCCCGGCGACGTGGACGGCCTGCTGGCGGCCCTGGTCGAATCGACCGGGGACCACGAACTGCGTGCGCGCTGGGGCCGGGCGGGACGCCGCCGGGTCCTCGACAACTTCACCCATGACCGGTGCATGGCCCGGCTGATCCAGCTGACCGGTGGACCGGTGCCCGCAACCCTGGAAGGAGCCCTCGCATGAGCGTGTTGCGTGTCGCGGCGATCCAGACCTCGCCCGTGTTCGGAGACGTTTCCGGGAACCTGGAGCGGGCCCTGGCCCTGATTCCCGCGGGATGCGACCTGGCGGTGCTGCCGGAGCTGTTCGCCACCGGGTACCAGTTCCGCGACACCGCCGAAGCCATGTCGCTGGCGGAGGAGGCGGCTCCCGGCCGGACCGGTGGCCCGATTCTCGCGGCTTTAACCCGCTTCGCCGCCGAATCCGGCTGCACGCTTGCGGCCGGCATCGCCGAGCGGGCCAGCGATATGGTCTTCAACAGCGCGGTCCTGGTGCGGCCCGACGGTTCGCGTGAGCTCTACCGCAAGGTACACCTGTTCGCCGACGAGAAGCTGGTCTTCACCCCCGGCGATCTCGGCTTCCCGGTGTTCGAGGCCTGCGGGACCACGGTCGGCCTGATGATCTGCTTCGACTGGATCTTCCCCGAGGCGGCCCGCAGCCTGGCCCTCGCCGGCGCGCAGATCCTGCTGCATCCGTCGAACCTGCTGCTGCCCTGGTGCCCGGAGGCCATGATCACGCGGTGCCAGGAGAACCGGGTGTTCGCCGTCACGAGCAACCGCATCGGCAGCGAGAACCGCACCGGCACCCGGCTGGACTTCATCGGGATGAGCGAGGTGGTCTCGCCCCTGGGCAGGCTGCTCGTGCGTCTGGGCAAGGAGGAGGAAGGCGCTGCGGTGACGGACATCGACCTGGCGGAGATCGACCGGCAGGTCACCCCGCTCAATCACATCTTCGGCGACCGCCGCACCGATCAGTACCGAATGTGACGGCAGGGGTGGCGGGACCGGAAAGTCAGGCACGAGGTGGGGCCTGCCCGGGGATTTGAAGAATTATGGCGCAGAGGGGTTCAATTTGAACCCCTCTGAGGCCTGATTGATCAAAATGAAGGACATACCTGTAACAAACTTCCTCTTCCCGGAGACCTCGCTGAACCCGTCAAGATTTCGGAGCCTGCCGTTACCTCCACAGCGCCTTCAGGTCTCCCCATGAAGTCGCCTCGGTTTCCACCGGACCGCCGTAGAAGGGCGTGTACAGGACCTCGGCCAGGATTGCTGGATCATCGTGAATGTCGTGAATCCAACTCGCAATCAAGGCCGCATCACCCGTTCCCCAGTAGTTGCCCAGGAAGTCGTGCTGGATGTTGCCGTAGTCCGGAAATTGCACACAATCTATGGAATATGCACTCGACCCTTTGATCAGATCACAATAGCGGACATATGCTGGGGCGGTATTGACAAACTTCATCACCCCAGTAGTGCCACCTGTGAAAATTGTCCTAGTCGCGGCAAGAACTCCCTCAGCATCTACCCATACCGCCATCTTCCCTCCGGAAATTTCGCTATCTCTGATTTCACAACGGGGAGCAACAGCCGTCAAAGCAATACCATAGAATTCGCAATCATGAATCCGACTCTCTCGTATGAGACACCCCGCCCCAGCAGAAATTTGAACTCCAATGCGCGCATAAAAAATCTCACAATTATTGATGGCGATGTCATCAACTCCGCCCAATAAAACAGCATAGCCATGGGGGGCGTCTGAAAAAATGCAATTTTCAACCAATGCCCCCCCCCCTGTCCCATACATGTTAAGTAAAGCATGAGAGCTCACATATGAAGTGTAGAAGGTGGAATTTTTTACCCAACCTCCGGAGCCAATATTAATCCACCACAGACCTTCCACATTATCGACTAACCTGCAATTGTTGAAAAAAATTGGACCATCAAAGGCCAAAAACCCGTGGAAACTGTTTCTCAGGGTTGCGTTTTCTATTCGGCAGGAAATGCCTCCATCCCATCCCAACGCAATCGGAGAATAGTGGACATAATCAATATTCTGATTGGCTTGCCCAATGATTGTCACCTCAGGGCCTGCCCCGATGATCGTCAATTCAGATACGGTCACATGTCCTGCAACTTCTACATCCCAGGCATATCCAGGGTACTTCACTGGGAACATCTCGGTGTATTCCCCTGGACCCACCAGAATCGTGTCTCCCGACGCGGCTGCATCGAGAGCGTGCTGCAGAATGCTGAATTCCCCAGACCCATCCCGGGCCAAGGTGATCGTCCGGCCCTGAGCTCCTGAGCAAAGGGAATGCAGAAGGGCAATCGAGATGATATATCTCAGGGCCATTGGGCAATCCTCCCTCGATCTCATGATTTTATCAAAACCAGCCTCATTTTGAAAGTCCATACTCCCAACCGTCCGGAGTTAGATGCCGGTGTCCAGGCTCGAGGTGGGGGCCTGCCCCAGGACTTGAGGAATAATGAACCAGGTGGGTTCGCACGAACCCTCCCACTGCTGTCCAAGATCAATCGGTTTTCCCTTTGTCGCGCCCCTTAACCCGCCCCGATCCCATGTTTGGGACGGATTTATCTGCCTGCCCGGGATCAGGCCCCCCTTCTGCTGTCCAAAACCCAAAACCCCAAAGATTTCAGTTCCCAGGGTGGCCCACCGGGCGGGGTCTGGAA
>JBFXKG010000011.1:0-124115 GCA_050174015.1 Candidatus Krumholzibacteriia bacterium
TCCGATGCGTTTGTAGGGGAAGGGGAGGCCCAAGAGGTTGTGGTGTGGGCACTTGGGGTTAGGGCAGAAGGGAGGGGCCCAGGATTCGGGGTTGGAATTGGAGCTGTCCATGACCGGCCCGGGGCAACTCCCGCGCCGGGCACAATCTCGATGGCACAACCGTTGATTTTCACGGAGACGGGTGCTATATTGCCCCGCCTGTGCCGCGGAGAGGTGCGAGAGCGGCTTAATCGGCACGATTGGAAATCGTGTGTGCCTCCGGGTACCGAGGGTTCGAATCCCTCCCTCTCCGCCATCACAAGCCGCAGGATCCTGCGGCCGCAAATCATACCGGAGAGGTGCCGGAGCGGTTGAACGGGGCGGTCTCGAAAACCGTTGAACTCCTCGGAGTTCCCAGGGTTCGAATCCCTGCCTCTCCGCCAGGAATCCAGATGGCCGGCCCCTTTTGACCGCCGGCGTAATTGGATTATATTGTCCCTCACGGGACACCGTATGGGGTGGGGATGTAGCTCAGCTGGGAGAGCACTACGTTCACAACGTTGGGGTCGTCGGTTCGAACCCGATCATCTCCACCAGATCATCCGGCCGGGGGCGCACGGCGTCCCCCGGCCGCCGACATGATGGGCCAGGCCCGGTGTGACGCCGGAGCACCAACCCCGTCAGGACTGGAAAGTAGCAGCGGTACGTTCCCTTCGACGTGTGCGCCGCCAGCCTGGCCCTCTCCCTTCCCCGCCCGGGGCGACCCGGGCCCGCTCCTCCGGGAAACTTCATGGCCTCACCGCCGGTGATCTGCTAGTTTTCCGGGGTCGTCATCCTCGGGGACCGGCCGGCCGCCGCCGCGCCCGTCCCGTTCGGCACCTGGACAGTGGAGCGCCATGTCTTACGAAGCCATCGCCAGGAAGTACCGCCCCGAGACCTTCGCCCAGGTCGTCGGGCAGTCCCACGTGACCGGCACCCTGAAGGCCGCCGTCCGCAGGGACAAGCTCAGCCACGCTTATCTGTTCAGCGGGCCCCGCGGCTGCGGGAAGACCACCGTCGCCCGGCTGCTGGCCAAGGCCATCAACTGCGAGCGGCCCGACCGGGGCGACCCCTGCGGCGTCTGTCCCGCCTGCACCGCCATCGCCCGGGGCAACTACCTCGACGTGCTTGAGATCGACGCGGCGAGCAACACCGGCGTCGACAACATCCGCGACCTGCGGGACATGGCGCAGTACTCGCCCAGCGAGGGCAACAGCAGGGTCTTCATCATCGACGAGGTCCACATGCTGTCCAAGGGGGCCTTCAACGCCCTCCTGAAGATCCTCGAGGAGCCGCCGGCGCGGGTTTTCTTCTTCTTCGCCACCACCGAGGTGCACAAGATCCCGCGGACGATCCTGTCCCGCTGCCAGCGCTTCGACTTCCGCCTGCTGAGCCAGGACGAGCTGGCCGCACGCCTGAAGGAGGTGGCCGCCGCCGAGGGGGTCACCGTCGACGACACGGGGCTGCGCCTGCTCGTGTCCCTGGCCGAGGGCAGCATGCGCGACGGCCTGAGCCTGCTGGATCAGGTCATCGCCTCCTGCGAGGGGACCATCGACGAGGACGCGGTCGTCGCGGCCTTCGGCCTGATCCGCAGCGAGCTGTACCTGCGCCTCAACGACGCGATCATCGCCCAGGACGCCTCGGCGGCGCTGGACCTGGTCGACGAGCTGGCCCGCACGGGCCAGAGCCTGGGCACCTTCGCCCGCGGCATCGTGACCGACTTCCGCAACCTGATGCTGCTGAAGATCGACCCTGAACTGGCCCGGATGGTGGACGTCCCGGCCGACCAGCTGCAACGCCTCGGGGAGCAGGCCGCCCGCTTCAGCGAGCAGGATCTGCTGGCGCTCATCGAGCGGGCCGGCCGCCACTTCGAGCGGATCCACCGCAGCACCCAGCCGCGCATCCTGCTGGAGGCCGCGGTGGTGGAATACGCCCGGTTCGAATCCCGCGTCCTGCTGGCCGACCTGGCCCGGAAGCTGGAGGACCTCGCAGCAGGGGGGATGGCCGCCGGCGGAGGAGCTTCGGGTGGGACCCGGCCGAGGTCCGCCGCGCCGGCCGGGCCCAGGTCGGCTCCGACCCGGCCGACGGGGCCCCGTTCCGGCGCGCCGGTCGCCGGTTCCTCCGGCGCCGCCGCTTCCGGCGCCGCGTCCACCCTGCCCGCCGCCGCCCCCCGGGGGGCCGCCGGCGAGACGGTGCCCGGCTGGACCCAGCTGCTGGACGTGCTCATGCGGCAGTCGCCGCGGGTGGCGGCCTGCCTGATGAACGGGCTGCCGTCCTTCGACGCGGACCGCGGGCTGCTCACCATCGCCTTCGCCGCCGAGAAGTCGTTCCAGGTGCGGACCATCAACGACGAGGGGCCGGCCATCGCCGCCTGCGCCGCGAAGCTGTGGAACCGGGCGGTGAAGGTGGAGATGGTCCTCGGCGAGAGGGGGCAGGCGGCCGAGGTTCACGAGGAGATCCGCCAGGAGGTGGCCCCCACCCACAGCGAGGAGCTGAGGAAGGCCTGCGCCGAGGATTCCGCCCTGGGCGATCTGGTGGATCTGATCGGCGGCACGCCGCTGCCCGATAGCGACAAGGAACGCTGGGACCCCCAGGGGTCCTGACCTGATATCCGTAACGACGGGAGGCAACGTGGACATCCGGATGCTCATGAAACAGGCCCAGCAGATGCAGGCCAAGATGGCCAAGGCCCAGGAGGAGCTGGCCGCCAAGGAGGTCGCCGCCGAGGTGGCCGGAGGCCAGGTCAAGGTCGTCATGGACGGCAAGCACACCCTCAAGTCCATCAGCATCGCCCCGGAGGCCATGGATCCCGAGGACGTCGAGTTCCTGCAGGACCTGGTCCTGGCCGCGGTCAACGAGGCGGTCAGGAAGGTCGACGAACTGGTCGAGCAGGAGATGGGTTCGGTGACCGGCGGCCTGAACATCCCCGGCATGAAGCTGCCGGGCATGGGCTAGACCGTGGCCCGCATCGACCCCCTGAACGACGGCGGGGAGTTCCAGTCCCCCGCCCTGGAACGCCTGGTGCGGAGCCTGGGACGGCTGCCCGGCCTGGGGCGCAAGTCCGCCACCCGCATCGCCCTGCACCTGGTGGCCGAGAACGGAGGAGCCGCCGAGCTGACCGAGGCGGTCGACGAGGCGCGCCGCCTGGTGCGCAACTGCTCGCGCTGCGGGGCCATCACCGAGACCGATCCCTGCCGCATCTGCACCTCGCAGCGGCGGGACCCCTCCCAGCTCTGCATCGTCTCCAGCCCGATCGACGTGCTGCCGTTCGAGAAGGGGGGCTTCTTCCAGGGCCGGTATTTCGTGCTCGGAGGGCTGCTGTCCCCCCTGGACGGAGTGCGCGCCCAGGACCTGCCATTCGCGCGGCTGCAGGCCAGGATCGAGCAGGACGGGGTGACCGAGGTCATCATCGCCCTGGACGCCAGCGTCGAGGGGGAGACCACGGCCCTGTTCATCCAGCGTCTGCTGGAGGACCGGTCCCTGAATCTCAGCCGGCTGGCCACGGGCATCCCCGTGGGCGGCGCCCTGGCGTACACCGACGAGGTGACCCTGCAGCGCGCCTTCCAGTTCCGCCGCCCCTTCTGACCCCCTTGCCGGTCTCCCGACCCGTGAAATTGCCGTTCAAGCCCCGGGAATCGCGGCCGATATCAGGGTCGAGGTACCAGTCCCAATTCCAGACGGCGTCAACTCGGCGCTGCGGGAGAGGATTTTCATGGTCAGAGCGGAATGGGCCATCTTCGATGAAGATTTCTGGGCCATCAACAACGTCCTGGACGACCTGCTGAAGAGCAGCAAGGCCGGCAACGTCATGCTGATCGACCGCACCGGTCAGCTGGTCAGCCATTGCGGTCCGGACGTGGATTTCGACCTGACCAGCTTCGCCTCCCTGTGCGCCGCCGATTTCGAGGCCAACTACCAGCTGGCCAAGCTGATCGGGGAAAAGGATTTCAGCACCCTGTACCACCAGGGTGCGAAGGACAGCATGTTCCTCGGCAAGATCCACAAGGGCGTGATCCTGGTGGTGCTGTTCGACAAGACCACGACGCTCGGCCTGGTGCGGCTGCGGGTCAAGCGGGCGGTCGACGAGCTCAACCGGATCATCGAGACGCTCTACGAGAAGCTGCAGTACCGCAACGAGGAATACGACGCCCTGGACGAGACCTTCACCCGCGAGGTGGAGGCGGAGATCGACAATCTGTTCGCAGATTGATGAGGGGGACCCAGTCCCTGAACCCCGGCAGGCCAAAGGGGATTCGCCGTGTCGCTGATCAACTACTCATCCCGCGAGATCAACTGCAAGATCGTCTATTACGGACCGGGTCTGGGCGGCAAGACCTCCAACATCCAGTACGTGTACGAGAAGCTGGCGCCCGAGACCAAGGGCAAGCTGGTGACCCTGGCCACGGAGATGGATCGGACCCTGTTCTTCGACTTCCTGCCGTTGGAGCTGGGTGAGGTCAAGGGGTTCAAGACCCGCTTCCACCTTTACACGGTGCCCGGCCAGGTCTACTACAACGCCAGCCGCAAGCTGATCCTGCGCGGCGTGGACGGGATCGTCTTCGTGGCCGACAGCAGCGAGGCCCGCTTCGACGCGAACATCGAGGCGCTCTACAACCTGCACGAGAACCTGAAGGAATACGACCTGAACCTCGAGCAGATCCCCTTCGTCATCCAGTGGAACAAGCGGGACATGCCGGACGCCATCCCCGTCGCCGAGCTGAACGAGGAGCTGAACCCCGAGGGCTTCGAGAACTTCGAAGCGGTGGCGGTCAACGGTGTGGGCGTCTTCGACACCTTGAAGTGCGTGGCCAAGCTCGTGCTGCGCCAGCTGCAGACGACCTGACCGCGGAAATAAAGGGGGCGGCCGCTCGGCCGCCTTGGTATGATCCGATCCCCCGGCATGGAGCCGGGGGATCTTTTTCGTCCGGAGACGGTGATGAAGGACAGCAGCTGGGGGATCCTCCTGGGGAACGTGATCGTGGGCCTGATCTCGGGCATGATCCACTTGATCGCGCCGCGTCTGGACCTGACCCTGAAACCCAGGGCCACCCTGGGGATCTACCTCGTGCTCCTGGGCCCCGCCCTGGCGGTCGCCGGGGGAATCGACGTCGACCGCTCCGTGATGGCCGCCCAGCTGGTGATCACCCTGCTCGGCGTGATCCTGATCGTCACCGGGGTGGAGAAACGCGTCGCCCCGCCATCACCCAAGGATTGAGGAGTACCATGCCTCGCCCCCTGCTCTACGCCCTGGGCACCTTCTTCTGGACGGGGTTCGCGCCCATCGCCCCGGCCACCGTCGCCAGCTTCGCGTTCGCGGCGGCCTGGTGGCTGATCTGGACCGTGGCGGGACCCATCCCCCTGGGCGTCACCGCCGCGCTGGCGGTCGTGGTCACCCTGGTGGGCATCCCCGTCGCTTCGGCCCTGGAGAGGATCCATGGGCAGGATCCCTCGCTGGTGGTCATCGACGAGATAGCCGGCATGCTGGTGACCTTCCTGGGAGTGACCGCCAGCCCCTGGGGCTTCGTGGCCGGCTTCTTCTGGTTCCGGGTCTTCGACATCCTCAAGCCCTTCGGCGTGAGGCGCCTGGAGATGCTGCGAGGCGGCGGCGGGCTGGGCATCATGGCCGACGACGTGGGGGCGGGCGCGCTCGCCTGCGCGGCGACCCACGGGACCATCGTCCTGCTCCGCGCCCTGGGAATCGGGCTGTGATGGACGCACTGGCCCGGGTCCGCATCATCGCCGTCGGGGACGAACTGCTCGAGGGCCGCACGGCCGACACCAACAGCCGTCGCATCCAGCAGGCCCTCGGCAGCCACGCCGTCCAGGTGGATCTCGTCCAGGTCGTTCCCGACAGCCTGGTCTCCATCGCCGCGGCGCTGGACCGCACGGATCCCGAGGATCTGGTGTTCCTGACCGGGGGATTGGGCTCGACCCCGGACGATCTGACCCGCGATGCGGTGGCCGCCTGGGCGCAGGTCGAACTGGCCGAGGATCCGGCCGTGCGGGAGGCCCTGGAGGAACGCTGGCGCAGGCGGGGAATCCGCTCGCGGCCGGGCGTGTCCCGGCAGGCCCAGGTGCCGGCGGGGATGGCGGCGCTGGAGAATCCCGTGGGCTCGGCCCCGGGACTGGTGGGCCGCCTCCGCGACCGCTGGGTGGCGCTTCTGCCGGGAGTGCCCCAGGAGCTGGAGGGGTTGCTGCCCGGGGTCCTGGCCGCCCTGGATCGGGCCGGATCGCTGCCCCGGCTGCGGCGGACCCTGCTGTGGCGGACCGCCCAGATCGCCGAACTTTCCCTCGCCCGCCTGTGCGAACCCCTGCAGGTCCGGCATCCCCGCCTCCACTGGTCCTGGTGGCTGACCGATTGGGGGGTGGACGTCCGGCTGGCGGCCGATCCCGGTGACGAGGACGCCCTGGATTCGGCGGGAGCCGAATTGGACGGCATCCTCGGGCGGATGGTCTTCAGCCGCCGGGCGGTGTCCCTGCCGCAGGCCGTCCAGGACCTCATGCTGGCCCGCGGCGCCACGCTGGCGGTCGCGGAGTCCTGCACCGCCGGTTTGATCGGCGGCGCCCTGACCACCCACGGCGGATCCTCGGGGTTCTTCCGCGGGGGCTTCCTGGTCTACGCCGACGAGGTGAAGACGGCGTTGCTGGGGGTCGATCCGAAGGTCCTGCGCCGGGAAGGGGCCGTGAGCGGAGCCGTGGTCGAGGCCATGGCGTCCGGCGCTCGCGCCCGGCTGGGGACCGATTACGCCATCGCCGTCAGCGGGATCTCCGGTCCCGGCGGCGGCTCCGACGACAAGCCCGTGGGGACCACCTGGATCGCCCTGGCCACCCCGGGTCCGGTCTGGATCCGCAGGTACCGCTTCCCCGCCGGCCGGGACCGCAACCGGCTCCTGACGGTGGCCTCGGCCCTGGATTCCCTGCGGCGCCTGCTTGAAGGGGGGGACGGGGTCTCCCCGTGGAGCGCCGCCGACACCTGGGGGAGCCCGTCGTGAGGCTGTTCGTCGCCGTCAAGGTTCCGGAACACCTGGCCTCGGCGGTGGACGCGCGGATTGACGGATTGCGGAGCCGCCTTCCCCTGGCCTGGACCAGCCGGGACACCTGGCATCTGACCCTCCAGTTCCTGGGCGAGTGGCCCGAGGAGCGCTGCAGCAGGCTCCAGGAGGCGCTGTTGCCGTTGACGGAGGTGCCGGCCTTCGCCCTGGATCCGGACGGGCTGGGGCAGTTCCCCGACCGAGGGCCGCCCCGGGTCCTGTTCCTGCACCTCGCCGCCGGCGAGGAGGCCGCCCGCCTGGCGGGGGCGGTCAGGGAAACGGTCCGGTCGGTGTGGCCGGATGGGCCCCAGGACACCAGGCCGTTCCGGGGACACCTGACCCTGGCGAGGGTGAAGCAAAAACTTGAACGACAAGATGTCAAGTTATTGCAAGAATTCAAGATAGGTTCTCTGCCGCAGTGGCCGGTCGGGGGTTTCAGCCTGATGGCCAGCCGCCTGTCGCAGGCCGGAGCCGAGCACCGTGAGCTGGCATTCTACCGCCTGCGAAAATAAGGCGAAAAAACCGGTTGCCACGGGTCGGCCCGTCATGCTATCTTGCCCTCCGAACATCGTCTCCCTGATGCCCGCCGGGCTGGATGTCGACCATATCCGGGATGAACAACGGGGCCGTGCAATCGCGGTTCGAAGGAGCAGACTTTCATGGCGCAGATCAAGAAGGACGAGAAGGCGAAGGCTCTGGAGCTGACCAGGGCCCAGATCGAGAAGCAGTTCGGCAAGGGGTCGATCATGCTGCTCGGTGAGAACAAGATCTTCGACAGGATCGATGCCATCTCCACCGGCAGCCTGAACCTGGACATCGCCCTGGGCATCGGCGGCCTGCCCAAGGGACGCGTCGTCGAGATCTACGGCCCCGAAGGCAGCGGCAAGACGACCGTCGCCCTGTCGACCATCGCCAACTGCCAGAAGGACGGGGGCGTGGCGGCCTTCATCGACGCCGAGCACGCCATGGATCCCGGCTACGCCCGCAAGCTCGGGGTGGACATCGACAACCTCCTGGTGAGCCAGCCGGACACCGGCGAACAGGCCCTGGAGATCACCGAGATGCTCGTGCGGTCGGGCGCGGTCGACATCATCGTCATCGACTCGGTCGCCGCCCTGGTGCCGCGGGCCGAGATCGAGGGGGAGATGGGGGACGCCCACGTCGGTCTGCAGGCCCGCCTGATGAGCCAGGCCCTGCGCAAGCTCACCGGCACCATCTCCAAGACGCACACCCTGGTGATCTTCACCAACCAGATCCGCATGAAGATCGGGGTGATGTTCGGCAACCCCGAGACCACCACCGGCGGCAACGCCCTGAAGTTCTACAGCTCGGTGCGCCTGGACATCCGCCGCATCGGCGCCATCACCCAGGGCGAAGAGGTCATGGGCAACCAGGTCCGGGTCAAGGTGGTCAAGAACAAGGTCGCGCCTCCGTTCAAGAAGGCCGAGTTCGACATCCTCTACGGCGAGGGCATCAGCAAGGAAGGCGACCTGATCGACCTGGGGGTGGCCTGCGGCGTCGTCCAGAAGTCGGGCGCCTGGTACAGCTTCGGCGAGGAGCGTCTGGGCCAGGGCCGGGAGAACGTGCGCGTGTTCTTCAAGGAGAACAAGGACCTCTACGACAAGATCAAGGCGCTGGTCTTCAAGCAATACGGCATCGGTCAGGCCGCCGGGGCGGATGACGCCGCGAGTCCCGCCCCCGCCCTAGACTCCGGGGATGCCGACGACACCGGCGCCAAGGCGGCCGCCGCCGCGGCCGGCGGCCCCGACGCGAAGGGACGCAAGACCCCGTAGTGGCTGGACGAGGGCAGTTCAGGCGGCGGGACCTCCCTCCCGTCGCTCCGGAAGCGGAGCAGCCGGATCCCCTGGCCGAGGGGGTCCGGCTGCTCGCCGTCCGCGAGCAGGACCGTGCGGTGGTCGTGTGCCTCGATGACGGACGGGTCCTGGAAGTGGCCCCGTCCTCGCTGCCCGAGGGGTTGCCGCCGGTGGGGGAGGAAGTTCCCGCGGGCGTCCTGCGGGAGTTGCAGGCCGCCGCAGACCGCAAGGCGGCGGCGCGGGACCTGCTGGCGATGATCGGCCGGCGCCTGCAGCCGGCGGCCCGCCTGAGGGAGAAGTTGCTGGAGAAGGGCCATTCTCCCGGGGCGGTCTCGGCGGTCCTGGCGGAGATGGAGGCCCAGGGCCTCTGCTCGGATCGGATCTACGCCGAAGCCTACTGCCGGGACTGCCTGCGCACCCGGCAGGTCGGCCGCCGGTACCTGGAAAACAAGCTGCGCCAGATGCAGGTGCCCTTCGCCGTGGCCGCCGCCGCCGCGGCGGACTGCCTGTCCGGCCCCGAGGAGCTCGAGATGGCCCGGAGCGCGGCCCGCAGCCAGTGGCGGAAGCTGCGGGGGCCGGCCGACCGGCGGGCCGAGGCCCGCGTCCAGCGGTTCCTGCTGAGCCGGGGGTTCGATCCGGGGACGGCGGCGCGGGCCCTGCGCGAGACCAGGGACCACCTCGGGTCCCGGGCCGGAAACGACGAAAGGGACGGGGATGAAGATCCTGGTGACGGGAGCTGAAGGGATGCTGGGGCGGGCCATGGTCGCCCGCTTCGGTCGGGGCCACCTGGTGGAGGGGGTGGATCTCGATCAGGGCGATCTCGGCCAGGCCGCCGTCTGCCGGACCCTCCTGGATGACGCCCGGCCCGACTGGGTCGTCAACTGCGCCGCCTGGACCGCGGTGGATGCCGCGGAGGAGAGACAGGACGAGGCCATGACGGCCAACGCCGTCGTCCCGGGCAACCTCGTCGCCGCCTGCGACGCCATCGGCTGCGGGTTGACCCACATCAGCACAGATTACGTCTTCGACGGGAAGGGGGCCGGGTTCGCCGAGGACAGCCCCCGTGCGCCTTTGAGCCACTACGGCCGGACCAAGGCCCGGGGGGAGCAGGCGGTGGAGGCCATGGCGGGTCCCTGGCAGATCGTCCGTACGAGCTGGCTGTTCGGGGACGGCCCCGTGAACTTCGTCAAGACCATCGTCCGGCTGCTCGACCAGCGGCCGGCCCTGAAGGTGGTGGACGACCAGACGGGGTGCCCGACCTACACCGAAGATCTGGCCTCCGTCGTGGAGTTCCTTGTCACCAGCGGCAGCCGTGGTATCTTTCACGCAACCAACGCCGGGTCCTGCACCTGGTACGAATTCGCCAGGGCGATCGCCGAGGGGCTGGGACGGGATCCCCGGTTGATCAGTCCCTGTCCGAGCAGCGAGTACCCGACGGCGGCGGTGCGCCCCGTCTGCTCGGTCCTGCTCAGCCGCCGGCTGGAGGAAGCGGGCTGTCCGCCGCGCCCCTCCTGGCAGGACGCCCTGGCCAGGTATTTGACATTGCTGGCTTCCGGCCGCGCCCGGTTCCCCTGACCCTCCGGGTCGGCGGCCGGGTGCGCCGACGCCGTGATCCCGCCGGGGAAAGGATCCGCATGGGGAACACTTCCGCCAATGACGCCGACTTCATGAGACAGGCCCGTTCGGCGTTCGCCGCCACGGTGGAGGGCCTCCGGTCCGCCCTGGACGCCCTCGGCGAGGATCACCTGGCCGCCGTGTCCGGCCTGGCCGCAGCGGTCGCCCGCGCCTGGGCGCAGGGCGGGAAGCTGCTGGTGTGCGGCAACGGCGGCAGCGCCGCCGACAGCCAGCACATCGCCGCCGAGCTGGTGGGCCGCTTCCTGGCCGAACGTCCGGGCTATCCCGCTCTGGCCCTGACCACCAACACCTCGACCCTGACCGCCGTGGGGAACGATTACGGCTTCGACCACATCTTCGCCCGCCAGGTCCAGGCACTCGGCTCGCCCGGGGACGTCCTGCTGGTCATCTCCACCTCGGGGAATTCCCGCAACTGCATCGAGGCCGTGAAGGCGGCCCGGGAGCGCGGTCTGGCCGTCCACGGCTTCCTGGGGGGCGACGGCGGCAAGCTGCTGCCCCTGGTGGACGGCGCCCTGGTGGCTCCCAGCGCCCACACCCCCCGCATCCAGGAGATCCACATCACGATGGGCCATCTGCTGTGCCAGATCCTGGAGGCGGCCGCCCAGCAGGACGCCGGGTGAAGCCCCAGATGCAGACCCTGGGCAACGACCACTTCCTGCCGGCCGACGATCGGCTGGAGCGGGGCTCCCTCCGGGAGACCGCCCTGTTGATCCTCGTGGACATGGTCATGCTGGAAGCCGCCTTCCTGACGACCTACTGGTTCCGGTTCCACAGCGGCTTCTGGCTGGTGCCCCTGGGCGTTCCTCCCCTGAGCATGTACCTGGTGGCGAGCCTCGTCGTGCTGCTCGTCTTCTTCGGCATCTTCTACTTCGGCGCGATGTACACCCGGCGCGGGGTCCGGTCGTTCGAGGACGACCTGGTGGGTCTGTTCAAGGGCGTGGTCCTGGCCAGCCTGCTGGTCCTCGCCTCCACCTTCTTCCTGCGGACCCTGACGTTCAGCCGCTCGTTCTTCGGCCTGTTCTTCCTGTCCACCTTCTTCTTCCTGACCCTTGGCCGCGTCGGGGCGCGCCAGCTCTCCAAGCGGTGGACCAGCGGCGGCGAAGGCCGCATCAGGACGCTGCTGGTCGGGGCCAGTCCCATGCGGGAGAGGCTGCTGCGCCTGACGAGGGAACTGCCGGGGCTGGCGTTCGAGCCCGTGGGCTGGTTGCGCGTCGACGGCGGGGACGAGGACGGCTGCCGGGAAGCCGGCGTCTCCCTCCTGGACGCCCGCGGACCGCGGCGGTCCGCCGCCGCCGTTCCCGCGCTGCCCTGCCTGGGCGGAGTCAAGGACGTCCGGTCCCTGGTCCTGGAGCACCGGATCGACCTGGTCGTGCTCACCGTGCCCTTCGACCGGTTGCCCCTGATCAGCCGGGTCGCCGCCGCCCTGGCCAACCTCAAGGTCGACCTCAAGTTCATCCCCGACCTGCCGGCGCTGCACACCAGCAAGATGAGGCTCCAGGAGATCGGGGGCATCCCGTTCATCTCCATCCGCGAGGGGGCCCTGAGCGCCGTGGACCGGATCGTCAAGCGCACCTTCGATCTCCTCGCCAGCGGTCTGGGCCTGCTGTTCCTCGCCCCGGTCCTCGCGGCGATCGCCCTGATGGTCAAGCTGTCCTCGCCCGGTCCCGTCTTCTACCTCCAGGAGCGCGTCGGCCAGGACGGCCGGCAGTTCTCCATGGTCAAGTTCCGCAGCATGCGCACCGACGCCGAGCAGGCCTCGGGACCCGTCTGGACCACCGAGGACGACCCTCGGGTGACGGGCATCGGCCGCATCCTGCGCCGGTTCAGCCTGGACGAGCTTCCCCAGCTGTGGAACGTCCTGCGCGGGGAGATGAGCCTGGTGGGGCCCCGCCCCGAGCGCCGGGTCTTCGTGGAGCAGTTCACCCGCCAGATGCCGCGCTACTTCGAGCGCCACCGGGTCAAGGCGGGCCTGACGGGCTGGGCGCAGGTCAACGGCCTGCGGGGCAACACGAGCATCGAGGATCGGACGTACTACGACCTCTACTACCTGGAGAACTGGTCCCTGGGGCTCGACGTCAAGATCCTGCTGATGACCCTCCATCACGTCCTGCGCGGAGAGAACGCCTACTGATGAAGACGCTGCTCGCCTTTCTCGAGAACCTGCGTCCGCGGCAGTGGACCAAGAACCTCCTGCTGTTCGCGGGGGTCATCTTCGCCCGCAAGCTCGGCGACGAAGCATGCGTGATGCGGGCGGCGCTGGGCGCGGTGGTCTTCTGCTTCGCCTCGGGCATCGTCTACGTCTACAACGACTACGTGGACCGGGAACTGGACCGCCGGCATCCCCACAAGAGGACCCGCCCCATCGCCTCGGGGCGCCTGCCCCTGGATTTCGCGGCCAAGGCCGGCCTGGTGGTGCTGGTCCTGGTCCTGGGGGCCGGCTGGCTGCTGGGCCCGGTGTTCCTGGGCGCGGTGTCGTTCTTCCTGCTGTGGAACTGGTCCTACACCAACTTCTTCAAGAAGCTGCCCGTGCTGGACGTCATCGGGATCGGCATGAGCTTCGTGATCCGGGCCACCGCCGGGGTCTTCGTCCTGTTGCCGGTCTCCCCCGAGGTCGGCATCTCCAGCTGGCTGCTGCTGTGCACGTTCTTCCTGTCGCTCTTCCTGGGATTCTGCAAGCGGCGGGACGAGCTGCTGAAGATCAAACCCGAACAGGGTGAAACCCGGCCGGCCCTGCGGGGGTATACCGAACCGTTCCTGAATGCGATGATCGGGTTGAGTTTCGGCCTGACCACCATGATGTACGCCCTGTACACGGTCTGGCCGGACACCGTCAGCCATTTCGGCACGCGCGACCTGATCTACACCCTGCCCTTCGTGCTGGCGGGCATGGGGCGATACCTCTACCTGGTCTTCCTCGAGGACAAGGGAGGCAGGCCCCACGAGATCCTGCTGACGGACATGCTGCTCCAGATCATCGTCGTCAGCTGGATCACGGTCGCCATCATGATCATCGGCATCTGATCGCCCGCCCGGGCTCTGCGAAGAATTGGTCCGGGCTGGCCGGGAGGTCCGACATGCGCCCTGTGGTGGCCCTGGTGGAAGCCAGGCCGGAAACCATCCTGGACGACTACCGCAGACTGCTGGGCCTGGCGGGGCTGGATGTGCGGGATTCCCGGCCGTTGACCTTGATGACGCCCGGGGAACGGGATTGCCCGGGGTTCCTGGCCCCCCCCTGGCAGGTCGACGGGGTCCTGCGCGCCCTCGGAGCCGGGACCTGGGCCGACGTGAGTGGCCGGGCGGCCTCCGGCGCCGTCGCCCTGGATACCCCCTCGGCCCGGACGGAGCCCGGCTCGGGCCGGGCGATCGTGGCGCCGGGAAGGCAGGGACTCCTGCTGGCCGCTCCGGTGCTGGAAGCCGGCTGGGGCATCCGGGGGGCGGTGGCCCTGGCCTGGCGGTTCGGGGGGCTGGGCGCCACGTTTCCGCGGGGGACGCTGTTGCCCGATCTCGCGAGGTTGCTGCGCGGGCCGGCGGGCGCCGACGCCCTCCTGGGGGCCGTCCTGGACGGCGTTCACTGGGGAGTGGGAGCCGGGACGCTGGGCAAGGGCTACGTCAGGCGCAATACCCTGATCGCCGGGGCCGACCCGGTGGCCGTCGATGCCGTCGGCGCGGTCCTGGCGGGCATGGATCCCCTGCAGATACCCTGGCTGCGGCACTGCCACGATCTGGGTCTGGGTACGGCGGATCCGGGAAGGATCCGGATCGCCGGCCACGCCGACCTGCTTGGCGATTCCTTCGCCGGCTGGAAGTTCGCCGGCAAGAACCCGGGCGGGAGGCTGAGCCTTTCCCGCGTCCGCGAGGGCCTGTGGAAGGCCTGGCGGCGGCCCCGGTTGCTGAAATCCTACGGGGAATCCCCCTGGGGACGCCTGGACCACCTTTACCGATCCGGACGCTTTCCGGAAGAGGTCCGATGAACGTGCCAGAATTCGTCAAAGGCAGGATGCCCGTGGGCAGGACCGTCGCGGTGCGGGCCCCGGCCAAGGTCAACCTGCACCTCGAGGTGCTCAAGCAGCGCCACGACGGGTATCACGAGATCGAGACCATCCTGCAGGCGGTCACCCTCTTCGACCGCGTGACGGTGGAGCTGGTCGAGCGGTATCCCGGGGGGGAACCCCGCCTGGACATCTCCGTCTCCGCCTCGGGGATCCAGGCTCCCGCCGACGAGACCAACCTCTGCTGGCAGGCGGCCCGCCACTTCTGCCGGGAGGCCGGGGTCTCGGGCCACCTGAGGATCGGTCTCCACAAGGAGATCCCCGTCGCGGCCGGGTTGGGCGGGGGCAGCAGCGATGCGGCGGCCGTCCTGGTCGCCTGCGACCGCCTGTTCGCGACCAAACTGGACGCGGAGGACCTCGAGGTCATGGCCGCACCCCTGGGGGCTGACGTGCCGTTCTTCATCCGGGGGGGGACGGCTCTGGGCCGCGGCATCGGGACCCGCCTGACCCGGCTCCCGTTGATCCGCTCCGGCCAATTCCTTATTCTCAAACCGGACTTGGAGTTAAGGACGAAAGAGGTGTACGCCAATCTCAAAATGGGATTGACAGTCAATAGCGCCAAAGCTAACATCCAGGTCATCAAGCCCCAGCTGGCGCGTTTTCCCAGGAAAACCTGGCCGGGGTTCAACCGGTTGGAGGACGTGGTCCTGCCGTGGTCCCCTGCACTGCAAAGGTTGGTCTTCCAGCTGCGGGAGCAGGCGCCCATCGCGATGCTGAGCGGGAGCGGATCGGCGGTGTACGGGGTTTTTCCCGATTCGACAGTGTTGTCGCCCATTGCCAAGGAATACGAAGTGACGGGACTGTTCGTACGGATCGTCGGGCCGCATGCGGCCGGGGTCGAGATCAGGGACGATTGAGACCGAAGGCCTGACCATGCAGCAGCTGGTTTGGGCTCGCCACCGAGAGGGAGAACCTTGAATATTTCAGAAATCAGGATCACATTACGTGATGACAACAAGCTGAAGGGGTTCGCCAGCATCACCCTGGACAACGCTTTCGTGATTCGCGGCCTGAAGATCATCGAGGGAGCGTCGGGACTGTTCATCGCCATGCCGAGCCGCAAGCGCAAGGATGGGACCTTCCAGGACATCGCCCATCCGATCAACATGGCGACCAGGGAGTGGATGGAAAGCCAGGTCATCGCGGCCTACCGGCAGGAAATCCAGAGGTTGGAGAACGGCGAGATCCCTCCGCCGCCGAAGCTCGGCTCCTATCACGACGACGACCACGACTCGGTGATGGAGGAGAGATACTAGTTTTCGAGTCGCGCTGGGGCGTCGTCAAGTGGTAAGACACAAGGTTTTGGTCCTTGCATTCGTGGGTTCGAATCCTACCGCCCCAGCCAGCTTCCCCTTGCCTCCCGGCGGCCCCGCCGTTTCCCTCTTGAAAACTCCAGCGGTCCGTGCTTTTTTCTCACCCGACGCCGGGTAGTCCCCCAACGGCAGGAGAGGTCCGACTTCATGGCCAACGAACTGGTGATCATCAGCGGCAACGCCCACAGGGAGATGGGGGAGCGGATCGCCGCCCACCTCGACGTCGATCTGCTGGAGGTGGACATCGACCGTTTTTCGGACGGCGAGATCCAGATCAAGATCCGGGAGAACATCCGGGGCACGGACGTCTTCATCATCCAGCCGACCATGCCTCCCGCCGAGAACATCATGGAGCTTTTGCTGATGATCGACGCCGTCCGCCGGGCCTCCTGCCGGCGGGTCACCGCGGTGATCCCGTACTTCGGCTACGCCCGCCAGGACCGCAAGGACCAGCCCCGCGTCCCCATCGCCGCCAAGCTCATGGCCGAGCTGATCACGACGGCCGGGGCGCAGCGGGTGTTGACCATCGACCTCCACGCGCCGCAGATCCAGGGCTTCTTCGACATCCCGCTCGACCACCTCTATTCGGCCCCGGTCCTGCTCAAGCACTTCGCGGACTGGCCGCGGGAGAACCTGGCGGTGGTGGCTCCGGACGTGGGCTCGATCAAGATGGCCCGGTCGTTCGCCAAGCGCCTGGACGCCAGCCTGGCCATCATCGACAAGCGCCGCCCGCGACCCAACGAGGCCGTGGTCATGAACTTCATCGGCAACGTCGAGGGCCGGGACGTGATCATCTTCGACGACATGATCGACACCGCCGGCACCCTGACCGACGCCGCCCGGGTCTGCGTGGAGAACCAGGGCGCCGTCTCGGTCACCGCCTGCTGCACCCACCCCCTCTTCAGCGGCCGGGCCCTCGAGCGCATCAACGAGGCTCCGATCAAGGAAGTCGCCGTCAGCAACACCATCCCCTTCAGCCGCTTCGACGAGTGTCCGAAGGTGAAGGTCCTGGACATGTCGGCCCTCCTGGCGGACGCCATCCAGCGGATCCACCTCGAGAAGACCGTCAGCGCGCTGTTCCTCTGAGCGAGGGCGGCCGGTGGCCCCCCGGTCGGACCCTCTTGACAGGGGCCGTGCGGGGTGCTTACTTTGGCGGTCCTTTTTCCGGGATCGACGCCGAACGTCCGGAGTAGCTCTCCCTCGTGGCTGGCGCCAGGCGTCCTTTCCATGCAGGTCCACGGACCGGACGGTCCGGGACCGCCAGGTTCCTTGCCGCAGCGGGCGGCGAGCCCTTATTACGACCCGACAGGGTCAGAGACCGCGGAGGAGACGCCATGGGTCTCGTGAATCTCGACATCTTTCCCCGTTCCACCAAGGGCAAGAACGCCAATCGCCGCAACCGCGCCGCCGGGCGCATCCCCGCCGTCCTCTACGGCCGGGACCGCGAGACGAGCAACGTGGAACTGGATGCCCACAAGTTCTCGGTGGCCTTGACCCACCTGCACGGCCGGACGGCCCTGTTCGCCCTGAACCAGGAGGGTTCCACGGACGAGATCACCGCCCTGCTGCGCGAGGTCCAGCGCAATCCGGTGACCGACATGATCCTCCACGTCGACCTGATGGAGATCCCCCGCGGCGTGCCCGTGACGGTTCCGGTCCAGATCGTCGTCACCGGCGAGTGCAAGGCCGTCAAGAACAGCGAGGCCTCGGTGGCCCATTCCCTCGACATGGTCGAGATCAGCGTGCGGCCGCGCGACCTGCCCGAGTACATCGAGGTCGACATCTCCGAGCTGGAAATCAACGACAAGATCCATGCCGGGGACCTGAAACTGCCCGCCGGTGAACTCGTCACCGATCCGGACCAGTTGATCCTGAACATCAAGCCCGTCGCGGTCTTCGTCGAGGAGGCCGAAGAGGGCGGCGAGGACGAGGATTCCGCCGAGAAGGACAAGGAAAGCTCCGACGACTAGTCCGGGCGGACCTTCCGGATCCGATCCGGAGCATCGAGGCCGGTCGCCGCGGGCGGCCGGCCTCGTCCCTGTCTTCAGGGGAGAGGCCGAGGCCATGACCGGTGATTTCTGGATGGTCGCGGGGCTGGGGAATCCCGGCGACCGCTATCGCGATACCCGCCACAACATCGGATTCAGGGTGGTCGAAGCCCTCGCCGCCTCGCTTGGACTCCCGTTCGGCGAGGAAGGCGGGCCCTACCGGGCTGCGACCGGGCGTTACGAGGGACGGGACCTGGTCCTGCTCGAGCCCCTGACCTTCATGAACCTGAGCGGCCGGGCCCTCGAGGCCTGGGCCCGGATCCACGGACGTCCCCTGACGGTTTTCGGTCCGGGAGAAGCCGGGTCCGGCTCCCCGGCCGATGGAGCGGCCGACCCGGTTCCCGCGGAGCCGGGCCCTCGCGGCCGCCTGCTCGTGGTCTGCGACGACCTCCACCTGCCGCTGGGCGCCTGCCGGATGAGGGGAAGGGGGGGAAGCGGCGGCCAGAACGGCCTGGCCTCGATCATCGAGGTCCTCGGCCACGAGGAGGTCGCCCGCCTGCGGCTGGGGATCGCCGTCCCGGGAGAGGGCGTGCCTCCCGCCGATTGGGCGGATTTCGTCCTGGAACCCTTCGCTCCGGCAGAGGCGTGTGCCGTGGCGGAAATGGTGGCCCACGGCGCCGCCGCGGCGGAGTGCTGGCTCGCCCGGGGGCTCCAGGAGGCCGTGGGGCGGTTCAACCGCCGGGCGGGCCCGGAAGCCCCGGAGGGATGACCGGGCGCGAAAAGGCTTGCAAGATAAGGGTCCCTGGGATATATTTCCCATCCGTTTTGCGGAATACAACGCAATAGCCAGCGTCAAGCTGATTGGATCCATCCCTACCTGGGCTGACGCCGGAGGCCGCTCGCACGAGCGGACGCGGCGAACAAGGACCTGGGTCGTTCTGTCCGAAGGGAGGTGTAACCAGTGAAGAAGTACGAACTTATCTTTATCCTGCACGCGGACCAGCCCGAGTCCGAGATGGAAGGGCGCGTCGCCCGCGTGAAGGAGATCGTTTCCCGTCACGGCGGCGAGATCACCCAGGAGAACCACTGGGGCGTGCGTCGGCTCGCCTACGAGATCGAGCACGAGACCAAGGGCAATTACATGTTCCTGAAGTTCCGGGCCGCCGGCACCGTGGTCGAGGAGCTCGACAAGTTCCTGCGCCTTGATGACAAGGTGCTGCGCCACCTCGTGGTGGTCGATGAGGAATGGGAAGAGCGCAACCGCAAATCCAAGGCCAAGCGCCAGGCCGCCGTTGCGGCCGCCGGTCCCCGGGCTGAGGACTAGTCCGCCGCCCCTGATGTGCAACCGACCGGCCGGGAGGTCCCGGTCCGGCCCCAATTAAAGGAGAATCCGTTGGCTCGTAAGAATCTGCGGATCAAGAAGAAGAAGAAGACCAGGCGCCAGGGGAAGCAGAAGGTCTGCTTCTTCACCAAGAACAGCCTGGTCGCCATCGATTACAAGGACGAGGAACTGCTGCGGCGGTTCATCACCGAGCGAGGCAAGATCGCGCCGCGCCGGAACACCGGGACCAGTCCCAAGTTCCAGCGCCACCTCGCCACGGCCATCAAGAGGGCCCGGCACCTGGCGATCCTCCCGTTCGTGAAGGAATACTACCGGTAACCCCGGTGGTGCTCATGTCGCGATCCCTTCCCCCGTCCTGTATCGTGGCCTTCCTGGCCACGCTGGGCGTGGTGGGAGTGCTGGAAACGGTCGGTCAAGGAGGCGACGCCCCGGCCGCCGGCCTGCTGGTGGTCATGACCCTGCCTCTGCCCCTGCTGATCGCGGTGGTCTGGGGATGGGCGCTGCTCGCCGCCGGGCGCGCCGATCGGGTCGTCGGGTTCGCGGCGGGAGCCCTGGCGATCGCTCTGATCTTCGGTTCGGGCCTGGTCATCCTGCAGGTGGCGGGGCACGCCGCGGCCGGGATCATCGCCGGTCTGGCCCTGGGCCGGAACTGGCGGGTGGACGTCGCGCTGCTGGGATGCTGTCTGGTCTGGTTGCCCGGGATCATGCTCACGGTGAGCCAGGTTCCCGTCCAGGAGCAGCTGGCGCTGCTGCGGCAGGACATCCTGGAGATGCGGACCGCGCAGTTCCCCGAGTCCGCCGGCCAGGAGGAGCGGGACAAGGCCCTGGCCGCCGAGGAGGGCCGCATCGACCAGGCCCTCGACCTGGCAGGCAGGATCTATCCCCTGGTGATCGGCATCGGCCTGCTGGGTGAGGCGGCGGTCACCCTGGTTCTGGTCTGGCTGGCGGGGCGGACCCTCGGCCGGACGCGGATCGGGTGGAGGTTCGGATCCTTCTCCCGGTGCCGCCTGCCGTTCTACCTGGTCTGGGTGCTGGTGGTCGGCCTGGGCCTGATGCTGACCCGCCGGCCGGAGTTGAGCGGCTGGGGACTGAACCTGGCCCTGCTGGCCGCCCTGATCCTGAGCATCCAGGGGATCGCGGTGCAGGTATTCGTGATCGGGCGGATGCTATCCCCGGTGGGGCGCCTGGTCTTCTGGACACTGATGGGAGTGTTTTTCCCGCCTCTGGTCGTGGCCAGCGGGGTCATCCTCGGGGTCGCGGACCAGTGGTTGGACTTCCGGCGCCTCGACAGGCCGGAAAACGACGAGGACGAAAAGGTGGTTTGAGATGGATGTTATCCTGATGAAAGACGTGGACGACCTCGGCCGCATGGGCGAGACCGTCAAGGTGGCCCGGGGCTACGCCCGCAACTACCTGGTGCCCCAGGGCATGGCCGTGCTGGCTTCCGACGGCAACCGCAGCCTGGTCCAGGAGCACATGAAGCTCGAGGCCAAGCGGGACGAGTTGCGCAAGACCACCGCCGAGAAGCTGGCCGCCCAGCTGGGCGAGCTGTCCTGCACCATCACCGTGCAGGCGGGCGAGGACGACCGCCTCTTCGGATCGGTCACCGCGCGCGACATCGCCGAGGCCCTGCAGGGCGAGAACGTCGAGCTGGATCGTCGGCAGATCGTCCTGGACGAGCCGATCAAGCAGCTGGGCGTCTACTCGGTCCCCGTGCGGCTCCATGCGGAGGTCGAGATCACGGCGAAGGTCTGGGTCGTCAAGTCCTGACGGGCGGGAGCATTCCATGAGCCCTGGGACGAATTCCCATCCGGCGAAAGGCCGGGGCATCTGCGTGATCATGGCCGGCGGCCGGGGCACCCGGTTCTGGCCCCTGAGCCGCCGCGCCCGGCCCAAGCAGCTGCTGGCCCTCGCCTCGCAGAGGTCCCTGCTGCGGGACACCTACCTGCGGGTCGCGCCCCTGGTGGGGCCCGACCGGATCCTCGTGGTGACCGGCGCCGACCTGGCGCCCGCCGTCGCGGCGGACCTGCCCGAGCTGCCGGCGAGCCACATCGTCGGCGAACCCGTCGGCCGCAACACCGCACCCTGCGCGGTCCTGGGCATGGGGCTGGCCGCCCGGCTGGACCCGGAGGCTCCGGTGGCCCTTTTGCCCGCCGACCACCACATCCCCGACGACGAGGTCTTCCGCCGGCAGCTGGACCGGGCTTTCGGGCTCGCGGCCGGCGACCAGGACGTCGTGACCCTGGGCATCCGCCCCACCCGCCCGGAGACGGGCTACGGCTACATCCAGGCGCGGGAGCCGGAGATCCCGGGCGGACCCTGGCTCGGGGAAGGGTTCGTCGAAAAGCCGGACGCCGCCACCGCGGCGGCCTACCTGGCCGGCGGCCGCCATTTCTGGAACAGCGGCATCTTCATCTGGAATCCCGACCGGTTCGCCACGCTGGCCCGGACCCATCTTTCCGAAGCCGTCGCCCTCATGGAGCCCGTCATCCGGGCCCAGGGAACCGATCGCTTCGTTCCGGCGTTGGAATCGGCCTACCGGGAGTGCCCCGCCGAGTCCATCGACGTGGCCGTGATGGAGAAGCTGGCCGGGTTCGGCCTCCTTCCCGCGGAATTCTCCTGGTCGGACCTCGGCAGCTGGGACGCCTGGGGCGATCTGGCGCCGGAGCTCGAGCAGGGCAACCGCGGCCAGGGACCGTTGCTCCCGGTGGACAGCACGGGTAACGTGGTCATGGGTCGCGACCGCCTGATCGCCCTGGTCGGCGTCGAGGACCTGATCATCGTCGACACCGCCGACGTCCTGCTGGTGGGCAGGAAAGACGCCGCCCAGCGGATCAAGGACGTCATCGCCCGCCTCGAAAAGGACGGTCCTCCCGGGCTGCTCTGACGGGCGGGAGGCCATCACTCTCAACCTCGCAAGGAGCGCTGCGCATGTCCGCTGCACCCCGAATCCTGCTGGCCGGCCTGTTGCTGGGCTCGGCCCTGGCCCTCTGCGGCTGCCAGGAAGGCACGTCCTCGTCCGGTTCCTTCCAGTACCTGCCCCTGTTCGGGGACGGCACCAACGACGTCACGCCCGTCATCGCCAAGGTGGGGGACGTCGAGATCACCGAGAACCAGCTCGAACTGTGGATCGACGAACTGCCGGCGCCCAAGCGCTCCAAGTACCAGGGGCCCGACGGCCGCCGGCTCGCCCTGAAGACCATGGTGGAGGCCGTCCTGATGGTCAACGGCGCCGTCGAGCAGAAGCTGTACCTCGACCAGGACGTCGCGCGGATGCTCATCTCCCTGCGGCGCAACACCCTGGACACCGCCATGCGGAACTACGGCCTGCTGCGCGGGCAGGAACCCACGGAGGAGCAGGTCCGGCAGTTCTTCACCGACAACCGGGACAATTACCGCCATCTGGGGATCGTCCACGCGCGCCACATCGCCACCGACTCGGAGGAGAAGGCCCGGGAGGTCTACTCCCGTCTGCTCGAGGGGGGCAAGGGGAACAGCTTCCCGGAACTCGCCAGGGATTACTCCGTCAACATCGAGACCCGGAAGCAGGAGGGCGACCTGGGCTGGTTCAACAGGGGGGGCTTCATCGCCCACGTCCGCAATTCCCAGGTCTTCTCGGCCAAGGCCTTCGACCTGGAGAACGGCCTGAATCCTCCCATCTCGGTCTCCGATCGCTGGCACGTGATCGAGATCCTCAACCGGGAGAACGAGCGGCCCCAGACCTACGCCGAAGCCCGCGACCAGGTCGTCAACGACATGCTGCCCGGTTTCCAGGACGCCATCATCAAGGACTATCTCCTGGAGGCCCGCGGGAAGTACGGCCTGGAGATGTTCGGGGAGTTCGCCCCGGGCAAGGGCCTGACCGCCGACGAGCTCTTCGTCCGGGCCATGGCCGTGGCAGACCCCGAGAGCAAGCTGGACCTTTTCAACCTGCTGCACACCGATTATCCGACCAGCGACCGGGCCGACGACGCCCTGTTCATGGCCGCCCAGGTCACCATCGAGACCTACGAGGACATGCGCATCGCCGAGCGCTACCTCAACATGCTGATCAGGCAGTATCCTGACAGCGAATTGGTGGACGACGCCACCTATTTGCGCGACAATCTGTACAACCCCAAGGTCATCCGCCCCATGCGGATCGAGGACCTCAGGCAGTAACAGAGGGAGCCATTGCCATGAAACCGATCGTCAAGACGTGGTTGCCGGTCATCCTGGCGGCGCTGGTCGTCTCGGGAGCCGCCCTTGCCCAGGAGCCCGCGGCGGGCGAAGTGGAGGCCACCCTGGCCTTCGGCACCGGAGTGGATCGCGATACCCGGGCCCTGATCGGCGAGGCCGCGGTGTTCGGCGCGGACGTGGGCAAGGTCTTCTGCCTGGCCAGGATCACCGGGATGGACGAGCCCGGCGAGGTCACCTTCGCCTGGTACCATGACGGCAAGACCATCGTGAAGGTGCCTCTCCAGGTCCGCTCCGCCGACTACCGGACCTGGTCCTCCAAGAACATCCTGGCGGCCTGGACCGGCCCCTGGGAGGTCAAGCTCCTCGACGCCGCCGGCAGGGTCCTGGCCTCGGCCGCATTCACCGTCGAGTAGGAGGGGCTCCCTTGCGCCGACCGTTCCGGCATGGACGCTGCCTTTCCCGGATTCCGCCCGTGGCCGTCCTGCTGGCCGCGGCGTTGATCTCCGGTTGCGCCGGGGGAGGACGCCGATCCGGATCCGACCAGGAGCCCCTCGCCGGGACCCGCATGGAGCAGGCGGAACGGCATGCGGAGGACGCGCGCCGGCAGTTCGCCCTGGGCGAGTTCGGCAAGGTTCTCGACCAGGTCGGAACCCTGCTGGACTACTACCCCGAGTATCCGGGCAACGGCGAGGCCCTCGGCCTCGCCGTCGCTTCGGCTCAGCGACTGGGCAACCCGGAGAGGGCCCTGTCCCTGGCCCGGGAGCTGCGCGACCTCTACCCCGGGAGCGGGGATCTCGAACCGACCCTGGACCGGGCGGCCCGGTTCGCCCTTGCCGGAAGGGACACCCTGTCCGCGATCTCCTTCCTCCGGATGAGCCCCACGGCCGTCACCACTGCAGGCGGCAGCGGCAGGGGCGAGCTTCTGCGTTATCTCGAGGAGAAGGCGCCGGGGGACGGAGGTCCCGCGGCCCCGGCGGTCGGCGGTCGCGAGGGCGTTGATTCCGCCGGCGATACCCCGGGACCCATCGATTCCCGGCGGATCGGGTTGCTGGCTCCCCTGACAGGTCGTTATGCCGTTCTCGGTAACGCCTTCTACGAGGCGGCCCGCCTGGCCCTCGGCCACGTCGAACGCGATCTCGGACGGGAGTTCGTCCTGAAGGTCGCCGACACGGGGGGGGATCCGGTCCAGGGGGCCCTCGCCGCCCGCAAGCTCTGTGCGGAGGACAAGTGCCTCGCCCTGGTCGGAGCCCTGACCAGCGGCCCCACGGTGTCGGCCGCCCTGGTTGCCGACCAGCTGGGCGTGCCTTTCGTCTCGCCCACCGCCACGAACGAACGGATCCGCGAACTGGGGCCCGGGGTCTTCCAGCCCAATCTCACCGGGGACCACGAGATCAGGCTGCTGTCCACCCTTGCGGTCGACGTCCTGCTGAAGCGGCGTTTCGCCATCCTGGCCCCCGAATCCCCGGAGGGGCGTCGCCAGGCCGATCTGTTCGCCCAGGAGGTCTCCAGCCGGGGCGCCGAGGTTGTGGCCCGGGGGTTCTTCCCGCCCCAGGTGACCGATTTCCGGGCCGAGATCCTCGACCTCAAGAAACACCGTCCCGAGGTCGTGTTCGTGCCGGTCTCGGCCGACCAGATGGTCCTGGTGGGTCCGCAGCTCGACTTCTACCAGCTCGGGGCGCTCGTCCTGGGACCGGGCGCCTGGAACGATGCCCGGCTCATCGAACGCACCAGCGGCACCCTCGAGCGGGCCGTCTTCCCTGACGACCTCGCCTGGTTCCCCGCTTCCTGGACGGCGGATTTCCAGCAGGAGTGGGACGCGGAAAATTTCCCCGGAGAGGCCGAGGCGGTCGCCCTGTGGGCCTACCAGGCCGTGCGGAACCTGCTGGAGACCATCGTCGAGGAAGGGATCACCGGCCGGGCGGACCTGATCGAGTCCTTCGGCAGGAAATTTTCCGGAAGCCCTGACCCCGAATCCGGATTCGAAATGATGGCCGAGAAGATCCGGGTGGTCGAGGACGGCGTGATCAAGCCGTTCCCTGCCGGCCGGTTCGCCGCGGGCCTGGCCGCCGCCGCGCCGGCCGACTCCCTCGGGTCCGCCGGGACCGATTCCCTGGCCGGTTTCGCCGGACCGGGCGACCGCTGACCTCCGTCCCGTGAGTCCGGATCAGGGGTTGCCGCCGACAGGGAGAAGGCTGCGTCCTCCCAGGTAATAGGGGCTCTTGAAGTTCCAGGTCATCTCGATCCAGCGCCCGGCTCCCGGGTCCACCCTCCAGCCGAACTTCCATTGCTCCAAAGCCGCGAGGACCTCCTCGGCGAACGGCCGGGATCCGTTGGTGGCCTGGATCATCCGCTCGAGGACGTCCCCGTCGGGGCCGACGAAGATGGCGGCCTTGACGAAGATGATCGGCGTGCGCCGTTCCTCCTCGCGGACGCCCAGCGGGTACTCGGGCCTGACCTGGTGCAGGATGTACCAGTCGGGGTTGGACTGGGTGGGCAGGGACAGTTCGACCTGGTCCCTGGCGGCGATCTCCGCATCCGGGTCGGGGGTGACGGCGGGCTCGTCGACTTCGCGGACTTGGGATTCCTCCTCCCGGGGCGCCGGTTCGGTCCCCTCGGGGTCGGGTTTCTCCTTCTCGATCTCGATCTCCGCGGGGGGAGGGGGCACGCTGAGGGACTTGGGCAGCTGGTGGACGCGGTCGGAACCGTCCTCGATGGAGATCTCCGGCATGATCCGCAACTCGCCGGGGGCGCCGTAGTACTCGAAGCGCCTCTTGACGTCCTGCTGGTCCGGTCCGAGGAGCACCAGGAGCAGCAGGAGGAGGAGGGTGGCGGCGGCCGCCCACCCCATCCGTACCGAGGCCTTGTTCTTGAAGGCCGCATGGGCTTCGGGGGTGAAGCCGGAAGTCCGCGTGTCGTGACGGTTGTCAGGCATGCATCACTGTCCGTCCGGCGATCCGGACCGCAGCATCCGCGCGGACCAGGTCCCTCCGGTCTGTTCGAGAAGCCAGAACTGCCACTGGGAGTCCCGGTGGATTTCCAGGGTGTGGCGGTCTCCGCAGGCGGGCCACCTGGTCGCCTGGGTTGAGAATAGGGAATTCCCGGCGGAGGGGCCACCCTGCCGGCTTCGACCCGCAGGCGCCCAGACGAAGTTGCCGTCCCAGACGGCCCAGAGGATCGGATCCGCAGCGGCCGAGGGAGGCAGGAGCCGGAGCATGGAATCCGGCCGGACGAAGGCGAGGAACGCCTGCTCCCCGGCCGCCTGGCCCACGAGCCCCTGAAACAGCAGCGAAGCTTCGGTCCTGGCGAGCCAGGCGTCGGCGGTCAGCCCTCCGCCGGCCTGCGGCTCTGGGAGCGGGAACTCCGCCACCAGGGCGGCGCAGTGGGTGTGCCGCAGGAGGTAGTCGGCGCCTGGGCCCGCGAGGGAATCGGGAACGGCGGCGCCCTCCTGCGCCATGGTCCTTGCGGTGAAGGCGGCCCAGGCGGAGCCGGCGACGCTGCCGGGATAATGGCGGATCGCCGGACCGGCCGCGGGGGACCGCCGTCCGACCTGGATGAAGAGCCCGGCTCCGGCCCGCCGGGCCAGCAGGGCCTTGTCGGCATCGGGGAGGGGCTGGTCGTCCCGGCGGGTCAGGACCGCCTCGGCGCCGGCCCCCCTCAGCAACGCCTCCAGCTGGAGGGCCGTCTCGAGGTTCAGGTCCGATCCCCGGCGTCCCAGCTCGGTCCGGCCGTCGGTCAGGGTCCCCCCGCCGCGGGGATCGATCACGACCGTCATCCCGTGCAGTCCGGTCTCGAGGGGATGGGCGGTCAGGGGGCCGCCGTCCGCCGCTTCGCCCGGTGGGGGGGGCGTCAGGGGAACCCAGCCGGGCGCTTCGAACCAGATCGGGTCGTCCCGGAGGACGGGAACGGCAGGCAACGCGGCCAGGTCCGCCAGCTCCCGGTACAGGGTGGGCAGGGGCGCGTCGCCTCGCGCCCGCCAGGCCCGGGGCAGGGAGGCGGTCGTTCCAGAGTCCGGAACGATTTCCCGCCAGGACCATCCCTCCGGCAGGCGGCGCGCGTCGAAGATCGCCTCGCGTTCGGCGGTGCCGTCATCCGCGGTCCAGGTCCCGCGACCGGAAGCGGATCGGCCCCGAGGCGGCCAGGCCGTCCCGGCCGGGCCCGGTCCTGTCGCCAGCCGGGCGCCGTCGGGGAATTCCAGGGATCCTGCGGGCAGGGAATCGCCGCTGCCGGTCCGCCAGACGAGCAGGACCGGTTCGCCCCCGGCCGTCCCGGAGGCCGCCTGCGTGACGACCAGGGGGCGGGCCGCATCATTGACGAGCAAGGTCAGGCGCTCGGGGGTGCTGCGGCCGGCCAGGTTGCGTCCGGCCACCCGGATCAGGCCGTGACGCCCGTCGAGGGTCGGCTGGAAGGTGATGGTGGCCCCGTCGGCGGAGAGTCCGAACTCCGCTTCCCGGCCGTCCACCGTCAGGCGGAAACTGGAGGGATCCGGGCCGGGAACCGTGGCGGGATCGGTCCCCGGCGCATCGGGCTGGAAGGTCCAGGTCAAGGACGGGGGACGGCCGGAGAGGTCGGTGCGGACGGTGTCGCGGGCGGCCCCGGACCAGCGGGGCGCGCCGAGGCTGAAGTACTCCAGCAGACCCAGGAAGTAGGCCTCGGCCTCCAGGCGGTGGCTGCGGGCCAGGGACAGCCGTCCGGCCATGACCGGATGGGAGATCATGGCGGGCTCACCCAGAACCGCGGGCACGGTGGCGTTGCGCAGGACGTGGAAGTTGCCGGGCAGGAGGCGGGCCGGCCGGATCTGCAGGTTGACCGCCAGATGGCGGTGCACGGCTCGCGCCAGGTCGACCGAGGCCCCCGACGCGCCCAGGGGATAGTAGGTCTGGGTTTCGTTGATGACGGGGTCGTAAGTGGGATTGCTGTTGTGGTGAATGGAAATAAATACATCAGGTTGTAGCGAATCGGTAAAGGAAACTCTGAAGGCGAGGTCGCTCGCCAGGGTGGAATCGGAGGCCGTGGTGAAGTCCCGGTCGGTGGTGCGGGTCATGAAGACCTCGGAACCCGCCCATTCCAGCAGGCCACGCAGATATAGGGCCACCCCGAGGTTGACGTCGGCTTCCTCGAGGCCGTTGGGGCCGACGGCGCCCCGGAAGCGGCCCCCGTGGCCGGGGTCCAGGACGATCCGGCGTCCCAGGAGGGGCCGGGTGTCGATCCCCTCCAGATCTTCCTGCAGGTCCTCGAAGCCGGGTACGCCGAGGGGGGCCCCCGGCCGGGGCGGTCCGCCGCATCCGGTCAAGACCAGGGCCGGGAGCAGGATGGCGACGACGGGTAGGAAAACCCGGCCGGACGCCGGTCGCGGGTGCGGGTCACGGGCTATTCGGATCATGGAGCGGCCTCACGGGTAGCTGCGGTCGGTAAGTGCCTCAAACGGGGAGCATAACCCAGGAATTTTCCTTTGCCTACCGTCGGTTGGACTCCTGCCGCCTAGACATTCGGTCGCCGGTCTGATACTTTTGCCCCTCTTATTCCGATGGACCGGCACCCGATCGCCCCTGCTTGCGGGACGGAATTCCCGTGGAGTTCCCCGGACATGACCGACCTCCAGAATCGTCTGCGCGAATTGCCCCAGATCAGCGTCCTGCTGGACGATCTGCGGGTGGCTCCCCTCATGCAGGGGCGCAAGCGCGACTGGATGACCAGGCTGGTGCAGGAGGTGGTGGCCGACCTGCGCCGGCGGCTGCAGGCCGACCGGGGGCCGGTGCTCACGCGCGACGAGTTGACCGATCGGGCCGTGGCGGCCATCGTCCGGGGTCACGACGCCCTGCTGCGTCCCGCATGGAGGCGGGTCCTCAACGGGACCGGGGTGGTGGTCCACACCAACCTGGGGCGTTCGAACCTGCCGGCCGCGGCCGCCGATGCGGCGCGCACCGTCGCCATGCGCAACAGCGACCTGGAGTACGACCTGGCGAAGGGGGCGCGGGGCCACCGCGGGCGCGGCGTGGAACGCAAGGCCGCCCTGCTCACCGGCGCCGAGGACGCCCTCGTGGTGAACAACAACGCCGCGGCGGTCTGGCTCGCGGTGCGTTTCCTGAGCCGTGGCGGGCCGGTCATCCTCTCCCGCGGGGAAGTCGTGGCCATCGGCGGGTCGTTCCGGCTGAACGAGATCCTGGCGGAGACCGGTTGCCGACTGGTCGAGATCGGGACCACGAACCGGACGGGACTGAAGGACTACGAAGCGGCCGTCGAGCCGGGCGCCACCGTCCTGAAGGTCCACCGCAGCAACTTCACCGTCGAGGGCTTCACCGAGGAGACCGGTCTGGCCGATCTCGCCGGGCTCTGCCGCGCCAGGGGTGCGCGGCTGGTCTACGATGCGGGCAGCGGGGCGCTGTTCCCCTTCGCCGAGGTGGGCCTGCCCGTCGGCGAAACCGAACTCGCCGAGGACGTGGCCACCGGGGCGGACCTGGTGACCTGCAGCGGCGACAAGCTCCTGGGCGGGTGCCAGGCCGGGATCATCCTGGGCGCCGGGGACCTGATCGAAGGCCTGCGCGGGCACCCCATGCGCCGGGCCTTCCGGGTGGACAAGACCACCCTGGCGGCCCTCGACGCGGTTCTCACGCTGTACCTGGCCGGGGAACTGCGGCCCGAGGTGCCGACCATCGCCCAGCTTGCCCTGTCCCTGGAGGCCCTGCAGGAACGCGCGGAAAGGCTGCTGGCCGCCCTGGCGCCCCACGCCCCGGCCGCCTGGCGCGGGCGCGTGGCGCCCGGCCGCTCGAGCGTGGGCGGCGGCTCCTTCTCCAGCGCCAGCGTGGAGTCGAGGTTGATCCAGTGGGACGGCCCGAAGGATGACCTGGAACGTTGCCACCTGAAGCTCCGGCTGGGCGACCCGGCCCTGGTGGGGCGCATGAACCAGGACGGCCTGGCGATCGACGTGCGGACGATCGCCGGGGACGAGGAAGATCTTGTCGTGGCCGCCTTCGTCGCGGCCTGGAGCCAGCCATGAGCAACCGGTCGGAACTGCGCTACTGGGGAGAGGGATTGCCTGCAGGGCTGCCCGGAGCCCCGGACGGGGAGGGCCTGTGGGCCGCGCTGGCGGCGTCGGGTTGCGGACGCCCGCTGGAGGCCCACCTCGACGAACTCTTCCAGGACCGGCCCGCTCCCCGCGTCTGGCTCCTGCTGCACCGGCCGGGCGGCGAACAGGCCTCGGCCGTCGCCGCGGCCGCCCTTGCTGCCGCCTGCGCCGCGCGGCAGCAGTCGACCGTCATCGTCGATCTGGACGAGGACGAGAGCCTGCTGACCCGCCGTTCGGGCCGCGCCGATCAGGACGGCATGCTGGACATGGCGCGGTACGGGGCATCCCTGGCCGCCGCCGGCGTGAGGATCGGCTGGTCCGGCCGAGCCGGGTGGTTCCTGGGGGTGGGATCCTACACGCCCACCGAGATCACCGAGGCGGAGGCCGCCGGGGCCCTGAGCCGCCTGCGCCATCAGGCCGACGACCTCATCCTGGTCTGCCCCTCGGGAGAGCCGGGCCGACGCTGGGCCGCGTTCGCCGACCTGCGTTTCTTCTGCTGGGATCGGAGCCAGGACGTCCGGGAGATTCCCGACCTCGCTGCGGCGGAACTCGCGGGGATCGGCCGTCCCCTTTCCGGGGTGCTGCCGTGCGGAGACCTTCCCGCCGCCGTTCCGGACGCGCCCGTCGCCCCCGCCGCCCCGACCGCGGCTGACGCCGCGCCGGTCGCCCCTGCGGCCCCGCCGGCCGCCGCCGCCCCCTTGCCCGACCCGTACGTGGCGCCCCACGCCATGCGCCGCCGCCGTTCGTCCAGCGTGTTCCGGGTGGCGGCCCTGGTGGTCCTGGGCCTCATCGTGATCCTCGCCGCCTACTACTGGAAGTACGTGCAGCCCGACGCCCAGGCGGTCCGCCACCGGCCGCCCCAGCCGCAGGCGACGACCGGACCGGACCGGGAATCGGCTCCGGTCACGGTCCCGGATGAAGGGGCCGTCCTGACGGATCCGCTGGCGGCGGACTCCACCGCAGGGGGGACCGGCGCCGCGACCGGGCCGCAGACGCCGGCCGATTCCTCGGCCGCCGCCCTGGTGGTGCAGGCCCCGGGTGCGGAAGACCAGGGGTCGGTCCCCGAGGGAACCGGACCGGCCGCAGAGCCCGTCGTCGCTCCTATCGCGGAGACGGACTTCGACGCGTCACCCTATGCCGGCGAGGTGGGCGCGGCGGGGTGGGCCATCCATCTCTCATCCCTGGCGGACAGCCTGGGTGGACTGAAGGAAGTGGCCCGCCTGGAGGGCCGGGGCATCCGGGCCCTGATGAGGTCCGAGGACGTGTCCGGCAGGCGCTGGTTCCGCGTGTACGTGGGCAGCTTCGCCACGCGCCGGGAGGCGTCCGCGGCCGCCGATTCCCTGAAGGTCGAACTGGCCACCGATTACGCGCAACCCAGGAGACTCCCTGTTTCCGCTTCGGAATGACGGGCCGCCGGCCCGCCGGACGACATCCGGGCGATCGACACCCATAGCAGCGGAAGGTTGATCCGTGAGACTGAAATCCATAGAACTGCAGGGCTTCAAGTCCTTCGTCGAGCGCACCCGCCTCGAGTTCGACGAGGGCATCACCGCCATCCTCGGCCCCAACGGCTGCGGCAAGTCCAACGTCGTGGACGCCGTGCGCTGGGTGCTGGGCGAGCAGTCGCCCAAGCAGCTGCGCGGAGGCAAGATGGATGACGTGATCTTCAAGGGCACGACCCGCCGCCGCCCCGTGGGCATAGCGGAGGTCACGCTGGTCTTCGAGAACGAGGACCGGGGCCTGCCCATCGACTTCAGCGAGGTGGCCATCAAGCGCCGGGTGACCCGCGACGGCGGCAGCGACTACTTCCTCAACGGCCAGATGTGCCGCCTGAAGGATCTGAAGGACCTGTTCTACGACAGCGGCGTCAACAACACCGCCTATTCGATCATCGAGGAGTCGATGATCAAGTCCATCCTCAACGAGAACAACGACGAGCTGCAGAACCTTCTCGAGCAGGGATCGGGAATCACCAAGTACAAGGCCCGGCGCAAGGAGACCCAGCGCAAGCTGGACCGCACCCAGAGCGACCTGGTCCGCCTGTACGACATCATCGAGGAGATCGGCCGCGAGGTGCGGTCGCTGCAGCGGCAGGTGGGCAAGGCCCGCCGGCACCAGCGCCTGTTCAAGGAGATCAGGGCCCTCGATCTGCTGGTGGCCCGGCGGCGGCACGAGGATCTGGACCGCCAGGAGGCCGAGGCCCGGGATCGGCTGCAGGAATTCCGCACCCAGGCCGAGGCCGGGGTGGGAGAGCTGGCCGAACTCCAGGCCCGGATCGAGGCCGCGCGGCCGCAGATCGAGGAACGCGAGGCCGAGCGGCGCCAGCTCGAGGAGGCCATGAGGGCCTTCGAGGAGGAACTGCAGGAGACCGAACGCCAGGTCCTGGTCCTGCAGCACCGGCTGGAGGAGCAGCAGCGCCGGATCGACGACAACACCACCGGCATGCGCGAGGCCGGGATCCGCCAGGAGGAGATCGAGGGCCAGATCAGGCGGATGACCGAGAACCTCCGGACCATCGAGGAGGATCTCGAGGCCACGGGCCGTACCCTCGCGGAGCGCAGCGAATCCCTGCAGATCCTGGAGGAGCGCCTGGCCCGCGACCGTGCCGCCCTCGAGGACGCCTCCCGCCGGAACCTGGAGTACATCGAGAACGACGCTTCCCAGCGCAGCCGCCTGCGCGAGCTCCAGGTCAAGCAGGAGAACCGGCAGGAGCGGGTCGGCATCCTGGACGAGGACCGCGAGCGCATCCTGGCGGAGGGCCGGAAGGCCGAGGAGGAACTGGGCGGCCTCGCCGCGCGCAAGGAGCAGATGCGGGGCCGGCGTTCAGCCCTGCTGGAGGAGCTGGCCGCGACGGAGCGGTCCGAGCACGATCTCGAGGGCGAGGCCCAGGCGGTCCAGGAGGAGTCCTCCGCCCTGGCGGCCCGCCGCGAAGCCGCCGCCAGCACTCTGGAGCTCCTGCAGCGCCTGCAGGACGACTACGAGGGCTACGGCCAGGGGCCGAAGGAGCTGCTGCTGCGCCACGGGGCCGAGGATCGGGTCGGCGGCGGTCTGGCCGACCTGCTCCACGTTCCGGCCGGGGACGCTCCGGCCCTGGAGATCCTGCTGGCCGAGTTGATCGACGCGGTGGTGGTGGACGGCCCGGGCACCGGGCTGGACCTGCTCGGGGAACTGCGCCGCGAGGGGATCGGCCGGGCGAGCCTGCTGTGCCGGGACGGTTTCGTCCGGGGCTCCGGCGATCCGGCCACGGCTCCGGCGGGCGGCAGGATCGCCGCCGAGGTCATCACCGGACCGGGGGCGGACATCCCCTTCCTGCGCGACCTTCTGGGCCGGACCTTCATCTTCGCCTCCGACGCCGAGGCCGTGAAGGCCGCGGGCGATTGGTCGGCGCCCGGCGAGATCGTCTGCGTCAGCCGCGAAGGCCTGCTGGTGACCAGCGGCGGCAAGATGCGCGGGGGCCGGGGGGAGAACCAGGACACCGGGCTGCTCGGCCGCAAGGAGAAGCTCGACGAGCTGCACGAGGAGGTCGGCCGCCTGGACGCCAGGCTGGCCGCGGCCCGCGAGCGGCTGGCGGCCAACAAGAGCCGCCGGGAGGAGCTGCGCGAGCAACTGATCGCAGGCCGGGGCCGCCTGACCGCCCTGGACGAGGAACTGAACGGGCTTCAGGTCGCGGCGGCGGAACTCGCCCACACGCGGGACAACGCCGGCCGCCGGTCCGCCGAGATGGAGACCGAGAGGAAACGGCTGGAGGAGGAGATCCTGCAGCTGGCCCGGGAGGAGGAGTCCCTCAAGGATCTGCTGGATGAAAGCGGACGCCTGCGCGAGAACAGCACCACGCACCGGGACGAGCTGCGCAGCCGGGTCGCCGAGGCCGAGATGGCCCGGGACGAGGCGCGCGTCGAGGTCGAGGAACTGCGCCTGACCCATCAGCGGCGCCAGAGCCAGAAGCGGGAGACTGAGACGGCGCTGGAGCACCTGCGCCAGAACGTTGCGGAGCAGTTCTCGCGCCGGGAGCGCCTGGCCCAGGAGAACGAACTGGCCCGGGAATCCATGGCCGGACTGACCGAGGACCTGGGCGGGAAGAAGCAGACCCTGGCCAAGGGCATGGACGAGCGGGAGCGCCGGCGCAAGGTCGTCCAGGCGGCGGCCGACGGTATCGCAGCCCTGCACGAGGAGACCAACACCTGGCACCAGCGGGTCCAGACCATCGAGAAGCAGCGCGGCGGTTACCGCGACCAGGCCCACGAGATGGAGACCCTGCTGGCGACCCTCGACATCAAGCGCAACAACCTCGAGGAGCGCATCGAACAGCAGTACAACGGCGGTTTCCAGGATATGGTGGCCTCCCTCGAGCAGGAGGACCTGCCCGGGGAACTGGAGCGCGAGGACGGGGTCTTCTCCCTCGACCAGGCCCGCGAGCTGCTGGAGGACCGCAAGCAGAAGCTGGCCACGCTGGGTCCCATCAACCACCTGGCCCTCGAGGAGTACGACGAGAAGAAGGCCCGGCTCGATCTCCTGGAAGGTCAGCGGGACGACGTCGAGAAGGCCCGGGACGACCTGCTCAAGGCCATCAACGAGATCAATCGGACCGCCCGCAAGCGGTTCGTCGAGACCTTCGAGGAGGTTCGGCGCAACTACATCGCGGTCTTCCAGACCCTGTTCTCCGGCGGACGGGCCGATCTGAAGCTGATCCGCACGGACGATCCCCTGGAGAGCGAGATCCACGTGACGGCCCAGCCGACCGGCAAGGTGGTGGACAACGTCCAGCTGCTGTCCGGAGGGGAGCGCTGCCTGACCGCGCTGTCCCTGCTGTTCGCCGTCTACCTGGTCAAGCCCTCGCCCTACTGCATGCTGGACGAGGCGGACGCCCCCCTGGACGACGCGAACATCGCCCGGTTCGTCAACATGCTGCGGGAGTTCAGCAAGACCACCCAGTTCCTGGTCATCACCCACAACAAGCTGACCATGGAGACCGCCAACCACCTGTACGGCGTGACCATGATGGAGCCGGGGGTGTCCAACATCGTCTCGGTCAGCTTCCACGACGTGGCCGAGACCCAGAACGACCAGGACCTCGGCGCCGCCATCGCGCGCCGGCGCCGCGACCTGGACGCCAGCCCGCCCCCGCCTGCCTTCGATCCCACCGAGGCGGAGGATACGGAGCCCGGTGGGGATGCGGAGGCTGCTCCCGCCGGGGACCTGGAGGACGAAGGAATGGACGAGGACGCGGCCCGGGATGAAGCCGATGACGGGACCGGTGGCGGACCCTGGGGCGAGGACGTTGACGAGGAAGAGGACGGGGAGGAGCCCCGCGGCGGCACCATGGAGGCGAGCGAATGATCCGGGGCGCGCTCAACAGGTTCCGGCAGGGGCTGAAGAAGACCCGCGAAGGGTTCGTGGACAAGCTGCAGGGCATCTTCGGCGGCGGCAAGGTCCGCCTCGACGAGGACACCCTCGACCGCATCGAGGAACTGCTGATCTCCGCCGACATGGGCGTGAAGTCCGCGGTGGCGATCACCAGGAACATCGAGAAGCGTCTGAAGGAGGAGGGCGGCGAGGCGACCCTGGCCTCCGTGCTGGAGGTGATCCGCCGGGACGTGCAGGAGATCCTGAAGACCGCCACGCCCAAGCTCAAACCCCTGAGCTGGGACGTGGAGGACGACTCGGGTCCGAAGAAGAAAAAGAAGAAGAAGGGCGCCGAGTCCACTGCCGGCGAGGGTGGAGGCGATGTCCCGGTCCCCGTGGTTTCCGACCTGAGGGTGATCTTCGTGGTGGGCGTCAACGGGACGGGCAAGACCACGTCCATCGCCAAGCTCGCCCACATGCTGAAGCAGGACGGCCGGAAGGTCCTGCTGGCCGCCGCCGACACCTTCCGGGCCGCCGCGGTGGAACAGCTGCAGATCTGGGCGGGACGCGTCGGAGTGGACTGCATCTCCCAGGGCCAGGGAGCCGATCCGGCGGCCGTGGTCTTCGACGCCCTCAGCGCGGCCGAGGCCAGGGGCATGGACGTGCTGATCGTCGACACCGCGGGACGCCTCCACACCAAGATCAACCTCATGGCCGAGCTGGGCAAGGTCGCGCGGGTGATCCGCAGGCGCACCGGCAGGGATCCCGAGACCCTGCTCGTGGTCGACGGGAACACGGGTCAGAACGGGCTCAGCCAGGCCCGGATCTTCGCCGAGACCATCCCGGTCCAGGGCCTGATCCTGACCAAGCTGGACGGGACCGCCAAGGGCGGCATCGTGGTGGCCATCGCCGAGACCATGGGCTTGCCCGTGGCCTACGTGGGGATGGGGGAGAAGGTCGAGGACTTCGCGGTCTTCGATGCGGAGCAGTTCACCGAAGCCCTGTTCGCCGGCTGGTCGGCCGAACGGGACCAGGAACCGGAGGCATGATGGGCAGGCAAGGGGTCCGGCGTGGCGAGGTCTTTTAAGGGGAAGCGGAACGCCCGGCGCCGGCTCGATGACCTGCTCGATCAGGTGAAGGGCAAGGTGGGCGACTCCCGCGACCACCGCCGGGGGGAACGTTGGGGCGGCTACCGCACCCTGGACGTGCGCCGGGACCGGGAGCTGTTCGATCGCCTGGTCCAGCTCGACTTCGACTACCTCATGCAGCAGCACTTCACGGCCGGGCCCCGCACCCTGGCCGATCTGCTGCCCCAGTCGGTCCTCGGCCGGGCCCAGAACGGCCACGGCTGGTTCACCGACGAGTGGGGCGTGCAGCTCCAGTTCCCCGACGCCACCTTCGACCGCGTCCTGACGGTCCTGGAAGGCTCGGATCCGAACCTCAAGGGCCACCTGGTGCGCAAGCGGCGCGGCGACATGCTGCGCCGCTTCTGCGAGTGGACCCTGGCCAACCTCCAGGCCGCGGACCGGGAGCTGGTGATCGACGGGCACCCGGTGTTCGGGGTGGACTTCCTGGCCGACGCGCGCGTCGACATGCGCGCCTTCCTGACCGGCCTGGTGCTGGCCGGATTCATGGACGACTGGTCCTACCGCGAGACCAGCATGATGCAGTACAAGCGGACCTTCGCCGGCTTCCCCTACCACATCGGCGGGGGGGACATCCTCATCGTCGATCGCGAGAAGTTCGAGATGTGCGGCCTGGGCGACACCGGCGCCACGGTGTTCGTGGACGACCAGCTGCGGGAGCTGCGCCGGGTCGGGGTGGTGATGGCCGACCGCGACAAGGGCTACTCCTATCCGGACCAGGACCAGGTGTACTTCCGCCGCTGCGCGGGCGACGGGATCAGCGACGACATGGCCATGCTGTTCATCGGCGCCATGTACGGGTACGACGCCATGCTCGGCGCCTTCGTGATGGACGCCATCGATTCCTACGACAAGTACGTCGTCGACCTGGTCTGGGGCGGCCTGGACACCCACCTGGCCCGGACCATCCAGAAGCGGTTCCTCGACCTGGAGGGGGCCCCCCTGGTGGACGACCGGCGCATCCTCGAGCTGATCCACTTCGCCGCCAAGCGCCAGGAACCGTTCACCACCTTGAGCTCGTCGCACCGCCGGTTCATCCAGCTGGAGAACCCGGCCAACGTGCCGACCCTGCTGAACCACTGGCGTTTCCTGCAGGGGCAGCCCGTGTACGACATCAAGCTGGGGTACAGCCGGATCCCCGCCAGTCAGTTCTACGCCACGGCGCGCCAGCGGTTCACCGCCTTCGGCCTGGACGTGAAGGACCCGGAATTCGTGAAGAAACCCGAACGACCGGGAGGGCGCTCCCGGGAAGGGAAGCACCGCCGATGACCCCCCTTCAACCCATCCCCGCCTTCCTCAAGCTCAACCCTGAAATCGAACTGTCCTTGCCGGGTGCCCGGGGCTGGTTGATCCAGGGAGTGGGGCAGCAGGTCGTGTTCCTCGAGTTCGACGAGACCGTCGTGGTTCCCGAGCACTCCCACGCCGAGCAGTGGGAGTTCGCCCTGGCGGGCAGGGTCGATCTGAACCGGGCCGGCCGGACGGAGACCGTCACCGCGGGGGAGAATTTCTTCGTCCCCGCCGGTCAGGCCCATTCCGCGACGGTCCATGCGGGATACCGGGCGTTGATCGTCTTCAACGTGCCCGACCGGTACCGGCCGCGAATCTGAGCCGCAAGTCAGGTGGCCCCCTGGGGGATCCCGGGTTGGTCGGTCGCAGCCGGGGCCACGGATTCCTTGACGCCCGGCCCGTTCGCCGATACCTTTGATCGCGACAACTCAATACGGTCCGGCCGGTCCGGACCGGTGCCTTCAACTTCGGGGCGGGGTGGAAATCCCCACCGGCGGTGAAAGCCCGCGAGCTCGCGCACCAGGGCCTCAGGTCCGCGCCTGCTGATCCCGTGCAATCCGGGAGCCGACAGTGAAAGTCTGGATGGGAGAAGTTGGCGGACGACCTGCGGCCTGCGCTTGCCTGCGTGCGCCGCGTACTCCCCTGTTCCCCCATCGCCTCGGCCCCGGTGCGTGCGCATGAACGCCGACCGTCCGCCGTCTTCCGACCTCCTGCACGAGCAGGACCGCATGTTCATGGCCGTGGCCCTGGACAGGGCCCGGTCCATTCCCGTGCGCCCCTGGCCCAACCCCCCGGTGGGTGCGGTCGTGGTCCGCGACGGCCGGGTCGCGGGCGCAGGGGCCCACCACGGGCCGGGAACCCCCCATGCGGAGATCATGGCCCTCCAGGAGGCGGGCGAGGCCGCCCGCGGCGCCACCCTTTACGTGACGCTCGAACCCTGCAACCACACCGGCCGCACCCCGCCTTGCGCCCCGGCGGTGGCCGACTCGGGAGTCCGCAGGGTCGTGGTCGGGATGCGCGACCCCAATCCCCACGTCACCGGCGGCGGCTGCAGGCACCTGCGCGATTGCGGCATCGAGGTGGTCTGCGGGGTGCGGGCCCGCGAGGCCCTCGAACTGGTCTGGCCGTTCGTGGTCACCCGCAGCTTCGCGCGGCCCTTCGTCGAGCTCAAGACCGCCCAGAGCCTGGACGGCTGCTTCGCTCCCGAACCCGGCCCTCGCGATCCCCTCGGGCCGGCCTACCTGACCGGGGTCGAATCGCGCCGCGAGGTCCACCGGGTCCGAACCTGGATGGACGCGGTCCTGGTCGGGGAACGGACGGCGCATTCGGACCGGCCCCGTCTGGACACGCGCCTGGCCGGATCCGAGGCCGACGGTCCCCTCGCGCGGCCCCTGCCCGGGTACGTGGATTCGGACCTGAGCCTCGGGGAACGGGTAGGGGAAGGCCCGTTCCTGGTGGTGGCCGGCCGAGGGGCCGAGGGTTCGGCCCGCGCCGCGGAACTGCGAACCATGGGCGCAGAGCTGCTCTTCGTGGACGAGGCCGACGGCCACGCCGCACCTGCCGCGGTGATCGAGGCCCTGCATCGCCGGGGCCTGCACACGGTGATGATCGAGGGCGGCCCCCGGCTGGCCGCGGCCTTCCTGGCCGCGGGCATGGTGGATCGCTGGCGCCTGTTCACCGCCCCGGTGTTCCTGGGCGGGGGAGTCCGCTGGCCGCGATCGACGGCGGACGGCAAGGGCTACTCCCTGACCGCGTTGGAACGGTTCGGGGGCGACACCATGGGCGTCTACGACCGCCTGGTCTTCGACGACGTGCTGGGGCAGGTCACCCTGTGACCGTCCGCGCGAGGAGGGAGGGACCATGTTCACCGGCCTGATCCGTGAGATCGGAACCCTGCGCAGCGTGAGCCCGCGCGCGGGGGTGCTGCGTCTGGTGATCGCCGCCCCCCGCACCTCCGCGACCCTGGGCGTGGGCGACAGCATCGCCGTGGGGGGAATCTGCCTGACCGCCGTGGCGGTCGGGCGGGGCGCCTTCACCGTCGAGGCGGCGGCCGAGACGCGCCGGCTGACCACGCTGGGCGCCTGGCGCCCCGGACGGCGCCTGCATCTGGAGCCGGCCCTGCGCCTGGGCGACGCCCTGGACGGCCACCTGGTCCAGGGACACGTCGACGGGGTGGGGACCGTGCGGTCCCTCCGCAAGGCCGGGGGAGGGTGGCACCTGACGGTCGCCTATCCGGGGGATCTGGGCCGGTTCCTGACCCCCAAGGGGTCCGTCGCGGTGGACGGCGTCTCCCTGACCGTCGACGAGGGGCCCTTCACCGGGAGCTTCACCGCCAATCTCATCCCGCACACCATGGAACAGACCACCTTCGCCGGCTTGAAGCCCGGGGATCAGGTCAACCTGGAGATGGACGTCCTGGTCAAGGCCGCCCGCCAGCCCGCGGCCTCAGGCCGGCCGGGCCTGACCCTGGATCGCCTGTTCGCCGCCGGCTTCGGCCGCACCGGAAGACGAGGACCAGCATGAACGAATTCAACGGCGGTTTTCCCGTCGACACCATCCCCGACGCCCTCGAGGCCCTGCGCCGCGGCGAGATCATCATCGTCGTGGATGACGAGGACCGCGAGAACGAGGGCGACTTCATCGTGGCCGCGGAAAAGGTCACGCCCCAGGCGGTGAACTTCGTCGCCAAGCACGGGCGCGGGCTGGTCTGCCTGTCCGCCCGGGGCGAGCGCCTGCGGGAACTGGACATCCAGCCCATGGTGGCCCGCAACACCGCCGCCCTGGGCACCAACTTCACCGTGAGCATCGACGCGGCTGCCGGCATCACCACGGGCATCAGCGCGGCCGACAGGGCCCGCACCGTCCGGGTGTTCATCGATCCCGGGTCGCGGCCCCGCGATCTGGCCCGACCGGGCCACATCTTCCCCCTCGAGGCCGTGCCGGGAGGGGTCCTCCAGCGCGCTGGCCACACCGAGGCGGTGGTGGACCTGTGCGAGGCCGCGGGACTCTATCCCGCGGGGCTGCTCTGCGAGATCATGGACGACGACGGGGACATGGCCAGGATGCCGCGGCTGGTCGATCTGGCCCGGGAACACGGCCTGAAGCTCATCACCATCGCCGACCTGATCGCCTGGCGGCGGCAGCACGAGCAGCTGGTGGTGCGCGAGGCCGAGGTGCCCCTGCCCACCCAGTTCGGCGAGTTCCGCATGGTCGCCTACAGCACCCGCATCGACGCGGCCATCCACGTGGCCCTGGTCCGGGGGGACATCGATCCGGGGGATCCGGCCCTGGTCCGGGTGCACAGCGAGTGCATGACCGGCGACCTCTTCCACAGCCGCCGCTGCGACTGCGGCCAGCAGATGGAAGCCGCCCTGAAGGCCATCGACGCGGCGGGCCGGGGGGTGTTCCTCTACATGCGCCAGGAGGGCCGGGGCATCGGCCTGGTCAACAAGATGAAGGCCTACAGGCTGCAGGACCAGGGGGCCGACACGGTGGAAGCCAACCTGCGGCTGGGCTTCCCGGCCGACCTGCGGGACTACGGGATCGGGGCCCAGATCCTGCGGGATCTGGGGGTCCGCCGCATGAAGCTGATGACCAACAACCCGCGGAAGATCGTCGGGCTGAAGAGCTACGGCCTGGAGGTGGTCGAACGCGTCCCCCTGCAGATCACGCCGAACCTGGACAACCGGAAGTACCTGAAGACCAAGAAGGCCCGCATGGGCCACATCCTGGATCACCTGTAGCAAGGAGCGAGACATGGTCCGCACATTCGAAGGCAAGTTCGACGCCCGGGGCAAGAGGATCGCCCTGGTGGGCAGCCGCTTCAACCACTTCCTCACCGGGGAACTGATGGAGGGGGCTCTGGATGCCCTGCGCCGGCACGGGGTGACGGACGACCAGATCGACACCGCCTGGGTGCCCGGCAGCTTCGAGATCCCCATGGCCGCCAAGCGGTTCGTCGGGACCGGCCGTTACGCCGCCGTGATCTGCCTCGGCTGCCTCATCCAGGGCGACACCGCGCATTTCCAGCTGGTGGCCGGCGAGGTGACCAAGGGCATCGCCCAGGTCTCCCTGGAGAGCGGGATCCCGGTGGTCTTCGGCATCGTGACGGCCGAGACCCTGGACCAGGCCGTCGAGCGCAGCGGCACCAAGGCCGGCAACAAGGGCTTCGACGCCGCCATGACCGCGCTGGAGATGATCGACCTGTGCGCGGCCATCGACGAGGGCTGATCGCGCAACCGGATCCGGAGGCAGCCATGACGAAATTTCCGCGCCCCAGGGCGGGGCAGTACGATCCCTACTTCCAGGTCTACCTGGACAAGGTCCCCGCGGACGTGACCGACATCATGAAGCACCTCAAGAGGCAGGGGCTGGTCATGATGAACCTGCTCAAGAAGCTGGACGACGAGCGGGCCGAGCGGCGCTACGCCCCGGACAAGTGGTCCGTCAAGGAGGTGATCGGGCACCTCATCGATACCGAGCGGCTCTTCGCCTTCCGGTGCCTTTGGGTCGCCCGCGGGGAGTCGAAGCCCCAGCCCGGGATGGACGAGAGGCTGTGGGGACGCAACTCCAACGCCCACCTGCGGCCGTTGACGGACCTGTGGCGGGAGCAGCACGTCTGCCGCACGGACCACGTCTACCTGTTCCGCAGCCTGGACGCGGAGGGGATCGCCCGGTCCGGCGAGTGCAACGGGGCCCGGTTGACCGCCGGAGCGGTGCCCTGGATCGTCGCCGGGCACGAGCGGCACCACCTGGAGATCCTGCTGGACCGCTACGGACTCGAGCTCTGACCGGAGGAAGCGGGTGCGCCGGGGGCCGGGATGGGGCACGGGGTTTGCAATCGCCCCCCGGGTCGGTTAGAATAGGGGAGGGAAGGTTGCGCCTTCCCTTCTTGTTTTCCGCAGCCGGGGCCGGGCGCCGGGGCGTCCAGGCGCGGCCTCCTGCGATTCACGCCGTTCTTTGACAGGGGAATAGAGCCGTGGGCAAGCGCAGAAAAGGGCGGGAAATCGTACTCCAGTCCCTGTACGCATCGCTGATCAGCGGGGCCGACCTGATGGACGTCCTGGACGACCAGATCCTGCGCCGTTCCTCCGCCGCGGAATCCGCCGACTTCGCCCGCCAGCTGGCCGGGAAGATCAAGCTGCACCGGTCCGAGCTGGACCGCCGGCTCAAGACCCTCATCAGCAGGAACCGCGACCACGACCGCCTGGGCACCCTTGAGATCGTCATCCTGACCATCGGCCTGGCGGAACTCGAGCACAGCCCGGACGTTCCCTACCGGGTGGTCATCAACGAGGCCCTGGATCTGGCCCACCGGTACTGCGAGGACGGCGCCGTCGGATTCGTCAACGGGGTCCTGGACAAGGCCGCCGCCGGACTCAAGCCCCCGGCCGCCGGTTCCCCCGACCTTCCTGCCGCAAAGGATGACGCGTGAGAGCCTCCACCCCCGAGCACTGGCAGCGATTCTGGGCCGAGGCCGACGCGCTGGAACTGGACGACGTCTACGGCACCGACGGCCGGATGGTGCGGGAGATCACCGCGCTGTGCGACCCGCGGGGCACGGGCAGCCTCGCCGGCCTGCGCATCCTCGAGGTCGGGGCGGGCACCGGGCGCGACGCCGTGACCCTGGCCCGCCTGGGCGCCGAGGTGCTGACCCTCGACTACGTCAGCGGTTCCCTGGGCCTGACGGCCAAGGCGGCCGCCGCCGCGGGCGTGACCGTGGCTCCGGTCTGCGGGAACGGGGAGGGATCCCCCTTCGCCGACGGCACCTTCGACGTGGTCTTCCACCAGGGGCTGCTCGAGCACTTCCGCGATCCCTTGCCCCTGCTGCGCGACAACATCCGCATCCTCAAGCCGGGCGGGCACCTGGTGATCGACGTGCCCCAGACCTTCCACTACTACACCCTCGGCAAGCAGGTCCTGATCGCCCTGGACCGGTGGTTCGCCGGCTGGGAGACCCAGTTCACCGTGGGCCGGCTCGAGGCCCTGATGCGCGCCGAAGGGCTCGGCATCGCCCGCAGCTACGGGGACTGGATGGTGCCGGGCCTGTGGTACCGCGCCCTGCGCAAGATCCTGCTCACCCGTCTCGGCTGGAAGCTGCCCATGCAGCCCGAACCGGTGCCCGCCCTGGCCCGCCTGGGGGAGCGGTGGCGCGCCTGGTTCGGCCGCAGGCGGCTGTCCCTCTACACCACCCCGACCATCGGGGTCATCGGCTGCAAGCGGGGTGGCCCCCGGGCCGCCTGAACCGTCGGGGAGGGATCGCCCTGAAGCTCCTGGCAGTCAACTGGAGGGACATCCGCGATCCGCTGGGCGGCGGGGCCGAGCTGCACCTGCACCACATCCTCAAGGGGGCGGCGGCGGCGGGCTGGGAGGTGGATCTGGTCTGCTCCGCGTATGCCGGGGCGCCCCGGCGCGACGAGATCGACGGCGTCCGCATCCACCGCCACGGGCACTGGGCCTTCGCCAACTTCCTCCTGCCCCCGGTGGTCAGGCGGCTCCTGAAGACCGGGAGCTACGACCTGCTGGTCGAGGACATCAACAAGATCCCCTTCTACACGCCCCTCTACCGCGGGCGCACGCCCCTGGTGGCCATCGTGCCCCATCTGTTCGGGACGACGGTCTACCGGGAGACCAACCCGCTGGCGGCAAGCTACGTGTACGGCGCCGAGAGCCTCATCCCCAGGATCTACGGGGGAGTCGACTTCGAGGTCATCAGCCCCTCGACCAGGGACGACCTCATCGCGCGCGGGCTCGACGGCGACCGCATCCGCACCATCTTCTGCGGGATGGACCATGAGAGGTTCACCCTGCCGGACCCGCCGCCTCGCAGCGACGATCCCCTGATCGTGACCTGGAGCCGTCTGCGCCGGTACAAGAGCATCGACGTCGCCCTGCGGGCCTTCGCCCTGATCCGGCGGGACCTGCCCAGGGCCCGGATGCTGGTCATGGGCCGGGGCCCCGACGAGAAGCGGTTGCGCGCCCTGTGCTCCGATCTGGGCCTGGACGACGCCGTCGAATTCCGGGGCTTCCAGCCCTGGGCGGACCTGGTGGCCACCCTGCACCGCTGCCACGTGTTCCTGAATCCCAGTCCCAAGGAGGGCTGGGGCCTGACGGTCATCGAGGCCAACCAGTGCGGGCTGCCGGTGGTGGCCAGCGACCGGCCCGGGTTGAAGGATTCGGTCCGCGACGGGGAAACGGGCCTGCTGGTGCCCTACGGCGACCCGGAGGCCATGGCGGGGGCGGCGGTCGGCCTGATCAACGATCCGGCGGGCCGCGAGCGCATGAGCGAGGCCGCCCGGCGGTGGGCGGGGACCTTCAGCTGGGAGCGCTGCGTCGCCGAGTCCCTCGCGCTATTCGCCGAGGTCGCCGGCCGGGGCGGCGGGCGATGACCCGCGATCCGGGCCGGGGCGGTTCCCTGCGCAGCGGGCTGGTCCTGCTCGCCAAGCTGGTCGTCAGCGCCGGGCTGATCGCCTTCGTCCTTTCCCGCATCTCCCTGACCGAGATCACCGCCACCATGGATCGCCCGCGCTGGGGATACCTGCTGCTCGCCCTGGGGGTCTATGGGCTGTCGGCGGTGGGAGGGGCCGTCCAGTGGTCCTGGATCCTCCGGGCGGCCGGGATCACGGCGCCGGGCCCGGAGATCCGCCGGATCTACTTCATCGGCCTGTTCTTCAACAACTTCCTGCCGGCCAACGTGGGTGGGGACGCCTGGAAGATCATCGATCTGGGCCGCCAGCATCAGCGACGGCTTGGGGTGTTCTGCGCCACCCTCCTGGACCGACTGATCGGGCTGGGAGCCCTGGCCCTGCTGGCGGTCGCCATGCTGCTGGCCGCCTCCCTCGCGGGGATCCCCCTGCCGGCGATATCCCTGATCATGCTGCCGGTCCTGGCCTTCCTGGGCGGCGTGATCGCCCTGCTGCTGTCCCGGCGCCTGGGCGTCCTGCTCGATGCGGTCCTGCGCCGCCTGCGCCTTCCCGGCCTGGCGGACCAGGTCGCGCGGATCACCGGCGAACTCGCCCTCTACCGCCGCCGGGTGCGGTGGCTGCAGGGCGTCTTCCTGTTCAGCGTCCTGGTCCAGGGGCTGCGCATGGCCACCCATCTGGTGGTGGCCTGGGGGCTGGGGTTCGTCCTGGACCCCTCCCAGATGGTTCAGCTCCTGGTCCTGATCCCCCTGCTCGCCGTCAGCCTGACGTTGCCGGTGACCATCAACGGCATCGGGCTGCGGGAGTCGATCTCGGCGAATCTGCTGGTCTGGGCGGGATTGGCCGCTCCCCAGGCGGTGGCCATGGAGGTGGCCGCCTACCTGGTCCAGGTGGCGTTCAGCCTGCAGGGAGGGATCCTGCTCTGGGTGGGGCGCTGGGGGCGCAAGGGGTCCACCGGGACGGGAACTTCGGCGGTCCCCTAGGGTACACTCCGGATTGACCTCCGGCTAACCCGCGGCCAACCCTTGGGTTGTTGGCCGTGAGCCCGTATGTTAGCTTTTCCTGGCCAATTCGCGCCCGGATCCTTCCGGTCGCCCAGTCGTCAAGACCCCGGCAGAAGGTGATGCCTTGATCCAATCCGCCCTCCGGAGGCCCCAGGTCCTGATCGCCGCGGCGATCTTCGCCCTGACCCTGGGCATCTACACGGCCACCCTCAATCCCACCGCGCCGTTCTGGGATGCCGGGGAGTTCATCACCACCAGCCACATCGTCGGGGTGCCCCACCAGCCGGGCACGCCGCTGTACGTCCTGGTGGGTCGGGTGTTCGACATCGTGCTCGGTTCGGCGGACGTCGAGCAGGCCAGCTTCCGGACGGCCTGGGCCGTCAACTTCATGTCGGCGTTCTTCAGCGCCCTCGCGGTGGTCTTCATCTACCTGCTGACCTGGGAGCTGGCGCGGCGGGCCGATCCCGATTCCGGTCCCCTGGCCCATCTCGGTGCGATCGTCGGCGCCCTGTTCCTGGCCTTCTCCGAGACCTTCTGGAACAACGCGGTCGAGGCCGAGGTCTACGGGCTGGCGGCCTTCATGGTGGCCCTGCTGTCCTGGCTGGCCGTCCGCTGGTACGACCACCGGGACCAGGCCGGCAGCAACAACCTGCTGCTGCTGATGATCTACCTCCTGGGCCTGGGGGTGGGTTTCCACCTGGGCTCGCTGCTGGCATATCCGGGCATCTTCGCCCTGGTGTTCCTGGCCAGGAAACGGGCTCTCGACCTGCCCGACCTGCTGCTGATGAGCGTGGGCCTGGCGGTCTTCCTGTTCTCCACCACCACCAAGAACAACGACCTGGTCGTGGTGCTGCTCCTGGGCTACGCCCTCCTCGTGGCCGTCCGGGCCTTCCAGGGCAAGCGGTTCGCCCTGCTGGGCAGCGCGCTGTTCTTCGTGGGGCTGACGGTCCACGCCATGATGATGATCAGGGCGGGGGCCTCGCCCGAGCCGGCCATCAACCAGACCGATCCCGACAACTTCGCCACCCTGCTGTCGGTCATCCGGCGCGAGCAGTATCCGCCGCTGAACCCCTTCGAGCGCCAGGCCCCCCTGACCTGGCAGTTCGGCTACTACTACAACTTCCTGGTCAAGCAGTTCTACTTCCTGGGCGACGGCAGGGACATGCTCCGGCAGGTCGCCACGGGGATGGGCTGGTTCCTCAAGCCGGGTGACGGCCTGCTGTCCCTGGTGACCGTCCTGCTGGTGCCGTTCTTCCTGGCCGTGGTCGGGCTGTTCCAGGGATTGAGGCGGCTGTTCCCCCTGATCCTGGTCCCCCTCTCCGGATACCTGATCAACGGCGAGGTCCTGACCCTCTACCTGAACTTCACGGACCACGAGGTGCGCGACCGCGACTACTTCTACTTCGCGGCGTTCATGTTCTTCGCGGTGTTCATCGGCCTGGGGGCGGCCGCCCTGCTGCGGTACCTGCAGGGCAAGGAGGGGAAGTCGGCCGAGGAGATCGCGGCGGCCGGCGGGGACTGGCGCCGGAACGTCGAACGGATCCGCCCGGCCCCGGCGGTGACCGGCGCGGCCGCGCTGCTGGTGGCGGCCGCCCTGCTGCCCATCGCTCCCGGCCACACCAAGTTCTTCGAGCACGACAACTCGGAGAACCGGATCGCCTACGAGTACGCCTGGAACATCCTGGCCGGCCTGGACGAGAACGCCATCCTGTTCACCAACGGGGACAACGACACCTTCCCCATCTGGTACCTGCAGATGGTCGAGAAGTTCAGGACCGACGTGACGGTGGTCAATCTGTCCCTGGTGAACCTGCCCTGGTACATCAAGCAGATCAAGTACGCCGACAATCCGGTGGCCATGCGGCGAAGCGACGACGAGATCGACGGCCTGCGGCACCGCCTGTACGAGGATCCCAAGACCGGCGAGCGCCAGCTGGTCATGGTCAAGGACTACGTCCTGCACGACGTCATCACCACCAACCGCGAAGGCGCCGATCGTCCGACCTTCTTCGCGGTCACGATCCCCCGGGAGAACATGGACCGCTACTTCCCCAACCTGCAGATGGAGGGGATGGCCTACCGCCTGATGGACCGGCCCGGACCGGACAACCTGCCGACCACCGAGCCCCAGAAGGTGCTGGAGAACATGCTGGGGACCTACCGGCTGGGTTCGATCATGGACGGCAGCGACGCCGACCGGCAGGCCGCCTTCCGGGCCATGGCGGGGCTGGCCGGCGACGGGGGCGAGTCCTGGCTGGGGCAGGATTTCGGCAGCCTCGGGGATGCGGATTTCGACACCCTGCTGGGCATGATCGGTTCCGAACGGACCGACGTCTTCCGCAACGCGAACGCGGTGCACCTGCTGGGCAACTATCCGGCGGCCCTGAACCGCGCGGGCTACGAGTTCTACCTGCAGGCCGACAAGGCCGCCCAGATCGACACCATCGCCTACCGGCGCAATCTCAACAACGCCCTGACGGCCTTCGAAGCCAGCCTGAAGGTGGCCCCGTTCAACGAGCAGGCCCTGGAGTTCTATCCCCTGCTGCTGGTCCAGGCCTACCGGGACGACGAGGCCAAGCAGTTCCTCTCCTCGCTCAACGGCAACGTGCCGCCCGAGGTGGAGGAGAGGGTCATCTACACCTGCCTGCGGGGCATCCTGGGCGGGGGCGTGACCGGACTGGCCCTGGAATGGATCCAGGAGCAGATCGACAGCCATCCCGACCGCAAGTTCTACTACCAGGTCCAGTTCAGCCTGTATCAGGCGCTGGGTCAGAAGCAGAACGCCGCAAAGGTCATGGAGGCCTGGGAGCGGCAGACCGGTGAACGGGACCCCGAGATGGTCCGATCCCTGGAACAGATGCAGGACCGGGCCCTGGAACGCGAACAGCAGAGGATCGAAGACGCCGTGGAGGGATTCAATGACCGCTGACGAACTGAAGGACGTGCTCGCCGGCCTGCCCGCACCGGTCAGGGAGATCCTGGCTCCGGGCGCCCCGGTCGTGGTGACGGGCTGCGCGGGTTTCATCGGCTCGACCCTGACCGAAGCCCTGCTGGAACTGGGTTGCCGGGTCACCGGCGTCGATTGCCTGACGGACTACTACGACGTGGGGCTCAAGCGGGAGAACCTCGAGGGGTTCCTGGGCCGTCCGGACTTCACCTTCCGCCAGGAGGACCTCCAGGAAATCGACGCGGTGGGATTGCTGCGGGGGCAGCGGGCCGTCTTCCATCTTGCCGCCCAGGCGGGCGTCCGCGCCAGCTGGGGGGCCTATTTCAGCGAATACCTGGGCCGGAACGTCATGGCCACGCAGCGGCTGCTGGAGGCGTGCCGGGACGATGCGGTGAAGGGGTCCCTGGTCCGGTTCGTCTATTCCAGCAGCAGCTCGGTCTACGGCGACCAGACCACCCTGCCGGTCACCGAGCAGGCCCTGCCCCAGCCTCGGTCCCCCTACGGCGTGACCAAGATGGCGGCCGAGCACCTGTGCGTCCTGTACAGCATGAACTTCCAGGTGCCCACCAGCAGCCTGCGCTACTTCACGGTGTTCGGCCCGCGCCAGCGTCCGGACATGGCCTTCCGCAAGTACATCGAGGCCGCCCTCGACGGGCGCACCTTCGAGGTCTACGGGGATGGCTCCCAGACCCGGGACTTCACCTACGTCGGCGACGCCGTGCGGTCCAACCTGCTGGCCGTGTCCTGCGATCGGGACTGGGAGGTCTTCAACACCGGCGGCGGCAGCAGGGTCGTCTTCAGCGAGGCCCTGAAGCTGCTCCAGGAGATCCTCATCGCCCGCGTGCCGGGCATCGGGGCCACGGTCGAATACAAGCCGGTGGCCAAGGGGGACGTCAAGAACACCTTCGCCGACCGCAGCCACGTCGAGGCGGTCATCGGCTACCGTCCGACCATCGCCTTCGGCGACGGGCTGGTCAGGGAAGCGGAATGGGCCATCGCCAGGAGGAGCAAGGGGTGAGCAACGAGCCCGAGCGGACCGGCCGGACCGTGGACGTCGCCGTGATCGTTCCCGCCTTCAACGAGGCGGAGTCCCTGCCCGAGCTGGTCGAGAGGATCGACGCCGCGGTCACGGGCATGGGCCGGTCCTACGAGGTCTGGATCGTCGACGACGGCAGCAGCGACGGGACCTTCGCGGTGGCCGAAAAGCTCGCCGGGGCGAACCCCCGGGTGCACTGCCTCGGCTTCGCCCGCAACTTCGGCAAGGCGGCGGCCCTGTCGGCGGGGTTCCAGGCCGTGGACGCCCGCATCGTCATCACCATGGACGCCGACCTGCAGGATGACCCGGCCGAGATCCCCTCCCTGGTCGCCCTGATCGAGGAGGGCTGGGACCTGGTCTCCGGCTGGAAGCAGGACCGCCAGGACGGCTTCATCAAGAACAAGACCAGCCGGATCTTCAACTGGGTCACCGGCCGCATGTGCGGGCTCTTCCTGCACGACTTCAACTGCGGGCTGAAGGCCTACCGCCGCGAGGTCACCGGACGGGTGCGGCTGTACGGCGAGATGCACCGCTACGTGCCGGCCCTGGCCCATCTGGACGGCTTCCGGGTGACGGAGAAGCCCGTCAGGCACGCCGCCCGCAAGTACGGCCGGACCAAGTACGGCCCGGCCCGCTTCATCAACGGGTTCCTGGATCTGCTGACGGTCTACTTCCTGCACGCCCGGCGGACCTCGCCGCTCCATTTCTTCGGCCGCATCGGCCTGGCCTTCCTGACGGTCGGCGGGGGGATCAGTCTCTACTACCTGGTGTGGTGGCTGACCGGCCACGGCCTGCACCTGCGGCCCAGCCTGCTGCTGGGTCTGGTGCTCATCATCCTGTCCTTCCAGTTCATCAGCCTGGGCCTGATCGCCGAGCTGGTGGTGGCCGGCCGCCGGCCGGAACGGGACTTCCGGATCGCCCGCCGTGTCTGAGGCCCGCCTTACCTCCGCCTCACCGGAGGGGCCGCTGTCCCCCCTGACCGTGGTCGTCGTCAACTGGAACGGGCGCGACGTCCTGGGCGATTGCTTCCGGTCCCTGCAGGACGAGGATTACCCGGACCTCCACGTGATCATGGTGGACAACGGTTCCACCGACGATTCGGTGGCCTACACGCGCAAGCACCACCGCCACGTCGAGATCCTGGAGGCCGGGCGCAACCTGCGCTGGGCCGCGGGGAACAACCTGGCCCTGGTGCACCTGCGCCGGTCGGGGTTCCGGGGTTGCGTGCTCCTGCTGAACAACGACACCATCGTTCCCGAGGGCAGCCTGCGCGCCCTGGTCAAGGGGTTCCAGGCCAGTCCCGCGGCCTGGGCGGCCACCCCCCGCATCTGCTACGCGGACGACCCTTCGCGGGCCTGGTACGACGGCGGCGTCATCGGGCGGTGGAGCGGCTGGGTCAAGCATGCGGGCATCCGGAGGGTGGCCGGAGATCTCTCCCTGCAGCCGCGCTTCGTCGACTACGGCACGGGGTGCGCCCTGCTGCTGGGGCCGGCGGCACTGGAGCGGGTCGGGCTGCTGGACGAGAGTTTCTTCTTCTACGGGGAGGACGCGGACTACTCCATCCGCATCCGGGCGAGGGGGGGGCTCATCATCCACGTTCCCCGGGCCCTGGTCCTGCACAAGGTCAGCGTCTCCGTGGGGGAGTATTCCCCCTCGAAGATGTGGATGCGCAGCCGCAGCCACGTCAAGCTGCTGAGGAAACACTGGCCCTGGTGGTCCTGGCCCCTGCTCGTGGTCAGCCAGGCGGCGTACCTGACCGGTCACGCCGCCTACCACCTGTGGCAGGGGCGGCCCGCGGTGGCCCTGGCGGTCTGGGAGGGTGCCCTGGACGAGTTGCGCGGCAGCCCCCACCCCCAGGAGGGCCGGCCGCGACGGTGGACACCCGATCGCGGGTGATGGTATGATCATCGTTGTTTTTCAGGGGCTTGCGGGATGCGGCCCGGATTCCGGTCGCCGTCCGGCCGGCCACCAGGAGGAGCGGATTTGGCCCGACACGGCGCGACCGGCAAACCCAGGATTCCCGGGGAGGACGCCTCACGCCCCCCGGGACGGGCGGCATCGGTGATCAGCGGGCGCGGCCCCTGGCGGTGGCTCCACTGGGCCCTGCCGGTGTGGCTGGTCCTGGCGATCCTGTACCCCGGCCCCGTCTTCGACGGCCAGGTCTTCCGCAGCAGCGACGCGAGCAACTCCGACATGTTCGCCGTGGTGGGCGACGCCGCCCTGGCCGACGGCGGGTATCCTCTGTGGAATCCCTACCTCTTCGCCGGCATGCCCTCCTTCGGATCGCTGGCCTACGTGCGGTTCCTCTATCCGCCGTCGATCCTGTTCAACTTCCTGCAGGACGAACTGGGGTTCGCCCCGCTCACCTGGATGCTGGGCCACCTGCTGTTCGGGGGCCTGGGGATGGCCTGGCTCCTGTCGCGCTGGAAGCTGCCCACCGGCGCGATCGTGCTGGGGGTGGCCGTCTGGCTGCTGTTCCCCAAGGTCGTGGCCTGGGGGGTGCACGGCCACGGGTCCAAGCTCGGGGCGGCCATGTACCTGCCCTGGATCGTGGGCTGGTCCCTGCGGGTGATGGACGGGCGCAGCTGGTTCGCCGTCGGCATGACCGGGCTGCTGCTGGGTCTCCAGCTGCTGCGCGGGCACGTCCAGATCACCTACTACACCCTGGCGGCGACGGCCTGGTTCTGCCTGCTGGGGGCGGCCTACCCCCTGGAGCCAGCCTGGAGGGCCGTCGCGGCCCGCATCCGGTGGTTGCGGCTGGGAGCGGTGGTCCTGGGTCTCGGGGTGGGGTTCCTGATCGGCGGGATCCTGCTCGTGCCGGTGCACGACTACGCCGCCATTTCCATCCGCGGGCAGGACACCGAGGGAGGCGGGGGTGTCGGCCTCGACTACGCCACCGGCTGGTCCCTGGCTCCGGAGGAAACCGGGACCTTCGTCCTGCCGTCCGCGGCCGGATTCGGCAAGGCGACCTACATGGGCCGCATGCCCTTCAACGACTATCCCAACTACTTCGGCTTCCTGATCCTGATCCTGGCGGCCGCCGGCTGGGCCGCGGGCCGACGCCGCTGGCTGACGGCCCTGGGGATCATGGCGCTGGTGTCGGTCGGGGTGTCCTTCGGGAACTTCGGCTTCGGGCTGTACGAATTCCTCTACCGCTGGCTGCCTTTCTTCAACAAGTTCCGGATCCCGTCGATGATCCTGGTGCTGGTCGCCTTCGCCCTGGCTCTGGCCGCGCCCCGCGGCCTGGTCGCCTGGCGGGACGAGAGGTCGGCAGGCCGCCGCTGGTGGATCGTGCCGGGGGCCTGCGCCGCCCTGGGCGCCCTCATGCTCGGCGGCGGGGTCACCGGGATGGCCGAGTCCGGCTTCGTGTCGAGCCTGCAGACCCTGGCGGCCGCAGGGGGCAAGCAGGCCGCGCCCATCCTGCTGGACGAGGCCTGGGCCCTGCACCGGGCCGACCTGATCCGCATCGGGCTCATCCTCCTGGCTGCTGCCGGCGCCTTCCTGTTCGCCCACGGCAACGCCGGGTTCCGGCGCAGGGGACTGGTCTGGGTCCTCGTCGGGCTGGTGGGGGTCGATCTGATGGCGGTCGACCGGCGCATCACCAACCCCGAGCGGTCCCTCCTGGAGATCGGGCGGGATGCTTCGGGCCAGGGCCGCCTGGTGTCCGCGGTCCGGCTCGCCCGCGAGCCCCTTTCGTCCGCCGACCTGTCCGGACCCCAGGCCGCGACCCTGCAGGCCGCCGTGGGGCACGACCGCCTGTGGCCCCTGGGCTCGGACGGGGGCCGCAACACCTGGATGGCCGACCGCGTCAGGTCGCTGGGCGGGTATCATCCGGCCAAGCTGGCCCGCTACGAATCCATCCGCAGGCGGCTGTACAGCGAGGAACCGGCCGGCCGGCTGGCCTCCTGGCTGTCCGGGTCCGTCGTCAGCTTCGACCGCCGTTTCCAGGCCGGGGAACTGGAATTCCTCGGCGGCCTGGGGCTCGACCTGGAACCCGAGCCCCTCAACAGCGCCCCGCCCTTCTTCTACCGCAACCGGGCGGCCCTGCCGCGGGCCCGCCTGGCGTCCGCCTGGCTCCCCGCCTCCTCCCTGCCCGGGGGGGGCGACTTGGAGGCTTTCCTGGACGCCGTCCAGCAGGGCGAGGTGACGGTGGGGGAGGGCGTCCGCCTGGCCGGCGATCCTGGCCTGCAGATTCCCCGGGGGCCGGTGGCGGCGGAAGCAGCCGGGACCGTCCGCTTCGTCGAGGACGGGATGAACGAGGTAGTCCTGCAGGTGGAGACGGACCGGCCGGCCGTGCTCGTCCTCGCGGACATGGCGGCTCCCGGCTGGTCGGTCGCGGTGGACGGGACCGAGCGCGAACTCCTGACCGCCGACCTGGTCCTGCGGGCGGTGGCCCTGGAGGCGGGCGCCCACGAGGTCCGCTTCGTCTTCCACGACCCGTCGGTGAGGCTGGGGCTCGGGCTCAGCCTGGCGGGTCTGCTGCTCGCCCTGGGATCGATGTCCGCATCCCGGCTTCGTCCGCGGGCCATGACCCCTAGCGCTGAGGGACCGATCCATGACCGAACGTAGTTCCGCCACCCCGCCGCCCCTGAACCTCACGCGGGCCGTGGTCGTGGTTCCCACCTACAACGAGGCCGACAACGTCGGACGGCTGATCCCGTCCATCCTGGCCCAGGATCCCCGGCTCTCGGTGCTGGTGGTCGACGACAACTCCCCGGACGGGACCGCCGCGGTCGTCAAGGGTCTCGACGGATTCGGAGACAGGATCCTCATCCTCGAACGGGAACGGAAGGAGGGCCTGGGAGCCGCCTACATCGCGGGATTCAAGTGGGTGCTCGCGAACACGGACTTCCAGGCGGTGTTCGAGATGGACGCCGATTTCAGCCACGACCCGGCCGCCCTGCCGCAGTTCCTCGAGCACATCGAGACCCACGACCTCGTCCTCGGCAGCCGGTACCTCTACGGCATCACGGTCGTGAACTGGCCCCTGCGGCGGCTCATCCTGAGCGTGGGGGCCAACATCTACGCCCGGTTCGTCACCGGGATGCCCCTCAAGGACAGCACCGGGGGATTCAAGTGCTTCCGCCGGAGCACCCTGCAGCAGCTGCCCCTGGATTCGATCAAGAGCGACGGCTATTCCTTCCAGATCGAGATGAACTACCACTGCTGGCGGCGCAGGCTCCGGATCAAGGAGATCCCCATCATGTTCGTGGACCGGCAGGTGGGGGTGTCGAAGATGTCCCGGCGGATCGTCATCGAGGCCATGTGGATGGTCTGGGCTCTGAGGTTGCGGCGCATCCCCTGACCGCAGCACCAGCCATGGGAGAACGGGTGAAGCTCGGCATCGTCATCGTCCACTTCAACACCAGCGCCGACCTGCGCACGTGCCTGGAATCGCTGGCGTCGCATCCGGCGTCCTGCCCGCACGGGATCGTGGTGGTGGACAACGCCTCGAGGGATCCTGGCCTGGACGGGGTGCGCGAGGACTTCCCCGACGTCCACTGGCTCCTGAACTCCGAGAACACCGGTTACGCCCGCGGCTGCAACCAGGGGATGGCGGCGCTGCCGGCCGAGTTCCACCTGATCCTCAATCCGGACATCGTGGTCCAGCCCGGCGCCGTCGACCGGCTCCTGGAGTTCGCCGAGGCCAATCCGCGGGCCGGCATCATCGGGCCCCAGCTCCTGAACGACGACGGATCCATCCAGGAGTCCTGCCGCCGGTTCTACACCTTCCGGACGCTGTTGCTGCGGCGCACCATCCTGGGCAGGATCTTTCCCGGGACCCGGACGGTGCGTCTGCATCTCATGAAGGACTTCGATCATCGCACCGCCAGGCCGGTGGACTGGGTGCTGGGCGGATGCATGCTGGTCCGCCGGGCGGCCGTCGAGCGGACCGGTCCCATGGACGAACGGTTCTTCCTCTACTTCGAGGACGTGGACTGGTGCTTCCGCATGTGGCAGGCCGGCTGCGAGGTGCTCTACACCCCGGACGCCAGGTTCCAGCACCGTCACCGACGCGCGAGCGCCCGGGGGACCTTCAACCGGTCCTTCTGGCTGCACCTGGCCAGCCTGATCTCCTTCTACGAGAAGTGGGGGCTGCTGGTCTGGCTGATGAAGAAATGGCGCGAGCCCCTGCTCGTCGGTCTCTACTGGCTGCTGGACATGGCGGGGGTCGGGCTCGGGTTCCTCGCCGCCTACGGCGTCCGGCGGGCGGCGGGTCCGCTCTTCGCCCAGCCTCTTTTCCCCTTCGGGGAATACGCACCCCTGCTGGGATTCACCCTGCTGCTGGTCAGCGTGGTCTACGTGTCGACCGGCCGGTATGCTTCGGGCCGGCTGCGCCGGCCTCCGGCTGCGGGCCGGGAGCTGCAGCGCGTCGGTCTGGTGTTCCTGCTGCTGCTGGCCAGCACCTATCTGGGCAACATGGAGGTGGTCAGCCGCGCCGTCCTGCTGATCTTCCTGCCGCTGCTGGGAGCATCGAGCCTGCTTTCCCACCGCCTGCTCGCGGCCATGCTGCGGAAGCTCGAGCAGGGACGCCTGGCCCTGGAGCGGACCCTGCTGGCGGGCTCGCCCCAGCAGCTTCAGGAATGGCTCGGGCGCGCCGGCGACCTCCCCGACCAGGGGGTGGACCTGGTGGGCTTCTGCGCCGCACCGGGCGGAGCCCCGGCCCTGCCGCCCCTGGCGGGGGGACGGATCCCCTGGCTGGGGCGCCCCGAGGACCTCGTGGAGATCGTCACGCGCTACCGGATCTCCCAGGTGGTCTTCTGGGACGGACCTTCCCACCGGCCGGAGGATCTGGAGCGCTGGGCCGCACTGCGCCGGATGCGGGTGCGCCTGCGCTGGCGGGTCGCCGACGTATGGCTCCTGGCGGCCGGGGCCCGGGCCGAGATGTTCGGGGGCCTGCCCAGCGCGGTGCTGGCGCCCGGCGGACGCGCAGCGCTGGGAGCGGTGGGCGGGCGCCTGGGCTCCCTGGCAGCCGGCATCCTGCTCGCCCTGGCGGCGGGCCCCGCCTGGTTCTTCCTGCGCAGCGTCAGGCAGCGGGGCCGCAGCGCCTACATCCAGAGAGTGCAGACCGGGGACGTCTGGGGTTATCATTTCGACTTCGAGGCCGCCGTGGGCCCTGACGGCCACGCCCTCGGCCTGCCTTGGCAGTGGCCCCTGGTCAAGGGATTGATCAGGGGCAGGGTGATGCTCCTGGGCGAGCGGCCCCTTGGCGGCGAACGTCCCGCCGGGGCGGCGAATCCGGCGGCTTTGCTGGAATTCTGGCGGTCCGATCCCATGGCGCCGGCGCTGTCGGGGCCCTGGGCCGCCGCCGATGTCGACGGGCCGGGAGGCTGGCGGAACGGTTTACGCCAGCTTTGGCGGGATCCCGGCCGGCTCGATGGGATCGTGGCGGCGGGCATCCACCGTGCCGGGTCCGGAGTTTTGACCTCCCCTGAGGAAGAGGTGACCTGAATCATGCGGAATCATCGCGCATCGTCGACCATGTGGCTGGTCCTGCTGGCCTGCGCCGTTCTCCACCCCGGGGGCGGAGCCCTGGCCCAGGAGGCGACCTTCGAACCCCTGCTGGCCGCCCGCGAGGTGACCGCCCTGCTGGAACTCGACGGCCAGGTGCTGGCGGGGCTCGACGGCGGAGGGATGCTGGCGTGGCCGGCGTCCGATCCGGCGGCCGCCGAACGCTGGTACGCGGGGGACGGACTCAGCGGGAACACGGTGTCCGACCTGGTCTGGAGCGGCCGCCACGTCTGGGTGGCCACCCGCGGGGGCGGCCTGACCAGGATCGCCGACCCCGGGTCGGCTCCCCAGTTCCGCCAGTACACCAGCAACCTGGGCGGCATGGACCTCACGGCGGTGGCGGGCGCCCTGGTCGGCGGCAGCGAGCGCGTCTACTACGCCATGGCGGGGGCGGGTCTGGGGCAGATCATCGACGGCCTTTCGGGCAACCTCTACACCGCCGAGCAGGACGGACTGATCGACAACGACATCAACGCGATGGCCATGTACGGCGACGAGCTCTTCATCGCCACGCCCTCGGGCGTGTCCCGGTTCCGATCCAACCTCTTCACCGACCAGAACGAGGGTCTGCCCCTCGAGTTCGAGGGATTCACGGTGAACGACCTGGTCGTCGGCCCCGAGGGCGACCTGTGGGCCGCCTGCGCGGGCGGCATCTTCCGCTGGGACCCGGTGGCCGAGTCCTGGACCGAGGTCCAGGCCGCGGGGTTCTGGATCGGCCTGGCCGGCGGCGAGGCGGGCCTGTACGCCTTGCGGCAGCTGAGCTCGACCACCAATGCGGTTTTCCGCTGGAACGGGACCTCATTCGGCGCCCTGACCTTGCCGCGGCCGCGCTGCGCCGCCGTCGCCTCGGGAGACCACCTGTGGATCGGCGGTCGGTCCACTCTCGAGGGCATGGACGGCGGGGCGGGCATCGCCTACTACGGGCGGCAGGATCCCGAGGGCGATTTCACCGTCTGGGAGATCGAGTCTTCCCTGGTCCAGAACGCCGAAGGCGTGGCCTTCGCCCCCGACGGTTCGGCCTGGATCGGTTCCCACGTCGCCGACGCGGTCTCGGGCTACGACGGCTCCGGCTGGTCGCACATCTACCGATTGACCCAGGAATCGCCCGACGGGTCGGGGCTCTTCAACTACGGATCCAACATCCTGGCCATGGCGGCGGATCGCGACGGCATGGTCTGGGTCTCCCAGTACACCACGGGGTTGATCAGGCACGACCCGGCCACGGGTCTGGACGACCACGTCACCCCCGCCAACAGCGGGATGAGCGGCGCCTACGTCCTGGAGATGGTGACCCATCCCGACGGCCCCCTGGTCATCCTGCACGACATCGCCTGGGGCGAAGGGGATGAATATCCCCAGAAGGTGGACGTGCTCCTGGATCCGGCTGGCTGGGACGACCCCGGCAACTGGGTGACCCCGCCCGTGGACGAGGGCGGCCTCACCAGCAACAACCGCATCTGGGCGGCCGTGGTCGAGCGGCCGGACGTGATCTGGTTCGCCGCCGAGGATTACGGCCTGGTCCGCTGGGACGTCAACGGGGGGCTGCAGGGACCCGAGGACCCCTTGACCTGGGACGACTTCGGGGACGACCGCTGGGACGGTCCCCTGGCCTCCTTCACCACCACCACCAACGATCCCCGCAAGGCGCGGGGGCTGGCCCTGGCTCCCGACGGAACCATCTGGTGCGGCGGGAACGGCCTGATCCGGTTCAGCTACGACGAGCTCAACCGGCGGGGGGTGGCGCTGGAATACTATTCCGAGAAGACCGGTCCCTCCATCACGGGTCTGGTCAGCGCCTCGGTCTCCGACGTCGCGGTGGACGCCAACGGCCATCTCTGGGCCGCGACCACCGCCGGGTTGAACCGGGTGCGGCGGACCGGGGGCGCCCCCGTCATCGACGCCTGGATCGACCTGGGCAACTACTTCGCCAATCCCAGCTACCCGCTGGTCTATTCAGCCAACGTCATCTCGCCCCTGCCGGGGGGGACCTACCGGGATCTGGCCCTGTCCCCCGACGGCAAGCGTCTGCTGCTTTCCTCGGACGGCGGGGCGTGCCTCGTCTCCGGGGGGACCGTGGGCGGGGCTGTGGCCGGCGACCTGGCCGGCGTCTACTGCTATCCCAATCCCTGGACGCCCGGGGCGGGGCAGGGCCTCCTCAAGCTGGGGGGGCTCCCCGCCGATGAAACCGGTGCGACCACCGCGGCCGTCGACGTCTTCAACCTCGAGGGGCAGCTCGTCCACCGCAACGACGGGGTGGAGCCCGACGAGGAGTTCTGGGACGGCAAGAACCGGGTGGGCGAGAACGCGAGTTCCGGGATGTACGTCGTGAAGGTGACCTGGGCCGGTCGGACGACCGTGATCCCGGTCGCCGTCGTGCGCTGAGCAAGAGGTATCCGATGACCGCCTTTGCCGAGGGCCAGGAAACGCATCCCTCCCGCCCCCGCCTCCTCGTGATCGGGGCGGGAAACGCGGGACAGGCGCTCGTCCGCCAGATCCGCGGCGAAGGGCTGCCGGCCGAGCCGGTGGCGTTCCTCGACGACGATCCGTCCCTGCAGGGAACGACCGTCTGCGGGCTTCCGGTCGTCGGGACGGCGGAGGACCTGCCGACGGCTGTGAGGGACACCGGGGCCCAGGAGGTCCTGCTGGCGATCCCCAGCGCAGGGGGCCAGCTGATCAGGCGGGTGGTCCTGCTGGCCCGGCGGGCGCGGGTGCCCCTTCGGATCGTGCCGGGGCTCCGGGACATCATCCGGGGGGACGTCAGCTTCAACCAGGTCCGCGAAGTCCAGGCCGAGCACCTGCTCGGCCGCGAAAGCGTGGACTTCCAGGAAGGGCCCGCCCGCGCGGTCGTCGAGGGCCGGACCGTCCTGGTCACCGGGGCCGGCGGCTCCATCGGGGGCGAGCTTTGCCGGCGCCTGCTGCCCTTGCGGCCCGGTCGCCTGATCATGCTCGGCCGGGGCGAGAACAGCCTGTTCGAGATGGAGGCCGAGCTGCGCGGGGAGTTCCCCTCCGCTCCCCTGCACACCGTGATCGCCGACGTGCGCGACCGCCGCCGGTTGTCCGTCGTCGGTTCGAGGATCAAGCCCGACCTGATCCTGCACGCCGCCGCGCACAAGCACGTGCCGTTGATGGAGGCCAATCCCGAGGAAGCCGTCCTGGTGAACGTGGGGGGGACCGCCAATCTCATCGCCTTGGCGCGCGAAGCGGGCGCCGAGCGCTTCGTCCTGATCAGCACCGACAAGGCCGTGGCTCCCAGCAGCGTCATGGGCGCGACCAAGAAGCTGGCCGAGGCGCTGGTGCGGCGGGCGGCAGCGGCGAACGGGGGCACGCGGTTCATGACCGTCCGCTTCGGCAACGTCCTGGGCAGCCGCGGTTCGGTGATCCCCTTCTTCAAGCGGCGCATCGCCGCCGGCCTGCCCCTGCCCGTCACCCACCCCGACATGACCCGCTACTTCATGACCATCAAGGAGGCGGCGCTCCTGGTCATCGAGGCCATGGTGCTGGGCGAACCGGGCGCGACCTACATCCTGGAGATGGGCAACCCGGTCTCGATCCTGGAGCTCGCCCGGAACCTGCTCGTCCTCTCGGGATTCGACCCTGACGACGGCGACCACTATCCCGGCATCGAGATCACGGGCCTGAGGCCCGGCGAAAGGCTGCACGAGGTGCTTCACGAGGAGTACGAGGACATCGGGACCAGTCCCAATCCCCTGATCCGGCAGGCCCTGATCCGGGGCCGGGACGTCCAGCTGAAGCCCGGGACCGTGTCCGGTCTGCTGGAACTGGCCGAGGCCGGGGACATTCCCAACCTGCGGAGCCGCCTCGCCGGACTCGTCGGCGTCCCGGCCCTCGCCGAAGGCGGGGTGTAGGCCATGGCGGGCTCCAGCAACCTCGGATCCGATTACGAGGGCCGGACGTTCATCGCCCGCTCCGATTTCCTGCCCTTCTTCCGGCCCGACCTCGGCGACGCCGAGATCGCCGCCGTGACCGAGGTCATGCGGTCGGGCTGGCTCACCTACGGGGCCAAGGTCAGGGAATTCGGGGACGCCTGCGCCAGGTACCTCGGCGTGGAGCACGCCGTCCCGGTGGCGAGCTGCTCGGCCGGCCTGTATCTCACGCTCAAGGCCATGGGCATCGGACCCGGTGACGAGGTGATCCTGCCGCCGGTGACCTTCGTGGCGACCCTTGCGGCGGTCCTGCACTGCGGCGCGACGCCCGTCCTGGCGGACATCGATCCGGTGACCTACGGGCTGGATCCCGCCGCCTTCGCCGCGGCGGCCACCGACCGGACCCGGGCCGTGATCCCGGTGGACATGGCCGGACATCCGGGACGGATCGCCGAGATCGTCGCCGCCGCTTCCGGTCGCGGGATCCGGGTCGTCGAGGATGCGGCCCACAGTTTCGGTGCGGAGGTCGCCGGCCGGCGCGTGGGCGGCCTCGCCGACGCCAGCGTGTTCAGCTTCTACGCCACCAAGTGCATCACCACCGGCGACGGGGGCCTGGTCACCTGCCGCACCCAGGAACTCGCCGACCGCGTGCGCTCCCTGTCCTTCCACGGCATGGACGGCAACGCCTGGCAGCGATACGGCGACAAGGGCCGCTGGTACTACGAGGTGGTGGCCCTGGGCTGGAAGATGCACCTGGGGGATCCCGCCGCCGCCCTCGGGCTGGTCCAGCTCGGCCGGGCGGACGGGTTCCTCGCCCGGCGCTCGGCCATCGCCGCCCGCTTCAACGAGGCCTTCGCGGGTCTTCCCGGAGTGACCGTTCCCTCGGTCCCCGCCGATGGGGTCCACGCCTGGCACCTCTACATCCTGCGGATCGATCCCGAGGTCGTCGACGGCGGCCGAGACCGGATCATCGCCGACCTGACCGCCAACAGGATCGGCTCGTCCGTCCACTTCATCCCCGTCCACCACCATCCCGCGTTCGCGGACCTCGGGGCGCGTTACGCGGGTACCCTGCCCGAATCCGAGCGCCACTACCGGGAAGCCGTCAGCTTGCCCCTGTTCCCCTCCATGACCGGACAGGAGATCGAAGACGTCGTGACGGTGGTGCGGGCCAGCGTGACGGCCGGGGCGCGGTGATGTCCGGCCCCGGTCCTGCTCCTTCCTGGCGCCTCGAACGGTCCTGCACCTTCCCGGGGGACTGGGACGACCTGGTCGCCGCAGATCCCCTCGCCGATTACACCCACACCCGCCACTGGCACGAGGCCGCGCTCAGGCATTATCCAGGGACCGGCCTCGAGTGCCTGACGGTCCGCCGGGAGGGACGCCTGGTGGGCGGCATCGCCGCCCTGGCCCGGCCCGGCGCGAGCCTGCTGCCGGGAGGGCTGCTGGCGATCCGCCGCCTCGACAGCAGCCTCGAGGGCACCTCCGGGGGCCCCGTCCTCCATCCCGACCTCGATCCGGCCGAGGCCGACGGGCTCTTCGCCCGCCTGGCCGCCGCGCTGGCCGACCGGCGGCCCGCAGGCCTGGGGTCGGTGGGCCTGGCCCTGAACCCGGAGGCCGAGGCCCGCTTCGGCCGGCTGCTCCAGGGCGACCCGCGCTGGGCGCGCCGCGATTCGCCCACGGCCATGGTCTCGCTCGCCGGGGGGATCGACGAAGTCGACGGCAAGCGACTGGTGAGGAACAAGCGGAACGAGCGCAACCGGGGCCTGCGGAGGGGGGCGGAGGTCTTCGCGACGACGGACACCCGCCTGGTCGCGGAATACTATCCGCTGTACCGGTCGGCCGCCGCGCACTGGGGGAGCGCGCCGACGCCGCTGGGATTCCTGCAGGACCTGCTCGAGGGCCCGGGCTCGCCCGGCGGAGCGGGCAGCGTCTTCTTCACCTGCGCCCGCCTGGACGGCCGCGTGATCGGCGGGCACCTCAACCTCCACCTGCACGACAAGGTCTTCGCCTGGAACGGGGTGACCGACCCGGCGTACGCCCGGACCCACTTCCCGGCGACTCTCTGCTTCTGGGGCGACCTGGTCGAAGCTTGCCGCCGCGGGGCTCGTTGGCTCGACTTCGGGGCGAGCGGGGGCGTGTCCTCCCTGGCCTCCTTCAAGAAGTTCTTCGGCGCCGAGCTGCGCGACCGGGGATTCTACCTGTGCGAGAGCGCCGCCGTGGCGCGGCTGCGCGGTCTGCGCGAAAGGCGCGGGAGGACTCGCGGCCGGCCGGGCCGCCGCTGGCACGACGCGGTCCGTCCCCCCGAAGAGGCGGGTGGGAAGTGAAGCTCATCCAGGCCGGGTCCCGCATCTTCGTCAGCCGCGTGGGCCAGGTGCTCGCCAATGCGGCCGCCGTCCTGCTCGTGGCCAAGATCCTGGGTCCGGAGCAGCAGGGACACTACAGCCTGACCATGGCGGTGTCCCTCCTTCTGGCGTCGCTGCTGGCCGGGGGGGTGGGGCTGGCGGCCGTGCCGCCGCTGCGGCAGGGCACGGTTGCGGCCGGGCGCCTGGTCCGCGCCCAGTTCGCCTGGATCGCCCTGGTGCTGGGGGTGCTGGTCCTGCTGGCGACCTGGACGCTCCAGGCCGGACCTGCGGACTTCCTCGCGCGGCATCTCGGCTGGAGCAGGGGTCTGGGCTTCATCGTCCTGGGGGCGGTGGCCGGCATCCTCACCTTCGAGATCTTCTCCTACAACCTGCTGGCGCGGGGGCGGCTGGTGATCGGCGCCACCATCAACGGGGTCCGCGCCCTGGGCCACTTCGGCGCCGTGGGGATCCTGGTCCTTCTGGGGGCCATGACCTTCGGCCGGGCGGTGACCCTGGCCAGCCTGGCCCAGATCGCCGGATCCGCCATGCTGGTGGCGGTCATGCTCCGGGAACTGGGAAGGCCGGGGCCCGATCTGCCTCCCTGCGGGGACGGCCCGGCCGCCGACGCGCTGCCCGCGCATTCCCTGGGGAGGCTCGTTCCCGCCCTGTTGAGGCGGGGTTGGGTGGGCCAGATCTCGGCCGTCGCCTACTTCCTGCTCCTGCGCCTGGACCAGGGGATCCTGGAGCACTTCCGCGGAGCCGCGGAGGTCGGCATCTACTCGGTGGCGGTCTATGCCGGGGAGATGCTGTGGCTGCTGCCGGGCGCCCTCACGCCGCTCCTGGTCCACAGCTCGGCCACGGGGGACCGCAGCGAGGATCCGGACCGGACGGCGCTGCAGGCCGTCCGCCTGGGCATCCTGGTCACCCTGGTCGCGGGGATCCCTCTCTACCTGGTCGCCGATCCCCTGCTGGCCTTCCTGGCCGGGGGTGCCTACGCCGAATCGGGAGCCGCCCTGCGCGCCCTGCTGCCCGGAATCATCGCCTTCGCCCCGGGGGCGGTCCTGGCCGGGGATTTCATCGGGCGCGGCAAACCCCACTGGAACACCCAGGCCAGCCTGCTGACCGTGGCCGTGAACGTCGTGGCGGCGATGTGGCTGATCCCCCGGTACGGGGCGGTGGGGGCGGGCTGGGCGAGTTCGGTGGCGTATGCGGTGGGGGCGGGGGTGATGGTGGGGAGATTCATGAAGGAGACGGGAACCTCGTTCCGGACCCTGCTTCGGGGACCCTGAATCCCATGTTGTGCCGCCGAAAATGTTTCCGCCTCCCTGGGGCGGATTTTTTTATATGCGAAAATCATCAAAGAGGACATTAGGGCAAAATATTCCGGTAATTTCGGCCGCATTTTCCCCGGAGAACAATTTCGGCGGCACGAGGAAAAATTCGAGAAACTGCGAAAATGGGGATTGACACCGTGGTGGGGGCGGGCTATTCTGCAGTGGTTGGCAGTGGGGAAAAAGGGTGATTTGTGGTGAAAATCAACAGCGATCTGGATCTTGGCGGGCGCCGAAGGATCGGCACAACTCACAGGGAATAGTGAACTTCCCGCCAATGACCCCAAGCGGCCCACAAACTGCGAATCACCCCCTCCCCCAAACTCCACCTCGATGAGGGACCATGGTTTTTGAGACCCAGGCAGCATCGGACGGCGGCTTCCCCTTCACCTTCCACGGGTCCTACGTCCGTGCGGTGGATGCCAAGGGGCGTTTCAACCTGCCGTTCCGTCTGCGCCAGGGCGGTCCCGCCGAGCAGGAGGAGAAGTACGTGGTCCTCCGGGGGGCCGACGGGTCCCTGGCTCTCCAGCCCCATGCGGTCTGGATCGCGAACTTCAACCGGGTCCGGGAGGGGGAGCCAGGCCGGCAGCGCCGGGAGTACCTGCGCCGGATGTCCCACGGGTCCCACGTCGTCTCCCCGGACAGCCAGGGGCGCATCGCCATCCCGGCGAACTTCCTGGAATCGGCCGGGATCGACCGCAAGGTCACCGTGGTGGGGATGGCGGACTACATGGAACTGTGGGATCCCGAACAGCTGGAACGGAAGCTGGCGGAGCCCCTGGACCAGGACGACGACTTCATCAATGAATTCTTCCGCTGATCCCCCGGGTGAGGCGGTCGAGTACCGGCGGCACGGAGGCCGGCCGGATCAAGGCGGGCGCAAGGGCGCCGATGGAACGGCGCCCGCCCGGCTTGGCTTCGAGGATTTTCGATGGCCACCAACCGATGGAGCCCAAGGAGGGGCGCAACCCAGGGAAGGATCCCGCCATGCCGAGAGAGATGACCCTGCAGTCCGTGAGGCAGGAGGCCGCGGATCGCACGCTGGAAATGGAGTTCCAAAGCAGGGACAGGACTGTGTGGGTCTCTCTCTCGGGTATTCTGGACGGGCCGGGGCTGGAAAAGCTCATTTCCCGGGTTGCGCCCCGGCTGGGGGGGCGCGGTCGGCGCATCGTGCTGGACGGCCGGGGCCTGGCCCACATGGACTACCGCACCATCCGCACCCTTCTGGCCTGGAACCGCAAGCTGCGGGACTATGGCCACCAGCTCTATCTCAGCCGCTGGAGCGACTACCTCAAGGCGATCCTGGTGATGGAAGACTGGGACCGGGAGCTCGGCTCCGTGCCCCTTCAGGCTGAGACCTGGCGCCGCCTCGGAGCAGAGCGCCCTGCCCTGCGGCCATGACGGCCGCCCGGCACGTCCCGGTTCTGCTGGCGGAAACGCTGCACTACCTCGAACCGGGTCCGGGCAAGCGGATCATCGACGGGACATTCGGATTCGGCGGGCATACCGCCGCGCTGCTCGAGCGGGGGGCCGACGTGCTGGGCCTCGACCTGGACGAGGTCGCCATGGGGACCTGCAGGGAACTGGCGGCCGCGGAGCCCCGGCTGCATTGCCGCCGGGTTTCCTTCCGCCAGCTGGACGAGGCCATGGCGGCCGAGGGCTGGGAGAGGCTGGACGGGATCCTCCTGGATCTCGGCGTCAGTTCCTGGCAGCTGGACGATCCGGACAAGGGGTTCAGCTACCGCGGCGAGGGGCCCCTGGACCTTCGATTCGCCCAGGATTCCGGGCGCACGGCCGCCGACCTGGTCGCGGAACTCCCCGAGGAGGAGTTGGCCGACATCTTCTGGAAGTACGGTGAGGAACGGGCGAGCCGCCGGCTGGCGCGGGCCCTCGTGCGCGAGCGGGCCCTTCGACCGGTGGCCACCACGGGGGATCTGCGCCGGGTCGTCGAGGCCGTGGTTCCGGGGAGCATCAAGTCCGAACCGGTCCTCAGCCGCATCTTCCAGGCCTTGCGGATCGCCGTGAACGACGAGCTCTCCGCCCTGACCGAGACCCTCGACAAGCTGCCTGACCTGCTGGCCTCCGGGGGGCGGATCGTCGTGATCTCCTATCACTCCCTCGAGGACCGTCTGGTCAAGCGATTCATGGAAAGGGAGCGCCGGGAATGCCTGTGCCCTCCCGAGATTCCCGCCTGCGTCTGCGGGCACGAACGCACGCTCCAACCCCTGACCCGCAAGGCCGTCCAGGCGGGAAGGGACGAAGCTGCCGGCAATCGGCGCGCGCGGAGTGCGCGCTTGCGGGCGGCCATGAGGATCTGACACCGGGGGACGACCCAGCGTCCAGCCGGTACGGCCGTAGGGAGAAGGACATGAGAACTTGGCGGAATTGCACCCTCAAGCCGACCGGCGGGTACACCAGGAAAAGTGCGGGGGTCATGGCCCACCGCAAGGGGATCTGTTCCCGGGGAACCGCCGCGGCCCTGCCGGCGGTGGTCCTGGGGGCCTTGATGCTGGCCGGGGCGGTCTTCGTCTCCAACCAGGTCGTGGCCCAGCGCCTGCGGGTCGCGGCCTTGGAGGATCGGCGCGACTGCATGGAGGCCGAAGGGGCCGACCTGCGGGCCGACTGGAATCACGCGAGCAGCGCCGTGGTCATCCGGGAGAGGGCCGGCCGCGAGATCGGCCTGCAGGATCCTGCGGATCCGAGTCTGGTCCTGGCCAGGCTGATCCCCGGACGGACTGACCGGCCGGGCGTCCTGGACCGCATTCTCGAACTGGGCGGACCGGACGCCCTGCAGGCCGCCGAGGCGAAGGCTCCGCAAGGGACGGCGCCCCGGGCTGCGAAGCCGCTGCTGCCCGAAAGCTGGAGCCGGCCATGAGAGCCCCCCGGGACAGGCGGGGGACCCTCGGTTTCCTGCGCTGGCTGGTGGTGGCCGCCGGACTGGTCCTGGCGGCCCGCGTCGTCCAGATCCAGGTCCTCCAGCACGACCATTACCTGGCGGAGGCCGAGGTGAAGTGGACCCAGGAGATCCCACTTTATCCCGAGCGGGGCAACATCTACGACCGCAACGGGGAACCCCTGGCCCTCTCGGTGACGTCCTGGCGGGTGGGGGTGTCGGCCGGACTGGCCGACGATCCGCAGGCCACCGCGGCGACCGTGGCCTCGGCCCTGGGCATCGATTCCGATTCGCTGGCCGCCAGGATCCGGCGCGCCGGCTCCAGGCACCTGGTGATCGCCGCCGATACGGTCCTGGACCGCGAACAGAAGCTGAAGTTGATGGCGGATCGTGCCGTCACCCTGGAGGACCTGCGCTCCCGCCTGTATCCCCGCGATGCGGTGGGCGCCTCGCTTGTCGGGTTCTTCCGTTACGGGGAGGAGGAGGACGTCGCCACGGGGCTCGAGAGCAGCCTCGCCGGGTACCTGGGCGGCAGGGAAGGCCTGGCCCGGGAGATCAAGACCCCCCAGCGGAACCGCAACCTGGGCCGTATCGTGATCGAGGAGCCCGAGCACGGCAAGAGCGTGACCCTGACCCTCGATGCCGAGCTCCAGGCCATCTGCGAGGAACAGCTGGGGAAGGCGGTGACCCGCTACGGCGCCGAGGGCGGGTCGGTGCTGGTGCTGGATCCCCGGACGGGGGACGTCCTGGCCGCCGCGAGCTGGCCCCTGGCCGGTCCCCGCGCCCATCCCCAATCCCAGCTGGGAGTGTGGACCAACCTGAACTTCACGGCGCAATACGAGCCGGGTTCGGTGTTCAAGATCTTCACGATGGCGTCCCTGCTTGGCAACTGCGCCATCGACACCGCCACGGTGTTCGACTGCAGCGATCCCGATTTCGGCCCTTACAAGATCCACAACGAGGGCAGGCACGAATACGGCGACCTGCCGCTGATGCGCGCCTTCAGCAAGTCCAGCAACATCTATTTCGCCAGGGCGGTGGGCAACCTCAGCGACCAGGAGTTCTACCGGGACCTCGTGGATTTCGGATTCGGCGAGCCGACGAACCTGCCCTACGGGGGGCAGGCGGGGGGCGTCCTTTATCATCCCTCCCGGTGGAGCGGCCGGTCCAAGTCCACCCTGGCCATCGGCCACGAGCTGATGGCGACTCCGATCCAGCTGGGGATGGCGCTGTGCGCGGTGGCCAACGGGGGGGTCCTCTATACGCCCCGCCTGGTGCGTTCCCTCACCGACCCGGGGACCCAGACGACCGTGGACCTGCCGCCCCAGGCGCTGCGCCGCATCATGTCGCCGCCGCTGACCGAGGTCCTGAGGGAAGGCATGGCGCGGGTGGTGAAGGAAGGCACGGGCGTGGCGGCCCGGCTGGACTGGATCACCACCGGCGGCAAGACCGGGACTGCGCAGAAGGCCAAGGACGGCCGGATCGCTCCGGGCGCCTACGTGGCGAGCTTCGCCGGCCTCGCGCCAATCGACGATCCGCGCCTGGTCGTGGTCGCCGTCCTGGACGAGCCGGCCTACAGGTACCACTTCGCCTCGCAGAGCGCGGTCCCCCTGTTCCGGGACATCCTGGTCGAAGTCCGGAACCGGACCCGCTGGCTGACCGACGTCCCGGGCGACCGGACGGCCACCACCCTGGTCGCGGAGAGTGAAGCTCAGGTCAAGGTCCCCGACGTTCTTTACCTCACGGTCACCAACGCCGCCCAGCGCATCGCGGCCGCCGGTCTGAGCCTGGACGGGGGAGAACGCGACGGGCTGGTCGTGCAGCAGGTTCCGGCTGCGGGCACGCTGTGCCCCGCCGGCGCGCCGGTTTCCCTGACGGTGGTCGCCCGCCGGGCGGGCAACGCTCCGGCCGCAGCCCTCTGCCCCGATTTCGCGGGGTTGAGCGACCGGCAGGTCCGTTCGCTGGCCGCGCGACTGGGAGTTCCGGTCCGCATCCAGGGCTCGGGATTCGTCGTGCTCCAGGACGTCGCGGCCGGGGACCAGCTGGCCGGACGAGAGGTCACCGTCCGGATGGGAGGACTGTGGGACTGACCCTGGCCGACCTGCTGGCTGAACTCCCGGGCGTCCGCGTGCTGGAACCGGGATCGGGCCGGACCACGCCCCTGACCGGGGTGACGGCCGATTCCCGCCAGACCGGCCCCGGGGTGCTGTTCGTGGCGGTGCGGGGAACGAGCGGGGATGGCCACCGCTTCCTGGACGGGGCGGCCCGGAGCGGCTGCGCCGCCGTCGTCGTGGAGGAGGGATGCGCCCCGGCGGGTCCCCTGGCCGGTCCGGGAGGGCCGGTCCCCGTGGTCGCCGTGTCGTCCACCCGCCCGATCCCGGCCCTGGCGGCCCGCCTGCTGGCCGGGAGGCCCGACCGGGACCTGCTGACCGCCGGGGTCACCGGAACCAACGGCAAGACCACGGTGGCCTTCCTTCTCCAGGGAGTCCTGGGCCGGTTGCAGGGCCCGTGCGGGCTGCTCGGGACGATCCGTTACCAGGCGGGGGACCACGTCGAATCCGCACCTTTGACCACGCCGGGCGGGCCTGTGCTCTATTCCTGGCTGGGGAGGATGGTGGCCGAAGGTTGCCGCAGCGTGGCCCTCGAGATCTCGTCCCACGCCCTCGACCAGCAGCGCGTGGCCGGTCTGGAACTGGACGTGGCCGTCCTGACGAACCTGGGCCGCGACCACCTGGACTACCACCGCACCATGGAGGACTACCTGGCGGCCAAGGCGCGCATCCTCGACCTGCTGAGGCCGGCCGCCGGCGCCGGGGGGCTGCCGGGCGCCGCGGTGATCAACGTGGGCGATCCTGCCCTTGCCGGCCTCGACGTCCGGGGCGTTCCGGTGGTCCGCTTCGCGACCGGGCGCACGGATTCGGGGATGCGGCCCGACCTGCAGGTCCTGGAGGCGGAACTGACCCTGGGTGGCACCCGCATCGCCTGCGACTGGCGGGGCAGCCGGCTCGAACTGCGCAGCCCCCTGGTGGGGCGCTACAACGTGGAGAACCTGACCGCCGCCCTCGCCGCCGCCCTGGCCCGGGGGTTCGAACCCGAGCTGGTCCTCGAGGCCCTCGGCGGCCTGGCCCAGGTGCCGGGCAGGATGGAGCGCTTCCCCCTGCCGGCCGGCGGCCTGGCCGTGGTCGACTACGCCCACACCCACGACGCCCTGGCCGCCGTCCTGGCGGCCGCGGACGAGCTCGCCGCCGGCAAGGTCTTCGCCGTCTTCGGTTGCGGGGGCGACCGCGATCGCGGCAAGCGGCCCCTCATGGGGCAGGTGGCCATGGCGGGCGCGGACAGGGTCTGGATCACCTCGGACAATCCGCGCAGCGAGGATCCCGCCCTGATCTGCGAGGACGTCCTGGCCGGCTGCGACCAGGTGCCTTCGCCGCGGGCGCAGGACCGCACCGTCGTCATCGACCGCACCTCCGCCATCCGGGCCGCCCTGGGCGCGGCCGGGCCGCAGGACGTGGTGGTGATCGCCGGGAAGGGGCACGAGGATTACCAGCTGATCGCAGGACGGATCCTGCGTCTGGACGACCGGGAGATCGTGCGGAACTGGATCGCCGGAGAGTCGGGCCATGACTGAGCGGCGGTACCCGGCAAGCGAAGCGGCCCGGGATCTCCTGCGCCGCGGGGCGCTCCTGTCGGTCTACGCGTCCAGGGACGGGGCGCTGGTCGAGGTCGCGGCCGACGGGATCCCCGCCGGTCATGGCTTCCGGGGCGCGGGGCTCGATTCCCGCAGCCTGGACCCCGGCCGCCTCTTCGTGGCGCTGCCCGGCGACCGGGTGGATGGACGCGGGTTCATCGGCGGGGCGCTGGCCGCCGGCCACTGGGTGCTGGCCGGATGCGAGGGCGGGCGCGACGTCGCCGGCGAGGTCGCGGGCCTGCCCGCGCCCGCAGGGACGGGGGTCCTGGTCTGCACCGAAGGGACGGCGGGACTGGGATGCCTGGGCGCCGCGTGGCGGGACCGGTGGCCGGGCCGCATGATCGGGATCACGGGCACCAACGGCAAGACCACGACCAAGGATTTCTGCTCCGCCCTGCTGCGGGGTGCGGGCCGGGTCCTGGCCACCACGGGGAACCTGAACAACCAGCTGGGGGTGCCGCTGACCCTGCTGGCCCTCGAGGCGCAGCACGACTTCGCGGTCGTGGAGATGGGGGCGTCGGGGGTCGGCGACATCGCGGCGCTGGCCGCCCTCGCCAGGCCCGAGATCGGGATCATCACGAACGCCTCGCCGGCGCACCTGGCGCGCTTCGGGTCCCTGGACGGGATCATCCAGGGCAAGGGAGAACTGCTGGACGTCCTGCCCGAGCACGGGTGTGCGGTGCTCAACGCCGACAGCCCGGGGTACCGGCGGTGGCGCGACCGGGCCCGCTGCCCCGTCGTTTCCTGGGGCGAGCGGGCGGGGGACCGCCGCTGGACGGCGCTGGCAGGAGCGGGCGGGGAATGGATCCTGGATCTGGACCACGGGCGCTGGGACGTGCCCTTGCCCGGACGTCACAACGCCGCCAACCTCGCCGCCGCCATCGTGGCCGCCGAGGCCCTCGACCTTCCCGAGGCGGAACTGAGGCGCGGGCTGGCGACGTTCCGGGGTTCCGCCCACCGGGGCGTCCGCCTCGACTGGGAAGGGCGGACCCTGATCGACGACAGCTACAACGCCAACCCCCGCAGCATGGTGGCTGCGGTGCAGGCCCTGCTGGATCTCCCCTGCCGGGGCCGCCGCTTCGCCGTGCTGGGAGCCATGGCCGAGCTGGGGGAGGATTCGCCGCGGATCCACCGGGAGATCGGCAGGGAACTCGCGGGAACCGGCCTGGACGGCCTCGTGGTGGTCGGCCCTGGAGCCCGGGGTCTGGGCGAAGGTTTTGACGGCGGCGGGCGATCGCACCACTATTGCGCGACCTGCGCCGAGGCGGCCGCCTGGATCGCCGGCGAAACCCGGCCCGGTGACTGCCTCCTGTTGAAGGGGTCGCGCAGCGCGGCCATGGAAACCATCATCCCGTCGTTGCCCCGCCGCGGGGACTCATGAGCAAGGAACGCCGCCCATGTTCTATCATCTGATCTATCCCCTGAGCGAATACTGGTCGGTGCTGAACGTCTTCAAGTACATCACGTTCCGGGCCTCCTACGCCACGGTGACCGCCCTGCTGATCGCCTTCATCTTCGGCGGGTGGCTCATCCGCAAGCTGGAGCGGATGCAGATCGGCGAGACCATCCGCAGCGACGGGCCCCAGCACCACCAGAAGAAGTCGGGGACGCCCACCATGGGCGGGGTGCTGGTGCTGGCGGCCATCGTCGTGCCCACCCTGCTGTGGGCCGACCTGGGCAACCGGTTCGTGCTGCTGGCCCTGGCGGGGACGGTGTGGATGGGGACCATCGGGTTCATCGACGACTACCTGAAGGTCATCAAGAAGCGGCCCAAGGGCATGATCGGACGATTCAAGCTGGCCGGCCAGGTGACCTACGGCCTGCTGCTGGGATCGGTTCTGGTTTTCGGGGCGGGCGGCGGGGACCTGGCGACCAGTTCCACGGTGCCGTTCTTCAAGAACGCCCTGGTGGACTGGGGCTGGCTGTACATCCCGCTGGTGATCCTGGTGGTGACCGGAACGAGCAACGCGGTGAACCTCGCCGACGGACTCGACGGTCTGGCCATCGGCCTGAGCTGCCTGGCCTTCGGCGGTTTCGCGGTGCTGGCCTACCTGAGCGGGCACGCCGGGTTCGCCGAATACCTGAACATGCTGTTCATCCCCGAGGCGGGGGAATTGACCGTCTACTGCGCCGCGGTGGTGGGTTCGGGCCTGGGCTTCCTCTGGTTCAACGCCCACCCGGCCCGGATCTTCATGGGCGACACCGGCAGCCTGGCGCTGGGCGGGGCCCTGGGGACCGTCGCCATCCTGGTCAAGCGCGAGTTCCTCCTGGTGGTCATCGGCGGGATGTTCGTCGCCGAGGCGCTGTCGGTGATGCTCCAGGTCATGTACTTCAAGCGCAGCGGCGGCAAGCGGATCTTCCGCATGGCGCCCCTGCACCACCACTTCGAGCTGGGCGGCTGGTCGGAGACCCAGGTCGTGGTGCGCTTCTGGATCGTGGGCATCCTCCTGCTGTTGCTGGGGATGTCCTCCATCAAGCTGCAGTAGGAGCGGACATGGGTTCCGGCGTGGGCGGAAAGACGTACTGGGTCGTGGGACTGGCGCGCAGCGGCTGCGCGGCCGGCCGGCTCCTGCGCCGCCACGGAGCCGTGGTCATCGGAATCGACGATGCGGAGGAAGCGGCCGTCCGCCGCCGGTGGGAGAGCGAAGGACTTACCGATCTGGCACCCGAGGCCTTCGACGAGATCCATGCCGGCGGCGGGTGGCCCAAGCCCGCGCCAGACTCCGTGGTGATCAGCCCCGGGGTGCGTCCGGACCACCCGCGCCTGCGATCCCTCGATCCGGGGCTCGAGGTGATCGGCGAGCTGGAACTGGCGGCGCGTTTCTGCCGCGCCAGGCTGGTGGCGATCACCGGCACCAACGGCAAGTCGACCACCACCGAGTGGACCGCCCGCCTGCTGGAGGGAGCGGGCCTGCGCGCCGAGGCCGTGGGCAACCTGGGGCGTCCCCTGGCCCTGGTGGCGGACGAACTCGGTCCCGCGGACGTGGCGGTGGTGGAGGTGTCCAGCTTCCAGCTCGAGACCGCCAGGCTGTTCGCTCCGGAGGTGGGCGCGGTCCTGAACCTGGCGCCCGACCACCTCGACCGCTATCCGGATCTGGCCGCCTACTACGCGGCCAAGCGCATTCTGCCGGGCCTGATTCCCGCCACGGGCGTCTTCGTCGCCTGGACCGGGTGCCCCGAGGCGCGGGAGTGGCCATCGGCTGGCCGCCGGATGTCCTTCGGGGACCGGGACCAGGGCGCGGACGTCTTCCTGGCCGGGGGCGAGCTGCGGTGCCGGTGGCGGGGCGGGGAGATCGCGCTCGTGCCGGTGGGCGACCTCTCCCTGCAGTCCCCGCCCAACCTGCTCAATGCGCAGGCGGCCGTGGCCATCGGCCTGGGCCTGGGGATCGAGCCGGGGCGCCTGGCGCCCGGTCTGCGGGATTACCGGGGACTGGCGCACCGCCATCAGCCGGTCGGCGCCCTGGACGGCGTGGAGTTCATCGACGACTCCAAGGCCACCAACGTGCACGCCGTGTGCGCGGGCCTGCGGGGTTATCCCCGTCCGGTGGTCCTGATCGCCGGCGGCAGCGGCAAGGGCGAGGACTTCTCCGCACTGGCGGAAGTCATGCGATCCGTGGTACACGTCGTGCTGATCGGGGAGGAGGGCCCCCGCATCGGCGCCGCCCTCGAGGGCGTCGTCCCGCTGAGCCGGGCCGGCACCCTGGAGGAGGCCGTGGGTCTGGCCGCGGGGATCGCCCGGGGTCGCGAACGGGCGGTCGTGCTCCTCAGTCCGGCCTGCGCGAGCTTCGACATGTTCGCCAACTATCGCGCCCGCGGCGCCGCTTTCGCCGCGGCCGTGCGGTCGCTCGGGGCCGTGATGATCGAATAGGATGACGGCCGGATGCCGCAGGGAGGCGGCCCCGTGTCCAGCAGGGAAGGAGCCCAGTTGCAGCGCAGGATCCGCCATCTCGCCGCCACGTTCGAACGGACCGATTCCATGCTCCTGCTGGCCGTGGCCGGCATGCTCGTCTACGGGATCCTGGTCGTCTACGGCGCCGGCAGCTTCAACCGGCAGGCGAGCTTCTCGCCGCTCGGCCAGTACTTCATCATCGCCAAGCACCTGCTGATGATCGCGGCGGGGATGGGGTTGCTCTTCCTGCTGGTCAACGCCGACTACAACTGGTTCCGGTCGCGCTGGCTCAACTGGGGCCTGCTGGGGGCCTCCTTCGCACTCGTGGCCCTGACCCTGGTCCTCAAGGGCGACCGGCAGATCAACCGCTGGATCACCGTCATGGGCTTCTCACTGCAGCCGGTGGAGCTGGCGAAGATCGCCCTGATCCTCTTCATGGCCGAGCGCCTGGCCGGCCGCAACGGCGCCGCGCCGCCGCGGGGCCGGGCCTTGGGCGCCCTCATCGGCTGCGGCGTCCTCCCGCTGGTCCTGATGCTGAAGCTCCAGCCCAACTACGGCAACATCATGGTGATCGTCGGGGTGACCGCGGTGGTGCTGTTCATCTCCGACCTGCCCCGCCTGTGGCGCTGGTCGGTCATCGTGCTGCCCGCGGCCGCCTCGCTGCTGATCTGCGCCGTCAGCCACAAGGTCCAGGAACGGGTGGCTTCGGTGCTGCAGGGACTCCAGGGCGGGGACTACCAGTACCAGGTGGCCCAGTCCCTGACCGGACTGGGGGCCGGCGGTTGGCGGGGCCTGGGCGCGGGGCAGAGCCACAACAAGTACGCCTTCCTTCCCGAATCCCACACCGACTTCGTGTACTCCCTGGTCGGCGAGGAGTTCGGTCTCATCGGCACGCTGCCCCTGATCGCCCTGCTGGTTTTCATCATCTGGCGGGGGTACGGCATCGCCATGCGCGCCCCCGACGCCTTCGGGCGCATCCTGGCCGCAGGCCTGACCACCGGTCTGGGAGTCTACGGCTTCGCCAACATCGCCATGGTCACCGGGATCTTCCCGGTGGTGGGGGTGCCCCTGCCGTTCGTGAGTTTCGGCGGCTCCGCCATGCTCGGCGCCCTGGCCTCGGTCGGCCTGCTGCTGAACATCGAGCGCAAGAACCGCTCCTACCACGTGGTCCAGAGGCGCTGGGAAAGACGGGGGGTCGTGTGACCAGGGATCCGGCAGCGACGGGCGATCCGGCGCAGCGGCCGTTCCGCCTCCTGATCACAGGCGGCGGCACCGGCGGCCACGTCTATCCCGGACTGGCGGTGGCCGAGGCGGTGGCGCGGCTGGCGCCCGCCGCGGAGGTCCGGTTCGCCGGGACCCGACGGGGCCTGGAGAGCGTCCTGGTGCCCGAGGCCGGCTACCGTCTGCACCGGGTCCCCGCCTCGGGTTTCCGGGGGCTGGGTCCCCTGGCCAGGGTGGTCTTCATGGCCAACTACGCCGCGGGGATCCTCAGGAGCATCCCGCTGCTGCTGACCTGGCGGCCGGCCGTGATCCTGGGCACCGGGGGATTCGCCAGCGCGCCGGTGATGAGCGCCGGTCGCCTGGTGGGGATTCCCTGCGCCCTCCAGGAGCAGAACGCCTTCCCCGGATCGGCCAACCGGCTGCTCGGGCGCTGGGCCCGCCGCGTCTACCTGGGCTTTCCCTCGGCGGCGCCCTTCTTCAGGGGACGGGCCTGCATCGACACGGGCAATCCGGTGCGGGGCGCGTTCATCGCGGCCGCGGAGCGGATCGGGCGGGAGCGGGGGGTGGACGGAACCGGCCGGCGGGAACGCACCGAGCGGCGCATCCTCGTGTTCGGCGGCAGCCGGGGAGCCCGGACCCTGAACCGCGCCGTCCGCGACGCCGCGCCGGCCTGGGGCGCCAGGGAGGACCTGTCGTTCCGCATCCAGACCGGTCCCGCCGATGCTGCCATGGTGGCCGACGCCTGCCGCCGGGCGGGGCCGCGGTTCCAGGTCGAGGCGTACATCAAGGACATGGCGTCCGCCCTGGACTGGGCCGACCTGGTGGTCTGCCGGGCCGGGGCGATGACCCTGGCGGAGGTCCAGGTCCTGGGCAAGCCGGCCGTCCTGGTGCCGTTCCCCCACGCCACGGACGACCATCAGCTGCGCAACGCCGAGGATTGCGCCCGGGCCGGGGCGGCGGTGGTCCTGGAAGATGACCGTTGCGACGGACCCACCCTGTTGGCTACCGTGGACGCCATCCTGGGCGATCCGGGGGCGCTGGAGACCATGGGACGGGCGGCCGCCGGGCTGGCCCGGCCGGAGGCGGCGGCCGTGATCGCCGCCGACCTGCTGGCGACCGCGGGCCATCCCGCCGGGACGCCGGCCGCAACCATGGGCGAGACGGAGGAGCGGGACGTTGTTCGGTAAGACCCGGCACATCCACCTGGTGGCCATCGGCGGGATCGGCATGAGCGGGATCGCCGAGATCCTCCTGAATCTCGGCTTCACGGTCAGCGGCAGCGACCTGCGGGCCACGGCCGCGACCGCACGCCTGGAACGCCTGGGCGCGCAGGTTTTCGTGGGCCACGACGCGGACCACGTCCGGGGCGCCGACGTGGTCGTGCGCTCGTCCGCGGTGACCGAGGCCAACGCCGAGATCAGCGCGGCGCGCCGGCTGCGGATCCCCGTGATCCGGCGGGCCGAGATGCTCGCCGAACTGATGCGCCTGAAGGAAGGCATCAGCGTCGCCGGGTCCCACGGCAAGACCACCACGACCAGCCTGGTGGCCGGCGTCCTGGCCGCGGGGGATCTCGATCCCACGGTGATCGTCGGCGGCGTCGTCAAGACCATGGGCAGCAACGCGGTCCTGGGCAAGGGGGAACACCTCGTGGCCGAGGCCGACGAGAGCGACGGCACCTTCCTCCACCTGACCCCCACCATCGCCGTGGTGACCAACATCGACCACGAGCACGTCGACTTCTACCCCGACATGGACTCCCTGCGGGACGCCTTCAGGCGCTTCGTGCAGCAGGTCCCCTTCTACGGGACGTGCGTGCTGTGCGTGGACGATCCCGAGGTCCGCGCCCTGGTGCCCCACATCGACCGCAGGGTGGTGACCTACGGGCTGGGGCCCGAGGCCTGGATCCGCAGCGATCCGGGCACGGTGGACACCGGGGACTTCGGCCAGGAGGCCGTGGTCTGGGAAGGCGACCAGGAACTGGGCACGGTGCGGCTCGCCCTGCGCGGGCGCCACAACCTGCAGAACGCCCTGGCGGCCGTGGCCGTGGGGCGGGAGCTGGGCATCCCCTTCGCCCGGATCCGCGCGGGCCTCGCGGCCCAGCAGGGGGTGGGCCGGCGGGCCGAAGTCCACGGCGTGCACGGCGGCGTGATGGTTCTCGACGACTACGGCCATCATCCCACCGAGATCACCGCCACCCTCGAGGTCGCCCGCACCTACGGTCGGCCGGTGGCGGTCCTGTTCCAGCCGCACCGCTTCAGCCGCACGCAGCGTTTCGCCCGCGAATTCGCCGACGCCCTGGCCACGGCCGACCAGGTCGCGCTGCTGCCGGTGTACGCCGCCAGCGAATCCCCGCCCGAGGGGGTGGACAGTTCCCTGATCACCGATCCCCTGGCCGGGCGGCTGCCGGGCCGGGTCCGGCTGCTGACCGGACCCGACGAGGTGCCCGGATGGCTGGACGCCTGCGTCGGCGACGGCGCGCTCCTGCTGACCCTCGGGGCCGGCGACATCGGACGTCTGGTGGGGGACCTCTGCGACCACCTGGACCGAAGGCAGCGGCCGTGAACGGGGCGGACGGTTCCCGGAACCGGCCCCGGACCGGGTTCGCCGTCAGGCGTCGCCCGCCCCGGGTCTCCCGGCGGGTCCGCTGGGCGCTGCTGGGCGGCGCGCTCGGCGTCGTCCTCGGCGGGACCGGGGCGGTCTTCTGGGCCACCCGCGCCGACGTCTTCGCCGTCACGCGGATCGAATCGGGGGCCTACCGCTTCACCGATCCGGAGGCGCTGGACCGGCGGCTGGGCTCGTTCCTCGGCCGGAACCTGTGGACCCTTTCCACCGCCGAGGTGCGGGATCGCCTCGCGGATCTGCCCTGGGTCCGGGACCTGCGGGTGGTGCGCCGGCTGCCGGGAACCATCGAGGTCGATTTCCGGGAGTGGCGCCCCCTGGCCGTCCTGGCGCCGGCCGCGGACGCGGCCGCGGACGGGCCGTCCCTGGTCCTCGGGGAAAACGGCAGGGCGCTGCCGTTCCCTGCGGGGCTGGCGCCGGCGGGTTTGCCCACCCTGGTGGGAGTGCGCACCCTCCCGGAAGGGGAGGGGCCCGGTTCGGATCTCGATCCCGGGGAGTCCGCCGGTCTGCTGGAACTCTTTTCGGCCGTCGCGGATGCGGGGCTGGAGACCGTGAGCCCGGTCGATTTTGTGGTTGTCCGTCCCGAAGGATTCGCTATCGTGCTCCAAGGCGGCCAGGGAAGGCTGCTGCTGGGGCGCGAGGAATTCGCCGCCCGCCTGGACCGCTACATGGCGGCCAGGGATCATCTCGAACCCGGTCTGGAGATCGATCTCCGTTTCGCCGACCGGGTGACCGTCCGGCGTGCGGGAGCCCGTCCCGCCACCGCGGCCGATACCAGCCGTTGACCGTGACGCCATCAGGCCCGATGGCAGCGGAAGGAGCCGCCCCATGAGCCAGGAACGCCTCATCGTCGCCTGCGACTTCGGTACCACCTCGTTCCGAGCCGTCATCTGCGAGGTCGACGACGTCGGCGCCGTCACCATCATCGGTCATTCCGAACACAAGTGCGCGGGGTTCCTGGACGGGGACTTCATCGACCTGAAGTCGGGCAGCCGCGCCATCGCCGCCACCGTCAGCTCGATCGAGAAATCCACCGACACCTTCGTGACGGGATTCACCTACAACATCAGCGGCTCGCATCTGCGCAGCGTGAGGTCCATGGCCCAGGTCCCCATCGGGCCGGGGCCGCGGCCCATCCGGGAGGGCGACCTGGAGGAGGTCCGGCAGCGGGTGCGGTCCCTGGCGATCCCCTTCGACCACAAGATCCTGTCGGTCACGCCGGTGGAATACGTCGTGGACCGGGTGCGGGGCATCGTCGATCCGGTGGGCCGGGTCGGCAGTCAGCTGGAGATGCACGCCCACCTGATCACCGGCTCGCGGACCGTTCTGCACAACATCGAGAACGCGGTGGAGACCTCCGGCTACCAGCCCCTGGGGGAGGAGGTCGACGTCCTGGCAGCCGCGGCGGGCCTGCTCGCCTCCCCCGAGAAGGAGGCGGGCGTCATGCTGATCGACATCGGCGGCACGGCGACCAACTGGGTGGTCTTCGCGCAGGGGACCGTCCAGGCCAACGGCATGGTGCCTCTGGGGGGGCACCACCTGACGCAGGATCTGGCCCACGGCCTGCGCATCTCCTACGAGGAGGCCGAGGACGCCAAGCGGGAACGCGGGGTGGTGCTGCGCAGCCTGGTGGACGAGGTTCCGGTCGAGGTCCTGTTCGAGGAGGAACTGCCCAAGGAGACGCCCGGGTTGCTGGCGGCCATCCTCGAGCCCCGGTTCGAGGAGATCCTGGCCCTGGTCAAGCAGGATTACGGCGACATGGGGCAACTGGCCCGGCTGCAGGCGGGGGTGGTGCTCACCGGAGGGGGGAGCCGTCCGCGCGGCGCGGCCCAGCTCTGCGAGGAGGTGTTCGACCTCCCGGCGACGACGCGGTACCTCCCCCCGGCGCTGGCCGGGGCGGAGAACCTGCCCGAGGGGCAGTGGGCGACCGCCATCGGCCTGAGCCTGGGCGCGGCGGCCGACGCCGTGGAACTGGACGCCCTCCAGGCCCCCCTCGGGGGGGGCGGGATCATCCACAGGATCAGGAACCTGTTCCGCGGCGGCAAGAGGAACCGGGAGGCCCTGTCGGCCAGGGCGTGATCCCCGCACCGGCGATCCGGCCGGTTTTCGGGGAAATGATGGTCAGGTTTTTTCAGGATCGGAAATTTCCCCTTGGCGGGCTGCCCCTGGTGTGCTAGTTACAAGGGAGACGCAGGCGAGGCCTTCCGCCCCAGGGCCGGGAAAGGATTTCCGGCCGGGCGCGCAAGCCCTTGTCAAGGCACACAGCCCAACTCATGGAGGAGGCGGGTGGCATGATGTTCGAATTCGCCGAGGAAATCGAGCGGTTGGCCGACATCAAGGTCGCCGGCGTCGGCGGCGCCGGCGGGAACGCCGTCGGCAGGATGATCTCCGCAGGCCTGTCGGGAGTCGAATTCCTGGCCATCAACACGGACCTGCAGGCCCTCAAGGATTCCCCAGCCCACCAGTCGATGCAGATCGGCGCCCAGCTCACCAAGGGTCTGGGCTCGGGCGGTGATCCCTCCCGGGGCCGGGCGGCCGCGGAGGAGGACCGGGAGCAGCTCGCCGCCGCCCTCAGCGGGGCGGACATGGTGTTCGTGACCGCGGGCATGGGAGGCGGCACGGGGACCGGGGCCGCGCCCGTCATCGCGGAGATCGCCCGCGAGCAGGGCGCCTTGACGGTCGGGATCGTCACCCGGCCGTTCGACTTCGAGGGCCGGGTGCGCATCCGGCAGGCCGAGGAAGGCGTGGCCCGGCTGCGCGAGGCCGTCGACACCCTCATCGTCATCCCCAACCAGCGGCTGCTGGAGGTGGTGCCCCCGAGCACCTCCATGCAGGAGGCCTTCCGCATCGCCGACAACGTCCTGTACGAGGCGACCCGCGGCATCTACGAGATCATCTCCCGCCACGATCACGTGAATCTGGACTTCGCGGACGTGCGCACCGTCATGAAGGGCATGGGCGAGGCCATGATGGGCACCGGACGGGCCGAGGGCGAGAACCGAGCCCTCGAGGCGGCCAAGGCCGCCATCAGTTCGCCGCTGCTCGAGGACGTCAGCATCGCCGGCAGCCAGGCCGTCCTGGTCAACCTGCTCGGTCGCGACGTCGGGCTGCACGACACCGCCGCGGCCATGCAATACATCCAGGAAGCTGCGGGCGCCGACGCGCACGTCATCTTCGGCTACGGCAACGACGAGTCCATGGGCGAGACCCTCCAGGTGACCGTCATCGCCACGGGCTTCCGCGCCGCGGGCAGGACCGGGGGAGGATTCGGTCCGGCGCGCGTGGAGGCGGTCGTCGAGTCGCCCGCGGAGGAACCCGCGCCCGCTGCGGTGGCCGAGGAATCCCCGGCAGCTCCGGTCGAGGAGACCGAGCCGGTGGTCGCCGCCGCCCCCGGGGCCCACGAGGCGCCCCTCGCCGAAATCGAAATCGAAACCGAAACCGCCACCGAGACCGAGCCGGCTCCGGCGGCTTGCCACGCCGCCGAGGCGTGCGAGGACACCTACGAAACAGCCGAAGCCGCTCCGGCCGAGGCGCCCCTGCTCCGGATGGAAGCCGCCGCCGGCGGCAGGGACGGGGATGCCGCGGTCCGGCGGTCCCCCGAGGGAACGACGCCGCAACCGGAATCTCCCCTGGGTTCGTTCCTGCGCCGCGTGGGGACCCGGAACATCGGACAGGTGGAGGTCCCCGAACCCCAGCGGGAGCCCGCACCCCTCAACCAGCGCCAGACGGCGGGATTCGGGTCGGGTTCTCCCCGGGACGATCTGAACGCCCCCGCCTACACGCGCAAGTACATGGACTGAGATGTCCATCCTGGACCGGTTCTTCGGGTTCAGCCGATCCCACGCCTACAACGAGGGGCTGGCCCTGCTGGAGGACGGTCGTTTCGCCGAGGCCGTCGTCATCCTGCGGAAGGCGGTGGGAGAGGGGATCGCCCGAAGCAAGGACGACCCCGCCGGGAATCTCCTGCGGCGCGCCCTGATCGCCGAAGGTCGACGACTGGCCCGGATGGGCCGGGTCGCCGAGGCCATGCCCCTGTTCGGAGAAGCGGCCGCGATCTGGGACGCCTTTCCCGATCTTCACTGGTGGCACGGAGCCGCGGCTGCGCTCGCGGGCGACCACGACACCGCACTCCAGGACGCCCGGACCGCCCTGCGCCTCAACCCCGATTACGCCGAAGCCCGCCTGCTCGAAGCGGTGGCCCTGACGGGGCTGGGCCGTTCCCGGGAGGCCGCGGACTCCCTGAACGCCTTGCGGGAGTCAGGCCGCAGGATCGACCACTGGCTCACCCAGGAGTGGGGCGGGGACGGCGGCGTCACCGCCGAATCCCTTCCGGCAGGATTGCGCGACGAACTGGAACGCATCGTCCAGGGGGAGACCGACAAGGAAAAGCTGGCCTCGGCCGTGGCCCTGTGCCGGGCCGGCCACTGGGACGAGGGCATCGCCGCCTTCGGCGATCTGGTGTCCCGGCGGCCCCGCTATCCGGATTACCGGACCAGGCTGGCTGCCGCCCTCTTCCACCGGGGGCGCGGGGAGGAGGCGCTCGCGGAGGTGGACGCCGCCCTGGAGGCGAATTCCGGTTACGGCGCGGCCATCGACCTGAAGGCCCTGATCCTGGCCGACCTGGGGCGCTACGCCGACGCCTCGGCGATCCTCCGGGAGGCGGACCGCCGCGGCGACGCCGCCGGCGACGCCAATCCTCACGAAGCGCTGTTCAGCGCCTACCTGCAGGGGGTCCTGGATCTCCTGCTGGGCCGGGCCGATCAGGTCGAGGGACTGTTCAGGGAATGGAGCAACCTGACCAAGAGCTTCGCCCGGGCCGAGATGCTCATGGCTGCGGCGGACGACCTGCTGGGCAGGCAGGCCGCGGCCGGCAGCCGGCTGCTGGCGCTTTTCCGGGAATGGCCGGCCGAGCCGGAATTCGCCTTCCTGCTGGCCTGCCACCAGCTCGGATCCTCCCGGCCCGAGGAGGCCGCCGCCACCCTGCAGCGCTGGCCGCGGGAATCGGGCACGGGCCCCGACGCCCGGCCCCTGTTCCTGCAGGCCCGGTTGGCCCTGCGGACCGGCCGCATTCCCGACCTTCCGGACGTCACGCGCTTCCCCGCGGACGGCCCTGACGAGGCCGGGGACGGTCCCCGCCTGCGCCGCCAGCCCTCGTCGTCCGCGTGGTCGGTGTTGACGGCCGAGGCGGCCCTGCTGAAGGGCAGGGTGCAGGAGTGCCGGGAGATCCTGGAGAACCTGGCCGCCGCGGGGCCCTTGACCGAGCAGGTCCTCCGGTTGCTGATCGGGTCCGCGACCCGCGAGCCCCTGCCCGCGGAATGGACCTGCGCTCCGGTCATGCCCGATTCCTGCCTGCCCCAGGCCTGCGCGCTGGCCCTGTTGCGGGGGGACGGCCCCGGCCACGCCGGATTGCTCCGGCCGGTCGCGGCCCTGCAGCCGGACTGTCTGCTGGGTGTCTGGCTCGATCCCCGGTTCTGGCTCGAACCGGTGCGGGGCTGGATCGCCTGACCGCTCTCAGGCGGTGGCGCTGCGGGAGGCCAGCAGGCGGGAGACCTCGTCCGTCAGTTCGTCCAGGTCGTAGGGCTTGCTCATGTAGGAGTCGGCCTGGTACTGGAAGCCCTTGATCCGGTTCCGCTCGTCCTCGCTGGCGGTGAGGATGAGGATGGGCAGGTCCTGCAGGTGCATCAGGCTGCGGGTCCTCTTGAGGAATCCGAATCCGTCCATGACGGGCATCATCAGGTCCAGGATCACCAGATCGGGCACGGATTGCTGGACGCAGGCGAACCCCTCCGCGCCGTTGACCGCCTCGGCGACCTCCCAGTCCTGGCTCAGCAGCTGCAGGCGCAGGATGGTGCGCAGATCGGGATCATCCTCGACGACCAGGATTCTGGGTTTCATGGATTCAGACATGGCTCTATCTTTACCCTTCACGCTCGCGCGGTGACCGGCCCGGGTCGGCCGCGGCGCCGGCTGGTTTCCGGCGTCCGGCGATTCCGGGAACTCCCCTTCCCTCTATCCGGTTCCTGGAGCTGTTATCGGCCGGGGCGATCCGGACTTGAACGCCAAACCGCCGGCCGCCATCCCGCGTGGACAGGAGTGCGGAAAAACGTGAACACCGTGGTGAAAAGATCCCTGCTGGTCCCGGCGACACTGTGCCTCCTGCTGGCATCAGGGGGGGCGCCCGGTCCGGTGAGCGCCCAGCCCGCCGATCCACCGGCGCCCGCTGCCGATCCCGTGAGCGACGTCTGCGCCCGGGGCGAGGATCTGTACCGGGCCGGCAGGTTCGCCGAGGCCCGGACGGCCCTGAAGGACTGCCTGGAGCAGGGGGGGGAGGCCGTCGAGGTCCTGTTGCCCCTGGCCGTCATGGGATTGCGGGAAGGCAGGCTGGAGGAGGCCGAGGAGTTCGGCCAGCGGGCGGTCGCGGTCGCGCCGCAGGATCCTGAGGCGCGCTACTGGTACGGCCGTTGCCTGCTGCGCTCGGGGCGGGTCGAGGAGGCCAGGGGCCAGTGGGAGAGCGGCCTCCAGGTGGACATGACCCACAAGGGCATTCTCGAGGGGCTCGCCCGGCTGTCCATCCAGGACGGCGACCCCGCCAAGGCCTACAATCTGCTCAACCAGATCCGGCAGCAGGGGCTGGACGAGTCCTGGCTCCACCGCCTCATGGCGGACCTCGCGGCCAGCAAGGGCATGTGGGCCCAATCGCGCGGGCACTTGATGGACGCCATGGCCAGGGACGGGGCCAACGCTGCAGACCTGCTGTCGGCCTCGGAACTGAGCATCCTGGGCGGTGAACCCCAGGCGGCCGTCGGATATTGCCGACAGGCCGTCCTGCTGGAACCCGGGCCCCCCACTTTCGGCGGCCTGGGCGAGGCCTACTTCGCCACCGATAGCCTGGATTCGGCCCTGGTCTACCTGCGCCTGGCGACCGAGGACGACCAGGGCGATCCCCGCTTCGTGTTCAACCTCGCCAACGCCCTCGAGGTGGCGGGGCTCTACGAGGAGGCCGGCGTCCAGTTCGAGCGCTTCCTGACGCGGGTGCCGGACGATGCGGTGGGGCACTTCAACTACGGCATCCACCTGGACCGGATGGGCCGGACGGCCGCCGCCATCGACCACGTGTCGCGGGCCATCGATCTGGATGCGACCATGCTCAGCGCCAGGGTGGTCCTGGCCCAGATGAAGGAGAACGCCGGGGACATCCCCGGGGCTCTGGCGGTGGTGGGCGAACTCAAGCGTCTGGATCCGGACAACACCAACGAGTTGAACCTCTGGGAGGAGCGGCTGGCCGGCAAGCGGGGCCGGCTCCAGGAGGCCCAGGCGGCCGGCAAGATCCACCTGCTGCACATGGTGCTGCCCACGGCCGAGGCGGTGGACCTCGTCCGGCAGGAACTGGAGGCCGGGGCGGATTTCGCATCCCTGGCCGTCCGGTTCTCGACGGGGGCGGGAGCGGCCAAGGGCGGGGACATCGGCTGGATCAGGCCCGGGGACATGATCGAGCCCCTGCGGTCGGCCATCAGCGACCTGGAAATCAACGAGACAAGCCCCCCGGTCGAGGCCGGGGGGCTGTATCACCTGTTCAAGCGGGTTCCCTGAGGACGGAAGAGGAAGGGGCTCAGACGACCTTCTTGACGCTTCCGGTCCGGATGCAACGGGTGCACACGTAGCCGCGCTGCACCTTGCCGTCCTGCTCGAACTTGATCTTCTGGAGATTGGGCAGCCAGCGGTGCCGGGTCAGGTTGTGGGCGTGGCTCACCCGGTTCCCGTACTGGGGGCCCTTGCTGCAGACGGAGCACTTCCTGCTCATGACCTACTCCTTTTCGGGGGCGAGAGTCCAGGGGGACCCGCCCGCGAAATCCCGAAAGGTTGAATTCATAAGGGCGGGAATTTAACATCCGGACGGCCCCTCAGCAAGGAAATATCTGCAAACCCGGAGCTTGGCCCCTGCGATGAACAAACCGATCGAACCCTCGACCCCCGTCCAGTTCCTGCGCTCGGTGGGGCCCGCCCGCGCCCGCGACCTGGCCCGGCTGGGGATCGAGACCATCGGGGACCTGCTCGCCCACTACCCCCGGCGCTATTTCGACCGCAGCTGCGCGGTCCCCATCGGCCGCCTGGACCCCGCCCGCGAGGCCACGGTGCTGGGCGAGGTCCTGACCGCCGGGGAGCGCCGCACCCGCCGGGGGGGCTCCCTCCAGACCGTGACCCTGGGCGATCCGTCCGGAATCCTGTTCTGCGTCTGGTTCAACCAGTCCTACGTCCTGAAGCAGTTCCGGGCCGGTCGGAAGGTCATGGTCAGCGGCCGTCCCTCCCGGCATCAGGGGCGCTGGCAGATGGCCCATCCCGATTACGAGATCTTCGCCCCCGATACGGACGACGGGGGCGAAGGCCACGCGGGTCTGCATACGGGCCGGATGGTCCCGGTGTACGGGCTCACCGCCGGGGTGGGCCAGCACTGGCTCCGGGGCCTGGTCGACCAGGCCCTGGCCGGCCTGCAGGGGCGCCTCCCCGAGACCCTGCCGCCGGGCATCCTCGCCGCCCGGGGCTTTCCCGGGCGTGAGGGGGCCCTGCGGGAGATCCACTTCCCCTCCGGACCGCAGACCCTGGCTGCGGCCCGGGACCGCCTGGTCTACGAGGAGCTGTTCCTGGTCCAGATGCTCATGGCCCTGCGCCGCAGCGACCGCCGCGAACAGACGGGCGTGCGCCTCGAGAAGCCGGGCGACCTGACCCGCAGGCTGGTGGAGGCCCTGCCCTTCGCCCTGACCGGCTCCCAGCGGCGGGTCCTGGCGGAGATCCTGGCGGACATGCGGTCCGGCAAGGTCATGCACCGCCTGCTGCAGGGGGACGTGGGCTCGGGCAAGACCCTGGTCGCGTTCATCGCGGCCCTCTTCGTGATCGAGCAGGGCTACCAGAGCCTGCTGATGGCCCCGACGGAGGTCCTGGCCCGCCAGCACGGGCGCAGCCTGGCCCGTCTGGCGCTGCCCCTGGGGGTCACGGTCGAGACGCTCACCGGATCGACCCCGGCCGCCGAGAGGCGAGCCGTCCTGGCCGGGGTCGCGGCGGGGGAGATCGACCTGCTGGTGGGAACCCACGCGATCATCCAGGATCAGGTCCACGTCCCCAACCTGGGCCTCTCCATCGTGGACGAGCAGCACCGCTTCGGAGTCAGGCAGCGGGGCAAGTCGGCCCAGGCCGGGCAGGACGGGGGGCTGGCCCACGTGCTGGTCATGAGCGCGACGCCCATTCCCCGCAGCCTGGCCCTGACGCTGTACGGCGACCTGGACCTGAGCCTCATCGACGAGCTGCCGGCAGGGCGCCGGCCCATCCTGACGCGGATCGCCAGGGGCAGGGACGAGGAGGCGGTCTGGTCGGAATGCCGCCGGGAACTCGCCGCCGGGCGGCAGGCCTTCGTGGTCTACCCCGTGATCGAGGAGACCGAGGGGATGGATCTCAAGGCGGCCACCGTCGAATTCGAACGGCTGCGGTCCGAGATCTTCCCGGACCGCCGGGTCGCCCTGCTGCACGGACGCCTCAAGGGCAAGGAGAAGGACGCGGTCATGGCGTCCTATGCCGCGGGGGAGATCGACGTCCTGGTGGCCACGACGGTCGTCGAGGTGGGGGTGGACGTTCCCAACGCCACCACCATGGTGATCCACCATCCCGAGCGGTTCGGTCTCGCCCAGCTGCACCAGCTGCGGGGCAGGATCGGCCGGGGCGCCCACGCCTCGACCTGCTGGCTGCTGTGCGACCGGTTCCTGGCCGAGGAGTCCTTCGCCCGGGTCCGCTTCTTCGCGGAACATTCGGACGGTTTCGCGCTGGCCGAGGAGGATCTGCGGCTGCGCGGGCCGGGCGACGCCTGGGGGACGAGGCAGCACGGCGCCCCGGGCTTCCGGCTGGCCAATCCCCTGCGGGACCAGGCGGTCGTCCAGCAGTGCCGGGCCGACGCCCGGGACCTGCTGGCCGCCGACCCCGGCCTGAAGGGGGCCGAGGGCGCCCCCGTCCGGATCCGTCTCGGCGAGGCCTACGGGAAACTGGCCGCCTTCCAGGCGGGGTGACCGGATGTTGGATCCCTCTTTTCAGCTTGCAGGAACGTCCCCGAACCGGTATATTGGGCCGGTCTCCCAGTCCCCCCATTCGGGTGGACGGCTTGGAGTGGGCGTAAGTCCACTTCTTTTTGTTTCGACGAGGGGTCCCTGTGCCTGCCGACGCCCATGGAAACGACCGGAATCGTGATCAGGAACCCCCAAGGCTGAAGGCCACCGAACAGAGGGACTTGGGCCGCCGCATCCTCGACCTGCTGGAAGCCGACCTGGCCCGCGAAGGTTATGAACTGCTGGACGTCCGGGTCTTCCTGGGCGGCGGCAGGATGCAGGTCCGCATCTACGTCGACCTGCCCGAGGGCGGCATCACCCTGGACGACGTGGCCGGGGCCTCGCGCACCGCGGGGATGCTGCTCGAGGAAGCCGATCCGATCCCGGGCAAATACGTCATCGAGGTCAGCTCTCCGGGAATCCGGCGGCCCCTGCGGACCGTCGCCCACTTCCAGGCCGCCTGCGGTCAACGGGTGGACCTGAAGGTGGGAAGCGGCGGGAGTACGCGCCGGGTGCGCGGCTTCCTGCGCGGGGTGGAGCAGGGCGTTCTGACGGTGGAGCCGCCGGTCAAGGCGGGTTCGGACGACGAGCCGACCGTGGAGACGGTCCCTTTGGCGGAGGTGGTCGAGGCCAACCTCGATCCGGACTTCGACGCCCAGGCGCTGATCAACGCGGACAGACGGCAGCGCAAGGACCAGAAACGGACCGAACGCAAGGCCAAGGCGGCCGAGAAGGCCCGCAAGCGCCGGCCCCGCAAGGGCTCCGGCCCCGCGGGCAACGATGGATCCGGCGGGTAGGCCGGCAGCAGCAAGCAGGAGATTTCCAGCATGGATCACAATATCCTCAACGCCCTGACGCAGATCACCAGGGAAAAGAACATCGACAAGGCCACCATCATCGAGTCCCTCGAGGCGGGCCTGCAGTCGGCCGCCCGCAAGAAGCTGGGGACCGAGGCCAACATCGACGCCAGGGTCGATCCGGACACCGGCGAGATGGTCGTCGAGCAGGTCAAGACCGTGGTCGAGGAGATCGACGATCCGGACACCGACATCTCCCTGGAGGAGGCCCAGATCGAGTTCGGCGAGGAAGTGGAGATCGGGGACGAGGTCCGCTGGGAACTGCCCCTCGATGAATTCGGCCGCAACGCCATCCTGGTGGCCAAGCAGATCCTCGTGCAGAAGGTGCGCGAGGCCGAACGGGCCCAGATCTTCGAGGAGTTCAAGGACCGGGTCAACGAGATCATCGTCGGCACCGTCCAGCAGGTCGACCGGGGCAACGTGCTGGTCAACCTGGGCCGAACCGAGGCCCTCATGCCGTTCCGGGAGCAGATCCGGGGCGAGAAGCTGCACCAGGGCAAGACCATCCGCGCGTTCATCACCGAGGTGCTGGACAGCGCCAAGGGGCCCCAGGTCATCCTGTCCCGCAGCCACCCGGGCTTCCTGAAGGCCCTGTTCGAGCAGGAAGTGCCGGAGATCCAGGAAGGCATCGTGGAGATCAAGGCCGTGGCCCGCGAACCGGGCACCCGGTCCAAGATCGCCGTGGTCAGCAACGACGACCGCGTCGATCCGGTGGGCTCCTGCGTGGGCATGAAGGGCAGCCGCGTGCAGGCCGTCACCCGCGAACTGGCCGGCGAACGGGTGGACATCGTGCCCTGGAGCGCCGAGCCCAGCCTGCTGATCAGCCGCGCCCTGAGCCCGGCCATCGTCAGCAACATCATCCTGCGCCGGGAGCGGAAGGAAGCCACCGTGGTCGTGGGCGAAGACCAGCTGAGCAAGGCGATCGGCAAGGAGGGCAAGAACGTCCGCCTGGCCGCCAAGCTCACCGAGTGGAAGATCGACCTGGTCAGCAGCCGCGAGTACGGCATCCGCCAGCGCGTCCAGGAAGAGATGTCGATGACGCTGCGCGAGATGGACGGCGTCACCGACGAGCTGATGGTCCTGCTGGAAGCCGTCGGCATCACGACCATCGAGGATCTAGCCGCCGCCGGCCCCGAGCGCCTGGCGGGCATCGAGGGGATGGACGCCGAGGCCATCGCGACCCTCCAGGCCACGGCCGAGGTCACGGTCGAGGAACTGCGCAAGATGATCGAGAAGGTCGTGGCCGAGGAGGTCGAGCGCGAGGCCGCCGAGAATCGTCCGCTGTTCGACGACGAGGCCCTGGCCGCCGGCCTGGACGACGAGGACGCCGGCGGGGACGACGCGCCGCTCGCCGCCGAGGACGTGGTCGTCAAGGACGACATCTTCAAGGATTTCCCGGGGGAGGCGGACGGAGACGGCGAGGACGACGACCCCGATGACAAGGTCGATCCCTTCGCCAATTCGGAGCTGGGGGATTGACCGCCGGGGAGAAACCCGACGCCGTCCCGGAATCCGGCGATCCGGATCCCGCCCGGGAGCGGGACGAAAGCCTGTCCAGGTTGCTGGGCCTGGCCCAGCGTGCGGGCAGGTTGGCCGTGGGTTTCAGCGCCGTCGAGCGGCTGGTCCAGCGGGGCGAACGCCCGCTGCTGGTCCTGGCGGTGGACGTCGGTCCCGGCCAGCTGAGCCGGATCGAGCGCTGGACCCCCGTCACCGGGCTGGTCCGGACGGGACTGGGAGTGGAGGAACTGGGGGCGCTGCTGGGACGCGACAAGGTCGCCGTCCTGGGAGTGACCGATCCCGGGTTCGTGAAGGGAATCGGGAAACTGGGATACTGAATCGGCCGCCGAGGCCGCTCAACGCCTGCCGCAGGTAGTGCAGGAGGTACCGGATTTTGTCGAGGAAGCTGAGGGTCTACGAATTGGGTCGGCATTACGGTGTCGACAGCAAGCAGATCATGAACCTTCTGCAGAAGATGAAGGTCCAGGTCAAGAGCCACATGAGCGTGATCGAGGACGAGGACGTGGACCGGGTGCACGCGGTCTTCCAGCGGAAGCGCGAACTCGCCCGGGAGAACTACGCCAAGGCCCATGGGCTCAATCCCGAGCAGCTGAAGAACGTCGCCGCCCTGAAGCCCCTCGAGAGGCCGGTGGCTCCCGACGAACCGGAACCGGAGGCCAAGCCGGCGAAGAAGAAGGTCGCCAAGAAGAAGAAGGCTCCGGCGAAGCCCAAGGTCGTGGTCATCAAGAAAGCCGGCACGATGACCAAGGTCGCCCAGGCGTCCCAGGCCGCGAAGGATGCGGAGGAGAAGGCCAAGGCCGAGGAAGAGGCCAGGCGCCGCGAGGAGACCGCGCGCAAGGAGGCCGAGCTGGCCGCCAAGCGCCAGGAGCACGCCAAGGCCCGCATCGTCAAGAAGGCCGACGTCGAGAAGTCCAGGACCACGGAGGAGGAGCCCGCGCCGGCGGTCGAGGCAGCGACCGACGCGCTCGCCGAGGTCGCCGCCCCCGGGGACGTGTTCCCCGAGGACCTGGGCGAGGAGGCCGCCGCCTCGTCCGCGGTGGAGACCCCTCCCGTCGCGGAACCCGAGGCGGAGGCGGGGGAGGCCGCCGCCGGGGAAACGGCCGAGCCGGACGAGGACGAGAGCCGGGAAGAGGCCGGGACCGCAAGGCCCGTCGATCCCCTGGAGCTCCTGGGAACAAAGAAGGCCGACGGGTTCAAGGTCGGCGACATCATCCGCCCGGCCCCCAAGGTCAAGAAGCCGGCCGCCGAAGCCCCGGTCAGCAGCGAATCCGTGCGGGATTCCATCAAGGCCGCCATCCGGCGGCGGCAGGACGAGGCCGCGGCCCGTGAACAGCCCTCGCGGCAGACCCGGACCCGCAAGAAGAAGAAGAAGGTCGACCAGGCGGAGGTCGATCGGCAGCTGAAGCAGACCATGGCCGAGCTGGAAGGCGCCCGCGGCAAGAAGCGCCGCAAGAAGGGCGGCCCGGGCGGCGAGGACGAGATCGTCGAGGTGACCCTGCTGAAATTGACCGAGTTCATCACGGTCCAGGAGCTGGCCGACAAGCTGCAGGTGCGCGCCCAGGAGCTGATCGGCAAGCTCTTCGGGGTGGGCATCATGGCGACCATCAACCAGCGCCTGGAAAAGGACCACATCGAGATGCTCGCCGCGGAGTACGACCGCGAGGTCGAGTTCCTCAGCGAGTACGGCGAGGAGGTCCTCGAGGGCGAGGAAGTCAAGGCCGAGGACCTGACCGACCGGCCGCCGGTGGTCACCGTCATGGGCCACGTCGACCACGGCAAGACCTCGTTGCTGGACAACATCCGCAAGACCAACGTCATCGCCGGAGAGGCCGGCGGCATCACCCAGCACATCGGCGCCTACACCGTCCAGACCGACGGCGGGCCCATCACCTTCCTGGACACCCCGGGCCACGCGGCGTTCACCGCCATGCGCGCCCGCGGCGCCCAGGTGACCGACATCGTGATCCTGATCGTGGCCGCCAACGACGGCGTGATGCCGCAGACCATCGAGGCCATCAGCCACGCCAAGGCCGCGGGCGTGCCCATCATCGTGGCCGTGAACAAGATCGACCTGCCCGACGCCAATCCCGGCAAGGTCAAGCAGGAGCTCCTGGCCTACGGCATCACCGTCGAGGATTTCGGCGGACAGGACCTCTGTGCGGAGATCTCCGCCAAGAAGGGCGTCGGTATCGAGCACCTGATGGAGCTGATCCACCTGCAGGCGGAGGTCCTCGAGCTCAAGGCCAGCGCCAAGGGCGGCGCGCGCGGGACCGTGGTCGAGGCCAAGAAGGAACCCGGCCGGGGCGTGGTCTTCACCGTGCTGGTCGACCAGGGCACCCTGAAGGTCGGCGACAACTTCCTGGTCGGCATGACCGACGGCAAGGTGCGGGCGCTGCTGGGCGAGCGGGGCCAGCCCATGGCCGAGGTCAAGCCGGGCGAGCCCTGCGAGATCCTGGGCGCGACCGAGGTGCCCCAGGCGGGCGACCGCTTCTACGTCCTGGAGAGCGAGCGGGAGGCCCGCGAGATGGCGGCCAAGCGCCGCAGCCTCCAGCGCCAGCAGCAGCTGGTCGGCCCCAAGCAGGTCCTCGATCTGGACAACCTCGCCCAGCTGATGACCACCGGAGACCTCAAGGAACTGCCCATCATCATCAAGGGCGACGTCGCCGGTTCGGTGGAGGCCCTGGCGGACCAGCTCCTGGAGCTGAACACGGCCGAGGTCCAGATCCGGATCATCCACAAGGCCGTGGGCGCCGTCAGCGAATCGGACGTGCTGCTGGCCGCCAACACCAGCGCCATGATCATCGGGTTCCACATGCGTCCGGGCGCGGCGATCCGCGAGCTGGCCAAGCGGCACCACGTGACCATCGAGGTGTTCGACATCATCTACGAGGCCGTCGACACCTTGAAGAAGGCCATGGCCGGCCTGCTGGGCAGCATCAAGCGCGAGGTCTCCACGGGCCGCGCCGAGGTGCGCATGGTCTTCACCATCCCGAAGAAGGGGCAGGTGGCCGGCTCGATGGTGCGGGACGGGGTCATCAAGCGCAACAGCATGGCCCGGCTGGTCCGCGACGAGGTCGTGGTCTTCGAGGGCAAGGTGAACTCGCTGAAGCGCTTCAAGGACGACGTGAAGGAAGTGGCCCAGGGCTACGAGTGCGGCATCGGCCTCGAGAACTTCTACGACATCCAGGAAGGCGACATCCTGGAGGCGTACGAGATCGAGGAAGTGGAGCGCACCGAGCTGTAGGCTCGCGAGGATCCGAGGAAGCCGGGCTCCCCAGGGGGCCCGGCTTCCGCTTTCGGCGGGTCCGGCGGTCTCGGGGTTTACCGGCGGGCCGGGGCGGGTTATCTTGGGTTCACCAGGCCCCGTTCATCCGCTTCGGTGAAGCGGTTTCTCGTAACAGCGGCGCGCCCGCGGCCCGTTCCTCGAAGGAAGAGCATGGATCCCTACCGCACCAGCAAGCTCAACCAGTCGATCCTGGTGACCCTCGGCGACCTCCTGCAGTCGGCCGTCAAGGATCCGCGGGTCGGTTTCGTCACCCTGCACCAGGTCAAGCTGAACCGCGACAACTCCGTCGCCGAGGTCTACTGGTCGGTGATGGGGGACGAGGACGAGCGCCGGACCAGCTTCGCCGGGCTCAAGAAGGCCAAGGGTTTCCTCCAGGGCAGGCTGGGCCGGGTGCTGGGCATGCGCCAGGCCCCCGAACTTCGCTTCATGTACGACGATTCGGTCGAGCGGGGGATCGGGCTCGGCGAGGTGCTGGACGGCCTGCGCGAGCAGGGGGGATTCCGGTCCGAGGAGGACCGCCTGCGGTCCCTGACCCTGGACGACCTGGAACCGCCCCGGGACCTGATCGAGGGACTGCGGTCCGCCACCCGCCTCTGGATCGTCCCCCACCACAATCCCGACCCCGACGCCATGGGCAGCGCCCTGGCGCTGGGCGAGGTGCTGGAGGAGCTGGGGAAGGACGTGCGCGTGCTCGGCTACCCTGACCCCCCGGTGGGGCTGAAGGACATGCCCGGCTTCGACCGCATCACCCTGAGCGACGAGGCGGCAGCCATCTTCGCCGAGGAGGAGCCCGACACCCTGGTGCTGGTGGACTGCCACCGCATCGACCGGACCGGACCCCTGGAGGAGGTCCTGGCCGGGTTCACCTCGCGCTGGTGCATCGACCACCACCTGGTGACCGGCCGCAAGGGCCCCGAGCCCGGCTGGGTCGAGGCCAAGGCCTGTTCGTGCTGCACCCTGATCCACCAGGTGGCGGGGGTGCTGGCGGCCGACCCGGGGCCGGGAATCGAGCCCTTCGGGCTCAGCCTGGAGGCCGCGACCAACCTCTACGCCGGACTGATCAACGACACCGGCGGCTTCCGCTTCAGCAACACCCGACCCTACACCTTCGAGCTGGCCCGCAGGCTGGCCGAGCGCGGGGTTGACGTGGCCGACGTGTCCCGCACGACGCTGCACCGTTACCGGCCCCAGGGGGTGGCCCTCATGGTGAAGGTCCTCGATTCCTTCGAGTACCACGAACGCGGCCGCATCCTGACGGCCGTGGCCACCGCGGACATGCTCGAGGCCACCGGCGGCACCCTCGGGGACACCGAGGGCTACGTGAACGTCGCCACGGCGGTGGACGGCGTCCTGCGGGTGGCGTTCCTCAAGGAGATCGCCCCGGACACCTGGCGCGTTTCCCTGCGCGTTCGCGGTGAAGGGGACGTCCAGCAGGTGGCCGCGCGCTACGGCGGCGGCGGGCACAAGCAGGCGGCGGGCTGCACCATCGAGGGCCCCCTCGAGGACGTGAAGGCGGATCTGGTCGCGGACCTGGCGGCGACCCTGGCAGGATGAGCGGTCCGGACGGCATCCTCCTCGTGGACAAACCCGCGGGGGTGACCTCGTTCGACGTGGTGGGGCGGGTCCGGGCGCTGTTGCGCGGATGGCCCCGGGACCCGGCGGGGAGCGTCCCCGGGGACGGCGGCGGCGGCCGGGCGCGCTTCCGCTGCGGCCACGCGGGCACCCTGGACCCCCTGGCCACGGGTCTGCTGGTCGTGATGACCGGCAGGGCGTCCCGTCTGTCACCCTTCCTGATGGGCCTGGACAAGACCTACGAGGCCACCTTGCGGTTCGGGACCGAGACCGACACCCTGGACGCCGAGGGCGCCGTGGTTGCGACGGCGCCGCCGCCGGACCCCCGGGTGTTGCCGGGGTGCCTGCCGGCCTTCCTGGGTGAGATCCGCCAGGTCCCCCCCGTGTTCTCCGCCCTCAAGCGGGACGGCAGGGCCCTGCACCGGCTGGCCCGGGCCGGCGGGGATGTCGCCGAACCGGATCCCCGGACGGTCACCGTCACCGAACTCGTGATCACCGCCGAGCGCCTGGGGCAGGACCCGGCCGAAGTCGATCTGCGGGTGTCCTGCAGCAGCGGGACCTACATCCGGTCCCTGGCCCGGGACCTGGGTCGAGCCGCGGGCAGCGCCGCCCATCTGGGCGCCCTGCGCCGCACGCGGGTCGGACCCTTCACCCTCGCGGGAGCCGTCGGAGACGTCAGGGAACTGGATGCGGCGAGCCTGGCGGAAGCCTTGCTGACTCCCGCCCGGGCGGTGGGCCACCTGCCCAAACTCACCCTGACGGGGGACGAGGTCGCAGCGGTCCTGCACGGGGGGCAGCCCGATCCCGGCTGGCTGGACCGTCTGGACGTCCGGTTGCCCGTCGCGGGCAAGCATGCAGGCACCTTCGCGATGCTCGACGGGGCGGGCGACCTGGTCGCCATGGGCGACGTGGGGGGGGGCGGCGGCCTGCCCAGGCTGGCCGCGGTCCTGATGCAGGAGGGGCAGCGATGCGGTTGATCCGGCTGACCGACGAGTACATCGACGAGCTCATCGCCGGAGCCATCGGCGCGCGCGGACCCAAGCTGCCTTCCAGCGCGCTGACGCTCGGCTCCTTCGACGGCCTGCACCGGGGGCACCAGGACCTGATCCGCGGCGTCCAGGCGGCCCGGCGCCGCCTCCGGCTGGGAGCCGCCGCCATCTGGACCTTCAAGCAGCATCCCCGGCTCGTCCTGGACGCCGATCCCGAGCCCTTCCTGCTGACCACCTGGCGGGAGAAGCTGGCCGTGCTGCACGGGCTGGGCTGCGAGGTCGTGGTCGCCGCGGACTTCTGCCCGCAGCTGTCGCGGCTCGACTACCGCGAGTTCGTCCGCAAGTTCCTGATCAACTACCTGGGGATGAAGCACCTGGTCGCCGGCTACGACGTCCACCTGGGCCGCGGCCGCGAGGGTACCGCCGCCACCCTCGGGGCGCTGGGCAAGGAGCTGGGCTACACCATGGAGGTGGCCGAGCCGGTGCGCGAGGGCGGGCGCATCATCAGCAGCTCGGTCATCCGGGCCGCCCTGGCCCTGGGGGACGTGAAGTCCGCCTCGGCCATGCTCGGCCGGCCGTACGCCGTGTGGGGCGAGGTCGTGCCCGGGGACGGCCGGGGCCGCACCATCGGCTTTCCCACGGCCAACATCGAGACCCTCGACCCCATGAAGCTGCTGCCCGCCCGGGGGGTCTACGCCGTCCGGGTCCACGTGCCCGACGACGCCGTGGGCGAGGGGGCGTCCGGGGTGCTGGAAGAGGTGCGCGACGCGTTGCCCGAGGTGGACCGGGACGGGGACATCCTGAATCTCGCCCCCCGCAGCTGGTCCGTCTTCGCCGGCATGCTCAACTACGGCAGCGTGCCCACCTTCAATCCCCGGGGATTGCCGGTCCCCCGCCTGGAGGCCAACCTGCTCGGCTTCCGGGGCGACCTGCGCGGGCGCAACGTGAAGGTGGAATGGGTGGCCCGCCTGCGCCCGGAGCAGAAGTTCGCCGGGGTGGAGGATCTCACGCGCCAGCTGGCCAGGGACGCCCAGGACGCCCGCGCGGCCCTGGACCGGGCCTGACCGGCCGCCGAATCCCCTGACCCGCCCGCCCTGACGGCCGATATTTGCCAAGACCGCGGGCCGGTATTAGCTTATCCGCCGGCGCGCCCCCGGGGCGGCCTTTGTTTTTTGTCCGGGTCTGCGGGAGGGCCCACCACCGCCTCACCGACATCGAACGCCGCGCCGCGGCCAGTGGGGGAAGAAGGAATCCGACATGAAGCGTGAAGTGAAGAGCCAGAACATCACCAAGACCGAGGGCAAGGTCGACCACGACGCCCGCGTCGCCCGCAACGGCCACAAGGCCGCCATCCTGTGGTTCACCGGCCTGTCGGGCGCCGGCAAGTCCACCCTGGCCCAGGCCGTCGAGTCCGCCCTCTTCGAGCGGCGCTGCCACACCTACATCCTTGACGGCGACAACATCCGCTTCGGCCTGAACCGCGACCTCGGCTTCAGCCCCGAGGACCGGACGGAGAACATCCGCCGCATCAGCGAGGTGGCCAAGCTGATGATGGACGCCGGAACCATCTGCCTGACGGCCTTCATCTCCCCCTACATCGCCGACCGCCAGGGCGCCCGGGCCATCGCGCCCGAGGGCAAGTTCATCGAGATCTACACCAAGTGCTCGCTGGACGAGTGCGAGCGCCGCGACCCCAAGGGCCTGTACAAGAAGGCCCGCGCCGGCGAGATCCCCGAGTTCACCGGCATCAGCGCCCCCTACGAGGAGCCGGAGCACGCCGAGCTGGTCATCGAGACCGACAAGCACGACCTGCAGGCCTGCGTCCGCCTGGTGCTGGACCACCTGACCGAACAGGGCATCCTCAAGGTCGACGGGAACTGACGACCGCCGCACCGGCAAGTCGAGGCCGCTCCTCCGGGGGCGGCCTTTCTCATGCCGTCCGGTCGCCGCCGGTGGTCATGTGGGCGCGGACGCGGCTGACCGTGCGCACGGTGAATCCCACCGAGACGGCCAGGACCAGGGCCAGGACGGCGATCCGCAGGGACCTGCCCAGGACGGGATACGCCAACCCGGCGATCGAGCAGCCGAGCATGGCGAGGGCGTAGCGGGCGGTGATCGTCTTGTGGCTGCGCCCGGCAACCACCAGGCGCTGGTACAGGTGGCTGCGGTGGGCGCGCAGGGGATTGCGGCCGTGGGCCAGGCGGTTCAGCAGGGTGTAGGTCCCGTCGTAGAGGAAGGGCCAGAGCAGCAAGGCGGCCCTGACGAACGGCACCTCGCCGCCGTGGGGTCCGAACGCCGCCCGCAGCGCCATCAGGGCCAGCAGGAATCCGGTGGGCAGGCTGCCCACGTCTCCCATGAAGACCTCGGCGCTCGGGAAGTTGTACTTGAGGATGCCCGCGGCCGCCCCCGCTGCCAGGGCGCCGGAGACGGCCAGTTCGTAGTCGCGGATCAGGATGCCCAGCAGCGAGAAGGCCAGCCCGCCGAGGATCAGCTGGGTGAAGGCCAGGCCGTTGATGCCGTCCATGAAGTTGTAGATGTTGGTGAATCCCACCAGCCAGACCAGGGCGGCGACCCAGCCCCACGTTCCCAGATCCCAGGCCGGCAGGAACGGCAGGCCGAAGTCCGCCAGCCGCAGCCCCGAAAGCCAGAGGGCCTGCCCGGCCACCGCCAGCTGGACCGCAAGCTTCAAGGGTGCGCTCAGGTCGCTGCGGTCGTCCAGGTAGCCCATCAGCGCCAGGACGGTCATCCCGACCGTCGCGGTGATGACGAAGCCGTCGGGCAGGGCGATCTCCAGGGCGGGCACCTTGAATCCGAGGATCCAGGTGGCGACCATGCCGGTCAGCCAGGTGGCGACGATGAGCACGCCTCCCCCCCGGGGCACCGGGGTCGCGTGGCTGCTGCGTTCGTTGGGGATGTCCAGCAGGGACCGCTGCCGGAGCTGACGGATGACCCAGGGCGTGACCGCGAGGTTGGTCGCCGCTGCGCCCAGGAAGGCGAAAAGGGGAGCTTCGAACATGGGGCCCTCGTCCTCGTCGGGATCAGCGGCGGCCGGAAGGCCGGCGGAGGAACATTCGGAAATTGGCATGGCCGGGAAATTATTGCAAGATGACTCGGCACCGGGAACCCGCCACCCGCCCGGCGGGGGCTTCTTCAGCCGAGGATGGACGCGATGGCGGCGACTCCCGCCCTGATCGACAGGATGCACGGCCCGGGCCGGGAGGGCGGAGCATGAGCGACGCCGGGGGCACGCGCCGGGAACTGCTCGGCGGCGAGTATCCCTACCTGGGTCCGGACGGACGCGTCCTGGGTCTCGATTTCGGCGAGGCGGCCCGGGCTGCGGGCGCCGGAGGGAATCTGGACCCGGCGGCGGTGCTGGCCTACCTGTCCTGCCGATTCCTGGTGGGGGACCGCACCCTCCTGGACGGGCTGAGGCGCGCCCCGTGGCTGGCCGAACCCCGGCCCGGGGGCGGCTGGGACCTGCTCGCGCCGGCCAGGGAGCAGCCCCCCGCAGGAGACGAGTCCGGCCTGGTCGCCCTCTTGCTCCGGCGCCTCCACCGGGAGTGCCGGGACGCCGTCGAGGGCGCGGGCACGGCGGGCCTGCTGCTGAGCGGTGGCATGGACAGCCGGATCGCGGCGGGGGTCCTGCGACGCGTGGAAATGGAGGCCGGGGGGAGCCTGCGGATCAGGGCCCTGACCTGGGGCCGCCCCGGTTGCCGGGACGTGGAGTATGCCCGGCGCATCGCCACGGCGTTCGGCTGGGAGTGGGAACACCTGCCGCTGGGACCGGCCGATCTGGAAAGGAACATCACCCTGGCCGGCCGCCAGGGCTGCGAGTACGCTCCGCTCCACCTGCACGCCCTGCCGGCTGTGGGGCGGCGCGGCGACCTCGACCTGGTGGTGGCCGCCAGCTACGGCGACTCGGTGGGCCGCGCCGAGTATTCGGGAGTGCGGCTGGCGGACCTGCGGCCCGTGGACGCGGCGACTCCTGATCCCTGCGGCATCATGACCGCCGGGGCCCTGGCCCAGGGCAGGGCCGGCTTCAGGGCCGACCTGCGGGCCTTCGCCGCGCGGTTCGCGGCCGCAGGGCCGGGCGTCCGGGAGTGCGAGCAGATGGGCCATTACATGCGGCGGAAGCTCCAGGCCGCGATGACCGCCTGCCTTGCCCCGACGCCCCTCTATCAGATGTTCACCACGCCCGGGGTCTATGGTCTGATGTGGGGGCTGCCCGCGTCCCGGCGCGGGGACCACCACTACAGGCTGTTGCTGGACCTGCTCCCGGAGGAGCTGCGGGAGGTGCCCTGGGCGAGGACGGGCCTGCCGTTCGGTTCGGCCACGGGCCGTCCCGACGATCTTCCCGCCGGCCACCACCTCTACGGCCGCTGGCTGCGGGAGGACCTGGGCGGCCTCGTGGCGGCCCGGGTGCTGGGCGACCGCATCCTGGGCTGCGGCGTCTTCCACGAGCCGGGTCTGCGCCGCCTGGTCCGCATCTGGCGGGCGGGTCGGGGTGACGGCGCAGGCCTGCTGGACGAGACCGTCAGCTGGCTGGCCGGCCTCGACGTCATGCTCGAGCACCTGGACGTCAGGCCGGAGGCCCGGCGGCCGGAGCCCTGGGGCCACCGGTTCCGTTGCCTGGGCCGGTCGGCCTGGGCGGCGGGCTACACCGCGGCCCGCAACCTGTTGCGCTCCTGATGGTCCGAAAGGAACGGCCGGTGACCAGCGATCGCGGATTGAGCCTGACCATCCTCCTTTCGGTCCTCGACCGCGGCGGAGCCGAGACCCAGGCCGTGGGGCTGGCCGGCGCCCTGAAGGATCGCGGCTGGCGGTGCCGGGTGGTCAGCCTTTTGCCCGCGGCGGATTTTCGCGAGGACCTGGCTGCCCGGGGCGTCCCGTTGGTCGAACTGGGGCTGACGGGGGTCCGGTCGGGTCCCGGGGCCTTTGTCCGGCTGGTCCGGGAATTGAAGCGGCACCGGCCGGACGTCCTGCTCACCATGACCTACCATGCCAACGTCCAGGGCAAGCTGGCGGGACGGCTGGCCGGCGTCCCCGTCGTGGTCTGTTCCCTGCGCAGCACCTTCTTCGGGGGGCGCCTGCGGGACGGCCTGGAAAGGTCGACCATGCCCCTGGCCCACGCGGCGACCACGAATTCCGCGGCGGTCGCCGCCGCCCTCGAGGAACGGCGCATCGCGCCCCGGGGTCGCCTGCTGGTCGTGCCCAACGCCATCCGGACCGGTGATCCCGGGACCGGGGACCTCGGCGTCGTCCGGGCCCGCATCCGCGCCGGACTGGGTCTGGACGCGGGGGATAGGGTCTGGATCACCGTCGGACGGATGGTTCCCGCCAAGGACCACCGGTTGCTGCTGGAGGCCTGGGCCCGGCTCCGGCGGAACCGGGCGGGGGCCCGGCTGCTCCTGGTGGGCGACGGCCCCCTGTCCGGGGACCTGGGCCGGCGGGCGGCCGGACTGGGCCTGGGGGACTCGGTGCTGTTCGCCGGCCTGCGCCGCGACGTTCCCGACCTGCTGGCGGCGGCCGACCTGTTCGTCCTGTCGTCCGCCTGGGAGGGCTCTCCCAACGCGCTGCTGGAGGCGATGGCCCGGGGCCTGCCGGTGGTCAGCACCCCGGCCGGGGGCGCGGGCGAGATCCTCGCCGGATCGGGTGCGGGTTTCCTGACGGCCGACCATGAGCCGGATTCCCTGGCCGCCGCCATGCGGCGGATCGAGGAGACGCCCGCGGCGGAGCTCGCCCGGATGGGGCAGGCAGGCCGCAGATACGTGGAGGAGCGCCACGGACCTGCGGCCGTGACCGACGCCTGGGAATCCCTTTTCCGGCGCCTTCTCGCCGACCGGAGAGGACCATGAGGCGCAAGGCAGGACCGACCCACCTCGTGTTCTTCATCCCCGAGGACTGGTACGTGTGCTCCCACCGCCTGCCCCTGGTCCGGGCCGCGGCGGCGGAGGGTTGGCGCGTGTCCGTGGTCACCCGGGTGCAGGATCACGCAGGACCGATCCGGGACGCCGGCGCCGAGGTGGTGCCCGTCGGACTGCGTCGGGGTTTCCAGGATCCCTGGAGCGACGGCAGGGGCCTGGCCGAACTGGTCCGGATCTTCCGGCGCCTGCGGCCCGACCTCCTCCACCAGGTCACCCCCAAGTCCGTCCTGTACGGGTCGGCGGCCGCGGCCCTGGCCGGCCGCCCCCCCGTGATCAACGCCCTGGCCGGTCTGGGCTACCTGTACACCTCGGCCGGCCCCAGGGCCCGCCTGGCGCGGCCCGCGGTGACCCTGGCGTTGAAGGCCGCCCTGGGCACCCGGCGCTCCTGGCTCATCGTCCAGAACGACGAGGACGCCGCCTTCTTCCGGGACACCCTGGGGGTGCCTCCCGCCAGGATCAGTCTCATTCCGGGGGCGGGCGTGGATGCCGGGGCCTTCGCTCCGCCTCCCGCGCCTGCGCCCGGTCCGGTGCGGTTCGTCCTGCCGGCCCGCATGCTGGTGGAGAAGGGGATCGCGGAGTTCGTCGAGGCGGCCGGGATGGTGCGGGCCGAGCATCCGGAGACGGAATTCGTGCTGGCCGGAACGTCGGACCCCGAGAATCCCTCGGGGTTGCCGGAGAAGCGCCTGGCGGCCTGGCACGCGCAGGGGGTCGTGAGGTGGCTGGGGCACGTCGCGGACATGCCCGGTCTGCTCGCGAGTTGTCACGTCGCCGTCCTGCCGACCTACCGGGAAGGGTTCCCCAAGGCCCTGCTGGAGGCCGCCGCGACGGGGCTGCCCCTGGTGGCCTCGGACGTGGCCGGGTGCCGTCCCGTCTGTCGCCCGGGCCGCAACGGGCTGCTCGTGGCGCCCCGCGACGTCAGGGGTCTGGCCGGGGCCATGAGCCGGCTGGCCGCCGACCCCGGACTGCGCCGGTCCCTGGGAGAGGGGTCCCGCGCCCTGGTGCTCGAGGAGTTCACCGAGGACAGGATCGCGGCCCTGACGCTGGATCTGTACCGGACGGTCCTGGACGAAGGAGGGGCAGGTGCGTGAACTGGAGAGCGTCCTGGTCACCGGGGCGGCGGGTTTCGTCGGGCGCGAGCTCTGCCGCCTGTTGCAGGCGCGCGGCGTGCGGGTCAGGGGCGCCGACCTGGCCGGGACGGCCGGTCCCTGGGACGAGTTCCAGGCGGGGGACCTGCTCGCCGGCCCCATTCCGGACTCGCTGTGCCGCGGCGTCGACACGGTCTTCCACCTGGCGGCCATGACCCACGACACCTCCCGCGACGGGGGTAGGGAGGAGTCCTATCGCGCCTTGAACGTCACCCTCACCGGCCGTCTGGTCGAGGCCGCGGTCCGGGCCGGGGTCGGCGGATTCCTGCTGACCAGCAGCATCAAGGTCTGCGGTGAGGGGAACGCCCGGACCCAGGACGAGAGCGAACCTCCGCGGCCGGCGAGTCTGTACGGGAAGACCAAGCTCGCAGCGGAGCGACTGGTGCTGGACGCCGGAGCCCGGAGCGGGATCCACGCGGCCGTGCTGCGCATGCCCCTGATCTACGGCCCGGGGGTCAAGGGCAACCTGGCCGCGATGATCCGGGCCCTGGACCGGGGCCGGTTCCCCCGGCTTCCGGAGAGCGCGCAGCAGCGTTCCCTGGTCCACGTGCGCGACGTCGCCGCGGCCCTGATCCTGGCCGCGGAGCATCCCGCCGCGGCGGGGGAGGTCTTCCTGGTCACCGACGGCCGCCCCCTGTCGAGCCGCCGGATCGCGGACGCCATCAGCGCCGCCCTCGGCAAGCGGCCGCCCCGGTGGGGGCTGCCGGACGCCGGCTGGCGGGCGCTGGCCCGTCTGGGGGACCTGCTGCAGGCCGGCGGAGTGCCGGTCCCCTGGAGTTCCGAACAGTACGGCAAGCTCCTGGGCGGGGCGTGCTATTCTTCCGCAAAAATAGAAACGACACTGGGTTTCAGACCTTCCTTCACCTTCGATGCGAGCCTGCCCGAAATGGTGGCCGCCGCCCGCGATCCCCGGGGAATCCCCGGTTAAACCCGGACCCGATCCGGCCGAAAACACTTGCGCAAAGAACAGGGCTTTTCTATATTCCGCTCAGCCGAGCCGGAGGGGAACGCCGAGTTCCTCCCCGGCCCTCGGCTGTATTTACCGTGAGCGGGTCGGCCGCACCAGCGCGTGTGGGTCACGTCCGCCGCCGGGGAACCGATTGCATCCCGGGGCCGACGGCCTTCCTGCAGCCATCGTGACGCAGCAGCGTGACGTTTTCGAGGAGGTTCTGGACGATGGCATTGACCAAGGAACAAAAAGAACAGGTGATCTCCAAGTATCGCAAACATGAAGGCGACTCCGGCAGCCCGGAGGTGCAGATCGCCCTGTTGACCGAACGCATCAACACCCTCAGCGACCACTTCAAGATGCACGGCAAGGATCACCATTCCCGCCGCGGCCTGCTGAAGATGGTCGGCCAGAGGAAACGTCTGCTGTCCTACCTGAAGAAAAAGGATCTGGACGGCTACCGCGCCCTGATCAAGGATCTGGGTATCCGCGGTTGATGTTCCCACTTCTTGACGGTGTTCTGATACTGGATCGGTCGTGACAATCGTCGTTGCGACCGTTCCATGTTTGTGCAGGTAGGAAGCGGGTTTTTCGCGGACGGCATGGGGCCGTCCCTCCCGGGCGCGGTTCCGGAATAGGCCGGGCGCGTCCCCACAAGCGGTATGTGAGAGGAAAGAGAAAGATGCAAAAGCACGAAGTCAGCATGGAAATGAACGGAACGACGTTCTCCCTGGAAACCGGCCGGATGGCCAAGCAGGCCAACGGTTCGGTGGTTGTCCGCATGGGTGACACCATGAGCCTGATGACCGTCACCGCGGACAAGAATCCCAGCGACCGGGATTTCCTGCCCCTTTTCGTGGAGTACCGGAACAAGACCTACGCCGCCGGCAAGATCCCCGGCGGATTCTTCAAGCGCGAGGCGCGGCCCACCGAGCGTGAGACCCTGAGCGCCCGCCTGATCGACCGGCCCCTGCGGCCGCTGTTCCCCGACGGCTACAGCCACGAGACCCAGATCGTCGCCTTCATCATCTCGGCCGACACCGACTTCCATGCGGACACCCTGAGCATCACCGGCGCCAGCATGGCCCTGAACCTTTCGGACGTGCCCTTCACCGACCAGGTCTCGGCCGTGCGCGTCGCCCGCATCGAGGGCGAGTTCATCCCCAATCCCAGCGTGGGCCAGCTCGAGGAGTCGGACATGGACCTGGTCGTCGCCGGCACCGACGACATCGTCTGCATGATCGAGGGCGAGTGCGAGGAGGTCGGCGAGGACGACCTGCTCGACGCCATCGAGTTCGCCCGCGGCTGGATCAGCAAGCTCAACGACCTGCAGCGGCAGCTGCTGGCCAAGGCCGGCGCCAAGGAGAAGTGGATCCTGCCCGAGGTGAAACGGAACGAAGGGATGGCCGCGAAGGTGGCCGAGCTGGTCGGGGCGGATCTGAAGCAGGCCATCGTGGTCAAGGGCAAGATGGAGCGCGCCGACGCCCTGGCCGGGATCAAGGCGAAGGTCGTCGAGGTCTTCACCGACGCCGAGGGCGTGCTCGATCCCGAGGCCCTGGAGGCCCTGGGCAAGCTCGAGAAGAAGACCATGCGCGAGATGATCCTGGCCGACGGCGTGCGGACGGACGGCCGCGACCTGACCACGGTCCGGCCCATCACCATCGAGTGCGGCGTCCTGCCCCGCGCCCACGGCTCCTGCCTGTTCACCCGCGGCGAGACCCAGGCCCTGGGCACCGCGACCCTCGGGAGCAAGCAGGCCGAGCAGCGCGTCGAGCCCCTGAACAGCGAGCAGTACTGGAGCAAGTACTACCTGCACTACAATTTCCCTCCCTTCAGCGTGGGGGAGGTCGGGCGCTATTCCGGCACCGGCCGGCGGGAGATCGGCCACGGCAAGCTGGCGGAGCGGGCCATCCAGCCCATCCTGCCCAGCCTGGAGGACTTCCCGTACACCATCCGGCTGGTGAGCGACATCCTGGAAAGCAACGGTTCCAGCTCCATGGCCACGGTCTGCGCCTGCTGCCTGGCCCTGATGGACGCCGGCGCCCCGATCAAGGCGCCGGTGGCCGGCGTGGCCATGGGCCTGATCAAGGAGGAGGACCGGATCGCCGTTTTGACCGACATCCTGGGCGTCGAGGATCACCTCGGCGACATGGACTTCAAGGTGACCGGCACCCGCAAGGGCATCACGGCCTTCCAGCTGGACACCAAGATCGCCGGCATCAGCCGCGAGATCATGACCAAGGCGCTCACCGACGCCCGCAACGCCAGGGTGCACATCCTGAACGTGATGGATGAGGCCATGCCGGCCCCGCGGGACCACATGAGCCCTTACGCACCCAAGATCGAGACGATCCAGATCCCGGTGAGCAAGATCGGCGCCCTGATCGGCCCCGGCGGCAAGGTCATCAAGCAGATCCAGGAGGACACCGGCGCGACCATCGAGGTCGACGACGACGGCACCGTGTTCGTCTCGTCCATCGACCAGGAGAGCGGCCAGGCGGCCCTGGACTACATCCGCGGCCTGATGGCCGAGCCCGAGATCGGCAAGGTGTACACCGGCACGGTCAAGACCATCGTGGACTTCGGCGCCTTCGTGGAGTACCTGCCCGGCAAGGACGGCCTGCTGCACATCAGCGAGCTGGAGCACTTCCGGGTCGGCAACGTGGAGGACGTCCTGCAGATCGGGGACACCATCGAGGTCAAGCTGGTCGAGGTCGACAGCCGGACCGGCAAGGTGCGCCTGAGCCGCAAGGCCCTGCTGCCGAAGCCCGAGGGCATGGAGAACCTGGTCCAGGACGACCGTCCGCGCGAGCGTTCGGGCGGCGACCGCGGGGACCGCGGCGGCCGCGGCGACCGGCGCGGGGGTCGGGGCGGCGGGCGCCGCTAGAGGCCAGATGAATCTCCAGCCCTATCGCAACGAGGCGCCGCCCCACCGGGAGATCCTTCCCGGCGGGGCGGTGCTGCTGTCGGTCCCGATGCCCACGGCCCACGCCGTGACCATGGGCGTCTTCCTGCGGACCGGCAGCCAGGACGAGTCCGCCGCCCTGAGCGGCGTGTCCCACTTCATCGAGCACATGGTCTTCAAGGGGTCCGAGCGGTTCTCCGCCTTCGAGATCGCCTCGGGCTTCGACGCCATCGGGGCCTCGGTGGACGCCTTCACGACCAAGGACATGGTGGCCTTCACCATCAAGGTCCTGCCCGAGTACTTCGCCGCGGGCGTGGACCTGCTGGCGGAGATGCTGCTGCGACCGACCTTCGCGCCGGACCTGGTCGCCCTCGAGCAGAACGTCGTCCTGGAGGAGATCCAGGAGGCCCTGGACACTCCCGAGGACCGGCTCCACGACGCCTTCGCCGAGCGGATCTACGGCGCCCACGGCCGCAGCCGTCCCATCCTCGGGTCGGAGGAGAACGTGCAGGGGTTCGACCCGGGGATCCTGCGAGACCAGCACGCCAGGCTGTTCGCCCCGGACAACATGATCATCTCCCTGGCCGGCAACCTCCAGGCGGGTTTCGGCGAGCTGGTGGCCGGCCACTTCGGCAACGGGCGTTCGGGCGGCGTCGCGGCTTCGGCGCCGGCCGCGGGGGAGGCGATCGCGCCCGCGGTCCCGACCGGCGGCGAATCCCTCCGCATGGAACTGAACAGCCCCATCATCCAGACCTATTTCGAGCTGGGCAACCTCGCCATCCCCTTCCACCATCCGGACCGGCTGGGCGTCTACCTGCTGAACAACATCCTGGGCGGGGGGATGAGCAGCCGCGTCTTCCAGGCCGTCCGCGAGCGGGAGGGCCTGGCCTACACGGTCTACACCTACGCCGACATGGGGCGGGACATCGGTCTGGTCAGCTGTGCGGGTTCGTGTTCCCCGGACAAGGTGGGCAGGCTGGAGGACATCATCAGGCGGGAGTACGCCGCACTGATCTCGAGCGGGGTCAGCGCGGAGGAGCTGGACGGCAACCGGGCCCAGCTCAAGTCCCAGCTCATCTTCAGCCTCGAGGGCATCGTCAACCAGATGTACCGCTCGGCCCGCAACGAGATCTACTACGGCCGGTTCGTGCCCGTCGCCGAACTGGTCGACGAGATCGACGGGGTGACCGAGGACGACGTCGTCGGCTGCGCCGGCCGCTACTTCGATCCCGACCGACTGCTGGTGGCCGTCCACGGCCCGGCTTCGGCCTGACCCCCGACCCAGCGGCGCCGACGGAATCAGGCCCGGCCGCGTCGGGTCCGGCCGGGCCTGATTCTTCCCCCGCTCCCGCGAAGGTTCAGCTCCAGACGATTCCCGAACCGCCCAGCAGCGTCATGATCCTGGCGATCTGGCCGTCGTCGGCCACCAGGGAGGTGCGGACGTATCCGGCGCCGTACTTCCCGAACCCGCTGCCCGGTGACAGCAGGACTCCGGTGCGGGCGAAGACCTCCCTCACGAAGCCCAGGTCGTCGTTGCCGAACGACGCGGGGATCCTTGCCCAGATGTACATGGTCGCCGGGGGCTTGGGGACGTCCCAGCCGAGTGCCCGGTAGCCCTTGACCATCAGGTTCCGCCGCCGCAGGTAGAGTTCGCGGTTCTCCCGGCACACCCGCTGGCTGCCGGTCAAGGCCTCGGCTCCGGCCATCTGGACGGCTCCGAAAAGGGAGAAGTCGACGTTGCTCTTGAGCTTGCCAAGATTGCCGATGACCTCGGCGCCGCCGGCTGCGAAGCCGATGCGCCAGCCCGCCATGTTGTGGCTCTTGCTGAGGCTCTGGAACTCCACCGCGACGTCCTTGGCTCCCTCCACCTGCAGCGCGCTCGGCGGCGGGTCGTCCGGGTCGAACCCGAGTTCGCTGTAGGCGATGTCGCTGACCAGCATGACGCCGTTGGCTCGGCACCAGTCCACCGCCCCGGCCAGGAAGGCCAGGTCGCAGACGCCGCCGGTGGGGTTGTTGGGGTAGTTCAGGATGAGCATCCTGGCCTTGCGGGCCACCTCGGGGGGAATCCCCCCGAGGTCGGGGACGAAGCCCCGCTCCTCCCGCAGGGGCAGTTCGAAGATCTCCGCCTCGCACAGGCGCGCCGCCCCGAAGTAGGCGGGATAGCAGGGGCTGGGGATGATCACCGTGTCGCCGGTGTTCAGGTAGGCCCGCATCAGGTTGGCCAGGCCCTCCTTGGAGCCGATCAGGGGCAGGGCCTCGGTCCCGGGGTCGATCTTCACCCCGAAACGGTTGAAGTACCAGGCGCTGATCGCCTCGCGGAACCGCGGCAGCCCGTTGAAGGTGGAGTAGCGGTGGCAGTTCCAGCTGTCGTCCGCGACGGCGGTGTTCAGGGCGTGGATGATGTTGGCGGGGGGCCGTCCGTCGGGATTGCCCACGCCCAGGTCGAAGACCTCGCGCCCGGCGGCAAGGGCCTCCTCCTTCATCCTGAAGATGGTGGCGAACACGTAGGGGGGCAGGTTGGCGACCCGCCCCGCGGGCGGGATGACGAACGGGGAGGCGCTCATGGTGACCTCGCTGGAAATGGATCGATCCGGGCCGGGACGGTCTTCCGCCGCGGCGTGATGCAGGAAGAATATGCTCCGGCGGGTCGCCGGAGCAAAGGAGATTCGACCGCAGGCGGGCGCGGGATCAGCCGAGGGTGAACTGGTCCTTGCCGGTATCGACGGTGTAGACCCAGCCGAGGGCCTTGACGGTTCCGAGGGTGTTGACGGGCAGTTGGCCGTTGCGCACCAGCTCGGCGAGGCTCTCGGGCCACTGCCCCTCCTGGTGCCGGAACAGCCAGGCCGCGCTGACCACCTCGTTGCGGATCTGGGCGACCCTCAGGTGGCGGCCGAAGGCGGGGTCGGGAGGGTCCAGCAACGTGCCCCGGGCCCAGGCGGTCACCGCCAGGAGGGCCAGGGCCAGCAGCGTCAGGGGGGTGTTGCGGAGGCCGTACTTCAGGAAGCCCTGCCGCTTGCGGGCGCCCTGGACGGGACCGCCGTCCTCGTGATCCTGGGGTTCGACCTTCTTGAGGATCCCTTCCTCGCACCAGTTCTTGAGCAGATCGCGGACCACGAAGCTCTCGGCCCGGCCCTGGCGGATGATGCGGCCCAGCGGCATCCCGCCCAGCGCCAGCTCCATCACCCGGGTGCCGACCTCGCCCAGATCCCCCGGGGGCAGGACCTTCGCGCCCTGGGCGAAGCAGATGGACTGGGACGGCAGGAACTCCTTGAGCAGGGGTTCCTCGTCCAGGCGGCGGGCCGACTCCATGAGGAGTCCCTGCACGTCATAGGAGAGCCGCCACTTCACGCCCGGAGGGGTGTCCTTGGTGGGCGCGAAGTTGTAGCGCCCGTGGCGCAGCTTCATGCCCGCGGTCACCATCTCCTGGGCGACCCCGTGCAGGGCCCGCTTCAGCTCGGCCTCGTTCATGAGACCCTCGCTGATGAGGATCTCCGTCAGGTCGAGCGAGCTGTTCGCCCGCACGTATTCGATGTGCTTCCAGTCGCCCTCCCCGAAGAAGCCGTAGGCCTGGAGGAAGGCTTCCAGGGGGTCGCGGGAGCGCGAGCGGCGGTCCCGCGTGGAGATCAGGGCCCCCTTGTCGAAGACGAAGACCATCTCCCGCTGGGCCTCGAGGTTCAGGAAACCGGACTTCTGCTGGCTGGCCAGCAGCTGCATGATCTCCGCCAGGTTGAAATCGCTCAGTTGGCCTTCCAGGGCCATGGCAGCCTCCTTTATCGCGCCGGGGCGCCGATCTCGTATTCGGCTTCCTTGTGGGCCGTCATGGGAATCAACGAATAGCGGTCGGGAATGCCCCGCCGCAGGTTGGCGCCGTCCCACAGGGCGAGCGCCCAGGCCAGGGTCAACAGGGCGATGCCCCCGATCACGGCGGGATGGGACACCCCCGGCCACAGAGCGGCCGGCAGCGGCGCGAGACCGGGGTGGACCATCTCGACGGGAAGCAACAGGGCGGGCTTGTCCAGCGGGGCGCCGGGATCGAAGGCCCAGCCCCCGACGGCCAGGAACGCTCCGCCCGCCACCAGGTTCAGGCGGAACCAGGCGGCCGCCAGGCGGCTGCTGGCCAGGTGTCCGGCGCCGGGCAGGATCCTGCCCAGGCGCACGATGCGCTGGCTGTAGGCCATCCCTTCGGACCGGCTGCGGTTCTTCAGCAGGGTCGCCAGGATCATGTCGCTCTGGGCCCGCTGGGCGATCTCTCCGCACTGGGCGCACATCCAGGCCCCGTCACGCACCTTGCAGCAGGTGCGGCACAGCGGGATGCCGCAGTTCTCGCACTCCTTGCGGTCCTTCTGGCTGCCGCGGCCCATCATGAACAGCAGGGCGACGACGAGCGGGCCTCCGACCACCGCATAGAGCGGCAACGGCGGCGCTCCCAGCAGCGGACGCCAGGAGGCGAAGGTGATTTCCAGGGGATAGTTCGCCGCCTCGGCCCGGCAGGCGGCCCGGAACTCGCCCGCGGTCAGGGGGGGATAGACCACCGGGGTATAGCCGGCCGCAGCCTGCCTCTCGGCGGCCTCACCCGGGTCGAACCCCGACTGACGGGCCATTTCCATGGCCTCGGTGGCCTCGGGTACGAACAGCTTCTTGAAGTAGACCTGGGCGAGGTTGTAATGCACTTCCCCGGACCGGGGGTGGTGTTCCAGGGTCCGCTGGTAGATGGAGACCGCGGCGTCAAGACGCCCGCGGAAGTAGGTGTTGTTGCCCAGGCCGACCCCTGCGGCGAGGTTGGCGGGGTCGTTCGCCAGGACTTCCTCGAAGAGCCGGCTGCTCTCCTGGTACTGCCCCCGCCGGGCTTCCTGGATGGCCAGGGCGACGTTCAGGCGATTCCGGCGCGTCTGGTCGGTGGCCTGGTCGAGCCGGCGTTCCAGTTCCGCGGTGATCAGCGGCGAGGGCGGCATCCTGCAGGCGGAATCCAGCAGCATGACCTCGCTGTCCGGGTCGATGGTGGGGACGGCCTGGCGCAGGACCGGCCAGGAGGGGAACACCAGGATCAGGGCGACGAGCCAGGCGCCGAGCAGGAGCCAGCGGCCCCGGCCGGCAGCCTTGATGACCAGGGGCAGGGAGACGATGGCCAGGAAGCCCAGCCAGCCCGGCCGCAGGGCGAGGGTCAGGAAGGGGAGCAGCAGCGGCAACAGCAACAGGGGCGGATGCGCCCGATTCCTGAAGAGCAGGGCGGCGGCGTCGTGGGCCAGGTAGCGCCAGCGGGCCAGATAGAAGCCCAGGACCAGGACCGTCCAGAAGATGGCCGTGGCCAGGATTCCGGCGGCCTGCAGGGAGATCAGGGTCTGCCCCTGCGCCACCGGGTTGTGGAGCAGCGCCTGCAGCGAGGCCGGCAGGGACCGGAAGAAGGTGCGGGCGTCGAAGACCTTCAGGGCCTGCAGGCCCTGCCACCAGTAGTAGCCGGGCTGGCCCGGATCAGCCTCGAGGGCCGAGCCCATGGATTCCAGGGCTTCCAGGGTGTTCCCCTCGAGCGCGGCCTTGCGGGCCCGCTGGTAGTTCAGGGCGCCTGCCATGGGGTCGTCCAGGCGGGGCGGGCGCTGGGGAGTGCCCGCGGCCGGGACCGTCGAGGCCTTGGCGACGGGCAGGAGGGCGCGGCTGAAACCCCCGCCGGGCTTGGCGGAAGCCTGCTCCGTCCCCGCCGCCGCGGTGGTCAGGGTGTCCAGGGGCGCGGGGACCGCGGAGGCTCCGGCGGCGCCCAGCCCGAGCAGGAAAACGGCTGCGATCCCGACCCAGGGATGCGACCCGGTTCTCTTGTTCGGCATGGATATTCTCATGTTCGGCATCGTCCCTGCATTTCGAAGGTTGAATCCGGAGGCCGGACGCAGGATGATCGGCCGCGTCGGGACTCCTGCCCGGGGACGGTCTCGCCGCCCCCGACGCAGGCCAGGGTTCCTTTCCCGTTATCGTTCGGAAATCCCCAGGGATTTAGGCTTTTGTTGTTTCGTGGCAGGAACGTCCCGCCGGCACCGGAGGATTCCCCGTGCTTTTCAGCCCCCTCAGCTGGCCCCGGAAGCATCGCGTGATCCTGGCCCTGGCGGGCCTATGCGGGCTGGTCGGGATCATCCTGGAATACGGCACCTATCCGACGCCTCGCCTCCGGTACGCCGCCGAGGTCCTCAGCTGGACGGCGCTGGGATTGTTCTTGATTTCCGAGGTCATGGCGGTCCGGGCGGCCCCCGGCCTGAGCCGGTACCTGCGCCGGCGCTGGCCGACCTTCGTCCTGGCCGTCCTGCTGGCGGCCAAGGCCGCCCTGCTGGTGGCTGGGTCCGGCAGCACCTGGGCAGCGCGGCTCATCGACCTGATGAGGGTCGATTCGGTGACCCGGGCCTACCTGGTCATCGTCCAGATCCTGATGGTCGTGGTCTTCGCGGTCGAACTGCCGCACCTGCACCGGCGATTCGCCAGCCTGAAGGTCCGGCCCGCCGCCGCATTCGTCCTGGCCTTCGGGGGCTTGATCCTGGCGGGGGCCGGCTTGCTGATGCTGCCAAGGGCCACCCCTCCGGGGCAGCCCATCGGCCCGGTCGACGCCCTGTTCACGTCCACCAGCGCGGTCTGCATCACCGGTCTGGTCGTCCGGGATACGGCCACGGGCTTCACCACCTTCGGTCAGGCCATCATCCTGTGCCTGATCCAGCTGGGCGGCCTCGGCATCATGAGCCTGACCGCCGCGCTGAGCCTGCTGGTCGGCCGGGGCATCGGAGTCCGGGAAAGCCGGCTGCTGCGCGAGGTGTTTCCCGTTCCGGTGATGGGGGCGGCGGGGGGCATCATCCGGCAGATCATCCTGATGACCATCGTGTTCGAGGCGGTCGGCGCCCTCCTGATCCGCCAGGGACTGGAAGGGGCGGCCGGAACGGAGGGATCCCTCTGGTTCACGGCGGTCTTCCATTCCGTCAGCGCCTTCTGCAATGCCGGCTTCGGCACCTTCAGCGATTCCCTGGCGGGGCCTGCCGCGGGCAAGCCGCTGGTCCTGGGGACGATCACCATGCTGCTGGTCGTCGGAGGCCTGGGGTTCGGAGTCGTGACCCAGCTGGCGGCGTGGCTCAGGGGCCGGGCCCTGGGCAAGGTCGGACCGGATAACCGCCTGGGGCTGCACAGCCGGGTGGTCCTGATCCTGTCGGCCGGCCTGCTGGCGGGCGGCGGCATCCTCCTGGGTCTGCTGGAGTGGCGCGGGGCCCTGGACGGGCGGGACTGGGGGGACCGGGTCCTGCACGCCGTCTTCCAGTCCGCGACCTGCCGCACCGCCGGCTTCAACAGCCTCGACCTGACCACCCTGTCGGAGGCTTCGCTCCTGCTGATGATCGTCCTGATGTTCATCGGAGGGGCGCCCGGCTCGACGGCGGGCGGGGTCAAGGTGACGACCATCGCCATCGGGTGGGCCAACCTGAGGGCCCTGATGAAGGGATCGGTCCGCGGGCGGCTGGGCGGCCGGGAGCTCGACCCCGTCCACGTCCAGAGGGCGATGCTGGTCCTCTCGGCCGGGTTCGCCTGCGTGGCCTCCGGTCTGTTCATCCTCCTGGTCACCGAGGGGAGGTCCCTCCAGGTGACCGCCTTCGAGGTCGTCTCCGCCCTGGGCACGGTGGGACTCAGCCTGGGCCTGACGCCCGAGCTCAGCCTGCCCGGGCGATTCGTCATCATGGCTCTGATGTTCATCGGCAGGTTGGGGCCCCTGACCCTGGCCGGCAGCCTGACCGGTGCGGAAAAGGAATCCCGGGTCCGGCTGCCGCGCGGTCGGATCCTGATCGGTTGACCCCGGGGGCCGGGCCCGTCCGGCCGCCGCCAACGAAAGCGGAAGTGATGCTCAAGATCGCGGTACTGGGACTGGGGAGGTTCGGCAGCACGCTGGCCGTCGAGCTGTCGCGGGGCGGGGCCGAGGTGCTGGCCGTCGACCGGAATCCGCGGTTCATGGAGGCCGTGGCGGACAAGGTGTCGGTGGCCGTGGGATTCGATGCGACGGACCTGGCGAACCTCCAGGCCTACGACGTCCAGAACATGGACGTGGCCATCGTGGCCATCGGCTCGAATTTCGAGGCCTCGGTCCTGATCACCATGCATTGCAAGCAGCTGGGGGTCGACCAGGTCTACGCCAAGGCCCTCAACGACATGCAGGAAGCGGTGCTGCTCAAGGTCGGCGCCGACCATGTGGTCAAGCCGGAGGAGGACATGGCCGGAAAGCTGTCGGAGCACATCCTGCACCACAGCGTGGTGGACTTCGTGGAGCTGCCGGAAGGCTTCAGCCTCCGCCGGATCCCGGCGCCCTCCGACTGGACGGGCAAGACCCTGGAGGAACTGGACCTCAGGACGCGGCACAAGATCAACCTGATCCAGGTCCTCAGACCCATCCCCGGGGACGCGGACGGCGCCGTGGAGAAGACGCCCCTGCCCACGCGGGACTTCGTGCTCGCGTCGGGAGACATGGTGGACGTCGTGGGGCCGGACAAGGTTCTGGCACGCTGGGCCTGAGGCACTCCGGTCCTCCATCAAAATATTCCTTGTCGGATCCGCCGCCCGACGGGTACTTTCGCGAAGTGGAAATCACCTTCCGGAGGCGGGGAACCCCAAGATGCCTCCGGTGTTTCGTCCTGGACGGGGAAGTTCCCCCGTCCTCACCCAGCAAAGGAGTGATCATGTTCGACCGCAAAACCCTGAACCTGGTGCGCAGCATCGCCATTCTCGGCCTGCTGGCCACGGTCCTGGTCCTGGGCGGCTGTTCTTCCTGCAAGGACTTCGAACTGCAGATCGACCAGCTCAACTCCCAGGTCGCGGCCCTCCAGCAGGACATCGCCGACCGGGAAGCGGTGATCGCCGAACGGGACCAGATCGCCGAGGAACTTCGCGGCACCCTCAAGGATTGCCAGACGGAGAACGCGGTGCTCATCGAGCAGTCCGAGGAAGTGGTCATGATCACGGTTCCGGACCAGCTCGGATACGCCTCCGGCCAGTTCATGGTGCTCGACACCATGGTTCCCGTGCTGCAGGCCATCGCCTCGGCGGTGAACAACCACCCCGACTGGGACGTCTACGTCGAGGGCTACACCGACGACATGAAGATCTCGGAGGAGTTCCTGGAGTACTGGCCCACCAACTGGGAACTCGGGGCCTTCCGCGCCTCGGCCGTCGTCCGGTACCTGACCAACGATCTCGGCCTCGACGCCCGGCGGTTCGCCGCCGTCAGCTACGGGCCCTTCCGGCCGGTGGCCAGCAACGAGACCCCCGAGGGCCGCGCCCAGAACCGCATGGTCCGCGTGGTGATGCACAAGGCCGAGATGTAGGCTGATCCTGCGTGGAGTCGGGGCGGGGGCGGAGGCTCCCGCCCCGTCTCATTCCTCCCGGTTGCGACCCGCCTCCGTCCGTCCGGCCAGGTCGGCCAGGGCGGCCAGGGCCGCGTCGATCTCCCCGGTCGTGTTCCCCGGCCCGAAGCTGAAGCGGATCGTTCCCTCCGAAGCGGTGCCCAGCGCCTGGTGGGCCAGGGGCGCGCATTGCAGGCCGGTCCGGACGGCGATTCCCGCCTCCTGGTCCAGGAACATTCCCGCCTTCTCCGGATCCATCCCCTCCAGCGTGACCGAGACGACGGCCAGGTGCCGGTCCTCCGCCCCGGCCCGGTGCCCGTAGACGGTCACGCCGGGCAGGTCGCGGCAGCCCGCGACGAATCGGCGCGCGAGCCGGCGCTCGTGGGCGAGGATCGTCGCCTGGCCCCGATCGACGACCCAGGCCAGGCCGGCCGCCAGCCCCGCCAATCCCACGGCGTTCAGGGTGCCCGCCTCGAGCCGGTAGGGGAGCAGGTCGGGCTGGGTGGGCTCGGCGGAGCGCACGCCCGTCCCCCCGAAGACTGTGGCCCGGGGTTCGCAGCCGGGGCCCAGCACGAGGCCGCCGGTCCCGGCCGGCCCCTGAAGGCCCTTGTGGCCGGTGAAGGCCAGCGCGTCGACCTTCAGGGCGGCCATGTCCACCGGCAGGACGCCAGCGGTCTGGGCGGCGTCGAGAAGGAACGTGACGCCGCGCCGGCGGCAGACGTCCCCGACCTCCGCGGCGGGCTGGACGGAGCCCAGCACGTTGCTGGCGTGGTTGAGGATCACCAGCCGGGTCCGCGGGGTCAGGCGCGCCTCCACCGCCGCCGGATCGACGAAACCCGCCGCGTCGCAGGGGACCAGGTCGAAGGTGATGAGGCTGGCGCGGGCCAGCATGTGGAGCGGCCGCAGCACCGAGTTGTGCTCGAGAACCGTCGCCACCACGTGGTCGCCGGGGCGGCAAAGCCCGCCGATGGCGAGGTTCAGGGCGCTGGTGGCGTTGAGGGTGAAGACGGTCCGGTCCGGATCGGCCGCCGGGTTGCCGAAGAAGCGGCCCAGGTCGGCGCGCAGACGGTCCACCTCCGCGGCGGCCTCCAGGGCCAGGTCGAAGCCCGACCGGCCGGGATTGACGGCCAAAAGGTCCAGGTGCCGGTTCACCGCCCCGGCCACGCCCGGGGGCTTGGGGAAGCTGGTGGCGGCGTGGTCGCAGTAGATCACCGGTCCCTCCGGGGTTCGGTCCTTGCCAGTTCCGTCGTTGGGGCGATACTATGGAGTCCGACCCTTCGTTGCAATCTGTGACCTGCACGGGATGCGGGCGGTGGCCCGCGCCGCATCGGGAGGAATCATGCGCCTCGTCCACGCCGACCGGAAGCCCGGAAACCTCCGGGCCCCCCTGCTGCCCGTCATTTCCGTCCTTTTCGTCCTTTTCGCCGCCGTGCTCGCGCCTGCCGGCGAGGCTGCGGCGGCCGATCCGGTCTTCACCCGCCTGACCACCGAGGAGGGGGTGATCCTGCTGGTCATGTATCCGGATCTCGCGCCGCACCACGTGGGCAACTTCACGCACCTGGCGAGGACCGGCTTCTATGACGGCACCCGCTTCCACCGCATCGTGCCCGGCTTCGTGATCCAGGGCGGCGATCCCAACAGCAAGGACGCCGACCCCCGCAACGACGGCATGGGGAATCCCACTCTCAGGGACGTCCTGACCGCCGAGGAGTGGCAGCTGGTGGAGAGGGTCAACGCCATGCTCGCCGCAAAAGGCTACGTCGGTCTCGAAGGTTTCGCCAACCTGAAGGCCGAGCTGTCCGGCACGGCCAAGCACGTGCGCGGGACGCTCAGCATGGCCCGGAAGTCCCAGCCGGTCGATTCGGCGGGGAGCCAGTTCTTCATCTGCGTCGACAACACCTCCCAGCTCGACGGCCAGTACACCGTGTTCGGCCACGCGGTCATGGGGATGGACGTCGCCGACAGGATCGTGAACGCCGAGAAGAACCCCGCCGCCGGCCGGGACGCGCCAGCCATCCCCGTGGTCATCCTCAAGGCGGAGGTCGTCACCGGGGTCGGCAACCTGACGCCCGAGGAGCAGGCGGCCTGGGAGGCCCTGCCCGCCGAGTTCAAGCCGGCCGGCTGACATGTCAGGAAACCTGCCCGACCAGCCCGCGACGGGCCGCGACCAGATCGTCATCAAGGGGGTCCGGGTCCACAACCTGAAGAACCTGGACCTCCGGCTGCCCCGCCGCAAGCTCGTGGTCGTGACCGGTCCCAGCGGGTCGGGCAAGAGCTCGCTGGCCTTCGACACCCTCTACGCCGAAGGCCAGCGCCGCTACATCGAGAGCCTGTCCAGCTACGCCCACCAGTTCCTGGACCAGCTCGCCAAGCCCGACGTCGATCGCATCGAGGGGCTGAGCCCCGCCCTGGCCATCGACCAGAAGGGCCTGGGCCGCAGCCCCCGATCCACGGTGGGAACGGTGACCGAGATCTACAACTTCCTGCGCCTTCTTTTCGCTCGTTGCGGGGAGGTCCACTGTCCCGACTGCCGGATTCCCGCCGCCGGCCGCTCCCTCGCCGACATGCGCGACGAGATCGCCGCGCTGCCCGAGGGAACGCCCTTCCACCTGCTGGCCCCCATGGTCCGCGGCCGCAAGGGCGAGTACCGGAAGCTGCTGAACGACCTGCGCGAGCGGGGCTTCGTCAAGGTCCTGATCGACGGCGAGCTGCACGATCTGGACGGGGACCTCAAGCCGGACCGCCACAAGGCCCACGACATCGCGGTGGTGGTGGACGGGATGCGCAACCGGCCCGACATCGGCCCGCGCCTCAAGGAGGCGCTCGACCGGGCCGTCGAGCTGGGGGAGGGCTCGGTCCTGGTCCGGACCGCCGGGAAGGAGACCTGGTACAGCCGCCAGTCCTCCTGTCCCGGCTGCGGCCGCGGCTTCCCCACGCCCGAACCGCGGCTGTTCTCCTTCAACTCCCCGGCGGGATCCTGCCCCGAGTGCAACGGCCTGGGGACCCTGCGCACCATCGAGCCCGAGGCGCTGGTCCCGGATGCGGGCCTGAGCATCGCCGGCGGCGCCATCGAGTTCCTCAAGGGCAAGGAAAGCAGCTGGCTCTACGTCCAGGTGGAGGCGCTGGCCGGGGCCATGGATTTCGGGCTGGACGCCCCGTTCTGCGCCCTGGCCGAGGAGGCGCGGACGACCCTGCTGTTCGGGATGAGTCCGGGGGTGCGTGAGAGGCTGCGCGAGCATCCCCACTACAACGCGTTCCTGCGGGACTGGGCGGGCCTGGTGCCGGAGCTGGTGCGCCGCCACCGGGAGACCAAGTCCGAGAAGATCCGCACGTCCCTGGAACGCCTCATGGTCCACCAGACCTGCCCGTCCTGCGGGGGGCATCGCCTGCGCCCCGAGGCCCTGGCCGTCCGGATCGCCGGCCTGAACGTGGGCGAGGCCTCGGCCCTGACCCTCGAGGAGTTCGCCGCCTGGGTGGACACGGTCCAATTCTCGGGCGTGCGGGAGCAGACCGTGTCCCGGCCCATCCTGGAGCAGATCCGCCACCGGCTGCGCTTCCTGCTCCAGGTGGGGGTCAGCTACCTCTCCCTGTCCCGGCCCACGGCCACGCTGTCCGGAGGGGAGGGCCAGCGGGTGCGCCTGGCCACCCAGGTGGGATCCCAGCTGACGGGGGTGCTCTACATCCTCGACGAGCCGAGCGTGGGGCTGCACCACCGCGACATCGGCAAGCTCATCGCGACCCTGCGGGCCCTGCGGGACCGCGGGAATTCGGTGGTGGTGGTCGAGCACGACCGCGACATCATGCTGGCCGCCGACCACATCCTCGACCTCGGGCCGGGGGCCGGCGAGCACGGAGGGCGCATCGTGGCCCAGGGGACGGTGGCCGAGGTGATGGCGTGCACCGACAGCCCCACGGGCAACTACCTGGCCGGCCGGGTCGGGCTCGGGGGCGCCGACCCTCTGACCGGGGGGCGTGCGCCCGAGGGACGGCTGGTCATGAAGGGGCTGCGGGGCCGGAACCTCAAGGGGATCGACCTGGAAATCCCCCTGGGCAAGCTGACCGTCGTCACGGGCGTTTCCGGTTCGGGCAAGAGCACGGCGGTGCACGCGACCCTCTACCGGGCCCTGGCGGCCATCAAGCACCGCGCCCTGCAGCGGCCCGCCCCCTACGACGCCATCGAGGGCCACGAGCAGCTGCACTCGGTGGTGCTCGTCGATCAGACGCCCATCGGGCGGTCGGCGCGCTCCACGCCGGCCACCTACACCGGCCTGTACAACCACATCCGGAAGATCTACGCCCAGACCAGTCTGGCCCGGATGCGCGGGTACGACACCGGGCGGTTCAGCTTCAACACCGCCGGCGGACGCTGCCCGGTGTGCGAGGGGGCGGGCGTCCGGCGCCTGACCATGGACTTCCTGCCCGACGTGGAGGTGCTCTGCGAGGAATGCGGGGGGCGGAGGTTCGACCGCGAGACGCTCGAGGTCCACTTCAAGGGCCACGACATCGCCGGCCTCCTCGACATGACCGTGGAGGACGCCCGCGAGGTCCTGGCCAACATCCCGCCCTGCCGCAAGATCCTGGACGTCATGCACGGAGTGGGTCTGGACTACCTGCGCCTGGGGCAATCGGCGGGCACGCTGTCGGGGGGCGAGGCCCAGCGGATCAAGCTGGTCAAGGAACTGGCGCGAGGAGGGACGAGGCAGACCCTCTACATCCTGGACGAACCCACCACCGGCCTGCACTTCTGCGACGTCGACCGCCTGCTGGGGGTGCTGGGCAGCCTGCTGGAACTGGGCAACAGCGTGGTGGTCATCGAGCACCACGCCGAGGTCATCCGGCGGGCCGACCACATCATCGACCTGGGGCCGGAGGGGGGCGCGGCCGGCGGCCGGATCGTGGCCGCGGGGCCGCTGGCGGAGATCATGAGGGTCCCGGAGTCCTACACCGGGGCCATGCTCAGGGAACTTTTCGGCTGATCCTGCCCCGGTGCGGGGCCGGATTTCGCCGCTTGGAGAACGGCATCCCGCGGATTACATTTTCCTGGCCCGCCTGGTCCGCGCCTGATCGGCGGCGGATGCCGCCTCCGGGCCGCGGGTCCGACTCCCTGGTTGTTTACAAGCTTTCAGGAGAGATTCCCTTGGCAGCAAGCTCCGATCTCAAGACCACCCCCCTGACAGACTGGCACCGTGAGCACGGCGCGAAGATGGTCGAATTCGCCGGCTTCGAGATGCCCGTGCAGTACGCCGGCGTCCTGGCCGAGCACGAGGCCGTCCGGGACCGCGTGGGCCTGTTCGACATCACCCACATGGGCGAGATCGAGGTCCGCGGGGGCGGCGCCGAGGCCTGGCTGGAGGGCCTGGTCACCAACCGCATCGCCGGGGTCCCCGTGGGGAAGGTGGTCTACACCGCCTTGTGCCGCGAGGACGGGGGTGTCCTGGACGACATGCTGATCTACCGCCTGGGCGCCGAGCGCTGGCTGGTGGTCTGCAACGCCTCCAACCACGACAAGATCGCCGGCTGGCTCCGGGGCCGCCGGCCCGCCTCGGG
>JBFXKG010000012.1:0-113194 GCA_050174015.1 Candidatus Krumholzibacteriia bacterium
GGGTGCGGGCCAACGGTTTCGGAAGTCCTCCTCAGCCAATTCTACAGGCTCTCACGGGCAATATCCAAAACATGGACGCGATTGTTGGAACTGACGTGGATGGTAAGCCCAACGAACCTGAATGGCCCGACGTCGATTTCATCGTGAGTAACCCGCCATTTCTGGGTGGGAAACTCCTTCGAGCCAACCTGGGCGATGCTTACGTGAACAGCATGTTTGCGGTTTGGAAGGGTAGGGTGGCCGCCGAATCCGACCTCTGTTGCTACTGGTTCGAAAAGGCGCGCGTCCATATCGCCGCCGGCAAGTGCATGAGGGCTGGGTTGTTGGCGACACAGGGAATTCGCGGCGGCGCGAATCGCGAAGTACTAAAGCGGATCAAGGAGTCCGGAGACATCTTTTTCGCCGAGAGCGACCGGCCGTGGGTGTTGGACGGAGCGAACGTTCATATCAGCATGGTGGGATTCGACGACGGCGCGGACAAAGGGCGGGTCCTGGATGGAAGCCAAGCCTCTACCATCAATGCGAATCTGACATCGAATGTGGATATCACCCAGGCGGTTCCTCTCAAGGAGAACGCTGGTATTGCCTTTATGGGAGACACAAAGGGTGGAGCGTTCGACCTACCTGAGGATGAGGCCCTGGCCATGCTGGTAGCGCCGAATCCGCATGGGAAGCCGAACTCTGACGTTCTCGTGCCGTGGGTGAACGGCATGGATATCACCCGGCGGGGGCGGGGGATGTGGATCTTGGATTTTGGTTCGGGTACAATGGAGGTCGAGGCTGCCAAATACGAAGCGCCTTTTGCGAAGATCCTGCGCGATGTGAAGCCTGGTAGAATAGCGAGCAGGGACTTGAAGCGGGACGCCTATTGGCATCATACGCGCCCGCGGCCAGAGATGCGAGCGGCGCTCGGGCAGTTGAGGCGATTCGTTGCAACGCCGACCGTAGCTAAACATAGATTGTTCATTTGGATGCAGGCGCCGACGCTTCCGGATCACCAACTGATCGCGTTTGCACGTGCCGACGACTACTTTTTCGGCGTCCTGCAGTCTCGCATTCACGAGGTCTGGGGTCTGAAGCTGGGGACCCGCCTTGAAACTCGGCCGCGATACACACCGACTTCGTGCTTTGAAACTTATCCATTTCCGTGGCCATTGGGGAATGAAAACCCAGAGACCTCTGAGGCTCTGGCAGTGGCCACAGCAGCTGCGAGCCTAGCCGATTTGAGAGAGCGATGGCTCAACCCGCCGGAGTGGACCAAAGAAATGGAGACCCGTTTTCCAGCAACACCCGGGGGACCGTGGGACCGTCAAATCGAAGATCCGGCTGTTGAGCGGCCCCTGGCGGTTTACCGGACCATCGAACCACTGGATGCGAAGGCAGCTGTTGCCCTCAAAAAGCGCACTCTTACGGCCCTCTACAACGAGATGCCGAGATGGCTTTTTGATGCGCACCGGAATCTCGATGAGGCGGTGGCAGCGGCCTACAACGATGCCGCAGGTGGGGTTGTCTTGACGCCGGATGCGGGCGATGAGCAGATCCTAGAGTATCTCCTCGAGTTGAACCAGACCCGCAGTCGATAATTGATTCCAGGCAGATTGGAGCAGCCGATGGCAGTTTGGTCCGGGCGAGTTGGTATCAACGGTGAGGAAATGTGCCATTGTTGGAGTCGAGTTCCCATCCCCCGGTTTCCTGGCATGATCACATATCGGAAATGGGTGGTCGTGTAGTGGGATGCCACTGGTTTTAACAATGTGCGCGGCAGACATTTTGACTAGTGGGAAGATCGAGAAGGCGGGACTATAGAGATAGGCTTGGTCTTGCCGGAGCGGCTTCTCGCTCAGATATGGAGCCGTAAGGTTTTGAATTCCTGGTGAAGCCTGATAGCGCTTTTGGCGGTTTGGTCTTAATTACCGGAAAATGAGCAATGCCGTTTTTACCAAATAGCACGTTCTTGTGATTCACCGCTTGAAAAACATTGGAGTGATTATGAACGAGATGTCAGTGCCATTTGAGTCGTTAGATTGCGCTTACATATCTGGGCTTGTGGAGGGCGGAGTAGATGAATCTACGACGGTTGATTACAAATCCGAGTTGAAAAATCTAAAAACCGACAGTGAAAAGAAAGATTACCTTAAAGACCTGGCCAGTTTTGCCAACACCCAGGGGGGGATAATCGTCTGGGGAATACGAGAAGAAGATGGCGTGCCGAAAGAGATTGTTGGCGTCGAAGAATCATCGATTGATAACGCCATTCTCCAAATGGAACAATTGGCGAAGACAGGTGTAGAGCCAGCGATCCCGGGTGTGATGACTAAGCGCATACCTGTTGCTGGTGGACACTGTGTGATTCAACGCGTACCGCGCAGCCTTATCGGGCCGCATATGGTTTGCTACGGCAACTACGATCGGTTCTTTATGCGAATGTCGCGTTCTAATAATCCTATGGATTATAGAGATATTCGACGCGCGTTTCTCGCTTCCGAGGGGCGATTTGAGGCGTTGAGGAAGGCGCGAGGTGCGAGGATTACTTCGATAGCCGGGGGAGACACGCCTGTGACCCTGGATTATGATAATTTTCAGGTGCTGCACGTTATTCCTCTAGCTGGAGGTGACACCAATTTGTCAGTGTCCGAATTTTGTTCGAAAGGCAGCCTATTCCATGCTTTACGGGGGGAGGGCTCGGGAACGCCGACAATTAATTTCGATGGTGTTGTATTCCACGACGGGTCATATAGAGAAGAGAATACAAGTACATACTGCCAGGTATTTCGAAGTGGAATGATCGAGGCGGTCGGCCCAATCGCCTATTATGGCGCAGACCGTATTCCTTCAGTGGACGTCGAGGAAACGTCAATTGAAGGCGCGAAAGCGTACATTGCCGGGCTAATGGCGCTTGGAGTCGCATACCCCTTTGCGATTGGAATAGCACTTGTCGGCGTTAAAGGTTACAAAATATTCAAGGGGACGGCTGAAAACTATGGGCATTTTCGGAGATTTCGAGAGAACGTGCTAGTTGTGCCGGAAATCGTTGTAGAAGATGCTGGGGCGAAGATTGATGCCGTACTGCGGCCGGCGTTCGATTGTATTTGGAACGCTGGAGGGCATTCTTGCAGCCCGAACTATGACGAAAACGGCAACTGGAATGGACATTAATAGAGGGAGCGATGCAAAGCAAATACTGGGGGCTAGTTGCCCTGAGCCCTCGATACACCACCTCCTAGCTGGGTCATGGGTCCTTCCATCTGCTCGCATCTTCGCTAGTTGGCGCATCGGTTTATAGTTGGTTCCCGTCCGGAAACCCTTACTGCCTAGAACTGCGTGGTTATGAAAGAAGAACGGGATGTTTAATCCGCAATGTAATAGGATGTTCTTGCTAGGTCACCCCGGATCGAACAGAGCGAAACCGGCTTCCAGGTTGAAGCGGTTGACGGCTGCTTTTCTAAAGGAGGGAACCTCCGAATCAATTTTAGCTTGCCCATGCTATTGCGGTCCAGGCGAGCCAATAAGGGGTCCGACGGCACTGATTCCCCCATTGTATGCCTCAAATACTGGCTGGTATTTATTAATATCAATACTTGAGTGGTCGTTCATGATGAACTGGTAAAAGTACTCTGTTGTGCTGCGAAGGTGTTGGGTTTCTGGCTCCAGGTACCATGTTGTAGCCGAGGCAAAAAGTGAAATTCCAACAACAATATCTTCTACTCCGGAGGACAATATCTCCCTAACCCGGATTATTCATGAACCATACTCGGCGGCAATTTCCTGAGCCTTGATTCACCACCTGGCGACCGTTTCCCGAGTCGCTGGTGATCCCCGGAACGACCCAGGGCCTGTCGAGGCCCCATGGTACCATTTCCCGGCGATTTCGGGCATACCGATCCACCGGCTCTTCTTCTGCTCGAGTTTTCTCGGTGGATTTTCGCTGCCTATGGCGAGATCCCGCCCCAGGATCGGGCTGCGCGTTCCCATTCCTTTGACCAGGGATGGGCCGCCGCCAGATGAACCACATACCGGCGTACCGAACGGGTGACCCGGCCCCCGATTTTCAACAGCCGCAGGCGCAGGCTGCCCGTCTGGCTCTTTGACAAGCCGAGGTGCGCCAACCGAACACGGAGCATCTGCATGATCACGAACGCCGCCGCCGACAGCAAGAGTCGCAACTGGTTCGCCCAGAACCCATGACAGCTTAGCCGACCAAGGTCCAGCTCCCCCTTCAACTCCTTGATCCGGTTCTCACTGTCCCCCCGCTGCCGGTAGATGTCGTAGACCTGGCTCGGCAACACCGACAGGTTCGTCACCACGAACCGCAGGTTGTCCAACGGCTCGCGACCGGGCAAGGCCACCACCTCGGCCTTGTGGATGACCCGCCGACCTCGGTCCCAGGTGCCGGCCGCGTACCGTTGCTGCCCGTACACCGCATAGGTCCCGCCGGCGAGGGCGAAGCACTCCCGGGCCAGGGCGACATCACCGGCGGCCCGGACCTCCAGGACACTGTTTTTGGCCATGCCCACGAGATACTCGGCGCCCGTGGCGTCCAGGTAGTCCAGGATCTCGGGACAACAGAACCCGCCATCGAGCCGGACCCGGATCACCGCTGCGGGGAACGCCCGGCGCAAAGTTGGGATCAGGCGCTTCAAAACGGCCACGGCGCCGACCTTGGGGTGGGCGGTGCCGGGCCGGAGCATGGCCGCCAGAAGATGCTGGTCTTGCTCATTATCGAACGAGACGAACGCCAGCAGGGGCAGGTAGCACCAGCTGTCGTAATGCCCGTTGAACAGCGACAGCTGCTGGCTGCCGTGGCAGGGATCGTCGGTGGCATCGAGATCCAAGGTCACCAGTCTGACCTTATGGCCGCGCAGGCGGCGACGGTGGGCAGCGATGACGGTCTGGACGAGGGCGGTCCCAAGGCGGAACAGATCGACCCGACGGCGCTGGTTCTCGAACCTGCTGAGGGTGGGCTGGCTGGCCAGGTCTTCCCCGTCGACGGGATCCCGGTCCAGCAGCAGCTTGTGCATGGGGTCGGTGTTCAGGCGGGCGGTGTCGTTAGTGTCGCCGTAGCCACAGCAGATGCCAAAGATGCGTTGGCGCAGCATGTCGGCCAGGGTATGACGAACCTTCCCGGGCTCGCGGGGATCGGTCAGGGCTGCGGCCAGCCGGTCGGTCAGTCCTATTTGTGCGTCCACGGCCTTGAGAAGCAGGGCGCCGCCGTCGCTGGTGACCTCCGGCTCATCGAAGGCAACGGTGGTGGGCTTGGAAATGAGCTCTGGAAAAAGAACAGGCTGTTTTGTAGAATGGGTCACACGAAAGCCTTTCTGAGCGGCGCTAGTTTGTTGTGGTAAACCAACTTTAGCCGATCAAAAGGCTTTCGTCATTTAAGATTCATGAATAATCCGGGCTAAATGGGCTGCGGGTAATTTGATCAAATGCTTGGCCACGAATAGCGCCGGACGTTTGGAGTGCCGGGGGATGGATTTTTGAAATTATTGGGTCAATTGAAATGGCGGCGATCCCGGGGAGGCCATGTTTTTTGATCTGCGATTGGGCATCATTTAGCCGTTTAGTCAGCTTTTTTACACTGGAGACCCTCTTGGCAGCGAGGGCGGTGGTTAAGCTTCCGGTATCCACCCATACGTCGGGCTCCCGCCAAACGACGTGTGCTCCACCAAGCAAAAAAATTGAATACAACATAAGTTCAAACTGCGTGTTTCGAGCAAGCGGGTTGCGATCTTCGGAAGCTCCGTCCGCCCCAGATAAGAGAATTTTGAGCTTCTTCTGGGTCGTCTGGTTGGCAAGGTAATTCTGGTGTGATTTTAGGGCCTGGGTGATAACCAGGCTCTCAATAATTGTCCGCTCTGATTCAGCAATTTGCCCGAGAAATACCCGACCGTCCAGGGTAATGACCGCGCGGCGATCGTGAATTTTTTGAACGAGTTGTTTGGCCCTGTAAAGGCGGCAGGACGCAGGAGGTTCTAAGCCCATTTCCGAGAATCCGGAGATGGCTGTAGCCGCGTTCTTCAGCATCCTGCCTGAGCCGATTACCGCGCCCTCATGTTCCTGCCAACTTGAGGCCATCAGGATCACACCGCCATGCACTTGCCCGAAATGCTTACCGAACTTCGCACACTAATCATTCTCTCCAAGCCCATTCCCGCGGTTGCAAAATGCTGAGCCCGGAGAAAATGTCCTACATATCGGATCCTGAATTTATGGACTCCGAGATGGAGGGTCGTACTCTGTGGGCCGGGTAGCAATTAGAGTGCCTCCGGCGTCAAACACCTTGTAGGGCAGAAGGGACCTCTCGATATGGATCTGCTTGATTGCCCTGTGCTGCCCGCGACCGCCAGCCGCTTTGACCAGTTCGAACGGCTTTTTGTCCCAATCAGGTGTTAGGATAACGATTTCTTTCTCGGGAGCAAGTTTCTTTACCTGCCTGACCGCGGGCACGAGATCGGAATCGCGGGTTAATAACAGTGCCTTGTCGAACTGATTCTTTAGAGCTCCGGACATCAGCGAAACTCCGATTGCGACATCGGATTCCTTTTCCTCATGGTGAATCCACTTGTATCCACAGGATAGGCACTCTCGGTCCTTTTCTTTGAAGCGTCCTATAATCGGCGTTACCCCCGAGTCTGCAAGAGCGGCTACGTACTCCTTGTGGCGTGCCATGGAGTCTTTCCGCCAATACGCATACGCGGTGAAATAGAAGATATGGGGTAGGGCGTTGTCAGATGCCGGGGCGAAGTTCCTAAGGAGCCGTCGAAGATCGAGCCATTTATAGTGATCGACGTGGAGATCGAGAAGCGAGTGATAGAGATTGAACCCGTCAACGTACGCCACAACGCGCTTCATAGTGGGCCTCCAAAAAAAATGGCCCGCAGACCGTGGCCCACGGGCACCGCAGGGCTTACCCTACGGGATTAAGATGACTTAAATGTACAAGATATTTCGGCAGCATGCAATACTTTTTTTGCATCAATCCGTTTTGTTAACTCTTGTGAACACAAATTGTTACGGTGGTGGTGGTCGGCTTGGGCGCAATTTGGGCTTTCCGCAGGGAGTTCGAGTAGAACGGCTTACCCCCGCCCTCGACACCCCGCACTTCCGGGCGGCATCCGCGTAGGAATTGAACCTCCCCGACCGCACGCCGGCCTAGATTTCCCGGGCGATGGCTATGAAAGGGGCAAATTTCCAATTCAGGAGAATATTTTCCCATTTCACCGGGTAATCCCAGTGGCACCACATTTCGTGGCGTCGATAACCGATGATTGGAGGTGAGTCATGCACTGTTCGTTCGATCATGACCCGGCAATTCGCGGGTCAAGGTTGGTGAGTTCGGCAAACCGGGCGCACGTCGTGGTCGAAGATATCTCTACCGGTAGGATCAGCTGTAGAGCATGCGGGTCTACCTGGTTTGCGAATCTAAGGCACGGTGGGCATTATTGCCGCGGTTGGCGGATCTGCCCAAACGGTTGCAACCGTGACTTTGTGAGTCATCGGTAGCACCGAATCGAACAAGGAATGGAGTGGCATGGCATGGCTCAGGCAGCAGTTTCCTGACATGGATAAATTGCTGTTACTCCAATGAATTCGGGTGGGGCGGGAGTGATTCCGCCCCTTTTTATTTCGATTCAATCCTCGATTCCGGCGGCAAGGCCCAGTTCCCAGTCTGACCGTGGATACAAGCTCATACCATTCAATCCGTCGACCGCTTTGGAGACCGCTAATCGGATTCGCCTACCAAGGAGATCAACTCGCTATTGCCCATCCAGTACTCACGTTCGATGATCCACAGCATCAGACAGGCCATCTGATTCTCAAGCGCCACGACACGTTTCTTCCAATCCGCTGCTTTGATGCCGAGCCGCCTGGCTCCGGGAATCTGGGTAGGGTCATCTGGAATGCGTTGGCGGACACTCTCTGCCAAGTCTTCGGTCTCTCTGTCCAGGTTGAATTCCCGCAGAGCATAGCATGCAACCCGAATCTCCGTGCGGGACCACCCAGAGTTCTCGAGGTAGTGGAGGGCCGAGGTCCATAACTTGCGCCGGTCGAGAACTACCCGGGTGAGGTATGCGCTGGCATTACCGGTGCGCATGACGATATCGTGGGCTATCGGGTCCACCGAGAGGTTGAGTCTCGCTTTCGTTTCCGCCATTTCGACCACCTACGTTGGGTTTGTGTGTGTTGCACTGTGTAGAAAAATACGCAATAATCGGCGCATCGGCAAGCGTAATTTTTCGCAGGGGGGCGGGAAGGATGGGTGGGAACTAGGCTATAACGTTAACTTGTTCTGATGATATTATTTATGTGCCCTTTCGACACCCCGCACCTCCGCGCTGCATCGGCATAGGAGGCGAACTGCCCCGACCGCACCCCGGCCTCAACTTCCCGGCCGATGGCGATGTACCAGAGCCGCCGCTCGGCCCGAGACCGGGGAGTGGCAAGCTCCTGCGAATCGGCCTGTTTCGCCGGTTTCCCGGCCACCCTGCCCCAGTCCACCCGGACTTCTACTCGCACTTCACCACCTCCTGGGCCAGTGCTTTGATCCCGGTGGGGCGGAAGGTGACCGCCAGCAACGAGATCGTGGGACTAGCCGTTCAAAAAAGATACAGCTGTACCGAAACGAGGGCTATCTGGGGTTGCAGGACTATGCTCGCAAGGCGCAATGGCGTCGTCGCCAAAGTCGATCGTGGCGACTAAATTGCCGCCGGAGAATAGGGGTTGGACGAGATAGTCTACGGGAGCCCGGTCCTCCTTATTGCATTCGTTCCACTTGTGAGCCGAAAAGATATGAAACGGTTTCCAGGACATCTTAGGCCTTCCCTTTCATTTCTCGAAAACCGGAACTCGAGCGAACCGGAATAGCCCCAGTTGCGCGATATGTTAGGTCTTCTTGAAGCTTGTCGACAAGCTTCAAGTAGTGGAAAAGGGAGTCACCGCAGCTTTTGCCAATATCACAGTACGCTTTGATGTGGTCGTCGCGGAAAGCCTCCGTGGCGAGAGAGTCGAGGCTAATGAATCCTATGATAATATAGCGATTGCGCTGAGCAGGCAACCTTACGAACTTCTCGGCGATGCGGATTGGCAATACGATGAGGGCTTTGTACGCTTGAAACGACTGAGGGTTCCCGAGTGTGAAATGCGCGTCATGAGTCTCCAGGAAGTTCGACCGATATGACTCCAGATCGGGAGCCGTAAACTGATGTCGTCCCTCAGAGACGATTTGGCGATATGCGCCATTATCGACCAGTGCGACAGTATCGATGCGAAGCTCGGGATTAGGGCAATTGCTGCTCCTGGCAATAGTCTCGACATGGATATTCGCTAGGTCAGTCGCCGTTTCTCCTACACCATCATTCGGTATTCGGAAATACTGAAGTGTAGCAACAACAGTATGCCCGGAGGATTCAGAAAGTAGATCAGCGAGATCATTGACGCAATGTTCCGCAGTTCTCGCGGCGTGCGTAAACAGGCCTGGCTCGTCAAACTCCGGTGTCGTTGCCCAGAATTGCAGCTCGGCGTACGCATCACGAATGCGATGTGAGATTGAATGAACCCGTCGGCCAAACACGTGAAGGCGGCGGTCGTTCAAATCCCAGGCTTTCTTAAGTTTGATAAACCCCATTGCGACGCCGAAGAGAAGCGCAAAGCCTCCGGAAACGGACAGCCAAACCAGCCCAATCTGTTTCTGCAGAAAGGTAGTAAGTGCAACAATGGCGGCGATGCTGGATAACACTCCAGCAGACATTTCCAGTGTGTCATACCACCGAGACTGTGTCGACCAACTCATTTGCGCGCCCTCCTGATATTCATTCGAATAGAAGCGGGATGATACCATGAACCCCTCCATTGTCCAGCGCGATTTTGTGGGCCGGCATTAAGTCGAGCTTTCTATTCCGGCTACTTCCGGGGGTGAAGGGGGTAGCAGTGAAGTACGCCGAGCCATCTGCCGGACATTGGTCTACTCAGTCTTGCCCGAGGCATCCCGCTCGTCGGGGCGGCATCGGCGTAGGACTTGAACCTCCCCGACCGCACACCGGCCTCGATTTCCCGGGCGATGGCGATGTACCAGAGCCGCCGCTCGGCCCGGGACCGGGGAGGGGCAAGCTCCTGCGAATCGGCCTTTTCTGCCCGTTTCCCGGCCACCTGGCCCCAGTCCACCTTGACCTCGACCCTCACGGGGTGACCTCCTGGGCAACCTCGGCGGCCAGGGCCTTGATCCCGGTAGGGTGGAACGTGACGGCCAGCGTTCCGGCCTCGGTATCGATCTCGACCCGGTCGATCAGCAGCTCGATGATCCTGGCCTGCTCGGCCGGGTAGAGGGCGTCCCAGACGGGGTCGAACAGCCCCAGGGCCGCCGTCAGATCCTCCTGGGAAAGGGTCGCCTCAGCGGCTGCCTGGCGTTCCCTGGCGGCCTCAGCGCGCCGTGTGGCCAGCCTGGCGGCCTCGTCCTCCAGCTGGGCCAGTCGCAAGGAGACCGCCCCAGGGGCCACCTCGCCGCTTCCCAGGGCATTGACCAGCCTTGCCTCCTCGGCCTTGGCCGCATCCAGCTTCCTCTTGAGCATTCGCTCCTCGGCGGCCAGGACTCGGGCCTGCTCCCTGGCTGCCCGCTTCACCTGCCGGAGCGTCTCGGCCTGCAGCTTGGGGTCGGTGCCGATCCCCCGGATCTGGTCGACCACCAGCTGCTCCAGTTTCTGGGCCGTGAGGCTGGGTCGGGGGCAGGTGTGCCAGCCGTTCTTCTGCGCGCCGGAGCAGGTATAGTACCGGTATACCGTGTTCCCCTTGCGCGCGGTCGTGGCCACATAGGCCGTTCCGCAGGCCTGGCACCGAACCAGGCCCCGCAGCAGCGCGCCGTACTTGTTCCGGGCCTTGTGCCGGCCGGTGTTCTGATTCTCCGCCAGCAAGGCCTGGACCTGGTCGAACAGCCGCCTGGGGACGATGGCCTCGTGTTCCCCGTCAAACACCTGTCCCTTGTGATTGACCTTCCCGAGGTACGTGACGTTGGCCAGGTGACGGGCGAGGGTGGATTTTGAAAACGGGCCGCCCAGGTGGACCTTCCCCTTTTTGGTGGTCCATACCTTGGTCGTCCAGCCCCGGCGATGCAGTTCGGCGGTCACCTGCGACAGGGACTTCCGGGCCGCGTAGAGCCGGAACATCTCCCTGACCATCTCCTTTTCGTCCGGGTTGACGACGAGCTTGCCACCATCGGGATGGACGTCGTATCCCAGGACCGGGGTGCCGCCGGTCCACTTCCCACGCCTGCGGGCCGCGGACATCTTGTCGCGGGTCCGATCGGCGATGGTCTCGCGCTCGAACTGGGCAAATGACAAAAGGATGTTGAGCATGAGTCGCCCCGTCGTATCGGCGGTGCTGATCGGCTGGGTGACCGAGACGAACGACACGCCGTGGCGGTCAAAGACCTCGACCAGGCGGGCGAAGTCCAGGAGGGACCGGGACAGACGGTCGACCTTGTAGACCACGACGCAGTCGACCAGGCCGGCGGTGATGTCGTTGAGGAGCCGATCCAGGGCGGGACGGTCCAGGGTGCCGCCGCTGTAGCCGCCGTCATCGAAGCGGTCAGGCAGGCAGGTCCAGCCCTCGAGCCTCTGGCTGGCGACGTAGGCCTCTCCAGCCTCGCGCTGGGCGTCCAGGGAGTTGAAGTCCTGCTCCAACCCCTCGGTCACGCTCTTGCGCGTGTAGACGGCGCAGCGGATGGTCCTAGTCTTGGCCGGGGCGATCATCGGGCTTGCTCTCGGGTTTTGCCTGCATGGCCTCGACGGCCAGGGCAAGCAGGTCATTCAGCCGGGTGATTTGACAGACCAACTCCGGCATCGTCACCTCGTAGAACTGGCGACCGTTGCGGGTCTGGTAGAACTGAACCTCGTTGCCCATCACTTTCCTCCCACAGGAGCCAGGCCGAAGAACCGCCAGCCGTTCCAGGTCGTGCCGGTGATCACCTTGGCGATGGCGCTCAGGGACCGATAGGTCTTCCCGGCGTAGTCGAATCGGCCATCGGACCGAACCGTGACGGCGATTTCGGTCCCCTCGTACATGCGGGTGAGCACGGAGCCGGGCTTGAGGGAACGTCGCTTGGGGGCGGCCTCCGGCTTTCTGGGCTGCCGCTGCTTGCCGGGAAACCACTTCTCCGGGGGCATTTGGCGGAGCATGGAGCGGTACTTCTCGACCTTGGCCTCTTCCTGGGCCGTCAGGTGGGGGCCGTCATCCTGAAGCTGCCGGGCCAGGCGTTTGATCAGGTGCTGCCGGTGCCGCTGCCGGGTCTCCTGTCCGTAGACCTCTTTCCAGCGGACCCGTAGCTGCTCGAGGGTCATCGTCTGCAGGGCGGCGACCTGGGCGGTGACCGAGCGGGAGGCCATCACTCGGCCCCTGCCGGGTCGGTGAGCCGGAAGAAGACCGGCCCCGAGATCCCGTAGCCCGTGATTCTGCGGGCAACCGCGCTGATCGACTTGAAGGTCTGGTCCTCGTACTCGAATCCGGCTTCGGTGACCTTCACCGTGATGGTCCGGCCCTTGAATTCGCGGGTCAGGACGGACCCCACGGCGGGCAGGCGCGGGTCGCGGTCAGCCTGCTTGCCTATGGACTTCGCGCGAGATGGTTTAGAAAATGCCTTCGGGGTGGGTTTCTTCGCGCCCTGGGTCTTCTTGGTCGACCTCTTCTTGCTGGTCGTCTTCTTGGTACTCATGGCTGCTTCCTTTCTTATTTACTTGCACCTGTGGTCCCGGCGCATGACTGCCAGTTCCTTCGTGGTCCGGATGAACTCTGCCGTACCCGGTGCCATCGTCTTGAGGGCATCGGCCAGTGCGGTGGCGTAGGTCTGGGCCTCGGGCAATGCGGTCTTGGGTTGATCCATCAGCGCACCCCCAGCGAATCGGCGACCTGCGCGGCGTAGACCGGGCTGGCTGCGGCTTCCTCGGCCGCGGTCTCGGCTTCGCGCGCGAATTCGATCGGGCTCAGGTGGTCGAGGCAGGGGTTCTCAAGGCGCATGAGGGCTTCGACGTGGGCGAGCGGGGCCACACCGATCATGCCGAAGGTGGCCAGCTGCTCGCGGATCATCGCTTGGTAGTGGTTCATGTCAGCCCTCCAGCCCGTGGATCTGGCGAGCGCCAGCTTCGAAGGCAGCGATCAGCGCGTCACGGATGCTCCACACGGCGATATCGCAGAAATCGAGGGCGTCCGAGTTGCGGGTTTCGAGGCATTCGATCTGAAGGTGCCGACGTGCGATTTCAGCGGCGACGGTCTGCGCGGCGTCGTTGTCACCAGGGGTGCCGCCGAGGTGGATCTCGCGAGCGCGGTCGATGCCGGCCCACTCGCCGTTGGCGTCGAGGCCCCGGTTGGCCAGCTCCCGCCGGACCAGGTCGGAGGCGTCGATCAGGCCAGCGTTGATGGCCAGCAGGAGGTCGGTGGCGGTCAAGCTGAAGACGAAGGCCGGGTTCTCCCGGTCGCAGATGTTGGGGTCCCCGAGTTGGGCCTCGAGGCGTTGCCGGGTGGCCTCGGTCATCCGGTCCCCAGGCTTGGCGTTTCTGCTGGTCATTGTTTCTCCTTTGATGGCAATGGCTTACGGATTCTTGACATGACATCTATGCCTCCGGGGGGCGGTGATAGCAAGGTGATTCGACAGAATCTTGCGCCCGTAACTTGGTCTGTTCTTGAGAGTTAGGTCTTTCCTGAAGGAGGCGCAGGTAGCCCTCGGCCAGGATCGCGCCGATTTCGGCAAGAAGGCCAGTGCTGCCCTCCGCAGGCTTCACGACGCCCGGTCCTCCTGGGCTTGGGCCGCTTGGGCCAGGCTCGTCAGCTGGGTCAGGACGGCGTTCTGGAGAGCTTCAGCTGCCTCTCGCGAGATTGGGTAGAAATAATGGTGAGTGGTCCCAGAACCTTCATGGCGCTTGCCGGGGAAGGTCAAAAACAGTGACATGTCCCTGCCACGGCGGATGGCAACACTATTCATTCGGACAGCACCAGAAAGGACGAAGGAGGCCCAGCCCAGGAGGCCGTCGGTGCCGTTTTCGACGAGGCGGACCTGGATTCCGCTGATTTCAAGGGGCAGTTTGGACTCAGCCATCACTGGATCCTCCGGGGTCGGATGGAGTGCAGGAGACCTCCATCTTGATTGGAAAAGCGGCTCGGAATCGCTTTGGCGATTTCGAGGTTCGGATTTTGCTGAGAAGTGGTTCGGAATTCATGGGGTTGATTCCTATAGAATATTTGTTTGCAAAGCTTTTCAGGAATCTGGGAAGCTCGGAAACCGAATCGAAAGCCCCTCCTTGCGGGGTATTCCGAACCCCGCAAGGGTATATGTTCAGAAGTTCGGAATCCCGACTGGTCAATCATCATTAGCCGACACCTGCTTTACGACCACTTGAAGGTCTCTGGACTTCTTGGAGATAACACCATTCACAACGGTGAGAACTCCCCCGCGCCACAAAGCATCTGCGAGCCTTAGCAATACAGTTACTCGCGATCCGTGATTGGCTTTGTAAGCTGCCGAATCTTCGCTGTTGGAGGGGGTGATGGGATCCAGTTGGACCCATTTATGGAGAATGGATGTTAATTTTACCCCATCCACGCATATCTCAATATTCCCAACGTCGTTATTGTCATCGTTTGGAGATTGAAACCCGAAGCTCTTAAGGGCAATAATCAACCCAGGATGGTCCTTCCCTATGGTCTCATATAAGCCCCAAGGACCACCGCCATCAGTGAGAACGCACACTCCAGATGAATCAACAGATTGGATTTCAAAGGCAACATTACGGATGCAATCGGCATCACGGAGTTTCACCGCAACAAGTTCTCGAATATGTTTGGATTGAACAATTGATAGCATCCAGTCGCAAGAACCGAGGAGGACGGAACTGCCACGATAGTATCGGTTGCTCTTTGAGGTATGATGGGCGACAATGATGCAAATCCCCATATTTACAAGTATTTGGAGGTTGGAGGTCAGTCGGGTCATTTCCGCTTGGGAATTTTCATCACGACCTGGAATGCTCGCAGACAAAGTGTCGATTATGACCAAAACGGGAAGCTCCCCGCGCTTTTTGGCCTCATTGGTTATTGCCGCCACTATCTGGTCCCAAGTCCCCTTGTCGCAAAGGTCATGAGGTTGAGTTGAGAAAACGAAATCATTCGAATACGGAACTTCGTAGTGAGAGCAGAAGGCGCGCATTCGTGCAGCCCAACTCTTTGAAGCTTCAGGAAGGAATGCAATCACCCAGCCCGTTCGTTCGGGAACAAGGCTGGAATCTCCAAACAGCGGGGTATTGCGAGATACAGCTTGCCCCAGTTCGTGGAGGAAGAATGATTTTCCCGAGCTTGGAGGACCCACAAGGATTCCAAAGCCGTGGTCCGGAATCACATTTTGAATGAGCCATTTAGGTGGAGGGAGGTTGGCCAGATCTGACATTGAAAGAAATTTAATGCTTGGGGAATTGGGTATTTCATTGTCTGGCCTATGAATTCTTCCTTGAGTCATGATCAAGTCTCCTGGTCATTCGGATCTGCATTCGCGTCTGTATGTCCAAGATGACGGACTCCAGGAGAGATGGAAATTGATAGCGAAAGGAAAATGCACAAAACCCCAAATTTATTTTGGGGTTTTGTTTCCAGTTGTGCGCCCGGCAGGGCGCACGTTCTAGGAGGTGGAAGTCCTCTACAGACCCGACAGGGGGAACTGTTAGCTTAAAGGCAAGGGTTGTCACCGCGAGGTGCAGCCTGAAGGAAGCCGCAGGCAAAGCACTGGCCCGACGAACAGGAATCGCATACGAGGCGTTCGCGCTGGGTAAGGAGCCAACTATCTCTGAAGCCCAATCCCTGTCCGGAAAGCGCGACCGTAGATGCGGCGGGCATAAGTGTGAAGGAACGTGCGCATTACCCGGGGAGATCTGCCGACCTGCCCTGTGCTAGGTCCGTCGAGAGGCGGTCCGATGGGTCGGCAGAAGTCAGCCGAGGGCATAGTAGGTCGTTCGACCCGACTGAAGGCCCGAACATGTAACATGGAGCAGGAGACCCGACTCTCGATGGCAAGCCAAAGCACAGACCGCTGGGTTGAGATACCGAGCACCACCCCCGATGGTAGCGAGCGGAACTCGCGAGAGTACGGGGCCGGGGTGTCGGCAGCTGCGGTGAGTTGGGACCACTTCCGCTCGGAGACGATGCAGCTAATGGACGCGGTGGTCGAACGCGAGAACATGATCGAGGCCTTGCACCGGGTGGAACGGAACAAGGGATCAGCCGGCATCGACAAGATGCGGGTGGAAGACCTTCGCCCGTACCTGAAGGCGCACTGGCCTCGGATCAAAGAAGAACTGCTGGACGGCAGCTACCAACCCCAGGCGGTGCGGGAAGTCATGATCCCCAAGCCCGGGGACCGTGGGGTGCGCAAGCTTGGCATCCCGACGGTGGCGGATCGTCTCATCCAGCAGGCCTTGCATCAGGTACTGAGTCCGATCTTCGATCCCTTCTTCAGCGAACACAGCTACGGGTTCCGCCCCGGTCGCAGCGCACACCAGGCCGTGTTCCAAGCCCGGGCGTATGTGCGGGAAGATCGCCGGTGGGTCGTGGACGTGGATCTGAAGAAGTTCTTCGACAACGTGAACCACGACATCCTGATGTCACGGGTCGCGCGGAGGGTTGGAGATCGCCGGGTCCTTGCTTTGATCCGTCGCTATTTGCAGGCTGGAACGATGGCCGGGGGACTCGTCTCCCAGCGACATGAGGGCACCCCGCAAGGAGGCCCCCTGTCGCCGCTGCTGTCGAACATCCTGCTGGACGATCTGGACAAGGAACTGGAACGGCGTGGCCATACGTTTTGCCGGTACGCGGACGACTGCAACATCTACGTTCGGTCCAAGCGTGCTGGCGGGCGGGTGCTGGCGTCGTTGACCCGGTATCTATGGGAAGAGTTGAAGTTGACGGTGAACCGTGACAAGAGCGCGGTGGGTCGCCCATGGGAGCGGAAGTTCCTCGGCTACTCGATGACGTGGCACAAGCAGGCGCGACTGAAGGTCGCCCCTGCGAGCGTGGTTCGTCTGAAGGAGAAGTTGAGGGCTGCGTTCCGTCGTGGTCGCGGCCGCAATCTTGGCCGTTTTATCACCGAGGACTTGAACCCCCTGCTGAAGGGTTGGATCGGATACTTCAAGCTGGCCGAGGTCAAGAATATCTTCGAGGAGCTGGATGGTTGGATCCGCCGGAAACTGCGTGTCATCCTCTGGCGCCAATGGAAGAGACCCTGGACCCGGGCACGGAAGTTGATCCAACTGGGAGTGGAACGGATCAGAGCTTGGTGCTCAGCCACCAATGGCCGAGGTCCATGGTGGAACAGCGGAGCCTCGCACATGAACCAGGCCACCCCCAAGGCGTTCTTTGATCGTCATGGACTTGTGAATCTGCTGAATGAGTTGCGTAGACTTCAATATGTGTCATGAACCGCCGTGGTACGTGATCCGTATGCCCGGTGGTGTGGGAGGGTGAGGCCGCGAGGTCTCACCCTACCCGATCTCAGCAGGGCAGGCCTCGGAGCGGGTGGTATGGCCGCGGGAAATCATGTCGGATGGAGATGTGCGAGATTGTTTCTTGCCTAACTGTTCCCAATGTCCCCCAAGGCTTGAACAATGAGCCGTGAATAGGTGGGAGCTGTTTCGGCGTCTTTGCCCAGAACTGCGGCAAATATCCTTGAAATCATTTGGGAGAACTTTCCAGTCCGGGCCAAGCTTGGTCGCACATGGAAGCAATCGAAGTAGGCGCTTCCAATGGCTTTGATAAAACGAATCTCGCCCTCCTTTGGAGGTCGGCCGGCGCGCGGAGAAATGGGCAACAGAACAGATTCCAGTAAAAAAGCTTGAACTTGTTCGGGGGTGGAGATGGATTCATACCCATCGGGGAATGCTGAGCGCACTTCCTTGATGTCCAGGGCGAGGAGAGATTCAAGGCAATTTGACACAGTTTCTAAGTGAAGGCCAAGGTCGTCGACGAATTGATAGGCGTCATGGTCAGTGAACCATCCAACTGCTCTTACAACTGTGGCGCGGCCCACAACTTCATTTAATCCGTTGAGGGTGTTAAGGAGTCGCCTGGCCTGGGATACAATTAGTTTGAGTTCCTTTCGCAATTCTGCTGGAGGATATTTGCGAAGATGTTGATCTGCAGTCCACTTGCTTTTGAAGCTCGTCGCATGAAGCTCCACAGTCTCCCAAAATTTGTGTGGATCGCGTGCGGATTTGGGGAAACAGGCTGCGATTGCCTTCTTTTGCTTGGTGCTAAATTGGAATGGCGGGAGGTCTGCGAAGGGCAATTTGATAACCCGGTCAGCGGCGCGAATTGTTCTGAATTTCATTATCGCCCCATTTCGTAGGCTGATTCAAAATTGCCCTGGGGAGGGCGTCGTTCCCCATGGGACCCAAGGCGAGATCCTTCACAGTTTCGTTGCTTGCGATTGTACACTCCAAAAAATCACTTGTTCAAGTCGGCTCCTTTAATTAATCTGGCCATACCAACAATATTCAAAGACGAGCCTTTCCCCCAATGCATTGACCAGCCTCGGATTCGCCTTGGGAATCCACCCCTTTCCCAGGGAGTACTGCCATGCCGAAGACCCAACAGATCGAGGTCAAGGCTATCGCCGACCTTGAACCCGCGCCTTACAACCCCCGCCGAATCCATTCAGAAGCCTTGGCCGGCCTCCGTCAAGGCATTGAAAAATTTGGGCTTGTCGAGCCGGTTGTGTGGAATAAGCGCAGCGGCCGAGTCGTCGGTGGTCACCAGCGCCTGAAGGTGCTGCAGGCGATGGGTGAGGCCGAGACCCAGGTGGTGGTCGTCGACCTCGATGAGATTGAAGAACGGGCTTTGAATGTTGCGCTGAACAACCCGGCCATCGCCGGCGAGTTCACAGCCGACCTGCACACCCTCCTGGCAGAAATCACCGCTGCCATGCCGGAACTGGCCGAGGCCCTCAGGTTCGATGACCTGGCAGATATTACAAAACAACTTTTGGCCGACCTGCAGCCCAACGAGGGCAACACCGATCCCGACGACGTCCCGGAGGCCCCTGCCGAGCCGATCACCCAGCCGGGGGATCTCTGGATTCTGGGTCGTCACCGGCTGATCTGTGGGGACAGCGGCGATCCGGATATTCTCGATCGCCTGATGGACGGAATGACCGCCCAATTATACGCCACCGACCCGCCGTACGGCGTCGGCTACGACGGCACGGCCCATCCACAGAATTCCAGAGACAAAGAAATGGGACGCGAGAAGGGGAGCCAAAACAAGGACTGGTCTGATGATTACAAGGACCACGACGCCTGGGACCACTTCGGCGACAGGGCCGAATTCGAGGGGTTTCTGGAGCGGGTGTTCCTGAACGCAAAAGGCCATGTGGATCAGGACGCGGCCTGGTATACCTGGCATGCCAGCGCGACCGCCGGGAGCTTCCTGAAGGCCTGGGATATTACCGGCATCCGATACCATCAGACTATTACTTGGGTGAAACCGACACACGTCCTCGGGTTTGCGATGTGGAACTACCGCACCGAACCCTGCTTGATGGGCTGGCGGCAGGGCCACAAGCCCCAGGCGCTGCCGGTCCCTGACGAGCATTCGAACTGCTGGGAGGTGGACTGGGAAGGTAAGGCCCGCTGCACTGATGGCCAGCATCCGACGCAAAAACCCGTCCGCTTGTTCGAACTGCCAATGCTCAAGCACACCCGGCCGGGCGCGGTCTGCCTCGAGACGTTCGCCGGCAGCGGAAGCCAGGTGATCGCCGCCGAGCACCTGGACCGGCGTTGCTTCGCCGTCGAACGCAATCCCCGATTCTGCGATGTGATCATCCAGCGCTGGGAGCAGTACACCGGCCAGACCGCGATCCGGGTCCCCGTCGAGGGGGGCGAGTGATGGCCTATGGGCGGGACATCATGCTCCAGGCAAAGGCCCTGTGGATCACCGGAGCTGGCACCGACCAGCAGATCGCCCAGCGGCTCGGGATCAAACGTCCCGAGACCATCGGGGAGTGGAGGCGGGCGGAGGGTTGGGAGGAGGAGCGCCAGTACGTCCAGAAGATCACCGAGGAGCGGGTCACCCAGGCTGTCGCCGAGACCATCAGCGAGATGAATTCCCGGCATCTGAAGGAATTCCAACTGATGCAGAGCAAGGGGGTCCAAGGGCTGAAGACTTTGGATCCCAAGACGGCCTCCGAGGCGGCGGCGATGCTGGATGCTGGGATCAAGGGCGAACGCCTGGTCCGGGGCGAGCCGACCGAGGTCCGGGAGGTTCGCGCCCTGATGCAGGCAAACGTCCAGGTCCTCGAGCTGGTCGTCGCCGACGTGATCAAGGCCCTGATCGATGCCGGTAAGATGGATAAGCGGCTAGCCAAGGTCTTTGCTGACGAGTTCGCCAAGTTGGTCAATTCTGCGCCGTTCCGGTACGCGGTGGAGGGCTGAACCATGAACCGTGGAACGTTAAGCGAATTCGTCAGTTACGGTGCCGACCCTATCTGCATGAAAACACACGATTTGCCTAATCTATCGCCTGCCGGATGTGTCCGTTTGGACACGGAAATTCCCCGAATGTCGCATACTAGGAAATATATGACCTGCAACGAGTTAAAGCGTTTTGGGGACCATTTCGGCGGACCTGACGGCCATTTCCAGCCGCTTGGGGTCGACCTGGGCGTAGATCTCGGCCGTGGTGACGTGGGCATGCCGCAGGGCAACCTGGACAAGCCTCAGGTCCCCGGTGGCGTTGTACAGCCTGGTTGCGAACGTGTGCCGGAGCGTGTGGGGCGTGACGTGTTTGGTGATGCCGGCCTCCTGACAACGACTGGCGACAAGCCTCTGGATTTGCCGGCCCGAGAGCCGGAGGAGTGTCCCACACCGGAACACGGGGGCCTCCGATGGGACACTTTGGGACAGTGGGCGCAGCAGGGCGAGGACCGCCGCAGGTGCCACAACGGTCTCGGGTTCCCCGCCCTTAGGGCTTATCAGGGTGATGCGGCCTGTGTCCCAGTCGATATCCCCGATGTTCAGGTTTCGTGTCTCACCAAGGCGGCAGCCGGTGCCAAGCATGAACCCAAGCAGGGCGCGATCCCGCACCGCCCCATTCCCCTTGAATGGGTAGTTGAGCAGGAGATGGATTTCTTGCTCGGAGAGAACATCAGGAGGCAGTGAACGATGACGCCGGCATTTAAGGATCGCTGTGGGGTTGCGGGGAACAAGCCAGCGGGCGGCGCCCCAAGCGAACAGGGCCTTCAAGCTGACCCGGTAGCGGTTGATGGTGGCCTTGGCTCGGGGAACGCCACAGGGGCTGGCCTGGACGCAGGGGGTGGCCATGAAATCGGTGAGCAGGGAGGGAGTGACAGTTTCCAGAGTAATATTTCCGGCGAAGGTGATGAACGCCGCCAGGTCCCTGCGGTACGCCGCCACCGTGTGCGGCGAGCGGCCTTCGACTTTCAGGTCTTGAAGGAAGGCTTCTACGGCTTCGTGGAGTGTCATGGGCTGCTCCTTTGTCTGTGCTGGTGGCTCATGGTGATGCTGTATAGGGGCGGATTCGGGGGCGGGGTTCAAGGCATATCTGACGTCGTGCCAATGAATTAACCCGGCGATCAAGTAGCGAAGGGAACGACCATGAGGCAGGACATCCAGGGCGTGAAGCAGGTGGGCGATCAGGTCTCGGTGCTGACCACCCCGACTTCGCTGATGGAGAAGGTGGGTCTGGGCGCGGACCCCACCGACTTCGGGCTGCCTGACCTGCTGGAGGAGGGGATTTCCAGGGATGACCAGGACCGCCGGCTGCTCTCGGCAATCCGGGACCACTTGTTCATCAACAAGGATGGCCGCCGGCTGCCGATCGTGGTGATCCCCCCGATGCTGGAGTTCTTGAGCGACCTGTTCTTCGAGCGGGTGCAGCAGGCCATCCTGTGGAAGCCTCGAGGCGGGGGTGGGTCGCTGGCGGCGGCGATCTTGATCTGGCTGATGATGGTCTACCGGAACAAGAGCTTCATCGACATGGCGGGGTCGGGAGAGCAGGCCAAGCGGGTTTATGAATACACAACGCAGTTTTGGTTCTGCGTGCCGGGCTTGGCTGAGGCCATCCTGGAGAAGGACCCGCTGCAATCATTGACCCAGCTGAAGAACGGGGTGTCGCTGTCCTGCGTGCCGGCGAGCGAGAAGGCGGCCCGAGGGAAGCATGTCCCGGGGTTCGTGGCGGATGAATCCTGCCAGGAGGATGCCCGCGTGGGCCGCATCCTGCAGGCCGCGGTGCAGGGGGTGTTGTCCGAACCCAACTTCACGATCGTTCTGCTGTCGACCTTTCATGTGCCGTTCGGGTTCTTCCAGGAGGCCTGGGACCTGGCTGAGGAGCGAGGGTTCCGGCGGTACAAGTGGGATGTCTACGACTGCATGGCCCGCTGCGAAGTGGGCATCGAGCAGGCCACGGACGATGACCCGGACGCCCGGCGGTACTGCCAGCTGGAATGCCCGCTGACCGAAGTGGTGGCCGATCTGGGGGCCGGCGGCGAACAGGTCGGGGAGCATTTCACAGGGTGCAACGGGAAGGCGCGGCACACCGCCGGCCACCTCTCCAGGGACAACGTGCTGAAGGCGAAGCTGCTGAACCGGGGGACCGACGTCTGGGAAGTCGAGCACGAGTGCAAAAGGCCCAAGGCCGCCGGGATGATCTACGACCCTGAGCAGATCCAGGCGGCGGTCATTTCGCCTGATGAGTTCATCCGGCCCACCGGGAGGATCCGCCGTGCGATGGGAATTGACTGGGGCCGGTTCGCGGTCGCCGTCCTGGCCGAACGAGCCACCGACCACATCGCGATCTCCGAGGCCAGGATCTTCGACTCCCGCCCCATTGCCGACCTGGTGGCCTACCTCGTGGATCTGAGGGACCGGGTCGGGGAGTTCATCGTCTACGCCGATGCGGAGAACGCCTACGGCAACCTGGACTGCCGCAACGCCGGGTTCGAGGTGGTCCCGGTGGCGTTCAACAAGTTCAAGGACGAAGGGATCGAGAACTTAAACCGGTACTTCGCCCACGGCCGGATCCGGATCCTGGGCGATGGCGCGCTGGAGACCGTGGTGAGGCAGCTGCTGCGGTACCACAAAAACGACCAAGGAAAGATCGTCAAGAAGGACGACCACGGCCCGGATGCTTTGCTGTGCGCCATGCTGCCGTTTCCGTTCATCGATGAGTTCGACACCGCGATCTCGGCCATGCTGTCAGGGAACGACCGGGAGCGGCTGAAGGTGACCAGTCATCTGCTGGATGCCTGCGTTCACGGCTATCCTCTCGAGGTCTCAGATGCCCAGCAATCGAGCATGGGCGTCTCCGTGGGACCGGCGGGGATGTACGTGGTGGTCTCGCTGGTGCCGGAGCGGGGGTTGCCGAAAGTCGAACAGATCCGGCGGGCGCTGTATATCGGCAGGGTCAGGGAATGGGCGGAGTTGGACGAGCTGATGACCAGGTTCAAGGTGTCGATGTGCCTGATCTCGCCCCAGCCCGAGCCGCACCTGGTGAAGGAATGGGCCGCAGGCATCCATGCCGGCCAGGTCTACCAGATCACCTACACCAGCGACGGGGTGAGCGAGCCGGTGTGGCACAAGGACCACCGCAGGGTCACCGTGGATAGGACTTTCGCCTTAAACGCCGCGTACGAGGAGATCAAGGGCAGGCGGTGGTGGATCCCCGAAACGGCTCCCATGATCGAAAACGGCGAGTTCTATGCCCAGATGAAAGCGCCGACCAGGGTCAGGGATATCGCCTCGGGGGAACTGCGGTACCAGTGGATCGAATCGGGCCGGCAGGACCACTTCCGGCACGCCCATGTGTTCGATTTCCTGGCTGGGCAAAAGGCCATGACGGAGGTGAAGGCCGCATGTGCGAGCTCGGACGAGGGTCAGGATTTCTTGCTAGCGAATTATACCCTCTCCGGTTGGGAGGATGAGGAATGACCCTTTCGTTCAGATCAGCAGGAGAGGTCCAGAACGATGGGTTGGGCCCGGAAACCAGAAGGTGGCCGCGAGGACGAGGAGTCTGCGAGCCAGGTGAAATGGGGGATTGCGAGGGGAAGCCTGCCACAGGCCAGGCCCCCTGAAAAACGCACCCCGGCCCCCCCAAATTGGGAGGAACCGGGGCGAGAAAGCTGAAGGGGGGTACGGTCCTCAGCTTTATATGGTCATCGCTGGAATTTGATCCAGCATATGATCCGATGATTATGACGGGCATGAAATGAGAAATCAAGCCCAAAATACTCCATCCACCGGACTCCAGTGGAGGGATCTTGCCGGAATTGGCTACTCAAACCGACCCAGTCGCACCGGGTTGGGAGAGGTCACTGGCCTGGGGTCCGTGGTCACAGAGGAGTTGGCAAACGGTCAAATCGAGGGCCTTGGCAAGCCGTTCAACATTCACAAGACTGATGTTCCGCTCTCCCCGTTCGACCGACCCCACGTAGGTTCGGTGCAGGTCGGCAATCTCGGCCAGCCCTTCCTGGGACAGCCCCAGGGCCAAGCGCCTTTCCCTCAGACGCTGGGCGAACAATTGGATCACCGGGCTTGGAATGGAACGCCTTGCCATGGAGGAGCATATAGCGCCACTGACGACTTTGGGTCTACAGACTATAAGTATCTTTTTGCTTGAAGGTCGGCCTGGGATGAGCCACAATCCCCCTTAAGCTGCCAGATTATAAGAACTTGGCTGAAGGGTCCATGCCTGAATGCCGGCAGCGATGTCTTCCCTGATCTATGGAAAAGGAAGGAATGCCCATGAAAACGCTATTTGTCGTCCTCGGGTTGGTTGTCGCTCTCAGCGGATGCGCCACGGTGGGGCGGAAGATCGATCCGGTTGCCATTGAGCAGATCAAGATCGGGACCACCACCATGGAGCAGGTCCTTCAGTTGATCGGATCTCCCGACGCGGTGACCCAGATGGGGACGGGCGGAACGGTTTACACCTACATTTACGCGCGGGCAACAGCGAAGGCCGAGTCCTTTATTCCGATTGTGGGGTCGTTTGCTGGGGGCGCGAACACCCAGAGCCAATTCTTATCAATCACGTTCGACCAAGATGGGGTGGTTTCGGATTTCCTCAATTCGGTGAGTGCCATGGAAACAGGGTACGGGGCGTCAGCTGCGAGCAAGGGTGAATTGGACGAGGTCGAGGGTGGGAAAAGGGAGAAGTAGGTCAGCGAATCCTGGGGGCGATTGGAATTTCGATCCAAAAATTCCCTCTTGAAGGGGAGTCTTGTAGAGGGGAAAATCCAATCCGATTTCCAAAATGCATTTGGAAGCACGACCCCAGAAGGAATCGACCCATGTCCCTGAAGCAAATCGTCGAGTCGAGCGACACCCGTGCCGGCCGCGCATTTGACATTGTCATCCAGTTGCTGATCGTGGTGTCCCTGGTATCGTTTTCCCTGGAGACCCTCCCTGACCTTTCCGAGCGGACCAGCCGGATCCTACGAGGGATTGAGGTGGTCACGGTTGCGGCATTCACGGCCGAGTACCTTCTCCGCTTACTCGTAGCCGGCAAGCGGCTCAAATTCGTTTTCAGTTTCTTCGGCCTCATCGACCTGATTGCCATCCTCCCGTTCTACCTGGCCACGGGACTGGATCTCCGGGCTGTGCGGGTTCTGCGATTCATTCGAATCTTCCGGATCTTCAAGATGACCCGGTATGGGCAGGCGGCCCAGCTTTTCGGCACGGCCTTCAAAATGGTCAAAGAGGAGTTGGTGCTGTTCTTCTTTGTCACCTTGCTGCTGCTGTACCTGTCCGGGACTGGGATCTACTACTTTGAGCACGACGCGCAGCCCGAGGCGTTCCAGTCGGTTTTTGACGGCCTATGGTGGGGCGTGGTAACCCTGACGACGGTGGGGTATGGAGATGCCTTCCCCATCACCCTTGGTGGCAGGGTGTTTACGTTCTTCATTTTGATGATCGGCTTGGGGGTGGTGGCTGTCCCCACGGGCTTGATGGCCTCCGCTCTATCCCAGGCCCGAGAGTTGGCGTTGGAGGAAAAGGGGCAGGAATAGCGCCCCTAAATGAAGGATCAGCCCTCGCGAAATCATGAATTTTGTGTAACATTTAGAAAAGCGAATACCATTTCATTCGCTACTCGCCCAATTCCCGAGGAGGATGCCCATGCCACGGAAGACGAAGGACATTCTGGAGAGCCTGACCGCAGCCCAGCTGAAGCAGATGCTGGCGGTGAAGGAACGGGCCGACGAGCTGGCGGCCGCCAAGAAGGACCTCGCCAGTCAGCTGGCCAAGGTGGAGAAGGAGATCGCCCGGTTACTGGGTGGCGCTGCGGCCCCTGCTCCGAGGAAGAAGGCGGCCAAGAGGAAGGCTGCGAAGAAGACGGCCGCCAAGAAGCGGGGACGCCCCCCCAAGGCGGCGGTCGAGGCCAAGGGCGCGGCGAAGGAAGCGACCAAGCGCCCGGCCAAGAAAGCCCCCCGGACCAAGGCCCCCACGGGCGCCCGCCTCGAGGACGTCGTGGTCCAGGTCATCAAAGCCGGCGGCGGTAAGCTCGCGTTCCCCGAGATCCTCAGCACGATCACTTCGCAGAAGCTCTACACCTCCAAGTCCAAGAACTTCGACAACGTCCTGCGGCGGACCATCTCCACGTCGAAGAAGGTCAAGAGGGTCAGCCGGGGAGTGTATTCGGCTAAGTGATTTGGATTCAACAGAGGCGACGGGGGCCGGGAGAGGCTCGGCCTCCTTTCCGAAAAAATAATCGCTTGCCCTGCAATCAAATCGGGAGTTTCGGGCTTTTACTAAAGGTGGCCCGAAAGGAAAATTTGGGCGGGGGAGGCGGGGGAGCATGTGAATCAAAAAAATCTACACGATAGTGCCCAGAGGTTCCGCAAGGCTCTTGAAGGCATCCCGGTCAAGGAGCGACCCATGGGACTTCGGGAATTCCCGAGAGGTGCCTGTGGGGACGCGGCGATTTTGCTCGGGGCGTACTTGATCGATCAAGGATATCCTGGGTTTGATTATATGTTGGGTGAGCGTGGTTATGCTGCTGATGGTACGTGGACAACACACGCATGGCTCGAACGAGATCAGGTGATCGTTGATATTACCGGGGATCAGTTTTCTGACCAGGATGAAGGGGTGTTTGTCGGCCGCGGATCAGCATGGCATGACACCTTCTCGCGAGAAAAGCAGAACGCTGGTGATTTTCGGGTTTATGATAAAAACACAGTGGCCTCTCTTGAACCCTACTATGAGGTGTTGAGAAAAAATTTGTGTGCCTATTAGCGGCTGCTCGCACGAGTCGTCTACGGTTGACACGTCACTTGCGGCACAAGCATAGCACGGGCCAGGCCCTACGGGCCTTTGCGGTCGGCAGGAAGCCAAGCATTATCCGGGTTGGAGGGAAAAGTGACAGATTCAAGGCCTCGGGACTATGCAATAACGATTGTACGATCGGCGTTCGCTGCATTACCATTTTTTGGTGGTTTGTTCAATGAGCTCTTCTTTGATCACCGGGCTCGGACAAAGGCCAGACGTTTTGAGGAATTCGTTTCAGGTCTAGCAAGGGACGTCGAAAGGCTGGGCGAATCGGCCATCAACCGAAGTTATCTGGAATCTGAGGAATTTGGGGATCTAACCGAGGCCACATTGAGGCGAGTAGTAATATCTGGGAGCAAAATCAAACGCGAGCGTCTCCGAAGAGTCTTGGTCAGCCAGATGTATTCGCCATTAGCGACAGACTATCAGGAACTATTTCTTGATCTTATTTCCGAGGTAGGTGAGAAGGAAATTGAAATACTTTCGGCATATCGGGAAGCCAAGAATCGGCCACAGAGTGAAGAGGAGGGGGAGAATAGTCCAAAGCGCGGGATCTTTCGCAGTCCCGAATACTATGATCTCGATACTGGAGAGTACCGGTTCCTAATTCAACACTTAATTGCTCGCAGTTTGATGTATGACGATGGTATCGGTCGTTGGAATACGGCGGCCCTAAAGATTCTTGAAATATCGGAGTTGGGGTGCAGGTTCTTGGAGTTCATTGAAGGAGAGACGTCCTTGCAACCATAAGGTCCAGCCGTTAAGGGAAAAATCTAATCCCACTGGCCGGTTCTTTGACGAGCTGGATTTGCCAGTGCGGGGATTGAATCCCATCACCCCGCCCCCGCCTCGTCCCCGCGCTCCATCGTCCACCGCTGCCATCCCCGGCCAAGCCCGCCATGCATGGAGTTCACCCAAGAGGCCCCGCAGTAGAGGCACTCGAAAACGGTGGCCGATTCCCAGCCCAGGCTCTGGAGGGTTCTGTCGTCGAGGGAGTCCTTGACGGGCTTCAAGAACCCCAGCTTGTGGCTTCGGCAGAATTCACAGCCCGCCCGGTCCTTCGCCGGCCAGAGGCGGAGGATGCACTCGTCCAGATGTCCCAGCTCGACTAGGCGCTCCGCTACGGGCCGAAACAGGGCGACGTGATGTTCCGGCTCGAGGACCTTGGAATTCCCCAACCCCATGCCCGGGGCGCGGGTGAAGAAGGAGTAGAAGGCCTTGAGGATGCGGTAGTACGAGATGGCGTCGGGATCGTCATCCTTGGGGTTGACCGGGAAAGCCTTGGGCTGGATCTCGTAGCTCTCCTTTTCGGCATAAGCGATCATTGCCTGGCGGCTGTCCAGCTTGAGGGCGCGGGGGAGGAATTCGGAAAAGTCGTACAAAGGGGTTCCTCGTTTCGATCTCGCCCTGCCAGAACCGGGCAACGGGCCGCGCCGGGGTGATTGCGGGATTTCGGTGGCCCCCAATGGTGAATGATGAATTTCCCAGGGGATGTTCCACGTGCGGGGAGAACCGCGAAAATGGCTCACCACCTCGCTGAGTCGAAAGCCCTCCCCGTCTCTGCCTGTAAAAGCCCGCGAAAGGCGAGATGATTGCACTTTAATTTTGAAGCGCGAAATTTCCCGGGATTGTAAGGAAGCCGGGCAATGGTCGGGGGCGAAATTGGCGGGTGACCGGGTGAGGACGGGAGGGCGCCACTGCTTTCCAGAATGGATGGGCTGGTGGACTCTGCCTGGCCAGGCAAGCTCACGCCTCCCAGATTCCCTCGCCCCTCAATCAGGTCGACCTACTAATAGATATCTGTATGCGGCACAAGATCATTTTCTCTTGACCGCCGCATCTCAAATCCCCTACCCTCATTTCCATATGACGTTGGCTTTGGCTGCAGGGACATCGCCTGCACTCGCCCGGGGGCTGGCTGGCATATGTGAAGGTGTAAGAGCCTTAATAGGAATGAGTGCTCTATTGGTACCCAGCAGACTTTCTTGCCCTGCAAATCAAGCGATGTCGGCGTACTCCGAAGGACATGGCCCGTCTATCGAGGTCGCGATTTAAATGCGCCCACAACAAAGGTGGAACAAAATGGTAAACAATCGAGGTCTTGGTGGACGGTGCAAGAATTTGGTCCCCTTAGGTTGTTTTTTGACGGTTATCTCGTTGTTTCTGGTTAATGATTTGGCGGCATTGCCCTGGTATGCTCAAGATTATAATGCAGTGATATATGATTGGCAGGCAGCTAAAGACAATTACCCTGAACTGTCGGCGTTGATTAGAGATTCTTCGGCTTACTATTTGGAGAATTTCGCAAAGCCGGGAGATGCACAGTATTTTGAAAACTCGATCGACATATTGCAATATATTGGGATGACAGGCTTGCACTTTGGGGGAATCGCGGCATTTGCCTCACCTGATAGAAAAGACTTAAATATCGAAGATAACTTCTACCACTCGAGCGATCCTTCATCATTGACCGCCTGGCGAACAGGTTCTGGAATTACTGTTCGGTGGGGATATGATCATCGTTTCTTGACAAGGGACGACCTGAGTGCCGGCGATATAACAAGAAGGGTTGATAGCTATATTGTCGTCCAGACCGAACTAGTTGACCCTCCGGTTGAAACAGAATATTCAGTATTGGGGCAAAATTATCTTGAGATTCCCGAAGTCTCATTGAATGCAACATCATCATATTCATACCGGGTTGTTAGCAAATATGATGACCCGTATGACCCCAGTGACCCAGAAGTTGAATATAGCTTTACTCCGGTAGGTGAAGGTTTTGTTGTAGGGACTTCTGTTGAAAACGTCCCTCATTTTTGGCTGATTCGTGAAGATTTCCAAGAGGCAAAATATCATGATTATTTGAATGGAACCTTGGGTGAATGGCAAAAGTTTGATTTTACTATCAAATTTGGTGTTGACCGCGTGGTAGATCCCAGTGGGTTGGTTCTTGAAAGAATTTTGCATAATTATCCACCCGGTCTGCCGACTATTGATGATATTGACTATACCGGCACCGGGGATGGGGGCATTGTAACCTTTACCCTGTCTGAATCCATTGGACTGTTTAAGCAAAAGGGCGGAATTGCATATAGATTGCATTATTCATCCGGTGGGCAAAATATTTATTTCCCTCAGCAGGCGGGCGTCAACGATGAGGAAGAGAGACTGATTTGGTCTTCGGTAAATAACAGGGTTATGTTCGAGGGGTTTTTGGCCTATCATATGCGGATTGACAGTAACAACCAAACTTGGCGCAACACATTTTTGGAGATTGCCAATAGGTTGACAACGCAGCCCGGTGTCACCCCGATATCAAGTGGTCCTCAAATTGTTTTTGATGGGCTTTTCTGGGATGTAGTTACCGGGACATATTTTAACGGGAATTATACAGTAATTCCTTATGAATTTGTAGATAGTGACTTTTATTTGAATTCGACATATGATTTTATCCACGGAATCGTAGATTCTGGGTATAACGGGAAAATATTTTTGAATACTAAAAATGTTGAACTTATTGAGATGCTTAAGGCGGAACCCGGATATGTTGATGGGTTTATGTTTGAAAATTGGGCGATTCAGCCTCAGGCGAATTCCTGGTACTCTCAATTGCTTCCGGCTTGTTGGATCATTCATTCAGGGGATCCTGCTTGGGAAACGTGGATTGAGCACGGAATAGATTTGAATTTTCACATTCAATACCCCGGGGAAGGTGGAGTGATTGTTGATGAATATGCAACTGATGTGCGCCAGCAGGCATTGACTGCATTTTTGATGTCAAGAAACACAAAAACAGTTTTAGTATATGGGGATTGGAAGGATTATTCCGATCTAAATCAGGCTCCGAATATTCTTGGACAAGTGTCTTTATTGCCGGAACAGCTTTTGTCTGTGGGGGACCCGGATGTGGATGACCCCTTTAATTCCGTGTCTTCATGGCCTTCGGCATCAGAAGTGGCGGCTGTTCAATGGGATCCCGTTAATTCAATACAAGAGTTGAAGAATACCGTTCCTGGTATTTTTTCAGATACTGTACCCTTTGCTTTTCGGGAATTTCCCATAGATCTGGGTACGGGGGAATTCGGGAGTATTTTTGGGGTCATTGATGTTTCTGGGGTTAGTGGGACGAGCCAGGTCAACCTGAGGCAAATTATTGGGCCAAATCTTCCCCAAAATACCTATTACCGCCTACGGCTTGAGAACGATATCGCTTTGGTGACCGAGGGCGCGACTTTTTGGTCCGAAGCAGTATCGGCAGACGAATTATGGGAATCGACACAGGGACAGGCGGCGATTTTCTTTACACACTCAATCCGCTCTCCCTGGATCAACCCATTATCCCTGACCGCTTCAGGGGCGACCGTTTTGGATATTGAAGCGAATCAATGGAATGGCGTTCCTCTAGAGAGCTTGAGGGTTAAGAATGCCGATGGGCATTTGGCCGGGTGGGACGATGAGTTCCCAATGGTTCACCAGTCTGGGGACATCTATTCCTACACTGGGCCGGTTCAGCTTGCTGACGGAACCCATACGGTGGATGTGATTGCGTTGGGGACTGACGGCTTGATGTTTTTTGGGAAAGTTGATGTTGTGGTTGGAGGAGGGCTGCCGGTCATCGCACAGGCGGCCAGTGACGTGTTGGTGGCTGATAATCCTGAGGCCACAAGCGCCATTTCCGTTGAAGTAACTTCAACGATTGGCGAGTCTTTAACGGTTGCGCTTTCGGATCCCGAGTTGGGTTTTCGGGAAGTTCCAATGATGGATGATGGGGTATATCCTGATTTGGTTGCTGGGGACGATATTTTTACCACTCCTCTAGTTGTGGCCAATTTGCCAGTGGGCACGTACAGCGACATGAAGGTGGCAGCTAGGGCACTAGACGGAACAGGCAATATTATCGGTGCAACAATTGAGAATATTCAGGTTCAGGCTGTTGAAACCGGGATGAAGCTCGTTGATGTCTCCATCGACACAAATGAACTTGTTCAAATGGATGAAGAAGAGTATGCGAGTATATATTTCGAAGCAGAATTGGAGGGGCTGGATCAAGGTGTTCTTGCTATTAGTAAAGATGAACCTGGTTCGCCTCCGTCGGTTTTTGCTTTTGAGCGTTCCCAAAATGGTGTGCCCATTATGGTTAATAAAACGTTCAGATGGCTTGAGGGTGCAACATCTCTGCCTGTGGGTGTCCGTGGACTAAGCTCAATAGATTATAACCAAGATCAACTTCCTGATCTGTTCGTGTGTGCAAATGAAGGGGACTCCGATGGTCCCCGGCTTTACAGAAATAATGGTTCTGGATATGATGATGTGACTGCCACCGCGTTCCAGGGCATACGAACTGAATTGTCAGGCGCGTATATGGCTGCCTGGGCTGATTATAATCAAGATGGATATTTGGACCTCTTTGTGGCTCGCAATAGTTATACCGGATCAATGGTTGATTTTCCAACTGAATTTAGCGGAACGCCAACATTAAACTATTCCCTTTTTAAGGGTTCTCTGGAAGGAACGTTCTCTTTGGCAGGCAACTCGGGTTTTTGGGGGTCCCCAAAGGCGGTAATTACCGCCTCTTGGAATGATGTAGATCACAATGGCTACATGGATTTGGTGTTAGGGGTTTATACCATGTCGGGAAGCAATCCTCGCGTGTATCTAAACCTTGGGCCTGATGGGGAAACTGAGGGCGATTGTGATTTCTTGACCTTCTCTTCGGGTTTTGATGGGAAAATCAGGTCTCTTAGGTGGATAGACGCGAACCATGATGCATATATGGATTTATTGGCAGTTGAAACTGATTCCGATTTCCCCTTTGGGGGCGCTTCCCCTTACTCCCGGGCGGCCATTCTCAAGAATATGGGAGGAGGGGTTGAAGAAAGTTGGCTGGGATTTTCAGTTGATCAGCTTGTCCCCGGAGATCCAACCCTTTGGTACGAATCTCTGGTCGGGGATTTGAATCTTGATGGCCAAGAAGACAGGATTTTGCTGCCACATGATGGTTTGCCGTCTGTTGAATTGAGCGACTATGTTCTTGGGGACCAAGAACCAATTCCGTATTATCAGCTCTCACTTCCTCTTGGAATGAAGCCGGCAATGGGTGCAAGTCCCCCAATAACTGCTGGTGGTGTTTGTGCGGACTTCAACGGTGACCATGACCTTGATTTGTACCTAGGAAGGGGTAACTACGGGCATTCAGAAGCGCAGCCGTTCTTTTTCAAAAATGTGAAACCTAATTATGACAAAAGAATCCCTGATGCAAATGAGCAGATTGGCGGAACCGGTGGACCACATTGGGTTCAAATAAATTTGATTTCAAACGGGAACAGCAATAGAAGCGGTGTCGGTTCTCGAGTTGTTTTGACTGCAGATGGTACCACCCAGACCAGAATTGTCGATGGTGGTAGTGGTCGAGGAAGTCAAAACCCGGGGCAATTGATATTCGGTTTAGGTGGTTTTGACGGCAGCTTCAATGTTAAAGTAACTTGGCCCGATGGTAATTTGCAAGAAATAGCGTATGGGCAAGAGTATATCGATAGTGAGATCGATATTGCGGAGGCTGCAATTAACAGCTCGACTTCAGTAGTGTATTCGGTGATTCCTGGTAGTGAAAAATTTTCCTATCAGCTAATCCCAGGTGGGGCCGATTGGGTATTTTCCTGGGACACGAGTCAAAAGGGCGATCTGGCCAAAGACTCTATCGAATGGCATTTTACAGGAACCCCTGGCCCCACTTGTGATTCGGCGAATCCTGGAACTTTCGGATTTGGGCACCCGAATGTTGAGGTGACTGGTTATGCCAATGCAAATGGTTGGCATCACATCCTAACCCTAAAAAACCAGATATGTTCCCCTTTCCCCTGTCCAATGGCATTTGTGCCCCACGGAGGAAACGACTCTACGAATATTTCTGGCCAGGAAACGACTTTTGGCCGATTTAAAGCATGCCTGAGCCAGTAGGAGGGTGGAGATGAGAAGGAAAACCCAAATAAGTGTGATTGCCCTTGTTTTTGTCGTCGCATGGCTTTCCGCGTATGGAGAGGAGCCTTTGCCCGCTGCAGAAGGCATTGCCTATGTCACGCCCATTCAAAATGGAAGTTGCATCGCGGTAAAAGTTCCAGTTGCCGAGAATCAAGCAATATCTGGGTTTCAGTGGTTCAACGGAGCTGATGACCTTGAGTTCTCGATGGCCATGGTGGCTAGTGGGGCTGGGGATTTCCCCCCGCCATTGCCGGAAGCGGTCGGCCTGGCTGCGGATCTCCCCGGGCAAAGGGCGGCATGGTCTGAGGTGACCTTTAATGAACCGATTGCCAGTGAATCGAGCAGCCTGTTCCTAATCATGCAATACCCTGATGGGTATGCTTCGCCCGACAGTGGGTTGGAGATGGGGGTAGGATATATAACGGGTGAAGGGCAGGGCTGCTATTTCGTAAGCAGCGATGGGGATTCATGGATTAAGGTAGCCTCGCGTTGTCAGTTACTTGTCGAGCCTGTTTTTTGTGTGCGTGATTCCTCCATGTTGAGCAAAAGCATGCAGCCAGAGGAGGATACACCTAGTATCCCCAAGGAGTTTTCCGTCAAATCCTACCCGAATCCATTCAATCCAGTGACTACCATCGAGGTTGGGCTTCCCAAGGCAACCGATTGTTCCATAAAGATCTATGACATTAGGGGGCGGATGGTCAAAAACCTATATATGGGAAGGGAAGAGGCCGGAATAGCAAAATTCACCTGGGATGGAACTGACGGCAGAGGACAGACCACTGGCAGCGGAGTTTACTTTGCCGTGGTGAAAACCGAAGAAAAGGCTTTTAATCAACGCCTAGTTTTGATAAAATAGAGTGGTTTCATCGGAAAGGACTGATTTTGGTGATTCAAAGGGGAATCCCTGCGCTTTTTTTGCTCCTGGCTCTTGCTTGGGCTGTTGTTGGTACTGCTGGGACCATTTCTATTGAAAAGGACGGTTCTGGGGATTTTACGACCATTCAGCCCGGTTTGGATGCTGCCGCGGCGGGAGATACTATTCTGATAGGTCCAGGTACATTTACAGAAATGAACAACTACTACCTTCCGGGTAACGGGGGGTGGGTGGACATAGTTGGGTACGTGCAGGTAGAAAACATCACGATTATCGGTTCTGGTAGTGATGAAACCATTCTCGGCCCGGATGTATTTACTCCAGTTGGAGAAGGGCCGAAAGGTATTGTGTATTTAGATTCGGGGACAATGGAAGTTCAAGGTTTGACAATTCGAAATTGTTTTGATGGTATATTCCTCGTGAATGCAACTCTTGTGGTCAGGGCATGTATGTTTGATGGAAACTATGGAGGTGTTATTTGGTTAACTTATAGTTCTGGCGGCGGGTTTTTTGATTCGAATTTCCGGTCCTTTAGCCCTATTAATTCACTTGGAATTTTGATACATGGTAGTGGGCGTGATATTGAAATTTCTAACTGTATTTTTGATACATGCAGTCTCGAAATCCAAAATGTTCAAAATTTGATGGTGACCGATTGTGAAGTTTATGGAAGTAAAATAGGAATGCAGATTTCTGCAGGAGCAAGCGTTGTTTTGACGGGCTGTAATTTTCATGATTTGGGATTTATGGGAGTTAATCTGGCGGAATATGGGGCAAGATGCATTATCCATAACAGTGAAATATCAGGATTGGGGTATGCTGTTAGTGGGTTTTCAGACTCATATTTGGAGGCTAGAGATTCTGTTTTTCATGGTGGATATTGGGCCGTATTCCGATTTTGGGGAACATTTGCCTCTGATATTCGGCACTGCGACATCATTAAGGGTTCGGGAGATTACTCGGTTACATGCAGTCAGTCGGAAAATGATGGTGCCATCCAACATAATCTGCGCGGCAATTACTGGGGAACTTCTGACGCAAGCCAGATCGAAGGCTGGATCTTGGACGGTCACGACGATCCCCAGATCAGGGCCGAGGTCCTCTACACCCCCTTCGCCACGGGTGACAGCGATCTGGTGATTGCTCTGACCCCAGTCGACCCCGAGATCATCATCCCCGAAACCGGCGGCAGCTTCCTGTACGACGCAAGCATCGAGAACAATACAGGGACCGACATCGTGGCGGACCTCACCATCGAGGCGGTTCTTCCCGATGGGACGGCGTACCCGGTGATGACGCTGCCGGGGGTGACCTTGGCAGGGGCGGCAGTGCGGACTCGGATCGGCATCGTCCAGGAGGTGCCTGCGGCGGCCCCGGCCGGGACTTACACCTACCGGGTCTCGGCCAGTCTGGGCGACACCCTGCTGGTGGACACGGCCGAACTTCCGTTCGAGAAGGTGGGCGGGGGCATGTCGGCCGCCGCCGGCCCCATGAGCTGGCCCGTCACGGGCTGGCTGGACGAGGACCGGCCTCCCTTTCAGGCGGGTACGGTGAAACCGGTCCTGCACGGCCCCGTCCCCAATCCGTTCAACCCCACCACGACCGTGGCCTTCGAACTGCCGGCCCAGGAGGCCGTGAGCCTGCACGTGTTCGACCTTCAAGGCCGGCTGGTCCGGACCCTCCTCAGCGGCGAGGTCGTTTCCCAGGGCCGCCACGAGGCCGTGTGGGGCGGCAAGGACGCCTCGGGCCGGCAAGCGGCCAACGGGACGTACTTCTTCCGGCTCGAGGCCGGGGGACAGGTGGAGACTAAGCGGGCGGTTCTCATCAAATGACAACGGTTTAGACAGGTTCTGTCCCGAAAACCTCTCTCTTTTCCCGAGTTCTCATTACGGTCCCACTTGGGGAGCCACATATTTCAAATAGGGAAAGCTGGCGGGCTGATGGGGCCTGCCGTTTATTTTTCTAAGGTGTGTATTCCCAAATTCTTAGGGGATTCCTGGTGGCCGTGCCGCTGCAGTCTCCCGCCCCCAAAGTTTACACCCCATGCGCTTTCTTGCCGGAATAAGGGTCTGAGTCTGGGATTCTGTGGGTCGCTCAGACTTGGGGGTCACTACGGCGCTGATTAACCGCTTACGGATGAACGACCCCAAATGGAATTTGGGGCCGGATCTTGCCATCCGGTCCATAGAGTGGGGCGATTTCAACCACGACAATACCCTGGATCTTGTCGTGATCGAATCTGGTGCTGAAGTGATCAGTGACTCGCTTTACTCCCGGGCTGCGGCCTTAAAAGTAGATCCTGCGACTGGGTTTGGTTTGATCAGGCCGGTACCGGGAGACCCCCAGAAATGGTTCGGTTCCCAGGTTGGAGACCTGAACTTGGACGGGCAGGATGATGTCCTTTTGCTGCCGGAGGAGGGTTTGCCCCTCTTGTATCTCTCTGATGGGCCTTTCGGTGGTGGTTACGGATTTTCCAATGATCGCGGTTTTGGCTTGGGCTTGAAAGCTACCACGGGCGATCCAGCTCCAGTGACCATTGGCGGGGTTTTGGCTGACTTCAACGGGGACCGCGACTTTGACCTCTACCTAGGGCGGCCTGGAGATCAAAGTGTTTTCTTTCGGAACGTTAGGCCTGCACACATCGCTTCCGATGACTCGGTCTCAGGAGATATCAAACCCAACGATGGCCCCAATAGCGACAACCAAAGATGGGCCCATATCATTCTTGAGTCTTCGGGTGCCACCAACACCTCTCTGATCGGAACGAGGGTTCGGGTTACTGGAGGTGGTCATTCGCAGACCAAGTTCGTCGATGGGGGTAGCGGTCGCGGAGGCCAGAATGCCAATCAGCTCATTTTCGGCCTCGGGGACTATCAAGACCCAACCGTTAATGTCGATGTGGTCTGGGCCTTTGCCGATACCCTGGATAACCAATCCCGCGCCATTCGCGTGACCCACGGTTCTGCAAATGTAGGAGACACCACAATTTTCTATGATCATGGCGGTGCAGGGAAATCCGTCCCAGCCATTTCCATCCCCAACAGCTCCCTCCAGTTCTCCTACCAGGCCTTTCCTGGCGGCGCGGACTGGGTCTTCGAATGGGATTCCAGCATCATGACGGACATAACCCAGGATGCGGTGCAGATCACTTTGTACGGCAGTTGTTCAGGAGCGCTGCCGGGGGTCTACGCGGCCGGAGATCCGGATGTGGAGATTTCCGGCTATCCGACCGCGACGGGGTTCCATCATGTGTTGATCCTCCGAAACCAGATCTGTGGAGGCAAGGTTTGTTCGCTTTCCTTCAAGGCCTACAGCGGATTGGATGCCACGGACAACGTCTGGAGTTCCGAATCGAAGACCTGGGGATTCAAGGTGTGCATGCAGCCGTAGTGGCTTGGAGCAATAGAAGGAGATATGATCATGATAAACAAATCGAAATTGGGTGGGATTGTGGCGTTGATGGTCTTTGGGGCAAGTTGGCTCCGAGCTGCCGAAATACCGCCGCTCCCTGATGGATATGTCGTCCTTGACACTGTGACCTCAACCACCTGCCTGGCGGTCCGTGTGACGGTTCCATCGGATCAGGCAGTCTCGGGCTTGCGGTGGTTCAACGGAGCTGTTGCCCCTTCCTTTGACCAGGTCCTTGTTGCCAGCGGTTCCGGCCTGTATCCGCCCGTGCTTGATGAGGCGGTTGCGGTTGCCGATAGTGTGGTTGGATCTCAAGAAAGCTGGTCGGAACTCGAGTTCACCGAACCTGTCGGCAGTTCCACAGGGAGCTTGTTCCTGGTCATGCAGTACCCTCCGGACTATGAACCGCTGGAGGGGATTACTCCACTTGGCGTGGGTTATCAAAACGTGGAGAACAAATCCCACCATTTCGTTACTGCAGACGGGGTAGATTGGATCAAAGTGAGTTCCCGGTGCCAGTTGATGATGGAGCCGGTTTTCTGCGCGATGACCGACACCACAATGGTCAAGAGCAACCGTCCAGATGCAGGCAGCGCGGGAGAGTTGCCGTTGCCGAAGGTTCTGGGTCTGGACATCTACCCGAATCCCTTTAATCCCGTGGCCAAGATACAGCTAGCTCTACCCATAGATTCTGACTGCTCCCTCAGGGTCTATGACCTGCGTGGATGCCTGGTCAGGGACCTCAAACTTGGCCATTTGACTGTCGGTTATCATGAAATCCCTTGGCATGGACAAGATGATCGGGGTCAACCGGTTGGCAGCGGGGTGTATTTCGCCCAGGTGCGCGTTGGTGATAAGACTTTGAATCATCGGATGGTTATGGTAAAATAAATGAAGAAGGGGGATTATTAGGAGTTGAAATGAGGACCCAGCAATTAATGGCATGGTGTTTTTTTGTGGCCTTGAGCTTGGCCCAAGCAGCCCATGGCACCACTTGGCGTGTCGAGCGTGATGGAACTGGGGACTTTTCGACCCTCCAACCCGCGCTTGATGCTTGTGCTGCCGGAGACACAGTCTTGGTCGGACCGGGGGAATACCCCGAGATGTCTCTTCAATATATTCCAGGTGGAGATGGTTGGTATGACGTTGCTGGCTTGGTCACCGATCCCAATGTGACACTCATCGGGTCCGGTCCAGGGTTAACGCTAGTTGGTCCAGTATCCTATGTTGGAAGGCAAAGCAAGGTGATAGCTTTCGATTTACCTGGAGATTTGCGGGTTGAAAACCTGACGGTAAGGAATGCTGGTAATGGAGTTTGGCTTGATTATGGCAGGCTGTTTGTTGATAGTTGTAATTTTGTCGAAAATGAAGAGGGAATAGGTTGGTACTCCTCGGGTGAGGGTGGCGGGGTTTGGAATTCCTATTTTCAGTCGTCCATTCTTTACAATCACGGGATCATGCTCCTTGGATCGGGAACGGGTATTGTCATCGAGGGTTGTTCTTTGGAGGTGAGTTCGCTTTGGTTTCAATCCGTTCAAGGCGTGGTTGTTCAAGATTGTGAATTGTATGGTGGAGGGTTAGGAGTTCAATTACAGGGCGGTGCTTGGGTTGAATTCAGGGGTAGTCGGATATTTGACAAATCAGGTGTTGGGATAGGATTGGTACCAGGGAATTGCCGTGCAATAATCCAGGATTGCGAAATATCAGGGGGAATGGACGCGATTTATGCGAATGGGGCTGGCAACGAAATTGAAGTGAGTACCTCAATTTTGAATGGCGGATCCAGAAGTGTTATCTTGCTGGACAAAGTTGGTCCTTCCAATGTCCGTTATTGCGAGTTGAATAAGGGATCAGGTGAATTTTCGGTCCTTTGTACCCAATATGAGTTTTCTGGGGGAGTCAGTCACGATTTTCGTGGGAACTACTGGGGAACGACCGATCCCGATCTGATCGCGGATTGGATCTGGGACTGGAACGATGACCCACAATCAGCTTATGCCGAAGTCCTCTACACCCCCTTCGCCACGGGCGACAGCGACCTGGTGATTGCTCTGACCCCCAACGACCCCGAGATCATCATCCCTGAGACCGGCGGCAGCTTCCTGTACGACGCCAGCATCGAGAACAATACAGGGACCGACATCGTGGCCGACCTCACCATCGAGGCGGTCCTTCCCGACGGGACGGCGTACCCCGTGGTGGATCTGCCCGGTGTGGTACTTGCGGGGGCGTCGGTAAGGACCCGGATCGGGATCGTCCAGGAGGTACCTGCGGCGGCCCCGGCCGGGACCTTCACCTACCGGGTATCGGCGAGCCTGGGCGACACCCTGCTGGTGGACACGGCCGAGCTTCCGTTCGAAAAGCAGGGCGCGAGGGTGGCGGCAGCCGGCCCCATGAACTGGCCCGTGACCGGTTGGCTGGACGAGGATCGGCCTCCCTTTCAGGCTGGAACGCTGAAACCCGTCCTGTACGGCCCCGTCCCCAACCCCTTCAACCCCACGACCACGGTGGCCTTTGAGCTGCCCGCCCAGGAGGCCGTGAGCCTGCATGTGTTCGACCTTCAAGGCAGGCTGGTCAGGACCCTCCTCAGCGGCCAGGTCGTTTCCCAGGGGCGCCACGAGGCCCACTGGGACGGCAGGGACGATTCCGGCCGCCAGGTGGCCAGCGGGACGTACTTCTTCCGGCTCGAGGCTGGAGGGCAGGTGGAGGCGAAGCGGGCGGTTCTTATCAAATAGGCAGGCGACCGGTCGGGACTGATTTGCGGAATGTGGCTATCAGTAAGAGTGGTGATATGTCAGGTCACCTAATGATGAAACCGGCAACAGGAGTACAAATCCCAATAGGGTCGGATAGGAGACCAAAGCAATGAAAATAAAGGACTCAACAATTTTTACATTAGCGATGTTTGCCACTTTTTTGCTTTGGCCATTGCTGGCCAATGGAGGTAATAGAAGTAAAATAGTTGGTGTGATCCAGCATTTAGAAGGCGGATCATTTAATAGACCAGATGGGAAAACTGTAAATATTGTTGACAGGATTGATGAAATTGGTAAGGGATTCTTAGTTCAGTCCTCTGAGGGAATTCATTTTCAAACAAATGCCTTGTACGAAGTAAGTGGGATTGTGGAATCATTTAGTGTTAGCAGTGGAACCTGCGATAGTGTTTGGATAACTGTTGAAAAGGCGGTTCTTTTGGAAACTTTTTCACCTGAGGATTGGAAAGTAATTGAATTTGCGGGAGAATGTAAAATTGCAGAAATGGAAGCGTATCTTGAATTAGGGGGCAATCCTCGATTGAAAAATTATCAGGGTGACTCTCCATTAATTGCTCTTATTGATGGGTACAGCAGTAAAAGGTTTGAGGTCGATTTTGACACCATCCTTCGTGGAATTTCGGTCTTAATTGAAAAAGGCTGTCCCGTTGATGATCGGAATATTTCCGGGTTTACCCCCCTTCATTTCGCTGCAAAATGGGAAGAGCTTAAACCTGTAGTTGAATTGTTGATTTTACACGGGGCGGATGTAAATGCAATTTCCTGTTTGGGGAAAACTCCATTACATATGGCATGTGTTTTTAATTCCCAAGATTGTGCCATTCTGCTCCTCAATCATGGTGCAAAAATTGATATCAAAGATAATGTGGGAAAAACTCCGGTCGATTATGCAAGTGACTCATTGAAATTAGTCTTAAAGGGGCTGGCAAGAAGTGATCTCCGTTGACAGGTTTCTCATTTGCAAGGAATGTCCCCGCTATTATCCCCTTGGCCAACAACAGGCCATATTGGGCCGCGGGGGACCGCTTTTTTGCGTCCAAGTGCCGATGGGCCGCAGTTCTAGCAGATTGAGGCAGGCAAACACGGTGAAACGAAGCGGGCGGTTCTCATCAAATGACAATGGGTTAGGCAGTCTTGACCCCGAAAACCTCTCTCTTTCCCCGAGTTCGCATTACGGTCCCACCCGGGGAGCCAGTTTTTACACGCAGAGCGTTCATCCCGGGGAGTAGCCACTTTTTCCAATAGGGAAATCGGGCGGGCTTGGTGGGGAGCCTGTTTCCCGGCCTCCAGCCTCGCACGCCCTCCCTTTTGATCCATCAGTCCGCAGCCGGGTTCACATGAACCCATCTGGTACACCAATTTTCAAATTTCAAGGCAGACCCCACCGAGGGCCGGGACTTCCGCATCTTCCTCAGGATGTCGACCCGCAACCCCTGGGCTCTCCCGGGTCCTCCCTGGTGCCGTCTCGCAGCCCCGTATTCGCCTTGCTCAGTAGGTCAATCCCGCCAGGTAGTTCGGCGCGCTGAGCGTGACCGCCCGGCCCGACTCCGAGAGATCCACCGTGAAGAACGCGTAGTGGTACTTGTTCTCGGTTTCCAGCTTGGCGCCGTCGCAGACGAGGCGGAAGGATGCGTTGTCGAGCCTCAGCGACTTGAAGAGTTCGGTGACCCGAGCCCAGTCCTCCGGCCGGCCGGCGGTCACGTCGACCATGATCGTCCAGTCCGTCGTGCCGCGGAACCACCCGTGGCAGTTCACCCTGAGCGTCTGTTCCTGCTGGAAGACCAGCTCGTACGAGATCATCTGGAAGAGGAACGACTTCTTGTCGTGGCTGACGAAGACGGCCTGCTCGGGGATGGCCTGGTCCGGCGCCTCGGGTTCCTTGAATTCGATCAGGTCGGCCAGCGCGACGTTGGTCAGGCCCCGGATGGAGTCATCCGCGAGTTCGAAGCCGAGGTTCTTTTGGACGAGCTTGACGCTTTTCCCATCCACCTTCACGGGACCGGCCTTGGGCTTCTGTTCGGCTGCGGCGGGCTGCACCAGCACGGATGAAACCAGCAGGCAGATGGTCAGGGTGCGGATCTTCATCGGGAAATCCTTTCGAAGCGGGGGCGTGGCACGGCGGATCATGAGGGCCGGCATTCATCATGCGCCCCCACCCTGATGGCCGCAATCAAAATGGACATGCCGCCGTTGTCTTCCCTGACTGCAGCCGGCGGCCTCGCCCGATCGGATCGAGGTGCAGGCCGGGCGGCCTACCGCTTTTGTATGTATTTTTGCCTGGCAAGATGAGCTGCCAGCTCGGATCGACAGGGACAAATGACCAAATGGAGGACACCGGATGTACAAAGCCAGGGCCTATTCCGCCGCCGCCGCCGCTTCACCCCTGGCGTCGGACACCATTAACCGCCGGGAAACCAAGGAAACGGACGTCCAGATCGAGATCCTCTTCTGCGGAGTCTGCCACTCCGACCTTCACACCGTGCGCAACGAGTGGAAGGAGATCATGCCGACGGTCTATCCGGTGGTGCCCGGCCACGAAATCGTAGGCAAGGTCACCGCGGTCGGGTCCGCGGTCACGAAATACGGCCCGGGCGATCTCGTCGGAGTGGGCTGCCTGGTCGACTCGGACCACACCTGCCCCAGCTGCAAGGCTGACATGGAGCAGTTCTGCCCAGGTGGGGTCTTCACCTACAACTCTCCGGACAAGCATCTCGGCGGGGTCACTTACGGCGGGTATTCCGAGAGCATCGTCGTGGACCAGAGCTTCGTCCTCAAGGTACCCGAGAACCTCGATCCGGCCGGGGTCGCACCCCTGCTTTGCGCCGGAATCACGACCTATTCCCCGTTGCGCCACTGGGGCGTGGGGGAGGGCAAGAAGGTCGGGGTGGTGGGCCTCGGCGGTCTGGGCCACATGGGCGTGAAGTTCGCCCGCGCCTTCGGCGCCCACGTCGTGGTGTTCACGACCTCCGCATCGAAGGTGGAGGATGCCCTGCGGCTGGGGGCCCACGAAGTCGTCAACTCCCGTAACGCCGAGGAGATGGCCAAGCACGCCGGCAGCTTCGACTTCATCCTGGACACCGTTTCGGTCGATCACGACGTCAACGCGTACATCCAGCTTCTGGGCCTCGACGGCAACCTGACTTTGGTGGGCGCGCCGGAAAAACCCCTGCCCGTGTCGTCCTTCGCCCTGCTGTTCGGGCGGAAGAGCCTGTCCGGGTCGCTGATCGGGGGCATCGCGGAGACCCAGGAGATGCTCGATTTCTGCGGGGAGCACGGCATCACCGCCGACGTCGAGGTCATCCCGATCCAGCAGGTCAACGAGGCGTACGAGCGGATGCTGAAGTCCGACGTGAAGTACCGTTTCTCCATCGACATGGCGTCGTTGAAGAACGAATAGGATTCCGGTGGGGAGGCCGGTCCCGAGGGCCGGCCTCCACGGAATCGCCTTGCCCCTTCCCTGGGGGCGTATTTGATGAATGGACTGGTAAAACCGGTCACGGCGGGCGTGATATTTGAACAAGTAGCTTCATTTCAGTCGATGATTTCGATAAACAACCCCGAAATTCTTAAAAAAGGATTGACGCGGTCCTGTTTTTGGGGGAGATTCTTCCCCTACCACATAGGTGGGGGTAAAAACCATAGCAGGAGGTCCCGCAAATGAAGCGAATGGGATCGGGGTGCGGGGTGCTTGTGTGTCTTTTCCTTCTCGCCGGATGCCAGGGTGACGATTCGCCCATGTCCGTCGAGAGACAGCAGAAATGGAACGCGAAGCTGGCCGGGTACCAGGCCCAGGTCGACCAGGTCAAGGCCGAGGTCGAGGGCGTCACCGACCTGCGCGAGGTCTTCGGCGAAGGCAGCGGCGAGGTCGCCGGCGACGGCACCTTCATCGGCGACGGTGTGGGCACCGCGACCCTGACGGGCGTCGGGGTCGTCACCGGCACGGTCGAGGGCAGCTTCAAGGTCAAGGGGACCCGCGATGTCAGCGTCACCGGTCTGGTCTACCAGGGCAAGGAAGCGGAGTACGACCGTTACGCCGGATTCGGGTACTTCACAGCCACCTCGGACGTGGCCCAGGAGATCGAGGTCGTCGTCGACGGTGATTGCTGGGTCGTGGGCGCGGGAACCGGCATGGTCTTCTGGTCGGGAGAGGGCTGGGCGTTCTGGTACCACTAGTCCGCTGGATGATGAGGCCGATCCTCCCGGCAACGGGAAATGAGGCCCGATCCGGATTTCTTGTCCAGGCCCCGGGATTTTTCCGGGGCCTGGTGCTATATTCCCCGGTCCTTTCCGGTCTCCGGAACCCCCACAGCTTCAACCCGCGGCGGTCGGCCGTCCGCCAGATCCGGATGTCCCCGCAGTGATCAATCTGACCGGCATCTCCAAGCGCTACGGGCGCCAGATCCTCTTCGTGGAGACCTCGTTCCAGCTCAACCCCGGCGAGAAGGTCGGGCTCGTGGGACCCAACGGCGCGGGAAAGACCACCGTCTTCCGCATGATCACCGGCGAGGAGAGCCCCGACGAGGGGACGGTCTCGGTGCCGAAGAGGACCACCATCGGGTACTTCAGGCAGGACATCGGGGACATGGCCGGCCGCTCGGTCCTGGACGAGACCATCGCGGGCTGCGGCGACCTGGGCGAACTCCACCACGATTTGCAGGACCTGGAGCACGCCCTGGCCGACCCCGACCGGGCCGACGAGATGGACGGGATCCTCGCCCGGTTCGGCGAGGTCCTGGACTCCTACCAGAGCCGCGGAGGCTACGAGCTGGAGGCCCGGGCCAAGGAGATCCTGCACGGCCTGGGGTTCGCCGACGACCGGATCGCAGGCGATGCGGGCCACCTGTCCGGGGGCTGGAAGATGCGCATCGGCATGGCCCGGGTGCTGCTCTCGCGGCCCGACGTGCTGCTCATGGACGAGCCCACCAACCACCTGGACATCGAATCCATCCTGTGGCTGGAGACCTTCATCAAGGGCTACCCCGGGGCGGTGCTGCTGACCTGCCACGACAAGGACTTCATGAACCGCGTGGTCTCGCGGATCATCGACATCGACGGCGGCGAGTTCGTCTCCTACACCGGGAACTACGACTTCTTCGTCCAGCAACGGGCGGTGGCCGAGGCCAACCGCGAGGCCACCTTCGCCCGGCAGCAGGCCATGCTGGCCAAGGAGCGCCGCTTCGTCGAGCGGTTCGCGTCCCACGTGGCCAAGGCCGCCCAGGTGCAGAGCCGCCTGAAGAAGCTGGACAAGATCGAGATGGTCGAGCCGCCCCGGCGGCGCAAGGTCGTCGAGTTCGAGTACCGCAAGCCGCCGCGCTCGGGCGAGGACGTGGTCGCGATCAAGGGCCTGGCCAAGGCCTACGGGGACCGCGTCGTCTACGACGGCTTCGACCTGATGATCCGGCGCACCGAACGGTGGTGCGTCCTGGGCTGCAACGGGGCCGGCAAGACCACGCTGCTCAAGCTGGTGGCGGGGATCATCGAGCCCGATGCCGGCACGGTGAGGCTGGGGGCCAACCTGAAGGTCGGCTACTTCGCCCAGCAGGCCCTCGAACAGCTCGACCCCGGCCTGACCGTCTTCGAGCACCTGCAGAAGGCCTTTCCTGCCGAGGGCCCCGGCGTCCTGCGGAATCTCCTGGGGGCCTTCCAGTTCAGCGGCGACGATGCGGACAAGCCCTGCCGCATCCTCTCGGGCGGGGAGAAGTCGCGCCTGGTCCTGGCGCGCATGCTGCTGGATCCGCCCAACTTCCTGATCCTCGACGAGCCCACCAACCACCTCGACCTCGAGACCAAGGAGATGCTGGTGAAGTCGCTGGCGGACTTCGAGGGCACCATGCTCTTCGTCAGCCACGACCGGACCTTCCTCAAGGGCCTCAGCAATCGGGTCCTGGTTCTCGGCGGCGCCGGCGCCGCGGCCGCGGGGGAGGACCCCGGATACCAGGCGCCCCGGATCTACGACGGGTCCTACACGGAGTACGTGGCGAGCACTGGCAGCGAGTCGGCGGGCGTGCACCGCTGAGACCGAGGCCGTGCCCAGGGCCTTGAATTCGGATCACCTGGGGGTTACGATGGGCAGGATTCTCGCGGAATCCGAGGGCGGATCCTATCCAGGGAGGTCACCGATGCACGAGAAGAGCGTGACGCTGCTGAACCAGGCGGTCGCCGACGAGCTGTCGGCCGTCCACCAGTACATGTACTGGCACTTCCACTGCGACGACCAGGGCTTCGACCTTCTCGCCGGCCTGTTCAAGCGGACGGCGATCGAGGAGATGATCCACATCGAGAAGCTGGCCGAACGCATCCTCTTCCTCAAGGGCGAGGTGGAGATGACTGCCAGTGATCCGGTCAAGAAGGAGACCGACGTCCAGAAGATGCTGGAGATGGCCGCCGGCATGGAGGAACACAGCGCCAAGGACTACAACCGCATGGCCAACGAGTGCGCCCAGAACGCCGACAGCCGATCCAAGCAGCTGTTCGAGGAACTGGTGGCCGACGAGGAGCGCCACTACGACCAGTACGACACCGAGCTGGACAACCTCGCCCGCTTCGGCAAGGACTACCTCGCCCTGCAGAGCATCGAGCGGGCCAGGAATCGCGGGGCCGGCAATCCTCCCGAATGACCCACGATCCGGCGGTTCACCGGCGGAGCGGGAGGCTTCCCGCTCCGCCTTTTGATGACACCCTCCCGGAAGGACCGTTCCCATGTCCCGACCGATCTACCTCGACTACAACGCCACCACGCCCATCGATCCGGGCGTGGCCGCCGTCATGCGTCCCTACCTGGAGGAGTTCTTCGGCAACCCCTCCTCGAGCCACTGGTACGGGGTCCAGACCCACAAGGCGGTGGAGAAGGCCCGCCGGCAAGTCGCCGACCTGATCGGGGCGCGGCCGGGGGAGGTGGTCTTCACCAGCGGGGGCAGCGAGTCGAACAACTACGCCCTCAAGGGCGCGGCTTTCGCACTTCGATCCCGGGGCAACCACATCATCACCTCGGTGGTGGAACATCCCGCCGTCGGGGAGGTCTGCCGTTACCTGGAGTCGCAGGGATTCACCGTCTCCCACCTGCCGGTCGACCGCACCGGAAGGGTCGATCCCGCCGACCTGGAGGATCTCATCACGCCGGGGACCATCCTGCTTTCGGTGATGCACGCCAACAACGAAACCGGCACGATCCAGCCCATCGCCGAGCTGGCGGAGATCGCCCGCCGTCACGGGATCGTGGTACATTCGGATGCGGCCCAGTCGGTCGGCAAGATCCCCGTGGACGTGGCCGGGCTAGGCGTCGACCTGCTGTCGGTCGCCGGCCACAAGTTTTACGGGCCCAAGGGTATCGGGGCCCTGTACATCAGGCCGGGGGTCACCATCGAGAAGCTGATCCACGGCGCCGATCACGAGCGGAACCTGCGGGCCGGGACCGAGAACGTCCTGGAGATCGCCGGGTTGGGAGCTGCGGCCGAAATCGCCGCGGCCACCCTCGCGAAGAACGCCGAGCACAGCCGCTCGCTGCGGGAACTGCTCTGGGACCGGCTGCATGCCGCCCTGCCGGAGATGCGTCTGAACGGGCATCCCGTCCTGCGCCTGCCCAACACCCTGAACGTGAGCTTTCCCCGCATCGAAGCGAACACCCTCCTGGCCGAGCTGACGGGAGTGGCGGCTTCCGCCGGAGCGGCCTGCCACGCCGAGTCGGTCGAGGTGTCGAGCGTGATCGCCGCGATGAAGGTTCCGCCCGAATACGCCATGGGCACGGTCCGTTTCTCGACGGGGAAGTTCCTGACCCGCAAGGAGGTCGAGGAAGCGGCCGACCAGGTCATCGCCGCGGTGGAGCGGTTGCGCCCCCGGGAGGCCGGACCGGTCGGGCCGGTCGCGGTCCCCGAACGGGACTCCGTCAAGCTCACGCATTTCACCCATGGCCTGGGCTGCGCCTGCAAGTTGCGGCCCCAGGTGCTGGAAGAGGTGGTGCGGAACCTGCCCCCGGTGAACGACCCGGCGGTCCTGGTGGGAACCGGGTCGTCCGACGACGCAGCGGTCTATCGCCTCGACGAGAAGACGGCCATCGTGGGCACCGTGGATTTCTTCACACCCATCGTGGACGACCCCTACCATTTCGGGGCCATCGCCGCGGCCAACGCCCTCAGCGACGTTTACGCCATGGGGGCCGAGCCCCTGTTCGCCCTGAACATCGTCGGCTTTCCCACCAACCGGCTGCCGGTGTGGGTGCTCGAGGAGATCCTCAAGGGGGCGGCGGACAAGGCGGCCGAGGCCGGCATCCCCATCGTGGGCGGGCACACGGTCGACGACACCGAACCGAAGTTCGGGATGGCGGTGACGGGCAGGGTCCATCCCGACCGGATCCTGTCCAATGCCGGAGCCCGGCCGGAGGATCGGTTGATCCTGACCAAGCCCCTGGGCCTGGGGATCATCACGACGGCTCTCAAGCGTGGTCTGGTGGACCCCGCGACCGCGGACCAGGCCATCCGGATCATGGCCGCCCTGAACCGGACGGCGGCTGAGGTCATGGGGCGTTTCGACGTTTCGGCCCTGACGGACGTCACGGGATTCGGCTTGCTGGGACATCTCCGGGAGATGACCACCGGAAGCGGCGTGGATGCGGAAGTCTTCGCGGACAGGGTGCCGGTCATCCCCTCGGCGTGGGATCATGCGGCGGCGGGCATCGTCCCGGGGGGGACCCGGGACAACCAGGCCTTCGTCGCCGATTCGGTGGACTGGGCCGACGGCGTCTCCGAACTCCAGAAGACCCTGCTCTGCGACGCCCAGACCAGCGGCGGCCTCCTGATCGCCGTGGCCGCGGACCAGGCGGACGACCTGGTGGCCGCCCTCCGCGAAGCCGGAGTGGATGCCGCCGTTGCGATCGGCAGCATCAGGGGCCCCGGCACGGGTCGGATCCGGGTTCGCCTGGATCGCTGATCTACCAGCGTGCGGGATCCACGGCGAAGTGCTCGCTCAGCACGGCGTAGAGGTCCCCGAACTCCTGACGGAGATCCCGGGGCAGGCTGAAGAAGAGCTCCACCGCGGTGGCGAAGAACTCGGCGGGGGATTCGGCGGCGTTGTCGTCGAAAAGGATCTCCCTTCTCCGCCGCAGGCTGCGTTCGTGGCGGCTGAAGGCCTGGGCGAAGGCGTCCGACCAGCGCGCCAGCAGTTCCTGGGACCCGATCAGGGGAGCCCCGTCCGCCTCGCCCGTCTGTTCGTCAAGCTGGTGGGCGAATTCGTGGAGGACGACGTTGTAGCCCCCCTCCGGCTCGCCGAGCTCCTCGGTGACGTCCTGCCAGCTGAGGATCACGGACCCGCGCTGCCACGACTCCCCGGCCAGCTCGTCCGGGTCCTCGCTGACGATCCCGAACTCGTCCTCGACCTGGTGTTGGACGGTGAACGCCTCGGGATAGATCAGGACCGTGTCGAGACCGGGGAAGTAGTCGGCGTGGGGATGGACCTGGAGCAGGGCTGCCTGGCAGCAGACCATCAGGGGCATCTCGGGTTCGAGCGCGAGCCCTCCGCATCCCTCGAAGTGCTTCTCCTCCATCAGGACCCTGGCGGCCGCACGGACCCTCCCCGCCACGTCGTCGGGCAGGCGGCGCAGCATGGGCACGCGGCTGCAGGCCAGGCTCCAGGCCGGATCGTCCAGGCCTTCTGCCAGCAACTGCCGGCGCTTGCGGTTCCTCCTGAAGAAGATCATGCCCTTATGGTACCCGGGGAACCGCCGGGGGGCAACGGCCGGATTCTACTCGTACCTGAGGGCCTCGATGGGGTTCAGGGCGGCGGCCTTGCGGGCCGGCCAGAATCCGAAGAACACACCCACTCCGGCGGAGAACCCCAGGGCCAGGCCCACGGTTCCCGGATCGATCACCGTCGGCCATCCGGTGATCTCGCCCACCAGCCGGCTGCCGCCGTAGCCGAGGCCGACGCCCAGCAGGCCCCCGAACAATGAGAGCACCACGCTTTCGACCAGGAACTGGGTGAGGACGTCGCCGGGACGTGCGCCGATGGCCATGCGGATCCCGATCTCGCGGGTCCGCTCGGTGACCGACACCAGCATGATGTTCATGATGCCGATGCCGCCGACCAGGAGGGAGATCCCCGCGATGGCCGCCAGCAGGATGGTCATGACCTCGGTGGTGCCGGTGGCCGCCTCGGCGATGTCGTTCTGGTTGCGGACGGTGAAGTCGTCCTCCTCCCATTCGGCCAGGCCGTGGCTCTCCCGCAGGATCACCCCGGCCTCGTCCATGGCGGCGTCGACGTCGTCCGGGGACCAGGCCGATCCGAGGATCTGGGGGATGAACTGGCGGCCGGAGAGACGCTCCTGGACGGTGGTGTAGGGGCACAGGACCATGTCGTCCTGGTCGCTCCCGTCGGCGGTCTGGCCCTTCTCGGCCAGGACCCCGATGACGTTGAAGGGGACTCCGCGCAGGATGACCTGCTGCCCGATGGCGCTCTGCTCGGGAAAGAGGTTCTGAGCGACGGTGGCGCCGAGGACCGCCACCTTGCGGCGCGACCGGATGTCCTTGACGTCGAAGAACTGCCCGTCCTCCAGATTCCAGTCGCGGACGGTCCGGTAGGAGACGTCCACGCCGTAGATGGGGGCGCGCCAGTTGCCGCCGCCGCCGCGGATCCGGGAGAAGGTCATGATCACCGGGGAGACCTCGGCCAGGAGCAGGGATTCGCGGGCGAGCTTGACCGCGTCGTCGACGGTCAGGCTGCTCATCGTGCCCGCGCCCCGGCTGACCCCGCCCGTCGTGCTGGCGCCGGGAGTGATGACCACCATGTTGGTCCCGAGGTTGCGGATGTTCTCCTCGATGCGCGAGCGGGCTCCGCTGCCGATGGCCACCATGACGATCACCGCGCCGACGCCGATGATGATGCCCAGCATGGTCAGGGCGCTGCGCAGCTTGGTGCGGGCGATGCCCCGCAGGGCGATCCGGATCAGCTGGTCGGGGCGCATGCGACACCTCCGGTGGGCAGGGCGGCCAGGTCGACCCGGGCGTCGCCGCGGCCGGCGACCGGCTCGTCCCTGACGATCCGTCCGTCCCGCAGCTCGACGATGCGCCGGGCGTAACGGGCGATGTCCTGTTCATGGGTCACCATCAGCAGGGTCAGCCCCTGGTCGTTCAGTTCCTGGAACAGGGCGAGGACCTCGATGCTGGTGCGGGTGTCGAGATTGCCCGTGGGTTCGTCGGCCAGCAGCAGGGCCGGTCCGGTGACCAGCGCCCGGGCGATGGCCACCCGCTGCTGCTGCCCTCCCGACAGCTCGTTGGGCAGATGGGAGGCCCGGTCGGCCAGCCCCACACGCTCCAGAGCCTTGCGGGCCAGGTCCCGGGGCCGGCCGGGCCGGCCGGTGCGGTCGTAGAGCAGGGGCAGTTCGACGTTCTCCAGGGCGCTGGTCCGGGCCAGCAGGTTGAAGCCCTGGAAGACGAATCCCAGCCTGCGGTTGCGGATGTCGGCCAGCCGGTTGCGGTCCAGGCTCTCGACCCGTTCGCCGTCCAGCTCGTAGCTGCCGGAGGTCGGCTGGTCCAGGCAACCGATGATGTTCATCAGGGTGGACTTCCCCGACCCCGAGGCTCCCATCACGGCCACCATCTCCCCCGGCTCCACGACCAGGTCGATGCCCGCCAGGGCGTCCACCCGCGTGGCGCCCATGTCGTAGGTCTTGGTCAGCTCCCGGATGCGGATGATGTCGCCCATGCTAGAACCCGCCCGGTCGCGGCGGACCCGATGGCCGGCCCTGCTGCTGGAAGGGCGAGCTCGCCGCCGCGGCGGCCTTGCTGGCGACGCCCGCGATGACCTCCAGTCCCTCGACCAGGTCACGCCCCTCGACGGCCGTGTTGGTGCCGTCGGTGATGCCGGTGCGGACCATGACGACGTCCAGGGTCCCGTCCTCGCGGGTCACCCAGAGCATGCCCCGGTCGGCGGGCATCGTGCCGCCGGGTTGCCCGCCCTGCCCGCCGGGCCCGGAGTCGGCGCCTTGACCGCGGGGACCCGTCGTCCCCTCCTCGCCCGGGCCCCGGCCTCGCTCGGCCCGCCTGCGCGCGAAGGCCGCGGCCATCTCTTCCTGGGACGGGCGGAAGCGGAGGGCGGCGTTGGGTGCGAACAGGACGTCGGTGGCCTCGTCGACGATGAAGTCGACGGTGGCGGTCATGCCGGGGAGCAGCCGCATCCCGGGATTCTCCACGCGGACGACCACCTGGTAGTTGACGACGTTGTCGTCGACCACCGACTGCAGCCGCAACTGCCTGACGGTTCCCTGGAAGGTATCGTCCGGGTAGGCCTGGACCGTGAATCTGGTGGCCTGGCCTTCACGGATCCGGCCGATGTCGCTCTCGTCCACGGCCGCCAGGATCTGCATCTCGGTCAGATCCCCGGCGATCTGGAAGAGTTCGGGGGCGGAAAAGGAGGACTGGACGGTCTGGCCCACGTCGACCGATCGCCGGACGACGGTCCCGGCGATGGGGGCCGTGATGGTGGCGTAGGCCAGGTTCCGCCGGGCCCGGTCCAGGTCTACCCGCGCGCCCTTCAGACCGGCCCGGGCCACGTCCAGGCCGTACTGGACCCCGTTGAACTCGCTGGCCGAGATCATCTCCTCGCGGAAAAGGGGTTCGGTGCGGGCGAACTCCCGTTCGGCCTGGCGGAGCTCCGCGGTCGCACGGTCCAGCTGGGCCTCGGCCGAGGCCACCGCCGCGGCCAGCAGGGTCGTGTCGATGCGGGCGATGACCTGCCCTGCGGCGACCCGGTCGTTGAAGTCGGTCAGGATCTCGTCGACGATCCCGCTGACCTGGGTGCCGACCTGGACGGTCGTGACCGGTTCGAGGGTCCCGGTGCTGGTCACCACGGAAGCCAGGTCGCCGCGGGCGACGGCGACCAGACGGAAGGAGGCGGCCTGGTCGCCGTCTTCGCCGCGCACCTGCCAGTAGACGGCGGCCGCGACCAGACAGAAGGCCAGGACGGTCAGGGCTCTTTTCATGAGGCGCTCCGATGCGAGAGGGGACGCGAGGGTGCTTGCGCAACACCGAACGACTGTGCATCCGGATTCCAGCGGCGGACAAGGGGATTTTTTCCAGGCAGGGTGTGGAGGAAAAAAGCCGGCGCCGCGGGGGCGCCGGCTTGGGGAATCGCCGATCCGGACCTACTTGAACATGGCCTTGAGCGTGCCCCAGGAGGCGCTCTCGTTGTCCACGATGCAGTTGACGTCCACCAGGGCGCAGCAGACGTCGAACAACTCGCCGCCGTTGGCTCCGCACAGGAAGGCGGGATAATCGGCAGGCATGGGGGAGGCCATGCCGCTGTCCCAGACCTTCATGGCGTTGGCGATGGAGAAGCGGATCTCGCAGCCGTTGAGCTGGGGGCAGTTGTCGAACGTTCCGCTGAAGGTGATGTTCGAGGTCAGGCCGACGGGGACGCCACCGAAGAAGGTGATGGTGGCCACGACCTGGTAGCTGGTGAGCTGGCCGGACAGATCGGCCACCCCGTCGGACCAGGTGTTGTCCTTGGTCATCCAGAACTCCCCGCCGACGTAGTCGGTGGAGTAGGTGCGGGACCCGTTGCCGTACCCGTCGAGGGAGTCGTCGATGAGGGTGGCGCCGTTGGCGTCGATGGCCATCCCGAAGGCCTTCCATTCGGTGCCCAGGGTGGACCCGTTCCAGGACATGGCGTTCTGGGTGTTGCCGGGCTGGCCGGGTTGCAGGGGAGCTCCGTCGACGCCGCACCAGGCTTCGGAGGCGCGGCCGCCCAGCATGGTGCCGTTGTAGGTGGCCCAGGCGCCGTTGAGGTTGGGGCACTGGGCGGAGGCGAGGGTCGAGACGAGCAGGAGCAGCAAGACCAGGGAAGCCGTTCTCAAGATGTGCATGGGGTACCTCCGAACCGGTGTCAGGAATATCGAAACGATTCAGGATCCTTCTGGGGATTCGCCCTGGTCCGTCGGGCAGGACAATGATACGGCAAAAGAAAAGGCAATGTCAATAAATTCCGCCCATGGGCGGATAGCCGCGGGGCCCGATCCGGCTCCGCGGCATCCCCCTCGCGTCCACGTCACTTGTACTGGGCCTTCAGGTCGCCCCAGGAGGTCGGTTCGGTGTCGATGGCGCAGGCGATGTCCATGCTGATGCAGCAGACGTCGAAGAATTCCCCCGCACTCGCCGAGCACAGGAACGCGGGGTAATTGGCCGGCATGGGAGTGGCCATGTTGGTGTCCCAGATCTTCATGGCGTTGGCGATGGCGAAACGGACCTCGCAGCCGTTGACCGCCGGACAGTTCAGGAAATCCCCGGTGAAGGAGATGTTGCTGGTGGCTCCCATGGGGATCCCCGTGTAGAAGGTGATGGTCGTGAACACGACGTAGGACGTCAGGACGCCCTCGAGGTCGGCCGCACCGTCGGCCCAGGTGTTGTCCCGGGTCAACCAGAACTGCCCGCCCAGGTAGTTGGTCCTGTAGGTCCGCGTCCCGGTCCCCGATCCGTCCAGGGTGTCGGAGATCAGGACGGCGCCGGCGCCGTCGATCTCCATGCCCCAGGCCTTCCACAGGGCCCCCAGGGCGGCCCCGTTCCAGGACATGGCGTTCTGCGTGTTGCCGGGCACTCCGCCCTGGATGGGCATCCCTCCGGACCCGCACCAGGCTTCCGAGGCCCGGCCGCCGGTCATGGAGCCGTCATTGGTGGTCCAGTAGCCGTTGAGGTTGGGGCACTGGGCCCAGGCCGCCGCAGCGATCAGGACGAGCGCCGCCGTGAGAATGAGCATTGTCATGGTGCGCATGGAAAACCTCCCGCGATAACGGTACCGCATCGGGACTCGAGGATCGATGAGTCGGCGAATGATGGGGGGCGAGAGGGCGAGGCTTACCGCATCGGTGTCGTCCAGCAACTGCCGGCTCACCAACGGAACCAGGTGAGGATATCAGAATGATCGGATGAATTCAAGAAAGATCATTGCCCCCAAATCCCACCGGATGGCTTATTTGCCGGGAAAATTTTGCCGGTCCGGACCAGGAGAGGGGGCAGATTTCAGGGACCAGTCGACCTGCGATCAATTATGAAAATCATTGTCGTTAAAAAAATAACTTAAGGTTGACGCGTACGACTCGAAAGCCCTAGGGTGCTTCTATGAGTAGGGCGGTCCGGCCCTGCTCGCGACCCCAATCGAGAGGTTTGAGTCTTGCGGACACGAACAAAACTTCGGGTTGAGCTGACGAGGCACGCCCTGGCGAGGGCGGCCGGGTTGGCTCTGGCGACGGGCCTCCTGCTGGCCCTGCCCGTGCTCGCCGCCCAGGGAGGGGCGGGCCAGGTTTGCCTGGATTGTCATGAGGATCAAGCAAGCAGTCTGGAATTCGGACCCCACAGCCTTTCCCCGGGCGGCGAGGGCAGGTTGAACTGCCTGTCGTGCCATGACGGCGACCCCCGACACTGGGAGGACGATCCTTCTTCCTACCCCATGGCCAATCCGGCCGACATGGGCGGCGAGGAGGCCGGCAGGCTCTGCGGCCGGTGCCACGATTCGGTCCACCAGATCAACCAGCAGACGGTCAGCCCCCATGCGGCCGCCGGCGTCTCCTGCCTGGCCTGCCACCAGGTCCACGGCAGCGAGCTCCGCGGGTCGCTGGTCTCGGAGCAGCCGGGACTCTGCTTCGGATGCCACGCAGGGCAGCGGGCCGACTTCGCCCAACCGTTCCATCACCCTGCCGACGAAGGGTTCATGGACTGCAGCGATTGCCACCTGAAGTCCGACGACGGGTGGGATTCCCTGGTGATGCGCGGCGGCGACGCCGTCTGTCTCGGTTGCCATGCCGAGTTCCAGGGGCCGTTCCCCTTCGAACACCAGGCCGGAGTGGGATACTCCACCGAGGAGGGCAGCTGCCTCAACTGTCACGAGCCCCACGGTTCGGCCCATCCCCGGCTGCTGAAGCAGCCTTACGAGGGGCCCCACTTCCAGCTCTGCTCCCAGTGCCACTCGGTTCCCGGGCACCGCGACAACAGCCAGCACGGAACGGAGTGGGCGGACATGGCCTGCGGTGAGTGCCACGTGGACATCCACGGCTCCTACACCAGCAGCAAGTTCTTCGCGCCGATCATCGAGGCCCAGGGCTGCAACACCCTGGGTTGCCACCAGCGGTAGGAGGAGGCTGAAATGCGACGGATTGCAACGATTTCAAGCCTGGCCGCCCTGCTGCTCGTGCTGGCCTTGCCGGCGGCTGCGGAATCCCTGAAGGGGACGGTCAAGCTCGGAGTCATCACCAAGGACGAGGACACGAGCGACGTGACGGCCATCCAGGAGACGGTCAACATCCACGACGGATTCTCCGTCACCCAGGTGGCCCTGCGCGGGGCCCTGGGCGGCGGCAGCGCCTTCCGCCTCGACCTGGAGGAGATGAACCTCGATTCGCGGCGGGGTTACTTCAACTACCGGCTGCAGGATCGCCTCCACCTGACCGCGCGTTACGATCGCCGCCGGCATCTCTTCGACGCCGACGGGGCCGTGGAGAGCGAACGGGAGAAGTGGATGTTCGGCGCGAGGGTGACCCCGGCGGACTGGCTGCGGATCACCGGGGACTATTCCCGGCAGACCCGCCAGGGCGACCGTCTTGGTTACGGGGCCGGCTTCCAGAGCTGGCTGGGCGACGCCTACGATTACACCTTCGGGATCGGCCGGGTGGAGGCCGAGGCGCGCCGGGGCGCCCGGGCCTTCGCGGTCGGATTCGAGACCAGCAGCTTCGAGGACGCCCAGCTGACCGCGGCCGACCGGACCGGGCAGGTCTTCTCGGCCCGCGCCAACCTGCCTTGCCTGCTGTGGCCCGGCAAGCTGTCGCACTACCTGCGGGGCACCCTCGGCGAGCAGAAGCTCGACCAGGGGGGATTGGCCTACACCATGTCGACCTTCCAGTACGTCGGCGTCGCGCGGCCCGTCCGGCCCTTCCAGCTCGACTACCGGTTCTTCGGCAGCAGGGTGGAGGACGACGCCACCGGCCTGCAGACCGACGAGGTCCGCAACGACTTCGACCTGACCTGGCATCACGCCCACGGCAAGGTCTTCGGCGGTTACGGCTACTTCACCAACGACAACGAGAGGTCGCTGACCAGCGACAACGTCTGGCGCGTCGGGACGGTGGTCGGCGACGGCAAGGTCTTCAAGGGCAAGGTCAGCTACGCCAGCAGCGAGAAGACGGACACCGAAGGCCTGACCCTCCTGAAGGACATCGAGGCCAGCCGGCTCCGGTTTAGCCTGGACGTCAATCCCGACGACAAGATGAACTTCGGCGTCTCCTACATCGACCATGACCGGACCTTCCCGGTCATCGGGGTGGAATCCTCCGGACTCCGCTACGCGGCCCGGGGCGGCTACCGGCTGGACGGCCTCGGCGCCTTCAACCTGACCTACAGCTATTCGGACGACGAATACCAGGACCTGGCAGGCTCCTTCCAGGCGGACAACCACGCCGTGACCGGTCGTCTGGACATCGATCGCTTCCGCGACCTGAAACTGTCGGCGGGGCTGACTTACCTCGACATCGGCAAGGACCTGGACATCGAGAAGTCCATCCTGATGTTCGCCGGCGAGTACGCCCTGCAGGACGATTACTTCGTGGAGGTGAAATACAACGTCTACAACTACGACGATTTCATCCTCATGGATCGCTACTACACCGCGAACGTGGTGTGGGTGAATGTCGGCTACAAGCTTTCGATCGACTAGTTGCAAGTCATGACGCCCGTCACAAGGAGGATCCGATAATGACGGCAGCCCGCAAAAACCTGATGATCCTGATCTGCCTCGTGTCGTTGCTGGCCCTCGGCGCCTGTACCCGCGAGATCACCTACACCCAGGTGAACGAGAGCGCCTCGAGCTGCTTCGACTGCCACAACGATCAGGACACCTTCCTGATGGAAGCCCAGCTCGAGTGGACCTACTCCATGCACGCCATCGGCGCCAACGTCGCCTATGCCGGCGGCCGCAGCGGATGCTCCAATTGCCACTCCGGGGCGGGCTTCGAAGCTGCCCTGGCCGGCGAAACCGCAGTTCCTTACGCGACGTCCATCCGCTGCTTCAGCTGCCACGCTCCCCACACCAACGAGGACTTCCAGCTGCGGGTGACGGAGGCCCAGACCCTGGCTGACGGAACGGTCCTGGACATCGGGGACGGCAATCTCTGCCTGTCCTGCCACCAGGCCCGCCGCGACGTGGCCACCGAGATCGTGGCCGACGACGAGGGCAACTACGTCATCCCCAGCAGCCACTGGGGCCCCCACCACGGTCCCCAGGGCGACCTCCTGGCCGGGACCAACGGCTACGAGTTCGAGGGCTACACCTACCGCAGTGCGGCTCCTCCGGCCCACCTGGCCAACGGCTGCATCAGCTGCCACTTCGCCGAGAACAGTGCCGCGGACCTGGGCGGCCACTCGTTCAACATGACCAACGCCGCCGGCGCCATGAACGTCAACGGCTGCAACCTCTGCCATACCGACCTGACGGACTTCAACTACGAAGGCCGCGTGGCGGAGATCGACGAGCTGGGCGAGGAACTGCACGCCCTGCTGGTCGCCGAGGGGACGGTCGACGAGGACGGGCATCCGATCCAGGACGCCGTCACGACCCTCGAGGGGAAGGCCGCGACGTGGAACTTCCTGTTCTGGGAAGAGGACCGGAGCCACGGCGTCCACAACCCCGACTATGCCGAAGACCTGCTCCGGGCCTCGATCGCGGTCATGAGCGGCGAGAAGTAGGCTTGACCTACAGCGGGGAGTCGTTCCCCGGTTGAAACGGCGGGCGGGGGATTCCCCGCCCGCCGGCGTTTACAGGGGTCTTTCCCGTTAGGAAGTAAACGATGTTATTTTGTTAACGAATTTTGTTTTACTTTAGTCAGGTCTCATATTGGCCACGTGGATTGGGGAATCGGAGGTGATCCCGGTGGCCATGCCCCCCCCGGAGCCCAAGGCGGTGCTCCACCTGAGAATCGTCCTGTGGGCGGCGGCCCTTCACTCGTTCGCCGTCGGTCTGGGCCTCATCCTGCACCCGGCGCCCGTCCTGGCCTTTTTCGGCTATGCCCCCCTGACCGAACCGTTCTTTCCCACCCAGGGGGGCGTCTTCCACGTCCTGATGGCCGTGGGCTACGCGATGGGGGCCGTCCATCCGAACCGCTTCCGGTGCCTGGTGATCTTCGCGGTCATCGTGAAGACGGCGGCCACCGTTTTCCTGCTCACCTACTGGTCCCTGGTTTCCCCCCTGTTGATCGTCCTGCTGTCCGCAGTGGGCGACGGCGTCCTCGCCGCCGCGCTGTGGTTGACGTATCGCCGCTGGCGCCGGTCCGTGCGCCTGGGAGGTTGAGGATGGACAAGCAGCTTCCCGGAATCGTCGTCACCGGGGCTTCGGGTTTCGTCGGCCGGCATTTCCTGGCCAGCGCGGCGGGCCGCTACCGCCTGTTCTGCCTGGCCCGGCGCTCCCGTTCGGAGGCGGGCGTTCCCGAGGATCCCAACCTGCGCTGGACCCAGGTGGACATCGCCAAGTGGGACACCATGCGCCAGGTGGTCAACTGCGTGAAGGAGCATGGCGGGGCGGACTACGTCCTGCACCTGGCGGGATATTACGACTTCAAGTTCATGGAGCATCCGGAGTACGAGCGGACGAACGTCCTGGGGACCCGGAACGTCCTGAAGCTGGCCAAGCAGCTCGGGGTCAAGCGGTTCCTGTTCGCCAGCTCCCTGGCGGCCTGCCGTTTCCCCCCCGCCGGCGGCAGCGTGAACGAGGATTCCCCCGCCGATGCGGAATTCGCCTACGCCCGGAGCAAGCGCCAGGGGGAGGACATGGTGCGGGACAGCGCCGAGTGGTTCCCCGGCGCCATCATCCGGCTCGCGGCGGTCTTCAGCGACTGGTGCGAGTATCCGCCCCTCTACGTATTCCTCCAGACCTGGTTGGGACAGCGCTGGAACAGCCGGATCCTCGGCGGTAAGGGAAATTCCGCGGTCACCTACATCCACATCCAGGATCTGGTGAAGCTCTTCCACACGGTGATCGAGAAGAGCGATTCCCTGCCTCGGATCGGCGTCTACAACGCGAGTCCCAACTTCTGCACCAGCCACCGGGATCTCTTCCAGATCGCCACGCGCTACTACACGGGCGAGCAGGTGCGCCCGCTCTTCATGCCCCGGCGTCTGGCGGGTCCGGGCATCTATCTCCGCTGGTGGCTGGGCCGTCTGGTGGGGCGGATTCCCTTCGAGGCCCCGTGGATGACCAGGTACATCGACCGTCAGCTGGTGGTGGACGCCTCGCGGACCTACGAGGCGCTGGGCTGGAGCCCCGCGCGCCGGTCGGACATCTCCCGCAGGTTGCTCCTGATGATCGAGAACATGAAGGCCCACCGGGAGACCTGGAACCAGCGCAACGAGGCCGCCCTGCGCCGGGTGGCGCGGCGGCCGAACTTCGTCATCGCGGAGGCCCTCCAGGAGATGCGGGAGCATTGCCTCGGGCTCCTCGAGGATTTCGTGGCCGATCCAGGCCATCGGGACCGGTTCCCCCACTACAGCCTGATGGAACCGGAAGCCATGCGGTGGTTCCTCACCTTGATCTATCAGGTCCTTTATTCCGCGGTCCAGACGCGGGACCGCCAGCTGATGCGCCACTACGCCCAGGTCATCGCGGCCAGGCGACGCCAGGAGGGTTTCGAGGCATCCGAGGTCATGGACCTGATGACTTCGGTGGGCGAGATCGTCAGCGAGGCCCTGCGCCGCAGGCGGGACCTGGAGGACCTGGGCCAGCAGATCCACGACCACGTGGTGCTCAGTTTCCAGCTGGCCATCGACGCGGTGGAGGACGCCTACGAGACGATGGAGTCGCGTCCCCAGGAACTTGACGAGCGGCTGGGCGGGGTGGAACTCCCCACCAACGCGTCCGATCTCGAACACATGGTCCATCAGCTCAGCGACATCTGTGACGAGGCCCTGCCTTCGCTGTACGGCGGGACGGGCCGTCCGTTGACGCGGGAACAGGTCCTGGGAAAGGGGCAGCCATGACCTCCGACAGGGATAGCAGGAAGAGCGGCTGGGAAGACCTGGCCTGGCGCAGTACGCGCTACAACGACCGGACCGTGCTCAAGTCCGGATCGTTCCTGAACACCTTCTGCCCGCACTGCGGCGCCTCCCTCCTCCACGAGGGGATGGTGTTGCTGGAAACGGTCACGGCCGAGGGCGTGGAGGGCCGTCTGGAGCTCAGCCCCTACCTGAACGTGTTCGAGAGGCGCAGCGACATCCACATTCCCGAAGGCCAGGAGGTCAAGGACCTGCGCTGCAGCAGCTGCCACGCCTCCCTGAAGGCCGAAGGCCGGGTGTGCGGGGACGGACAGTCGGCGGTGGCCTGCGTCCTGGTGGGGATCTCGACCATCCGGGTGCCTTTCTTCTTCTGCATGCGGGAGGGCTGCCGCTGGCAGCTCATCGACCCCGACGACGAGCACAAGATCATCCTGGACGACAGCAGGGAGTGGTAGACCCATGACCAATGCCCAACCGGGACGCGGACGTGCGGTGATGCTCGCGGTGGTCACCCTGGCCCTGCTCGTCGTGGGCGCCGGGGGATACCTGCGGGAAGGCCCGGCTGATGATCCCCCCCGCTTCTATCTCCCGAATTCGGCCGGTGCGGTCCTGTTCACCCACGCGGATCACCTGGACATCGTCGGCGATTGCGAGACGTGCCACCACGAAAGCGCGGCCATGGATCCGCGCAATTGCCGGAGCTGCCACCCGGCGACGGCGGCCGAAGGCGAGCCGTTCCGCGGTTGCGGGTCCTGCCACGACGACCCGGACTACACGGCGGACTTCCTCGACCACGCCGGACTCCTGGAGATCGAGGAGCACGAGTGTTCCGGGTGCCACGATCCGGTGGGGGTGTCCGACGCCTATCATGCCTTGTGCAACGGTTGCCACCTGGAGAACGATCCCGACCGGTTCGCCGGTCCGGGCGGGCAGCCCCTCTGCGCGGCCTGCCATCTCAGGTAACGAGGGAAGGACCGAGGATGAACCTGCTGGACATGCTCAGATCGCCGGCGCGCAGAGTTCCCGAACCGGGGGCGGCCCGTCCCGGCATCATCGACATCCCCGATCCCGACCGGGTGATCATCGCCCTGGAGTACCCGGGCAAGATCCTCTTCAGACCGGTGGTGAAGGAGGGGGACACGGTCGCCGCCAACCAGTTGATCGGCAGGTCCGGGCAGGGCAACTGCCTGCACGCTTCGATCGGGGGCACCGTGCAGGAGATCCGGCCGGTCTGGTCGGCCACCAGCGACCACGTGCCTGCGGTGGTCATCGCCCGCAGCGCGGTGCCGCCCCTTTCCCCGGAAAGGGTCCTGGCCCAGGCGGGCCTCGAATTGACGCGGGCCACGCGGGTGGAGTTGATGAAGGCCTGCGGGGTCGTCAGTCCCTGGACCACGCCGGGCCCGAACGACAGCGAGGAGGACGTCGCCCGGTATCCCGAGGTGCGGCACCTGGTGATCGTCGGGGTCAACCAGGAACCGACCACCGTCAACTACGAGCTGCTGCTCCAGCAGGAGGTCGAGGCCGTCAAGATCGGCCTGCACCGGCTCCGGGAATTCTGCCCCCGGGTGCGCCCGCGGCTGCTGGTGGCGGCGGGCATGGCGGCCTGGGCGCGCAAGGAGCTGGGGGACTCCCTCGACATCGTGCCCCTCGGGGCGGACTACCGCAGGCGGATCAGGCGGCTGGTGATTCCGGAGCTCACCGGCGAAAAGGTGGCGGCGACCGAGGCCTTCCGGGCCCACGGGATCGCCTCGATCACCGTCGAACAGCTGCTGGCCATGGTGGATTCCCAGGCGGGCCTGCCGTTCGTCCGCAAGACGGTGTCGGTGGCGGGGGCCGGGCTGGACGGCACGGTCACCGTACGGGTCCCGGTGGGGACGCCCGTCCGCTGGATCCTGGAACAGCTGGACCTCCCCGAACCCCGCGGCGGCCGCCTGATCATGGGCGGCCCCATGCGCGGCATGGCCCATTACACCCTCGACGCCCCGGTGAGCAAGTTCGAGAACGGGGTCTATCTGCTGGACCGTGAGCACCTGCCCTCCGAGGTGAACCTCACCTGCATCAACTGCGGGGTCTGCACCCGGACCTGCCCGGTGGGTCTGCAGGTCCACCTCCTGGGCCGGTGCGTGGAATTCGGCAGCCTGTCCGACACTCCCCGCTACCACCCCGAGGCCTGCCTGGAATGCGGCCTTTGCGCGTTCGTCTGTCCGGCGCACCGGCCCCTGGTGCAGATGATCAAGATGGCCAAGAAATACGGCGGTTGACCATGGCGACTTCGCTCGAAAAATCCCCGTTCCTGACCTCCTCCGACTTCAACGTCGCCTCCAGTCCGCACTGGCGCGACGGCAGTTCGCTCGCCCAGATCCAGGTGCTGTGGCTCGTCGCCCTGATGCCCGCGGTCTGGGGGGCCTGGAGCCATTTCGGTCTGACGGGTGTGCGGGTCCTCTGCCTGGCCACCGCCACGGCGGTGATGTGGGACGCCCTGGGCAACCGGATCTTCCCGGGCAAGGACCACACGACCAACCTCAGCAGCGTGACCCTGGGCCTGCTGCTGGGCCTGATCCTGCCGGTGGACGCCCCCTGGTGGCTGGTCACGGTCGGCACCTTGATGATGATCATGGTCGGCAAGAAGATGTTCGGGGGCTGGGGCGGATATCCGGTCCACCCGGTGGCGCTGAGCTACGCCATGCTCGCGGTCTCCTGGCCGGGACGACTGGACCGGACGGCGGCCCTGGCCGGGCTGGACTGGCCGGTGACCATGATCGAGCCCCTGCGCCTGGTCAAGACCCTGGGCCCGGCGGCCGAAGGGGCCTTCGCGCCCCTGGACCTGTTGCGCGGCGACCAGGTGGCGGGGGTGGGGGACGGGATGGTGATCCACCTCGCCGCCGGCGGCCTTCTGCTGGTCCTGCTGCGCCAGGTTCCCTGGCAGATCCCGGTGGGGACGCTGCTGGGAACCGCGGGTACCGCGGCGGCCCTCGCCTGGCTGACCCCGGACAGGGTGGCGTCGGCCCAGTTCCATCTGCTGACCGGGGGCACGGTCCTCATGGCGTTCTTCCTGCTGGCCGAGCACACGACCTCCCCGGTGAACGCCCGACCGATGCTGCTCTACGGGCTGCTGGCGGGGTTGCTGATGGTCCTCATCCGCACCTTCAGCAGCCACGTCGACGGGGGCATGTTCGCGCTCCTGCTGGTGAACCTGTGTTCCCCCCTGCTGGACCGCTGGGTTCCCCGTCTCAAGGGTTTGGAGGTGGGAAGCGATGCGTGACATCGGCCGTCTCGTCCTGGTTCTGGTGGCGATCTGCTCGCTCAGCGCAGCCTCCCTGTCCTACGTGAGGACGTCGCTGGCGACCCGGATCGAACAGCAGGGCGACTACTACGTCAGGGGACCGGCCCTGGCCCGGCTGTTCCAGCAGCCGGCTTCCCAGCTGCTGGCCAACAAGGTCAAGATCACCAGGGATGGGATCGAGTATCCGGTCTTTTTCCGGAAGGACGGGGAGCAGGTCACCGGTCTCGCGGTGGAAGCCTCCGGCCAGGGAGGCTACGGCGGTCCCATCGTGATGATGATCGGGATCGATCTGGCCACCGACACGGTCCTGGGCGTGGAGATCGTCTTCCACAGCGAGACCCCCGGCCTGGGCGCCCAGGTCGAGAAGGCCGGGTTCCGGCAGCAATGGGTCGGGCTTCCCCTGGGGTCGTCCGTGGCCCTCGCCGGGTCCGGAGGGTCGGTGGACGCCATCACCGGGGCGACCTTCTCCTCCAGCGCCATGGTGGACGGAACGAACCAGGTCCTTGACCTGATGAACACGAACAGGGCAGCCATTCTGGCCGAGATCGCCGGTCGCTGACCGGGGAGCCGACGGGAGCGGGATCATGGATTTCAAGCAGGCGTTGACCCACGGTTTCTGGCGCGACCTGCCGCCTTTCCGCCTGGTGCTGGGGCTGTGCCCCTCGCTCGCGGTGACCGCCGCGGCGGAGAACGGTTTGGGCATGGGGCTGGCGGTCACCTTCGTGCTGATCTTCAGCAACATGTTCATCTCGCTGCTGCGCCGGGTGATCCCCGACAAGGTGAGGATCGCCAGCTACATCGTCGTCATCGCCACCCTGGTGGTTCTGGTGGAGCTGAGCATGAAGGCCTTCTTCTTCCCGCTCTCGCAGCAGCTCGGCATCTACATCCCCCTGATCGTGGTGAACTGCATCATCCTGGGACGGGCCGAGGCCTTCGCCAGCCGCAACCCGGTGCTGATCTCCATGGCCGACGGCCTGAGCGTGGGCCTGGGCTTCACCGTTTCGTTGACCCTGGTGGGATCGCTGCGGGAGATCCTGGGCTCGGGCACCTGGTTCGGGATGGGACTTTTCGGTCCGGGCTTCGAGCCGTTCGGTTTCATGGTCAAGGCCCCGGGCGCCTTCCTCTGCCTGGGGGTGCTGCTGGGGCTCATGAACGCGTGGAGCCGCCGCCGCGGGGAAATCTTCGTCCAGACCTGAGGAGCGTGACTCGTGGATCTGATCATCCTGGCCGTCGGGGCCATCTTCGTGCAGAACATCCTGCTCGCGCAGTACCTGGGCAACTGCCCGTTCTGCGGCGTCTCCAAGAAGACGGGGACCGCCGTCGGCATGGGGGTCGCGGTGATCTTCGTGGCCACCCTGGCCTCGATCTTCACGTGGCTGGCCTATTACCTGCTCCTGGTGCCGCGCCACCTGGAGTACCTGCAGACCATGGTCTTCATCCTCATCATCGCCGCCCTGGTCCAGCTGGTGGAGATCTTCCTGAAGAAGCAGAGCAGGACCCTGTACGACGCCCTGGGCATCTACCTGCCCTTGATCACGACCAACTGCGCCGTGATGGGCATCGCCCTGCTGAACATCAAGCACGGGTTCGGTTTCGTGGAGATGGTGGTGTATTCCGCGGCGAGCGCGGCGGGATTCGCCCTGGCGATCATCCTGTTCGCAGGAGTGCGGGAGCGGATGTTCCTGGCGCCCGTCCCCAAGGCGATGCGCGGCACCGCCATCGCCCTGGTCACGGCCGGGATCATGTCGCTCGCGTTCATGGGGTTCGCGGGCATGGGCAAGTAGCAGCCGAGGAGTCGACATGCTGGTTCCGGCAATGGTACTCGGGGGCATCGCGGCGGTGGCGGCCGTCGCCCTCGGCATCGCGGCGCGGATCTTCCACGTGGAGGAGGATCCCCGCTTCAAAGGCGTGGCCGACCTGCTGCCCGGCGCCAACTGCGGCGGCTGCGGTTTCGCCGGCTGCTCGGCCTGCGCCGAGGCCATCGTGCGCGGCCAGGCCGAGGTGAACGCCTGCGTGGTCGGCCAGACCGATACCGCCCGGCAGGTGGCGGCCTTCCTGGGCATGGAGATGGTGGACAACGAGCCCCAGATCGCCTGCCCCGACTGTCGGGGGGGGATCCGGGCGACGCGCAAGTACGACTACGCGGGGTTCGACGACTGCCGGGCCGCCATGCAGCTCTTCCACGGTCCCACCGTCTGCGACCACGGCTGCCTCGGTCTGGGGACCTGCATCCGGGCCTGCCAGTTCGGCGCCATCCGGATGGGGGACGAGGGCCTGCCGGTCTTCGATCCCTTGAGGTGCGTCGGTTGCGGCTCCTGCGTGCGGGCCTGTCCCAAGGGGATCATCTCCATCATCAGCGAGACCACCAAGATCCTGCACTGGAACCGCTACAGCGAGTGCCTGGCGCCCTGCCGCCAGAAGTGCCCGGCCCAGGTCAACGTGCCCAAGTACATCGAGCACATCCGCAAGGGCGAGTACGCCCAGGCCCTGATGACGGTGCGGGAAAGCAATCCGCTGCCCCTGAGCACCGGGCGGGTCTGCCCCGAACCCTGCTCCCTGGCCTGCCGGCGCCAGATCGAGGACGAACCGGTGGCCATCAACTACCTCAAGCGGTTCCTGGCCGACTGGGAGATGGAGCAGGAGACCAGGCTGCACATCCCCGTCGCCCCGGACACGGGCAAGCGGATCGCGGTGATCGGCGGGGGACCGGCCGGGCTGAGCGCCGCCTACTATCTGCGCCGCCTCGGCCACGCGGTCGCCATCTTCGAGAAGATGCCTGCCCTGGGCGGCATGCTGCGCTACGGCATTCCCGAGTACCGGTTGCCCAAGCGGATCCTGGACTGGGAGATCCAGGGCATCCTGGGCCTGGGCATCCAGGCGACCTGCAACGTGGAGCTCGGCAAGCACTTCAGCATCGACTTCCTGCGGGCCGAGGGCTTCGACGCCATCTTCATGGCCGTGGGCGCCTGGCTGGACAAGGGCCTGGGCCTGGACGAGGACGGTCTGGAGGGCGTGGCGCCCGGCATCAAGTTCCTCGAGACCTACCACCACCAGAAGGACATCACCGTCACCGGGAGGGTGGCGGTCATCGGCGGCGGCAACACCGCCATCGATTGCGCCCGGACGTCCCTGCGGTCGGGCGCCGAGAAGGTGACCATCGTCTACCGTCGCAGCCGCGACGAGATGCCGGCCAATCCCGCCGAGATCATCGCCGCCGAGGAGGAAGGCATCGAGTTCCGCTTCCTCAGCGCACCGAGCTGCATCCTGAGCGAGGATGGGCGGGTCACGGGGCTGGAGGTCCTGCGCATGGAACTCGGCGAGCCCGACCCCAGCGGCAGGCGCCGTCCCGTGCCGGTGGCGGGCAGCGAGGAGACCGTGCCCTGCGACCTGATCATCGAGGCCGTGGGCCAGGAGCCCGACCTCGAATTCCTGAAGTCCGAGGGCATGCCCAAGCTGCCGCTCACCCGCTGGAACACCATCGACGCCAAGGAGGAGACCCTGCAGACGGACGTCCCGTTCATCTTCACGGGGGGGGACTGCTTCACCGGTCCCGGCCTGATGGTGGAGGCCATCGGAGCGGGCCGGTACGCCGCCCGGTCCATCCACTACTACGTGACCGACGGGGTGATTCCCCCGATCGAGCACCGTCAGACCGACCTGATTCCCGCCTCGCTGTTCGAGTCGATCAGCGGGGTGGAGGAGAAGCCCAAGGTGCACGAACCCATCGTGTCGCTGGAGGACCGGCTGGGGACCTTCAAGGAGGTCGAGGGCACCATCGACGAGGAGGACGCGGTCTACGAGGCGAGCCGGTGCCTGCACTGCGGGACCTTCTGCTACGACCACGACCTCGAGGTGGCCAGGCAGGAGGCGGAACAGGACAGGATGCAGGAGAGCACCTGATCAGGAACCGGCGCCCGTCCTCAGGCGGTAGCGGTCCGCGTAGCCGGGCAGGACGGCGATCCTGCCGGCGAGGCCCGGGGTGGGGATGACGTCGATCTCGCCGGGGCCGGGACCGGGCACGACGAAGACGGCTTCGACTCCGGGGTGGTGGCGGGCGAGCAGCAGCGCCCCCTGCTCGGGCCCCAGGATGAACAGGGTCGTCGAGAGCCCGTCGGCGAGGATCCCCGTGGGGGCGATGACGGTCGCGCTGAGGGTCCCGGCGGCCGGGCTGCCGGTGGCGGGATTCATGATGTGACCGTACCGCACGCCGTCGATGGTCACGAACTTCTCGTAGGATCCGCTGGTCGCCACGGCCGCGTTCGAGACGGTGACGGTGGCGAAGATCCGGGTCTTGTCCAGGGGATCCTTGATCCCCACCCGCCAGTCGGCCCGGCCAGGCGCCCCGCCCAGGCAGAAGAGGTTTCCCCCCAGGTCGATCAGGCCGCCCTTGACCCCTGCGGCGCGCAGGCGGGCGACGGCCAGATCCACGGCCAGGCCCTTGGCGATCCCGCCCAGATCGAACCGGGTCCCCCCCGATTCCTTGACCACGGCCCGCCCCTCCTGGACGAAGCGCCAGCGTCCCAGGAGGGCCCGGGCCGAGTCCACGGCCGCCGCACCCGGCAGGACCCCCCGCTTCCGGTGGAATCCCCACAGGTCCAGCAGGGCGCCGGCGGTGGGGTCGAAGGCCCCGCCGCTCTGTTCTCCCAGCTGCCGGGACAGTTCCAGGCAACGGCCCAGCCAGGGCGATACGGCGACGGCGGAGTCCGCGGGGGCGCGGTTCAGGCGGCTGATCGCGGAATCCGGGCGCCGGATGCTCAGCTCCGACTCCAGGGAATCGTACACCGCCTGCACCAGGGCCTCGGCCCGGGAGGCATCCAGCCCCGGGGGCAGCTCGAGGGAACAGGCGGCCACCGTCCCCATGCTGGCGAATTCGAAACTGCCCGAGGCGGGGCCGGGCGAGGATGAGCGGCAAGCCGGAAGGGCGGCCAGGAGGGGAACCAGGAACATGGCGGGAATCCGCAGGGTTCGGCTGATCATCGGATCCTTCCCGGTCGGTTCTCGGGACCTGGCAAGGCGAGCTTCCCCCAAGATATCCCTCCGGATCACGAGATCAAATCGTGAGGATTCGTTGCGGGCGCCCAGGAAGCATACTAAAATGATATGGTTTAAGAAATATGATTCTCATTTTCGCCGAACGGGAGCGCGCCGCTGCAGGGGAAGCAGGTCGGGCCGGACGTGATGGGGGAGCTGATCCGCCGGGGCGGGATGGGCGAGGTCCACCGCGCCCGGGCCACCGCCATGACCCAGATCACCCGCCGGGGGAATCTGCTGGAAAGGAGGAGGGGATGACCTCGCTTGACTGGAACCTGGTGGGCGTGGTGGGAGGGAAGCAGGTCCGGCACCCGCTGGGCGGCGGCGTGCATCTGGTGGGGCGGGCCGACGACGCCAACCTGAAACTGGCCGAGCCGAGCGTGTCCCGCCGCCATGCCGAGATCATCGTGGAGGGGGCGGGGGTCCGCGTCCGGGATTTGGGCAGCCACAACGGGACCCGGCTGAACGCCGCCGCGGTGGACGGGAATTCCGTCCAGGTCCGGCCGGGGGACGTCATCGAGTTCGCCCACCTGAGCTTCCGCGTGGAGACCGGCCGCGCGGGGTCGGCCACCGACATGGGCCTGACCATGCTCAACGAATCCCATTCCCTGGTGCCGAGCGCCGAGCTCAGCTGGGACGAGTTCCGGACGGGCCACGGATCCCAGCAGGACAAGCGTTCCCAGCTCTTCCGCGTGCTGGCCGAGGCCGGAGACCTGCTGACCGCGGTGCGCACGCCAGCCGAGCTGTTCGATCCCATCCTGGACCTCGTGGAGGCGGCCCTCGGGCCCGAGCGGACCTTCCTGATGCTGCGGGAGTCGGCGGGCGACGAACCCCAGGTGGTGGCCGCCCGGGTGCCGGGCGAGCGCAGCACCGACAGCCTGGCCCTCAGCCGGACCATGATGGAGCAGGTGCTGAGCGAAAAGAAATCGTTCCTGACCTCCGATCCCCTGAACGACCCGGGCGGGGGGATGATGAGCATGATTTCCCTGGGCATCAGGTCGGCCATCGCCGTGCCCCTGTTCGACAACGAGGAGGTCATCGGGCTGCTCTACGCGGACGACACGCGGGCCGGCAAGCGGTTCGAGCGCGACGAGCTCGCCGCCTGCACCATGCTGGCCAACGTCATCGCGGTCGCCCTGACCCGGGCCCGCCTGCACGCCCTGGAGGAGGAGAAGCGGCGCCAGGACGCCGAGCTCCAGGCGGCCGGCGACATCCTCGACGGGATCATCCCCGCGGAATTGCCCGCTTGCCCGGGCTACGAGGCGTTCGCCCGCATCCAGCCCTGCTTCGAGGTCGGCGGCGACCTCTACGACGCCCACCTGATGGCCGACGGCCGCTACGTCTTCCTGGTGGGGGACGTCTCGGGCAAGGGGATGGGGGCGGCGTTGCTCGTGTCCCACATCCTCTCGGTGGCGCGGTTCATGATCGAGGAGGGCTGGGAGCCCCTGGCCATGATCAACCGGCTCAACCGCGAGATCTTCCGGATCACCGACTTCCTGCGCTTCGCCACCCTCTTCGTCGGCTACCTCACGCCCGCCACCGGGCGGATCGAGTACGTGAACGCCGGCCACAACCCACCCCTGGTCCTGCGGCGCGACGGCCGCGTGGAGACTTGTCCGGCCACCGGAATGCCCGTCGGGGTCCTGGACGAAGCGGTCTACCGGTCGGCCGAACTGGTGCTCGAACCCGGTGACATGATCAGCCTGTTCAGCGACGGGATCCCGGAGACCCAGCGCATCGACGACGAGGACGAGTTCGGCGACGAGCGGTTCCAGGAGTTCCTGCTCGGGCAGAGGAACGGTGAGCTGGAAGGGGTGTTCGGCAGGATCCAGGAGGAACTGGCGGCCTACCGGGAGGATGCTCCGGTGGGCGACGACATCACCCTGCTGCTGCTGCGCAGGGCGGCGGTCTGAGGAAGGTCCCGCCTAGCGGGGGCGGCCGTAGTCGGTGTAGGACTTCTCCTCGACCAGGCGGCTGCCGAGCCTGAGGTTCAACTCGCGCTTGAGGGCGGCGCGCTCGTCGTTGCTGAAGTAGACCGAACGGGCCAGGGCGATGAACCGCTCCCCGAAATCCCCGGCGGCCTCCAGGTCGCGGATGCCGTCCTCGATGTCCCACAGCTTCTCGTTGACCGCCTTCAGGCGGACAAGGAGGCCGGCGATGTCCCCGCTGCTGAGGGGCGAGGCCGCCCAGGTTTCCCGCAGGGCCTGCAGCTCCGTGCGGACGTTCGCCAGCTTGGCGGGATCGGTGATCCGCTCCGACTTGATCTCCAGGATCGTGATCTTGTCCAGCAGTTCCCCCACCGAGATTTCGACCGTCAACGCCATCGTATCCGCTTCCTTTGCGCCCGGGAGTGATGATTGTATTTTCAGGGCTCGCCCCGGAGCCTAATATACACCCGGGAGCGGCAGGGCCAAGACCCAAGAGCCAAGGGCCAGCAGCCAAGTTCCCGCTGTCCAGAGGAGTCCCGGTGGCCGGTAGACCGAAGATCCTGATCGTGCGCGTGGGGCGGGCGGGCGATCTCATCATGATCACCCCGGCGGTGCGCAGCCTGCTCGAGGCCTTTCCCGCGGCGGAATTCCACCTGCTGACCGGGGCCGAGGGCAACCGGGTCATGCGGGGCTTCGATCCCCGCCTGACGAAGACCTGGATCTACAGCCGCCGTTTCCCGCGTTCCTGGATCCTCAAGGGCCCCCTGAAGCGGGCCTTCCTGCGCGAGGGATACGACCGGATCTACATCTTCGAGGCCAAGCCCATGTACCGGCGGTGGCTGGCGGATGCGGCCCCGGAATGCCACGGGTTCCCGTCGACCGTGGCGGACTCCCACTACTGCGAGCGCTGTCTCCGGGTCGTCGACGCCTCCTTGCCGGGCGCCGCGGCCCGGGGCTGGGTCGACCTGCCGGTGACCGCCGAGGGCCGCGCCAAGGCCAGGGCCCTGCTCGAGGAGAACGGGGTGGATCCCGACGGCCTGGTGGTCGGCCTGCATCCCACCTTCAGCGGCAGCCGCCTGCCGTTCTTCCGGGATCGCGAGGGCATGCGCCACCGCCACTGGCCCCAGGAGAGCTTCGGCCGCCTGGCGGTCCTGCTGCGGGAGCAGGCGCGGAAGGAGGGCCGCGACCTCGCGGTCGTCATCGACGCCCTGCCCGAGGAGAAGCCCATCGTCGAACCCGTGGTCGCCGCGGCCGGGGGAGCGGCGACCCTGCTCTGCGCGCCGCCCGACTTCCAGCGCTACAAGGGGCTGCTGGCGGGGCTGTCGGTCCTGGTCACCCCCAACACCGGCCCCATGCACATCGCCGCCGCGGTGAACACGCCCCTGGTGGCCCTGTTCTCGCGCTGGTCGGCGGCCGATTGCGGCCCCTTCATGGACCCCGCCCGCTACACCGTCCTGCGGTCCGAGGACACCCCTCATCCCGGCAGGGGACTGGCCGCCATCACGCCGGAGACGGCGGCTGCCGCGGTCTGGGACCTGATCGCGCGGACGGGTCAGTCCGCCCCGACCGGCTGCACGTAGCCGGCCCGGTGCAGTTCCTCGACGTCCTTGAACGGGTGGGCGGGCTTCAGGTGCCGTTCGAGGAAGCGGTAGACCTTGAGCCGGATCTCCTGGGCTCCTCGCGTGTCCAGCCGGTCGAAGCTGTGGCCGCCCGGGAAGTCCTGGTAGATCTCGTACTCGAACTGCTTGCCCTCGGCCTTGAGCGCCCGGATCAGGCTCTCGACCTCGAGCACGTTGACGTCCTCGTCGTTGGTGTTGGTGTGGATCAGCAGCGGGGTCTTCAGCTTCCCGGCGTTCCAGACCGGCGACCGCCGCTTGTACTCGGCGATGTTGTCGGTCACGGGCTGCCCGATGTGATAGTCGGCGCTGTAGAGATCCCGGTAGTCGTCGTCCAGATAACCGAGGCGGGCGATCAGGTCGCTCACGGGCACGCCGGCGTAGGCGCAGGCGTAGTCGTCGGGATGGGCGAAGACGTTCATCAGGCTGATCAGGCCGCCGTGGCTCCAGCCGATCATGCCGACCCGGTCCCCGTCGATGAAGCCGTAGTTGTCCAGCATGTACCTGCGGCAGGCGTGGTTGTCCTCGACCTCCAGGCCGCCGTAGTCGATGTTCTCGTAGTAGCTCCTGCCGTAGCCCGTGCTGCCGCGGTATTCGGGCGCGATCACGGCGTAGCCCTGGGCCAGCATCTCCCTGACGATGTGGACGTAGTAGGTGGTGAAGTCCGCGTGGACGCCGCCGTGGGGAAAGACCAGCAGGGGCGTCTTGCGGGCTGTGTCCAGATCCCGCGGCAGGAAGACGTAGGCGTAGAACTTGACCGGATTGCCGGCCCCGATGGCCGTCTCGCTCTCCTCCTTCCAGCGGGGAGGGCCGTAGAGGCGCACCTTGTCCACGACCGCGACGTCGCCCAGGCGCGCGAACCACAGGTTGTCGTCGATCTGCTTCTGCAGCTCGTCGAGACGGTGCCCGAACCCCTCCAGCTTCTTCTCGATGCCCTGGAGCGCCTCCAGGACCGGGTCGGCCCCGCCGGCGGACACCTGGGCCGGGGCCGGACCCGCCGCGAGCGTCAGGGCGGGCAGCAAGGCGAGCAGCACGATCATCCTTTTCATCTCTGTCCTTTCCTCGGGCCGGGGGTCAGTACCCGGCAGCCTGTCCGTCCTTGCGCGATTCGCTGGCGCCGTAGTAGACGCCCTGAACGGGGTCGCGCATGATGGCCTGGTAGCCCCCGAACGAGCCGACGTCCACCTGGATGCGGTGGCCCATCCCGCTCAGGGCGCGGACGACTTCGTAAGCGAATCCGGTCTCCAGATGCGCGGTCCCGCCGTCCGTCATGGTGGCGCCCGTGGGCTCGCTGGATCCGGTGTGCAGCAGGCGGGGGGCGTCCCCGGCCTCCTGCAGGTTCATGCCGAAGTCCACCAGGTTCATGATGATCTGGGCGTGGGCCTGGGGCTGGGTGCCCCCGCCCATGACTCCGAAGGCCAGCCAGGGTTCGCCGTTCCGCGTGGCGAAGGCGGGGATGATGGTGTGGAAGGGACGCTTGCCCGGAGCGTAGGTGTTGGCCTGGCCGGGCACGAGGCTGAACAGCTCCCCCCGGTCCTGCAGGCCGAAGCCCAGGCCCTCGGGGCAGATCCCGCAGCCCATCCCCCGGTAGTTGCTCTGGATCAGGGAGACCATGTTGCCCTCGCCGTCGGCGGTGCACAGGTAGATGGTGTCGCCGTCGTGGAGGGCGGGATTGCCGGCGTCCAGCCGGCGCGAGGCGCGCGGGCCGATGAGCTTCCGGCGCTCGGCGGCGTACTCCTTGGAGATCAGGCCCCGGACGGGCACCGCGGCGAAGTCCATGTCGGCGTAGAACCGGGCCCGGTCCTCGAAGGCGAGCTTCTTGGCCTCGAGGAAGTGGTGGATGTGCTCGGCGCTGCCGAAGCCCCACTCGGACAGGGGATACCCTTCGAGGATGTTCAGGATCTGCAGGGCGGCGATGCCCTGGCCGTTGGGCGGCAGTTCCCAGACGTCCACTCCCCGGTAGTTCGTGGAGACGGGGTCGATCCACTCGCTCCGGTGGGCCGCCAGGTCCTCGGTGGAGAGGAAGCCTCCGGCGGACTGGACGGTGCGGGCGATGACCTCGGCGATCTCCCCCCGGTAGAAGGCGTCGCGGCCGTCTTCGGCCAGGATCTCCAGGGTGCGGGCCAGGGGTTCGTTGCGCCAGATCTCGCCCTTGCGGGGGGCCTTGCCGTCCTTCGTGAACGTCTCCAGGAAGAACGGCTGGTCCTGCCGTGACGGCACCGAAAGGTCCCAGTAGTAGGCGATCAGTTCGCTGACCGGAAACCCCTCGCGGGCGTACCGGATGGCCGGGGCCAGCACCTCGGCCATGGGCAGGGCGCCGAACTTCCCGTGCAACTCGAACCAGCCGTCGACGCAGCCCGGGACGCTGACCGGCAGGGGGCCGTAGGGGGGGATCGAGGTCAGGCCGCGCTTCCGGAATTCCTCCAGGGTCAGCGACCGGGGCGACCGGCCGCTGGCGTTCAGGCCGTGGAGTTGCCGCGTTCCGGCATCCCAGACGATGGCGAACAGGTCGCCGCCCATGCCGCAGCCCGTGGGTTCCATCAGACCCAGGGCGGCGTTGGCGGCGATGGCCGCGTCCACCGCGTTGCCGCCTCGGCGCATGACGTCCAGGGCGATCTGGGTCGCCAGGGGCTGGCTGGTGGCGGCCATGGCTTCGGGGGCGATCACCTCGCTGCGGGTGGCGAAGGTCCGGCCGGTGACGCGATCGCCTCCGGCGGCATCGCCGCAGCACAGGATCAGGGTTCCGAGAATCAAAAGGCGGGCATGGGCATTCATGGGGCGCTCCAGGTCGGGTGGTTGAAGCCGGCGGGTCGCCGGCCATCATACCTCAACCTGGATGGCTGATCCACGCCCAAGGGACGGCCCAAGGGAAGGGACGGCAGGGCAGGGCGCCCCGCCGCGGCGGCGGCAGGGTCCGTTTCAGGCCCGGGAGACCGACTTCCGTCTGCTCCAGCGGAGCTGGATCCTCTTCCAGCCCAGGGCCTGGTAGGCGGCGGCCATCACGTCGAGGATTCTCATGGCTACTCTCCTCAGGTTTGATCCGGGTCACTCCGGCCATGACCAGATCCGCATTCCGGGTTCCGGATAAATATATACAAAAACTCTACAAAAATAAGAAAATAAATCCAAAAAATCGGCCATTTACGGCAATATAACAAATTTGTTTAGTTTGATATTGTTTTGTATATAAAATTTGGAAGGGAGGGGGAAGAAACCGCGGATCCATCAGCAGGTGGATTGCGCTTGTTCCGTCAAGTATCTTTGTGGTATCATTTCTTTTGCAATGGATTCGTCAGATTTGTTCACTTGCCCAACACCTCCCCGCGAGGTGGTGGGGCTTTTCGGTGTGTGCAGCATCGTGAGGTTGGCCGAAACATGATGGACTCGCCCCTTCGCATCCTGGTTCCTGCCTGCCTGGCGATCCTCCTGACCGGGACCGCCGTGGCCGGAACCGATCTCGAACTGCGGTCGGTGCTCGCCGTCGACAGGGTGGGGGTCGAGGACTCGCTCTCCCCCGCCGCGGACATCCTGTCGGTGACCATGTATCGCGACGCCGCACTCGACCGGGACGTCCTGCGGATCGCCTTCCTGTCCCTGGGGCGGCAGGCTCCTCCGGATCTGATGGCCGCCCTGGCCTCGGCGTCCGCGGCGCCCATCGATGTGATCGTGACCGACAGGTCGACGCCGTCGGAGGCCTTGCTGGCGGAGGCCACGCTCCATGACCGGGGATCGGTCTACCTCCCGGCCGAAATGCCCGTGAACAAGGCCCGCACGGGAACGGTGTGGACCGTGCCCGACGATCCCGACGCCCTCTACCTGACGTTGCCCCGGGGACTGGCCGCCGGGGCCGATGCCGTGAATCCCCTGCGGATCGCGGTCCGGTCCTCCCACGCAACCCCGTCCGGGGCCATCGTCGCCGACGAGGTGACCGCGGCGTATCCCGCCGACAAGGCCTACCAGGCCAACTGCTCCCTGGTCCTTCACGGCAATCAGGGCCTCGGTTACAGCGACGTCTTCCACGGCCGCAGCGACGATCTCGAGGGCAGCGGTTTCGACGAGGCCCTGCAGGTGCATCAGGGGACGGGCGTCCCGGGCAACTTCCACCTCAGCGGGACCCTGCAGTCGTCCGCCGAGTGGGCGGCCAACAACGGGGACCCCACCGACTTCAACGCCTGGCTGGCCGCCGGGGTGACCGCCGGCTGGGCCGGAATGGTCACCTCCGCCTACGCCCAGCACATCATGCCCTTCGTCACCGACGACATGAACGACTGGGCGGTCGCCATCCAGGCCCAGATGACCGACACGCGGTACGGCTACTTCCCGACCGTGGCCTGGGTGCCCGAGCGCGTCTGGCTGAACACCGGCGGCTATCCCAGCAGCGGGGTGAACGACTGGATCGGCGACAACTGGCTCCCCCACGGAGTGGGCGCCGTGATCCTCGACGACGACGTCCACCTCACCGGCCACGACAATCACCAGATCCACACCCTCTCGGGCAGCAGCCTGCGTCTGGTGCCCCGCGACCGCGCCTTCACCGGCAACATCCTGGGCGGCAACGGCCAGGCGTCGCTGGACATCCTGACCGGTCTGGCCGGCAGCGGCGTGGGCGAATTCCGCATCGCGGTCCTGGCCGAGGACTGGGAGGCCATCGGCGAGATGGGGGGCTGGGCGACCATCACGCCCAACGCCAAGGAGACCTACGACTGGTTCGTGGGCAAGTGCAGCACCGAGAGCGCCTGGCTCAGCACCTGGAAGCTCGCCGACGCCGTCGCCAACCCCGACTTCAACGGCGGCACGATCACCGTGACGCCGGGCACCTACCAGGAGATCGGCGGCTTCGACGGCTACGGGGGCGGGGACAACGGCTGGTACACCCACTGGGCAGGCTTCGTGCCGTACGCCAACGGCGGCGACGGCAACGGGTCCTGCGCCGGAACCGGAGGCAACTGCAAGGACTACGGCACTCTCTGGAGCGACGCCTACAACGCCCTGATGGCCGCCCCCGACAACAACATCAGCCAGGCCGGCTGGTACGTGATGATGACCAACCTGCACGAGACCGCCTGGCACGACTACCTCGGCGGGCCCATCTCGGGCTGGCAGCACAAGTACAGCGCGCACATCAAGAATGCCATGATCTACGCGGAGGCGGCCCACTGGGCCAACGGCGACTACGCGGTGACGACCGCCGCCTTCACCAGCGACGTCGACAACGACGGGTACCTCGAAGTGGTCATGCACAACGACCGTCTGTTCGGCGTCTTCGAGGGCAACGGCGGCCGCTTGACCCACCTGTTCGTCAAGGGATCCGGCAAGGCCGGCATCTTCAACGACACCGCCATCGGGGTGGACAACGCCTACTGGTCCGACACCGAGGGCGACTTCAACGACGCCAACCACGTGGGGGCCTTCAGCGACGTCTCCCCGAACTACCAGCATGACGGGTACGGGTGGGCCATCGGCCCGGTGGACCCCGCGGGGCCCACGGTCACCCTGACGTTGACCCGCAACGAGGTCGCCAAGACCGTCGCCCTGACCGAAGGCGACAGCTTCTTCGACGTGGTCTACGACGTGGGACCGGCCACCCACTGGATCCAGGCCGGGTTCTCGCCCAGCCTGGTGGATCTGGTCTGGAACGCGCAGATGGACCGGATCTGGGCCCCCGACGCGGCCTACATGGGGCAGCGCAATCCCAGCACCGGGGTGACCGCAGCCTGGGTCCTGGGTTCCGGAGGCGCCGGCCACCAGCGGGACTTCTCGGGAACCCTGATGAAGGGCGACGAGATCAAGGGCGAGGGCGTGTTCCAGCTGCGGCTGTTCGCCGGGGTCACGAGCGCTCCGGACGTCGCCGGCGACGTCGCCGAGCTGCGCGCCATGGTGCCCGAGGTGACCGACACCATCGGGCCGGCCGTCACCGCGGCGGTCTATTACCCTGCCACGGACCGGCTGCAGCTGACCTTCGACCAGATCGTGGCCGGCTGCGATCCGTCCGGCGTGGCCGTGGTCGAGGGGGCCGGCGCCACCACGGTGGTGACCTTGCCCGTGTCCACTCCGGTCAGCGAGACCGGACCTGCGATCACGCGGACCTTCGAGCTGGATGCCGGCACCGCCGCCGCCGTCGAGGCCCTGGCCGGCGACCTCTACCTGACGCTGGACGCCGATGCGGCCCTGGACGGGAACGGTGTGGGAAACCTGGCCGTCGTCGCAGGCGAGATCCCGGTGGATGTCGCAGCCACGGCCATCGCCGTCGACGGCAACGTCGAGGCGGGGGAATGGGAGAACGCCCTGGCCCTGGCCGACAGCAACGACTCGGCCTGGACGGCCGCCAACGAGATCGACCGGCTGCTGGTCCACTGGGACCAGGACTACCTGTACCTGGCCATCGACGGCCAGGTCAGCGCCAACAGCTGGCTGCTGTACCTGGACGTCGATCCCGGGACCGCAAGCGGGCAGACCGACCTGACGGCCATCGACTCCTGGGAGCGGGGCGCCTCGTTCAGCGCGCCCGGATTCGCCCCCGACTTCCAGTACGCCTGCTACCAGCACCAGTCGGTGTGGGACGGCGACGGGTTCTGGCAGCTCCTCTCGCCGACGGCGACCCAGGACCGGTCCGGCGAGGTCGAATCGGCCTTCGACTCCTACCACACCTTCGGCGACGCTTCCGGCAGCGAGATCGCCATCCCCTGGAACACCCTTTACGGCCTGGGGGCGGGCCACGTCCCGCCGGGGGCCCAGCTCGCCCTGGCGGCCGCGATCTGCTGGGATCCCGAGCCGGGCGGGGAACTGGGCGGCGATTCGGCTCCCGACAATCTCGCGGCATCGTTGCCGGTGATCGACAACGCCTGGACCGTCCCCGTCGACGGTGATGGCGACGGGCGCCCCGACGGGAGCGGCCTGTCCCCGGTGCCGGCGGTCGATCCGTCCCTGGTCCGGCTCCTGCCCAACGTGCCCAACCCCTTCAATCCCGTCACGTCCATCCATTTCGAGGTGTCGGGCTCCGAGGCCGTGGACGTCGAGCTGACGATCTACGACCTGAGGGGCCGCCTGGTGACGACCCTGGTGCGTGGGCCGATGGCACCCGGCGCCCACGAGGCCGTCTGGGACGGCCGCGCCGCCGACGGGCGTCCGGTTTCCGCCGGAACCTATTTCAGCAGACTGCAAAGCCGCGGGATGGCCTGGACCCGCCCGCTGTCACTCGTCAAGTAAGGAGGATTCGCATGCGACTGATGAACGGAATGACCGGCGGGTTCCTGCCGGTGGTGGCTGTCCTGGCGCTGCTGGCGGGCGTGGCTTCGGCCCAGACCCCGCAGACCATCGTCCTGGACGGCGTCAACGACTTCCTGCCCGGAAACCTGATCGACCCCGACGGCGGCGACACCCAGTTTCCCAACATCGACCTGGGCGACTTCTACCTGACCAACGACGCGGTCAACCTGTACGTGGGCATGGCCCACGATCAGGGCGGCTGGGGCAGCGTGCAGCTGGGCCTGGCCATCGACGTCGACACTGCAGCCGGCGGCGACACCGATCCCTGGGGCCGGCAGCTGGAATGGACCCTCGCGCCCTTCAAACCCGACTTCATCTTCTACGTCAACCTCGACAACAACTGGCAAGCGAGCTACCGCTGGGACGCCGGGAGCTGGACCAACCTGAACCAGGGCCCCGGCAGCTTGAACTGGCAGACCGGCACCGCCTTCCGGGAACTGGCCGTCATGCTCGGCACCCTGGGCGTGGCCCCCGGCGGCACCCTCCACGTCGAGGCCTGGGTGACCCAGGACGGCGGGACCAAGGGCCCCCTGGATGCGGCCGCGGGCGACGGCGACCAGCTGTCCACTCCGGGCTTCACCCTCTGGGATACCGCGGTGGCCATCCCCATGACCGCCATGCATCCCTACGCCGTCCAGGCCGCCGCGGATCCCAATCCGCCGGTGGTTTCGGGAGTCGAGCCCACGGGATTCCCCGTGGATTCCTTCTTCGACGTCTTCTTCAACGAGCCGGTGGACCAGGCGACCGCCGAGACCGCCGGCAACTACGCCCTGGCCGGCGCCACCGTCACCGGCGCGGTCCGGGACGCCGGCGACCCGAGCATCGTGCACCTGACCCTCGGCGCTCCCCTGGCCGAGTCGGCCTCCCTGTACAGCTTGACGGTGACGGGGGTCAAGGATCTGGCCGGCAACACCATCGTCAACGACGGTTCCGGCAACGTGGCCTGCTTCATGCTCAAGAAGGTCGTGTTCCGCGGCCTGTTCGGCCCCTTCCTGGCCAACCAGGGCGTCGGTCCCCATGCCTTCTCGGTCGAGGGGGATACGCCCCCGCTGACCTTCGGGGCAACCTGCGACACCGGCATCATGACCGACACCGGCGTCGACGACATCTGGGAATTCGAGACCATCTTCCTGGTGAACGGGGACTGCGTCGGGGGCACGGCCACGGCCGACGTCCAATGGAAGTTCAACTACAACTGCACCACCTACGAGCCCCTGGCGAGCAACCGGGTCCACACCCTGGACCTGGCGAACGGCGCCACGGACGTCATCGAGGTCTACTGGAACGACCAGGATCCCTCGGCTTTCACCGCCCACGACATCGACGTCGAGTTCTTCGTGGACATGAACGACTCGGCCTACCAGCCCGGCGACACGGTGACCCTCAACGGCTCCGTCCTGCCCCTGACCTTCGACGTTCCCTCGCTGACCGCGATGGTCGACGACGGGACGGGCAACGACGCGACCGCGGGCGACGGGATCTTCTCCGGCCTGGTGACCTTCCCCGCCGGGGCCATCAAGGACGTCACCTACAAGTTCCTGCTCAACGACGCGTACGAATGCGCCACCCAGGGCGACCGGTACCTGTTCCTCAACGACGAGATGTTCGACACGGTGGGAGGGACCCTCGGGCCCCTGACCCTTCCGGTCGTCCATTACGACTTCTGCAACACCCTGTGGCGCGCGGTCGAGGTGGTCTTCAGCGTCGACTTCAACGGCACCGGCTGGGAATCCATCGGCCCCGGCGACGTGGTCGGGGTCAACGGCACGCCGAACAACGCGGAGCCCCCGACGTTCGACTGGTCGGTGCCCTCGCTGAACACCATGGCCGACGACGGCGTGTATCCCGACCTGGTGGCCGGCGACAAGATCTACACCGTGGCCGTGGTCTTCCCGGACACCAGCAGCCAGAACATCGAGTACAAGTTCCTGGTCAACGACGTGTACGAATGCTCCACCCAGAGCAACCGCACGGCCTCGCTGGACCCGGACAACCACGATGCGACAGGCAATCCCCAGATCCTGGCGGTGGACGTGTTCCAGCGCTGCAACATCACGGACGTCCCGCTCGCCGGCCGGTCCCGGGTGACCCTGCAGCAGAACGCCCCCAACCCGTTCAACCCCATGACGGAGATCCGCTTCACCGCGGCCCGCGAGGGCCGGGGCAGCCTGCGGATCTACAACGCGCGCGGCGAGCTGGTCCGCACCCTGCTGGACGGGGTCATCGCGGCCGGCGAGGGCTCGGTCATCTGGAACGGCCGGACCGACAACGGCAACCAGGCCGGCAGCGGCGTGTACTTCTACCGTCTCGAGGTGGCCGGTGACTCGGTCAGCAAGCGGATGGTGCTCTTGAAGTAGCTCGCCTCATCGAGCGGGCGGTTCGCGATGGGCCGCCGGATCCGTCAGGGTCCGGCGGCCATCTTTTCAGCCCAGGTCGTACTTCGAAAGCCGGTAGACCAGGACGTGCCGGGGGATGCCGAGGTACTCGGCGGTGCGGGTCTGGTTGCCGCCGCACAGGGCCAAGGCCCGGCGGATGGCTTCCTTTTCCAGCTCGACCAGGGAGAACCCCCCGGGAGGCAAAGGGCCGAGAGGCAGGGGATCGTCCCGTTCGGCGGCCGGCAGGGCTGGGGGGACCTCCCCGGCCCGGGGCGCCAGCCGTTGCAGGTCAGCCGCCGTCAGCTCGTCCCCCCGGCGCATGAGCACCAGCCGCTGGTTGAGGTTCCGCAGCTCGCGCACGTTGCCGCGCCAGGTCCGGCGCTTCAATTCCTCGATCAGCGCGGGTTCGCTGCGCAGGCTCTCCCCGTTGTGCAGGAGGGTGAAGTGCTCCCAGAGGAGGGGGACGTCATCCGGGCGTTGGCGCAGCGGCGGCATCGCGATCTCCACCACCTGGATCCGGTACAGCAGGTCTTCTCGGAAGCGGCCGGCCTTCACCTCGGCGGCGAGGTCACGGCTGGTGGCGCAGACGAGCCGGAAGTCCGCGGCGACGGGCCCGGTACCGCCGACCGGATCGACCTGCCGCGTCTCGAGCACGCGCAGGAGCTTGGGCTGGAGAGCCGGTGGGAGCTCGGCGATCTCGTCGAGGAACAGGGTGCCCCCTTCGGCGGCGCGAACGCGCCCCGTCGACTCGCGCACCGCGCCGGTGAACGCGCCCTTAGTGTGGCCGAACAGCTCGGACTCCATGAGCTCGGCGGGGATGGCCCCGCAGTTGACGGCCACGAAAGGGCGGTCCCAGCGGCCCGACAGATCGTGTACGGCGCGGGCGGCCAGCTCCTTGCCGGTCCCGCTTTCCCCGGTGATCAGGACGGTGGCGTCGCTGGGGGCGGCGCGTCTCAGGGACTCCATGGTCTCCCGCATGGCCCCGCCCCCGAACACGAGGCCCGAAGCGTCGGTGCGTTTCCGGAGCAGGGTGCGCAGGCGGCGGTTGTCCTGTTCCAGCTCCCGGGTGTGGAGGGCCTGGGCGACGGAGTGACGCAGATCGTCCCGCTGGAAGGGCTTCAGCAGGTAGGTGAAGGCGCCGAGCTTCATGGCCGCCACGGCCTGCTCCACCGTGCCGTGCGCCGTCAGGATGATGACCGGCGGGGGGGATTCGTCGGCATCCTCGCGGACGCGCCGCAGCACCTCCATGCCGTCGATCCCGGGCATGCGAATGTCGGAGATGACCAGGTCGAATCCAGCCGGCAAGATCTTCAGGCCCTCCTCGCCGGAGGCGGCGACCGTCACGTCGTGGCCCGCGTCGGCCAGGATGAAGCGGACGACCTCGCGCAGGCTGGCGTCGTCGTCGATGACCAGGATCCGGGCCATGGGAGGCTCCTCAGGGTGTGACCGTCGGTCAGGTGCCATTTCGGATCATCTCCTCGGGATCGGCGGCAGGCAGCGCGAGAACGACGCAGGCGCCCGGTGCGAACCCCCGGTCGACGGTCAGGGTTCCGCCCATGTCCTCGGCCAGGCGCAGGCTGGTGGCCAGGCCAAGTCCGGTCCCCTCCCGGCGGGTGGAATAGAACGGGGTGCCGAAGTTTTCCAGACCCTCGGAGGTGAACCCCGGCCCGGTGTCGCAGACCCTGCAGACCGCCCGGTCGTCCCGGCGCTCCACCGAGAAGGAGGTGCGGCCGGAGGGACCGGACGCAGCCACCGCGTTCAGGCCCAGGTTCAGCAGCACCTGTCTGACCTGTTCCCGGTTGGCGAAGGCCGGGCAGGGTGCGCCGGCGATCCGCACGTCCACAACCGGATTTCCGGGCCGGTGGCGCAACAGATCGGCTACGGTCCGGACCTCCTCCCCGAGGTCGAAGACGGCCCGCTCCCCGGGTTCGCTGCGGGCGAAAGTCAGGAACCGGGTGAGCACCTGGTTCAGCCGGCCGGCTTCCTGCAGCAGGATGCGCAGCAGGTCCGACTTGGGGTGGTCCGCGGGAAAGTCGTCGGCCAGGACTTCGGCCGATCCCTGGATGCTGGCCAGGGGGTTGCGGATCTCGTGCGCCAGCCCGGCCGATAGCCTTCCCACCGCCGCGAGCCGGGCCGTCCGGACCAGTTCGTCCTCCATCCGCGTCTTCTCGTCCAGGGCGTCCTGCAGGTCGGCGGCTGTCCGGGCGAGGCGGCCGCGGGCGGCGTCGATGCGTTCGACCAGCTTGCCGGCCAGCAGTCCCAGGGCCAGGTAGAGGACCATCTCCAGCACCTTCTCGGTGGTGGCCGCCGGATCGAAACCGATCAGGCCGAAGGCGTGGGGGAGGTACATCACCACCACCAGGACCGCGGCCAGCAGCCCGCCCCGGACCCCGCCCCGGAAGGCCGCGATCACGATGGGGAAGTAATACAGGCGCCGGTAGATGCCGTGCAGGGCGTGGATGTGGATGGCGGTGTTGTAATGCAGGAAGGACACCAGGGCGATCAGAAGGGCCGGCAGCCAGTAGCGGCGCACCAGGGCGACCGCCCGGCCGGGCGTGCTGGAGGAAGGGATCGGGGGTTGCTCGGTGACCATGGATCCTCGCCGGGGAACGTCGAACCTTTCCGTCATCATCGGTCAGGGTGCCGGCGCTGGCAACGGGCAACTCAAGGGCCGGTCTCCCCGGGATCTTCCGTTCGGCCCAGGGCCACCTCCCGCCGCCAGCAGTAGAGTACCGGCACCACCAGCACCGTGAGCATGGCGATGGTCATGCCTCCGAAGGAGGGGATGGCCATGGGCACCATAATGTCGGATCCCCGTCCGGTCGAGGTCAGGACCGGCAGCAGGGCGAGGACGGTGGTCGCGGTGGTCATCATGGCCGGGCGGATGCGGCGTTCGGCTCCGTCCAGGACCAGGTCGCGCACCTCTCGCCGCGACCGGGCGCGGACTCCCCGGAAGGCCTGGTCGAGGTAGGTGGCCATGACCACGCCGTCGTCCGAGGCTATCCCGAACAGGGCGATGAATCCCACCCAAATGGCCACGCTGAGGTTGATGGCATCGACCTGGAAGAGTTCGCGCAGATCGACGCCCAGGAAACCGGCGTCCAGGAACCAGGGCTGACCGTAGAGCCAGATCATCAGGAAGCCCCCGGACCAGGCCACGAAGATGCCGGAGAAGACCATGGCGGTGGTCAGCACCGACCTGAACTGGAAGTAGAGGATCAGGAAGATCAGGAAGAGGGCCAGGGGCAGGACCACCATCAGCTTCTTCTCGGACCGGACCTGGTTCTCGTAGCTGCCCGCGAAGGAGTAGCTGACGCCCGCGGGAATCACGAACTCCCCTTCGGCGATCCGGTCCTCCAGGTACGCCTGGGCGGCCCGCACGACGTCGACCTCGGCCCGGCCGGGCTGCTTGTCGAACAGCACGTAGCCGAGCAGGAAGGTGTCCTCGCTCTTGATGGCCTGGGGTCCGCGCACGTACTCGACCACCGCCAGCTGGCCCAGGGGGATCTGGGCCCCGGTGGGTGTGGGCACGAGGATGCGGGTCAGGTCCTCGGGGTTGTCCCTCAGCTCGCGGGCGTAGCGCACCCGCACCGGGTAGCGCTCCCGTCCCTCGACCGTCATGGTCAGGGGCTTGCCGCCGACGGCGGTCTCGATCACGTCCTGGACCTTGCCGATGGTCAGGCCGTAGCGGGCGATGGCCTGCCGGTCGATGCGGATCTCCAGGTAGGGCTTGCCCACGATGCGGTCGGCGATGACCGCGGCGGGCTCCACGCCGGGAACCTGCTTCAGGAAGCGTTCGATCTGCATGCCCACCTGTTCGATGGTCTCCAGGTCGGGCCCCTTGACCTTGACGCCCATGGGCGCGCGCATGCCGCTCTGCAGCATGACCAGACGCGCCTCGATGGGCTGGAGGCGGGGCGCCGACGTGGTTCCGGGCAGCCTGGTCGCCCGGACGATCTCGTCCCAGATGTCGTCGGGGGTGCGGATTTCGTCGCGCCACTGGCGGTAGACCCGACCCCGCCGGTCGGGGACGAGTTCCCCCCGGGAATCCCTGGCGAACTCCCCCTTCTCCTCGTCGAAGCGGAAGCGCAGGCGGCGGCCGCTGTCGTCCGTCCTGTACTCCGGCACGTAGTTGATGACGGTCTCGATCATGGACACCGGGGCGGGGTCGAGGGGCGAATCGACCCGGCCCAGCTTGCCGACCACCGAATCCACCTCGGGAATCGCCCGGATGGCCAGGTCCAGCTTCTGCAGCACGTCCAGCGCCTCGCCGATGGAGGCGTGCGGCATGGTCGTGGGCATGAACAGGAAGGATCCTTCGTCGAGGGGGGGCATGAACTCCTTGCCCAGGCCGGGCAGGGCGTGGCGGGGGCCGGACCAGAACCTTCCCGAGGCGGTGGAGGCGTCGTCGTGGATGCCGGGGATCCAGGTGAAGGTCCGTTCGAACCCCAGCCAGATGCAGAGGCCGAAGACCACCAGGAAGAGAGGCATGGCCAGGAACGCGGCCTTGTGGTCGAGACACCAGCCGAGGACGGGTCGGTAGAACCGGATGAAGCCGAGGAACACCAGGAGCAGCCCGCCCAGCAGCAGGGCGACGAACAACGTGTTGAGGAGCAAGCCCCGGCCCGGACCCAGGGGCAGCCATTGCCGGGCCAGCACGATGCCGACCGCGAGCGCGGCCAGGATGTTGACGGTCCAGGTCGCCCGACGGGCGATCCGGTCCGGAACCGCGAGACGCGGCCGGGTCCCCTTCCGGCCGAACAGCAGGTGGGCCGCCGGAGGGATGATCGTCAGGGCGACGATGATCGAGGCGAACAGGGCGAAGGTCTTGGTGTAGGCCAGGGGCTTGAACAGCTTGCCTTCGGCCGCCACCATGGTGAAGACCGGCAGGAAGCTGATGATGGTGGTCATCACCGCGGTGACGACGGCGCCGCCGACCTCGCTGGCGGCGGTGAAGATGATCTGGCGGCGGGAGGTCCGGGGGTCGGCCTCCTCGATCCGGCGCATGATGTTCTCCACCAGGATCACGCCCATGTCCACCATGGTCCCGATGGCGATGGCGATGCCCGAGAGGGCGACGATGTTGGCGTCGACACCGAAGAACTTCATGCCGATGAAGCTCATCAGCACGGCCAGCGGCAGCAGGCCCGCCACGAGCAGGCTGCTGCGCAGGTTCATCACCATCACCAGGACGACGATGATCGTCACCAGGATCTGCTGGGTCAGGGCGTCCCGGAGGGTGCCGAGGGTTTCGCCGATCAAGCCGCTGCGGTCGTAGAACGGGACGATGGTCACCCGGCTCTCGGTCCCGTCAGGCAGGGTCTTGCGGGGCAGGCCGCCGCTGATCTCGGCGATCTTGGCCTTCACGTTCTTGATCGCCTCCAGGGGGTTCTCCCCGTACCTGACGACCACCACGCCTCCGACCGCCTCGGCGCCTTCCTTGTCCAGGGCCCCGCGCCTGGCGGCCGGTCCCAGCCCCACCGTGGCCACGTCGCCGACTGTGATGGGGACGTTGTCGCGCACGGTGATGACGGCGGCCGCCAGGTCGTCCACGCTCTTGACGAAGCCGACGCCGCGGATCAGGTACTCCACCCGGTTGATCTCCATGGTGCGGGCGCCGACGTCGAGGTTGGACCGGCGCACCGCCTGGAAGACCTGGTCCAGTCCGACGCCCGCCGCCAGCAGGGCGCCGGGATCCACGTCGATCTGGTATTCGCGCACGAATCCGCCCACCGAGGCCACCTCGGCCACGCCTTCGGCCGCAGCCAGGCCGTACCGGACGTACCAGTCCTGGATGGACCGCAGCTCATCGAGATCCCAGCCCCCGGCGGGGTTCCCCTGAGGATCGCGCCCCTCGAGGGTGTACCAGAAGATCTGGCCCAGTGCGGTGGCGTCTGGCCCGAGGGCGGGCTGCACATCCGGAGGCAGGGTGCCCGGAGGCAGGCTACCCAGCTTCTCGATGATGCGGGTGCGCGAGTCGTAGAAGTCGGCCCGCTCGTCGAAGATGACGTAGATGGTCGAGAACCCGAAGTAGGAATAGCTGCGGATGGTCTTGACGTCCGGCAGCCCCAGCAGGGCCACGGTCAGGGGGTAGGTGACCTGGTCCTCCATGTCCTGGGGCGACCGGCCCATCCACTCGGTGAAGACGATCTGCTGGTTCTCGCCCAGGTCGGGAATGGCATCGACGGCGACCGGGTCCCGGGGCAGGCCACCCAGGTGCCAGTCGAAGGGGGCGACCATCAGGCCGTAGCCGACGATCAGCAGGACCAGCAATCCGACCACCAGCTTGTTGTCCAGGCAGAAGGCCAGGACGGATTCGATCCAGGCGGGTCCGGCTCCTCTTTCCAGGGGTTTCACGGGTCACCTCCGCTCTTCGGCGGCAGCGGTCCCGAGAGAGTCGGTCTGCAGGCCGCACCGCAGCATGGCCGCCCCGAAGTAGGGGTTGGCGGTCGTGGGATCCAGCTGCAGCCAGTCCCCGCCCTGGTTCCCGTAGGCCATGGGACAGTTGAAGCGCCGGACGGTTTCCCGGTATTCGACCTGGTAGCGCTCCAGCACGCGCCACAGGGCGAGGGTGAGATCCTGGAGAGGCCTGCGCCGGGAATCGATGTCCTCCGCGGCCGTCATGGCCGCCAGGGGCCCGGCCAGATCGGCGGCATCCCGGGTCCACGCCCGGGCGGCCTCGCCTCCCGGATCACCGGGAACGGCCTCCAGCGCGCGATGCAGGGAGCCGACGGCTGCGGCGGCTGCGCCGTCGGCGTCGGCGGCCAGGGCGGCGGTGAGCTCGAGGTAGGCGTCGAGGACCGGGACCAGCGCTGCGCGGAAGGCCCGGGGGGCGGGGACCGGCCCGGTGTCAGGCTCCGTGGGCGCGGGGGGCATGGATGCGCCGTCACCGTGGTGGTGGGCCGGCGGGGCTCCGCCCCCCAGGGGGCTCATCATGCTCGGCTTGGCCTGGATCTGCAGGGCGCTGTCGATCTTGAACGCGCCGTTGGTGACCACCAGTTCCCCTTCCTCGAGGCCCTCGGCCACGATGAACCCCTCTGCGGTGCGGGGACCCAGGACGATTTCCCGTCCCTCGAAGGCCGGCTTGTCGTGATGGGGAAGACGAACGTAGACCACGGCGCGCTTGCCGGTGCGCAAGGGGGCGCTCGCCGGGATGACCAGGGGCCGGTCCGCCTCGGCCGGAGACCCGGCCCGGACGACCGCCCCGGCCAGCATGCCCGGTTTGAGCAACCGTTCCGCGTTGTCCACGCTCAGCCGGACTTCGGCGGTGCGGGTCTTCTCATCCACCACCGGGTCGATGAAGACCACCGATCCGGCGAAGGCGTGGCCGGGGACGGCCGAGACGGTGAAATCGACGTCCTGGCCGGTCCGCAGCCAGGGCAGGTCCTGCTCGTAGGCGTCCAGGACGACCCAGACCCTGGACAGGTCGGTCACCGTGTAGAGGGGGGTTCCGGTCTGGACGTAGGCGCCCATGGTGGCGTTCCGGTGGGTGACCACCCCGGCGATGGGGGCCTCGATGCGCAGGTGGGTCGCCGGCGTTTCCTGCCCGGCGATGCGGTCCACCTGCTCGGGCGACAGCCCCCACAGCAGCAGGCGTCGGCGGGCCGCCTCCAGGGCGGTGGCGGCCGACGCCCGCACGGGCTCGCCGGCTGCGGCGAGGGACTCGACGTTCCTGCGGGCCGCGATCAGCTCGGTCTGGCCCGCGTAGAGGTCGGGGCTGTAGAGGGACAGGAGGGGTTGTCCCCGGGAGACTTCGGCCCCGGTGTAGTCCACGAACAGGGTGTCGATGCGCCCGGCGATGCGGGCGGCGATGGTGCGGGTCCGGGTCTCGTCCGCCTGCACCTTGCCGATCAGGCGGACGGTGGTGCCGGCCGAGGCGCGCGTCACCGCCGTCGTCCGGATCTCCGCCAGGGCGGCCGCGCCTTCGGAGAGCTCGAGGGTGCGGGGCCCCAGGTCGTCGTCGCCGCCGTTTTCCAGGGGGATCAGATCCATGAAGCAGATGGGGCACTTGCCCTTTTCCGGCAGCTGGATCTGGGGGTGCATGGAACACGTCCAGACTTCCGGGGCGGAGGCGCCGTCCGGTCGACCGGCCTCCCGGTGCCCGGCGTGGGGGTCGGTGGCGGGGGAGTCCCCGGCCGTGCGTCCGCCCAGCATGAAGGCCAGGACCGCCACCACGGCGATCAGGGCGGCCAGGCCCGGGGTCCGGAGGTTGAAGGTCCGCTTGGGCATGTCATTCGCCTTTCAGGTTCGAATCCGCAGGCCCGACGAGGGGACCGGCGATCAGGCCCTCGATCCGGGCCCGGTGGACGTTCAGGTCGGCGGCCGCCCTGGCCCGCGCCCGCTCGAAGGAGAGCAGGTCGCGCTGGGCCTCGATCAGGTCGAGGTAGCCGGTCCGTCCGGCCTCGTAAGCGGAACGGGTCACCGCGAGCGCCTGCCTGGCCAGCGGCAGAAGCGTCGAATCGTGGAGCTCCAGGCTGCGGCGGGCGTTCCGGTAGGAGGCGAGTTCCCGTTCCAGGTCCCGCTGCAGATCCAGCAGCACGGCCTGCCGCCGGGCGGCCGCGCCCTGGAGGTTCCCGGCGGCTTCCCGCCGGGCGGCATCCACCTTGCCGCGCCACAGGGGCAGGGTCATGCCGAAGGCCACGCCGAAGGCGTCGCGGCCGTTGTCCGCATCCATGGATTCCGGGCGGGGGTCGACCTGGAGGTATTGCAGACCCAGGGTGAAGCCGGGCAGGCCCTGCTTCGCGGCCAGTGTCCCGGCCGACCGGAATCCGTCCATCCTGCTCGACCAGATCCGGAGCTGGGGATTCGAGGCCGCCAACCGCGAGGTCAGGTCGAAGGTTGCGGTTTCCGCGACGGCGGCGGCCCCGGAGAAGGCATGCGGATGGTCGCGGGGATCGACCGGGATTCCCACCGCCGCCTCGAGGGCCGCCAGGAGGGCGGGACGCCGGTCCTCGAGGGAAGCCAGGTCGTTGGCCAACGTGCCCAGTTCCTTCTGGATCTTCAGGACGTCGGCCAGCCCCGTCTGCCCGGCTGCGAACCGGGCCTGGGCCACGGCGTCGAGGTCGGCGACGAGGCGCTGGTGGTCCCGGATGATGGCCATGGCGGTGTCGAGATAGGCGAGTTCGTGGTAGGTCTCCCGGGTGCGCGTCAGGATGCCGAGAGCGACCAGGTCCCGTTCCGCGCGGGCGCCGGCGACCGCTGCCCGTTTCATGTCGGCCATGGCGCCGAGGGTGCCGAACCAGGGAAAAGACTGGCTGAGGGTCACCGCACGGACCTGGGGGCCCAGCCTGGTCTCGATGGGTTGCAGGTTCTCGCTGTACCCCAGGCGGGGATCGGGGAGACTGCCGGCCGCTTCCGCCGCTGCCCTTGCCGCGGCCAGCCGGGACTCGGCTGCCGCCAGCTCGGGGTTGCGGTCCAGGGCCAGGGCGAGCAGCTCGCGGGGAACCCCGTCCTCGCTGCCGCCGGCCTCGTCCGGGCCCAGGAAGGAATCGAGAAAGCGGCCGGAGGTCTCCAGCGGGGAATCGGCGTTCCCCGGGGCCGCGCCGGCCCAGAGGACCATCCCCAGGAAACCGATCATGATGTTTAGCCGGAATTTCATGCCCTTGACGGTCCTTGGCGAAGGTCCACGTTCGTTCGCTTCAAGTGCATTGCAGGGCCCGTGCCATGGCCCTGGGCGTAAAAACCGTTGCGGAACAAGGAATTATGGGTATTCTGGGGGGTGATCGACTCCTGGCTGGAGAATATTCTCCAGCAATATCGGAGAATTTTCTCCAGCTTCGTTCCGAGGCCCGCGCAGGTTGCCCGCAAAGGATGCCCACATGGAATTGATCTCCTGGAACGTCAACGGTTTGCGTTCGTGCATCGCCGGAGGCTTCGAATCGTTCGTGGCGGAATGCGGGGCGGACGTCATCTGTCTGCAGGAGGTCCGGGCGTTGCCCGAGCAGGTCCGCCCGGAGGTTCCGGGATATTCCATGTTCTGGAACCCGGCCCTGAAGCGGGGCTACAGCGGGACGGCGATCCTCACCCGGACCGCGCCGCTGGCGGTGTTCCCCGGCCTGGGCATCGCCGACCACGACACCGAGGGCCGGGTCCTGACCGCCGAGTTCGCCGATTTCTTCGTCGTGACGGTCTACACCCCCAACGTCCAGCGGGAACTGACGCGACTGGAATACCGGGACCGGCGGTGGGATCCGGATTTCCTGAAGTTCCTCAAGAACCTCGAGAAGACCAAGCCCGTGGTCTTCTGCGGGGACCTCAACGTGTCCCACCGGGAGATCGACCTGGCCAATCCCCGCGCCAACCGGGGCAACGCCGGGTTCACCGACGAGGAACGCGCGGGTTTCGACCGCCTGCTGCAGGCCGGCTTCATCGACACCTTCCGCGAGTTCGAACCGGGCGGGGGCCATTACACCTGGTGGAGCAACCGCAAGGGGGTCCGGGAGCGGAACGTCGGCTGGCGGATCGATTACTTCCTGATCTCCTCGAGCCTCCGGCCCCGTCTGCGGGGGGCCGGCATCCTGCCTCATGTCATGGGTTCGGACCACTGTCCCATCACTCTCTCCCTGGAATAGCCCGGAAATACCGGGATGAACCAGGGAAAGCCCAGGTCGCCCGGGGCGCGCCGGGCGGTTCGCCCGGCCCCGCCGGGGATCGGCACCCCCCTTGCAATGACCGCCGTGAAGTCCGGTTCCACCGATCACGATGCACATTCCAGGGGGAGGATGGGGTGGGAGCCATGCAGTTTGCCCGAATCGTCGCCCTGCCCTTGATCCTGTCGGCGGCAGCCTTCCTGCCGACGCTGCAGGCGCCCCGCGCCCTGGCCGGCATCGTCGCCGCCGGCGCGGACACCCTCGCCTACAAGGTCGAACCCGGCGACACGATCCTGGGCATCTGCGCCGAGGTCCGGGACCGGACCGGCCACTACGCGCTCGAGGACCTGCGAGAGGACATCCGCCGGATCAACGGGCTCCGGAACCACCACCTGTCCGTGGGCCAAATCCTGGCCATCCCCGTGGCCGGTCCCGACCCGGGGCCCCGGGTGGCCCTCCCCGTCGCCAGCGGGGCCGAGCCCAGGGGCATCTACATCTCCGGACCGGCGGCCGGGGTGTCGACCGTGCTCCAGCGGATCGACAGGTTCGTCGAGGCCGGCGGCAACGCCGTGGTCCTCGATGCCAAGGACATCGACGGCATCCTCACCTACCGGTCGGCCGCGGCGGGGCCCAGGACGGGCCCGGGCCCGTACGTCCCGTCCCTGCCCCGATTGCTGGACCGGCTGGGCGCGCAGGACCTCTACCGCATCGCCCGCCTCGCCGTGTTCCTGGACGGGAACCTGGGCGCCCGGCGTCCGGACCTGGCCCTGGCGGACCCTGATGGGGAGGCCTGGCGAGAACGAGGCTGCGTCTGGATGGACCCGGCCGATCCGGAAGTGCGCGGTTACAATCTCGCCCTGATCGCGGAACTGGCCCGGGCGGGATTCGAGGAGATCCAGCTGGACTACATCCGCTATCCCACCAACGGTTGGAAGGGGGACTGGACCGGGACCCTCGAAGGGACGGCTGCGGCGCGGCGGGCCCAAATCGGCAGCTTCGTGGCGGCGGCCAGGGACACGGCGGCGCGCTACGGGAGTCGCCTGTCCGTGGCCCTTTTCGGCGTGATGGCCTGGGGGAGGACGGCGGATCTGGCCCTGACCGGGCAGGACGTCCGCGAGCTGGCGGGCTGCGTGGACGTCATCTGTCCCATGGTCTATCCATCCCATTTCGGTCCGGGATTCGGCGGCTACGCGGATCCGGCGGAGAATCCCGAGGACATCGTGGGTGAGGCGGTCCTGCGGTTCCGGGAACTGGCCGGCCCGGGGACGGAGATCCGTCCGTGGCTGCAGTCCTTCCCATTCGGCGTCCGGGATTTCGGGCCGGAGTACGTGGGCCGCCAGGCGGCGGCCTCGCGCCTGTCCGGGGGGGACGGCTGGTGCTTCTGGAACCCGGCCTGCAGGTACGAGGTCCTCGCCGACCATCTCCAGGGCAAATTCGCCATGGCATCCCCCTGATCCGTAGCTTAGATTTGCGGTCAGCCAACGAGGTCACGACCGCATCCTCGCAGGGGACGAAGCCATGCCATTCAGCCAGATCGCCCGATCCATCTCCGCTTCCGCCACACTGAAACTCAACGCCCAGGCGGCCAGGATGCGCGCCGCCGGCGAACCGGTCATCCATCTGGGCGGAGGTGAACCGAAGTCTCCGGCGCCCGCGTCCGCCGTCGACGCGGGTGTGGCCATGCTGAAGACCGGCGAGATCCGGTACACGCCCGCAGCGGGGACCCCGGCCATGCGCGATGCGATCATCGCCTACACGGAGCGGTACTACGGCAGGAAGGTCGACCGCGCCAACGTCATGGCCTCGGCGGGCGCCAAGCAGGCCATCATGGTGGCGATGATGGCGCTGGTCGACCCGGACGACGAGATCGTCTTCCCCGTGCCCTACTGGGTGAGCTATCCGGACATGACCCGCCTGGCCGGAGGCAGGCCCGTTCCCGTGCGGTCGGCCGACGGCTCGCTGGAGCCTGCGGCGTCCGAGATGGAGGCCGCACTCACCGACCGCACCCGGGCGATCCTGCTCAACAGCCCCAACAACCCCTCGGGTCACGTCTATTCGGACGCCTTCATCCGGGCCATGGTGAAGCTCTGCGAGGATCGAGACATCTACCTGCTGATGGACGACATCTACCACCGCCTGGTCTTCGACGGCAGGAAGGCCCTGCACTGCTACGACTGCACCGACCGCAGCGTGGACGACGCGAAGATCGTGGTCCTCAACGGCGTGTCGAAGCAGTACGCCATGACCGGCTTCCGGATCGGCTGGGCCGTGGGGCCGCGCGAACTGATCACGGCCATGAGCAACATCCAGTCCCACCAGTCGGGCGGTCCCTGCAGCCTGAGCCAGGTCGCCGCCGCGGCGGCCATCGAGGGTCAGCAGGGGTCGGTCGCCCGCCTGCGGGAGGAACTGGAGATCCGCCGCAACGAGCTGGTCGCGCTGCTGGGCGACGTGCCCGGAGTGAAGGTCCACGTCCCGGGGGGCACCTTCTACGGCTTCTTCGACTTCTCGGCCCACGACACCGATTCGGCCCGCCTGGCCGCCTACCTGCTGGACAAGGTGCAGGTGGTCACGGTGCCCGGCATCGAGTTCGGCCTGGACGGTTTCCTGCGCCTGAGCTTCTGCGGTCCCATCGAGGACGTGCGCGAGGGCGTGCGCCGCATCAAGTGGCTGCTGGATCCGGCCAGTCCCGCGGAACTCGCGGCGGGGGACCGGATCTTCCGCAAGTGAGGCGCTCTCCCCGCAGCTTTTCCGGGGAGGACCTCGACCGGCTGTCCCGGCTGCACGCGGAGATCGACGGACGGGCCGCCGAGGTGGCGCGCCGGGTCGCAGGGAGCCTGGCCTGTCGCCGGGGTTGCTGCGATTGCTGCCAGGATGGTCTGACGGTCCTGGAGATCGAGGCCGCGCTGATCCTGGCGAACCGGGACGGATGGTCGGATCCCCTTTCCGGCCCGGCGGCTCCCGGCGGCTGCCCCTTCCTCGCTGCGGACGGTTCCTGCCGTACCTACCGGTGGCGGCCCTACATCTGCCGCACCCAGGGCCTGCCCTTGCGCTGGTTGACGCAAGAGCCCCCGGGCGAGGGCCGCAGCATCTGCCCGCTCAACGACGGCCGGACCGCCCCGTCGGGCGTGAACCTCGACGAACTCGCTGCCGGATCCATGTGGACGCTCGGGGAGTGGGAGGGCAGGTTGGCCTCGCTGCAGGCCGAAGCGTCGGGCGAGTTCGCCCTGGTCAGGATTCCTCTGCGGGACCTCTGGTAGGGGCGGCCGCCCTCAGTCGCGCTCGTCCTCGTCCTCGACCCCGTGCCTCACGATGATGCCTTCCACCGTGTAGATCGTATCCTCGGCGATGTTGGTGGCGTGATCGGCCACCCGTTCCAGGCTCTTGGCCGCCAGCAGCCAGCAATAGTGGCTCTCGGCCCGTTCCGGAGTGCGGGAAAGCTCCTGGAGCATCAACCGGGCAAGGTCGTGGTAGGCGGCGTCGACCTCGTCGTCCGCGGCAAGGACGGTGCGGGCCTTGGCGGCGTCCATCTCCATCAGGGCATCCAGGCTGTTGCGGAGCATGCGGCTGGCCATGGCGCCGAGTTCCCGGAACTTCTCCACCAGGGATGGGGGCAGGGGACTGCCGGCGAAGCACCCCTTGCCCCGGGCGATGTTTACGGCCCGGTCCCCGATCCGTTCGATGTCGTTGTTCATCTTCAGGACCGCGATCAGGTAGCGCAGATCCACCGCCACGGGCTGGTGCAGGGCCAGGATCTTCAGGCAATCCTCCTCGACCTCCACCTCCAGCAGATCGATCTCCCGGTCCCTGCGCCGCACTTCCCGGGCCAGTTCGGTGTCCCCGTCGCAGACGGCGCGGATGGACCGTTCCAGGTTCTCCTCCACCAGGGAGCTCAGGTGGAACAGGCGCTTCTTGAGTCTGTCGATTTCCTTCTGCAGGTGGATCTTCATGCCTCGACCTCACGGGGGATGTGCAGGGTGAAGGTGCTGCCCTCGCCCAGCCGGCTTCGGACCTCAACGCGGCCGTGGTGGACCTGGGCGATGTGCTTGACGATGGCCAGGCCCAGACCGGTTCCGCCCATCTGGCGGCTGCGGGCCTTGTCCACCCGGTAGAACCGTTCGAACAGGCGGGGCAGATGCTCGGCGGCGATGCCGGGGCCCTCGTCGCGGACGCTGATCACCACGTCGGGGCCGGCCAGGGAGCATTCCAGGGCGATGGGAGAGCCTTCGGGACTGTACTTCAGGGCGTTCTCCAGCAGGTTGGTCACGGCCTGTTCGACCAGGGGGGCGTTGATGCGGGCCCGGGCCTCGGCGGGACAACGCAGGGCCACCCTGGTTTCGGCTTCCGGGCGCCTCGTGAACAGGTCGCGCAGGACCCGTTCGAGGACCGGGCCCAGGGGCAGGGAATGGACTTCGATGCCTCCGCCGTCCGTCTCCTTTTCCAGGCGGGACAGGGCGAGCAGGTCGCTGATGATGGAATCCAGACGGTCCGCCTGCTTGCTGATGATGGCGAGGAACCGCTCCAGTTCGGCGGGGTCCTCCGGGGGGTCCTCGATCAGGGTCTCCACGAAACCCTTGATGGAGGTGATGGGAGTCTTCAGTTCGTGGCTCACGTTGGCCACGAAGTCCCGCCGCATGTTCTCCAGCCGCCGCAGGCGCGTGATGTCGTTCAGCACGAGCAGGGCGCCGATCGTCTTTCCGCCCGGCCCGACCACGCAGGAGGCGTGGACCTGGACCCAGACGTCCCTTTCGGCGCCCAGGTGGAGATCCCTTTCCAGGGGACCCCTGCCGGCAAGGGCGTCCTGGGCCAGGCGGGTGAGCATGGGATTCTTGCCGACCTCCTGGATGGTCCGCCCCAGGGCGGTGTCCCGGTTGACGCCCAGCAGCCGGCAACCGGCCCGGTTGAGATTCATGACGTTCTCGTCGGTGTCCACGGCCAGGACGCCCTCCACCATGCTGGTCAGCACGGCTTCGAGTTCGTTGCGCTGGTTCTCGATGGTGGCGATGCGTTCGCCCAGCTGTTCGGCCATGGCGTTCATGGCCTCGGCGACCGCGGCGATCTCGGTGGTGCTGCTGATCCGCAGGCGGCGGGTCAGATCCCCCCGGGCGAAGGCCTGGGCTCCCGCCTGCAGCCTGCCCAGGGATTGCGCGAAGGCCCGCGACAGCAGGATGCTGGCCCCCCCGGCCACCAGGAAGAGAGCCAGGCCCACCAGGGCGATCCTGCGGTTGACCCGGCCGGTGACCTCGTTCAGCTGGGTCAGGGGCAAGGAGATGCGCAGGACGAAACCCACCGCGGCAGGGTCTGCGGCGAAGGAGGGGACGGCCACATAGAGCCGTTGATGGCCGAGGGTGGGGCTGTACCGGATGGCGGATCCGGTCTCGCCCCGCAGGGCGGCGGCGATTTCCGGACGGTCGGCGTGATTCTCCATCTTTTCCGGCCGGCTGCGGGAATCGCCGATCACCTTCCCGTCGGGCAGGACGACGGTCAGCCGGGATCCGCTGACCCGGCCCAGGTCCTGGCAGGCGGCCTGGACGCCGGGAAAATCACCATCCGACACCAGCGGGGCGAACCGGGCCTCGAGGACCTCGCCCTGCCGCTGGAGTTCCTCGGTGGACCTCTCGATGAAGAAGATCCGCATGGCCCGGCCCGCGAAACCGGTCACCAGCACGATCGCCACCAGCAGGATGACGAACAGGGGAGGGGCGAACGTCCACAGCAGATTGCGCCTGGCCATGCCTATTCACCCATCTTGTAGCCGACCCCCCGGACGGTCTGGATCAGGTCGCCCTTTTCCCCCAGCTTCCTGCGCAAGGCGGCCACCTGGACGTCGACCGACCGGCCGGTGACCGGGTAGTCGTCCCCGTGGACGGCCCGGACGATCTGCCCCCTGGTGAAGACCCAGCCGGGCCGGGAGGACAGGAAGTGGAGGATCCGGAATTCGGTGCGGGTCAGATCCACGGACCGGCCGCCGATGGCCACCTCGTGCCGGCCCGGATGGATCACGATCCCCTCCAGTTCCAGGACGTCCTCCTCCTTGACGGGCCGGGCGGCTCCCCGCCTCAGGACGGCCTTGACCCGGGCCAGCAGGACTTTCGGGCGGAAGGGCTTGGTGACGTAGTCGTCGGCGCCGGCCTCGAAACCCGCGACGATGTCCTCCTCTTCGCCCTTGGCGGTCAGCATGATCACGGGGATCGAGGCGGTCGCGGGCTCGGCCTTCAAACGCCGACAGACCTCGATGCCCCCCAGGCCCGGCAGCATCAGGTCCAGGAGGATCAGGTGGGGAGTGAATTCCCGGGCATGGTTCAACCCTTCCTCCCCGCTCTGGACGCTGACGGGATCATAACCGTTTCTTTGCAGATTGTATTCCAGCAACTCGGCGATGTCTTCCTCGTCTTCGACGATCAGGATCGATTGGTTGGCCATGTCGGTCCGCCCTTTCCCGTGTTAACCCGATGCCAACACGAAACCATTCGCGGGAAGCGTCCAAGAGGGTCGGTCCGCGGGCCGGTTTGCGCAAGTTAGGAATTGGTAAAGGCGGCAGGCGAGTCCGGATCGTAAAGTCCACGGCGGCGGTATTTACGTTCTTTTTACATTGCATTGGTTTTCCATTGACATACGGGGCCTACCGTGTGGTCCGAGTTCCGGTCCCCGTTCCGGCCCATCGACCCGGTGGCGGGGGATGACGGATACCTGAATCCGGTTGGGTTGCGATGAAAGGATGGTTGACATGTCCCGACGCATGACCAGGATCGCGGCCGCGGTCACCCTCTGTCTGTTCAGCATCAGCGGCGCGCTTGCCGCGGTGGCGGTGGACCCGGCCCTGCCCGGCTACCGGAAGCAGTCCGAGGTCTCAGGCAACATCAAGAGCATCGGCTCCGACACCATGAACAACGAGATGGCCCTGTGGGCCGAGGGCTTCCGGGCCTTCCACCCCGGCGTCAAGGTCGAGGTCGAGGGCAAGGGGTCCTCCACCGCTCCCCCGGCCCTGATCGCGGGGACCAGCAACTTCGGCCCCATGAGCCGGCAGATGAAGAGCAAGGAGATCGACGAGTTCGAGAAGCGGTTCGGCTACAAGCCCGTGCAGCTGCGCACCAGCATCGACATGCTGGCGGTCTACGTCCACAAGGACAACCCCATCAAGGGGCTGACCCTCCAGCAGATCGACGCGATCTTCAGCAAGACCCGCAAGGGCGGCTACGATCGGGACATCAGGACCTGGGGCGACCTGGGCCTCGGCGGAGAATGGGCCGACAAGCCCATCAGCCTCTACGGCCGCAACAGCGCCTCCGGCACCTACGGGTACTTCAAGGACCACGCGCTGTTCAAGGGCGACTACAAGGACGAGGTCAAGGAGCAGCCGGGCAGCAGCTCCGTGGTCCAGGGCGTCGCTTCCGATCTCTACGGCATCGGCTACAGCGGCATCGGCTACATGACGTCGGACGTCCGCCCCGTGCCCCTTTCCGCCGAGACCGGCGCCCAGGTGGAATTCATGGACGCGGCCCCGGAGAACGCCTACTCTGGCGACTATCCCCTGGCCCGATTCCTCTACCTGGTCGTCAACCACAAGCCCGGCAGCCAGCTCGACGACCTGCGCAGGGAATTCGTCAGGTTCGTGTTCAGCAAGGACGGCCAGGAAGTGGTGGTCAAGGACGGCTACCTGCCGGTGCCGGCGACCGTCGCCCGCCAGGAGCTGGAATCGGTGGGCATCGAGGCCGGATTCTGATTCCGATCCGTTCGACCCGAAACGACCGGAGCCATGAGCCAGGACAAGGACAACCAGCCCAAGCGGACCTTCACCGGCCAGAGGTTCGCCAGGAAGCCCCGCCGCCGGGTCCTCCTGGTGGACCGCTGGGCCGAAGGTCTGATCACCCTCAGCGGAATCGGCGGCATCGCCGCCGTTTCCCTCGTGGGGTTGTTCCTCCTCTGGGTGGTCCTGCCCCTGCTCCGGTCCACCGGGCTCGAGAGGGAGACCGATCTGACCCGTCCCGGGGGACCGTCCTCCGGTGAGGGAGGGCCGATCGTGGCGCAAGCCACGGACGGCTATGGGACCATGCTCTGGAGCCTGCGCCGGGATGGCCGGATCTTCGTCCAGGATCTGGCATCCGGGGCGGAGCTCGACCATACTCTTCTGAACGGGGAGTCCGGGCTGCGTGCCTGGTCCGGGGTCAGCGAGGATCGGGTGGCCTGCGGATTCGCCGACGGAACCGTGATCCTGGCCGGCATCGGGTTCGCCACCGCCTACTACGAGGGCGGGGACGTCCCGCCGGGATTCGGCGATTTGGAGTCCGGGCAAAGCCGGGTCTACGGCGACGGCCTGCTGACCAGAACGCCCGAGGGCCAGTTCCGGCACCAGTATCTTGCCCTGGACCTGCCCGATCCGCTGGAATTGAGCCCGCATCCCCTGGTCCTGGTCGACTTCACCCGGACCACCAGCGGTTTCGTGGTGGCGGCCCTGGATTCGGCCGGGATCTTCCATTACCGCAAAATCACCCGGAAGACCAACATGCTGACGGGCAAGACGACTCTCCGCAGTGCAGGCGAGAGTCTGGATCTTGTCGACTTCGGGGTGGAGCGGGTCGACCGGATCACCCACCTGAAGCTGAGCGACACCGGTGACCTCTCCCTGTTGATCCATGCGGACGGCGTGGCCTCGCTCCTGGAGGTCCGGGAGGGAACCTTCCGTTTGCTGGGCGATCAGGATCTGATCCCGGAACCGGGAGTGCGGGTGACGGCCGTCGCGTTCCTGGCGGGGCACGCCTCGCTCGCGGTCGGGGACAGCGGGGGCGGGGTCACGGTCTGGTTCCCGGTCCTGGGGGAGATGGGGGAGTCGTCGGCTTACGTTCCGGCCCACGAGCTGGAGCCGGGCCCCGCCCCGGTGACGGCCCTGGCCCCCTCGACCCGGTCGCGGATGCTCGCCGCGGGTTTCGCCGACGGGAGCCTGCGGGTCTATCACGTGACCGCCGACCGGCTGCTGGGCGAAGGCCGGACGTCGGGGGGAGAGGTCGAGCGGATCGTCATCGCGCCCCGCGAGGATCTGGTCGTCGTTTCGGGAGCCGCCGGGGTCGGGTTGTGGGCCCTGGACGCCCCCTACGCCGAGATCAGCCTCAAGACCCTCCTGCGGCCGGTCTGGTACGAAGGATACCCCGCTCCGGCGTACGTCTGGCAGTCCAGCGGGGCCGCGGACAGCTTCGAGCCCAAGATGAGCCTGGTCCCCCTGGTGTTCGGCACCCTGAAGGCAACCTTCTACTCCCTGTTCTTCGGTCTGCCCCTGGCGGTGCTGGCGGCGATCTACACCAGCGAATTCCTGCACAAGAGGACCAGGGCCCGGGTCAAGCCGGTCATCGAGATCATGGCCAGCCTGCCGAGCGTCGTCCTCGGATTCCTGGCCGCCCTGGTGATGGCGCCCCTGGTGGAACGCCACGCCATGCCCATCATCGGGGTGATCGTCATGACTCCCGTGTTCGTGCTGCTCGGGGCCCAGCTGTGGCAGTTCATGCCCAGGCACCTCGCGGCCAGGTTCGACCATTCCCGTCCGGTGGCCATGTTCGCGGCCATGGCCCTGGGGGCCGTCGCTGCGTGGAATCTGGCGCCGTTGCTGGAGCGCATCGCCTTCGCGGGCGACTTCAAGCTCTGGCTGGACGGGCAGGTCGGTTCGGGAGTCGCCGGCTGGGTGGTCATGCTCATGGTTCCGGCCGGCATGCTCATGGGCTGGCTGAACGCCCTGCACGGGGAGAGGATCATCCGGACGCTGAACCCCGCCTGGAGCCTGCAGCGGATCGCCCTTGTCGATCTCCTCCGCTTCCTGGTCAGCCTGGGCGGGGCCCTGGTGATCGCCCTGGCCCTCGGGTGGCTCCTGGACTCCGCAGGGTGGGATCCGCGCGGGTCGGTCCTGGGCACCTACGTCCAGCGCAACGCCCTGATCGTGGGGATCGCCATGGGCTTCGCGGTCATTCCCATCATCTACTCCATCAGCGAGGACGCCCTGGTCTCGGTGCCCGATTCCTTGCGGGCGGCCTCGCTCGGGGCCGGGGCGACCCCCTGGCAGACCGCCCTCCTGGTGGTCATCCCCCCGGCGATGAGCGGCTTGTTCTCCGCGGCCATGATCGGGGTGGGGCGCGCGGTGGGTGAGACCATGATCGTCCTGATGGCGGCCGGCAATACACCCATCATGGACATGAACATCTTCAACGGATTCCGGACGCTCTCGGCCAACCTGGCCGTGGAACTGCCTGAAGCGGTCCAGAACAGCACGCACTACCGGACCCTGTTCCTGGCCGCCTTGACCCTGTTCGTGATGACCTTCATCCTGAACACGGTGGCTGAAGGGGTCCGCCTCCACTTCCGGAAGAAGACGAGCCAGCTGTGAGCAGGAATCCGGAATCAACCCGGCCAGGGCGCCCCCGGCGCTCCCCGACCGCGACCTCCATGCTGGCGCGGGGCGAACCCGTCGTCTGGTTGACGGGGTCGGGCCTGGTCATCGGCCTGTTGATGGTGACGGTGCTGGTGGGCTACGTCTTCCACCAGGGGCTGATCACCTTCTGGCCCCGGCCGGTGGTCGCCCTGACGACGCCGGATGGACGGACCCATCTGGGCGAGGTCACGCGCGAGGACAGCTTCATCCCCCCGCCGGACCTGATCCCGGGGCTCGATGGCGAGCCGCGGGGGCGGGCCGAGGCCGAAGCCGCCCTGAGGGAGGGAGCCCTGGGTCGACGTCTGCTGCGCACCGGCAACTTCGAACTGACCGGGGAGCACTTCCGCTGGGTCGAGGATTACCTGATCGCCGAAGGCGGCGAAACGCGCCCCGAATGGGCGCTGGTCATCGAGAGGATGACCTGGGGCCGGTTCTACGGGTTCCCCACGGCCTTCTTGCTGGGAGGCGAGGTGACGGCGGAGGATCCGTCCCGCATCTGGGACCTCTTCCAGGCCCATCATGGCGATGACCATTCCGCCGGGGCCGTCCTGAGGGTGCGGGCCGCCTCCGGCGAGGAAAAGGATCTGGAGCTGGCGGAGATCGTGCGGGCCTACCCCGCCAACCGGCTGGGTTTCCTGGACAAGGTCCGGGTGTACGCGAGCCGGTGGAACGAGTTCCTGACCGCCGAGCCCCGTGAGGCCAACAGCGAGGGGGGCGTGTTTCCCGCCATCTTCGGCACGGTGGTCATGACCCTGGCCATGACCATCCTGGTGATGCCGTTCGGCGTCATGGCCGCGCTGTACCTGCGGGAATATGCCAGGCAGGGCTGGCTGACCAGCGTGGTCCGGATCTCCATCAACAACCTGGCCGGGGTGCCCAGCATCGTCTTCGGGGTGTTCGGCCTCGGCTTCTTCTGCTACATCGTCGGAGGCGGCATCGACCAGGTGTTCTTCTCCGACAAGCTGCCCAGCCCTACCTTCGGGACCGGAGGGATCATGTGGGCCTCGCTGACCCTGGCCCTGCTGACCCTGCCGGTGGTCATCGTGGCGACGGAGGAGGCCCTGGCGGCCGTGCCGACCTCGATGCGCGAGGGCTCCTTCGCCTGCGGGGCGACGCGCTGGCAGACCATCCGGCGCGTGGTCCTGCCCCGAGCCCTGCCCGGCGTCATGACGGGGGCGATCCTGGCCATGGCGAGGGGCGCGGGAGAGGTCGCCCCGTTGATGCTGGTCGGCGCGGTCAAGCTGGCGCCCGACCTGCCGCTGGACCTGGAATGGCCCTTCATGCATCCCGAGCGCAGCTTCATGCACCTGGGTTTCCACATCTACGATCTGGGCTTCCAGAGCCAGAATTCGGAAGCCGCCAAACCCATGGTCTTCACCACGACGCTGCTCTTGATGGGCATCGTCCTGTTCCTGAACGCGGCGGCGATCCGGCTCCGTTCCGGTCTGACCCGCAAGTACACGGGATCGAAGTTCTGATGACCATGCCCCTGATGCGAAAGGAAAGCAACGCCATGGACGCCAAGCCCGCCGCCTTCGACAGGCTGGCCGCCATCGTCGCCGGGGAAACCGTGCCCCCGGAGATCCACTCCGAGGTGAGGGCGGAGGAGGCGATCCTCCAGGTCGAGGGTTTCAACCTCTGGTACGGGGCGAAGCAGGCGCTCTTCGACATCGGCATGCCCATTCCCCGGGGCAAGGTGACCGCCCTGATCGGTCCGTCGGGGTGCGGAAAAAGCACCCTGCTGCGGTCCGTCAACCGCATGAACGACCTCATCGATACGGTCCGGATCTCGGGCAACATGCGCATCGCCGGGGACGAGATCTACGGCAAGGCGGTGGACGTCATCGAGCTGCGGCGCCGCATGGGCATGGTCTTCCAGAAGTCCAACCCGTTTCCCATGAGCATCCGGGAGAACGTGGTCTACGCCCTGCGCATCAACGGCGAGCGCAACCGCGCGGTTCTCGACGAGGTCTGCGAGAAGGCCCTGCGGGGGGCCGCCCTGTGGGACGAGGTCAAGGACCGCCTGGACGAGAGCGCCCTGGGGATGTCGGGAGGGCAGCAGCAGCGGCTGTGCATCGCCCGGGCCATCGCCGCCGAGCCCGAGATGCTGCTCATGGACGAGCCCTGCAGCGCCCTGGACCCCATCGCCACCAGCCGGGTGGAGGAGCTCATCCTCGAACTCAGGGGCGACTACACCGTCCTGATCGTCACCCACAACATGCAGCAAGCCTCCCGGGTGAGCGACTACACCGCCTTCATGTACCTCGGCCAGGTCGTCGAATACGGTCCGACCGCACGGCTCTTCACCAATCCCCGCCTCAAGGAGACCGAGGACTACATCACCGGCCGTTTCGGTTGAAACGGCCCTTCGGTACGGCGCGAAACGGCCTGTTCATCGCAATTTGAGACTGTTAATCATTTGTCCGGGGCCTCGCCGGCGGGCCTGGGATGGGACGCCTGGTCGTTCCGTCATGTCCAAGCCAACGCATGAAGCCGTTGATTGAAAACAGGATCCTGCGGGTCCGGCCTTAGCGAAGTTTTTTTCTCACAATGGCTTGTCATTATCCTGAAAATGGCCCTCGCTGCCGGGGCAGCGGCCCCGGTATCGAGGGAGCCTCCTGTCGGGCGCGGAATGTTCTTGAAAAAACACCCATGAACCTACTATGTTTTAACTGTTTCTTTTCGCTTAAGTTAGGAGATTAAAGTCTTTGAAGTCATGTGGGTGTTGACTAGATTTGTGACAGGACCATGACGGCGGATGCTTGCCGTGACCCCTGGCGGACCTTGTGCCGGGGGCGAGTCGAGACAAGCCGGCTGTTAAGGACGTGACAGGTTCTGGGCCCGTCGCGTTTCCGGGCCGCAGGGCCGTCGTCGGGGTTCCCATGACGACGGTCGCCATTGGAGCCATCGCCATACCGGGCCGACCGGTAGCAGGGAAAGGTAGCGGAACCATGTCCAGCAGCAGATCGACGCTGACTGCCCTCATCCTCCTGACCGGGATCCTCGGCTGGTCGTCTGCGCTTGCCGGGGACTTCCCCGACGCCATCTGCAACGACTGCCATACCAACACCGGCGGTTCCCCCACGGAGGTCAGCCTGCACGAGCTGGAGGGGAGCATCCACGAGGGGCTTTCCTGCACCGATTGCCACGTGGGAATCAAGTCGGTTCCCCACCCCCGGGAACTGGCCAGGCCCGATTGCGAGTCCTGTCACGAGGACGTGGTCGAAACCTACGTCCAGCACGGCCGGGGATTCGTGGGCGTGTCTCCCCACGTGCCCGCCTGCCAGGATTGTCACGGCAGCCATCAGATCCTGCCGCACACCGATCCGCAATCGACGGTCCACGCGTCCAACCTGCCGGCGACCTGCGGCGCCTGCCACGAGGACCAGGACTTCCTCGAGCAGCTCAACATCAAGTTCAAGCACCCCATCGAGGTCTACCAGCAGGGGGTGCACGGCAAGGCGACCGCCGGCGGCAAGGACACCGCCGCATCCTGCAACGATTGCCACTCGACCGGCGGCAGCGCCCACCGGATCCTGCCTCCCGGCAACATCGAATCGACCATCAACTTCTTCAACATCTCCAAGACCTGCGGCAAGTGCCACGGCACCATCCAGGAGGAATTCGAAACCGGCATCCACGGCGAATTCGTGGCCCGCGGCGAGGTGGACGCTCCCACTTGCACCCACTGCCACGGCGAACACGGCATCCTGGCGACGGACGATCCGCGGTCGCCCGTCAGTCCCTTCCGCGTCGCGGAGGCGACCTGCTCCCCCTGCCACGACTCGGCCAAGCTGAACGAGAAGTACGACCTGCCCACCGGACGCCTGCAGTCGTACGTGGACTCCTATCACGGGCTGAAGAGCCGGGCGGGGGACAAGACGGTGGCCAACTGCTCCTCGTGCCACGGGGCCCACCTCATCCTGCCGTCCACCGATTCCCGGTCCTCGGTGGCCCCGGAAAACCTCGTGAACACCTGCGGCCACTGCCATTCGGGGATGACCTCGGAGATCGCCACCAAGACCAAGATCCACGAACCGGTGACCGGGGCGGCCCAGGGCTGGCCCTACTACGTCAAGACCATCTACCTGGCCATCATCCTGCTGGTCATCGGCGGGATGCTCGCCTACTGCACCCTCGACTGGTTCCGCCAGGTGCGGAACGTCCTGCGCAAGCAGCAGGTCCGCCGGATGGAGGCGGACGAGGTCGTGCAACACACGGTGCTCGCCATCTCCTTCACCGTCCTGGTGATCACCGGGTTCTCCCTCAGGTTCTACGACGCCTGGTGGGCCAAGATGATCTTCGGTCACGAAGGGGGCGCCTACCTGCGGGGCATGATCCACCGCGCCGCGGCGATCGTCATGGTGCTGGGTGCCTTCTGGCACCTCGGCTTCCTGATGACGACGAAGGGGCGGATCTTCCTGAGGGACATCGCGCCCACCCTCCTGGACGCCAAGCAGGCCTGGGGCATGTTCATGTACAACCTGGGCCGGACGGACAAGGTGCCCGCGATGAGGCGGTTCTCCTTCGTGGAGAAGGCCGAATACTGGGCGCTGATCTGGGGGACCGTCGTCATGGTCCTGACGGGAACGGCCATGTGGTTCGAGAAGTGGGTGGTGACGGTCATCGGGAAGGGCGTGATGGAGGTCTTCCTGGTCATCCACTACTACGAGGCGTGGCTGGCGTTCCTGGCGATCCTGGTCTGGCACATGTACGGGGTGATGTTCAATCCGCACGTGTACCCCATGAACCCGAGCTGGTTGACCGGGAAGATGCCGAAGGAGATGTTCGAGCACGAGCATCCGGCGGCGGTATCCCCGGGGAATGTGGACAAGGTCAAGCGTCTCGGCCTGGAACGCGACGTGTAGGCCTTCCCGCCGAAATCGGGTCTTCTTCCGCCCCGACCCTCCGCCGGAATCTCCCGGCGGAGGGTTTTTCCTCCCGGAACTCCCGTCCCCCCACCCGCCGGATTCGTGCCGCTCGGCTTCAGTTCCTGGAATTCCGGCCGATATCATGATAAATCCTGTCCCGATCCCAGGAGCTCGCCATGGCCCACTTCGAATACATCCTCCTCGGCCCTCGCCCGGGCTCTCCGACCCGGGAGGCGGCCATCATCGAACGCTCCCCCGGGGTCTCCCCCGAGGTCGCGGCCGAGGTCCTGCGCACCCTCACGCCCTGGGCCGTCCTTCACAGCCGGGAGACCTCCCATCCCCTGGTCCTGGCCTTTCCGGTCAGCGCCGAACTGGAGGCGTTGCCGGGGCGTCTCCACGCCGTGGTCCGCCTGACCTGGGATCCGGACATCCGCTACCGTTGCCTCCTGGTCCAGGACGGTTCCTACCACCGGTGCGCCCGGAACCCGTTCCTGTTGCTGAGGAGCCTGACCGCCGACCTGTGGAACGCCGCTGGGGGACCGCCGAGACAGGGGGAATTCTGGGTGGAGGAGGGGCAACCGCCGGTCGCCCCCCGGCCCACCGCGGGGGAGGTCGACCTGGTCATCGAGGGCATCCAGCGCTTCCTGGCCGCGGGCGAGTTGATCCTGCCCCTGGTGCAGCCCGGCAGCCAGAGCGACCGCTACCTGGCGCTCATGATCGCCGGCTTGCCTGATCCGGTCCGGAAGAGCCTGAAGTTCGCTTCGTTCGCCCCGGCCGGCGCCAGGGGGTTGACCCTGGCCGCCCGGCAGGCCAAGGCCGGCGGCGTGGCCGACTGGCCCCGCCACCTGAAGGGATTCTCGGCGTCCATGCTGCCCGAGGAGATCCAGGCCTACCTCGAGGCCGTCCGGACGCAGATGGCGGCCGGGGACTTCGTCGGGCTGAGGCGCGTCTCCGAGCGACAGAGCTTCCAGCCCCGGAATCCCGGGGCCTTCGCCGACCGCAACGGCCACTGGACCGCCGAGGACAGCCGGGTCGACGACGCCATCATTCCCCAGGCCCCGCTGGGGGCCATCTTCAACGATCCGCAGGGGTCGCCGCGGACGCCGGTCCACCGGGCGGCGGGACCCGCGGCGGCGACGCGTCCCGAGGATTCCGGGTCCGCCCGGATGGGAGGTCCCCCCGATCGGAGTCCGCTGAATCGTCTGCGGGGACGGTCCTCCCTGCATCGTCGGAAACTGGGCAAGATCACCATGGCGAGCGGGAGCAGGGATTCGGGCGGTCACCTGGGCAAGACCGTGGTTTCGGCAGGGGTGATCCTGGGTCTGGGGTTCATTCTGGTCGCGACCTCCTGGATTCCCCTGCCGCCCTGGGAGGAATCGGGCGGGCCGGAAGGGGACGTGCAGGCCGGCCGGCGGTCCCTGCTCGACGTCGTGGATGTCGCGGGCGTGTACGAGGAGATCGTGGGCGAGACGGGCCCCCTGAACCTGGGTCCCAGCCTGGAATCGGAGCGGGGCCGGACCAGGGCGCTGGCGATCCTGCAGGAAGGCGCGGCCACTCCGCTCGTCTCCCAGATCCAGAGGTTCCTCGATCTCGCCCACGACGGCATCCAGCAGGGAAGACGCCCCGACCGGGAGGCCCGGCGCCTGGAGGCGCTCGCGCAGCAGGGGAACGTGCTGGCGCTGGAGCTCAAGCGCCTGGAACTCGCCTGGTACTCTCTCGCCGTCGGAACGGGTTGGGCCGATCTGGGCTTGATGTCCGACGAGGCGATCAAGGCCCGTTCGGACTCCCTGGCCGCTTCCGAGAAGAGGTTCCAGGCCGACGCAGGCAGGGCCCTGGGCACGGCCGGACTCGGCAACAGCCTTCTTAAGGCCTGTGCTCAGGCCGAGGGGATGGCCGACCTGGTCGTCATGTTCCAGGCGGGAACCTGGGACCAGTCCTGGGAGGACCGTCTCGAACAGGCGGCAGCCAAGGTGTCTCCGACCGCCAGCACCATCACCCGGGCCTACCGGAATTGCGCGTTCGCCCTGATCAGGCTCAAGGCAGCCGAGCGGGAGCAGGCCGCGCAGGAGGCGGCCATGAGTGAATCGTGGGATCGGGGGGCCTGGCCGGGGCCCGCGGTCGCCGCCATCCTGCCCTCGGTGCGCCGCCAGGCGGGCATCTTCAAGGCGGGCGAGGCGCCGGACCTCATCGCCGGGACGGTGGAACTCTACTCCCTCCTGGCCGACCCGGCGGAGGCCGTCGACCGCGCCGCGGCCGACCCCGGATTCTGGAATCGCCTGAATTCCAGCCGCGCCGTCACCTTCGATCCCGACGCCTATGCGGGGGTCCTGGGTCGGATCCGATTCGAGGCCCTCCGACCCTTCCTGGAATCGGGGGCGGTCCCCGAAGACTGGCCGGCCCACCTGATCGGTCCGGGCGGCCCCGCAGAGATCCGGGAGTTCCATGCCCTCTTGACGAGGGATCCGGGCCCGGACGGGTGGGGGGCCGCGGCTGCGGGTCTCGGCGACCCGTACCTTGTCCGCTGGGCACGACACCTCCAGGTCCGCTCGGACGAACGCGCCCGCAACGTGGCCCTCGAGTTCGACCGCTCATGGGTCGGGCTCAGGAGCGGTGTCGGGCGGCTCGAGTCGCAGGCGCAGGCAGGGGAAGGCTGGACCGCCGCCTGGTGGGACCTCTGGACCCGGGCGCAGGACCTCCTGGCCCGTTTCACCTTCGCCTTCGCCGACGATCCCGTCCGCCGGGCCCAGGTCAACGCGGCGGCCGGACTGGTCCAGGCCATGGCCCGCCCGCTGCCGGTCCGATTGCAGGCCTTCAGCCTGGAAGGCGTGGCGGCCGGGGCCCAGGGGATCCCCCTGGTGCTGGAACTCTCCATCCATCCCGAAGGGCCCACGCTGACCAGCGGGGTCTTCACCGTTCCGGTCACGGCCGATCCGGCCCAGGTCGCCCGGGTGAGCCAGCCTCTGGATTGGGCGTTCTCCCTGGCCCCGGACCAGGAGCTGACCTGCCGCCTGCTGGGGGCCGAAGGTCAGGGCGAGCATTTCGAGATCCGCTGGGAGAGCCTGATCCAGGGCGGAGGAGGGGGGAGCCTCGCCCGGACCAGGGAATCGGCGGCCGGCGCCCTCAGGTTCGATCTTGACCCGGAATACTGGGATGCGCTGGATCTGCCCGACCTGGGACTGATTTTTTAGGTTGTGCCGTCGAAATTGTGTCCGCTGTCATCCCTCTGCCGGTCTCGGCCGGCAGAGGGTTCCTTTCTAGTACGCGTACTTCAATTCATGCCGCCTCTGCTTCCCCAGCGCAGGGGTTTCCACCGCCCGATCATAGTACTGCGCCCACCGGTCCGGTAACTCCACCAACGTCCGGAAGATCCGCCGACTCAGCACCTCCGATACCTGCAACGCCCGGTCCACCATCCCCCGCAACATCGCCGGCGTGGGGCTCCCCCGCTGCTTCTCGCTGATCCCCTTCATGTAGTTCCGC
>JBFXKG010000013.1:0-106462 GCA_050174015.1 Candidatus Krumholzibacteriia bacterium
GGTCGAGGAAGATTGGATCGATGAGCAGGCCACGGCTCATCGTGGCCCCGACGACTAGACCCTGGGTGAGGTAGGCCCAACGTCCAATTCCTACTCCACGAGCCAGCCAGGCCGCCTTACAACCAGCTATTCAATAGGGGACCAAGCTGGCCCAATTGGCGCGACAACCCCCAAGTCTGAGCGACGCACAGAATCCCAGACTCAGACCATTATTCCGGCAAGAAAGCGCATGGGGTGTAAATTTTGGGGGTTCGAGACGGCGGGGACAGGGCGGCTGAAATTCCCCTAAGCGACTGCGGCATCGCCTTTTAGAAAAGATATCAGCAGACCATCCATGCCCGCCCGCTTTCCCTATTTGAAATATGTGGCTCCCCGGGTGGGACTCGAACTCTCCCCCTACCCCTTCACGCTTCCCAGCGTCAGCCCGCTGACCAGGTACCGGTTCAGCACGAGGAACAGCACCACCACCGGCACGCTCACCAGCAGCGATCCCGCCGCGTAATTGGCCCACTCGGTCTGGTAGGTGGTGAACAGCGACTCCAGGCCCAGCGGCAGGGTCGCCAGCTCCTGGCTGGTCAGCATGACCCGGGCCACCATGAACTCGCTCCAGCCGGTCATGAACGAGAACAGGGCGGTGATCACCAGCGCGGGCGCGCTCAGGGGCAGGGTCACCCGCACGAAGGCCTGAAGGGGGCTGCAGCCGTCGATCAGGGCGGCCTCGTTCAGGTCGATGGGGATGGTGTCGTAGTACCCCTTCATGGTCCAGATGCAGAACGGCAGGGCCGTGGCCACATAGGCCACCATCACGCCCGCGAGGGTGTCCACCAGGTGGAACTTCCGCATCATCAGGTACAGCGGCAGCAGCAGCATGGTCGCAGGGAACATCTGGGTCATCAAGATGCCCTGCAGGGCCGCCCCCCGCCCGCTGAACCGATAGCGGGACAGGGCGAACCCGCCCAGGCTGGCCAGGGCCACCCCGATCAGGGCCGTCCCCAGCGAGACGATCAGCGAGTTTCGCATCCACAGGAAGAACGGCTTCTCCGTGAACATGGCCCGGTAGGCCTCGAAGGTGGCGTCCGCGGGGATCAGCTCGAAGTCGGGCGAGTAGAGCTGATCCCCGGGCCGCAGGCTGATCCCCATCACCTGCAGCACCGGGAACACCGAGAAGATCACGAACAGCCAAACCAGCGCGTGCACCCAGACCTGGGTCCAGACCGCCTGCACCTTGCCCGGCCGCGCCATCAGAAGGCCTCCTGCTTCGACACCCGGTCGTAGCCCCGGACGATGACCACCAGCACCAGGAAGATGAACACGCTGAAGGCCGCCGCATACCCGTACCGGTAGTAGAAGAACGCCGCCTTGTAGACGTAGGTGACCAGGATGTGGCTCTTGTCGGCGGGCAGGCCCTGGTCGGTGACCAGCCAGATCACGTTCAGGTTGTTGAAGGTCCAGATGGTGCCCAGCACCAGGGCCGGCAGCAGCACCGGCTTGAGCATGGGCAGGGTGATGTTGAAGAACCGACGCCCCGCGCCGGCGCCGTCGATCCGGGCGGCCTCGTAGAGTTCCTGGGGGATGCTCTGCAGACCGCCCAGGGCGATCACCATGATGAACGGGAAGCCCAGCCAGATGTTGGTGATCACCGCCGCCGAGAACGCCGCCCCCTCGCTGGCGAACCAGCCGATGGGCTCGATGCCCACCTTGGCCAGCAACTGGTTGATGGCCCCGAACTCGACGTTGAACATCCCCCGCCAGGTCAGCGCCGAGATGTACTGCGGCACCGCCCAGGGCAGGATCAGCAGCGCCCGGTAGATGTTGCGACCGGGCAGCTTGCGGTTCAGCAGCAGGGCCGCACCCAGGCCCAGGGTGAAGTGGAACACCAGGTTGATGGCCGTCCAGGCGAAGGTCTTGAAGAAGATGTGGTAGAAGTCCGGCTCCATGAAGATGCGGCCATAGTGCATGAAGCCGCGCAGCTGGGGATCCCGGAAGTTGTACATGTTCCAGTTCGTCAGCGACACGTAAACGTTGTAGAGGAAGGGGTACGCCACCACCCCCAGCAGCACCACCGCCGCGGGCAGCATGAACCAGAAGGCCAGCCGGTTCTCGGGGCGCAGCAGCCTCACTCGCGCATCCTCTCGATCATGGTCACGGCCCGGTTCTGCATGGACCGGGCGGCTTCCTCGGGCGTCATGTCCCCGTTCATCACGCTCTGGTATCCGGGGCGCATGGTGTCCCAGATGGCCCGCATCTCGGGCACGATGGGCATGAGCCGGCCCTTGGCGATCTGCTCGGTGCTCTTGAGCATCACAGGATCGGTCTGCAGCTCGGGCAGCTTGCGGGCCTCCAGGTCGCTCGGCAGCACGCTCAGCTTGAGCGCCAGTTCGGTCTGGACCTCGTAGCTCGTGAGCCAGGCCAGCAACGCCGCCGTGCAGGCCTTGGTCTCCGGATCGATGTACGCGTTCACCGAGTAGCATTTCGCGCTGGTCATGGGCGAGGGCCACAGGCCGGTCTCGCTCACCATGGGGATGGGCGCCAGCTCGATCTCGAGGCCGGCCGAACGGTACCCCTCCCAGGACCAGGGCCCGTTGATGATGTAGGCCGCCCGCCCCTCCATGAATATGGTGTCGGCCAGGGGGTAGTCGCACTCCCGGGGGATGACCTTGCGCTGCTTGAGATCCTGCATGAATCCCAGGGCCCCGACCATGGCGGGCGTGTCGAGAGTCGGCCGGGCCTGGTCGTCCATGACCCAGCCCCCGAACCCGCCCAGCCAGGGCACCAGCCAGAAGGGCTCGAGCAGGTTGAACACCAGGCCGTACTGGTCCGTCTTGCCGTCGCCGTCCAGGTCCTTCGTCGCGGCCTGCAGCTGGGCGACCCAGTCATCGGTGTTGGCGGCGACGGTGTCGACCAGGGCCTTGTTCGCCACCAGGGTCAGGTGGTTGCCCACGTAGTCGGGCAATCCCCAGGTCTTGCCCGCCAGGACCGGCAGGGCTGCGGGATCGAACCGGGGCAGCTCGTCGGGACAGATGTCCTCGATGGGCATCAGAAGCCCCATGATCTGGAAGGGACCGATCTTGTCGGCAGGGCCGTAGACAAGGTTCGGTCCGCCGTAGGCCAGGGCGGCGGTCTGGAACTGGGTGGGCAGGTCCTCCACCCGGTAGTGGACCCGTTCGATCGAGAACTCGGCGTATTCGGGGTGGCGCTCGCGGAACCGGGCCAGGTGCTCGTCGAACAGGATCTGTTCCTGGGGGTCCATCTGTTCCCAGACGATGACGCTGCGGGAACGGTCGACTCGGCCGCACGATCCGGCGCCAAGCAGGAAAACCGCCAGTGCGGCGGCCAGGGCGAGATTTCGAGACTGGGAACCAGTTGCCATCATGACAGGAGGTTATCCTGTTTTTCATTGAAAAACAAGCATTCATCCCTTAGCATGCGCCCCCTGACCATTGCCGGCGTGACGTGGGTATCCCAGCGATCGGAATGACGGTTCCTGCCATGGAAAAACAGTCCTCGGTTTTCGCCCCCAGGCGGTCGTGCGCCCTGGGGTCCCTGATCCTCCCTGTGCTCCTGCTGGCAGCCGGAGCGGGATGGGCGGTCCCCTTCCACAGCCCCGTGATCGACGGGACCATCCTGGGCAACGCCTCCACCGACTGGGATCCCGCCGATCTTGTCGTCAACGACATCGCCGACGACAACACGTCCCAGCGGACGGGCAACGTGCGCCGCCTGTGGTGCACCTGGGACGAGGACAACCTCTACTTCGCTGTGACCTACCAGGACTGGGGTTCCACCGAGGCGCTGGCCGTCTATGTGGACCTGGGTCTGGGGACCGGAACCCGGGACGCCGCCCTGCTGGAGGCCGGCCCCGCCAACATCCTGTTCCCCGACGGCCATTCCATCGACCTGGTGCTCGCCCGGAACCCCGCCGACAGCGACCAGGGCCAGACCGGCCCCGCCCCCGGGGTCTTCCTCGTGGCTGCCGATGGTTCCACCACCGACATCTCCGAACTCGCGGACGTCGCCCAGGGCTTCAACACGGGCACCGGCGCGGAGGAAAAGGGCGCCAACCGGGCCATTCCGTTCTGGTTCAACGCGGAGGTTGCCCTGCCCTGGACGGCCATTTATCCCGGCGGGATCCCTCAGCACGCGGTCGCCAAAGCCGCCGCCGTGATCACCAAGGGATCCGCCGACTTCAACGGGGTGGACGTCGCCCCCGACAACGCCGACATCGACGGCGGCAGCACCCGGGTGACGCTGGCCAACCTTCATGCCTCGATCCTCGACATCGACGGGAACGGGCAGCCCGATCCCGCGAATGCCTCCGTGTCCGGCACCGTGACCCTTCCCGACGACCCGGGCACCGCCCCGCTGACCGGCACCGCCGAGATCACCGGTTTTTCCGGCCGCGATCCCGGCACTCCCCTCTCCAGGGTGACCACCGCCGCGGGAATCCGGTCGTTCACCCTACCCCGGCTGCCCGCCGGAACCTATGAAGTCACCCTCAGCGCCGAGGGATATCTGCCCGCCAGCCGCACCGTGACCGTGACCGAGGGTCAGCAGGTCACCGGGTTCGACTTCACCCTCGACAAGGCCACCGCCATCCGCGGCACCATCGGGTTCGATTCGGGGCCCGGCGGGGCAGGCACCGTCAGCCTGTTCGACGAGGGGGGAACCCAGCTGCTGGCCACGCGGTCCTTCACCGCCGCAGGCGGGCCTTACGTCTTCTACGTCGAGAGGGGGTCCTACCTGGTCCGGGCCGAGGCCAGCACCTACTTGCCGGCCCAGCAGACCGTCTCGGTGAGCACCGGCAACGACGCCACCGGCATCGACTTCCTGCTCTTCCGCCAGACGGAGATCAGCGGCACCATCGGCTTCGAATCGGGTCCCGGGGCAGCCGGCACCTTGAAACTGCTGGATGAGGACGGCGCCCAGGTCGCCTTCGTCGACTTCCCGAACACCGGCCGCGACTTCGCCTTCTACACGCCTGTGAGCGGATCCTTCACCCTGTCGGCCTCCGCGCCCACCTACATCACCACCACCCAGGCGGTGGACGTCACCGCCGGCATGGACGTGATCGGCCTGGAGATCCTTTTGCCCCGGGCCGCCCTCATCTCCGGCGCCGTGGCCTTCGAGGGTCCGGCCGCCCCGGGCAAGCTCACCGTCTACGACAACCTTTCGGGCGCCAGGCGAGACACCCTCAGCTTCTCCGCCGCCGGCGATCCGTTCTCGTTCTACCTCGAACCCGGCGAGTACCGCCTGGACATGACCGCCCCCGGGTACGTGCCCCTGGCCCGGGTCTTCACCGTCGACCGCGACGACCAGGATCTCGGGGACGTCCAGCTCATCGCCGTCCGGGCCGACCACCTCGAGATCGTGGACGCCGAGGGCAGCACCCTGACCGAGGTGCGCGGGACGGTGTCCATCCCCGCCGACGAGCTGTGGTTCCCCACGCAGGTGACCCTCGCGGCCCGCGACGCGGCCGGTCGGGACGACCTCTACGATCTGGACGGCAACCTGCTGGGCTTCGGGCTCACCGCCCGCAAGATGGACGATCTCTCGGCGCCCCGCGGGACGCCGGCCTTCTATTCCGACCAGGCCCGCACCCGGCCCATCACCTCGGTCGACTTCGCCCAGGCACGCGCCTCCTTCTGGATGACCAGCACCGCGGTCGAGGTGCTGCGGGTCTACCTGGCCCAGCCGGCCAAGGATCCCATCGCCGGCCGCATCGTGGTCGCGTTCCAGGATCCCAAGCCCACCACGGTGGTGCTCACCGCCGACTCCGAGGAACTCGTCGCGGACGGGGCATCCGCAGTGACCGTCACCGCCCAGCTCTTCGACTCGGCCCGCAACCGCAGCCGCCTGCCGGACATCCCGGTGACCTTCGCCGTGTCCCCGTCCTCGCTCGGGTCCGGCCAGTTCGACGTCGCCACCGCCACCACCAACGGCGACGGCCAGGCCTCGGCCCAGCTCACGGCCACAGGATCGGGCGCCCTGCTGATCACCGCGGCGGTGGTCATCGACAACCGCGTGCTGGAGGTCGTGGGCTACGACCTGGACAGCGGCGAGGCATTCCTGTCCGTCACCGTTCTTCCCGGCGAGGTGGCCGGCTGGCGTCTGAGCCTGCCCAGCAACGTCAGCGACCTCAGCAACGCCGTCCCGGTGACGGCCCAGCTGATCGACGCCTTCGGCAATCCCAAGCCCGAAGAGGGCCGCGCCATCACCTTCGCCGCCGACCCGTCGGGCCTGGGGACCTTCACCCCCCTGAGCGCGGTCTCCGATACCGCGGGGCGCGCCACTTCCATCTTCACGCCCTCCGGCACGGCCGGTCTGGTGACCATCTCGGGTTCCGGCGGAACCCTGGGCGACGCGGAGACCGGCCTGCGCCTGCGCGACGTCTTCGTGGTCAGCGATCCGGTCTGGTACGACGAGCCGGCCACCCGGCAGGTATTCCCTCCGGTGGACCTGACCACCCTGATCGTGGACAACACGCCGGACGAGCTCCTGCTCGAGATCCCCTTCTCCTCGGACTGGGGAGGCCTGCAGCTGCACGTCGTTTTCGAGACCGAGTTCGACGCCGCCGGGGCGACTTCCGATCCGTTCACCCAACCGGTGAATTTCGGGCAGGCCCTGAAACCGGATTACGCCATCACATGCAAATACAGCGCCAATGACTACGGCGACTTCCGGCGCTGGAACAAGGCCACCTCGACCTGGGAATGGTTCGACCCCGACAGCGAGACCTATACCACCGCCCAGGGCTTCAACATCCAGAACGTGTGGACGGCCAAGGGGGCGGACGTCTTCTCCATCGCGATTCCCTGGTCCCCGTTCGGAGGCCGGCCCGACTCCCTGCTGGTCGAGGCCTACATCACCCAGGACGATGGCGGCGTCAAGCGCTCCGCCTTCGACTCCGTGCCCCAGGATTCGACACTGAACCTGACCTTCGACTACACCGATCCCGGGCCGACCGACTGGGTGGCCGCCGAGGCTCCCGTCACCCTCGGGGCCTGGAGCTCCACCTACCGGGTCAAGACCGACTTCCCGACGCCACCGGCCGTGGACCAGGTGACGGTCAGCCCCGAGGCCGTCGACGCCGGGGCCGTCATCACCCTCACCGCCCGGGTCACCGACGCCGGGGACGGCATCGGCGACGTCCTGGCCGACCTGTCCGCCATGGGCGGAGCTTCCTTCGCCCGGATGTATGACGACGGGCAGCCCTCCCACGGCGACGCCGCGGCCGGCGACGGGACCTACAGCCTGATCACCACCGTGCCGGTGGGCAACCCCGGCGGCCGCCAGGACCTGGTGGTCAACGCCTTCGACGGCGGCAACTCCCTGGCCCGCAGCGTGGCGGCCACCCTGACGGTCACCGCCATCGTCGATCCCCTGGTCTTCGTCCAGGATGCCGTCGGCGACGACCACGGGCCCAACCAGCAGGGCACCGCCCGCAAGTACTACACCTACCCGACCAACATCGTCTTCGGCGCCGGGTCCTTCGACCTGCACGACCTGACGATCTACGAGACCAGCGCCGTGGTCGGCGGGCAGACCGTCGAGATGATCGCCTTCCAGGTGGGCATCGGCGACTTCCCCGATCCCGCCGATCCCCAGACCGCGGACTGGAATCCCCTCTACGCCGAGATCAACATCCAGAAGATCGACATCCTCATCGACAACGCACCCGGCGGCACCACGGCCTCGCTGCCCAGCCGGCAGGCCGCCTGCCAGCCCTGGGATGCCTGGGACTACGCCGTCATCATCGACGGCTGGTACAAGGCCGTGGTTCCATCCCTGGGCCAGAACACCCTGGATTCCTGGCGGGCCAACGCCTTGCGCACAGACCAGGACATCCTGCTGCTGAGCGACCCCGAACTGGACACGATCACCGCCCTGGTGAGCAGGGCCGCCCTGGGCGATCCGACCCCCGAGGACATCCAGTCCTGGGACATCGCCGTCTGCATGCTGAGTCACGACGGTGACGCCGATTTCGGCGGGGTCCGCTGGGTCAACGAGGCCCGCAGCGAGTGGCAGATGGGCGGCGGCTCCAACACCGACCGCGATTCGAACATCGTGGATCTTCTGCTCATCCCCGGCACCGGTCACCAGCCGGGCCTTCCCCAGGAGGAGTTGCTGGACTACGAGTCGTCCCAGGCCCTGGCCCGTCTCGAGGAGGGCCTGACCCCCGTCGCCATCGAGATGAGTCAGTTCGAGGACACCGGGCCGCCGGTCATCGACTCCGGCGGCGGCGGGTCGGTGGTCACGCAGGTGGCGCCCCTCGAGGACGCCCCCCTGGCCATGACGGTCAAGATCTCCGACGACTTCCGGGTGGACCGGGCGGTGTTCCGCTACCGCAGCAGCGGTTACGCGGGCGAGGGCTGGGACCGCCAGGTCGCCATGGGCTCCCTCGGCAACGATTTCTGGGTGGTGGACATCCTGCCCTCCTGGCTGGATTCGAACCTGGTCTATTCCCCCGTCGACAGCAGCCGCTACCTCGAATTCGAGATCGAGGCCACCGACGCCCTGGACAAGGTGTCCGCCTCGCCGGTGACCACCTTGCAGATCTCCCCCACCCGGGCCTGCCGCCCCAGCGACGACGACCTCGGCAGCGGCGACTTCAGCCTGCTGCAGGTTGACGGCTCCGTGCTGAAGGTGAACGAGAACCTGCGCCGGGCCCTGGTCGAGGCGCACGTCGGCCAGGTGTGGACGGGCGAGGCGGTGGACTCGGACACCATGGGTTCCCGCATCGAGATCCAGTGGGACGTGTGCAACGTCCCCGAGGAGCTCAAGGCGGCTCCCCAGGTCCCGCCCGGCCGGCCCCTCGGCGTCTTCAGGCAGGTCTTCATCGCGACCGCCGACAGCCTGGGCGGCTATCTCGACTACTCCGGGACATTGCCGGGAACGGCCGAACTCGCCCTCCACTACCCCGGAGCCTGGCTCCCGGCGAGGGCCGACGAGCAGAAGATCGGCCTCTACGAATACCACGCCGCAGCGGATCGATGGGTCCTGCTCGGGGGCAACGTCACCGCCACGGGCAACAACGTGGGCGCGACCATCGGACACACTGGGACCTACGGCCTGTTCCTCACCGAGGGCCTGGGCTACGAGGAGGGCGAGGTCATCTCGGGCATCAGCATCTCTCCGAACCCCTTCTCCCCCAACGGCGACGTGCTCTACGACGAGACCAACATCTCGTTCTACCTCGACCGCGAGGCCACCGTCACCGTGGAGATCTTCAACGTCCGGGGCGACCGCAAGATGGTCCTCGCCCAGACCTTCTCCTATACCGGCAACGACCTGCAGGACCGCGTCCCCCACCGCGTCCCCGGGCTGATCTGGGACGGGCGGGACTTCAGCGGGGAGGTGGTCCCCTACGGGATCTACGTCCTGCGGATCCAGACCACCTTCAACCAGGCCGGCGGAACCCGGACCATCCGCAGCAACCACTCCCTGGCGGTGATCAAATGACCCGGCGCAGCGCACGGCACTCCGTGTCCCTCGTTCTCTGGGCCCTGGTCCTGGGCGCGGTCGCTTGCCCGCGCCCGGCCGAGGCCGACTTCCGGCACCAGCGCATGGGCGCCCGGCCCAAGGCCCTGGGCTCGGCCTACGTCTCCCTCGCCGAGGACGCCAACGCGGCCTACTGGAACCCCGCCGGCCTGGTCCGCGCCGACCGGGTCTCGCTGATGGCCACGCGGGCCTGGCTCTACGGGGTCGAGGACATCAGCAACGACTACCTGGCCATGACCTTCCCCCGGTTCAAGGGCGTGTCCCTGGGCGCCAGCTGGGTCCGCCTGGGCATCGACGATCTCTATTCCGAGGACACCATCAACCTGGCCGCCGCCGTCTCCGTCCCCCTCCTCGAGGGCCTGTCCCTCGGCGCGGCCGGCAAGCTCTTCCTGCTGGACGCCCCGGGCTACGAGCGGTACAACGACCCCAACTACCTGGGCGGCGACCACGGCTACAGCTTCGATCTGGGCTTCCTGTACGACAGCGGCGGGGCCTGGTCACTGGGCGGGGTCGTCTACAACGTCCTTTCCCCCGAACTGCAACTGATCAGCACCACCGCCGATCCCGATCCCGTGTTCACCGAGTGGGCCGCGGGCGGCAGCTACCTGTTCCGGGACACGCTGCTGATCACCGCCGACCTCCGCGACCGCGAAGGCGAGTGGAACAACGTCATGGTGCACGGCGGGGCGGAGATCTGGTTCTACGACACCCTGGTGCTGCGGACGGGCCTGGACGAGGGGATGGTCACCCTCGGCGCCGGCCTGCAGGACGACCACTGGCAGACCGACTTCACGCTCGAGACGGACAACAAGCTGGGCAACGTCTACATGCTCTCTTTCACCCTGAGGAAATGACGTGCAGGCACTACCGATGACCAGAAGTCCCATTCCGCGCCGGTCGAGCGTCCTGTGCGCTTGCCTGATCGCCTTCGTCCTCGGGACCGGGGCCGACGTCCGGGGCGCCAACCGCCTCGAGGGCTACTACAGCCTCTCGATCGCGGCCCAGAAGGACGACGCCCGGTGGCACTTCGGCAATCCCGACGACAACGGCATCCCCAGCCACTACGCCGAGCTGAAGTTCCTGTCGAATCCCAACGACCGCTACGAGGTGTTCACCAAGCTGAGGGCCTGGGCGAACCGGGACGACGGCAGCACCAGCGGGGTCGAGTACTACAGCCCGCCCTGGTACAACGGCGAGGGGCACCTGAAGCTGCGCGACCAGAACTGGGAGTCCTACATCTTCTACCGCCAGAGCCGGTTCTACATCAACGACGAGCCCCTGCTGCGGCTGGTGGACGACAACAAGCTGAAGAACGATTCCTACGGGCCCATGGCCCAGGGGGTCCGCGTGGACTTCTGGGACACGAATCTCCTGGGCGTCAAGGGACTCGGCGGAACGGTCATCATCAGCGACTCGGGCAGCACCGTGCCCTACGGCGACACCTACTACGTCACCCGCCTGCGGCACAAGCTCTGGGGCGAGCGATTCACCAGCGGCGCCATGTACCTGCGCAAGGACTACGGCCCCGACACCACCGGCAAGCTGAACAACCAGGTCTACTCCGCCGACCTCACCTTCTCCCCCCGCAACCTCGTCGACACCGGCCTGCGGCTGGGTCCGGTGAACCTCGAGCAGTCCCGCTGGACCGCCGAGGCGGCCTGGAGCATCCGCCCCGGCGACGAGGAGCAGGTGGGAGCCTCCCGGGCCCGCGCCCGCGCCATCGCCCTCGAGGCCCGCAGCATCGTGATCGGGGACGTGACCCTGCACGCCTGGTACAACGACTTCGGCGAGGACTTCCGCAGTTACCTGAGCTACCGGTTCGACGACAGCCGGGAATTCAACCGCGTCCAGAAGCACGTCGAGGCCATCTGGCTGGTGCCGCGCAAGTCGGTGACCGCCAAGGTCGCCCACGACCACTACCGCAAGCGGATCGCCGACGAGCCGGGCGGCGGCCTGCGCCCCTCGTCCGAGTGGTACGGCGAGCTCTACATGGAGTACGTGAACGGCTTCAAGTCCCGCTTCGCCTACAAGCGCTGGCGCGGGTTCGACGGCTCCGCGGAGATCTTCGACTTCTACACCTACCCCGAATACTTCGGGGAGATCTCCGTGGAGAACTTCCTGGCCAAGATCCGCCTGCAGGGGCGGGTCAAGGACGCCGGCACCTTCCGCCAGGTCACCACCTTTGGCTTCGACATGCAGGTGAACATCACCGACAAGCTGAAGGGTTACCTGCGGGCCATGAACGTGAACGAGAAGACCGAGGCCCGGCACACCATGTTCGCCCAGCTCAAGTACGACCTGGGCTGGGGCGCCGACCTCTATTTCGAGTACGGGGACCCCGGCCAGTCGGACAACCTGGTCTACACCGACTGGTTCGTGAACGAAGGCAACGGGGACAACCTGCGCGACCGGGTCAAGCTGATCCTGTCGTCCTGGTTCTAGACGAGCACGCCGCTGCGGCCATGGCGGCCTGCAGCACCGATCATCAACTGTAGCGGGAGCTGGCCATGAGCGCGAAAGCCCTCCGGATTTTCCGAGCGAATCAGCGGTCCCTGCGGAGCGTCGTCCCCGCGGGCCTCACCACACTCCTGATCCTGGCGGCCGCCGCGGCCCTGGCCGGGCCGGTGACCGGGGACGGCGGCGTAACCTTCACCTACCAGGCCCCCGACGCCGGACAGGTGTTCCTCGCCGGCGACTTCAACGGCTGGAACGCCTCCGACCTGCCCCTTGCCAGGGGCGAGGACGGCCTGTGGACCGTCACCGTCGACCTGAAGCCCGGCTCCCACGAGTACAAGTTCATCGTCGACGGGGCCTGGGTCGAAGATCCGTCCAACCCCCAGAAGACCGTCGATCCCTACGGGGGATTCAACTCGGTCGTGACCGTCCTGGCGGACGGGTCCCTCGCCGGGGCCGGGGCCGGCGCAGGCGGGGGCGCGGAGTCCAAGTCCGAAGACGCCCCTGCCGGCTACTCCGTCGGCGCCCCCCGCGCCGTCGACGGGGGCGTCCTGTTCACCTACGAGGATCCCTCCGCCGGGTCGGTCTTCCTGGCCGGCAGCTTCAACGGCTGGAGCGCCTCCGACTGGCCGCTGAAGAACGACGGGAAGGGCAACTGGGCCATCGTCCGGCTGCTGGATCCCGGCTCCTACGAGTACAAGTTCGTCGTCGACGGCAACTGGGTGACCGATCCCGTGAATCCCGAAACCAAGAGCGACGGCTACGGCGGCATGAACTCGTCGCTGAACCTGGACGCCGACCGCAAGGTCGTCGCCGCGGCCGCGGCCCCCGTCGAATCCCGCCCGACCTCGACCCTGAACCCCAAGATGTTCCTCGGCGGCCGTTACCTGACCCGGTTCGAGATGGCCAAGAACGTCATGAACGACCCGCGCTACCGGCTGCTGCGCCCGTCCATGAGTGTCGACCTGAACTTCGAGACCAAGGTCAACGACCTGGTCGACGCCTTCATGCGCCTGCGCATGGACAGCAACGACAACGTCATCCTCAACAACATCAGCGGCAACCTCGACGAGGCCCAGCTGCACGTGCATCCCGGCAAGTTCGACGTCAAGGCCTACTGGAACCGCGAGATCTTCACCAGCCCCGACCCCCTGCACCTCGTGGGCGACGTGGATCATCCGGCCACCATCGGCCACGACCACCTGCAGATGGGCAAGGGCACCGCGGGCGCCCTGGTCGAAGCCGATCCCTTCGGAGTCCACTTCACCGGCCTGTTCGCCAACGTCCACAACTTCGACTACTACAACGACCCGCGCCTGTTCGACAACACCGGGGCGGACGACATCTACGGCCGGTTCTCCCGCGAGGTGGGTCCGCTCGAGATCGGCCTTCCCATCCGGCTGCAGCGCCGGCTGATCTGGTTCAACTTCGAGACCCTGGTGGGCCAGCCGTCCACCGGCATCCCCGCGGTGGACCTCTACCTCGACGAGACCGGCGACTCCAGCACCTGGTTCGAGACCGAGAGCCACGACTTCCGGACCGGCCTCGACCTCACGCTTCCCCTCGACGACGAAAGGACCATGCTCCTGTCCGCCCAGGCCATGTACGTGGACCTCGAGCAGGCCCTGGTCACCGGCAACCAGTCGGGGCAGAACAACGTGAACGGGGCCATCGACGTCCCCTTCTTCGAACGGGAGGAAACCCTGGCCGCCCTGCGCTGGGACTACCGCCCGGACGGGGACACCACCGCCCGCCTCCAGCACACCTACGAGGACATGCGGGGATCCACCCCCGACCAGAGGACCATGCTCCTGGGCTTCCAGGACCAGTCCGTGGCCGAGAACCGGGTCTACTTCGCCGTCGGGGAGTCCCCGGCCCAGACGACCCTCCAGTGGACCGAGTTCGAGGGTTCGCGCCGGAGCGGCGATCTGGACCTGGGCCTCTACCTGTGGAAGGCTTCCCTCGAGGAGGATTTCGCCCCGGTCGGCCGCACGGTGCCCGGCGCCGGCGACCGGACCTCCCGCACCATCGGCACCTGGTACCTGTCGGGCCGGATCGCCAAGGGGGACGAGAAGGGGAAGTTCGGGCACGGCGAACTGGAGTTCGCCGCGACCCTGCAGGACCCCGATCTCGCGGACCAGGATTACAAGTCCTTCGAGTTCATCGGCCGTTACGGGCGGAACATCTCCCGCAGCGTGACCGCGATCGCCGACGTTCGCTACGTCAAGTACGACGTCAAGACCTCCGATCCCTCCTCGGGCGGGATCGTCGCCTTGGACGACGGCTTCTGGGCGCCCTTCGTGGGGCTTCAGTACCGGCCCATCCGGAACCTGGACCTGGTATTCGGCTACGGCGTCGACCCCGTGGAGTTCAGCATCGATTACCAGGGGCGGGAGTTCGGGCGGTGGTGGTTCCGGCAGCAGTACCTGTTCGACAACCCGGACGCCTCGCTGCTCGACGCCGAGCAGTACCTCGAGGACGCCCGCGTCTTCACCCTGCGGGCCCAGATGACGTTCTAAGGAGCACCGACGATGACCTGGCTTACGATCTCCCGCCGTCGCGCCGCCGGATTCGCCCTGCTGGCGGCGGCCCTGCTGGGCCTGGCCGGCTGCGGGTACACCCGCATCCTGCGTAACCGGTTGCCCTCGCCTCACCGGGTGGACGACTTCGAGAACGCCGTCCGCTTCCAGTACGAGGCCCCCCAGGCCAAGCACGTGAACCTCTGCGGCAACTGGGCCGACAACACCTGGTGCGGAACCCAGGGCACCGGACGGTTCGACCAGACAATCGGCGCCATGCAGGACGCCGACGGCGACGGCATCTGGGAGATCGTCATTCCCCTGAAACCGGGGCGGTACATGTACAAGTACGCGGTGGACTGGGGCATTCGCTGGGAGCACGACCAGAACAATCCCCTGGCCGAGGAGGACGGGTTCGGCGGCAGCAACTCGATCCTGATCCTGCACTGATCCCGGCATTCACCCCGCCGGGGCGATTTCATTCCGGAAGGTACCGGTAGTGGCCGGTCACCGTGAAGGAGATCAAGCAGTCCTCCAGCCGCGGGCCGCGGCCGATGTTGTGGACGATCAGGGGCCGCAGGCCGTCGGGGCTCCGCCTATCGGTCACGATGCCGATGTGGGGCAGGTTGCCCGGCAGCATCCAGGTGACCAGGTCGCCGGGAAGATAATCGGCCGGATCACGGGTCGCGGCCCGTTCGGCGCCCGCCCGCCTGAAGAACGCCTGCAGATTGGGAACGCGGCGGTGGTCGATATTGTGGTCGGGCCGATCAAGACCCCACTGGGCCGGGTAGGCATCGAAATCGCGGATCATGTCCTCGTGGACCAGCCTCTGGAGATCCACCCCCAGCGCCCGGTAGCTCCTGATGACCAGGTCGGTGCAGACCCCGAGGCTGTCGGGCACATCGCCCCCGGGATAGGCCAGGCGGCGGTAGGACCCGTCGTATCGGACCTGATGGGCGGTCCGCTCCACCGCGGCGGCGACCAGCCGTGAAGCCGGGTCATCCTGGCCCCGGCAGACCTCGGCACCCCGGATCAATCCCCATGCGATCAGCACCACCGCGACCAGGCTCCTCATCGGTACCACCTCCCTGCCTGACCGCAGAATAGGGAACGCCCCCCGATCGGGCAACCGGGGGGCGTTCGGGATCCGGAAATCCGGACGTCTAGCGGAACATGCTCTTCAGCGAGCCCCAGCTGCTGTCCTCGGTGTCCACAGGACCGCAGTTGATCCCGCCGTCGTCCCAACCGTAGGTCACCAGGGACTCGTAGGGCAGGCTGTTGTCGACGGTGAAGGAGCGGTTGGCCACGCTCTCCCAGGTCTCGCAGCCGTCCTTGCGGAACTTGAACTCGAAGGACAGGGGGATGGGCTGGCCGGCCGTGAAGACCAGGCAGGCCTGGTACAGGCTGGGGCCGATCATGGTCATCGGCATCCCGTTGCCCCAGTTGGTCAGTTCGGCCAGGCCGCCGGTGACGCAGACGCCGCCGGTGGTCGTGGTCTCGGACAGGCAGACCTGGATGCAGACGACCTTGTCCTCGTCCAGCGTGGTGCCCATGCCGCAACCCATCGGCAGGTTGTCCCAGCTGTCGGCGGGAAGGGCCACGGCGGTGGTGCCGTCGGTGGGCAGGGTCACCAGGCGGTTGGGGGCGCCTTCCCAGGTGGCGCAGCCGTCCTTCTTGTACTTGTACTCGAACGCCGGATTGCCGCCGGCCAGGAAGGTCACGGTGCCTTCCCACAGGTCGCCGGCGACGTTGGTCAGGTTGACGCCCGTGCCCCAGGTTCCGATCTCGGCAGCCGAACCGATGACGCAGACGTCGCCCATGGTGGCGGCGCCGCTCAGGCAGATCTGGAAGGTCACGTCGACGTCGTTGGGCAGCACGTTGGTCACGTTGTAGTGCTGGGGAGCGGGATTGCCCAGCTGGTCGTTCAGACCGGTGTAGACGGTGCCGTCGCTGAGGTCGTAGAAGGTGACCGCGACCTCGACCCAGGCCGCCCCGACCAGCATGGAGGTCGGGATCTGGGCGGTGTACTCGTCGTTGTTGCCGACGTCGCCCAGGTAGCTCATGGCGACGTTCAGGGCGCCGCCGATGTCGTTGGTGATGGACATGTCGGCCGAGATGTCCGGGCCCTGGCCGGGCATGTCGGTCACTCCGCCCTTCCAGCACTGGGCGTAGACGTCGACCGGGTTCACCGGGGTGACGGAGGCGCCGCTGTTGGGGTAGACGTTGCCGGCCCAGCCGATGACGGCCATGGCGTTGCCGGCCATGGCGACGATCATGGCCAGAACGGCCAGCGTGAACAACTTCTTCATGATACCCTCCCGGGTGCTTGTGGTTTGATGCGGGCGGTCCAGGGAAACGGGAATTGGATGGCCCACGCCAGGGATCCGGGAGGCCGCAGAAACCTCCCGGACCCGCCGAGGCATCGTGGAATTATGATAGCACAAATTTGCTCAATTTTTCGCTTTTTTTGGGCCCTACCTGGAAATCCCGGTTCAGTTCAGCAAAACCGCCCCGCTCAGCCCCGGCAAGGTGACTGTAACTGTTTTGTTCCCAGAAAGATCCAGCTTGTCGCCCGTGGCGCAGGAGGCCCCCGCTGCCCGCGGGAACGCCTCGGGGCCGATCACCACCTCGAGGTCCAACCCGCTCTGGCCGACCAGGGTCCCCAGGACCTCTCCCGGCAGCTCCAGGGTCACCGGAGCGTCCCCGGCATTGAGCAGGACGACGGCCAGCTCGCCGTCGAGGGCCCGGGCGTAGGCGTAGCCCTTGCCCACCGTCGCCAGGGTCGTGAACGAACCCCGGGCGAGCACGGGCGTGTCCCGCCGGAGACGGGTGATCTTCCCGTAGTACTCGCGCAGGGCCAGGGCGCGGGGATTGCCCTCGTAACGCCAGTCGAAGGGGCGGCGGCAATCGGGATCCTTGCCCCCGGTCATGCCCACCTCGTCCCCGTACCAGACGTGGGGCATGCCCACGTAGGTCATGGAGAACATCGCCCCGAGCATCAGGCGGCGCACGTCGCCCGCGCTGGTCAGGAACCGGATGGTGTCGTGGCTGTCGATGAGGTTCATCATCACCGCGACGGACTGGGGCGGGTACTGGAAACGGCCCGGGCTCAAACGCTGGTCGAAGGTGGCTGCATCGATGACCCCCTTGCCGCAGTAGTCCATGACCGGATCACGGAAGAACTTGTAGTTCATGGTCGAGTCGAAGCCGCGGGGACCGATCCAGCGGCCCGCGTTGCCCCACAGTTCGCCCACCAGCCAGCAGTCGGCCTTGATGGACTTGCAGCGCTCGTTCCACAGGGCCCAGAACCAGTGCGGCACCTCGTTGGGCACGTCCAGCCGGAACCCGTCGATGTCGTACTCGCCCAGCCACTTGTCGGCCACGCTCAGGACGTATTCCACCACGGGCCAGTTGGGGTCGGCGTCCTTCACGTCGTCGATGTTGTTCTCGTTGGCGTTGCTGCGGGTCAGATCGAAGTTCAGGTTCGGATGCAGGCCGAACCCCCACCAGCAGTCGTAATAGTCCGAGGCGTTGGGAATGTCCCGGCCCGCCGGCAGGGGCCAGCGCTTGAACTCGTACCACGTGTAGTACGGGCTGTCCGGGCCCTTCTCCACCGCGTCGCGGAAGGCGAAGTGCCAGTTCCCGGTGTGGTTGAAGGCCACGTCGACGACGATGCGGATGCCCCGCGCGTGGCAATCCTGGACGAAGGCCTTGAACTCGTCCTCCGAGGCGAAGTGCGGATCGATCTTGAGGTAGTCGACCGGGTCGTACTTGTGGTTGCTCATCCCCTGGTTCAGCGGGTTGAAGTAGATCACCGTGACGCCCAGGTCGTTCAGGTAGTCCAGCTTCTGCCGGATGCCGGCGATGTCGCCGCCGTAGAAGGAGTAGTAGTCGGGCTTGCCGTCGGTGCGGTAGGGGCTGCGCACCAGGCCGCCCGTGTCGTACCAGTCCTCCACCAGGTGGAAGTACTCGCCGTTGGTCTTGCCGCTCGCGGGCAGCGTGTGGACGCCTTCGTACCAGGGTTCGCTGAAGTCGGGATCGTTGCCCTCGTCGCCGTTGGCGAAGCGTTCGGGGAAGATCTGGTAGATGATCCCGTCCTTGGCCCACTCGGGGGTGAAGAAGGGCGGGAATTCCTCACGCGTGTAGACGAATCCCGGAGCGGGCCTGGCTTCGCTCATGCCGCGGGGGCCCAGGTACTCCAGCCTCTCCCCGTCCCGGTAGCGGAACACGTACTCCAGGCGATCTCCCGCATCGTCCAGTCCGATCGTCGCCCGGTAGTACTGATAGGCGGCGTCCTTCTCGACGGGCTGCAGAGTCACTCTCCGGACGGGACCGCCGTCGATGGTATACTCCACCAGGATTTCCTCGACATCGTCCAGATGGGCCCTCGCCGTCAGGGAAATGGCGGTTTCGGTAAGAGGATTGCAGGTGGAGTAGTCGAACACGGGCTCGAGGTCGTCGCTGAAGATCTTGCCGTCCCCCAGCTCGATCTCGATGGTCGAGAAGCTGGAATCCACCCGCAGGACCGAGTTCTGGCCGCCGAAGCCGTCGTCCGCGCCCTCGGGATTGTTGGGGTCCTGCTGCCACTGCCCGTCGACCACGAACTTGTACTGGTAGGTGCCCTGGGGCAGCAGCAGGCTGACGGTGTAGCTGCCGTCGCCGTCGGCGTCGGTCATCCGGGTCTTGGAATCGTTCCAGTCGTTGAACGAGCCGGCCAAAAAGACGTTGTCCACGCCCGAGATCACCGGAACGTAGACGAATTCGACCGACCGCATGGTGCCGTCGTCCACCGGGGCGGGCCCCGTGGCCGCCGCGTCCCCCGCTGGCGCGGCGGGGGCCCCGCTGGAAGCCTTCATCGCGTCCTTGCCGAAGGGGACCTTGAGCACGCTGTTCTTGCCGCCGAACCCGTCGTCGGCGGCTTCGGGATTGGCCGGATCCTGCTTCCACTGACCGTCGGCCACGAACTTGTACTGGTACTGCCCCGGCTCGAGATCCAGGGTCAGGGTCCAGACCCCGTCCTTGTTCGTCATGGGGTTGGCCGAATCGCTCCAGCCGTTGAACTCGCCGGCGAGGTTCACGCTGGCGGCCCCGGGAGCGGAGTACTCGAAGGTCACCTTGCAGGACTTGGCTGTCACGCCGGTCGTCAGGGGCTTGGGGGCCCCGGCGTCCCCGGCGTCCGCCCCCACGGCGAACGATTCGGCGCCGGCGGGCACCTTGGCCACGCTGTTCTTTCCACCGAAGCCATCGTCGGCGGTGTTCGGGTTGGTGGGGTCTTGGACCCAGGAACCGTCGACCACGAACTTGTACTGGTAATCGCCCGGCTCGAGGTCCAGAACCAGCGTCCAGACCCCGTCCGTGTTCGCCATGGGGGCGGCCGTATCGCTCCAACCGTTGAACTCCCCTGCCAAAAAAACCTGGGCCGCTCCGGGAGCCTGATGGGTGAAGGTGACCTGGACGGCGAAAGCCGGGCATGCCAGCAGGGCCAGGCAGACCGCGATTGACGGGATCAGGCGAAACTTGTGCATCGGACCAGCTCCTTGCAGCAGGCGTCACAACGGGGAAACCAGTCCCCCGGATCGGGAAGGGGCGACCAGCTTACCAGACTGGCCGGGATCGTCAATAGAATGACCAGGGACCGGGATGCCTGTCCGGAAAATTTGTGTTATAATCAGACAATCTGAACCTCGGTTCCCGGGGCCGCGCGCCCTCGTTTTTTTCCAGGGAGATCCCGATGATGCGGTTCGCAACCCGCCCCTTCCGAGGCCGACCGATCCTGCTCCCGGTCTTCCTGGCCGTGGCCGCCCTGGCCGTCCTCTGGGCCGGATGCTCCCGCCAGGAAGGCCCCCTGGCCCCCGGCGTGGGGTCCGACGACGGATTCGCCAAGGTCCGCACCGACACCTTCGTCCTGCGGGCCTTCAGTCTGGATTCGGTCCACCTCGCCGGTTCGGCCAACGGCTGGAACAACCAGGATCCGGCCTGGGCCCTGACCCTGCAGCCGGACGGGTACACCTGGCGTCTGATCAAGGAGGTCCCCGACGGGCTCCTCTATTACAAGTTCGTCATCCGCCGGGGCGGATCCCTGGCCTGGCTGACCGATCCGGCCGCCGTCGAGGTGGCCCCGGACGGGGTCAACGGCAGCCCCTCCTACTGGAACGCCGTGCGGGGCCGCGCCTTCACCAGGCCCCAGCCGCTGCCCGCCCCCATCGACCGCAGCAGGCTCGTCATCTACGAGATCAATCTCAACGACTTCAGCGCCACCGGCTCGTTCGCCGGCGCCATCGGCGGCCTGACGGCGAACGCCGACCTTGTCGACCTGGGCGTCAACGCCATCGAGCTGATGCCGGTCACCGCGCCGTCCTACAACGGCTGGGGCTACGACCCGGTCCTGCAGTTTGCGCCCAACCCCAGCTTCGGGTGGCCGACGACCTTCTCCCAGCTGGTGGACGCGGCCCACGGCCACGGCATGGCCGTCATCCTCGACGTCGTGGTGAACCACATGGCCGGCAGCGCTCCCTTGCGCCAGCTCGACGACTTCACCGGCGACTACGATTTCACCACCAGCGAGCCCAACCCCTGGGGCCTGGTCGAGATGAACTGGACCACGCCCGCGTTGAAGGAGCACATGCGGGGCGCCATGTGCCACTGGGTGGACGCCTACGGGGTGGACGGCTTCCGGTTCGACTACATCGGCGGCGAGCCCTACACCACCTGGGTCTGGCTCAAGAACGAGCTGCGGGCCAGGTATCCGGACCTGCTGCTCATCGCCGAGGACTTCGGCTATCCCACCAACTCGGTGACCTACGGCTACGACGCCCAGTGGGGCGGCAACCACACCGACGGCTGGGGCGGCGGCGGCAACAACTTCAACCAGGTGCTGATCACGGCCCTGACCGAGAACGGCTTCGCCCGGCGGGGCGAACTGACCACCAGCGTCGGAGCCTTCGGCCCCGCCTACAACAACATGTGGGCGGTGGCCAACGTGGTCTCGGGCAACGCCGGCTACGCCGGGGCCGCTCCCGGAGACGGCTTCAGCGACATCAAGTACCTCGAGAGCCACGACGAGAACCGGGTGGTATGGGCGGTCGACGCCCTCGGCAGCACCGGCGCCCAGACGGTCGGCGGCGTCCGGAAGGCCTTCCTCGGGGCCGTGGTGAACCTGACCTGCGTCGGGGTGCCGATGATCTACAACGGCCAGGAGATCGGGTCGGCCGAGTACCGGCCCGAGGGCACTTCCCAGTACAAGATCCCCTGGGCCTCCGGGGAGGATCTGCTGCGCTCGGCCTACAAGCGCCTGATCCGCCTGCGTCTGACCCATCCGGCCCTGTCCACCGAGAACGTCTTCTTCCACTGGCGGGACGGCGGGCTCGATCAGACCGAGTACACCCTGGTCTACTGGCGGGGAACCACCGGGACAGCCGCCGACGCGGAGATCGTGGTGGCCTGCAACTTCGACCACGAACCCCACGCCTGGGAGATCCCCTTCCCCGCGGACGGGGCCTGGGTGAAGTACGACCTCGAAGCCGGCAACCTGGAGCTGATCGACCTGGCGAACCCCGGCTACACGGTGACTTTGCCCGCGTCCACGGGCTGGGTCTTCGTCAAGGAGGACGGCGTGACCGGCGTGCCATTGAATTAAGTTTTTCTTTATGTGGCCGATAAGTATTCCGGAAGATCAACGAATCTGCTTCCGGAAAGGCCCCCATGGCGCTGCCTCATTCGGACCTCGAACGGCTCAGGCTGCTCCTCGACCAGGAGATGGACTGGCTGCTGGGCAGGTTGTTCCACTACGCCCAGCGCCAGGAATTCACGCGGTACGCCCCGCCGCTCAAGGAAGCCTGGCGGATGTCCCTCCTGGGCCTCAACCGGGCCATCCTTGCCGCCGCCGACCCGGCGCCGGGTCCCGGTTCCGGGTGATCGTCCCCCTGGTCCAGACCCGGGAAACCGATCCTGCCGACGGATCGACCGCCAGCGGCCGGTCCCCCGCCCCCATGGAAGCCGTCTGATCCTCCGGGTTGCGATTGCCCGGGGTTTCGGCTGTTCCGCCGGGTCGGTCCTGTGCTATCCTGCGCGTTGTTTCCGGTTTTCCCCGTCAACCAGGAGCGGGTGTCTTGGCCCAAGTCAGACTCGAAAACGTGAGCAAGGTCTACCCGGGCGGCGTGCAGGCCGTCTTCCCCATGGACCTGGAGATCGATCACGGCGAGTTCGCCGTCCTCGTGGGTCCTTCGGGCTGCGGCAAGTCCACGACGCTCAGGATGATCGCGGGACTCGAGGACATCACCGGCGGAACCGTCAGGATCGGCGAACGGATCGTCAACGACGTCGAACCCCGGGACCGCAACATCGCCATGGTCTTCCAGAGCTACGCCCTTTATCCCCACATGACCGTGCGGGACAACCTGGCCTTCGGCCTGAAGATGCGGAAGACCCCGCGCGCCGAGATCGACCGCCGGGTGACCGAGGCCTCCGGCATGCTCGGCATCGCGGACCTGCTCGACCGCAAGCCCCGCGCCCTGTCCGGCGGCCAGCGCCAGCGGGTCGCCCTGGGCCGCGCCCTGGTCCGCAATCCCGACGTCTTCCTGTTCGACGAGCCCCTGAGCAACCTGGACGCCAAGATGCGGGTCCAGATGCGCACCGAGATCGCCCGCATCCATCACCGGCTCGGCGCCACGATGATCTACGTCACCCACGATCAGACCGAGGCCATGACTCTCGGCCAGCGGATCGTGGTGATGAAGGACGGCGTGGTCCAGCAGGTCGCCGCGCCCCTGGAGCTCTACGAGCGTCCGGTCAACCGGTTCGTCGCCGGCTTCATCGGCTCGCCGGCCATGAACTTCCTCCCGGGGAGGATCTCCCGCGACGGCGGCCTGGTCTTCCTGTCCGAAGGGGCCGAGCGCCCGTTTCCCCTGCCCGCCGGCTTCACGCCCCCGGCTGCGGCCCTGGACGGCCCCGTGGTCCTGGGCATCCGGCCCGAACACGTGGTCGTCGCGACGGGGGCCGCCATGGCCTTCGAGACCCCGGTCCAGGTCATCGAGGCCCTGGGGAACGAGACCCAGCTGTACTTCGAGGTGGCGGGACGGCAATTCGTCGTCCGCGCCCCCGGCAAGCTCACCCCGGCAGTCGAGGAGTCCATGGGGCTGGCGCTCCAGGCCGAACACATCCATGTTTTCGAGAGCGGACCCGAGGGCCGCGCCCTGGCCTGATCCGGGCCTCACCCCAGCCGCGTCAGGTTTCTTCGCGTCATGCGCTACACGACCGACATCGTCGTCATCGACCTGGAAGCCACGTGCCCCGCCGAGGACCAGGGCGACAACACCATCGAGCGCAGCAGCATCATCGAGATCGGGGCGGTCCGCCTGGACCGGCGCAGCCTCGAGATCACCGACACCTTCAGCGAACTGGTCCGCCCCGAGGATCATCCCCTGGTCCCGTTCATCACCGGGATCACCGGCATCACCCCGCAGATGCTCGCGGACAAGGACACCTTCGCCGCGGTCGGAGCCCGGTTCCTGGACTGGTACGGGCCGAGGAACAAGGCCATCATCGCCGCCTTCGGGGCCTACTACGACATCCCCCTGCTGCGCAAGGAATGCCGGCGCTACGGCCTGGATTACAAGACCAGCATCGCCGGCGGGGCCTTCGACCTGAGGGCCGTGGCCACCGTCTGGCTGGCCGACAACGACCACCGGACCAGCGGGTTGACCCTGGAGTCGATCCTGGAGAAGATGGGCCTGGCGGACAGGTTCAAGGCCCACCGGGCGATCGACGACGCCATGGCGGCCGCCGCCGTGCTCCAGATGCATCACCTGGGGCGCGTCACCATCTGATTTCCTGAAACCCGAGACCTCCCCTCTTCGTTCATAAGGGATCACCCCCTGCCCGAAAGGACCCCATGGTTCGCCGTCTGAACGCCCTCGCCGCCCTGTCGATCCTCGCCGCCGCAGCCCTCGGGGCCGCCGGCGCCCCTGCTCAGGACGGCGCCCCGGATGCGGGATTCATCTACGCCACCGTCGCCTGGCCCGATGGGAAGGAAAAAGCCGGGTTCCTGCGCTGGGAGGACGAAGAAGCCGCCTGGGACGATCTCTTCCACTCGGGTCAGAGGGAACTGCCCTGGCTCGAACACGCGGATCAGGACCAGCTGCGCGCCGAGCGCCGCAACCGGTACTACCGGGACAACGGGCTGTTCGGTCGGATCATGTTCGCCCTGAACGAGGACCGGAAGGACCCGGTGACCTGGCGCATCTTCCTGGCGAGGATGGGCGACCTCCGCAGCATCGAGATCCACAAGGGGAAGGACGACTTTGTCGTCACCGCCGACGGTTCCCGCCACCAGGTCGGCGGCTACGCCAACGACGCCGGTTCCGACCTCCTTCTCTACACGGGCGGCGGTGAGCCCGAAAGCATCGAGTGGAACGACCTGGCCTCGATCACCTTCGAGCAGGCGCCCCCCGGCCTCGTCCCCTACGCCGGCCGGCTCTACGGCGACCTGGAGTGGGCCGGAGGCGTCTTCACCGGCTTCATCCAGTGGGACAAGACCGAGTGCCTGACCATCGACGTGCTCGACGGGGAGGATCCCGACGGCCGGGATCATGAGGTCCCCATGGGCGACATCGCCGCCATCGCCCGGATCGACGGCTCTTCCTGCCGGGTGGACCTCCGCAACGGGGAGTCCCTGGTGCTGAGCGGCAGCAACGACGTCAACCGGGAGAACCGGGGCATCGTCGTCGAGGTCCCCGGCACGGGCAGGATCAGCGTGCCGTGGCACAGGTTCGTCCGCCTCACGTTCCGCGATGCGCCGGGCAGCGGTCCCGGACGGGGCGATCGCAGGGCGGCCGACCCGATCCGGGGGGCCATCCGGCTGGCCGATGGCGACAGCCTGGAGGGGCGGCTGGTCCTGGACCTGGACAAGGCCTGGGGCTGGAACTTCTTCAGCGGAACCTGCGAGGGCCTCGACTACGACATCCCCCTGCCGGTGATCAGCAGCCTCGAACCGCGGGACGGTTCCTGCGTGATCACCCTGACCTCCGGCCTCGTCCTCGATCTCTCCGAATCCACCGAATCGGGTCCGGAAAACGCCGGTTCGCTGGTCTTCGCGCCCGGCGGCGGCGCCCCCCGCTACATCCCCTGGGGAGACACCCGCCGGGTGGATCTCCGGTGGGGCCAGTAGCCGCCCGCCTGGCCGCCAGGGCCGACCGAAGCCTGCCGCAGGGGCCGCCCCCCCCCATCGGGGCGGCCGATTCCGCTTGAAACCTACCCCCGCTTCGACCACCTTATTCCCATGCGAAACCGTCCCGGAATCCGGAGGACGCCCATCCGAGAGGAGAAGCCCGTGTCTGATGCCGAGAAAATCTTCCAAGAGCAGAAGGCGAACTTCGCCCGCTGGGAAATCATCAAGGACATCATCGACCAGCAGATCGATCTGATGCTCAACTACCGTCAGAGCGGGCACCCGGGCGGCAGCCGGTCCAAGGTCCACTACTTCGTGAGCCTGCTGCTGAGCGGCGCCATGCGCTGGGACCTCCGGCATCCCGGGAAGCGGTTCGGGGACCGGTTCATCCTGGTCGCAGGGCACACCGCTCCGCTGGTCTACGCCACGCTTTCGGTGTTCAACGAGGCGCTGCGGGTCATGCACGGGAAGACCGGCGACCCGAAATACCTGGTGGGCGGCGGCCGCGAGCGCATGCTGACCTGGGAGGACATCCTCGACTTCCGCAACATGGGCGGCCTCCCCGGCCACGTCGAGATGGCCGAGAAGAACCTCTTCGTGAAGTTCAACACCGGACCCAGCGGCCACGGCGCTCCGGTCTGCGCCGGCGAGGCCATCGCCCTGAAGCGGGCCGGAGCGGCAGGCGTCAAGGTCTTCGGCATGGAAGGGGAAGGCGGACACACCGCCGGATGCTGGCACGAGACCAAGAACACCAGCTACGGCCTGGGCCTGGACAACCTGTTCATGATCATGGACTGGAACGATTTCGGGATCGATCCGCACCCGACCAGCAGCATCGTCGCCGGCACGCCCCGCGACTGGTTCGCCCCCTACGGCTGGCACGTCCACGAGGCCGAGAACGGCAGCGACTGGGAGATGGTTACCCGCGCCCTGCTGGAAATGACACACGGCGAGAATCCGAAGCTGCGTCCGGGCATGCTGTTCGGCAAGACCCGCAAGGGACGCGGCTACTACAAGTACGACGCCCCCAGCCACGGCGCTCCCCACAAGCTCAACAGTCCGGAATTCTGGAAATGCCGGGCCGACTTCGCCGGGAAGTACGGCGTCGACTGGGTCGGGACCGATCAGCCCGCGCCCGCGGACAAGGCGGCGATGCGTCAGCAGTTCGCCGACAACCAGAACGTCGCCCTGGACGTCCTGCGCCGGAACGAGGACCTGCTCGTCTACCTGGCCGACCGGCTGGTCGAGATCGGGGAGAGCGTGCCGAAGGACATCCCCACCTTCACCCTGCCCGATGCGAGGAATCCCCTGCACGACGAGGCCCTGTTCGACTTCGCGAACTATCCCCAGGACATGTGGGCCAAGCCGGGCGACAACCAGCCCAACCGGGCCGGATTCGCCAGGTGGGGAAGCTGGATCAACAGCTACTGCCTCGAGAAGTACGGCCGTCCCCTGTTCCTGGTCTGCTCGGCGGACCTTGCCGGGTCGACGAACATCTCCGGCTTCGGCGATCCCTACGGCGACCTGAAGAACACCGGCTGGTACGACCGCCAGAACAATCCCGACGGCGTGATCCTGCCCCAGGGCATCACCGAGTTCACCAACGCCGGGGTCATGGTCGGCGCCGCATCCGTCAACTTCGCCGAGGATCCCGAGAGCGACTTCAACGGGTTCTTCACAGCGAGCAGCACCTACGGATCCTTCAGCTACCTGAAGTACGGCGCCATGCGCCTGTACAGCCAGCTGGCCCAGGACTGCGAGTGGAAGGTCGGCAAGACCGTCTGGGTGGCCGGTCACAGCGGGCCCGAGACCGCCGAGGACAGCCGCACCCACTTCGGCATCTTCAGCCCCGCGGCGACCCAGCTGTTCCCCGACGGCCACGTCATCGACATCCATCCCTGGGAGTACAACGAGGTCCCGGTGCTGCTGGCCGCGGCCCTGAAGACCGACAAGCCCATCGTCGCCCTGCACCTGACCCGGCCGGGGGTGAAGATCCCCGACCGCAAGGCCCTGGGTCTGGGCTCGCACTTCGAGGCGGCCAAGGGCGCCTACGTCCTGCGGGACTACAAGGCCGGCGCGCCCAGGCAGGGCGTCGTCATGGTCCAGGGCACCATGAGCACGTACAACCTGATCCAGGCCCTGCCGGAGATCGACAAGGCCGGGGTCAACGTGAAGATCGTGGCCGTGCCCAGCCCGCAGCTGTTCATGCTGCAGGACAAGGCCTACCGCGAAACGGTGCTGAGCGAGGGCGACAAGCTCAACAGCACCTACGTCACGAACCGGGCCCGCCGCACCATGAGCGACTGGAACTTCAACCCCCTGGCCGACCAGTACGCCATGAGCAGCGACTGGGACGACGAGTGGCGTCCCGGCGGCTCGCTGGACGAGGTCTGCCTGAGCGCCCGCATCGACCCCGATTCGCTCCGCGACGGGGTGGTGAAGTTCGCCCGGGACTTCGGCAAGCGGATGGAGAAGCTGGGCGTCATGCTGAACAAGGCCCGCGGCTGACCCGCCGGACCTCAGGTCCGAAGGCCCCCGCCGACCGCGGGGGCCTTTTTTATTCGCCCGGCCTGCCGCGCCGCGTGGCGGAGAAGGGTTTGCCGTTGTTTCCGGGACTCATCCTCGTTATCCTGGACGGATCGGTCCCTTCAATCCGGAAACGAGGCATCCCATGGAAATTCGCCGGTCCGCCGGCCGGGTGTCCGGCCTGCTTTTCGCCCTGGCCCTGACGACCCTTCCTCCGGCCGCGGTCGCCCAGGCCGCCACCGGGTTCGTCACCTTCGTCGAGAGCTGGCCCGAGGAAACCGCCCTGGACCTGCCGGACGTCCCCGACGCCCCGGACGTCTGGCGCGACGCCCTGGCCGGAGCGAGCCGGACCATCGACATCGCCAGCTTCTACTTCAGCCGGCTGGGCGACGGCGAGGACGCCTACGGCCCCGCGGGCGTGACCGACCGCCTCGCCCCGATCCTGGACGAGGTGGCCCGGGCCGGCGGGCGCGGAGTGACGGTGCGGGTCCTGGCCGACGCCAGGTTCAACCGGACCTATCCGGCCGTCCCGGCCTGGCTGGGGGAACAGGCGGGGATCGAGGCGCGCATCCTCGACCTGGCGGAGGCCTGGGGCGACGGCGTCCTCCACGCCAAGTACTTCCTGGTGGACGGCGACGGATTCTTCATCGGGAGCCAGAACTGGGATTGGCGGGCGCTGGGCCAGATCCACGAACTGGGCGTTCTGGTCAAGGAGGAGGTGCTGGCTCGCGACCTCCGCCGCATCTACGACCTGGACTGGGCCATCGCCGGGGGCGAACCCTGGACCGGGAGCGAACCCGCCGACATCCCCCTGGCCGACCTTCCCCGGCGTCCCCTGATGACCCCCCAGGGCGCCGAGGTCGAAGCCCTGGTGGCCGCCAGCCCCCGCCTGGGCCTGCCCGAAGGGATCCCCTGGGACCTGCCCCTGATGATCGAGCTCATCGATTCCGCGCGGGATTCGGTCCACGTCCAGCTGCTCTCGTTCGGGGAGTCCGACCGGGAAAAGCGCCTCTTCGACGACCTGGACCGCGCCCTGCGCCGGGCGGCCGTCCGCGGGGCCCAGGTCAGGATGATCCTCGCCAACTGGTCCAAATCGCAGCACAGTCTGCCCTGGATCCAGGCGCTGGCCGTCATCCCCGGCATCGAGATCCGGTTCACCGACATTCCCGAGCACAGCGGGGGATTCATCCCCTTCGCCCGGGTCGAGCACGCCAAGTACCTGACCGTCGATGGACGGGCGATGTGGATCGGCACCAGCAACTGGTCGCGGGACTACTTCCACGCCTCGCGCAACGTCGGCCTCGTGCTGCTGGGCGAGGGCGCCCCGCACGATCCCGACCGCTTCTTCAACCTCAGCTGGCACGGGCCCTACGCCGAGACCGTCGATCCGTGCGGGGATTACACGCCCCCCCGCCGCCAGTAGGAAGGACGATCATGGATCTGGACTATCCCTTCGAGTCGATGAGCCGGGAGGAGCTGCTTGGCTGGCTGCAGGACGCGGCCAAGTTGTGGCTGGCCCATGACGGCCTGTGGTTCCAGGCCATCGAGGCCGAGGACGGCATGGACAAGGCCATGGCCCACGACGCGACGGCCTGGGCCCGCTTTTCCCGCATCGAGGCGGGGCGCATCATGAAGCGGCTGGGCCTGGAGCCCGGCGGGGGCATCCCGGCCCTGGTGACCTGCCTGCAGCACCGCCTCTACGCCCACCTGAACGAGCAGGAGGTGATCGAGCAGACCCCCGACCGCTGCGTCTTCCGGATGAAGAAGTGCCGCGTCCAGGACGCCCGCAAGCGGAAGGGTCTGAACGATTTCCCCTGCAAGGAAGTGGGCATCGTCGAGTTCACCAACTTCGCCGCCGCGGTGGACCCCCGTATCGTCTGCCGCTGCGTCGGCTGTCCTCCGGACCAGCATCCGGATGGATGGTACTGCGCCTGGGAATTCACGCAGGAGGATCAGCCATGACCGCCATCCATCCCGTCCCCGAGCGGCTCGATCCCGGCCGCAGCGTCCTGGTGGTCGTGGACGTCCAGGACCGGTTCCGCGACCTCATCCACCACATGGACGAGGTCGTCGGGAATGCCACGCGGCTGATCAAATTCTTCAAGACCCTGGACCTGCCGATCCTCGTCACCGAGCACTATCCGCGGGGTCTGGGCCATACCGTGCCCGAGATCGCCGCCCTCTGGGACGACTTCCGGCCCCTGGAGAAGATCCACTTCAGCTGCGCCGGCGACGACGGCTTCAACGCCGCGCTGGCGGCGACCGGCCGGGACCAGGTCATCCTCTGCGGCATCGAGACCCACGTGTGCATCTACCAGACGGCCGCCGATCTGAGGCGGGCCGGCAAGCAGGTCGTCGTGGCCGCCGACGCGGTGAGCTCCGGCGCCAAGGGGAACCGCAAGCTCGCCCTGAAGGCCATGGCCGCCCTGGGGGTGCAGGTTCTGGGAACCCAGATGGTCATGTTCGAGATCCTCCACAGGGCCGGAACCGACCGGTTCAAGGCGGTTGCGGAGCTGTTGCGGGGATCCTGATTCCGCCGACGTACCCGGCTACAAGACCCCCTATGACGTCGAGGACCCGGCGCCGCCGGGCGCCGGGTCCTGGTAAGAGACGGATCGGGCGTCCCGCTAGTTGAACTTGTAGCCGAATCCCAGCGCCAGGGTCTGCTTGAACTGCCCCGACTTGCGGATCGCGTGCAGGACGTCGGCCTCGTTGGTCAGCGCCCCCGCCTCGTCCACCACCGGCTTGACCGAGTTGTCGTACTTGTCGTAAACCCAGCGGACGTACAGCTTGACGGAGATCACCTTCGTGATGTTGGCGGTGAAGGTGTTCTCGAAATCGACGTCAAGGGCGGTCGTGTAGTCGGCGACGTCCTCGGGCAGGGTGCCGCCGGGCGCCATCTCGTCCTCGAACACCGACTTCCCGGAGTAGCTGAAGGGCAGGCTCAGGGTGAGCTTCGAGGTCCAGTCGACCTTCCCGTCGAGGGCCCCCACCTGGTACTCGGTGATCATCTCGGCCGCGGCCTCGGTGGACGTCGAGGTCTCGGTCTCGTCCTGCAGCGGGGCGGCGAGATAGTACTTGCGGCTGTTCTGGATGAAGGCGACGCCCAGTCGGGTCATCAGGACCTGGCCCTCCTTCTCCACCAGCTTGCGGGACATGCCCGCCGACTCCTTGAACTTCAGGGGATTGAAGGTCAGGGGCCGCATGGGATCGGCGGTCAGGTCCTCGAACAGCGAATTGAAGTTGAAGGCGACGAAGGGATCCCAGCCGCTGGAGGTCGTCCAGCGGAAGAGGCTTTCGAAGGCGACGTTGTCGGTCGTCTTGTCCGGCCGCTTCCAGAACAGGGCCCCGTCGGCCTCCCGCTCCTGATTGTGGGTCTGACCGTAGGCGAGGTTGAGGGTGTTGCGCCAGTTGGCCGATGCGCTGAACTGCTTCTCGGCCGAGGCGTCGACGGTGGCCGCCCAGACAACCGAGCCCTTGTCCCCGCCGTTCCAGTTGTCGCTGTAGTTGCTCTGGAGCAGGTTCACGCCCAGCTCGACCTGCTTCTGCCAGACGCCGATCTCGGGGCCGTCGGCGGCCAGGGCGGGAACCGCGGCGATCACCAGCCCGGCCATGATCATCGCTTCGAATCGCTTCATGATTTCATTCCTCCGTCCGGAACGTTTCAGCTCGCGCTGTTGACCATGTGCACGACGCGCTGCGGGAAGGGGATCTCGATACCCGCGGCGTCGAAGGCCTGCTTGCAGTTCTTGTGGAAGTCGAAGAGGACGCTCCAGTAGTCGGCGGCGTTCACCCAGGGCCGCACCACGATGTTCACGCTGGAATCGGCCAGCTGGGCGACCGCGACCGTGCGCGCCGGTTCGGCCAGGATGCGCCCGTCGGCCTCCAGGATCTCGTTGATGATCTTCATGGCGAGGTCGATGTCCGAGTCGTAGGCGATGCCCATGGTCATGTCGACCCTGCGCTGGTCGTAGCCGTTGTAGTTCTTGATGGTGCCGCCGAACAGGGCCCCGTTGGGCACGGTGATCCTGATGTTGTCCGGGGTGGCCAGAGTGGTGCTGAAGATCTGGATCTCCTTGACGGTCCCGGTGACGCCGGCCGCCTCGATGAAGTCGCCCGGCTTGAAGGGCCGGAACAGCAGGAGCATCACCCCGGAGGCGAAGTTGCCCAGGGTTCCCTGCAGAGCCATGCCGACCGCGAAGCCCGCGGCGCCGAGGATGGCGATGAAGCTGGCCGTCTCCACGCCGAACTGGCCGATCACCGCCACGACCGTGAAGGCCAGGATGGCGAAGTAGACCAGGCTGGTCACGAATCCCGTCAGGCTGGCGTCCACCCTGCGCTTGTCCATGATGGTCCTGAGCGCCTTGCGGATCGAGCCCGCGATCAAGCGGCCGACCCAGAAGATGACCAGGGCCCCGAGGATCTTCAGGCCCAGTTCCGGGCCTTTCTCCTTGAGGATGTCCAGCAGCCCGATCCAGAAATCGCCGCTGGTGACATCGAGAGCCGCGGCGGTATCAGCCTGGGCCGAAGCCTGTGCGAGGAAACCAGTCATCGGAATCACTCCTTTCGCAAAATGAAGTCCCCACGGGCGGGGACTTCATCTCATCCGTTTGCATCGAGTCCGAGGATACCAGGGTCAATCTGAATGTCAATATCAGGAATGCCTCCTGACCCGTCATGGGGCCGGGTCGATGATCACGTCGATGCGGCGGTTCAGGGCCCGCCCCTCGGGCGTGCTGTTCAGGGCCACGGGACGGTCGGGCCCGAAACCCTCGGTGGCGATCTCCCCCGAAGCCCGGCCGATCCGTTCTTCCAGGAGGCGGGCCACCGTCTCGGCGCGACGCCGGGAAAGGCGCAGGTTGGCGTCCCGGCTGCCCGTGTCGTCGGTGTGTCCGTCCACCCGCACCTCCGCCCCGGGGAAGCGGCCGATGGCCCCGGCCAACCGGTCGATCAGGTCGTCCTGCCCCGGCTTCAGCTCCGCGCTGCCCACCGCGAAGGAGATGCCCTGGAGCCTGAGCAAGACCTCGCCTTCCGGGGTCAGGAGGATCTCCCCTTCTTCCGGCGTGAAGGTCGACCGCAGCTGCAGGATCGTGTCTTCCCTTTGCTGTTTCGAGGTCAGGACCGATTCCGCCGCGCTGCGGTCCGCCTCGGCCACGCCCGCCCTCAGTTCGGTTTCCCACAGCTTCTGGCGCAAGGCGCTGATCTCCACCTGCTGGGCGGTGATGATCGAATCCTGGGCGGCCACGCGCCCCCCCACCACCTCGGACAGGTGCCGGTTGGCGACGGTCAGCGAATCGACCAGGACCTGCCGGCGCAGGTTGACGGCGTGCAGGCGGTCCAGCAGGGCGTCCGCCAGGGCCGATCCGGTCAGTTCCCCGGGCAGGGCCAATCCGTTGAGGGCGGCGATCTCCAGGAGGGCCTGGTCGAACCGGCCCAGCAGCGCCTCGGTCTCGCTCTTCTGACGCCGCATCTCCTCGACGAACCGCGCCATGTTCACCAGCCGGCGTCCGGCGGACGCCAGGTCCCGCCACTCCTGGTCGTCGGCCCCGTCCTTGCGGGCGGATTCGAACTGCTGCGAAAGTTGCCACCAGGCGCTGGGCAACCGGTTCTTGGCCCCGTGGTCCTTGGCCTCGTCGAGCAGGGCCTGGACCTGGTCTGCCGGCGCAACCTCCTGCGCATGGGTCCGGCCGGCCGCAACCAGTCCGACCGCCCCCGTCAGCAGGACCGCCGCGAGAATCCCCCGATTCGCCGGCAGGAACCTGCCGGTCGTGCTCTTCACCTTCGTCATGATTCCTCCGTCCGGCCATTCAGCAGGCGCTGGGCCTCCGCCACCACGCCGGTGGCCGTCACCGTTTCCAGGCAGTTGAAAAGCGGGCACTTCTCCCGCGAACAGGTCGTCTTGCGGGGGCAAGGCTCCGCCGGCGTCATCCGGACGGCGTCCTTGCCGATCTGTCCCCACCGGGCCGGGCTCATCACCGGAGCAGGGGGGAAGAGGCCGATGGTGGGCGTGTCCAGGGCCGCCGCCAGGTGCAGGGGCCCGGTGGAAGGCGCGACCAGCAGATCCGCCGCGGCCAGCACGCCGAGGAACTGCCCCAGCGTGAACCGTTCCAGCAGGACGCCCACCCGGGCATCGATCCCGGCGGAGACCTCCCTCACCCTGTCCGCATCGGCGGCCGAACCGGTCACGAAGACCTTGATTCCCGGCTGCTTGGCGAGTCCCCCGGCGACCTCCCGGTAGGAGGAAGCCGGCCAGTCCAGGGCCGAGCCCCCGGATCCCGGATGGACCAGGACCACTCCGGCGAATCCTGCGGCCTCCTGGGCGCGCCAGTCCCTGCCGAAGGCCCGGTGCCCCTCGCCCACGTGCAGGCGGGGTCGCCATGCCGATCCGGACCCGGACGGGGTCTCGGGCCAGGGAATACCCGCCATCCGCGCCGCCAGTTCCAGGTTCAGGTCCATCTCGTGCCGGCCGCTGCCGGCCCGCCCCTGGCGCATGCCCTTGTTCAGCAGGACCCAGCTGGTCGGTTTGGACCGGGGGCCGAAGCGCCGCCCGATCCCCGCCGCCTTCAGCAGGAGAGCCAGCTGCCTGCGATACTGGAGCATCAGGGCGGCGTCGAATCCCTCACTCCGGAGCCGGGCGACCAGGTCGCCACGGCGCCCCTCAGCCCAGGCATCGCTCCAGGTCCAGACCCCGGCGATCCGGGCCGCGCCCTCCACCAGGACCTCGCAGCCGGGAGCGACCATGGCGTGGAGCTCCCAGTCCGGGCGGTTTCGGGCCAGGAAATCGAAGACCGGCAGCGAGAGCACGAGATCGCCGATCCGGTCGGTGCGCGTCACCAGGACCTTCATGACCGCCCCAGGCGCCAGAGCTTGACGTACTTGACGAACACCGAGAATCCCGAGGCCAGGCACAGGACCAGGCCGTGCCCGCCGTCCAGGAAGCCCCGCTGCAGGACGTACATCCTCCAGAATGCCGCCTGGCCACGGACCAGCGCGGATCCCGGCCCGCAGTCCCGACCCTCCCGGTGCAGCTGCTCGGCGGCGAGGGTCGTGTACCGGTTGAGCTTCTCCAGGTACTGCTCCATGGTCCGGTAGGTGTAATGGCGGAGCAGTCCCGGCAGGGCGGCGACCGGTCCGTCGACCTCGACGCTCTCGTGCACGGGCAGATCGTTGAAACGAGCCCGGCGGCGGTCGAACAGCCGCACCACGGGCTCGGGATGCCATCCGCAATGCCGGATCCAGCGGCCCAGGAACCGGCTGATCCGGTTGATGGTGTAGGCCGCCGGCTGCGGATCGTCCGGCAGGGCGAGGATCGCCTCGCGCAGCTCCGGCGTCACCTCCTCGTCCGAATCGATGCTCAGCACCCAGTCGTTGCGGCACAGCGAGACGGCTTTCTGCTTGGTGGGACCGAACCCCAGCCATCCGGTCTGGTGGAGGGCGGCCCCGCCCCTCCGGCAGACCTCGTCCGTCCCGTCCGCGCTGCCCTGGTCCAGCACCACGATCTCGTCCACGAACTGCAGGGACGCCAGGCAGCGGTCCAGGTCCCCGGCCGCGTTGAGGGTGATGATGGCGGCGGATATCCTCACGGGACGGGACCTCCAGCCGCTTCCCGGCCGTCGGGAACGAGCAGGACCTTGCCCACGTTGCGCCGCTCCTCGAGGCGGGCGTGGGCCTCCCCCGCCTGCGAGAAGGGATGGACGCCGTCGATGACCGGCCGGATCCCCCCTTCGCCGAGCAACCGCAGCAGGCTCCTCATCCAGCCGGCGATCCGGTCCTGCTCTCCCCACATCCGGCCCAGGTTCACGCCGCCGATCATCCGGTTGTCGTTCATCAGCCGCAGGGGGTTGGCCTTGAACCAGGGCACGCGCAGCAGGGTTCCCAGGGCCGACAGCGCGCCCGAGCGGCTGCCCCGGGCGGCGCTGGAGAACCCGAACAGGACCAGGCGGCCGCAAGGGGCCAGGCTGTCGTAGCTCTCGCCGATCCAGCGCCCGTGCCGGGGTTCGAGGACGACGTCCGCCCCCCTGCCGCCGGTGGCCGATCGGACCTCCTCCGCGTACTTCCGCTGCCGGGAATCGAACACCCAGTCCAGTCCCTGCTCCCGCAGGAACCCGTGCTTGGCGGGAGAGGCCGAACCCAGCACCCTCGCCCCCGCCAGGCGGCAGAGCTGGGTGACGGCGACCCCCACCCCGCCCGCGGCCGAGTGGATCAGGACGTGGTCGCCCTCGACCACGGGGGCCATGACGCGGATCATCTGCCAGGCGGTGAGGTAGTTGACCGGGATGGCCGCAGCCGTCGCCGCAGTCACCCCGGGGGGCAGCACGTGGCACATGGAGGCCGGCACGCAGACCGCCTCGCTGTAGCCCCCGAAGTTGCACATGGCCGCGACCCGGGTCCCCAGCAGGTCCGGCGGAACCTCCGGGCCCAGGGCGTCGACGACCCCGGACACCTCGTAGCCGGGCACGGCCGGCAGCCTGGGGGCGTCCGGGTACAGTCCCCGCCGCATCATCACGTCGGCGAAGTTGACCCCCGCCGCCTCCACGGCGATCCTCACCGCTCCCCGACCCGGCCGGGGACGTGGGACGGCGCGGACCGCGAGGACCTCGGGCCCTCCCCTGCGCGTGATCCAGACCTGTTCCATCGTCTCGGACATCGGACCCTCCGACCTCATTCGTAGGGGATGGGTGTCGGCCGCACCCCCGGCATGCCGAAAGGACCGGGCCGGTCGGCGTCGCCCATGGCCAACCCGACGATCAGACCGTGGCCATCCAGCCGGCTTTCGACGCCCACCCGGACCTGGACGGGAGGAAAGACCAGTCCGGGGTTGTGCAACCGCAGGCCCAGTCCGCCGCTCAGGTGAATCCGACCGTCCAGGATCGGGTCGTCCTCCCCGCCGATCAACCCGGCGTCGGCGAACCCCAGCAGCATGCACCGGAATCCGAGAAAGGTCCAGGGCGTGAACAGGCGGCCCTCCAGGCTGCCGACCAGGCGCTGGTCGCCGGTCAGGATCTCGTCCGGGAAACCCCGCAGGCCGGTGCGGTCCCCCAGGCTGAGGTCTTCCTCGGGATAGCGGTCGATGCCCAGGGCGTACGCAGCCTGGAGGTGGAGGCGCCCCCGGTAGCGGCCATCGCCCATCAGGGGGCCGGCGTAGCCCGCCGAGGCCGTCACGATGCCCTCCTCGAAGTCTCCCCGGCGCAGGAATCCTCCGCTGCCCACCCGCAGGAAGACCAGGTCGCCGCGGTTGCGGATGGACAGGAGCGCGGCCTCCAGCCAGCCGCAGGTCCGCTCCTGGAACTGGCCGGATTCGTATCCCATCACCCCCTTGACCGTCAGTCCCGAAAGGACGTCCTCGGTCTCGCCCATGCGGTACAGGAAGCTGGTCCGGTAGTACTTCACTCTCTGGTAGGTCAACCCGCCCAGGAGGAGCCGCCGGTCATGGTAGGTGCGGTTCCGCTCGACGGTCACCTCGGGCCGGGCGTCGAACGAACGGAACCAGAGGCCTGCCGCCGGGACCAGCAGGGGGCGGGAGGAATCCCCGCGCCCACCGCCCTCCCCCAGCCGGGCCGCCCGGCCCACCCAGATCTCGCCGTCCAGGAATTCCCGGGGGACGCCGCCGTTGTCCCGGTCGTCGGTCAGCGCCGCCCTGGCCCCGCCCACGAAATCGATGTCCGGATGCCACAACCTGCGTTCCAGCGCGACCCCCAGGCGCTCCTGCCGCCAGGAGTCCTCCAGCTCGGCCTGTCCGCCGATGAAGGTGCCGAACAGGTTGGGCTGGGTCAGGACGGTGCGGTGCCCCGTGCTCGGATCCGCATCCTCACGGTAGAGGATCTCGTGATCCAGGCCCACCCCCCACCCCAGGAGGTTCACCGTGTAGACGTTGGCGGAGAACTGCTTCCTGTCGACGATGCGTCCGTCCAGGCCCAGGGGCCAGCGGTCCCGCGTCTCGACCACCACGGCCACGGTCTCGGCTCCCCTCAGGAGAGGGACCACGGTGATCCGGACGTCAGAGATGTAGGGCAGCCGCCTCAGGAGACGTTCGGTGTCGGCGAGGACGAAGGGATCGAGGCTGTCCCCCCGCCGGAACAGGAGTTGTTGGCGGATGGTGCCGTCGCGGGTGTAGGACTGAAGGGGGTCGGTCAGGGAACCGAGCAACCGCTCGGGGGCGCCCCGCGTCGACCGCCAATCCCGGTCGAAGCGGGCCACCTGGCTGACCAGCACGACCTCGATGGTCCGACCGGCGAATTCCTGGTAGGCGTCGACCGCTTCGAGGGCCCGCCCCCCCAGTTCCTCACCGGTCAGGGCCTGGGTCCGCAGGTGGCGGTCGAAGAGACGAGACAGCCAGGAACCCTCGGCGGACTCCGAGGACCCGCCGGCCGGCGGTCCGGCCAGGGCCCGCCCCGCCAGCAGTAGGGCCAGGATCCAGCCTGAGGTCCGCCACCGCATGGGGCCTAGTTTCCGCAGCAGCGCTTGAACTTCTTGCCGCTGCCGCAAGGGCAGGGGTCGTTGCGCCCGACCTTGGGCTCCTCCCGGCGCAGGGGCTTGTTGACGCCCTTGCGGCCCTCGACGAAGTACCAGCGACCGTCCACCTTCGAGAACGTGGCCACCTCGTGGTACGGGCTGAACTCGCCCCCGTACTCGAAGCTGGCGATGAATTCGACCTCGCCCGCCTCGTCGTCCGGCCCGTCCCCCGAGGCCTTCAGGATCTCCAGGCCGAGCCACTTGCTGTTCTCCGCCCAGTCCCGGGTGCCCTGGGGATCGCTGTTCTCGCGGGTGTCCGGGTGCATGGATTCCTCGAGGAATTCCATCTCCACCATGGTGTAGGCCGTGTAACGGGCCCGCATCAATTGCTCGGGAGTTTCCGCGAACCGCTCCCCCTTGATGACGGGCCGGCAGCATTCCTCGAACGTCAACTGGGATCCGCAGGCACATTGCATCGCGATTCGTTTCCCTTTCCCGGGCAAAGCGGGCCGCCAGGTCGTGGCAGCCCGCGGTTTCAACATGCTCCCCGGGGGAGGATCGCCGCTCAGTCGTTTCCGGCGTTCCTTGCACCCTTGTAAAGATAGAGGCCAAGCAGGCAGAAGACCACCAGGGTGACCACCGCGGAACCGGCGTTCTCGGTGGCCCAGTGGGACAGGCCGATGGCGTGATCGACGCTCCAGCCCTGGTCACCGGTGGTGCTGATCCCCGTGAAGCGGACCAGGGCGGCGATCACTCCCATGATGGCCCCGCCGGCCACGAACCCGCTGGCCATCAGCGTTCCCTTCTCGTTGCGCCTCTTCTGCTGCTTCTCGGTCCCGCCCTGGGCCACCCAGTGGGCGATGAGGCCGCCGGCGAGGACGGGCGTGTTGACCGAGAGGGGCAGGTACATGCCGAGGGCGAAGGCCAGGGCCGGAAGGCCGGTCCACTGGAGGATCAGGGCCATGAAGACGCCGGCCATGTACAGCAGCCAGGGCGCAGGCTGGCCGGTCATCAGGGGCTCGATCACCGCGGCCATCGCGTTGGCCTGCGGGGCGGGCAGGGCCTCGCTCTTGAAACCGTAGGTGGCGTTGAGAAGCATGATGACGCCCGTCACCGAGACCGCAGCGACCACCGTGCCCAGGAACTTCCACTTCTGCTGCGTCGCCGGGGTGGTGCCCAGCCAGTAGCCGATCTTCAGGTCGCTGATGAACCCGCCGCTCATGGACAGGGCGGTGCAGACCACGCCGCCGATGAGCAGGGCGGCCACGATCCCGTCGTAGCCGTCGAGACCGACCGAACGCAGGACCACCGAGCTGACGATCAGGGTCATCAGGGTCATGCCCGACACGGGGTTGCTGCCGACGATGGCGATGGCCCGGGCGGCCACGGTGGTGAACAGGAAGCTGATGCAGCCCACGATCACCAGGCCCACCAGCGCCTGGACGAGCGTGACCCCCGGCACCAGCAGCCAGAAGAACAGGAACACGACGGCCAGGACGATGAAGGTCATGGCGGTGACCAGCGGCAGGGGCATGTCCTGCTCGCAACGGTCGCCGCCCGGTCCACCGCCGGCCTTCTGACCGGCCTGCATGGCCAGCTTGACCGCGCCGACGATGATCGCCCGGCTCTTCCAGACCCCGATCAGGCCGGACATGGCGATGGCGCCGATGCCCACTGGTCGCACGAAGTTCTTGAAGATGTCGCCGGTGTCCAGGCCCTGCAGTGCTGTCAACTGGTAGAGTTCGCCGTCGACGTGGACGCCCTTGCCGAGGATCCCGATCATGGGGATCAGCACGAACCAGCTGAGGAAGGACCCACAGGCGATGATCAGCGAGTACCGCAGGCCGATGATGTAGCCCAGACCGAGCACCGCAGCCTCGGTGAGCATGTGGAATTCGAGACGGACCGACTTGCTGAGCTTGTCGCCCCACCCGAAGGCGGTGGTGGAGAAGGTCTCCCGCCACACTCCGAGAGTCTGATGGCTGAAAAGCTGGTAGAGCATGGCCAGACCGCCGCTCTTGACCAGGATCGAGGCCTGGCCGCCCCCGGCCTCCCCGGCCATGAGCACCTCGGTGGAGGCGGTCGCCTCGGGGAAGGGGAACTCCCCGTGCATGTCCTTGACGAAGTAGCGGCGGAAGGGGATCAGCAGCAGGATGCCCAGGAACCCGCCCAGCAGGGAAGCCGCGCACATCTGGACGAAGTTGGTCTTTTCCGCCAGATCGAGGATGTAGATGCCCGGCAGCGTGAAGATCGCACCGGCGACGACCACCCCCGAGGCCGAACCGATGGACTGGATCATCACGTGCTGCTGCAGGACGTTCTTCTTGCCCAGCAAGGCCGAGACCCCGATGGCGAGGATGGTGATGGGAATGGCAGCTTCGAATACCTGCCCGATCTTCAGGCCGAGGTAGGCCGCAGCAGCGGAGAAGACGACCGCGAAGATGAGTCCCATCAAAAGGGAATACCCCGTGATCTCCGGCACGATCGAGGAGGCCGGCACGACCGGAATGTATTGTTCCCCGTCCTTCAGCTTGCGATAGGCGTTTTCGGGCAGGCTCTTGGTGCTGCTGACGTCCATGGAAACCTCCGGAGGGGGGGCTGAAGCCGGATGAGAGGTCAAAACCGCGACCCCCGAGGCCGCGGCGCAGATTCCGGGCAAACCCTAACATCCGCACGCTTTCGGGACAAGAAATTCCAGCTTCCCGTCATCAGGATCCATCCATCCCGGGCTTGCATCCCGGTCACGATTCGGCCACATTGGACCCAAAGAAAATCCCCCGTTCCCTTGCCTGGAGGATTCCGATGCTGAAACGCAAGTCAGGCTCCCCGTTTCCCTCCCTCGTGGACCGTTTCGTGACCTACGCCAAGGTCCACACCACCAGCAGCGAAGAATCCGAGACCTATCCCTCCACCGCCCGCCAGTTCGACCTGGCCAGGATCCTGGTGGACGAGTTGAAGGCCGTCGGCCTCGCCGATGCGGCGGTCGACGAGCACTGCTACGTCACCGCCTCCCTGCCGGCGAGCAAGGGCTGCGAGAAGGTGCCGACCATCGCCTTCATCAGCCACATCGACACCTACCCCGAGGTCAGCGGCGAGAACGTCGTGCCCACCTTCCACGAGAACTACCGGGGCGGGGACATCGAACTTCCCCGCGAGGGACGGAAGATCCCGGCGGCCGAGAACCCGTACCTGCAGAAGTGCATCGGCGAGACCATCATCACCGCCGACGGGACGACCCTGCTGGGCGCCGACGACAAGGCGGGCATCGCCGAGATCATGGAGGCGTTGACCCTGATCCACGAGAACCCCGACTGGAAGCACGGCCCCGTGAAGATCGCCTTCACCCCCGACGAGGAGGTCGGCGCCGGAACCAAGTACTTCGACGTGGCGAAGTTCGGGGCGAAGGTGGCCTACACCATGGACGGCGGCCAGCGGGGCGAGGTCGAGAACGAGACCTTCTGCGCCGACAGCGCCATCGTGACCTTCGTGGGCCGGGACATCCACCCCGGCTTCGCCAAGGACAAGATGGTTCCCTCGGTCAAGGTGGCCGGCGCCTTCCTGGCGGGCCTGCCCCGCGAGGGCGCCCCCGAGACCACCGAGGGCAAGCAGGGCTACATCCATCCCATCGCCATCAAGGGCAACACCAGCGAGACCGAGATCACGCTGCTGATCCGCGACTTCGATCTGGCCGGGCTGAAGCCCAAGGCGGACATGATCCGCGCTCACGCCGAGCAGGCCTGCGCGCAGTGGCAGGGATCGAGCTTCAGGATGGAGATCAAGGAGTACTACCGGAACATGAAGTACGATCTGGAGAAGGAGCCCCGCGCCATGGCCTACGCCCTCGAGGCCGTCAAGCGCGCCGGATTGGATCCCATCCAGGGTTCGATCCGGGGCGGGACCGACGGTTCGGTGCTGTCCGCCAAGGGTCTGCCCACTCCGAACATCTTCACCGGGGAGCAGGCCTTCCACGGCTACGGCGAATGGATCTGCGTGAAGGACATGGAATACGCCACCGAGACGATCCTGAGGATCATCGAGGTGTGGTGCGAGAAGGAAAGCTAGGCCCCTCCTGCCGTTCAACACTCCGGGCCGGCTCACCGGTATCAGGAACCGGCCCGGGAGTCATTCCTTCATCAGGGCCATGACATTCAGTTCAAGGCGAACCGCCCAGGAAATCTCGTCTCCCAGTAACTGGGTCCAGGAAATGGGGGAAGATTCTCCACCTTCGACCCACCCCTGATAAATCTTTCCGTCTGGCTTGAACTTGACATCGGTCCTCAGTCCTTCGACCACCAGGGTCACGAACCCGAAGAAATCAGCCCCCGCTTCCAGGGCATAGGTGGATCGCTGGGCCAAGGTGGCGCTCTCGGAATGAACACCACGTGTTTCCAATTCCGCCTCGATATCGATAAAACCCCGGTAGTAACGAAGTCCGATGCGGAAACGGTCCATCAGGATCCCGGCGCCGAGATAGGGTCCCCATTCCCGGTAAAATTCGGACGTGCTGAGGTAGGCCCGGTCCTCCCCGTAACCGTAGCCCATCCGGCTGGATGTCGACTCATCGGCGAAGGCCATTCCGGCATCGCAGTAGAATCCGCGGATGCCCCCGGGGTTCGACTCCCGGTGGATCCGACCTCCGACCAGGAGATAACTGACGCCCTTTTCTTCCACCTCGTCCCCCTTCCGCGCACCCCAGCTGGTCTGGTTCAGGGTGGTCTGGTCGGGGGCGCGGCGGAATGCCAGAACGAGTTCGAGTGGGGATCCGGGCTCGCCGCCCGGGGCGGATCCGGCGATAAGGAGCGCGGCCACGGTGATAAACATGGTCGAACGGAACATGATTTCCCTCCCTTCCTGCCGGCATCCTATCAACTCGACTCCTTTTTGTCTTTTCCATCCTCCTGGCATCTACAAGAATCCTTGACGGTTGGAGCAATCCCCGTTTTCGTGTCGCCATGAACGCCTTCGCCATGCCCACCGCCGTCCCCCTCTTCTCGCGGCCCAGGTACTGGGCCGCCTCCTTCGGCATCGCCCCCGAACTGCCGATGTCCCGGGCCGAGATGGACGCGCTCGGCTGGGAAGCCTGCGACGTGGTCCTGGTGACCGGGGACGCCTACGTCGACCATCCCAGCTTCGGCATGGCGGTGATCGGGCGGGTGCTCGAGGCCCAGGGCTTCCGCGTGGGGATCATTTCCCAGCCCGACTGGCACAGCGCCGAACCGTTCGGGGTCCTCGGCCGGCCCAACCTGTTCTTCGGGGTGACCGCCGGCAACATGGACTCCATGGTCAACCGCTACACCAGCGAACGGCGGCTGCGTTCGGACGACGCCTACACCCCGAACGGCGAGGGCGGCAAGCGGCCCGACCGCGCGGTCCTGGTCTACGCCCAGCGCTGCCGGGAGGCCTTCAAGGACGTTCCCATCGTCATCGGGGGGATCGAGGCCAGCCTGCGGCGCATCGCCCATTACGACTACTGGTCGGACAAGGTTCGACGCTCGGTCCTCCCCGACAGCAAGGCGGACATCCTGCTGTTCGGCAACGCCGAGCGCCAGATCCTGGAGATCGCCCACCGGCTGACGGCCGGCGAGGACATCAAGCGGATGACGGACATCCGCGGCACCGCGTTCATGCGCAAGGAGGTTCCCGCAGGATTCCTGGAGATCGACTCGACGGATCTGGATACCCCCGGAGCGTTGATCCGTCATCCCGATCCCTACGCCATGGAGCCCGACTGCGAATCGGCGCCGGGCGCCGCCGGTCCACAACCCGTTTCGCTGCTGCCGACGGCCGATCCCCGCCGCCTTCTGCGCGATCGCGACCGGTGCGTGGTGCGGCTGCCCGCCTTCGAGGCGGTCAAGGACGATCCCGTCCTCTACGCCCACGCCTCGCGGGTCATGCACGCCGAGACCAATCCCGGCAACGCCCGGGCGCTGGTGCAGCGCCACGGCGACCGCGAGGTCTGGCTGAACCCCCCGCCGGTGCCGCTGACGACGCCCGAGATCGACGCGGTCTTCGACCTGCCCTATTCGCGGCTGCCGCACAGCAGCTACGGCCAAGCGAAGATCCCCGCCCACCAGATGATCCAGAACTCGGTGAACATCATGCGGGGTTGCTTCGGCGGCTGCACCTTCTGCTCCATCACCGAGCACGAGGGACGCATCATCCAGAGCCGCAGCGAGGATTCGATCATCCGGGAGATCGAGGCCATCCGCGACAGGAATCCCGGCTTCACCGGAACCATCAGCGATCTGGGCGGACCCACCGCGAACATGTGGCGCCTGGCCTGCAAGTCGCCCGCGATCGAGGCGGCCTGCCGGCTGCCCTCGTGCGTCTACCCCGACATCTGCCCCAACCTGAACACCGACCACGCGCCCCTGATCAGGCTGTACCGGCGCGCCCGTGCGGTGCCCGGGGTCAAGAAGGTGCTGATCGCTTCGGGCCTGCGCTACGACCTGGCGGTGACCTCGCCGGAGTACGTGAAGGAACTGGTGACCCATCACGTGGGCGGCTACCTGAAGATCGCCCCCGAGCACACCGAGGAAGGTCCGCTGACCCGGATGATGAAACCCGGGATCGGCAGCTACGAGAAGTTCCGCCGCATGTTCGAGAAGTTCAGCGAGCAGGCCGGGAAGAAACAGTTCCTGATCCCCTACTTCATCGCCGCCCACCCCGGCACGAACGATCGGGACATGTTGAACCTGGCCCTGTGGCTCAAGAAGAACCGGTTCAAGGTGGACCAGGTGCAGACCTTCCTGCCTTCGCCCATGGCGACCGCCACGGCCATGTACCACTCGGGCAGGAACCCCTTGCGCAAGGTGGTGCGGCAGGCCCGGACCGGCGACGAGGTGGAGACGGTCAAGAAGGGCCGCCAACGCACCCTCCACAAGGCGTTCCTCAGATTCCACGATCCCAGGAACTGGCCCGTCCTCCGCGAGGCCCTCGAGGCGATGGGCCGGAGCGACCTGATCGGCAACGGTCCCGAATGCCTCGTGCCGGGAAATCCCGGCGGATCCCCTGCTCCCCGCGGTCCCGTCAGGAAGCGCAGGGGCGCCGTCCATTCGGGACTGCGGCCGGCCCGGCGCAACCGCAAGTCAAAATAATAGAACATGTTGTCTCGTTTGCCGACCAGCCGGCCCGCAGGGGGGCGGCCCCTCCGCCCACCCCGAGTGGGTCCAAAATTTCCCGTGCAATTCCGGGAAAGCATATTATCATAGCGCCCCAACTCCTCCGCCCGAGGGCACCGGAGCGAGCCCGCTTCAGACAATCCCGCCGTGCATCCCTCGCTCCCACGTGCGATCCCCTGCAAGAGAAACCCGTCAGGGATTGCAGGTGGAGGTGGGTTCATGATCACGAACACCCGCGAACCGGGGAAGCAGACTGGACCATCCGGCCCGTTGACCACACATGCACCGACGAATCCTCCGGTGGACGGCCAGCCCGCGAAACCGCAGCGAGGCGCCGGCAAGTTCGCCCTCCTGGTCTTCGCCCTGCCGGTCATCATCCTGATCGTCATGGCGTACCTGGAACGCCGTCCCTGAGCTTCGTCCCCTTCCCGGTTCCCGAACCGTCTCCGGCCGTCCCGAGTCGCCGGAGACCGCACAGGACCGTGCCGGGCCGGCAAACCCGCCGTCCGGACGGTCCACGACACTCGGAGTGCAATCTGGAGGAAACGAAATGTCCAAACGCATGCTGATGATCCCCGCGCTCCTGGTCCTGGCCCTCATGACGGCGGGCGGCTGTTCGAAGGCCCCCATCGAGCAGCAGAACACCGCCTCGGCCGCCCTCGAGGGCGCCAAGCAGGCCAACGCCGAGCTCTACGCTCCCCAGAGCTGGCTGGAGGCCCAGGAGGCCATGAAGCAGGCCCAGGCCGAACTCGAGACCCAGAACGGCAAGTTCAGCCTCCTGCGCTCCTACGGCACCGCGGACGAACTGCTGGTCCAGGCCCAGCAACTTGCCGACAAGGCTAAGGTCGACGCCGAGGCGGCCAAGGAGATGATGCGCCAGGAGACCCAGGCCGCCTTCGAGGCCGTCCGCACCCAGCTGATGTCCACCCAGGAACTGCTGGCCACGGCGCCCCGGGGCAAGGACACCAAGGCTGAAATCGAGTCGATGCAGCAGGAGTTGGCCGGGCTGACCACCACCCTCGAGACCGCGGCCGAACTCGTCCGGGGCGAGCATTTCCAGCGCGCGAGGACCCAGATCGACCAGGTGGGCACCCAGGTTACCGCCATGCGGACCGACCTCGAGGCCGCCATCGCCAAGGTCCAGACCCGCAAGTGACCGGGGCCCGGAAGGTGATCCGCCTGCTGGTCTGGGCGGCGGGGATCTCAGCAGCCGCGGGGGCAGGGTTTGCCGGCTACTTCCTCTGGAAGCCGGCGCCCTTGCCCGTCAGCGACATCGACCAGGCGCGCCGGGCCTACGCCGCGGCGCGCCTGGCGCCGGGAGTCCTGGCGGAAGACCTGGCCCTGGCGGATTCCCTGAGCCAGGCCCTGGAATCCGGCTACGCCGACGAAAGGGCCCGCATCCTCCGCTACCGCTTTCCCGCCGGACTGGCCGCCACCGCCCGGGAACTTCAATCCACGGCCGCCAGGGCTGAATCCATCGCGGTCGGGCGGAGATCCGGACTGCTGGCCCGGCAGCGCGAGCGTCGGTTGAATCTGGAGCGGCGTCTGGAGGTCATCAGCGACGAGGTGGCCGCCATGCCGGGAGCCAAGCGCCTCAGACGCGCCCACCAGCACGCCCTGATGGCCCTGGGCGGGGCAGGAGTCCTGGAGGCCCAGGGGAACGCCGCCGCCCTCGTCGTGCAACTGGATTCCGCGACGGTCGCGGTGGACCGCGCCGAGATCCTCTTCGACAAACGGACCGGCAGGCTCCATGATCCAGCACTCCAGGAGCGGTGGCAGGACTGGGTCGAGGAGACCGTCGCCGCCACCGGCAAGGGCAAGACGGCCGTGGTGGTCGACAAGTTGAACCGGAACTGCCTGGTCATCCGGGACAGGAAGGTGGTGGCCAGATTCCCGGCCGAACTCGGCCGCAACGGTCTGGCCGACAAGCTGTACGCCGGCGACGGGGCCACCCCCGAGGGGAAGTACAAGGTCTCCCGGAAGAACCCGTCCAGCCGCTATCACCGCGCCCTGCTGCTGGACTACCCCAACCCCGGCGATCTTGCCGAGCATCGCCAGGCCGCCAGGTCCGGACGGGTTCCCAGGGGCGCCGGCCCCGGGGGCCTGATCGAGATCCATGGGCACGGCGGCCGCGGAACCGACTGGACCGAAGGTTGTATCGCGCTGAAGGACGACGACATGGAACGCCTGTTCGACATGATCGAAGTGGGCACGCCGGTGACCATCGTCGGGGCCGCTCGCCTGACCGGAAAGTGAATCCATGCGGAGGACGATTGATGGAATTATCGAGGAGAAAGCGGCTCGCCGCGGGCCTCGCCCTGGCGGTCCCGGTGGTCCTGTTCCTGGTGCTGGTGCTGGGATCAGCGCCGGGGGTTCCGGCCGGGGCCCTGGAATTCCCGACGAACGGGGTCGAGACCAGGCCGGGGGAACTGGCCAGGCTGGAACGCACCCTGGACGGCAAGCGCCCCTGGGGGGTCTACATCATCGTGGACACCGTGGCCAACCGGCTCCAGGTGAGGCGGGGCGAAGAGGTCATCCGCGAGGCCGTCTGTTCGACCGGCACGGGGTCCGTCCTGGAGGATCCGGGGACGGGGCAGCGCTGGATCTTCGAGACCCCGCGCGGGGTGCGGACCGTGATCGGCAAGCGGAAGGATCCGGTCTGGGTGCGTCCCGACTGGTCCTTCATCGAGGAGGGCTCGGATCTGCCCCGGAACTTCAAGGACCGTGTGGATCGCGAGACTCTCGGCGACTGGGCCCTCGATCTCGGCGACGGCTACATGATCCACGGAACCCTGTTCCAGCGCTATCTCGGCAGGAACGTGACCCACGGCTGCATCCGGCTGGGGGACGAGGACCTTGCCTTCGTGGCGGCCGCGACGCCCGTGGGAGCGTCCGTTCTCTTGTTCTAGCTTGGCTGCTGGGGACCATCCCGTTGGCCGCGGTCGCGGCGGGGCAACCGGCCGACACCACCGCGCAGGCGAACCTCGAAGCCCGGGCGGTCTTCCTCAGGCAGGAGATCGAGCTGGCCTCGGGCAAGGCGGCCTATCTGGTCCTCGATGTGTCCAGGGGCGTCCTCTCGGTGCGGCGCAAGCATGTGGAACTGCTGTCCATTCCGGTCTCCGCCACCGTCAGGGTGCCCGGAGGGGGAGGCGACCCCAGGCCGGTCTGGCCAGGTTCGAAATTCACGCTGGCCTCCGCCCTCCAGGAAATCGAACGCCCCCTGATCGATCCGCCCGAAAAGGCCGAGGGCGACTCCACCGCGGCGCCGGTGACCGTCGGAGACATCCAGGCGGCCAGGGAAAGGTATCTGCAGGCGCATCCCTCGCGTTACAGGCTGGCATTCGACCCGGGCCTCGAGGTCGAGGTCCGGGGAGGCGATCCGTCGCGCGGCGATGACGGCCGGGGACCGACCTCCAGGCTGGGCGACGCCTGGCGCGGCCTGGGCGACAGGCTGACGGGGCGCAACCGGGGCCTCCAGCTCCGCATGACCATGGACGAACAGCTCGCCAGGCGCCTGTACCTCACCCTGGAACCGGGAATCGCCCTGCTGATCGCTCCGCCGGATCCCCGTTAGGTCCGGCGCGCTTCCTCCGAGCCTGGGGACTCATTCCTCCTTCTTCCTCAGCGCCGCCACGACCGGCTCCCGGCGATCCTCCAGCAGTCCCGCCACCGCCCCCAGGCTCCAGCGGTGCCCGACCATCGAGATCAGCAGCAGGAAGCCCAGGGCCGCCGGTTGCCATCCGGGATGCCCGGCAAGACCGGGCAGGATCGCGAACACCCAGGCCAGAACCACCGTCAGGGCGAACATGAGAAGCCCCAGCAGGGTGCTCATCAGGGGGGTCTTGTCATGGCGTGAAGACAGCTCCCGATGCTGGGGAAACAGGATGGACAGGACGTTGCCCCCGGCGGTCCGCAAAACGATGACGGCGGCGTAGAGCAGGACGCCCGCCAGGAGGGTCGGCGGTTCGGGCCACGATTTCACCATCGCCATGGCAGCCAGGCACACCCCCAGCAGGATCGCCTGGAACGCCCACAGGGCCAGATTCTTGCCCAGGATCACCTGGGACAGCGGGCCGGGCAGAAGGAAGTACGCCTGCACGCCCGCCCCCTCGTAGGCCAGATTGTTCGTGGTCTGGCTGTTGGCGAAGATCGCCACGTAGAAGAGCATCCCGAAGAAGTGGATCTCGCCGACCTGCAGGCCGAGGGCCGCCTCCGCGACGTCCCTCAGGACGAACCAACCGATCCAGGCCATCAGCAGCGGGGCCAGCACCAGGATCAGACGGCCGGACAGGCTGCGGAAGTGGACCCGCAGGTCCTTGGCCGCGCAGGCCAAGGCGACCGGGGACAGCATCCCCGCATCCAGGCGCAGTTCCCAGGGGGCCGTCTGGTGCGTCATGATCGTCCTGGGAGCCCCCGGCCGCCTGCCGCCCCTGCGGAGGCTCCCCCGGTCCCCGAGATAGAACGCGACGAAGATCCACCGGCCCAGCAGCGCCCCCGGGAGGGTCCAGGCCCAGATGCCCGCAAGGTGGCCCAGGGCCGCCCCCGTCTCCCCCGCACGGACCGCCTGCAACCCGGCCGCCGCCTGGAAGGGCGCCAGGGCCTTCCCGCCGGTCTTCAGGCCGTTGACCGCCGTGGTCAGCGCGGGAAATTCCCCGGGATCACGGCCCCCGAGAGCCTTCTCCACGATGCCCGGCCCCATGCCCATGGCGATGATGACCACCACCGTCAGGACGCCCACGATTTCCCGGGATCGCCGTCCGCGCAGCATGGCCTCGAGGGTCAGGCCGACCGCGTGCGCCCAGGTCAGGATGCACAGCCACAGGGAGACCAGGACCAGCAGGCCCAACCAGGCGGGACCCGGGCCGATGATCACCGCCAGGGCCACCGCGACCATGACCGGGTAGTAGAGCAGGTGGTCGGCCGAGAGGGCCAGGGCGGCCTGGGACATCCAGAACAGCTCGCCGCCGGTGACAGGGAAGTTGAGCAGGCGGGAGGTCACCGGTCCGCCCTGTCCCCGCTCGATGATCAACGGCAGCCAGACGCCGGCCAGCATGGCCGCCAGCAAGGCGCCGAACTGCAGCTTGAACAGCACGTCCTGCTCGCCCGAGGCCAGAGCCGCCTTCATCAGGAAACCCACGGCCACGGCGGTTCCCAGGGCCGCCGCTCCCCAGAGCAGGCCCAGAAGGACGCCCCCGATGAGGTTCCACACCCCCTCCCGGCGGCGCAGGCGGTTGAGCACCAGACGGTACCGCAACCAGGCGATGGCCAGCATCCGGTTCATCCCCTACTCCAGCCAGGAAAGGGTCCGCGCCGGCTCGTCGCCGGCATCCACCAGGCCGAGGAACGCGTCTTCCAGGGACTGCGCCCCCCGGGGGGCGCCGTCGCCGTCCAGGCCGATCCCCCTCTGCAGGTCCCCGAGGGTGCCCTGCGCCACGAGCCTGCCCTTGTGGATCACCGCCAGGTGGGTGCACAGCTTCTCGACGATCTCCAGGATGTGCGAGGTGAGGAAGATGGTCACCCCCCGGTCGGTCATGCCCTCGAGGAGCTTGCGGATGTGCCGCGAGGCCACCGCGTCGATGCCCTCGAAGGGTTCGTCCAGGAACAGGACCTGGGGCCCGTGGATCAGCGCGGCCGCCAGCGACAGCTTCTTCTTCATGCCGTGACTGAAGTCGGCCACCAGTTTGCGGCCCGTATCCTGGAGATCCATCAATTCCAGGAGTTCCCCGGAACGTCCGGCGATGATCCGGCGATCCAGCCCGTGCATCCGGCCGGTGAAGGCCAGGGACTCCGCAGCCGTCAGCCCGTCGAACAGCGCCAGGTCCTCGGGCACGACCCCGATCACCCTCTTGGCCGCCAGCGCCTCCTTCTCCACGTCATGGCCGAGGATGGACGCCCGCCCGGCGGTGATCTTGATGAGGCCGGTGAGCATCTTGATCGTGGTGGACTTGCCGGCCCCGTTGGGACCGAGGAAACCGAAGAAGCATCCCCGCGGCACCAGGAGGTCGATGCCGTCGACGGCCTGGAATCCGTCGAAGGCCCGCACCAGGCCGTGGGTCTCGATGGCGTGGGTCATGGCAGGAGTCCTTCGTTGGGCATGCGGCGACCTCGGGGAATGCCGGACACCATGACAGGATCCGGCGGGTTTTTCCAGTCCGAACGGACAGCCGGTGGCCTCCACCCATAAACGACGACAAGAGTATGGTTTGAGCCGTCTCCCCGGCGCAGCATTTGTGTTGCATCCCGGCGGGGCCGTGTTAGCTTTTTCCGCGTCTCCAACCACCGAAAGGGGCAACGATGAACGTCACGCTTCGCCTGGTTCTCCTGTCGGCCGCGGTCCTGTTGCTGGCCGTCCCCGCTCTCGCCCAGACCAACGAGGAATTCCCCGAGGAGGGTTCGGCCGATCCGGTCGCCGACGAGATCCTGGCTCCGCTGATCCTGCCCGCCGACGAGGATTTCGCCGAACCGGCCGGCGAGGCTGCCCCCACGGGCGTCGGGGTCGCCTCCTACGTCGAGGTCAGCGACGTCCAGAAGGCGGGCCTGTTGACCCCCTTCTACCGCTTCAATCCCAGCTTGGCCGTCAAGGTGCGCGTCCCGCTGATCTTCGACCGGACCTTCCATTACTGGGGCGTCGACGCCTCGGGTTCCGGGCTGGGCGACGTGTCGGTGGACCTGGAGTTCAGCCGGCTCCTGTCCCCCGGCATGGTCTTCCGCCTGCAGGGCAGCGTGAAGCTGCCCACCGGCGACGAGGAGAAGGTCGAGGAGATCGAGGGCTTCGAGTACGCCACCCCCCTGGGCACCGGCAGCACCGACTTCTTCGGCCGCGCCCAGATCGCCGGATCAGGCCCCCGCTTCGGCTGGCTGGGCTCGGTCCTCTACCGCACCAACGGCTCGACCGAAGTGATGAACGACTACGGTTCGTTCGTCGAGACCGTGACCGCCGACAACGGCGACGCGATCGTCGCCTCGGGATTCGCCCGCATGAACGCCGGCGGCAAGGTGTGGGTCCACCTGGGCGCCTCGGCCGCCTTCCTGGGCGACGGGACGGTGGAATCCACCTACAGCGACGGGTCCCCGTCCTTCACCTCGGACATCCTGACCAAGGGGACCCTGGTGGATCTTTACCCCGGCATCTCCTACAAGATGGGCAAGTGGAATCCGTACCTGGGCGTGCGCGTGCCCGTGGTCACCGACTACGACAACGAGTTCGCCGACGACTCGCGCGACACGGCGGTCATCTTCCAGTTCAGCTACAACCCTGCCCGGATGACCGAGTAGGACCGGCGATTCCGGATCCGCGGACGAAACGAGCGGGCGCCCCGCGGCGCCCGCTCGTTTTCCCGTGGAATCCCCGAACGGCCGGGCTGGAGGGGTGGAAAGAATCATCCCCCGCCGGGGCGATCGGTTCTTCATCACGGAAAGTCACTCGGTGTACCGCTCGATCACCTCGTTGATTCCCCCGCGGCATGCCGCGCAGAACGGCTTGATGCCCTTGGTGAACATGATGCAATCCAGCTCCGAGCGGTACATCCCCTCGCTGCAGTAGCCGGCGCCCTCGAACGCGCCCACGCGCCCGGAGGCCTCGTTGGCGGCGAACCAGGCGTCGACCTCCTGCTGGTGCGTGAGGGACAGCGCCTCGCCTTCGGCCTTGGCTGCAGCCACGTCGGCCTCGGGCGCCCCCTCCCGCATCAGGCGGGCGATCCTGTCGTTGATCTCCCCGCGCTTCTTCTGGTAGGCGATGTCCATCAGGTCGTAATCGTCCTTGTGCCAGGGCGTGGGCGTCGGCGTGCCGGGGGTCACCCGGTCGGCCCACTTCAGCCGGCCGCGATCGAGCAGCCGGGTGACGTTGCGCTCGCGGGGTTCGATCCCGAGGGGGTAGAAGTCGTTGTAGGCGGTGCTGGAGGTGTAGTATTCGTCCGCCAGGCCGGCGAAGCTGTGGCCGAACTCGTGCAGGAAGACGTACTCGCTGAACTGGTTGTCGCTGGTGAAGGTGCAGAACAGGTTGTAGATGCCGCCGCCCCCGTAGCGTTCGTGATTGACCATGACGTACAGCACGTCGTAGGGCACGTGGGCCGCGACGTCGCGCATGGCCCGGTTGTCCTCGGTCAGCAGGTACCGCTCGCTGCCCAGGGAATCGAAGGTGCAGCCCAGCGAGGTCCGGCGATGGACGCCGCGGCTGGGTTCGTCGCAGCCGCTCTCCTGCGAGGGGGCGAGCACGCCCCAGATCTTGAACTTCTCCTGCCGGGACCGATAGGGCTCCTGCCGCAGCATGGCGTCGCGGAATCGGGACACGTCGTCCTGGAACTTCGCGATTTCATCCGCGGTGTAGCCCTCCCCCACGATGGCCACGTCCACGCAGCCGTGGGAATCGGCCGGGTTCACCGCCGGAACCACGATGACCCCGTCCGGCAGGGGGTCCTCCCTGATCATGAAATCGTCCGGATCGATTCCCAACCGGAAGATCTCCTCCCACGAACCGTCGTCCCGGCGCGATTCCAGGGTGAAGGTCACGGGCCCTTTGGGAAACGGCACGAGGACCGATTCGTGGTAGGTGCGCCGGACGCCCTCGGCCGCCGGCCCGGTCGACTGCCACTCGGCGAAGTAGCTGTCGAATCCCCGGGAGAAGATCACCGTCCCGCCGGAGTCCAGCAGCTTGGCGTCGTAGCGGCCCAGGTCCAGGTCGTCCACCAGGTGGACGCGGCTTCCCGCCCAGGTCCCCTGCCGCCACAGCTGGTCCAGCGCGACGATCTCCGCTGCGGCATCGCCCGTGTGGAAGTAGTCGATGCGCAGGGTCTCGTCCAGGAAAAGGGCGTCGAAGGCCCCGGTCCCGGCGGGAGCAGGAACCGCCAGGACGGAAATGAGCAGGACGGAACCGAGCAGGACCAGGCCTGCGGCTGGAAAATGGCGGAGCTTCATGAGGGTCCCTCGCTGGTTGAACGGCCGATTCCCCGGGTTTTCCCTGCCAGGATGCTCTTCTCCCGCGAAAAAGTCACGGCTCGGGTGAATAATTTCCCCCTTGACGGGTATGATGTCATGATGATATCATAATGACATCCCCCGGGATTCAGCCGGACGACCGGTCCGGACCACGGGATGCAAACTTTCGGGAGGGAATCATGCACACCGAGAAGAAAGCCCAGACCGTTTCCGGCTGGGGCATGCTGTTCCTGGTCATCGCCGTCCTGGCGGTGGGAATCTTCATGATCGTCTCCTCCATCGTCAGGGCGGACGTGGTCATCCTCGTTCCCGGGATCGTGATGCTGATCGGGGGGCTGATCCTCCTGGGCGGGTTCTTCATCATCAATCCCAACGAGGCTGGAGTCCTCCTGCTCGCCGGTTCCTACCGGGGAACCTGCCGGGAAAACGGACTCCGGTTCGCCAATCCCTTCTACAAGACGCTGAAGATCTCCCTGCGGACCCGGAACTTCAACAGCGACCGGCTGAAGGTGAACGACCTGGCGGGCAACCCCATCGAGATCGCCGTGGTGGTGGTCTGGAAGATCACCAACACCGCCGAGGCTTTGTTCGAGGTGGACGACTACCTGGACTTCGTCCACACCCAGAGCGAGTCGGCCGTCCGCAGCCTGGCCAGCGCCTACCCCTACGACGGGAACGACGAGGAGCTGTCCCTGCGCGGGGCGACCGAGGAGATCAACCACCACCTGCAGAAGGAAGTGCAGGAGCGCCTGGACAAGGCCGGGGTGGACATCCTGGAGGCGAGGATCAGCCACCTGGCCTACGCGCCGGAGATCGCCGGGGCCATGCTGCAGCGCCAGCAGGCCAGCGCGGTTGTCGCTGCGCGCCAGAAGATCGTCGAGGGCGCCGTCGGCATGGTCGAGATGGCGCTGGAACTGCTCGGTGAAAAGGACATGGTGAAGTTCGACGAGGACAAGAAGGCCACCATGGTCAGCAACCTGCTGGTGGTGCTGTGCAGCGAGCATGCGGCCCAGCCCGTGGTCAACACCGGGAGCCTGTACCAGTAGGATGAGCGTGCGGAAGGCATTTGCCCTGCGGATCAGCGAGACCCTCTACGAGGAGTTGCGCAAGTGGGCCGACCAGGAGTTCCGCAGCGTCAACGGGCAGATCGAATTCATCCTGCAAAGGGCCGTCGCCGAACGGACGAAGAAGGCGGCCGGCCGGGCCCCGAAGCCCGGCCCGGCCGCCGACGATCCCTGACCGCGGCGGGATTTCAGTCATCCTCTCCCGGCACGTCCCCCGTGAACATCGCCTCCACCGGATTGAGGGCCTCCGAGTAGGTCCGCTCGAGCCTGGCGCGGAACGGCCCCAGGATCCCGTCCAGCACCGGGGGCGGCCCCGCGGCGCCGAACCCCATGACCTGGTCCCCGGCCCCCAGCCAGGCCGTGACCGCATCCTTCCAGGCAGCCGCCGCCTCGTCACCGGCGGTCCGCGGCCAGACGATCCTCTCAAGATCCGCGCGCATCCTGGCGGTCGCCTCGTCGCGGGCGCGGGCGCTCAGCTCCATGGCGTTGCGGCCGACCGCCTGCCCACCCTCGCCCGGGGCCCCTCCCGCCAGGGCGGTCCCCGCGGGAGTCATGATGCCGTCGGCCGGGTCGCGGCCCAGCCAGAGGTGGTAGGTCAGCCGGTACAGGTAGGCGTATTCCCCCGGACCCATGGATCGTTCCAAAAGCAACGCGTTGCGCTTCTCCCAGAATCCGGCGTAGACCGGGGCCAGGTCCGTTCCGGCGCGCAGGGTGCGCAGGAAGCGCATCACGCCGCTCTGTTCCCGCTCCTGCGCCGCCTGGAACTGGGAGACGGCCCGCTCCAGGCCGGCCCGCCACTCCGCCAGCCCCTCACGCACCGACAGGAAATCCTCCAGGCGTCCGGGCGTGGGCAGACCCAGGCCCGCGGGAACGAAATCCTCGGCAGGTCCGGTGGCGGCGATCAGCGCCTCCTCCCCGTCCTTCACGTCGCCGAAGTCCCGGGTCATCCGGTAGGCGTACCAGGTGCCCGCCCCGACCACGGCCACGATCACCAGCAGGACCAGCCCGCATCCCCACATCGCGATCAGCTTGCCCTTGGCGTCCATACCTGCTCCTTGTCGTTCGGCGAAACCGGGATCACTCGGGCGGCTCCAGGCCGTGCAGCTTGATCTTGCGCCACAGGGTGCTCCTGTCAATGCCCAGACGGCGTGCGGCGCGGGTGCGGTTCCAGCCGGTCGCGGCCAGGGCCTCGGCCAGGACCTCCTTCTCCTCGGCGCTGTCGCGGGCGACCGCCCGCAGTCCCGCAGCGGACCGGTGGCCCGGCTGCCGGGTCTCCGGCGGAAGATGGTCGGCACGGATGGTCCTGCCCCGGCTGAGGACCAGGGCGTGTTCCAGGGCGTTCTCCAGCTCGCGCACGTTTCCCGGCCAGCGGTGATTCATCAGCAGTTCCATGGCGTCCCCCGCGATGACCGCCGGCTTGCCCCGGCCCTCCCGCCTGGCCCAGCGCTCCAGGAAGTTCGCCACCAGCAGGGGGATGTCCTCGCGCCGGTCACGCAGCGGCGGAATGGCCAGGGAGACGACCTTGATGCGGTAGAAGAAGTCCTCCCGCATCCGACCTCCGGCCAGCAGGGACTCCAGGTCGCGGTTGGTGGCCGAGACCACCCTGACGTTGACCCGGATCTGCTTGTTGTCGCCCACACGCTCGATGGTCCGTTCCTGCAGCACGCGCAGAAGCTTGACCTGGACCACCGGGCTGACGTCCCCGATCTCGTCCAGGAAGATGGTCCCGCCGTCCGCCTCCTCGAAGCGGCCCCGGCGATCGGCCACCGCTCCGGTGTAGGCGCCCTTGACGTGTCCGAACAGTTCGCTCTCGAGCAGGCTCTCCGAAAGGGCCGAGCAATTGACCTGGACGAAAGGGCCGCCGGCCCGGTCGCCGGTCTCGTGGATGGCCCGCGCCACCAGTTCCTTGCCCGTCCCGCTCTCGCCGCGGATGAGGACCGAGGCGTCGCTGCCCGCGACGTCCCGGATCAGCCCGAACAGCTCCTGCATCCTGGGATCCCGGCCGACCATGCGGCCCAGATGGTAGCGGCGGCTGATCTGCTGGCGCAGGGTCGTCACCTCGGTCACGTCTCCCATGATCAGGGCCAGGCCGAGAGGGGTCCCGTCCCGGTCCTCCAGCGGAGCGGTCCTCAGCAGCACGTGGCCCTGCCTGCCGTCCGCCAGGGCGACCGTCGTCTGGAAGTCGATGATGGGCTGGCCCGAAAGCAGGGCCGCCTGCAGGGTGTCCCGCGGACAGCCCTTCTGGCCGAACAGGTCGCACACCGGCACCCCCGTCAGATCGTGGCGGTTCCGGCCCAGGATCCGCTCGGCGGCGGCGTTCATGGTCATGATCCTCAGGTCGGTGTCCAGGGCCATGATCCCCTCCTGGAGCGCCGACAAAATGCCCAGGAAGCTGTCGAGGCGGACGCGGGACAGCAGGCGGGCGATGGAGAGGTCCTTGCGGTCACTGACGCGGCGGGGTCCACGAGGGGACATGCCGGAGCCTCCAATCATGTTGCATTCAACGATACTGTAGCAACAAAACCGTTGCACGCAACCTCGAAATTCCCGGGTCGTGGAGCCATGGAGGCTTCATGCATCCATCATGATTCATTCAACTTGATTCATTACAACAATTTGTAGTCGTACCCGATCCCAAGTCCCGGCCCACGGAAAACTGGCATGCCCCTGGCTATGATTGGTCTCGAGGCGAACGACACCCCGGTCCTGCACCGGGATCACACCCCAAGAGGCGAGGAAGGTTCGGAACCATGGCCAACGTGATGCACTTCGACAACGGCAATTTCGACACCGAGGTGATGAAGAGCGAGGTCCCCGTCCTGGTGGACTTCTGGGCTCCCTGGTGCGGCCCCTGCAAGGCCATCGGGCCCATCGTCGAGGAACTGGCCGGCGAGTTCGGCGCCACGGCCAAGATCGGCAAGATCAACGTCGACGACAACCAGGAGCTGGCCGGCAAGTTCGGCATCCGGGGCATCCCCACGGTGATGATCTTCAAAGGCGGCGAGGTGGCCAACACCTTCGTCGGCCTGCGCTCCAAGGAGGACCTGCGCGAGGCGTTGAACGACGCCATGTAGCCGCAGCTCGCCCAGCTGGTCCGTCCTGACCGCCGGCCTCCCCCCCTGGGGCCGGCGGTTGCTTTTTTGGGCACAGGTCCCCGGCGGACTTGCCGAACAGAACCTGCGGGATGACATTGGTGGCGGAATCGTCGCCCCCACCCTGGCTCGAGGTGACCCATGGCCGGATTCATCGATGGCGTCAAGAAGATCTTCCGCAACGACGACCGCCGCAACAACGTGGTCTTCATCGTGTTCGACAGCTGCCGCTGGGACGCCTTCCAGGCGGCGCGCACGCCCAATCTCGACCGCATCGGCAAGGCCGAGAGGCGCTACAGCTACGCCAGCTGGACCAGCCCGAGCCACTACACCTTCCTGATGGGCATGGTGCCCCACCAGAGCCCCAAGGGCGTGTTCGCCTCCAACGTGTACCGGGACGAGTTCGCCCTGTGGTCCCGGCGCCTGAACATCAAGGACGTCGAGTTCGCCAAGTTCGTGCCGCAGCTGTCCCTGCCCCACTTCCTGAAGAACCAGGGCTTCCGCACCGAGGGCGTGGTCAGCCTGCCCGTCCTCAATCCCATGACCAGCATGTCGGCGCACTTCGACCGCTACGAGCTGGCTCCCGAGCACAACGACCTGTCCATCATCTTCGACGGCAAGGACGCCTTCCGAGGTCTCGATCCGACGAAGGAGGACCCGGCCTTCTACTTCATCAACACCGGCGAGACCCACTACCCGTACCTGCTGCCCGGGGAATCGGCCCGGGAGCTGCCGCACATCAGCGGGGTCCACGGCGTCTTCAAGCACCTCGACGACTTCCTGAAGAACCCTTCGGAATTCCTGCAGGGCAGGAAGCAGGAGGAATTCTTCTCCCCCGAGCAGTTCCGCGCCTTCTACGAGAAGCAGATCGCCTGCGTGGAGCATCTGGACGGCGTGGTCGGCAGGTTCATGGACCGCTGCCCCGAGAACACCTACTTCATGGTCATGAGCGATCACGGCGAGCTCTTCGGGGAGGACGGCTACTTCGGCCACGGACCCATCTTCCACCAGAAGGTCTTCGAGGTGTTCTACCTCGAGGGGCTCCTGCCCTGACCCGTCACGGATGCCGCTGGAGGATCGCGGGGGTCACCTGATCGAGCCCTTCGATTCCCGTGACGAAATCCCTGGAACCGCACCCCCAGGCCATCAACGGGACGGGGTTGGTGGTGTGGCTGTGCTTCCGCGTATCTTCCAGGTTGCCGTGGTCGCTGGTCAGAACCACGAGCAGGTCGCCCGCCAGATCGGTCTCCAGCTCTCCCAGGACGGCTTCCAGGAAGGCATCCAGCTTGGCCAGCTCGCCGCCGATGCGCACGTGGTCGCGGCTGTGCCCCGCCTTGTCGCTCTGGAAGTACTCGAAGAAGGTGAAGTCGTGAAGGCGGGCGTTGCGGGCCAGGACGCGCCCGGCCTCCTCGGGCGTGAAGACCGGGACGTCGAACCCCCGCTCCTGCAGTTCCCGGTTGGTGAACTCCTGGTAGATGCTCCGGCCCGCCTTCACGTCTTCCAGGTCGAAGAACGGCAGGCCCGCCGCGAGGTTGGCCACCGTCGTGGCGGACAGGGTCAGCTGCTGCTCGCGGGACAGCTTCCAGAACAGGGGCCGGAAGGCGTTGAGGAACCGGGCCCGATACCCGCGGCCCGCAAGGATCTTGAGGATCGAATGCTCCAGCAGGATCGCCCGCAAGGCCGCGTTGGGAAACCCGGTCAGATGGCGGCCCAGGGCGGCCTGGGCGTTGACCCCCGTCAGCAGGGTGGTCTGCCCGGTGGCGCTCTGGGGAACCCCGTCGACGCCCAGGACCGCGTCGATTGGTCGGGCCCAGCCGCTGCGGAAGACCGGCACGGGTCCATCGGGCGCCGGATCGGGAAACCGGAAGCACTGGCCGCCATAGGCGTGGCAGGGATTGGTCACGGAGTCGGCCGGGCCCCAGCCCAGGCCGTCGATGAAGATCAGCAATGTTTTTTTCATGCGCCTCGGGGGTTCCCGATCCCGTCACTGGAACTGGTCCGGCTCCAAACATCATTCGCCGGACGAGGGTAAGCAAGCACGGCCTGCGGACTTGCGGGTCCGCTGAATTCTGGATGTGGAATATCCTCAAATATACCTCTATCGTATTTAAAGACAATGATTTGTATCAAGCGATTTCAACGTCAAAGAAATAACATTTTCCCTTGATCCCAGGATTCCGGTGGGCTTAATTCTCGTCAGGGATTGGTTGATTTTGATTCTCGCAATCAGAAAGGATCGATCATGCCAAGTTCACGCTTTGGGCTCGGCCCCGCCCCGACCCTGCACGCACGGGCCCTGCACGCTCTTTCCCTGCTCGCCCTGTCCCTCCTCCTCCTGGGGACCCTGGCCACCCCGGCCGCGGCCGATTCCCGCCGGTTCGCCTGGAGCTACGAAAGCACCACCATGCCCAGGGGGCTCGGCGAATATGAACAGTGGGTCACCTGGAAGACCGACAAGCAGAGCGACGACCTCTACGACCGCCTGGAATTCCGGCAGGAGCTCGAGTACGGCCTGACCGACCGCCTGCAGGTCGGCCTGTACTTCGCCAACTGGCGCTACACCCGGTCCGCCGGCGGCAGCGAGACCCAGGTCCGCACTTCCAGCATCGAGGTGATCTACAACCTGAGCGATCCGGTGACCTCGGCCCTGGGAACGGCGATCTACGGCGAGGTCCACCTGGGCCAGGAGAAGTTCGCGCTCGAAGGCAAGCTGCTGCTTGAGAAGCAGTGGGGCGCGACCTCCGTGGTCGCCAACACCATCCTGGAGGCCGAGTGGGAGGACGAGGACTGGATCGAGGACAAGGGCGTGTTCGAGCAGACCCTGGGCTTGAGTCGCCAGATCTCCCCCATGGTCATGTTCGGAGCCGAAGCCCTGTACCAGGTCGAGTTCGCGGACTGGTCCGAGACCGGCGATGCCCTGCTCCATGCGGGCCCCAACCTGTCGGTCCGCTCGGGGGGATGGTGGATGACCACCGCGCCCCTGTTCCAGCTGAGCGACGAGGACGGCGAGCCCGGTCTCATGTGGCGGACCCTGATCGGCATCCTGTTCTAGCCAAGGAGAAAGGCCCCACCATGGACCATCCGAACAACCGGCTCTCCTGGGCGGCGGGATTCGCCGCCGCCCTCCTGATCGCAGGCTGCGCCTCGGTGAGCGACCTCGCCCCCGAACCCGATCCGGCCGCCGTCGCGCGGGCGGGCGCAAGCGGCGTCGACGCATCCGACCTGATCGCCGGCCGCCGCATCTACCTCACCGACTGCGCGCGGTGCCACGCCCCGGTGGCCGTGACCTCCCTGACCCGCGGCCAGTGGAGCCCGGTCCTTGACCGCATGGCGCCGCTGACCCGGCTCGACGCGGAACAAGATGCCCAGCTGCGCCGCTACATCGAGGCCGTCGCACCGGCTGACCCGCCCGATTGATCCCCGCCTGCGGACCTGCCGGCGGCGAACCAGGGCATCAGGGCCGGCAGCACCAGCAGCGTCAATAGGGTGGACGACACCAGCCCCCCGGTCACCACGACGGCCAGGGGGCGCTGGACCTCGCTGCCGGTGCCGGCGGCGAACAGCAGGGGCAGCAGGCCCAGGGCCGTGGTCACCGCCGTCATGAGCACCGGCCGCAGCCGCGAGCAGGCCCCCTCGAGGGCGGCCTCGCCCGGAGTCCTGCCTTCGGCCCTGAGCTGGTCGGCCCGGGTCACGAAGACCATGCCGTTTCCCAGGGCGATCCCGAACAGGGCGATGAAACCCACCGACGCCGGCACCGACAGGTTCAACCCGGCCAGGTACAGCCCCACCAGGCCGCCCACCAGGGCCAGGGGGATGTTGAGCATGATCAGCAGGGAGCTGCGCCAGGATCCCAGACCCGTCACCAGCATCAGGGTGATGGCGGCCAGGGTGACCGGCACCACCACCATGAACCGGGCGTTGGCCCGCTGCTGGAGCTTGAACTGGCCCGCCCATTCGGTCCAGTATCCCGCCGGCAGCTGGACCTCCTGCTCCAGGCGTTCCCTCGCCTCGGCGACGAACCCGCCGATGTCCCGACCGCTGACGTTGCAGTTGACGGCGATGAACCGCTGGTTGTTCTCCCGCATGATCTGCCGCGAACCGACCACCTCCTCGATGGTCGCCAGTTCCGCCAGGGGCACCAGGGCGCCGTCGGGAGCGGTGACCACCAGCGCTCCGATCGCCGCGGCGGAGTGGCGGGCGTCCTCCCGGAAACGCACCAGGATGGGCACCTTGCGGATGCCCTCGTAGATGTTCCCCACCTCCTCCCCGCCGACCGCGGCATGGATCAGCTGCTGGACGTCGGCCACGTTCACCCCGTAGCGCGCCAGGCTCTGCCGGTCGAGGGCGATCTGGAGCTGCGGCGCACCCGAGACCTGATCCACCTGGACGTCCACGGCGCCGGGGACCCCTTCCAGCACCGCGGCGATGTCGTCGGCGCTTTCCCGCAGCACCTGCAGATCCTCCCCGAAGAGCTTGACCGCCAGCTGGGAGCGCACGCCCTCGAGCAGTTCGTCCACGGTGATCTCGATGGGCTGGCTGAGGCGATACCGCGCCCCCGGGACGTTGCCCAGCTTCGCGCGGATGGAGTCCTCGATCGCGGCCTGGTCCAGGCCCCGGCGCCAGCGGTCCCGCGAATGCAGGAGCACGAGGATCTCCCCGCTGTTGACCGGATGGGCGTGAGCGCCCACCTCGCCGCGGCCGATGCGGCTGACCACCTCCCTCACCTCCGGCACCTCCAGCAGGCGACGCTCGACGATGAGGTTGGTGCGGACGCTCTCCTCCAGGGAAATGGAGGGCGCCCGGGTCAGCTCGACCAGGACGGTCCCTTCCTGCAGGCGCGGGGTGAACTCCGAACCCAGCCGGGGATAGACCAGGACGCCGGCGGCCAGGACCGCTCCGGCCAGGATGAGCGCGAACACGGGCCGAGCCACCAGGACCCGGCCGGCGGGGCGGTAGACGGCAAGCAGCGTCCGGACCAGCAGGGGATCGCGGCCGGAGGCACCGCCCCCGCGCTTGAGCAGGACGTCCCCCAGGAGCGGGGCCAGGGTGAGGGCGAAGACCAGAGATCCGGCCATGGAGGCGGCCACCGCGATGGCCAGGGGCCGGAAGGTCTTGCCCTCGACCCCGCTGAGGGTCATCAGCGGCACGAAAACCGCGACCACGATGGCCACCGAGAAGAAGACCGGGCGGGCGACCTCACCCGCCGCCGCGAGGACGGCCGCACGGCTCCCGTCCGCCGGACCGGCCCGCAGGCGCCGCTCCAGGTTCTCGATCATGACGATGGTGCCGTCGACCATCATGCCGATGGCGATGGCCAGCCCGCCCAGGGACATCAGGTTGGCCGAGATGCCCAGCCTCCACAGGACGATCATCGCGAACAGGATGGAGAACGGCAGGGAGACGATCACCGCCAGCGCCGGGCGCCACCCCCCCATGAACAGGACCAGGACCAGCACCACCAGGACCACGCCCTGGACCAGCGCCCCGGTCACCGTGGCCACGGCCGCGGCGACGATGCTCTTCTGCTCGTAGTAGGGAACGAGCCTGACTCCTGCGGGCAGGGTCCGGTTGATCTGGTCCAGCTTCTCCTCCACGCTGCGGATCACCGTGGACGAATTGCTGCCGAACAGCTTGACCACCATGCCGGCCACGACCTCGCCGACGCCGTTGCGCGTCTGGACCCCGCGCCGGATCGCCCCGCCGGTGGTCACCCGCGCCACGTCCGCCAGGAACACGGGCCGGCCGTGCACCGTCTTCAGCACGATGGATTCCAGGTCCTCCAGCCCGCTCGCCAGGCCCAGGCTGCGGACGACGAACTCCTCGTGGTTCTTCTCGATGAACTGGGCGCCCACGTTCAGGTTGTTCGCCTCGATGCTGTCGATGACCTGGTCGAGGGAGACGCCGAAGCGCAGCAGGGCGTCCGGATCGACCACCACCTGGTACTGCTTCTCGTAGCCCCCGATGCCCAGGACCTCGGTCACCCCGGGCACCGTCTGCAGCTGGGTCTTGATCAGCCAGTCCTGGATGGCCCTCAGTTCCGTCAGGTCGTAGGTCCCGGTGGTGTCGTCGAGGTAGTAATAGAGGACCAGGCCCATGCCCGTGCTGATGGGGCCCATCTGGGGCTCGCCGAACCCCGCGGGGATGTGGTCCCGGGCCTCCTGCAGGCGCTCGCCCACCAGCTGGCGGGCGAAGTAGATGTCCATGCCGTCCTCGAAGTAGACGCTGACCACCGAGAGGCCGAAGTTCGAGACCGAGCGGACGGCCGTCACTCCGGGCAGGCCTCCCATCGCGGTTTCCACCGGAAAGGTGACGAAGGTCTCGACCTCCTCGGGGGCGAGCCCCTCGGTGACCGTGAACACCTGGACGAGGTTGGGGGACACGTCGGGAAAGGCGTCGACGGGCAGCCGCTGCCAGGCCGCCCAGCCCGCGACCATCAGCGCGAGGGCCGCCAACACGACCAGGCCCCTATTGCCGAGGCTGAACGCCAGCATCCGGTTGAACATGGGAGCCTCCTAGTGGTTGTGACCGTCGTCGAAGCCGGACTTCTCCAGCTCCGCCTTGAGGGTGAATCCGCCGGAGACGACGATGCGGTCCCCGGGATCGAGGCCCGCGCGGATCTCGACCAGGCGGCCGTCGTCCTCGCCGAGGGCCACCTCCCGGGGCTCGAAGCCGTGGTCATCCTCCACGAAAACCACCGGATGCTCGTGCACCGTGAACACCGCGCCCAGGGGGACTGCCAGCGGAACCTCCCTGCGACCGATCTCCACCGTCCCGGTGACGAACATGCCCGGACGCCAGCGGCCCCCGGCGTTGTCCAGCACCACCCGCGCGGTCGCCGTGCGGGTGTCCTCGTCGACGACCGGGGCCACGTAGCCGATCATCCCGCCGACGACCGTGCCGGTGGGGCGGTGTTCCACCCGGACCGGCTGTCCGACGGCGACGCTCTGCAGGTCGCGCTGATTGACGAAGAGGTCCAGCCAGACCGTGTCCAGGTCCGCCACCACGAAGGGCCGCGTGTCCCGGGAGACCGCCTCGCCGAGGGTGATGTGCTTCTCGATGACCGTTCCTGCGATCATGGTCTTCAGAGGGTAGGGCGCCAGGCTCTCGTCGCTCTCGATGACGGCCAGGACCTGGCCCTCGGCCACCCGGTCCCCGATCCTGGCCCTGACCTCGGTGACGACCCCGTCGTAGCGGGCGGTCAGGTGGGCCAGGTTGTCGTCGTCGGGATGGATCTCGCCGGGCAGGACCAGGGTGCGCACCAGGACGCCCGGCCCCACCCCCTCCACCACGATGCCGTAATCGGCCCGGTCGCGGGCGGAGAGCTCGATGGCTGTGGTTTCTTCCCCGTGGTCATGACCCGTGTGGTCATCCTGGGCGCCGGCGGGCCCACCCAGCAGGAGGAACAGGATGCAGGCCGCATGGCCGGCAGAGACGGCGATCTTCAGGTTGGTCATGGTTCCTCCTCGGGCCGGGGGGCGGTGGCCTCGGGGCTTCCTGCGAGTTGCCGGGCTGCAGCCTGGATGCGGGCCAGCCCCGCCAGGGCCTCCAGGTGCTGCTCCCTCAGGTCGAACAGGGTGCGCCGGGTTTCCAGGATGTCGGTCAGGCTGAAGAGGCCGCGGTCGTGCCCGGCCTCGACTTCACGGTAGGATTGCCGGGCCAGGGGCAGGACCTCGGATTCCAGGGCCCGGATCTCCCGGAGCGTCGCGGTCCTCTGGACCTCCAGGGCGGCCAGTTCAGACCGGAGACGGACCCGCTCGGCCTCGGCCTCGAGGTCGGCCCTGACGGCGGCATGGCGCAGGGCCCTGGCTGCGGCCTCGTTGCCGCCGGTGACCGCCAGGGGCAAGCCGAAGCCCAGGACGAACCCCTTGTCGCCCGACGCGAGGTCGGACCGTACCCCGACCGCCAGGTCAAGGTCGGGACTGGCCTCGGCCAGGAGCAGATCGCCCTGCAGGCGGCGCTCCGCGGCCCCCGCTTCCAGGAGTGCGACCGTCGGCGCGGATTTCCGGCCCTCCGTCGCGGATCCCGGCGTGGCGGATTCCCCCTCCACCGGATCGAGCGCGACTCCCGTGAAGTCCGCCGCACCGGCGCCCCAGAAGCTCGCCAGGCGCCGCGCCGCGGCCTGGTAATCCCGGTCCCGGTTGATCTTCTCGATGCCCGCCTGGCTCACCCCCAGGCGCGCCCGAGTCACCTCGCTGGGGGCGGCCGCACCGGCGGACGCCCGCCGCTCCAGTTGCTGCAGGAGCTGCCCGGCCAGCTCCATCTTCTCGACGGCCAGGGCGGCCCGTTCCTGGGCGACCCAGACCTCGATGAAGACGTCGGTGAGCGACCGGGTCAAGTCCGTCTCGAGGATGGTCCTTTCCCCGGCCACCAGGGTGACGCCGGCCTCGGCGACCATGCGCCGCCAGGCCCGCTTGCCCCCTCGCTCCAGGGTTCCGGTGACCGCCGTGGTCAGCTCCGAACCTCCGAACCCGGCGAATCCCCCGCTGCCCGCCAGGTTCTCCCATTCGATCTCCAGTCGGGGCCGCGGCCGCACCCCGGCCTGATCCACCAGGGATCGGGCGCTCAGGTCCGCCTGATCGGCTGCCCGCAGCAAGGGGTGGTCCGCCAGCATGCGGGCCACGGCCTGCTGGAGATCGATCACCTCACCCGCCGCAGGTACGGTCGGGAACCCTGCCGCCAGCAGAACCAGCCAGGCGGCGTAGAGACCACGCCGCCCGGCGCGGCGGAGCGTGATGCCGGTCAATGTCGTGCGCGAAGGAATGGCCATGCGCGTTTCTCTCCTGTTGAACCGATCCCGGTGTCAAACCGTTCTGCGGCCCGGTGCGCGAACGCACCCGGACCGTCCGGACGACGGTGAAGACGGGTAGGGAATCAGATCAGCAGGGGATAGGCGCCCGCCGGACGGCAGGGCCAGGGAGCCGGGGGATCCTCCCAGATGGAGACGGCGGTCCGGAGGTCGGGCGCCGGAACCGGCGCCAGGGGAGGCTGGACGGCGACCGGCGGGGCGTCGGGGTGATCGAGATCCCGGCCCCCGAGGACGAAGCGGGCCTGGCAGACGTCGCTGGGGCAGATTCCGTGGGCAGGGGCGGCGGACCCGGACGTTCCGTCGTGTTCGCAACTCTCGACCGGCGTGCTGGAGCAGGCCGCCTGCAGGCCGAGCAGGTTGACCACCAGCACGATGAGCGCCATCGCGAGTCTTGTCCTTCGCCTGTCCTGCACGCACACTCCTCGGTCAACGATGGTCCGGACCATCCCGGTTCAACCGCGGGGGGCCCGGCCGGTTCCCGGATTCCGAAGATAACGCGCAGGACCGGAAGGGCAAGGGGCCGATGCAAGCCGGAGCCGGCGGAGCCTCAGGCTCCCAGGTGCTCCACCAGGATCCTGATCCCCACCCCGAGCAGGACCAGCCCGCCGGCAACCGTCATCCGGTGGCCGAAGACGACCCCCAGCCGGGCACCCAGCCAGAACCCGAGGGCCGACAGCCCCGCCGTCACCACGCCGATCACCGCGGCGATGGTCCAGATGTCCGCCTGCAGGAAGGCCAGGGACAATCCCACCGCCAGGGCGTCGATGCTGGTGGCGATGCTGAGCATGATCAGGGTCCAGCCGCGGGAGGGATCGAAGGTCGGGACGTCGCTTTCGGGGTGCAGCCCACCCCAGATCATGTGGCCGCCGATGGCCGCCAGCAGGACGAAGGCGATCCAGTGGTCCAGCGTCGCCACCAGGGCCACGAAGGCCGAACCGGCCAGCCAGCCCAGAACCGGCATCAGGAACTGGAAGAGCCCGAAGTGGAAGCCCAGCCGGAAGGCGGCGCGACGGCCGAAGGCGCGGCCGCTGGCCCGCGCCCCGATGGACACGGCGGCGGCGTCCATCGCCAGGCCGGAGGCGAGAAGCAGGATTGCGATGAGGCCCATGGACTTCCTGGGGAAAGGGTGGACGGCCGACGGCGGACCAAGGATGCCACCGGGCCGCCCTCTGCGAAACACGGACGCCCGGAGGGCTGGGGTCTCCGGGCGCCGGGACGGCCGCGGGGCTAGAACAGCTTGTTCAGGCGCCGCTCCGGGCGGTTCTTCCACGCCCCCCGGTGGTAGGCGTCGCTGACCAGCAGGGGCAGGACCAGGGTGGCCTCGCCGTAGACCATCTGCTCGTAGGTCGTGTCGACCTTGCCCCAGCTGCAGGCTTCCTGCAGGGTGGAGCCGGAAAGGGCACCATCCCTCTCGTCGGCCACGGTGATCTGCACGGCGTACTTGTGCATGGGCTGCTCCTCGCCCAGGATGTCGGTGGCCACCACCACGTCCTGGGTGAAGTTCTTGGGCACGCCCCCGCCGAGCATGAAGATCCCCGTCTCGCCGACCTGGAGCTTGATCTGGGTCAGCTCCCGGAAGTCGGCGACCGAGTCGATGGTCAGGTGCTTCTGGTTGTGCCACTGGTGGTGGACCAGCCCGAAGCCGGCCGAGCAGTCGCTGAAGGCCGGGCAGAAGATGGGCACGTCCTTCTTGTATGCCGCGTGCACGATGCTGTGGTCGGCCTTCAGGCCCTTGCGGTCGATGTAGGCGCCCATGGCGTGGATGAACTCGCGGGAGGAGTAGGCGCGCGGCTCGAGAGTCCCGGCGATCTCGGCGACGGTCATGTCGCAGACGCGCAGCTCGTCCTCGTCGATGTAGGTGTCGTAGATTCGGTCGATGGCCAGCTCGCGCAGCTGGTTGTCGTCGGCCCGGGGCGAACCCTTGTAATGGCGGAAACCCAGGGCCTCGAAGAAGTCCTGGTCGACGATGTTGGCGCCGGTGGCCACGATCGCGTCCACCATGTCGTGCTCGATCATCAGGGCGATGGCGTCCTTCAGGCCGGCGCTGCAGAGCGAACCGGCGAGGGTCAGGATGTTCCCGCAGGCCGTGTCGGCCAGCATGCGGTTCAGGATGTCCGCCGCGGCGGCCAGGTTGCGGGCTTGGAAGGCCATGTCGCCGTAGGCCTGGACGATGGGGCGGGCGTCGAACGCCGTGCAGTCCGCGTGGCGGACCACATCCTTCAGGAAATCACTCTTCTGCAACGGGCTACTCCTTCACGAAGGCGGTCAGGTACGCCATCAGCTGGTACACCAGCCGGGCGGCCAGGAAATCGGGGGCGCGGTTGCTTTCGCCGGGCATCAGCTCGACGACGTCGAAACCCACCACCCGCTTGCTGCGGCAGACGCCTGCCAGGATCCGGACCAGGTCGCGGTAGTGCATCCCGCCCGGTTCGGGAGTCCCGGTGGACGGCATCTCGGCCGGATCCAGGACGTCCAGATCGATGGTGATGTAGACGGGTCCTTCCAGCAGCGGCAGGATCCGGTCGAGGACCTGCTCCGGCGACCCCAGATCGTGACCGAACAGCGTCCGCTTCCGGTCGAGGGTGGCCGTCTCCGCGGCGTCCATGCTGCGGATCCCCACCTGCACATAGTCGCAGACCTCGGCGGCCCTCGCCATGACGCAGGCGTGGTTGTTGGGCGACCCCTCGTATTCGGGCCGCGTGTCGGAGTGGGCGTCGAACTGCAGGACCATCAGGCCCGGGTAGCGGGCGGCGTGTTCCTGGATGAGCCCGATGCTGACCGAATGCTCGCCCCCCAGCCCGACGACGGTCTTGCCGTCCTCCAGCAGGCCGCGGGTCACCCGGCGGACGTCCGCCACCATGTCCTCCGGCGAGGGGTGGCCGCCCATGGGCTTGAGGGTGATGATCCCCTCGCGCCAGGGTTCGCAATCGGTCTCGATGTCGTAAAGCTCCATGTTGGCCGAGGCGGCCAGCATGGCGGCGGGGCCCTTGTCGGCGCCCTTGAGCCAGGTGCTGGTCCCGTCGTAGGCCAGGGGCAGGACGGCAAAGCGAGACGCCGCGTAAAGCGGCGTCTCGGGCAACCCTCCGAAGGCCCCGGGGTCTTCGTGAAAGTCTGGGGTCATTGGGTTTTCTTCTCCAGAACGGCAGGAACCGGCGACCACGACCTAGTTGTCGTCGTCGTCGCTCCAGTCGTCGTCGAAATCGTCGTCCTCGTCGACGTCCTCGTCGAAGTCGAAGTCGTCGGGGTCGAGGTCGTCATCGTCGTCGTCGTCGTCGGCGCCCTCGAAGTCGTCATCGTAGTCGTCGTCGAGGGCATCCTCGCCGCCTGCCGAACGCTTCTTGCTCCGAGGCTCGTCCTTGTCCTTGCGTCCGAAGGGATTATCCTTCTCGTGCTTCTTGTAGGTGCGCCTGTTACGAGGCTTGCCGGTCTCTTCCTCTTCGAAACCGGGGCGGCGTTGCGCTGCTACCATCATGATCTTTTCTCCTACCTGTGACTGAGCGTCGGCTGCGCAAACTCACCGTCGGCGGCAGCCGCTTCCGCGGGAACCTCGAACCGGCCGTGTTCGGTGACCGTCGCTTTGACGATCCCGAGTTTGGAGCTGATGATCGACCAGATCCTTTGGGGATCCGTATGCCCACACGTGAAGAAATCGAAGGCCATCAGGCCCAAGTCGGCATAGGTATGCACGGAGCAGTGGCTCTCGTCAAGCATGACGATTGCTGTGCATCCCGGAGGGGAATCCTGGCCGAACTTGTAACGGACCTGGGAAATGACGGTGGAACCGGCCTCGGTCGCTGCTGCAGCCAAGGACTCCAGCAGAAGCTGGTCGTTCAGACAAAGGTCGCGCGGGACTTCCCGGCAATCAACGAGGAGGTGTTTTCCCTTGTACAATTCATGATCCCCCCAGGGAAAGGGCCAACGACCACAAGCCGCCTTACGCTTGCTGCTCCGGGGGGACCAGGGCTTGGGGACGGCCAACGAGAATGGGTGCACCTTTCGAGCGCAAGAACCAAGCGGGCGAAATCTACTTGCGAAGGGCGACCCATGTCAAGACGGCGGGGGCAAAAAACCAAAAAAAATCCGGAGGGCGGATTTCCCGGTTGCCGGATCTCCCGGTCCCGCAGTAGAGTCTCGCGCCCGCTCAGCGGGTCGTCCCCGCGGCCTCCGGAGCCGCGCTCGGGGTTGGCGTTCGACCGTGGAGACCTTGTGAGAAGTGCCGTCGATATCGGCCCCTGCGACGTCGGGCGGGGCGTTTTCGCCGCCCGCGACATCGCCCCCGGGGAAACCATCCTGGTCTTCCGGGGCCCCCGGGTCGAACGGGACGACCCCATCCACGCAAGTCCCCTGGGGGCCAACCTCCTGCAAACGGGCCGGCGGACCTACATCATGCCCTCGCCCCCCGCGGTCCTGGTCAACCACTCCTGCGACCCCAACGCCGGCCTGGTGCGCAACCGCACCCTGGTCGCCCTGGCGCCCATCCCCCGGGGCCGGGAGATCCGGTTCGACTACTCCACCACCATGGACGACGGTCTGTGGTCCCTGGAGTGCCGGTGCGGTTCCCCCCTGTGCCGGGGCCTGGTCACCGACTTCCACCAGCTGCCCGGCGAGGTGAAGGAACGTTACCTCTCCCTGGGGGTCGTCCAGGGCTTCATCGCCCGCCGCTGCCTGGGCAGACCCTTCGGCCCGGGGTTCCCCCTGCCCTTCACGGCCGTTCGATCCCCAGTTTCTTCATCCGGCTCTGCAGGGTCGTCGGTTTGAGGCCGAGGATCCCGGCGGCCCCCTTCTCCCCGTAGATCCGTCCCCCGGTTTCGGCCAGGACCCTCTCGATGTGGCGACGCTCGACCTCGGCGAGGGTCGCCCTGACCGGCTTCGCGGTCGGCGGGGTCTCGAGCCCCTGACCCGGCCGCCGGACGGGGGAGCCCACCTGGGGCGCAGCCAGCTGCCCCTTGCGCTTGAGGATGGTGGCCCGTTCCAGGGTGTTGACCAGCTGGCGGATGTTCCCCGGCCAGGCCTGGGCCTGCAGTTCCCGCACGGCCCCCGCCGCCAGGGTCCAGGGCCCCGCGCCCCCGCGCCGGGCCAGGTCGGCCAGGATCCCCTCCGCCAGGGGCACCAGATCCTCCATGCGGTCGCGCAGGGCCGGCAGGTGCAGGGGGAAGACCATCAGCCGGTAGTAGAGGTCCTCCCGGAACGCGCCCTCATCCACCCGGCGGGCCAGATCCCTGTGCGTGGCGGCCAGGATGCGCACGTCCACCTTCAGGGTGCGGTCCGAGCCGACGTGCTCGAACGTCCCTTCCTGCAGCACGCGCAGCAGCTTGGCCTGGGCTTCCGGCGGCAGGTCCCCGATCTCGTCCAGCAGCAGGGTGCCCCCGTTGGCCGCCAGGAAGCGCCCCGGCCGGGCCCGGTCCGCTCCCGAGAAGGCCCCCTTGACGTGCCCGAACAGCTCGCTCTCGATGAGGGTTTCGGGAATGGCCGCGCAGTTGAGCTTCAGGAACGGCTGGTCGCGACGGGGACTCCAGCAGTGGATGGCCTGGGCCAGGACCTCCTTGCCCGTCCCGGTCTCCCCCGTGATGAGGACCGGAGCTGCGGTCAGGGCCACCTGCCTCGCCTGGTGGGCGAGGTCGAGCATCAGGGGGGATCGGCTGGCCGCGATGCGATCCACCGCCGTGCACGCGTCCCCCTTCTCGGCCACGAGGATGCGGTTCCGCTCGTCCAGCTGCTCGCGGTAGCGGTCCAGCAACTCGGCCTGCTCGGCGAACTGGAAGGCCAGGGAGATGATCCGGCCGTAGACGTCGGCCAGCTCGAGGGTCTTCTGGTCATAGGACCCGCAGACCGTGCGGTCGAAGGTCATGATGCCCAGCACACGGTCGGAGGCGAACAGGGGCACGACCATGCAGGAATGGTCGTGGGGCAGGTCCAGGACCCCGTCGTAGGGGTCCCCCTCCTCGTCGGCGTGGTCGTGTTCCTCCAGGATGACCGGGCGGCGGGTATGGAGGGCCCGCTGGATGGAGGGGAAACGATCCAGCTGCAGGCTGTGACCCCGGACGCGCTCGCCGGCGAGCCTTCCCCGGGCCACCAGGACCCGCAGGCGGTCCTCCTCCAGGGCCAGGATGGCGGCAAGTTCGTGGGGCACCAGGCCCTGCAGGCTGTCCAGGGCCCGGGCCAGCAGGCGGTCCCGTTCCGCAGGCAGACTCGCCAGACGGGCCAGTTCCGTGAGTTCCGCGGTGGCGTCGTAGATTCCCGGCATGGCATCCCCTTTCACCGACATTTCGGTATTATTACGATATATCGTTGTTATTGTCAACGATATTTCGGTGATTTTTTGTGGCAGGAGGGATTGCTAATGTTTTTAAATGTTGTCAATAAACCATTTAGAAAATCGTCCGGAATTGGCCCACCGGTTGCTTTCTTCCAAGTGTGAGATGAAAACCACGAACCCTGACGAAAGGCTTCACCATGAGCAACCAGGCCGTCATCCAGTCCCTGAACGGGATCCTCGCCGACAGCATCGTCCTTCACCAGAAGCTGCACCACTATCACTGGAGGGTGCAGGGGCAGGGCTTCTTCCTCCTCCACGGGAAGTTCGAGGAGCTGTACGACCACTTCGCCGCGGTCATGGACCAGATCGCCGAGCGCATCCTGATGATCGACGGCGAGCCCATCGGCACCCTCGCCGGCGCGGTCGAGCACGCGGCCATCGCCGAGACCGAGGAGGTGCCCGCGGCCCGCAAGATGGTGGCCGACCTCGCGGCCGACCTGGAGACCTTCGGGAACCGCGTCTCCCAGGTTGTGTCCGCAGCCGAACAGGCCGGGGACCGCGGCACGGCCAACCTTCTCGATCCGATCCTGGACGAACTGGACAAGACCCGCTGGATGCTGAAGGCCTTCCTAGCCTCCTGATCCCTCGCCCGGGGCGGTGCGGCTCTCCCTCGACGGGAGGGCCGCATCGTGCTTTCAGGATCATGCGGGGTGACCGGCCCTGGTCCGGGTGCTAGGATGGCGTGCGATCCGTCAACCGCACCCCGCCAAGGAGTCCCCGATGTTCCTGCTCAACCCCCGGGCCCTCGATCCCGGCAACCTGGACGAGCCCTCCCTGCGGATCCTGCAACGGACCATCGGGTTCTTCGAGAACAAGGGCAAGGGGAGGATCAAGGAGGACGACCGCAAGCACGTCTGGTACGCGGACTTCCTCGAGTTCGTGAAGCAGGAGCAGGTGTTCGCCACCTTCCTGACGCCCGCCCGGCTCGGCGCCGGACCCCAGCGCTGGGACACCTACCGCAACGCCCGGCTCAACGAGGTCCTCGGCTTCTACGGCCTGGCCTACTGGTACCCCTGGCAGGTCACCATCCTGGGACTGGGTCCGGTCTGGATGTCGCAGAACGAAACGGTGCAGAAGCGGGCGGCCGACCTGTTGCGGGGCGGGGCCGTCTTCGCCTTCGGCCTCTCCGAGAGGGATCACGGCGCCGACGTCTACTCGACCGAGATGGCGCTCACGCAGCAGCCCGACGGCACCTGGCTGGCCAACGGCTCCAAGTACTACATCGGCAACGGCAACGAGGCGCCCCTGGTCTCGACACTGGGCAAGCTCCGGGACACCGGCGAGTTCGTCTTCTTCGCGGCCGGTTTCGGCCACGAACGGTACGAACTGGTGAAGAACGTGGTCGCCAGCCAGAACTACGTGGCCGAGTTCGCCCTGCACGACTATCCGGTGGGCGAGGACGACGTCATCGCCAGGGGCGACCGCGCCTGGGACGCCGCCATGAACACCGTCAACATCGGCAAGTACAACCTGGGCTGGGCCTCCATCGGCATGTGCACGCACGCCTTCTACGAGGCCATCGACCACGCCTCGGGCCGCATCCTCTACGGTCATCCGGTGACCCGCTTCCCCCACGTCCGCAACCTGTTCGTCGACGCCTACGCCCGCCTGGTCGCCATGCGCCTGTTCGCCCTGCGGGCGGCCGACTACATGCGCGTCGCCTCCGCGGAGGACCGGCGCTACCTCCTGTACAACGCCGTGGTGAAGATGAAGGTGACCACCGAGGGCGAGCAGGTGATCAACCAGCTGTGGGACGTGATCGCAGCCAAGGGCTTCGAGAAGGACACCTTCTTCGAGATGGCCGCCCGCGACATCCGGGCCCTGCCCAAGCTCGAGGGCACCGTGCACGTGAACATCGCCCTGATCACCAAGTTCATGGCGAACTACTTCTTCAAGCCGGCCGGGTACGCCGAGGTCCCCAGGCAGGACCAGGCCGCCGACGATGCCTTCCTCTTCGCCCAGGGCCCGGCCCGGGGCCTCGGCAAGGTGCGCTTCCACGACTACCGGCGGGCCTTCGCCTCCCGGCCCCTACCCAACGTGAAGATCTTCGCGAGGCAGGCCGCCGTGTTCAAGCGGATGCTGGCCCTGGCGCGTCCCGGCAAGGACCAGCAGCAGGACGTCGACTTCCTGCTCGCGGTCGGCCAGCTGTTCACCCAGGTGGTCTACGGCCAGCTGGTCCTGGAGAACGCCGCCATCTACGGGATCGACGACGACACGGTGGACCGGATCTTCGCCTTCATGGTGCGGGACTTCTCGACCTTCGCCCTGCAGCTGAGGGACAAGCCGTCGGCAACGGGAAGACAGCAGTGGTTCTGCGGGCGGATGATGAAGCGGCCCGCGATGGACGCCTCCGGTTTCGACCGGGTCTGGACCGGCCGCGTGGAGGCCCTGCGGGGGCTCTACGCCATGAACGATTGACCAGGGCGGCCCCGGGCTCGCCGGAGCGGAGTGGATCGACCGTGCAACTGAACGCCCTGGACTGGTGGGTCGTGGCCGGCTGTCTGGCGGTGGCCTTCGCCCCGGCCCTGTGGTTCGCCCGCCGGGCGGGCCGCGGCACCGACGAGTTCTTCGCTTCGGGCCGGGCGGCGCCCTGGTGGCTGATCGGCACCAGCATGGTGGCCACCACCTTCAGCACCGACACCCCCAACCTGGTGACCGATCTGGTGCGCAACGGCGGCGTCTCGGCCAACTGGGCCTGGTGGGCCTTCCTGGTCACCGGCATGGCGACGGTCTTCCTCTACGCCCGCCTGTGGCGCCGCAGCGGGGCGCTGACCGACCTGGAATTCTACGAGCTCCGCTACAGCGGCAAGCCCGCCGCTGCCGTGCGGGGAGTGCGCGCCGTCTACCTGGGCCTGGTGTTCAACGCCGTGATCATGGCGACGGTGACCCTCGCGGCCGTGAAGATCGCCCACGTGCTGGTGGGCTGGGACCGCGGCACCACCCTGCTGGTCTGCTTCCTCCTGAGCGTGGGGTTCTCGGTCCTGTCCGGCCTTTGGGGGGTGATCGTCGCCGACCTGGTGCAGTTCACGATCGCCATGATCGGAGTGATCGCCGCGGCGGGCGCCGCCCTGAAAGCGCCGCAGGTGGGCGGAATCCAGGGACTGCTGGACCGCCTCGATCCCGGGACCCTGTCCTTCCTGCCGGATCCCGGCGACGGCTCGGTGTTCGTCTCGGTGCTGGTGATTCCCCTGGCGGTGCAGTGGTGGGCGGTCTGGTACCCCGGGTCCGAGCCCGGCGGCGGCAGCTACATCGCCCAGCGGATGCTCGCGGCCCGGGACGAGGATCACGCGCTGAAGGCCGTCCTGTGGTTCAACGTCGCCCACTACGCCCTGCGGCCCTGGCCGTGGATCATCGTGGCTCTGGCCTCCCTGCTGGTCTTCCCCGAGCTGGCCGACATCCGGACCGCCTTGCCCCACGTCGATCCGGCCCTGCTGGGGGACGACATCGCCTATCCCGCCATGCTCACCCTGCTGCCCCACGGGCTGCTGGGCCTGCTGGTGGCCTCGTTGACCTCGGCCTACGTCTCGACCATGAGCACCCACCTGAACTGGGGGGCCTCCTACCTGGTGAACGACTTCTACCGCCGGTTCCTGCGGCCGGACGCGGGGGAGCGCCACCTGGTGCTGGTGTCCCGCCTGGTGACCGTCGGCCTCATGGGTTTCGCGGTGATGGTCACCCTGGCCCTGGATACCGCCGGCGACGCGTTCCGGCTGCTGCTGTCCTTCGGCGCGGGCACCGGCCTGATCTACCTGCTGCGCTGGTACTGGTGGCGCATCAACGCCTGGAGCGAGATCGCGGCCATGGGAGGGTCCTTCCTGGTGACCCTCGCCATCGTCCTGCTGCGACGGTCCGGCGGCTGGAATCCCGGCTCCGACGAGACCCTGCTGTGGACGGTGGGCCTGACCACCCTGATCTGGCTGCTGGTCACCTACGCCACGCCGCCGGTCGACCGGGCGACCCTGGCAGGATTCGTCCGTCGCATCCGGCCCGCCGGACCCGGATGGCGCGACCTGGGCCGAGGCGAAGGATCTCCCGACCAACTCCCGCTGGCGCTGCTGTCCTGGTCGCTGGGATGCATGATGGTCTACGCCGCCCTGTTCGCGGCCGGGCACCTGCTGTTCGGCCGGACGGGCACAGGGTTGCTGCTCGCAGGCATCGCCCTGGCTGCCGGAGCCGGACTCGCGAGGCTGATGCGCCGGGGACGGGAAACCGGTTGAGGTTCAGCAACCCGCAACGATGGCGCGCAGGTCCTGCTCCCCGTCCAGCAGGAGATCCAGCAGACGCAGCTGGGCGCGGGCGCGGCGGAGGTTGTGACCGGATTCGGTGATACGGTAGTAGACGTCCCCTGAAAGATGATCGGTCAGGAAGCGGAGCGCCTGCTCGTAGGTGATGACCAGGGCTCCGTCGACCAGGGCCGCCCGTTCCGCCGGCGTAATCCATTCCCATGCCCCTGCCAGGTATCCCCCCGCCAACTCCCGGAATACGACTTCGCGCAGGGCGATCCTCGCGGGATCGGGCTCGTCCTCCGGCCGGCCGGTGACCGCGGCGCGCACCAGATCCCCGAAATCGAGAGGGGCGATCCCCGGCATGACGGTGTCGAGATCGATGACGCACAGGGCCTCGCCCGTGCCCGTGTCGACCAGGACGTTGTCCGGTTTGGCGTCGTTGTGGACCGGTCTCAAAGGCAACCCTGAACCCCCCAGCCTGCCGGCCAGGTGCCCGAGCCCGAGCAGCCGCTCCCATTCCCCGCGACAGCCTTTCAGCCTACCCTGGACATCGGCCTCGGCCGCTCCCTCGAGGGCGGCCAGACGGGCGGGAGTATCGTGGAAGCCGGGAATCGTTTCCCGAAGTTCTGGTCCCCTCCCCCGCGCGACGAGTCCGGGGAACCGGCCCAGGAGGCGGGCCGCGCCGCGGATCTCGCCGGGCCGGGCAGGATCGGCCGGGCGGGCCCCCGGAATCCCGATCAGGCACCGCCACACGCCGCCCCGAAAGTCGCGATGCCAGGGTCGTCCCGACCCGTCCAGCCTGTAGGTCAGGCGATGCCGTGGATCGACGTCCCCGCTGCGGCGCAAGGCATCGTCGATCCGGGCGGAGGCGGTCGCCGCATTCCCGGCCACCAGGACCGGGTCGTTGAAGACCGTGTCGTTCAGCCTCTGCAGGAGGTGAAAGCCTGCGGAATCCTCAAGCTTCCAAGTCGCATGCACCAGGCCCGTTCCGAATGGCGCGGCACCCCGGGGGGCTGACGCCAGCCCGAAGGCGACCCTGACCTCGTCCAGAGCGGAAAAATCGGCGAGCCGGCGGGCGACGCGGTCCCGATCCTCGGGCCACGTCATGCCGCACCAGCGATCCGGCGCCGCCACCACCTCGACCCGGGCGCGCCCTTCCCGTACGGCCCGGTCGATCACCCCCGGCAGGAAGCACTCCTCCTGTGCGAGATCGGCGGTCGCCGCGAATTCCCGCAGGGCCTCCTCGATCAGGGGAAAGACCGCCGGGGTGAAAACCCAGGCGTTCATGGACACGGAGGCCCCGAGGGGAAGCATGATTCCCTCCCCCGGTCCCGAAGCCACGCGGCCCCGCCCATCGACTGCGGTGTACTCCTGCATCCCGGTCAACCATCCCTCGTCATCCACGGTGCAGACCGCCCGCGAAACGGTTCCCGAGTCCGACAGGGTCTCTCCGAGGGGAAAACCGAGCATGACGAAGTCCGCGGAACTCCCGGCGTTCCCGAACGCGACCGTCAGGGCGGCCGGCGCATAGGGACCGTAATGATCGTCGGCATTGAACAGGAGGAAGGGACCGGCCACGACGGACCGCACGGCCCACAGGGCGTGTGCGGTTCCCCAGGGCCGGTCGCGAACCGGAACAGCGTCCGGCAGGTCGTCGGGGCGCTGGGGGACGGCGACTACATCGAGCCCGGGCACCGGACGGGCTGCGAACAGGCCGAGGACCTCCTCTTCCGACCCGGGCGCCACCACGATCACCGCCCGCCCACAGCCTGCACGCTGAGCGTCCCGGACGGTGACCTCGAGAAGGGTCGCTCCGTCCGGTGCGACCGGCACGAACTGCTTGGCTGCGCCGAAACGGCGGCCCTTGCCGCCGGCGAGGATGACGACGTCCACTCGGCCCCCTTCCTGATCGAACTCCGATGGCTCATTTAGCCGCTTCGCGACCGAGAAGACAAGGGCGGACCCACCAGCATGGCTGCTGGATGGGAGGCCGGCCTCATACCCCGCCATTGAAACGGCCGCCGCTCCCCGAAGGAAACGGCGGCCCGAAGCATCAGTCGAGAAAGCAACCCCTACTTCACCAGGACCATGGTCCGTGTCGCCTCGCTCTGCCCCGAGGTCACCCGGCAGGTGTAGACACCCGATGCGGCCACCTTGCCCTGGTCGTCGCGGCCGTCCCACGCGAAGGTGTTCGGACCGGCGCTGCCGATCCCGCGGAACGCCATGATCCGTCGCCCGGCCACGTCGTGGATCTCCAGGTCGTAGGTTCCGGTCTCAGGCAGCTCGAACCGGATCTCCGTGCGGGCATTGAAGGGATTCGGGGAGTTGGACAGGTTCTGGAGTCCGAGACGGGCGACATGGTCCCCGTCGTCCACCCCGGAGATGACGCCCGCGTCCCAGTAGATGTCGTCCAGGGCGAATTCGCAGGCCGTGCCGTTCTCCTCCAGGATGACGAAGGCGTAGCTGAGCATGCGCAGGTCGATGGCCGTCCCGCGGATGTCCGCCACCGGGATGGCGGCCTGCCCCCACTGGCCGTCCCTGACCAGGCCGAAGGTGGTCTGGTTGGCGGGGAAGGAGACGTACGACTGGTTCCCCCACGAGTCGATGATCCCGATCTTGAAGGTCACGTTCGCCGGGATCTTGATGCGGAACTTGAGGTGCCCGGCGCCGAAATCGAACAGGTTCAGGGGCTGGATCGCCATGATGCCGGCCCCGAACCAGCCCCGGCCGGCCGTCCGCCAGGACAGGACGTTGTCGCCCTCGTAGGGCGGTATGGTCCCGTCGGTGAGGGTGCCTTCCCAGACGTAGATCTGCGAGGTGACCTCGGCCTCGAGGCCGCCGCTGACGGGCGTCTCCTCGGTGTAGATGCCGTACCGGCCGCTCTCGAAGGCGGGGGGGCCCAGATGCACCTCGCCCTGCCCGTTCCAATCGTAGACCCTGACGTAGTCCACCAGCATCTCCGCCGGGAAGGGCATCGACACCGGCGCGCCGCTGCTGGGGTCGCCCAGGTTGTAGGCGTCGGTGAAGGCCCCGCCGATGGCCAGGTTGGCGATGAAGTAGAACGGCTCCCTGAACTCGTCCGACTCGGCGTCGATATCGAACGGGGAGGTGAACAGGTCGTACTCGATGCCGCCGTCGATCACCGTGAAGCGCAGGGTGGCCTCGTCCCAGTACATCCGGTAGATCAGGAACCGCTCGATCAGCGGCGAGGCGTAGTTGTAGTAGGGTCGGCAGTACAGGTCGTCCGGATCCCAGGAAAGGCTCGAGGCGCCGGAGGGATTGCCCGGATTCACGGCGGCGTCGGAGTAGAAGATGGCGTTGGCGCTCACCGACTCGTTCACCGTCGCGTTGTCCAGCCCGTTGCCGCCGTTGTGTGTGTCGTGCAGGTCCCGGAACCACTGGTGGGAGCCGAGTTCCATCAGGTCCAGCTCGCCGTTGCGGGGCCAGGCGTAGTTCGCGGTGCCCAGCATCCAGAAGGCGGGCCAACCGCCCAGGTCCAGGTCGGGGACCTTCACCCTGGCCTCGATCATGCCGTACTTGACGGTGACCATCGACTTGGACATGACCCTTCCCGAAGTGTAGTTCAGGGGGTTGCCCCACTGGTCCACGATGCCGGGACCGCTCTCCTGCCGCGCGACGATGCGCAGGGCGGTGTTGCCCGGCTCGCCGGGCACGGCTGCGATGTCGACGTTGTTCTCGCTGTAGTATTCGAGCTCGCCGTTGCCCCAGCCCCAGTAGCCGTTGCCAGTCAGGATGATCCAGTTGTCCAGATCGGCGAAGTCGTCTTCCCAGATCAGGGCTCCGACCTGCCCGCGGGCGCCGCAGGGCAGCAACAGGATTGAGACGGCCAGGACGGCGGCGAATTTCATCACGCATCCCCCAAGGTTGGGGCCTGCTGCCGGCCAGGAGGGATTCCGGCTCGGCGCCTGGGCCCAGGTAGGACTCCCATGAAGCCCCCCATGACATTACCATTTGTTCGGTTACCGAACAAGAAAAATCCCAAACAAACGTATAATCAAATTTATCAGGAATTTACCCACCAAATCCCCATGAAATTAAAATTATTTTCTCCATCTCCAAAAAAACTATGTTCGGGTTCCGAACTTAGTGGTATGGTAGTCCGGTCGCATCAAGCCGCTCGATGCCACCGGACCTGCCCACAGGGGATTCGAGGGAGCCCGGAACAGGTCGACGACTTGGCGAGGGAAGAACGACGTCTTCCCGGGAATTCCTGCCCATTGCCAAAAGGAGATCGAGTCATGAAGAACGCCAAAGTGTTCGCCGTCCTCTGCGCCCTGGCCCTGGCGGCCCTGCCGCCGGTCGCCTTCGCCCAGAACATCCTCACCAATCCCGATTTCGAGACCGGGGATCTCGGCGGCTGGACCGCCTTCGGTCTGAGCGGCAGTTCCACCATCGTGGTCCAGGCCGGCGACAACGGCCCCTCCCTGCCCGGCAACTTCAACGCCTTCCTGAACAACCAGGTTCAGGCCCTGGGCCTCGGGCTGAAGCAGACCACCGCTCCCGGCACCGCCGCAGCGGGCGAAGTCACTTACTCCTTCGATCTGAAGCTGGACCAGGCCGACGCCGGCGGCGTCGTCTTCGTCGAGATCTTCGCCGAGGGCGAGGGCCTGGGAATCGTCGGCGGTTCCGGCCTGATGGGCCCCCTGTGGCCGTGGCAGTGGACGAACTACTCCGGTTCGTTCATGGCCCCCGCCAACACGAGCTTCCTGACGATCCAGTTCGTGGCCACCACCGGAGCGAACATCGGGTCCAACTGCGTCCTGCACGTGGACAACGTGAGCCTGGAGCAGCAGGGCGTGGTGGCCGACGACGCCTCCAGCATGGGAGCCGTCAAGGCGCTGTTCAGGTAGATTCCGACATCCCTCAGGTCGAACAGATCAAAGGCCGGTCGCCGAAGGGTGGCCGGCCTTCCCGTTTCGGGGATCGAAGGCGGTTCGGCGACAGCCTCGGCCAGGAGACGGTTGCCGTTCAACATCCGATGGAATGTGCCGGTGCCCAGGCCCGCAGTGAGGCCTGCCTGAGAATGTGAAGGATCATGATGCAGGTGGGTCCAAAATGAACCATCTGCGGACTGATATATCAAATGAGGAACGTGGCCGTACCAAACCGGCCTGTTTGTGATAACCAATTTCCCCGCCAATGCACCTCCTTTGGAAATGGAGATTCCTGCAAGCAAGGCGATCCTTGACCGCGGACGGCCCACCCATCAAATGGCGCTGATGACAGGCGTCTCGGATGGGTATATCCTGTGGATGCGGGGCGGCCCATTCGGCTGCCCGTTTTCGATCAGACCACCCCTGCCGAGGAGAATTCCCATGCGCCATATGCTCGCCCTCGCCGCCCTGGCGGCGTTCGTCGCCGTCGTATCGCCGGCATCAGCCCAGGACTCCCCGATGGATCCCGCCGCCATGGAAAAGCTCATGGTCGAGCTTGCGACCCCGGGTCCCCAGCACCAGCTCCTGGCCGGACTCACCGGCGAGTGGAAGACGACCATGACCAACTACATGGGCGGCCCGGAGCCCGTGACCACCACCGGCACCTACCGTGGTGAAGCCCTCTTCGGTGGCCGGTACTTCGTCGGCCACCACGAAGGCGAGGCCATGGGCCAGCCGTTCGCGGGCATGAACATCGACGGCTTCGACAACAGCACGCAGAAGTTCTTCAGCATGTGGATCGACAACTTCGGGACCGGCTACTATCTCGCCCACGGCGAGTTGGATGCCGACGGAAAGACCCTGAGGCATGCGGGCACCATGAACTTCGGGCCGATGGAGATTCCATCCCGCTCGGTGACCGTCTTCGTCTCCGCCGACGAGGTGACCTTCACGATGTGGCACACCATGGACGGCCAGGAGATCAAGGCCATGGACCTGACGTACGCGCGGGTTAAGTAGCGGGCTGCGCGGTCACCAAAACGAAAAAAGCACCTTTTCCATTTGCTCGTGGAGAAGGTGCTTTTTTGTCAGCCTCTGGGCTCCAGTGTGGGAAACCAACCTTGGCCAGGTCCAGGATCAGGAAGTAGGGGAACCCGGGTTCGATACCCACAGGATCCCAGAACACCATTGATCGAACCATTCGGCGCTGGCTGGACCGAAGGAATCAGGATTGTCCACTTGGCTTGGGAGGGCTTTGAGGGCGGGAGTCCCCTGTTTACGATGCGGATCATTGGCATTTGAACAGAGACAGAAAAAAACACCTTCCCCGGTTTCCCGGAGAAGGTGCTCTGTTTTGGCAGCCCCTTGGTTCCAGGTCGGCCAAGCGCCGCATCTGGCGACATTCAGGGTCGGGCGATCAGGTGTTGCCGTGGTTCGCGGAGTTCCTGGGGAGAGCACCCGTCAAGGTCCGGCATCGCTCTTACCATCCAGGGCATCGGACACCAGCCGGGCAAGCCGGATGGCCTCCTCCGCTTCCGCACGATCCACGTCAGGGCCATCTCCCGGATAACGGACCTGCACCCCGTAAACGGTAAGGGATACTGCAGGCCTGAGGATTGTAGCCAAGTCGGGATCGGTGGTTTCGAGACGATCCAGGAGTTCGGCGATATCGTGAGATTTACCGAACTCGACCTGGTCCCTGGTCAGTGCTGCCTTGATCATCTTTTCGGCGCCTGCTGGCAATGGAAGGCCACGATGTCCCACAAGCCATTCTGGTGCTCGGCAAGGGATACGGCCGCAAGGAGGTCCGCCCTGGCCTTCTCCATCCACTGACGCACAGGCTGGGCGACGATGTCATCACGAGACGGCATACAGGACCCTTCCATACCTGTGCGCAGGATAGGCCAATCCCCCGACGATGTCCCGGGTCTCGTCGAAACGCTTCGTATCCATCACCAGGACATCGATGGGCCACCCGAGATCACCCAGGCCCTTGCGGATGCGGATGCTCTCCAGGCGCGGGTTGCCGGGATTGTCCATCAGAACCAGGATGTCGAGATCGCTGTCCCGGTCCATGGTTCCGGTTGCCGCCGATCCGAAAAGGATGATCCGGTCCGGGCGGGTGGCTGCCTGAACCCTGGCGACCACCTCGGCCAGCAATTCCTGATCGATTTCAAGCTTCCTTCCCGGCATGAATGCTCCTCCTCGATCCAGTATAGCTTCAAACTGGACCATTGGACACGGTTTGATGCAGAATTCGACGATGCAGGCCCCCCGGGGGGCGGCCCCCTTTCCTGATCATTGCCTGGGTTGTCTCGGCGGAGTGGGAGCTTGGTGTTACGGACGGGGTTCCATGGCAAAAGACAAACACCTTCCCCGGCATCCCGGAGAAGGTGCTTTGTTTTGGTAGCCCCTAGGGGACTCGAACCCCTGTTTCCGCCGTGAGAGGGCAGCGTCCTAGGCCACTAGACGAAGGGGCCACAAACCGGCGAGCCGCCAAGATACATCGCAGCGGCGCCTGTGGCAAGTTGGTTGCCCGGGGAGGATTCGAACCCCCATCGACTGATCCAGAGTCAGCTGTCCTGCCGTTGGACGACCGGGCAATCGACTGCGGAATATACACCCCGGGTCCGGATCGCGCAAGTTTTTGGGAAGCCCGTTCAGGACTTGATCTTGGCCAGTTCCCGGGCCAGGACCTGGTGCAATGCCTCGGGCGATTCCAGGTCCATGGGGCTGACCTTCCATTTCGCCGGCAGCAGCACGAAGGGCTGGGTCTGGGCCCCGCCGATGCCGCCGTGGCTGCTGCTCTGTTCCTCCAGGACGACCACCTTCTGCTCGTCCTCCAGCCAGGCCCCGTTGATGACCAGGTCCCCCGAATCGGGGTAGCCCAGCAGCTGGGCCAGTTCGCCCGCCCAGCGGTCAGGTTGTCGGTACGGAGCCAGGGGATCGCTCCCCTGGCCGATCTGACCGGTGATCAGGTTGCGGATGCCGTCCCCCCCGATGGCCACCGCATCGCCGAACCGGCGGCTGGCCGCCACGAACCCGATGCCCGGATGCCGCGCCAGCTGCTCCACCAGCCCCGGATACAGGGCCACGATCTCCTCCAGGTGAAGGGGATGGGCGTGACCGGGAAAGTAGATGTGGGCCAGGGAACCCGACACGCACACCACCGGGCCCTGCATCCCCGGGTCCTGCTCCCCAGGCGAGGGCTCGGTGATGGCCTCCAGGGCCCGGCGCCCACGGCGTCCCGCCCAGCCCAGCCGGTCGGTCCCCACCTCCTCCAGCTCGGCCAGCAGGGCGGCGGTGTAGCTGCGGTCCGGGTCCGATGCCCGTCCGGGATCGGCGCCGGTGGCCAGGGTCCGGCCCATCATCCTGGCCAAAGCCTGCTCGATGGTCTCGCCGTAGAGGATGCGAAACGGCATGCTGGGGGTCTGCCCATGATCCGAGAACAGCACGATGTCGTAGCTGATGGGCGACTGCCGCCGCGCCCGCCGGCGCAGGGACCTCAGCTTGCGGTCGAAGGCCGACAGGGAGATCTGGGCCTCGTAGGTGTCCGGGCCGGTGGAGTGGGCCACGTCGTCGTAACCCACGAAGTTCGAGTAGATCACCGGCGCCCCGCGCACCATGTCCTGCTTCAGCCAGAAGAACGACAGGTCGCGCAGGAAGGAGTTGGCGACCGCCCGCTGGGCCACCCGCCTGACGCTGAACTTCAGGCGCGGCCGGTTCTTGTCCAGGCGGCCCACGACGGCGAGGATCAGCCCGGCGAAGTAGTCCCATACCCCCGCCAGCACGGCCTGGGTGTAGGCGTTGGGACTGAGGAAGAACAGGTTGAAGTCGGCGCGCTCCCCCTGCCGGCGCCGGCTGCCCCCCTCGCCCAGGGCGCTGACGGTCATCAGCCGCTTGGCCGCCCCCCCGGACAGGAAGGTGTTGATGCACGAGCCGCCGTCCAGCAGGCCGACGCGATCCTCGGCGACCATGGCCTCCAGCGACCGGAGATCCTCGGGCGTGCTCACGACCCTCACCTGCTGCTCGCTGCGATCGAACCAGCGGTAGCCGGCCACGTTCTCGCGGGTGCCGTAGAAGACGCCCGCCTGCACGGCCGGCGTGTTGGACGGGACCCCGCAGTGCCACCCGAACAGGCGATGGCTCTTGCGGGCCAGCATGGCCGAGATCGTCGGCATGCGGCCCTGGGACAGGCACTTGCGCAGGCTGGGCAGGGACAACCCGTCCACCTGGAGAATCAGCAGGCCCCGGGTGGGTTTGAGGCTGGGCTTGGGCCCATAGTTGCGGCCCAGCCGATAGATCACCGACTGGTAGAAGGGATAGGCCTCGTCCAGGCCCAGCCAGCCGGTAATGCTGGCCGAGATGACGGTCATCACCAGGGTGCCCACCAGGGCCTCGCCATAGTTGGTGATGACGAACCCCTGTTCCATCTGGGCGCTGAGGTAGAAGATCAGGCTGTTGAAGAACAGGGTGGGCAGGCCCAGGGTGAGGCTGTTCAGCGGCAGCGTCAGGAACAGCAGCAAAGGCCGCAGCAGGATCAGCAGCGCGGTGAACAGCAGGGGCAGCCGCAGGACCGCGACCCAGTACCGGGGGTGCTCGGTGTCCAGCCGGAAACCCGGCAGCAGGGAGGTGGCCAGCAGAAGGGACAGGACGGCCACGACCCAGACCAGGACATACCGACCGAGAATGCCAGGCAGTTTCTTCAGTGCGTGCTCCCCGAGGAATCAAGGGAGCATGTTAGCCTGCTGCGGCGGCGGCCCGCAACCTCCGAATGGTCCTGCGCGCTCCGACCAGTTCCATGACCTCGAAGATCCCCGCGCTGCGGGACTGCCCCGTCAGGGCCACCCGGCTGGGATGAATGAGGTCGCCGGCCTGCACGCCCCGGGCCTCGGCCGTGGTGCGGATGACCTCCTCGAAGGCCCCCGCAGGCTGGGCTGCGTCGAGATCCAGGGCCGACTCGAGGGCATCGGCCAAGGTGGTCAGGTTCTCCCGGGCCGGGTCGGTCGCCACGTGCTCGTCCCAGGCGCCACGGTCCACGAAGTGCTCGTCGGTGAAGAAGAACCCGATCTGCTCGGGCAGGGTGATCAGGCTGCTGAACCGGTTGCCCAGGGTGCCCAGCACCCGGCCCAGGAAGGCCTCGGTGCCGTCGCATCCGTGGACCAGCCACCGGGGATCCAGCGCCCAGCCCCGCTCGGTGATGATCGGCAGGGCCAGCTGCAGGCGCTCGGCGGCGCCCAGGTTCTTGATGTGCTCGCTGTTGATGTGGTTCAGCTTGTCGTAGTCGAAAGCGGCAGGGCTGCTGCCCACCTTCTTGAGGCTGAACTTCCTGATGATCTCCTGGGCCGACATGACCTCATTGGCGTTGCCGCCGGGAGACCAGCCCAGCAGGGCCAGGTAGTTCAGCATGGCCGCCGGCAGGATGCCCAGGGTCTGGAACTCCTCCACGCTGGTGGCGCCGTGGCGCTTGCTCAGCCGCTTCCGGTCCGGTCCGAGGATCATGGGCATGTGGCCGAACTTGGGCACGGGCCAGCCCAGGGCCTGGTAGATGAGGATCTGGAACGGGGTGTTGCTGACGTGGTCGTCCCCGCGCAGCACGTGGGTGATGCCCATCAGGTGGTCGTCCACCACGCAGGCGAACTGGTACGTGGGGAAACCATCGGCCTTGACGATGACCCGGTCCACCAGGACGGTGTTCTGGAACTCGCGCTTGTCCACGATCAGGTCGTACCAGAAGGTGCTGCCCTCGTCGGGGGTGCGCAGGCGCCAGGCGCAGGGCTTGCCCGCAGCCTCCGCGGCCGCGATCTCGGCGTCGGACAGATGGGCGCAGTGCCGGTCGTACCCTTCCCAGACCCCGCCGGCCTCGGTCACGGCCTTCTCCCTGGCCTCCAGATCCTCGGCGGTGCAGAAGCACTTGTAGGCCTTGTCCTCGGCCGCCAGCCTGTCCAGATGTTCCCGGTAGAGGTCCAGCCGCTCGGACTGCAGGTACGGGCCGAAGTCGCCCCCTGCGTGGGGGCCCTCGTCCCAGTCCAGGCCCAGCCAGTTCAGGCCGCGCAGGATGGCCGCGTAGGATTCCTCGGTGCTGCGCTGCTGGTCGGTGTCCTCGATGCGCAGGATGAACGTCCCGCCCTGGCTGCGGGCGTACAGCCAGTTGAACAGGGCCGTGCGGGCCCCGCCGACGTGCAGGAATCCCGTGGGGCTGGGAGCGAAACGGACGCGCGGGGCCGGGTTCTGGCTCATGGACCGTGACCTTTCGGGGCTCGCTCAGGGTTGCTTGTGGGGAACCGGCAGGGGCGGGTTCTTCCCACCCGGCTCACCCAGCCGGACGGGATCCAAACTAGCGGCCAATTCCGCCATGTCCAGCCCGTAGACGTCCACGGCGGCATCGTCGGGGGTCCGGCCCGTGGAAACCAGGTCGAGGTATTCCCGCATGGCCTGCAACCCCCCGCGGTTCTCCACCAGTTCCCAGACCATCAGGAACGCGCTGTAGCAGGCCTTGCGGTAGACCTCGCGGTCGGTCTGGGGGTCGGGATCGGGGCCGCGGCTCAGCAGGGCGTCCACCAGGGGCGGGGACATCAGCACCGACCCTTCCTTGCGGAACTGGGCCATGTAGTTGACCAGGTGCTGGCCGTGTTCCCCGCAGTACTCCACCAGCCCCTGATGCAGCCAGGGGGGCAGAGCGTCGCCGAGGTTCTCCCGCAGCAACCAGTCGGTGATCAGCATGAAGGCGGCATGGCCGTCCAGGGTCCGGCCCTGCAGCACCGGCCAGGGCTGCATGGTCGCCCGGTCATCCTCCAGCAGATAGAACCGCCAGATCCCGTAGCCCGTCAGCCGGCCATAGGCCTCGTTGTTGTCCGGATTGACCATGGTCAGGGTGTCCGCGGAGGACAAGCCGATCAGGGCGGGGACTTCGTGCCAGGCCCAGTCCACCAGCTCCATGAAGTACAGCATGTCGCACTCGCCGTAGGCGGCGTTGTGCTCGAGCACGAACTGACCGAACACCTTCCGGTCCGGTTCGATGTGCAGGTCGGGCCGGGGAATGAGCTCCTTGTGCCGGCAGAAGGCTCCCGGACCGTAAGGTCTGCCCTGTTCGTCCTTCAGGACCTCCCACCCGTACCAGGTGAAGGCGTGCTTGTGGTCGGGAAAACCGATCTCGGCCAGTTCCATGGCCGAACAGCGCGGGAAGTGGGCGTCAGGCGTCAGGGGCGGCAGGACGCTGGGATGCAGCTGGGCCGGGGCGCTCCCGGCGCCGAGGATCAGCAGGCTCCCGACCAGGAGGAACCCACCCAGGCGAGGGTTCGCCATCATCCGCCCTCCTTCTTCCCGTTGGCCAGCGCATACCAGGCATTGGCCTCTTTCTTGTTCCCCATGGCGTTGTAGACGTTGCCCATGGCGTTCATGAGGTTCGGAGTCTCCTCGAACTCCAGGGCCAGCTCGAAGGCCTCGAGGGCCTTGGAGTAATCCTTCAGGTTGTGGTAGGACAGCCCCTGGCTGAAATAGGCGCGGTAGGAGGGGCCTTCCAGGGCCATCAGCTGGTCGAAGGCGGCCACCGCCTCCTCGTAGCGGCCGGCCGCCATGAACGACAGCGCCAGGTTGTACTGCGCCTTGTTGTAGCTGGGGTCGGCGGCAATGGCGGCCTGGTAGTACTCGATGGCCTTGTCGGGCCGATCGCCCTTCTGGGCGCAGGAAGCCGCCTGGAACAGCAGCTTGGGGTCGGGATCCAGGGCGTAGGCGCGCTCGTAGGGCTCGATGGCGGCAGCGTACTGCTTGGTGGTCTGCAGGCACTGGGCCAGCGCGAGCCAGGCCTGGCCCATCCCGGGCAGCTGGGCCGTCACCGACCGCAGGGAGGGGATCGCCGCATGGTACTTCCCCTCCCGCATCAGGCTCACCGCGTAGTTGTAGACGACCTCGGGCTTGGTTCCGTCGGCGTCCACGCCTTCCTTCAGGTAGCGGGCCGCCTCGGAGTCGCGACCCAGCCTCATCAGCAGGTTCCCGATGGCCACGCGCAGGTCGTCCAGGCTGTCGTCGATGGCGAAAGCCTTCTCGTACGCGTCGACCGCCTCCTCCAGCTTGCCGGTCTTCTCCAGGACCTTGGCCGTCGCGATCCAGGTCCCCGCCTTGTCGGGATGCTTTTCCCTGGCCAGCCGGGTCGCCACGCGGGCGTCCAGCTCGGCGCCGTCCTGCAGGTAGGCGTCGACCAGCCGCGGCAAGAGGTCCAGCCGGTCCGGAGCCAGTTCGTAGGCTTCCTTGTACCGGGCGACGGCCTCGCCGGCCAGGCCGGATTCCTCGAGGACCTTGCCGTCATCGACCAGCATGGCGACCCGGTTGTGGACGATGTTGCGGGCCTCGAGATGCCCGTCGGCGCTCTCGTCCCCGTTGGCGGCCAGCCAGCGCACGGCCTGGGGGGCGTACGTCTCCAGCAGGCCGCGCGAGGTCTGGGCGTCCTCCTGCTCGTCCGCCACGTCCATCAGGCTGAGCACCAGACGCATCTTCTCGGGGGTGAATTCCTCGCCGAGGGCGGCGATGCCCTCGGTGAAGGTCGCCTTCGCCTCGTCCAGCATCCCCGCCCGGCGCTGGGCCAGCCCGATCAGGCGCCAGTAATCCTTGCCCCCGAAGGTGTCGAACCGGCGGTAGGCCTCGAACTCCGAGGCCGCCATCTGGTACTCGCCCAGCCGCGAGAAGGCCAGGCCCAGGTTCCGGTGGTAGTCGCCCTCCTGGGGAGCGGTCTGGATGGCCCGGATGAACGCATCCCTCGCCACCTCGAAATCGCCCTGCTCCGCATAAAGAACGCCGAGGTCGTTCCAGGATTTCCCGTCCCGGGGATCGGCCAGGACCTTGCGGTTCAACTCGGAGACCTTCTCTTCGAAGGTGGGCTCCGGCTCCTGGGAGGAATTGGCCGACTTGAGGGCGGGCGACTGTCCCTCTTCCTGGGCCGGCGCCGCCGGGACCCCCGCCAGGAGGAACGATGCGACCAGGCCCAGGGCCAGGATGATCGGGATGGATGTCGGTTTCTTCATCATGCCCTTGCCGGCTCGAGGCCGGCCTGTTGTGACGGGGACCGTGGACTGCAACCCTACGCTGGAGGTATCCCATGATAGGGATCACCGCCCCGGGTGTCCAGACGACCCCGGCGTCCATCCCTTCTTGTACACCGAAGGGGCGGTCAGGATTCCCGCCGGGCGCAGATGACCTGGCTGTGGACGGCCACGTCCACGACCTCCACGGTCCGGAACCCCGCCCCGGCGAGGAGTTCCACGGCTTCCGACCGCCGGTACGACTTCCCGCCCGCGGTCGCCACCAGCATGTTGACGCTGAACTGGGCGGCCATGGCCGGTTCGGTCCCCGAATCCTCCAGGAAGAAGTCCTTGAGCAGGATGCGCCCTCCGGGGGCGGTCACGGCCCGGCACTTGGCCAGCAGGTCCGCGGTTTCCTCCTCGTCGAGCATGTGGATGATGTTGCTGACGTAGATGGTGTCGTAGAGGGCGCCTCCGGGCGCGGCCGGGAGGGGGTCGGCGAGGAAGTCCCCCGCCGCGGTGGAGACCCGGTCCCCCAGGCCCGCGGCGGCGATCTGCTCCTCCGCGATGCCGATGGGCGCCGGCAGGTCGAAGACCACGCAACGCAGGCCGGGGTGGACCGCCGCGAAGTTCAGGGCCGCGGTTCCGGGCCCGCCCCCGAGGTCGAGCAGCCAGCGGTCCGGCCCCAGGTCGACCTTCGCCAGCACCTCCTGGCTGCTGGTGCGCGAGACGTTCTCCATGCCGAGGATGAAGTCGCGCAGTTCCTGGTCGGTCCGCTCGGGGCGGGCGGCCGGCTTCCCGGTGCGCAGGACGTCCGGCAAGCGGATCCAGCTCTCCATCATGGTGGCGTTGTGCCCGATGATGCTGGCCTTGGTGTGGGGGCTGTCAGGCAGGAGCAGGGGTGCAGCCCCGGGTTCCAGGGAGAACGCGCCGTCCCCCTTGCGCAGGAGCCCGGCCGCCGCCAGGGCGTGCATCACGATCCCCACGGCCCTCGCATCCAGGCCCAGCCGGCCGGCGGTCTCCTCGGGAGTCAGGCCGCCGTCCCTCAGGGCGGTGAACAGGCCGGTCCGGCAGGCGGCCGCCAGGATCATCGAATTGCGGTAGCCGGCCATCATCTGGTCGATGTGCTTGGCGTAGTCCATCGGCGTCCTCCCCGGGATCGGCGCGCGAAGCGCCCGTACACCGGACTTGACGGGGGCCCCGGCCTCTGTTGCTTTATGGTCATGATCGACGTGCACGTTCTCGGCACCGGCGGGGCCCTGCCCCAGGCCGGCCACACGCCCGCTACCTACTGGATCGTCGTGGACGGTGAGCCCCTGCTGGTCGATCCGGGGCCGGGCGCCCTGGTCCGCCTGGCCGCCGCGGGACTCATCCCCGCCGGGACCGACAGCATCGGCACCGTCCTGCTCAGCCACCTGCATCCGGACCACTCCCTGGACCTGGTGGCCCTCCTTTTCGCCGCCCACTCGCCCTTGCCGGTACGCACCGATCCCCTGCGGGTCTGGGGACCGCCGGGCCTGCTGGCCCTGCTGGACCGGTTCCGGGACATCTACGGCAGCTGGCTCGAGCCCCGCAGCCGCAGGCTGGAGGCCGGCGAGCTTCAACCCGGCCAGGCCCTGGACGTTCCCGGAGGCGGACGGTGCGAGGCCTTCGCCGTCGACCATCCCCAGGACCGGCTGTCCGGTGTCTGCCTGGGCTTCCGGTTCCTGGACGCCGAGGGCCGCTGCGCCGTCTATTCGGGCGACACCGGCCCCTGCGGGAACCTGGTCGCAGCGGCGCGGGGTGCCGACCTGCTGGTGGTCGAGTGCTCCACCCCCGACGAACTGGCCACCCCCGGTCACATGACCGTCTCCCAGGTGGCCGAGCTTTGCCGGAACTCCCGGCCGGCCCTCACCGTTCTGACCCACCAGTACCCGCCGGCAGCCGCCCTTGATCTGGCGGCCCTGATCGGCGCATCTTATGATGGCCGGGTCGTCCAGGCCGTCGACGGCGACGTGTTCACCCTACCCCACGGGACGGGAGATTCCAGTTGAAAAGCATGCTCACGACCTTTCCGCGGACCCTCGGGGCAGCCGCCCTGCTGATCGCCGGCCTGGCCCTGGCCCCGACCTCGGTCCGGGCCCAGGACCCGCCCGCGCCCCGGGACGTCGAGGGCCGGGGCGAGTTCGAGATGGTGCTCATCCACGGGCTCGGCAGCAACGCCGCCGTCTGGGACGAGGTGTTGCCCTACCTGAAGGGCACCTTCAAGGTCCGGGTCTTCGAGATGGCCGGCCACGGGACGACCCAGCCCGTCCTGGACCCCAGCCTCGAGCGCGAGGTGGGGCGACTGGCCGATTTCATCGCGCAGGAGGGACTGGTCTACCCCACCCTGGTGGGGCACGGCTTCGGCGGAATGGTCGCCCTGGAATACGCGCTGGACCATCCGTCGGACGTGCACCGGCTGATCATGATCGATTCGGCTCCGCGCCAGCTGGCCGTACCCGAACAGAAGGCCGCCATCGCCAAGGCCCTGGTCGAGGACTACGACCGCTTCGTCGCCTCCCGCTACCTGAACCTGGGTCCGGATCCGGAGGTGAACGAGCGGGTGATGGACACCGCCCTGCGCACCGACAGCGCGACGTTCATCTCCCTGCTCATGAGCAGCTTCGACTTCGACCTGACCGATCGCCTCTCGCGGCTGTCCGTGCCCCTGCTGGTCATCGGCAGCCAGCTGATGTTCCCCGACGAGGAGAGCAGCCAGGGTGTCCTCCGGCAGGTCGGCTTCGACCACGCCCGGTCCCTCACCTTCAAGCGCGTGGGAGGCACGGGCCACTTCATGATGCTGGAACGTCCGGTCTACGTCGCGAGCGTCCTGCTGGCCTTCGGCGTCACGGCCGGCTACGAGTTCCGGAACTGAACCCTTGCCGATCGGCGGCCCATGGACAAGACCCTCGTTCTCAAGCCCGGCCGGGAGAAGTCCCTGCTGCGGCGCCATCCCTGGATCTTCTCCGGCGCCGTGGACCGTGTCGCCGGACGTCCCGGCCCCGGCGAGACGGTGGCCGTCGCGGCGGCCGGCGGGGCCGTCCTGGGCCTGGCCGCCTACTCACCCCACTCCCAGATCCGGGCCCGGATGTGGACCTTCACCCCCGCCGGGAACGTCGACGCCGATTTCTTCCGCGACCGGATCGAGACCGCGCTGGCCACGCGCCGCACCTGGGGCGAACAGCCCGAACCCGCGGGCCTGCGGCTGGTGCACGCCGAGAACGACGGCCTGCCCGGATTGATCGTCGACCGCTACGCCGATTTCCTGGTCTGCCAGTTCCTGACCGCCGGGGTCGAAGCCTGGCGGCAGGTGATCGTCGGGATCCTGGTCGAGCTCACCGGCTGCCGGGGCGTGTACGAGCGCTCGGACGCCGACGTCCGGGCCAAGGAGGGCCTGGAAACCCGCACCGGCCTGCTGGCCGGGCAGGAGCCGCCCGAACTGATCGAGATCAGCGAAGGCGATTGCCGCTTCCTGGTGGACGTCCGCCAGGGCCACAAGACCGGATTCTACCTGGACCAGCGGGAGAACCGGGCCGAGGCGGCCTGCCTGGCCCCCGGTCGCGAGGTCCTGAACTGCTTCTGCTACACCGGGGGTTTCGGGATCGCCGCCCTCAAGGGCGGAGCCGCCCGGGTGGTCCAGCTGGACTCCTCCGGCCCCTCCCTGGCCCTGGCCGCCCGCCACGGCGAACTGAACGCCCTGGACCCCGGACTTCTGGAGCACGTGGAGGGCGACGCCTTCGCGGTCCTGCGGGAATACCGCCGGCAGGGCCGGACGTTCGACCTGGTGGTCCTGGATCCCCCGAAGTTCGTCGAGGGCCGGCAGAACCTGAACCGGGCCGCCCGGGGGTACAAGGACATCAACCTGCAGGCCTTCGGGCTGATCCGCCCGGGGGGCCTGCTGCTGACGTTCTCCTGCTCGGGATTGCTGGAGGCCGACCTGTTCCAGAAGATCGTGGCCGACGCGGCCCTGGACGCGGACAGGCAGGCCCGGATCATAGGCCGCCTGGGCCAGGCCGCCGACCACCCGGTCGCCCTGAGCTTCCCCGAGGGGAACTATCTCAAGGGGCTGGTCTGCGCCGTGGAGTGAGCCCCGCCGGCCTCAGTCCCCCAGCAGGGCCAGATCCGCCTCCACCATCATCACCACGAGTTCCTCGAAGGTGACGGTAGGCTCCCAGCCGAGCACCCGCTTGGCCTTGCCGCTGTCCCCGATGAGCTGGTCCACCTCGGCCGGCCGCATGAAGCGGGGATCCTGGCCGACGTGGTCCTCGTACCTGAGCCCCACATGGCCGAAGGCGATCTCCAGGAAGTCGCGGACCGAATGGGTGCGGCCGGTGGCGATCACGAAGTCGTCGGGCTCGGGCAGCTGCAGCATCATGTGCATCGCCCGGACGTAGTCCCCGGCATAGCCCCAGTCCCGCTGGGAATCCAGGTTCCCCAGCCTCAGATCCTTCGCCAGACCCAGCTTGATACGGGCCACCCCGTCGCTGATCTTGCGCGTGACGAACTCATGGCCCCGGCGCGGGCTCTCGTGGTTGAACAGGATGCCGCTGACGGCGAACAGGCCGTAGCTCTCCCGGTAGTTCACGGTCAGGTGATGGCCGTAGGTCTTGGCCACGGCGTAGGGGCTCCGCGGATGGAACGGCGTCAGCTCGTTCTGCGGGACCTCCCGCACCTTCCCGAACATCTCGCTGCTGCTGGCCTGGTAGAACTTCGCCTCGGGGCACACCTGCCGCACGGCGTCGAGCATGCGGGTCACTCCCAGGGCCGTGAACTCGCCGGTCAGCACCGGCTGGTTCCAGCTGGTGGGCACGAAGGACTGGGCGGCCAGGTTGTAGATCTCCTGGGGACGGGCCTCGTCCAGGGCCTTGACCAGGGACGCCTGGTCCAGCAGGTCGGCCTGGATGAAGGTGATCCGGTCCAGAAGGTGGGCGATGCGCCCGAAGGTCTCGGTGCTGGAACGCCGCACCATCCCGTACACCTCGTAACCCTTGTCCAGCAGGTACTCGGCCAGGTAGGATCCGTCCTGACCGGTGATCCCGGTGATGAGAGCTCTGGTCGCCATGCGCAAGCCTTTCTGGTCCAAGGTCCTGAAGCGGGTCGCCTGGAATCTACACCCGCGGCCGACCCTGGACAAGTGGAGGTCCAGGTTCCATCGTTGAGAATGAACATCGGCATCCCGGACCGGGACCCTCTCCCACCCTCCTTCAAGGAGCTTGATCATGGCCATCGTTCTGGACGGATCAGGGCTGAGCATCGAGAAGCTGGAGCGCATCGCCCGCCAGGGGGAAAAGGTCGAGCTGGCCCCCCGGGCCCTGGAGCGGATCCGGGCCTGTCGCCATCTGCTGGAGCGGAAGATCCAGGCGGGCGAGATCATGTACGGGGTCAACACCGGCATCGGGGAGTTCAGCGAGATCGCCTTGAACGAGGAGCAGGTCCGGGACTTCCAGAAGTACCTGATCTACAACCATGCGGCCGGCATCGGGGATCCCGCCCCCATCGACTACGTGCGGGGGGCCATGGCCGGGCGCATCAACGTCCACGCCCACGGGCACAGCGGGTGCCGGCCGGAGATCACCCTGACCCTCGTGGAGATGCTGAACCGCGGTGTGACTCCCTACGTCTGCCAGAAGGGATCGGTCGGAGCCTGCGGCGACCTGGCCCCCATGTCCCAGATCGCCCTGCTGTTGCTGGGCGAGGGACAGGCCTGGTACCGTGGCGAGCTGCTGCCCGGGGCCGAGGCCCTCGGCCGGGCGGGCATCCCCGTGCCCGGCCTGAAGGCCCGCGACGGGCTGGCCACCATCAACGGGTCGAACCTGCTGACCGCCATGAGCGCCCTGGCCATCTTCGACATGCAGCGCTGGCTGAAGCAGGCCGAGATCGCCGCGGCCATGTCGCTGGAGGCCCTGCTGGCCAACCTCAAGCCCTACACCGCCCAGCTGCACGAGGTGCGCGGGTTCAAAGGCGCGATCCGCAGCGCCGCGGCCATCCGCAAGTGCATCGAGGGCAGCGACCTGATGACCGGAAAGGTCAAGACCCGCGTGCAGGACGCCTACTCCATGCGGTCCACCCCCCAGGTCGTCGGGGCCGCCCATGACGCCGTGGCCTACGCCCGCAGCCAAGTCGAGATCGAGCTGAACGGAGTGGGCGACAACCCCATCTTCTTCCCCGAGACCGACACCTGCCTGACCGGCGCCAACTTCCAGGGTACGCCGGTGTCCCTGCCCATGGAACTGGCCGGCCAGGCGGTCACCATGGTCAGCGTGCTCAGCGAGCGGCGCCTGAACCGCCTGCTGAATCCAGCGCTGAGCGCCGGGTTGCCCGCCTTCCTGACCCGGGGCGCCGGGATGTTCAGCGGCATGATGCTCAGCCAGTACACCGCCGACACCCTGATCGTCGAGCAGCGCATCCTCTGCGCCCCCGCGGCCGTGGCCTCCATCCCCGCCGCCGCCGACCAGGAGGACTTCGTCTCCATGGGGATGAACACCGCCCTGAAGAACGCCCAGATCGTCGACAACGCCCACGGCATCCTGGGCATCGAGCTGATGGCCGCCGCCCAGGCGCTTGATCTGCGGGACTTCACCCCGGGGCGGGGCACGGCGGCCGGCCGGAAGACCGTCCGGTCGGTGGTCGACTTCCTGGAAGTGGACCGCCCCCTGGCCCCCGACCACACGGCCATGAAGGAACTCGTCCGGTCCTGCCGGGTGCTCGAGGCGGTCGAGAATGAGATCGGTCCGCTGGATTGAACGGTCAGCCTGCGGCCGCGGGTCCGGGGACGTCCGGAAGCGGGGGTGACGGACGCGGCGGCGGCGGAGGGAAGCTCCTGTCCTGCTCGCAGAGCACCGGCCGGCCGAACAGGTAGCCCTGGCCCAGGCGCACGCCCAGATCCATCAGGACGTTGTAATCGGCCTGGTTCTCGATGCCCTCGGCGACGATCTCGGCGCCGAGCACCGCCCCCACCCTCAGGAGGCGCTGCAGGGTCCGGCGCAGTTCGCCATCGTCGGCCAGGCCCCGGACCAGCTTCTTGTCGACCTTCATCACCTCCGGCTGCAGCATGAGCAGCCCTTCCAGGCAGCTGTTGCCGAACCCCACGTCGTCCACCGCGATGCCCACGCCGGCCTCCTGCAGCTTCCTGACCGGCCCCACCAGGACGGTGGGGTCGCCCAGCAATTGCTGCTCGCTGATCTCCAGCACGCAGTGGCCCTGGGCGCCGCTGACCTTCAGGACCCGGATGAGCTCCTCCACCGGGGTCTGCAACAGGGTGGCCGGCATGATGTTGACGTGGTAGCGCGCGTGGGACCCCAGGCGGGCGGCGGTGGAGGCGCACAGCTTCAGGCAGCGGAGGTCGACCGCGGCCAGGATGTCGTTCTCCTGGCAGAACCGGAACAGGTTGTCGGGCGTGTGGAGCGGGCCGCGGGGGCCGCGGATCAGCATCTCCCTCGAGACGATGCGTCCGTCCGTCAGGTTGACGATGGGCTGGCTGGCCACCTGCAGCACCCGACCCCTGACCAGGGCCCGCACCATGTCGGGCCCCGACTCCACCGGGGTGATCAGGTTCACGTCCTGCACGCTGGCGGCCCGGGTCGTGCGGTTCTTGCCCTCGAGCTTGCCCCGCTGCAGGACGATCTGGGTCCGGGCCAGCACCTCGTCGAACGACAAGGTGCGCGGGCTGATGGCCGCAACACCGATGCTGGCGGTGGTCTTCAGGACGATCTCGCCCGCCGTGATGGCGTCCCGGCTGATGGCAAGCCGGATCTCCTCGGCCACCGCCTCGGCGTCCTCGAGGTCGGATCCGGGCAGCACGACCATGAACCGGTCCGTCCCGCAGCGGCCCACCTTGTCGGCGGGCCGGAGGGTTTCGTGGATGCGGCGGGAGGCGGCCACCAGGACCATGTCCCCCACCCCGTGGCCCAGGGTGGCGTTGATGCGCGTGAAGTCGTCGAGGTCGACCAGCAGCACCGCCAGCTCCGCCCCGCGGGGCCGGCAGCGGCCCAGCTCGTCCATGATGGCCCGCTCCAGCCCCTTGCGGTTGAGGGTGCCGGTCAGGGGGTCCATGTGGATCAGCCAGTCCAGGCGGGCGGTCACCTGGGCCAGTTCGCGGACGGTGACCATCTCCCGCAGGCAATGGTTGAACGTCCGCGCCCAGATCTCCGGGTGGGCCGCCGCCGGGTCGAGGCAGTCGCGGGCCCCCGCCTTCTGCAGGCGGTCGACCAGGGCCGGATCGTCACCCTCGACCAGAGCCACCACGGGAATCTCGGGGAAGGAGGCGCTGAGCCGACGCACCGTCTCCAGCAGGTCGTGGTCCGCGGGCTCGGGCCCGGCCAGCACGACGTCCACCGGACTGACCTGGAGGTAGGAGAAAGCGTCGACGAGGTGGGCGTAATGGGCCAGCAGGTGCCTGGGAGCGGGAATGCGGACCAGACGGTCGCGTATCCGATCCGCCAGGGCCGGGTCACGGTGGATGTGCAGGATGCGCCGCAGCGCCTGAACGGAGGACATGTTGCCCGCTCGGACTCCCTTCCGCGAACGTTCAGCCGCATCCTTGCGGCCCGTTCCCGACCGACCGGCCCCGCGGGGGGGCGATGAATCCTGGGCAAGACTACCCGGCCCCCCTGGAATTGACAACCAGGGAAATCGCAGGTTCCCGGGTCGGGATCACACCATTTTCCGGACCAGGTCCACGACCCTGCCCGCATCGTTCATGACGTAGAAATGGACGCACTCGACTCCCGCCGCCATGAGGTCCTCCACTTGCCGCCTGCCCCAGGCGGCCCCGATCTCCGGGGCGTGATCCGGAGCGGCCAGGACCTCGTCCACGAGCTCATCGGGCAGTGTCACGTGGAAGTGCTTGGGCAGCGAGTTGAGCTGCCGCGCGTTGTCGATGAGCTTCAGGCCGGGGATGATGGGCACCGCAATGCCCGCCTCGCGGCACCGCCTGACGAAGTCGTGGAAGACCGCGTTGTCGAAGAACATCTGGGTGACGATGTAGTCCGCGCCGGCGTCCACCTTCTCCTTGAGGTACCGGACGTCGGTCTTGGGATTGGGCGATTCGACGTGGGTCTCGGGATAACCCCCGACCCCGATGCAGAAGTCCATCGGCTCGCTGTTGGCGATGGTGTCGAGGTACCTGGCCCGGCGCAGGTCCTTCACCTGCCCCACCAGATCCTTGGCGTAGACGTTCCGGGTGCGCCCCTGGCTGATGACCTTGTTGTAGTTGGTCTCGTCGCCGCGGATCGCCAGCACGTTGTGGATGCCCAGGAAGTTCAGCTCGATGATGGCGTCCTCGGTCTCCTCGCGCGTGAACCCGGTGCACAGCAGATGGGGCACGGTGTCGATGCCGTACCGGTTCTGGATGATCCCGCAGATGCTGATGGTGCCCGGACGCTTCTTGCGGACCCGGCGCTGGATGGTCCCGTCTGGCTGCTCGTCGTACACCGCCTCGGCCATGTGGCTGGTCACGTCGATGAACGGGGGATTCACCCGGGCCACCTGTTCGACGATGTCGATGATCTCCCGCACGTTCTTGCCGCGCGGCGGGGGAATGATCTCGAAGCTGAAGAGCGTGCGGTCGGCCTTGGCCAGGTGTTCGGTCACGTGCATGGTCGGTCGCCTCGTCCCCGTCCGGGGCTAGATGGAGTGGAAGGTCAGGGCAGGTTCGCGGCCAGCCAGCGGGCGGCCTCGTCCCCGGATATCCCCGCGCGCCGGGCGTAATCGGCCACCTGGTCGGGACCGATCTTCCCCACGCCGAAGTAGCGGGCCTGCGGATGCCCGAAGTACCAGCCCGCCACCGCCGCCGCCGGCAGGATGGCGCAGCTCCCGGTCAGGACGGCTCCGGTCAGGCGCTCGGCATCGAGAAGATCGAACAGGAACCGCTTGCCCAGATGGTCCGGGCAGGCAGGATAACCGGGCGCCGGGCGGATGCCCCGATACTCTTCGCGGAGCAGGGCGTCCAGGTCAAGGTCTTCCTCGGGCGCATAACCCCACCAGGTGCGCCGCGCCTCCAGATGCAGCCGTTCGGCCAGGGCCTCCGCCAGGCGGTCCGCCAGGGACTGGACGAGGATGGCCCGGTAGTCGTCCTTGCCGTCCCCGGCCGCCGAGGGTTCGATGCCCACCGCCGCCACGAAGGCCCCCAGGCAGTCCCGCGTCCCGGTGTCCAGCGGGGCGATGAAGTCGGCCAGGCAGAAGTTGGGCGATCCCGCCGCGCTGCGGCGCTGCTGGCGCAGGAAGGGGACCCGTGCCAGGCGGCGGTCGGGTTCGTCGGGCGCGAAGACCACCACGTCGTCCCCGTCGGCATTGGCCGGGAACAGCCCCACGGCGGCCCGGGCCGCCAGCCCGCGACCCGACGCCAGGTCCTTCAGGAGGTCCAGGGCGTCGCCGTGCAGACGTCTGGCCTCCGGGCCCAGGCGGTCATCCTCGAGGATCGCCGGGTAGCGGCCCGGCAGGCGCCAGGTCTGGAAGAAAGGTGTCCAGTCGATGAACGCGGCCAGGTCAGCGAGGTCCCAGGCGTCCCAGCTCCGGACGCCCGGCCGCCGCGGGGGAACGACCGCATTTCCCGACCAGTCCAGCACCGGGGCGTTGGCCCGGGCCTCGGCCAGGGACAGGAGGTCGCGGCCGGGGCCGCTCTCCTCGCGCCGGCGGCGCAGCCGATCGTAATCCTCGGCGACCGCCGCCGTCACCGCGGCTCGTGATTCGGGATGGCGCAGGGACCCCACCGCCGCCACCGCCTGCGAGGCGTCCTGCACGTGGAAGACCCCCGGCGCGTAGTGGGGCGCGATCTTCACCGCGGTGTGCAGCCTGCTGGTGGTGGCCCCCCCGATCAGCAAGGGGACGTCCAGCCCCTCGCGCTGCATGCTCCGGGCCACGTGGACCATCTCCTCCAGCGACGGGGTGATCAGCCCGCTGAGCCCCACGAAATCCACCCGCAGCTCCCGCGCGGTCCGGATGATGGTCTCGGCGGGCACCATCACCCCCAGGTCGATGATCTCGTAGTTGTTGCAGCCCAGGACCACCCCCACGATGTTCTTGCCGATGTCGTGGACGTCCCCCTTGACCGTGGCCAGCAGGACCCGGCCGGCCGTGGGCGCGGCCGCGTCCTTCCCCCTTTCCAGGTAGGGCTCCAGGACGTCGACGGCCATCTTCATGACCCGCGCCGACCGGATCACCTGGGGCAGGAACATCTTGCCCGCGCCGAACAACTCTCCGACGTGGTTCATGCCCGCCATGAGGGGGCCCTCGATGACCTTCAGGGGATCGCCGATCTCCTTCAGGGCGGACAGGGCATCATCCTCGACGAAGCGGGATTCCCCGTGCAGCAGGGCGTAGGACAGGCGCTCCGTCACGGACCGGTCGCGCCAGGACAGGTCCTCCGCTCGCACGGTCCGGGCGCCGCCGCCGGCCGCCGCCAGGGCCGTCAGACGTTCGGTGGGCGTGGGCCCGCCCGGATCGCGGGGGCCGCGGGCCAGGATGACGTCCTCGACCGCCTCCAGCAGGTCGGGTTCGATGTCCTCGTACACCGCCAGCTGGCCGGCGTTGACGATGCCCAGATCCATCCCCGCACCGATCGCGTGGTAGAGGAACACCGAGTGCATGGCCTCGCGGACGGTGTCGCTCCCGCGGAAGCTGAAGGACAGATTGCTCACCCCTCCGCTGACCAGGGCCCCGGGCATCTCCTGCTTGATCGCGCGGCAGGCGGCGATGAAATCGACGGCGTAACGGTCGTGCTCGGGAATGCCCGTGGCCACGGCGAACACGTTGGGATCGAAGATGACGTCCGTCGGCGGGAAGTCGTCCGCCAGCAGGATGGTCCAGGCCCGGCGGAGGATCTCCAGCCTTCGCTCCAGGGTGTCCGCCTGCCCCTGCTCGTCGAAGGCCATGACCACCGCGGCGGCCCCGTAGCGGCGGACCAGGCGGGCGCGCCGGCGGAACTCCTCCTCCCCCTCCTTGAGGCTGATGGAGTTGACGATCCCCTTGCCCTGGATCCGCTGCAGGCCCGCCTCGATGACCTCCCACCGGCTGGAATCGATCATCACCGGAACGCGGCTGATCTCCGGATCGGCCGCCAGCACGTTCAGGAAGTCCCCCATGGCCGCGACGGCGTCGAGCATGGCGTCGTCCATGTTGACGTCGATGATCTGGGCCCCGCCGCGCACCTGCTGGCGCGCGACGTCCAGGGCCTCCTCCCAGCGGCCCTCGCGGATCAGGCGGGCGAACTTGCGGCTGCCCGCCACGTTGGTCCGCTCGCCGACGTTGACGAACAGCGATTCGGGCGTGATGCGCAACGGCTCGAGGCCCGCCAGGTGGGTGCCGGGTTTCCGGTCGGGCACCGCGCGAGGGGAGAGCCCCTCGACCGCATCCGCGATGGCCCTGATGTGCTCGGGGGTCGTCCCGCAACATCCGCCCACGATGTTGAGCAGGCCGTCCCGGCAGAAATCCTGCAGGACCGCGGCCATCCGGTCGGGAGACTCGTCATACCCGCCGAGTTCGTTGGGCAGGCCGGCGTTGGGATGGGCCGAGACCAGGGTGTCCGCGGCGGCCGCCACCTCCTCGACGAAGGGACGCATGGCCGTCGCCCCCAGGGCGCAGTTCAGGCCGAAGACCGTCGGACGGGCGTGTTCCAGGGAGATCCAGAAAGCCTCGGGGGTCTGGCCGGTCAAGGTCCGTCCGCTGGCGTCGGTGATGGTTCCCGAGATCCAGACCGGAAAATCCACCAGGCCCCGCCGCTCCAGGACCTCGGTCACGGCGAACACCGCGGCCTTGGCGTTCAGGGGATCGAACACGGTCTCGACCATCAGGATGTCCACCCCGCCGTCCAGCAGGGCCTCGGCCTCCTCGCCGTAGGCCTGCACCAGCTGGGCGAAGGTGATGTTGCGCAGACCGGGATCGTTGACGTCGGGGCTGATGCTGCAAGTGCGGTTGGTGGGCGCAAGGGACCCGGCCACGAATCGGGGACGGTCGGGGGTCCGCCGGGTGAAATCGTCAGCCGCCTCGCGGGCCAGACGTGCGGCCGCGGTGTTGATCTCCCGGACCAGGTGGGATGTCCCGTAATCCCCCTGGGAGACCGAGGTGCCGTTGAAGGTGTTGGTGGTGACGATGTCCGCGCCCGCGGCCAGGTAACCCTCGTGGATCTCCCGGATCACCTGCGGCCGCGTCAGGCAGAGGATGTCGTTGTTGCCCTTCAGATCGCGGGGGTGGTCGGCCAGGAGCGGCCCCCGGTAATCCTCCTCGCCGAGGCGATAGGACTGGATCATGGTGCCCATGGCCCCGTCCAGGACCAGGATGCGCTCCGAGGCGAGGGTCTTCAGTCGGTTGCCGGTCAACCGCAGCATGGGTCCGCCTTCCGGTGTCCAGGGGAATTGTTCGACCGTGGGAGGATACACCCGGATGGCCCGTTTGGCCAATCGCCGGACCCTGGGGGCCCTCATGGAAACGCCCCCACCGAGTGGCGGGGGCGTCCGGGGGAAAAACCTATGGGATCCGTCGCCTCAGATCCGCTTCCAGTGGCCGGGCACCCAGGAGCGGCAGCCGTGCCGATCGATCTTGTAATGGCCGGGAATCCAGGCCCGGTCCCGGTGGTGGCGGTGGCGATGGGGCTCGACCACCACGGTTCCGCAGCGATCCACCACGACCGTCCTGCGGGGTGCTCCGCAGCTTGACAGGATCCTGACCTGCGGCCGGTCCCCGACCCTGACGGTCACCGGCCCCACCCTGGCCTTGACCAGCACGCCGGCGCTCGCTGTGGCGGGCAGGATCACCAGGCAAGCCATGATGAGAAGAGACAGCAGGGCCTTGCGCGCCGTGGGGATGGTCATCCTTTTCCTGGTCTTCATGACGCCCTCCTTTTGGGCTCGTCAGGGGTCGCTTCCTGCTCGGTCATCGCAGGTTGGGTGCCAGGTGGGGCCGCCAAGCCGCATATATTATAAAACGTTATTTTTCAGGTACTTAAATAATGATGTGCCGCCGGAACCAAACCGATACTCCCCTTCCAAAGGCTCCGGTGGCTCGGTTTTCGAGGCCAGGTTGTTCCTCTTTTGAGACGGTTGTGCCGTCGAAATTGTGTCCTTTGTCATCCCTCTGCCGGTCTCGGCCGGCAGAGGGTTCCTCTCTAGTACGCGTACTTCAATTCATGCCGCCTCTGCTTCCCCAGCGCAGGGGTTTCCACCGCCCGATCATAGTACTGCGCCCACCGGTCCGGTAACTCCATCAACGTCCGGAAGATCCGCCGACTCAGCACCTCCGATACCTGCAACGCCCGGTCCACCATCCCCCGCAACATCGCCGGCGTGGGGCTCCCCCGCTGCTTCTCGCTGACCCCCTTCATGTAGTTCCGCCACACCAGGAAGATCACCAGCCGCTCCGCACTCCCC
>JBFXKG010000014.1:0-103986 GCA_050174015.1 Candidatus Krumholzibacteriia bacterium
GGACCACGACCTCGTGCCCCTGCTCCACCAGGGCCCGCGCCAGATGCCCGCCGATGAAGCCCGCCCCTCCGGTCACCAGGTACTTCGCCACCGGTCCCGCCTCCCTACAGTCGGATGATGTTGTCGGCCCGCCGCCCCTTCAGGGCGTTGCGCGTGTCCAGGACCAGCGGCGCGGCCCCCACGAGGATCGAGTGATCCACCCCCGGATGCGGGGTGACCACCAGCACCGCGTCGAATCCGGCGATCGCGGCGGGAGACCATTCCCTGAGACGGTCCCCGGGAATGGGCTCGGGGATCTCCCGGACGAAGGGATCGTACCAGGAGACCTTGCCGCCCATGTCCCCCACGAGTTCCATGATGTCCAGGGCCGGGGATTCCCGGATGTCGTCGATGCCCGCCTTGTAGGCCACGCCGACGACCAGGACCTTGCTGCCCTTGACCGAGCGGGACCGGTCGTTGAGGCCGCGGACGAGCAGGTTGACCACGTGCTTGGGCATGAAGCCGTTGACCTGGCCCGCCAGGTCGATGAACCGCGCCTCGGAGCCCGACTGCTTGGCCTTCCAGGAAAGGTAGAAGGGATCGATGGGAATGCAGTGTCCGCCCAGGCCCGGCCCGGGATAGAACGGCATGAAGCCGAACGGCTTGGTGGCCGCGCCCTCGATCACCTCCCAGACGTCGATGTCCATGGCGTTGCACATCAGGGCGATCTCGTTCACCAGACCGATGTTGACGCTGCGGAACGTGTTCTCGAGCAGCTTGACCGTCTCGGCCACGCGGACGGTGGATACGGGCACGACCCGTTCCATGATGTTTCCGTACAAAGCAACAGCGGCCTCGGTGCAGGCGGGCGTCACCCCGCCGACCACCTTGGGGATGTTGGTCGTCTTGTAGACCGGGTTGCCCGGATCGACCCGCTCGGGGCTGAAGGCCAGGAAGAAGTCCTCCCCCACAACCAGACCGGTCTCCTGGAGCCTGGGCAGGATGACCTCCTCGGTGGTACCGGGATAGGTCGTGCTCTCCAGGATGATCAGCATCCCCGGGTGCAGGGCGGCGGCGATGGATTCCACGGCCGCCTGGATGTAGGAGATGTCCGGGTCGCGGGTCTTGCCCAAGGGGGTCGGGACGCAGATGTTGACGGTATCGACATGCATGAGCTCCTGCATATTCGCAGTCGCCTTGAAATTCCCGTTTGCCCCCGTTTCCCGCAAATCCTCCGAGGGCACATCGATGATGTAACTCTCCCCACGCTCGATTGCCGCCACCTTTTCCGGGTCGAGATCGAACCCGGTTACCTTGAATCCCGCTTTGGCATAGGAGACGGCGAGCGGAAGTCCCACGTAGCCCAGGCCAAGGACGCCGAGGTGAGCGGTTTTGTTCTCCAATTTGCCTAGAAGATTGGCCATTGCCATTCCCGCCTTTTCAGAGGTCCAGATTGCGGAAATCCGACCGGAACCCAGCCATGGCTCTCCGCAGTTCACGCAAATTTTGGATTTTCATCCAGATACGCCTGATCACCCCCAGCACAGCGACGGCAATCACCCCCAGCACGGAAACCCGGTATATCCAGTGCAGGTCCGAGCCATGGACTTGGAACAGGTGATTGATGGTTCGACCGAATCCAACGAGGGTTAAGCAAAAGACACCAAGCAGGGCCAGATGCACGAGTCCGCTGGTGAAGTCCTCCCGGCACCGCAGATACTGGCGCAGGGGGAAGTTCACGCTGCTCCCGTCCCGGAACCGGGACTCGAACAGCTCGCTGCGCCTACGGGATTTCTTCGTAATCGGCATCGGAAATGTCCTGGTCGGTCAGGAAGTCACCGGCGGACTCCGGCGGTCCGGAGGCCGGCGGTGGAGGCGTCGGACGGCGGGTCTGCGTCTCGAGCCTCCGCCACGCCCGGTAGAGATTTCGCCCCACCAGGAAGAGCAGGAACAGCGAGATGAGGCGCAGGATGATCATGAGCGCAGGCCGGGACCAGGTACGGTGCAGGGATGGTACGCCCGGCGGGATTCGAACCCACGACCTTCTGCTCCGGAGGCAGACGCTCTATCCAGCTGAGCTACGGGCGCACCGTGCGACAGGCAAGTATGGGGCATGCCCCCGGTGTCGTCAAATTTTGTTTGCCGCGGCCGGGCTCGGGTCATGATCAGGCCTCTCCCCGGTGCTCGAGACCGGCGGTCAGGAGTTCCCGGGCGTAAGCCAGCCTGCTCGGCCCCTCCCCGCCCTTGCCGCCCCCCAGCAGCCTGGCGATCTCCTGCAGCCTTTCCTCGCCTTCGACCGGGCGGATCCGCAGGGAGGTGCGCCCCCCCTTGACCTCCTTGGACACCGTCAGATGCCGGACGCCCCGGGCCGCCACCGTGGGCAGGTGCGTGATGCAGACGACCTGGCCGGCGCTGGCCAGGGTCTCGAGAAGTTCGGCCACCGGGATGGCCCCCTCGAGGCCCAGCCCGGCGTCGATCTCGTCGAAGAGGCGCAGGGGGGGCGCGCCGCCCCCGCCGGCAAGGACCGAAAGACCGAGGTAGATGCGCGAGCGTTCGCCGCCCGAGGCGATCCTATGGACTTCCCCGAAACCCTCGCCGGGATTCGTCCTGGCCAGCAGCTTGACGACGTCCGCCCCCCTGTCGGTCACCCGGCAGGGATGGCCGGAGATCACGACCGGCCCGCCCGGATCGCGATCCGGGGCGATCTCGAATTCAAGCTCCAGGTGGGGAAGAGCCAGGGGACGCAGGATCTCCATCGCCCTGGCGGCGACCGCCCCGGCCTTCTTGCGGCGGAGGTCCCGCAAGGATTCGGCGGCCTCGGCCAGAGCCTGGCGCCCGGTTTCGACCCGGGCCGCGAGATCCTCCAGGTCGCTGCCGGCCGTCTTCTGCCGGACCAGACGGGCTTCGAGGGATTCCAGGAGGACGATCAGGCCGGGAACGTCGCGGCGGTACTTCCGCTGGAGATCCTCGTAGAGGGCCTTGCGCTCCTCCAGTTCGTCCAGGCGGCGGGGATCGATCTCCACGGCATCGAGGTAGTGTTCCAGCTCCGAACCCGCCTCCCCCACCGCCGCCTCCGCGTCCCGCAGCAGTTCCAGGACCCGGGCCAGCTTCTGGCTCTGGCCTGCGACCCCCTGGACCAGTCCGAGGGCCTCCCCCAGCAGCTGGGCGACCGAAGGTTCGCTGTCGGCCAACAGGCGGCCCGCGCCCGCTGCGGCGTCGAGAAGCCTGCGGGCGTTGCGTCCGAAATGGATCCGCTCGGTGAGTTCGCCCTCCTCGTCGGGATCGAGCCCCGCTTCCCTCAGCTCCCGGGCCTGGTACTCCCACATCTCCAGCTGCTCGCGGGCCAGATCGGCCTCTCCCCTGCGCGCGGCCAGTTCCTCCTCGAGGGCCCGGAATCGGGCCCGGGCCCGTGCGACCTCCTCGCGCAGGGAACCGGCCCCGATCAGGCCGTCCAGGAAATCCCCGGCGAAGTGGGGACGGGCCAGCACCCGCTGCTGATCCTGGCTCTGGATGCTGAGCACCAGGGGGCCGACTTCCTCGAGCAGGGCCAGGGAGCTCACGAGGCCGTTGATGAGGACCCGGCTGCGGCCCTCGCGGCGAAGCTCGCGACGCAGGACCAGCAACCGGTCGTCCGCCACGCGGATGCCGAGCTCCCGCAGGGCGGCGACGGCGGCGGGATCCTCGCCGAGATCGAAGAGGCCCTCGACGTAGCCGAGTTCCTCCCCCGTCCTGATCAGATCCGCGGCGGGCTTCCCGCCGGCGAGAAGCCCGAGGGAACCGGCGATGAGGGACTTCCCGGCACCCGTCTCGCCGGTCAGCATGGTCAGGCCGGGGCCCAGGGCGAGGGTGGTCTCCTCGACGAGGGCGAGGTTGCCGATGCGCAGCTCCTGAAGCATCACGGGTCCTTGCGGCCGGATCGCTTGGTTCCGCCCCAGTTGAGCTTGTGACGCATGACGCGGTAGAAACGGCCCTGAGGGAACTTGACCAGGGAGACCTCGTTGTCGGCCTCCTTGAAGACGATGCGGTCCCCGTCCTCCAGGAGATGGGTCTTCTGCCCGTCGACGGTCAGGACGGCGCCGGCGCCCGTCTCGTGCAGGATCAGCTCGATCCTCGTGTCGCGCGCGATGATCAGCGGCCGCATCCCCAGCGCGTGGGGACAGATCGGGGTGAGCAGGAGGCAGGGCACCGAGGAATGGCAGATGGGGCCGCCCGCGGAGAGGCTGTAGGCCGTGCTCCCGGTGGGCGTGCTGACGATGATGCCGTCGCCCAGGAACCGGCCCAGGGAGTCCCCGTCGAGCCGGAGTTCCATGTCCATGGCCCGCGGCAAGGGCCCCATGTTGACGACCAGGTCGTTCAGGGCGTTGGTGGTCGCGATCGACCGTCCCTTGCGCCAGACCGAGCCGTAGACCCGGGAGCGGCGATCGACGTGGCACTCCCCCGCCAGCAGCGCGGCGACGGCCTCCCCCAGTTCCTCCACCGGGACGTCGGTCAGGTATCCCAGCGATCCGAGATTCACCCCGAGCAGGGGCACCCCGGATAGACCGAGAACCCGCGCGGCCCTCAGCATGGTCCCGTCCCCCCCCAGCGCGATCACCACGTCGGCCCGGTCCACCAGTTGCTCGTTGGGACAGCAGGGAATGTCCGCCGGCAGGGCTTCGGCGAGATCGTCGGAGGCGACCACGGCGACCCCGGCGGGGCCGCACAACCTGGTGATGACCTCCACGGCTGGAGGCAGTTCGCCCTTCGCAGGATTCCCGAACAGCCCGACGACCTTGACCTTCTTCAGGGGGAATGCGCCCGCGGCGTTCATGAGGCGTTCTGGGCCCTCTTCCGGTCGAAAGACCTGTTCAGCAGATCCCGGACGCGCCCGTGGATCCCCCCGGCGTCCAGCCCGAGGGATGCCAGCAGTTCTCCCCGGCCGGCGTGCTCGCAGAAGGCGTCGGGGATGCCCAGGGTCACGACCTGGGGCCGGTCCGCGGCAGGGTGTCCGGACGACCATTCCAGGACCGCTGCGCCGAACCCGCCTGCAACACTGTTCTCCTCGATGGTGACGACAAGCTCGTGATCCCGGAAGATCCGTTCCAGCATGGTCTCATCCAGGGGCTTGATGAACCGGGCGTCGACGACGGTGGCCTCGACGCCGTCCCCGGCCAGGTGATCGGCGGCCCCGAGGGCGGGCTGCACCATGGAGCCGACCGCCAGCAGACAGACCTCCCTGCCCTCGCGCAGGAGTTCGGCCCGGCCCAGAGGCAGGGGCGCGGCCTCGCCCTCGAGGTTCGCACCGATCCCCGATCCCCGGGGGTAGCGGATGGCGCACGGGCCCTTGTCGTGGGCCAGCCCGGTGGCCAGCATGTGGCGGAGCTGGTCCTCGTCGCGGGGGGCCATGACCACCATGCCCGGCACCATGCGCAGGAAGGTCAGGTCGAAGACCCCGTGATGCGTCGGCCCGTCCTCGCCGACCACTCCCGCCCGGTCCACCGCGAAGACCACGGGCAGCTTCTGGAGGGCGACGTCATGGATCACCTGGTCCAGGGCGCGCTGCAGGAACGTGGAATAGATGGCGACCACCGGACGGCGGCCCTCGCAGGCGAGGCCGGCGGCGAAGGTCACGGCGTGCCCCTCGGCGATGCCGACGTCGTGGCAGCGGTCGGGGAACCGCTTCCGGAATCCGGTCAATCCGGTGCCCGAAGGCATGGCTGCGGTGATCCCGTGGATCCGGTCATCGCGCTCCGCGGCGGCGACCAGGGCCTCCCCGAAAACGTCGGTGTAGCTGGGGACCTTCGGGGTGACCACCTTGATCCCCTGGGCGCGGTCGAACTTCCCCACACCGTGGTAGCGCTGACCGTCCTCCTCGGCGAAGCGGTAGCCCTTGCCCTTCTCGGTCAGGATGTGGATCAGCACCGGGCCCTTGAGCTTCCTGACGGCACGCAGGGTGCGCAGCAGGACGGGAAGGTCGTGTCCGTCGAGGGGGCCGAAGTACTTGAACCCGAGCTCCTCGAACAGGATCGTCGGCACGACCAGCTGTTTGAGGCTCTCCTTGATCCGGCTGGCGAGTTCCTGGGCCTTGCTCCCGTGGGGGACCTTGCCCAGCATGTCCCACAGGTCGGCCTCCAGGCGCACGTAGTGCTTCCCGCTGGTGATCCGGGTCAGGTACTTGGAGATGGCTCCCACGTTCGGGGAGATGCTCATCTTGTTGTCGTTGAGCACGACGATCATGTCAGCCTGGGTCTGGCCGGCGTTGTTGAGGCCCTCGTAGGCCAGGCCGCCCGTCAGGGCGCCGTCGCCCACCACCGCGATCACCGCATGGTCCTCCCGGCGCGCATCCCTGGCGACGGCGAATCCGACGGCGGCGCTGATCGCGGTGCTGGCGTGGCCGACCCCGAACATGTCGTGGGGACTCTCGCTCCGCTTGGGGAAGCCCGAGACCCCGTCCTTGCTCCGGAGGGTGTGGAAGGACTCCCGCCTGCCGGTCAGGAGCTTGTGGCCGTAGGCCTGGTGCCCCACGTCCCAGAGGATCTTGTCCCGCGGGGTCGAGAAGACCCGGTGCATGGCCACGGTCAGCTCGACGACCCCCAGGCTCGCCCCCAGGTGGCCGCCCGAACTGGACACGGTCGCGATGATCTCCTCCCGCAGTTCGGCGCAGAGGGCTTCCAGTTCCTGGAGCGTGAGGTCCTTGAGATCCTGGGGGCTTTTGATTCTGGGCAACAGAGGAGCCATGGGAGTCTTCAGCCGGTCCTTTCGGTGATCGACCCGGATTGTGATCAGAGCCTAGGTTAACCCGATGCGCTCCCGAACGCCAGAGCGAAAAGGCCCCCGAGAACGGCTCCCAGCACCATGTGCAGGGGGTGATGTGTGCGGGGATCCAGGTAGCTCACGGCCAGGTTCAGGAAGCGGTCCTCCGCCTGCAGGTGGTCGACGATGGCGAACAGGGCCTCCTGGTGGCGCCTGCTGGCTCCGCCCAGCTTGAGGCTGTCGTGGATGCCGATCACGGCGAACACCAGGGCGAATCCCGCTTCGGCCGAACCCCAGCCGTGGTTCATGGTCATCAGGGTGACGAGGCAGGCCAGGACGGTTGCGGGCAGGCTGGGCAAGCCCACGCTCTGCACCAGGACGACGACGCTGAATTTCCTCTGGATCGCACAGTAGGCCGCGGCCTTGATCAACTGCCCGCAGGCCCCGCAGGCCAGCACCAGGACCCAGGCGGGGGCGGCCCAGGCCACGGCTACCTGTCCCTTCGCCACATGAAACCGGCCAGCCCCAGCAACCGGGCGGTCGCCTGGCCGGCCGGCAGGACGGCGGCCAGATGTTTCAGGCCGGTCAGCCCGTGGCGCTGCGTCCGGATGGTCGCCTTCTCCAGGCCGTCGGTCCGGATCCAGGTGGCCTTGCCCTGGGCCGCGTCCTTGCCGGGGTTCTTGCCCAGGAACGCGGCGTCCCCGGTCACGTCCAGCAGATCGTCGGCGCCCTGGAAGGCCAGGCCGAGGTCCACCCCCGCACGGTGGATTTCCTGCCGCTGCTTCGTCCCCGCCCCGGCCAGCAGGGCGCCGGCCTCCAGGGATGCGGCCAGCAGCATGGCGGTCTTCCGCCGGTGGATCCGCGAAACGTGGCGGGTGGTGACCTGGAGGCCCTCGGCGTCGAGATCGTCCTGCTGCCCCCCCACCATCCCGGCGGGGCCCACGGCGGCCGCCACCAGGCCCACCAGGGCGGCGCAATCGGTGCCTCCGGCCTGGGCCAGCCACTGGAAGGCCAGGGCCTGCAGAGCATCCCCGGCCAGGATGGCGGTGGCCTCGTCGAAGGCGACGTGACAGGTCGGCCGGCCCCGGCGCATGTCGTCGTCGTCCATGGCGGGCAGATCGTCGTGGATGAGGGAGTAGGTATGCAGGCATTCGAGGGCGCAGGCGGCGACGAGGGCGCTGTCCCTGCCGGCGACGGCCCCCCGTCCGATGCCCTGCAGCGCATCGTAGGTCCACAGGAGCAGGATGGGACGCAGCCTCTTCCCGCCGGCAAGCAGGCTGTGGCGCATGGCCGCCTTCAAACGGGCGGGCACGTCCGCTTCCCCCTGCAGGAGTCGGCGCAGGGCCTGGTCGACCGCCTTGCGTTCGGCGGCCAGTTCGCGGCCGAGCTCAACGCCCTCCATCCCACCCCTCCGCCCGGGCCATGGATTCGAAGGTGTTCTCCAGGAGCATGGCGATGGTCATGGGTCCCACGCCTCCGGGTACGGGGGTCAGCGCCCCCGCCCGGCCGATCACCGCGTCGGCGTCCACGTCCCCCACCAGGCGCGTGCCCTTGGGATGGGCGGGGTCGTCGATCCGGTTGATGCCCACGTCGATCACCACGGCGCCCTCGCCGATCTCCTCGCGCCCCAGCGCACAGGGGACTCCCATGGCCGCCACGACGACGTCGGCCCGCGAGGTGATCCCCGCCAGGTCGCGGGTTCCGGAGTGGCACATGGTCACGGTGGCGTTGCCCGCGGCGCCCTTCAGGGACATCAGCAGGGCCAGGGGCCTGCCGACGATGACGCTGCGGCCCACGATGGCGACGTTCCGGCCGGCCAAGGGGATGTCGTAATGGCTGCAGAGCCGCAGGATGCCCTTGGGCGTACAGGGCACGAACCGGGGATTCCCGGCCACGAGCCGGCCCAGGTTCTCGGGGTGGAAGCCGTCCACGTCCTTGGCCGGATCGACCGACAGCAGAACCTTGTCCTGGTCGATGCCCGCAGGCAGCGGCAGCTGGACCAGGATGCCGTCGATGGCCTGATCGTCATTGAGGTTCCCGATCAATTCCAGCACCTGGGCCTCGGGAGCGGCGGCGGGCAGACGATGGGTCACGTGGTGGATCCCCACCGTTTCGCAGCCTTTCTCCTTGTGCTTGACGTAGACGTGGGAGGCGGGATCGTCCCCGACCAGGACCACGGCCAGCCCGGGACTGCGGGGAGCGGAACGCAGCCGGTTCCGGAGGTCGTCGAAAACGGCATCCCGCACCGGCACGCCCTTGAGCAGCTTGGTTTCCATGGCATCCCTTCCCCGTCACCGGTCCCGGCGCTACTTGGCGAAAGCGGTGGCCCGCGTCTCCCGGATGACCATCACCTTGATCTGCCCGGGATATTCCAGTTCCCCTTCGATCCTGCGGCTGACTTCCTCGGCCAGGACGGCGGCATCGGCGTCGGAGACCTTGGTATGGTTCACCAGCACCCGGACCTCGCGGCCGGCCTGGATGGCGAACGACTTCTCCACACCCTCGAAGCTGTCGGCGATCTGCTCCAGGTTCTCCAGACGCTGCACGTAGGAGTCGAGGCTCTCGCGGCGGGCTCCCGGCCGGGAGGCCGAGACGGCATCCGCGGCGGCGGTGATGAAGGTGTACGGGGTGGCGGCTTCGACGTCCTGGTGGTGCCCTCCCACCGCGTTGATCACGGTCTCGCTCTCGCCGAACTTCTTGCACAGCCGGGCCCCGATGACCGCGTGCGGGCCCTCGATCTCGTGGTCCGCCGCCTTGCCGATGTCGTGCAGGAACCCGCAACGCCTGGCCAGACGGGAATCCAGCCCCAGCTCCGCGGCGATGATCGCCGCGACCGCGGCCACCTCCTTGGAGTGGTTCAGGAGGTTCTGCCCGTAGCTCGAGCGGTAATGGAGGCGTCCGATGTAGGGGAACATCTCGGGCCGGATGTTCTGAAGGTTGAGCTCGATGCAGGCCTGCTCCCCGATTTCCCGGATGCGGTCCTGCATCTCCTGGTCGGTCTTCTTGACCACTTCCTCGATGCGGCCGGGGTGGATCCGGCCGTCCCGGATGAGGATCTCGAGGGACTGGCGGGCGACCTCCCTCCTCACCGGATCGAAGCCCGAGACGATCACGGCGCCGGGCGTGTCGTCGATGATGACGTCGATCCCGGTGGCGAGCTCGAAGGCCCTGATGTTGCGCCCCTCCCGCCCGATGATGCGGCCCTTCATGTCGTCGCCCGGCAGGTCCACGACCGAAACCGTGCTCTCGGCCACGTGCTCGGATGCGTAGCGCTGGACGGCGAGGCTGAGGATCTTGATGGCCTCCCGCCGCGAGGACCGCTCGGTCTCCTCGCGCACCTGCTTGATGGACTGGGCGGCGGCCATCCGGGCCTCTCCCACCATGTTCTCCATGAGCTGCTGCCGGGCGCGCTCGGCGGTCATGCCTGCGATCTGCTCCAGCTTGAGGTTCTGCTCCTCCAGGAAGCGCTCGGCCTGGGCGCGGGCCCGCTCCACCTCGTCCCACCGGGTTTTCAGATCCTCTTCCTGGGTGCCGAGCCGCGTCTCCTTGGCGTCGATGAAGGCGACCTTCTTGTTGAGGTTCTCCTCCCGGAGGTCCAGGGCCTCCTGCCGGCGCCGGCTCTCCAGCCGATCGCGTTCGGTGTCCTTCTCGAACTTCTGGCGGGCCTGGAAGAATTCCTCCTTGGCCTCGAGCTGGGCGCTCTTGACCAGGGCGGATGCCTCCTTCCGGGCGTCGTCGAGCAGGCTGTCGCATCGGGCCGAAGCCTGACCGTGCCGCTTCTCGTAGCTCCTCTTGAAGGTGAACCAGCCAAGGAGGAAAAAGACGACGGCGACGATGCAGCCGTAGACGTACGCAGATACCTGCGGCATGGCCACTCCTCTCATGTATCCAGGCAAAGGAGGAAATCAGGAGTGGATGCGGCTGGCTACCCCGCCCGGTCGTGTGCGTCGGAAGCAACTGAACCGAGTTGCTCCAGGTGGGTTTCCTGTTCCGGACCTCGGAAGTCCTCCGGGGAGGCCTGTCCTTGGCACGGAAACTCCGGAATCCCATGAGTGAAGTGTTGGCTCACTTGTACGACACATCACGTGCCGGGCAGGGAATCACCACCGATTCCATGGGGGCGGCCGCGCGAAACCTCGGCGTCCAGAAGCCTCGCCATCCGAACAGATCTATCTTCAAGGGCATCCTGGCTCTCCAGGGTGCTACGCCGTTCGCGGAACAGCTCGTCGGCAATGTTCACAGCGGCCAGGATGGCGATCTTCACGGTGGATGCCACAGGCGTCCGCCCGGCGACCTCCGTCATCCTCTCGCTGACGAAATCGGCAACTTCCTTCACATATCCGGGATCGGCGTCACCCCGGAGGGTGTACTCCTTGCCGAAGATGGTCACTGTTACGCTTTTTGGTTCCAAGCTCGACCGTTTCCCCTGCCGGCAGGAAGCCGGTGCATCCTAGCCCAGGGCCTCCAGCTGCTGCAGAAGCCCCCCGACCTTGTCCTCGATTTCCTTCCTCTTCTCCTCGTAAGCCTCCACCAGGTCGGCGCCCTCCCGGGCCTCGGCCAACTCCCTGGCAAGGCGTGCTTTCTCTTCCTCTTGTCCCGCGAGAGCGGCTTCGAGCTCCCCGCAGCGACCCTGCAGCCGTCCGTTCTCGGCCCGCAATTCCTTGATGAGGCCCACCGCTTCCAGGACCTTGGCTTCCAGAATGCTCAGATTGCTTTCCATGGCGCGACTCTTTCATCCCTGAAATTCCGGCGTCTGGTGGGCGGGGACGGACCGCGCCCGGTTAAGCTCGTGTATCTATATCCAGTTCCCGCTTCAGGGCTTCCAGAATGATTGAAATGGCCCTGTCAACGGTCTTCCCCTTCAAGTTACCCTTACCCGACCTGAACATCAAGCGAATTCCAAAGGCCCCCGTTCCCTCCGGCAATCCCTTGCCTCGATAGACGTCGAAGAGCTCGACCGACTCGAGGAGCTCCCCTCCGGAATCCCGTACGACCTCCTCGATCCGCCGGTAGGCGACCCCCTGCGGCACCAGGAGGGAAAGGTCCCGCTTCACGACCGGAAAACGCGTAAAGGTCTTGTACTGAACATCTTCAGGGGACATCTTCAGGTATTCCATGTCGATCTCCGCGACGGCCACCCGGGACTCGACCCCGAACGCCTCGGCAACCCGGGAGGCGACGTGTCCGGCGGAACCGATGCGGCGGCCCTCGCCGTCCTTCACGACCCACTGGGCTCCGGCCTCGAGCCACGGTTCGGCGGGACCGGGTTCCAGGCCGAGGGGCAATCTCAGCAGGACACCCAGATCCCCCAGCGCCGCCTCGAGGGCCAGCAGATCGGAGGGGATGCCGTCCATCCCCGCCGTGCGGTCGCCGGCGATGCAGATCTGGAGGAAGGCCGGTTCGGCCGGCAACAGGCGATCGTCGGCCTGCGGCCCCAGGTCGGTCCGCTCCTGCCCCGGACGGAAGACCCGGTTGATCTGGAAGAGCCGCAAGGGGGTGCGGGCTCCGGAATTGAGGTTGTGGCGCACCACGCGCAGAAGTGACGGAACCAGGGCGGTCCTCAGCTGGGTGTCCCCCCCGTGGTGGGGGTTGACCACGGCGAGCAGCTCCCGCCGGGGATCGTCCTCGGGCAGGCCGAGCTTGTCCGTCTCCCCGGCGCCGGCGAAGCTCGAGGTGACCACTTCGTGGTAGCCGGACGCGGCCAGCCAGTGGCGGATCTTGCCCAGGGCGACGTCCAGGGGACGCCGCAACCCCCCGCCGCTGCCCCGGAAACCCTCGTCCGACCTGATGTTGTCCAGACCGTAGCTGCGGGCGATCTCCTCGATGAGATCCACTTCCTGCAGCAGGTCCCGGCGGAAGGAAGGCACCTGGACCATCATGTTCACCGCGCTGGCGTTGCTCGACTGGGCGTTGCCCATGGGCTGGACCTTCAGGCCCAGCCGCTGGAGCTGCTGGGCGGCCTCGTCCGTGGTGATGCGGGTGCCGAGCAGGCGGTTGACCTGCCAGATGCGCAGGGGCACGGCCTCCGGAACCCTGCGGTCCGGATCCTGACGATCGGCCCAATCCTTCACGATCACGGCCCCGGCCAGTTCCTGCATCAGGTACAGGGCTCTCTGGGCGGCCTTCTCGACCATGTCCCAGTCGGCGCCCCGCTCGAACCGGTAGCTGCTCTCGCTGATCAGCCCCATGCCCCGGCTGGCGGTCCGCACCAGGCTCGGGTTGAAGAAGGCGCTCTCGAGAAGGACCTCGGTGGTCTCGTCGCTCACCTCGGTGTTCGCCAGTCCCATGACCCCGGCCAGGGCCACCGGTCCCCGCTGATCGCAGATGAGCAGGGTGTCCGGATCGACCTCACGGTCGGCGTCGTCCAGGGTCGTCACCCGCGTCGGTTTTCCCGCCCGCCGGATGCTGATGGTGGTCCCCGACAGCTTGGACTTGTCGAAGGCGTGCAGGGGCTGGCCCAGTTCGAACAGGACGTAGTTGGTGATGTCGACCAGGTTGTTGATGGGCCGGCTGCCGACCGCCATGAGGCGCCGCTGCATCCAGGCGGGCGACGGCCCGACGGTGATGTCCCGGGCGGCGAACGCCATGTAACGGGGGCAGTCCGCATAGTCCGCCACCTTGACGGTGAGGCCGAGGTTCTCGCCGCTCTGCTGGGAACCCCAGGCCGGCGGCAGCGAGACCTTGGTCCCGTAGATGGCGGCCACTTCCCTCGCCACCCCCAGATGGCTCAACCAGTCGGGCCGGTTGGGCGTGACCTCGATGTCCAGGACGGTGTCCGAGAACCCGAAGAGCTCGTCGGCGCTCGCGCCGGAGGGCAGGTCGGTGTCGAGCTCCATGATGCCGGAGGAGTCGTCCCCCAGTTCCAGCTCGGTCGCCGAACAGATCATGCCCTGGCTGACCTCGCCCCGGATCCTGGTCTTCTTCAGGACCAGTCCCCCGGGCAGTTCCGCCCCCACGCGGGCGAAGAGGACGGTCAGGCCCGCCCTGACGTTGGGGGCCCCGCAGACCACGGGAACGGGTTCGCCGCTGCCGTCGTCGACCTTGCAGACGCTCAACCGGTCGGCGTCCGGATGCCGGTCCTGTTCCAGGACCCGGGCCACGACGACGCCGGGGAAGGACTGCTTGAACTCCTCGACGCTCTCGACGTTGAGGCCGGCGGAGGTGAGCTTGGCCGCCAGGCCCGCCACGGAGTCGTCCCAGGTGACGAAATCACTGAGCCAGTCCAGGCTGATCTTCACAGGACACCTCGGAATTGTTGCAGGAAACGGAGGTCGTTCTCGTACAGGAGGCGGATGTCGTCGATCCCGTACTTGAGCATGGCGATCCGGTCGATGCCCATCCCGAAGGCGAAACCCGTGTACTTGTCCTCGGGATAGCCGGCGGCCTTGAAAACGTTGGGATGCACCATGCCCGCGCCCATGATCTCCAGCCACCCGGTCTGGCCGCAGACGCCGCACCCGGCGCCGCGGCAGGACACGCACTGCATGTCCACCTCGACCGAAGGCTCGGTGAAGGGGAAGTAGTGCGGACGGAAGCGGGTCGGCTCGGCGGCCCCGAAGAACAGCCGGACGAAGGTGTCCACGGTCGCCTTCAGGTCGGCCATGCTGACGGTCCGGTCCACGACCAGCCCCTCGATCTGGAAGAACTCCGAGGAGTGGGAAGCGTCGGCGTTCTCGTTGCGGTAGACCCTGCCCGGGAAGATGCAGGCCAGGGGCGGCTCGGACCGTTCCATGGTCCGCACCTGGACGGGAGAGGTCTGGGTCCGCAGGCACACCTTCTCGTTGATGTAGAAGGTGTCCTGGATGTCCCGGGCGGGATGGTCGGCGGGGAAGTTCAAGGCCGTGAAGTTGTAGTAGTCGAGTTCGACCTCGGGCCCGTCCCCCCGGGTGAATCCCATCCCGTAGAAGATGTCGCAGATGGATTCGAGCACGGAGGTGAGCGGATGGATCGTCCCCTGACCGGTGACCGGTCCGGCGGGTATGGTCAGATCCCAGCGGCTGGTCCCCGTCACGGGCCCGGCCGCCTTCAGGGAGGCCAGGCGGGCGTCGATCAGGTCGCCGAGGGCGACCTTGACACGGTTGAGCTCCGCGCCCACCGCGGGACGCTCGGCATCGGGGACGTCCTTCAGCCCGCGGAGCAGGAGGGTCAGTTCGCCCTTGCGGCCGAGCAGGGCCACCCGCGCCTTCTCGAGCTCCTCCAGCCCCGCCGCCGATTCGATCCGGGCCGTGCCCTCCGCATGCAGGCGCGCGATGGTTTCCTTCATCTTGGGTCCTTTGCTCCGCCGATGACCCCGGCGGAAAAACCGAGACGCCGGCCTGTCGGATCGAGGCCGGCGCCCGCGGGGGGTGACATGATCACGGGACCGGACGGCGTCCCGCCTGCGATCAAAGGGCGCTCTTGGCGGCCTCGGCCAGCTTGGCGAAGGCGGCGGAATCGTGCACCGCCAGATCGGCCAGGACCTTGCGGTCGATCTCGATCTCGGCCTTCTTCAGCCCGTTGATGAAGTGGCTGTAGCTGAGCCCGTTGAGGCGGGCGGCGGCGTTGATCCGCGTGATCCACAGGCGCCGGAAATCCCGCTTCTTGGTGCGCCGGTCGCGGTAGGCGTAAGCCAGCGCCCGATCGACGGATTCGCGAGCGGTCACGTACTGGTTGCTGCGCGCCCCGACGAATCCCTTGGCCCGCTTGAGGTACTTCTTGCGCCGCTGCTTGGCGGCCGGGTTGTTTGTTGCCCTGGGCATCGCTTTGCCTCCTTGTTGGCCGGCCCCACCGGGGGCGGGAAACGGGATTTACTTGTTGCCGGCCAGCATCCGGCGGGCGCGGGCTTCGTCACTGGGAGCCAGCACCCCGGATTTGCGCAGGTTGCGCAAACGCTTGGGACTCTTGGCGGTGAACAGGTGGCCCGTGTAGGCCCTGCTGCGCTTGACCTTTCCGCTGCCGGTGAACTTGAACCGCTTGGCGGCGGACCGGTTGGTCTTCATCTTGTTGCCCATGATTCCTGCCTCTTTCGCTTCCGCACCCGGCGGCCTCCGCCCCTGCAGGGGCCGTGCACGGCGAGCGCTCTTCGAACCGGTTTCGTCCGACGTCGGACGGGCTATTTGGCCTTGTTCGGGGCGAGCACGAAGGTGATCAGCCGGCCCTCCCGCTGGGGCTGGGATTCCCTGACCCCGTACTCGGCCACCTCCTGCGTGAGGTGGTTGAGGAACTCCAGGGCCAGATCCATGTGCGTGATCTCGCGGCCCCGGAAACGCATCACGATCTTCACCTTGTTCCCCGCTTCGAGGAACTTGACGATGTGCTTCTTCTTGAAATCGTAGTCGTGATCGTCGGTCTTCGGCCTGAACTGGATGGTCTTGATCTTGACCGTATGGGAAGCCTGCCGGGCCTTGCGCGCCTTCTTGCTCTGCTCGTACTTGAACTTCCCGTAGTCCATGATCTTGCACACGGGAGGGCGCGCGTTGGGAGCGACTTCCACCAGGTCCAGCCCCCGCTCCTCGGCCTTGGCCAGGGCCTCCGCCGTATCGAGGATTCCCAGTTGTTCGCCGTCCTCGTCGACGACCATGACCTTGGGAATCCTGATCATCCGGTTGACCCGGGTCACCTTGTTTCCCTTGATAAGCCAAACCTCCTGTAGGGGTCGGGACCGCCCGCCGGCCGACCGGCAAAGAAAAAGGCGGACACCATGGTCCGCCGCCGCCCGCTCCCGGTGAACACCAGGGCGGGACCGGGATTCTGAACCGCTCCGTCCCCGATCCTAGGGGCCAGCTACGGTGAGAGGGCGGACCTCTGCTTGGATGCACGGAACGGCCTTCCCGGGCCCTTCCGCGTACAATCGCGTAATCTAGTGCTTTTCGGCAATTCCGTCAAGGAGATCCTGGACCACCCGGTCCACCTTGCGTCCCCCCTGGTCGCCCTGGTGCCGGATCCGCAGGGAGACCTCGTCGTTCTCCATCTCCCGGCCGCCCACGATGAGCATCCAGGGGATCCGCAGGAGTTCCGCCTCCCGGATCTTGAACCCGATCTTCTCGTCCCGGACGTCGGACCCCGCCCGGATCCCGGCCGCCTTGAGCCGCCCGACCACCGCTTCGGCGTAGGCGTGCTGGTCCCGGCTGACCGAGAGCACCCTGGCCTGCTCGGGCGCCAGCCACAGGGGGAAGTCCCCGGCGAAGTGCTCGGTCAGGATGCCGATGAAGCGTTCCAGGGAGCCCATGATGGCCCGGTGGACCATGTAGACGTACTTCTTCTCGCCGTCGCGGTCGGTGAAGGTCACGTCGAACCGGCGGGGCAGGTTGAAGTCGAACTGGACGGTGCTGGCCTGCCAGCGGCGTCCCAGGGCGTCGATCAGCTTCACGTCGATCTTGGGGCCGTAGAAGACGGCCTCCCCCTCTTCCCGGGTGTAGTCCAGCCCGTGGATCTCCAGGGCCCGGACCAGGGAGGCCTCGGCGGCGGCCCATTCCTCGTCCGAGCCGGCGTACTTCGCCTTGTTCTCCGGATCCCGGACCGAGAGCTCCACCTTGAAGTCGTGGAATCCGAACCGGCCCAGGATGACCTTGACCAGGTCGAGGCAGGCGGAGACCTCGTCCTCGAGCTGCTCGGGCGTGCAGAAGATGTGGGCGTCGTCCTGGGTGAAGCCGCGGACCCGGAACAGCCCGTGCAGGGTCCCGCTGCCCTCGGCGCGGTAGACGGTCCCCAGTTCGGCGTAGCGGACGGGCAGGGACTTGTAGCCCCGCGACATGCGCTTGAACATGAGGATGTGCCCGGGGCAGTTCATGGGCTTCACCACGTACTGCCTGCCCTCCTGTTCGAACACGTACATGTCGTCCCGGTAGAACTGCATGTGGCCCGAGGTCTCCCAGAGCCCGGCCTGGGAGATGTGCGGCGTGGTCACGGTCACGTAGCCGCGCTCCCGGTGGACGGCCTTCCAGTAATCGATGATCTGTTCGCGCAGGATGTCGCCGCGGGGGAACCAGAAGCTGAGTCCGGGACCCGCCTCGTCCATGATCCCGAACAGATCGAGTTCGCGCCCCAGCTTGCGGTGGTCCCTCTTCTTGGCCTCCTCCAGCATCTCCAGGTGGGCGTCCAGGTCCTTCTTCTTGAAGAAGGAGGTGCCGTAGATCCGCTGGAGCATGGGCTGGCTGCTGTCGCCGCGCCAGTAGGCGCCGGCGATGCTGAGGAGCTTGAAGGCCTTGAGTTCGGCAGTGTCCGGGGCGTGGGGCCCCTCGCACAGATCGACGAAGTCCCCCATGCGATAGATGGAGAGCTGCTCGTCACCCAGGTTGGCGATCTGGTCCAGCTTGTAGGGCTGGTCCTTGAACAGCGCCTCGGCCTCGGCCCGGGTGACCTCCTCCCGCACGATGGGGACCTTGGTCCGGGCCAGTTCGACCATGCGGGCCTCGATCCTCGCGAGATCCGCCTCGCTGAAGGGCTCCGCCCGGTCGAAGTCGTAGTAGAAGCCGCTCTCGATGTCCGGCCCGAAGGCGAACCGGGTGCCGGGAAAGAGATCCTGGACGGCCCAGGCCAGGAGGTGGGCGGTGGAGTGGCGCAGGGCGGCCAGGCCCTCGTCCCCGGAACGGGTCAGGACCGTGAGGGCGCCGCCGCGGCGGGCGGGCTCGGCCAACGGATGGTAGACGCCGTCCACGGCCACGGCCAGGGCGTTGCGGTAGAGGCCTTCGCCGATCCGTCGCACGACCTCCCCGTAGGGGCTGCCCTCCTCGATCTCGAGGTTCTGGCCGTCGGGCAGGGTCATCGTCAATGCTGCCATGATCAATCCACCTCACGCCCCGGTAGGGCATCCGTCGGCCGCCGCCACAGGTGCGGGGCCATCATCCGAAAAAGGCCCGCGGCCGGGAAGCGGCATCGGGCCTGGGCGGCGCAGAGAATGCGGTGGTGGGCGATACAAGACTCGAACTTGTGACCTCTTGTCTGTCAAACAAGCGCTCTAACCAAAACTGAGCTAATCGCCCACCGTGGCGGGTAAATAAACAGCATTTCCCGCCCATGTCAACGGAAAACCGCGGGGCCCGGGAATCAGGTCAAGTAGTCCACAAGTCGCTCTCCGAAACCATGCTGGCGCATCTTGCTCAGGGCCTGGTTGCGGATCTGGCGCACCCGCTCCCGGGAGAGGTTGATGTCCTGTCCGATGGTCTCCAGGGAGGCCGTCTCCTCGGTCCCGATCCCGTAATACCGCATGACGATGTCCTTTTCCCGGCGGGAGAGCAGGGACATGGCGCCGGCGAGTTCCTGTTCGAGTTCCTCGGTCACGAATCCCTGGTAGGGGTTCTTGTCCTCGGGGTCGGACAGGGTGTCGGCCAGGGTCACCTCGTCGTCGTACATGGGCTGGTCGAGGCTCATCAGGGGGCGGCTGGCCGCCCGGATCTGCCCGAGCTTCCGGGGGTCGAGGCTCATGGCCTCGGCGATCTCGTCCTCGTCGACCTGGCGGTGGTGCTTCTGCTCGAGGGCCTGGCTCATCCGCTTGATCTTCTGGGCCTGCTGGGACCGGTTGATGGGCAGGCGGACCGTGTTGGTCTGCTCGGCGATGGCCTTCTGGATGGCCTGCCGGATCCACCAGACGGCATAGGAGATGAACCGGAACTCGCGGCGCTCGTCGAACCGCTTCGCGGCGGTGATCAGGCCGATGTTGCCCTCGGCGATGAGGTCCATGTAGCTGAGTCCCTGGTTCAGGAACTTCTTGGCGACGCTCACGACGAAGCGCAGGTTGGAGTTGACCAGCTTGTCGAGGGCTTCCTTGTCCCCTTCGCGGATCCGGCGGGCCAGTTCGAATTCCTCCTCCCTGGTCAGGAGGCGGTGCTTCCCGATGGTGTGCAGATAGTGCTGCAGGCTGGGATCCTCCCGACGATCACTGCTGAGTTCGACTTCGTACACGTCGCTTCCTCCCGTCTATTCGCCCGGAGGGTTTCCGCCCGATCCCGGCGACTTTACTTGACCCAGAAGGTCAAATTTTCCGATGGACATTCGAAGCCATACATACCCCGGATCTCGTTGAAAAGTTCCAGGTTCCGGCGTCCAATCTGCATCTGTCCTTGGCGGGTGACTCGGGTCGGGAATTAATGTGAACCAAAAGAGTAATATTTTCCACTTTCCCGGTCAACCTCAATTTTCAAAATTTTCAACGCGTTCCAGAACAACGACTTGAGGGCGTTTCAACCGGGGTGCAGAGCGGACTCAAGCACCCCAGTTTACCACGTTTTTGAAATCAATCAACGATTATCCTCATCGTCCACGACTTCGTAATCCGCATCCACGGGACCGTCCTGGGCGTCGGAACCGGCCGACTGTCCGCCGTCGCCGCCCGCCGCGGCGCCGGCAGCCCCACCAGGGGCATCCCGACCGCCGGCCTTCTCGTAGGCCTTGCCGGCAACCTTCTGGACGGCGTTCATCAGGGCGTCGCTCGCGGTGCGGATCATGGCGACGTCATCGGCCTTGACCACTTCCTCGAGGGCCTTGATCTTGTTCTCGACGTCCTCCTTGTCCCCGGCCTCCACCTGGTCCCCCAGGTCCTCGATGCTCTTGCGGGCGGCGTGCACCCGGGCTTCGGCCTCGTTCCGGACATCGATCAGCTCGCGTTTCTTCTTGTCCTCGTCGGCATGGGCCTCGGCATCCTTCACCATCCGCTCGACCTCGGCGTCGGTCAGGCCGCTCGAAGCCTGGATCTTGATCGACTGCTCCTTGCCCGTGGCCTTGTCCACCGCGCTCACGGACAGGATGCCGTTGGCGTCGATGTCGAAGGTCACCTCGATCTGGGGAATGCCGCGGGGGGCGGCGGGGATCCCCGTCAGCTGGAAACGCCCGATGGTCTTGTTGTCCAGGGCCATTTCGCGCTCGCCCTGGAGCACGTGGATGTCCACGGTCGGCTGGTTGTCCGCGGCCGTGGAGAAGACCTGGCTCTTCTTGGTCGGGATGGTCGTGTTGCGCTCGATCAGCCGCGTCATGACCCCGCCCAGGGTCTCGATGCCCAGGCTCAGGGGCGTGACGTCGAGCAGGACGATGTCCATGTCCTCCCCGCCGAGCACCCCGCCCTGGATGGCGGCCCCCATGGCGACCACCTCGTCGGGATTGACCGTGCGGTTGGGCTCCTTCTTGAAGAGCTCCTGGACCTTGGCCTGGACCGCGGGGATCCGGGTGGACCCGCCCACCAGCAGGACCTCGTCGATGTCGGCGGGGGTCAGGCCGGCGTCCTTCAGGCAGTTCAGGCAGGGCTTGACCGAGCGCTCGATGAGGCCGGCCACCAGGGATTCGAACTTGGCCCGGGTCAGGGTGTAGGTGAAGTGCTTGGGACCGTTCTCGTCCGCGGTGATGAAGGGCAGGTTGATCTCCGCCTGGGTGGACGAGCTCAGCTCGCGCTTGGCCTGCTCCGACGCCTCCTTCAGGCGCTGGAGCGCCATGGCGTCCTTGCTGAGGTCGATCCCTTCCTGGCTGATGAACGTGTCGACGAGATGGTCCATGATCTTCTGGTCGAAGTCGTCGCCGCCCAGGTGGGTGTCGCCATTGGTGGCCAGCACGGAGAAGACGCCGTCGACGATCTCCAGGATGGAGATGTCGAAGGTGCCGCCGCCGAGGTCGAAGACGGCGATGGTCTCCTCCCCCTTCTTCTCGAGGCCGTAAGCCAGGGCCGCGGCCGTGGGCTCGTTGATGATGCGCTTGACCTCGAGTCCGGCGATCTTGCCCGCGTCCTTGGTGGCCTGACGCTGGCTGTCGTTGAAGTAGGCCGGGACGGTGATCACCGCTTCGGTCACCGGATGCCCGAGGTGCTCCTCCGCGGTTTCCTTGAGGGCGCGGAGAACCTGGGCGGAAATCTCCGGAGGAGAGAACTCGCCGTGGCTGGTCTTGACCCTGGCCTCACCGTTGCCGCCCTTGACGACCTCGTAGGGGACCTCGGTCATCTCGGTGCCCACCTCGTCGAATCGCCGACCCATGAACCGCTTGATCGAATAGACGGTGTCCTTGGGATTGGTCACCGCCTGGCGCTTGGCCAGCAGGCCGACCAGACGTTCGCCCTTCTTGTTCCACGCGACGACCGAGGGGGTCGTGCGATTGCCTTCCTTGTTCTGGATGACCCGGGGTTCGCCGCCCTCCATGACCGAGACGACGCTGTTGGTGGTCCCCAGGTCGATTCCGATGATCTTGCCCATGACAGACTCCTTGCAAGTGTGGGAAGTTCCAGAATGTTCGGGGAGACAATTACAAGGCACATGCCAGAAGCCGGGATCGGGTATCTTATCTTAATCTCTTTTTGGAGAACAACTTGGATCAAGGGAAGGCAAATGACGGATAACGGACAGAAATGACAGTCGCTGTCATGGTGTCTTTTTGACACTTTTTCATGCCATATTGCCATGCCCGGAATGATCCCGGAAACCCTTCCGGTAGCACCCGAGGATGACGAATCCCATGGCCCTGCAATAAAGGGAGAAGGCCGCCGGCCGCCGATTCCCGCGGGTAGGCCAGCCCGCAACCAGGCGGGTCGCCCAGCCCGGCAAGGGCCCGTCGAGCAGAGCCCGCAGCAAGCGGGTCCCCGGCCCGGGTTCGCCACCGGGCGGGTCCAGCACGGCGCCCAGGCGCATTTCCCGGATCCTGCCCGGGTGGAGCCCCGCCAACCGGGGCAGGGTGTGGGCGCCGCACTCGATCTTCTTGGCCAGGTATTCTTCAAGGGAATGATGATGGATGTGGACCGGCACCGGGCGGGTCAGGGCGCGGAACCGGACCCCGGCGAGGTCCTCGAGCCTGAATGCCAGTTCCATGTCCTCGAATCCGTAGGCGGAGAACTCCTCGTCGAATCCGCCGATCCCCAGGAAGGCCTCCCGGGGCACGCCGGCGTTCTGGGTCACGAAGTAGCGCGCGGGGGCCGCCCCTGCGGGCAGACGGGCCGCCCCCCGGGTGTCCAGGTAATGGAAATGCGGCGCATCGATCAGGTCGGGATCGGTCACGGCGAAGCCGATGGTCCCGAGATCCGCCCGCCCGCGAACGAGCTGCAGGTGGGCGGCCAGCAAACCGGGAGGCGCCATGATGTCGTCATCGAGGAAGACCAGGAAACGGCCGCGGGCGGCCCGGGCGCCCAGGTTCCGGGCGCGGGCCCGGCCCACGTTCTCCGGAGGGGTCACCACCGTCAGGGGGACGGGGAACGTCCCGGTCAAGCTCCGGAGGCGCTCGCCCGTCCCGTCGGTGCTCCCGTCGTCGACCACCACGACTTCCCAGCGGACGCCGGGGCCGGGATCCTGCCGGCCGAGGGCATCGAGGGTCCGGACCAGGAGGGCCTGCTTGTCGTGGGTGGGGATGACGACCGAGAGATCCATCACGACTCTCCGGGCGGCCGGCTGAGCGCCGGCACGCCGACGCCGTCGGGGAATCCCCCGTCCCCCCCGGTCAGGGCCGTGAAGATGCGGTCGACGTGCAGCATGTTGGCCTCGAACCCGGCATGACGGCGCGCCGTCGCCAGGGCTGCCTCCCCCAGCGCGCCGCGGAGTCCGGGATCGCGGGCCAGGGCCAGCATCGCGCCCTGGAGCCCCCCGACGTCCCGCGGGGCGACCACCAGGCCGGACCTCCCGTCGGCGATCCACTCGCACGCCGAGGGCAGGTCCGAAACGATGCAGGCGCAACCGCAGGCCATGGCTTCCAGGAGGCTGACCGCCGTGGCGTCCACCGAGGGCACCGAGATGAAGACGTCGCAAGCCTGCAGGGCCGTGGCGAATTCGGCATGCGGCAACCGGCCCACCATGCGCATCACCGGCTCGATGCCGGCGGCGGCGGCGCGGCGCCGGAAGGGTTCGGGATCGCCCTCGTAACCCGAGAACAGGAACCTGGCCCGCGGCTCGACCTCCATCACCGCGGCCGCGGCGGCGATGACGGTGTCGATGTTGTAGTAGGGCTGGGTGTAGCTGCGCGGGGAGAAGAAGACGACCTGGTCGTCGGCGAATCCCCGGGACCGGCGCCAGTCGCCGGCGTCCGCGGGCCGGAAACGGTCGAAGTCCACCCCCCACAGGACCCGGAAGCTGCGCCGCGGATCGGCGCCCAGCCGGGCCGCCGCCCGGAGGATGTCCAGGGAATCACCGGTCAGCGCCGCGCAGGAGGCGAGCGCCCTCCGGGCCAGGTGGTTCTTCAGGCGGTTCTCGAAGGGCGTGACGTAGACGTCGTCGCCCCAGACCGTCAGGACGTTGGGCTGGAACCCGGAGAAATGACCCCAGTAGCCGTACCCGGTGAGGAAGTGCGTGTTGAGCAGATCGGGCCCGATGCGCCCCAGGGCGGACTTGACCTTGCGCAGCGAGAGCAGGTAGCGCCAGGGCTTGGGCCCGAAGGCGCTCCCGACGTCATGGACGACGACGCCCTCCACCGGCCCGGGCTGCACCGTCAACAGGTGGCATTCGTGACCGCGGGCCGCGAACCAACGGATCCAGCGCTCGGTATGGATGTGGCGGCCGATGGAGAGGAAAGCCAGGCGCAAGATCGACTCCTGATCTGGACCGGGTCGGCGGGACGATGGTGCCGGGAGCCGGTTTCGAACCGGCACGAAGCAACGCTTCGAGGGATTTTAAGTCCCTTGCGTCTACCAATTCCGCCATCCCGGCACCGGGACCACGCCGCATTCTAAGGGACCGCGCGGGGAATACCGACAAAAAAACCGGCCGGGCCGGTGGTCTTGGTGGAGGCGGCACCCGGACTCGAACCGGGGATAACGGTTTTGCAGACCGTCGCCTTAGCCTCTTGGCTATGCCGCCTCGCAGGGAAGGAAGTATGTTGCATCCCCCAGGGGATGTCAACCAGGCGGATGCCGGCCCGCGCCGTCCATCCGGCCGTGACCGGACCCGCAGCATCCCGGTCAAACGAGGGAGGGGAACGCCCGCAGGAGTTCCCCTCCAAAAAAAATGGAGCGGGCAACGAGACTCGAACTCGCGACAACTACCTTGGCAAGGTAGCGCTCTACCAGCTGAGCTATGCCCGCTCCGAAGGTTATGCAGAAATAATGAAAGACGGCAGGAATGTCAAATGGATTTTTGAGGCGCGATCAGGTCCCGGAAACGCCGGGAAGACCCCTCAGCGGCGGTCCCGGTTCACGGCGCATTCACGGTAAAGTGCCGCCGTCGCGACCGCCACCCGGTCCCAGGAATACCGGGCCGCGACCCGCTCCCGGGCGCGCGTTCCCAGGTCCTTCCGACGGGCCTCGTCCCCCAGCGCCGCGGCGAGCCGGGAGGCGAGGTCCGCGACGTCGCCGCTGCGGAAGGTCTCGGCGCACTCCCCCGCCGCCTCGAGGTTGGGAGGGATGTCGCTGACCAGGCAACACCGCCCGTAACTCATGCCTTCAAGCAGCGTGATGGACAGACCTTCGAGGGTGGACGGCAGGACCAGCATTTCGGCATGGCTGTAGAGCTCCTCCAGCAGCCGGCCGTGGATGTAGCCGAGGAACCGCACGCCCGGTCCTGCGGCGGCCCGGAGTTCCCCGACGTATCCGGGGGTGAAGCCCGCGTCGCCGGCGATCACCAGTTCCCGGTCCCTGCGCAGGGAGGGGTCGAGGCGGTTCCAGGCCTCGATCAGGAGATGGCATCCCTTCTCCGGCACCAGGCGGCCCACGAAGAGCAGGAAGCGACCGGGAATCCCCCGCTCGTCCACCAGGAGGCGTCTCCTGAGGACGGCCTCGGCGATGCCGTTGGGGATGTAGTCGGTGCCCTTGCCATGGACCGTCAGGAAATGCTCGCGGAGGGCCTCGGACACCACGATGGTGCGGCTGGGCAGGGAGACGCAGGCCGACTCCCCGCCGCGCAGGACCCAGCGCGCGAAACGCCCCCACTTGTCCCTTTGCCAGTCCAGCCCATGGACCGTCACCACGGTGGGCAGGCCCGCCAGGACCCGAGGGAGACCCGACAGCAGTCCGGGTCCGAGGGCGTGATAGTGGACCACGTCGGGACGCCTGCCCAGGGCGTCCAGGGTGCAGACGACGGTGTGGGAGATGGCGTCGAGATGCTTGGTGGCTAAGCTGGGCAGGCGCAGCACCCTCACGCCGGAAAGGTCAGCCGGCCCCTGCGCGTCGCTGTAATGGGGCCGGCTGTAGATGTCCACCTCGACGCCGAGGCCGGGCAGGCGCGCCGCCAGCTCGGCGACGTGCTTCTCGATGCCTCCATGGACGGGCGGGTAGCCCTTCTGCCCGATCATGGCGACCCGCAAGGGCCGTGTGGCTCGGTCCCTCATGCGGTCCGGCTCAGTCGTCGTACTTCAGGGAAATGGGCTTGCCGTCCTCCCCGATGGACCGGCAGGCGCCCTCCAGGACCTGCACGACGCGCAGCCCCTCCTCCCCGCTGCTGAGGTTCTTCTCCTGGCCGCTGACCACCTTGAGGAAGCTGTCCGTCTCGATCTTCAGGGGCTCGACGGTGTCGATGCGGGGCACGAAGATGTCGCCCGACCTGTACAGCAGCTGGAACTCGCCGTAGTCATGGTAGTGGGGCTGGACGTCCACGCCCTTGTCGTAGACCCGGATCTTCTCCGAGGGGGAAACGTCGTCGTAGACCAGCATCTTGCGGCTGCCTACGAAGGTGCAGTTGCGGATCTTGTTCGGGTCGAGCCAGCTGACGTGGATGTGCGCGAGCCTGCGGCCGGGGTACTCGAGGGTGACGAAGGCCACGTCCTCGATGCCCTTCTCCCGCTGGACGTAGCAGCGGCCGTTGGCGCTGACGCTCACCGGATGGGCCTCGAACAGGTAGTTCAGCATGGCCACGTCGTGGGGCGCGAGATCCCAGACCACGTTGGCGTCCTGCTGGAAGATGCCCAGGTTCACGCGGCTGATGTTGACGTAGTACACGTCGCCGAGCTCGCCGCTGTCCATCAGGGCCTTGATCTTCCGGACGGCGGGAGTGTAGACGAAGGTGTGCCCGATCATGACCTTCAGCCCCCGGGCGGCCGCCAGGCGGTTCAAGGCGCGGCAGTCGTCGCTGTTGGTGGCCATGGGCTTCTCGAGGAAGAGGTGCTTGCCCGCCTCCAGCACCTGGCTGCCCAGGGGGAAGTGCGTGGACATGGGCGTGGCCACCACGACCGCCTGGATCTCCGGATCCTCGATGATCTCCCGGTGGTCGGTGGTCTTGCGCGTATTGGGGTAGAGGAGGCCCACCTGGTTCAACCGCTTCTCGTCGAGATCGGCGATGGTCTTGAGATTGGCCCCCGGCAGGGAGTTGAAATTCCGGATCAGGTTCGGTCCCCAGTACCCACAGCCGATCACACCTACATTGACCATTGCCTTCTCGCTTTCGGTTTTCGACGAAGTCGGTCGGCCGGCACCCCCATTGCCGGTCGCGCCGACCGAACGCCGGGGCGAAGCAAACAACAGCCTGCAACACCGTTGCAGGCTGCTGGAGGATGGACCCCGCAAGCGGAGGGGTCAAGAGAATCCCGGTATGACGACGAGGGCCCGACCATGGTCCAGCCGATCTCAGTATCCCCCGGTCCCCCGCAGAACCACGGGAACGGTCTTCAGGAGGATCATGACATCCCGCCACAACGACCAGTTGCTGATGTACCGGATGTCCATGTGGACCATCTCGTCGAAGGAGACGGAACTGCGGCCGCTGACCTGCCACAGGCCGGTCAGCCCGGGAACCGCACGCAACCTCTCCATGTGCCAGGGGAGGTAGTTCTCGATCTCGTAGGCGATGGGAGGCCGAGGCCCCACCAGGGACATCTCGCCGCGGACGATGTTGATCAGCTGGGGCAGCTCGTCGAGGGAGGTCCGGCGCAGGAGGCTGCCGATGCCCGTGACGCGCGGATCCTCCTTCAGCTTGAACACCTTCTCGCCGCTGTTGCTCTCGGCGCAGCCGCGTTCGTCGCCGTTGATGAACATGGCGGCGAACTGGCGGTGGATGGCGTCGTCGCTGTTGTGTTTCATGGAACGGAATTTGTAGAACTTGAAGGGCTTCCCGTCCTTGCCCAGCCGTTCCTGCACGAAGAAGACCGGCCCCGGGCTGGATTGCTTGATCAACAGGGCGATGATGCCCATCAGGGGGGCGGTCAAGAGCAGGAGGATCCCCGAAACGGTCAGATCGAAGAACCGCTTCACCAGGGCCTGGGGCCCGGCATAGCGGGTCGTGTCGGCGGGAATGAAGAATGTCGGCGCCTGGACCGCATACTCCCCGTCAACAACCGCAAAAGCTGCCGCGTCTTCCTTCATGTTGCACAAGCTCCCTTTGCCCGAGGCAAAGAAGGTGTTTGGTTTTCAGAAAGATTACGAACGCGTTAGCTTTTTATCATGCGGCCCTTTCCCGAGGCGGCGGTTGCGTGACGGTCAGGGGGTCGATCCCCTCAGGGCCCTCCCCCTTGACGAGGCAAAATCCATTATAGCACATGATCTCCGGTGACGTCCACCCCTTATTATAAAATTTTTTTACTCTTACCTAAAATTCACAACCCGTGGTTTTCCATATCATACGGGACGACCTTGGGACCCGGCGCCTCGGGCGGGAGCACCAAAGACCCTTGATTTATTAGGAATTATCCTCCTGCCCGGGGGGCCTTTTTTCTTTTGCCTTCTTTCCCCGGGAGTCCTATCCTGTGCGAACGGGTCATTCGCCAGGACGCTGGCCGGCTGGGTCCTGCCCAATGATCCGTGTTTCGTTTCACCATCATGGCTGTCTTCCTTCCACAGAGGAGCTTGAACATGGCCGAGAAGCTGGATATCAAACCTGCCAGCGGAAAACTGGGCATCCTCACCCCCGGGATGGGTGCGGTCTCTTCCACCTTCATCGCGGGCGTCGAAGCCATCAGGCAGGGGCTGCGCCTGCCCATCGGATCGTTCACCCAGATGGGCCACATCCGCCTCGGCAAGCGGACGGACGATCGCCAGCCCCTGGTCCGCAATTTCGTGCCCCTGGCCGACCTGGACGACCTGGTCTTCGGCGGCTGGGACATCTTCCCCGACTCGGTCTACGAGGCCGCCATGAAGGCCGGGGTGCTCGAGAAGGAGCTCCTCAACCAGCTCAAGCCCCAACTGGACGCCATCAAGCCCATGAAGGCCGTCTTCGACAACTTCTACGTCAAGAAGCTCGAGGGCACCCACGTCAAGAGCGGCACCAAGATGGAGATGGCCGAGGCCCTGATGAAGGACATGGAAACCTTCAAGAAGGAGAACGGCTGCGACCGCCTTGTCATGGTCTGGTGCGGGTCCACCGAGATCTTCATGAAGCGGAGCGAGGTCCACCAGGACCTGGCCTCCTTCGAGAAGGGGCTTCGCGAGGATCATCCGGACATCCCCCCCAGCATGATCTACGCCTACGCCGCCATCAAGCTGGGCGTTCCCTACGCCAACGGCGCCCCCAACCTCAGCGGCGACGTCCCGGCCCTCGAGCAGCTGGCCAAGGACAAGGGCGTGGGCGTCTGCGGCAAGGACTTCAAGACCGGTCAGACCCTGTTGAAGACCGTCCTGGCTCCCGGCTTCAAGGCCCGCCAGCTGGGCGTTGCGGGCTGGTTCTCCACCAACATCCTGGGCAACCGTGACGGCGAGGTCCTGGACGACCCGGCCTCCTTCAAGACCAAGGAGGAATCCAAGCTGAGCGTGCTGGACACCATCCTCCAGCCCCAGCTGTACCCCGATCTCTACGGGAACCTCTTCCACAAGGTGCGGATCAACTACTATCCGCCCCGCGGGGACAACAAGGAAGGCTGGGACAACATCGACATCTTCGGCTGGTGCGGGATGCCCATGCAGATCAAGGTCGACTTCCTGTGCCGGGACTCGATCCTGGCCGCCCCCCTGGTCCTGGACCTGGCCCTGCTGCTGGATCTCGGGGCGCGGGCCGGGCTGCCCGGCGGCATCCAGGAATGGCTGTCCTTCTACTTCAAGAGCCCGGTCACTCCGGCCGGCCTGCAGCCCGAGCACGACCTGTTCATCCAGCAGACCAAGCTGAAGAACACCCTGCGCTGGATGATGGGCGAAGAGGTCATCACCCACCTGGGCCGGGAGTACTACGAGGACCGCTAGGGCCGTCGCCCCGGCGGGATGGTCACAGCGGCGGCCGGCCTTCGGGTCGGCCGCCGCTGCAACGGGAAGGATCGGGCCCCCATGAAGGACCTGGAACTGGAAGTCATCCCCGTCGGCCCGCTGCAGATGAACGCCGTGCTGATCACCGCCCGGGGCCCCGCGGGGCCGGAGGCCGTGCTGGTCGATCCCGGGGAGGAGCCCGGCCGTCTGCTGGCCCGGCTCGCCGATTCGGGCGCGACCCTCCGCGCCCTGGTCGCCACCCACGGCCACTTCGACCACGTGGGCGCCGCCGCCGACATCCAGGACGTCTTCGATCTGCCGCTGCTTTGCCACCCCGAGGATGTGCCCCTGATCCGGTCCCTGCCCAGGGCGCAGGCCGCCTACGGATTTCCGCCCTCGCGGGTGCCCCGCGTGGATCCGGCGCTGAGCGACGGGGCGGAGCTGCCGTTCGCCGGCGGGTCCATCGGCGTGCGCCACGTTCCGGGGCACTCCCCCGGCCAGATCATGCTGGTCCTGCCCGGACACGCGGTGGTGGGGGATTGCCTGTTCGCGGGATCGGTGGGCCGGACCGACCTGCCCGGCGGGGATTTCGCGGCCCTGGAAAAAAGCATCCGGGAACGCATCTACACGCTCCCGGATGAAACCGTCGTCATCTGTGGTCACGGCCCCGACACCAGCGTGGGCCGGGAGAAGCTGACCAACCCCTTCGTCCGGGGCTGATTCCTCCTACTCCTCCTCCTCCACCGCGCCGGCCTCCACGGCCTCGCGGCGCTCCACCTTCTTCTTCTCCAGCTTCTGGTGCTTCTTCAGGAATTCCTTCTTGATCCAGTCGCGGTACAGGGAAGCGCCCAGGCAGCCCGAATCGTAGGCGTAGATGCTCTGGAAGTTGGCCGGAGCCTCCTCGATCTTGATGTTCGTCGTGATGATCGTCTTGAAGATGTCCTGGGCCGGGAAGATGTTCCCCAGCTCCTTGCGGACGTTCTTCTGCAGGGGAGTCCGTCCGTCCTTCATGGTGATCAGGACGCCCAGCAGCTGCAGCCACATGTTCTGCCGCTCCTGGATCCGTTCGATGACCGTCATCATCTGCCGCAAGGCCGGGACGGCCAGCCCGTTGCACTGGGTGGGGATCAGGGCGTAGTCGGCCGCGACCAGGGCGTTCTGGGTGAGGACGCCGAGGTCGGGCGGGGTGTCGATGATGATCCAGCCGTAGGAGGTCGAAAGGGAGGCCACGACCTTGGCCAGTCGGTCGTGGATCTGGGTCTTGGCCATGCTCTCGAGGGAGGGGTTGGCCGGCAGGATGTCGATGTTCTCGTCGTAGATCGTCGAGGTGATCCCGTCCTGGGGGGTGATCGCCCGCCGCAGGACGTCGAAGACGCTCCGCGCGGGCGGTTCGCCGTCCAGCTTGCCCAGCAGGGTGCTGGTGGCGCACCCGTGGGGGTCCATGTCGATCAGGAGGCAGCTGGAAGTAACATCACTGTAACGGGTTAGACCAGCGGCCAGATTGATGGCCGTGGTGGTCTTGCCGGTCCCGCCCTTGTGATTGACCACCGCGATGACGTTGCTCATCGAAGTCCCCTATGTCGCTGGAAACAAAAAAACCGAAAAATCGCAGGCGCGAAATATAGGGGATCCACTCCTTGATGGAAAGTAAAAACAGAAATCGGCCAGGGATTGTCCCCTTCCGTAGACACTTTTAAACCCATATATTCAAATATTCTTACGAATCCCGACCTTGATCCCGAGCAGAGTGACATGCTCTTGCCACTCAATTTCAATTTCAGGATTGAAGCCCAGACGGGTCTCCGGCAGGAAACCCTGATCCTCGAATCCCGTCCGGGTCGCCCGGCCCTCGATCACGACGGCATACCCCTCTCCCAGTTCCCTGGCCCAGCCGAGGAGGAAGGAAAGGCCGAACCGGGTCTGATCCAGGGCCCGGGAACGATCGGGAGAGTAGCCCACCAGGGCCACGCCCAGGGCGGCGTAGGGGGCGACATCGGAGGACGCCAGGGCAAACTGGAGGCCCAGGCCGACCGCCAGGATGTCGACGGAATCGTAGCGGAAGACGCCTCCCCCCTGTCCCACCAGGGCCTCGGCCGCGAGGTCGAGGGTAGCGCTCTCCACGTCGAACCTGAGCCGGGTCCGGGAGCCGACCGACCGCAGGACGGCAAAGCCCAGGCCGAAATTCCGGTCGATGGAGGTGGAGAATCGGCTGGACTGGAATGATCCCCCGCCCGTGGTCAGCCAGGGCACGACGACGTCGTCCACGGTCCTGGCGTGGAAGAGGTCGCCCCCGCCGACGCTGCCCATGGTCCCCTGGAGGAACCAGGACGAGGACGTCCGCCCCTCCGGCGACTCGGGCGCCTTTTCCCGCTCCTCCTCCCGGGCGGGTTCGAGGGTTCTGCCGGTCCTGCTGCGGGACTGCGCCACGGCCTCGCCGGGCAGGGTCCAGAGGGACGCGAGGATCAGGAGGGTGACGAGGACGGGCCGCACGGGAGCTCCTTCAGGGCTGGGGACGTTCCAGGGCGAAAGTGGCCGCGACGGCTTCCATCCGCCGGAAGAAGCCCATCTTGTCCATGCCGGGGGCGTAGACCAGCAGGTCGATGCAGAACACCCTCCTGCCGGCCGGATCGGCGATGAAGTAGCACCAGAAGGGCCCTCCACCGGCAAAGCTGGTGCTGGTCCAGGAGCCGGTCAGCTTCTTGCCTCCCACTCCGGGCAGTCCGCCCTCGTCCCACATCAGGGATTCCTCCGGCAGCTCCTCGTCGTGCAGGCGCTCGCCGATCGCCCGGCGCATGCCGATCAGGAATTCCGGGTCCTCGAGGACCCCGACGGGATCGTCGACGGCCTCCCAGGTGATGGTGATGCCCCTGGAGGGGGAATTCTGCATGAGCTCGATCCCGGGATGGACCCCGGTGTCGAGCTGGTTCTGACGGTAGGTTGCCGGGATCTCCAGGTAGAATCCGAACCGTTCCCAGTAGACGTTCATCAGCCGGGTCTCCAGGCCGTCGTACCGGTTCCGGCGCTGGATCCTCTCGCGATTGCTGTTCTCGATGGTGTCCCGGATCCGGTCCATGTTCTGGCGCAGGAGGCTGCTGAGGGAATTGCGGTCCCGCGAGGCGACCACCACGAGCAGCTGGTACGTCGACCAGGGATCGTGGCGCTGGACCATGCCGCCCTGACCCGTGCCCAGCTGGTCCCAGGCCTCCGCGGAAAGCAGGCCTCGCACGGCCTTCTCCGCCTCTCCCCCCTGGCCGAGGTGGACCAGGAACACGGCGTTCTTGTAGCCCCGTGCCAGTTCCCATTTGCCGGCCGGATAAAGGTCCGTGTTGAAGCGGGGCTCAGCCTTGATGACGAAGGTCGTCAGGTCGCCGAGGCGGCTCTCGAAATCGCGGGCCAGCGGCTCCAGGCCGTCCTCGGAATAGACGACCGCCAGATCCCCGTAGGAACCGGCGGCCATGAAGATCCCCTTGTCCTTCTCCATCCCGCAACCCGCCGCCACCAGGCAGAGGAGCGGGATCCCCAGTCGCGTCAATCTCACCTCGGCCAGCCTTTCCCGGGGTTCCCGCCGGAGCCTTGCCCCCGGAACCGGGCGAACCCCACGGGAGGGGAGAACCGGGCGATGGCGCGACCGCCCGGTAAGGTCATTCCTCCCCTAGATCTAGGGCATTGCTGTCCGCCCTGTCAAGCTGGGCCCTGTACTGGTTCACCCACTGCTCGTACTGGGACAGCTGGTTGGCCAGCTTGCGGTTCTCCACGCGGAGCTGCTGGATGGTCAGCAGATCCTCGATCCGTTCGCCGGACCAGCCCCGGGGGGCCTGGAAGGCGCCGGAGTTGCCGGCCTGGAAGTTGCCGGCGGACACCGGATGCTGCAGCCCGGACCCGATGAGGCCGGCGCTCGGGCTGCGGGTGATGTCCAGGGGCAGACGATCGCCGCCCTCGACGGCCATCTGGGTCCCGGCGGAATGCACGTTCGCCGGAAGCGGCCCGGAACCGGTCCGGTCCACCGGTCCCAGGAACATGGCGAGGGCGAGCACCGCGGCGAGCCCGACGGAGGCGGCGGTTCCGAAGTTCCGGAACCAGGCCTTGCGGTCGGCACGCGGGTCGTCCCAGGGATAATAGGCGTCGGCGGCGGCCTGCTGCATCGCCTGGGACAGCCTGAGCTGCAGGCGCCATTCGAAGTTCTCCGAAAGGGCGGGTTCGGTCCCGGCCAGCAGGCGGCGCCCCAGCTGCAGGTCCTCGCGGTACTCGCGGCATTCCGCGCAGGCGTCGAGATGCCTTTCCAGCTTCCCGGCGACGTCGGCGGGCAGGGCCTCGTCCATGGCCCGGCTGAGGAATTCTTGGGCTTTTCCGCATCGCATGTTCATCACCTGTCCAACCTCAATGTTCGTTGTCCTTCTCGGCGGCCGCCCGGGCCTCGATCTTCTCGAGCTCCTCGAGCAGGTCCTCGTTCCTGAGCATGGGTTTGATCAGCTGCCGGAACCGGCTGCGGGCCCGGTTGATCCGGGACCGCACGGTCCCCAGCTTCAAGCCTGTGACCTGCTGGATCTCCTCGTAACTGAGCTGGTCGACCTCCCTCAGCAGGAAGGGGATCCGGTACTTCTCCGGGATCTTCGCCGTGGCGGCATTGATCAGGACGGCCAGCTCTTCGCGCTGGACCTCCCGGGTCGGGTCCGCTTCCTGATCCGCCGGGTCGACCGGGATCTCGTCGTCCTCGGGCGCGGGATTCAGGCTGATCAGGTGCGGGCGCCGGGACCGCTGCCTCATCTTGTTGCGCACCAGATTGGTCGCGATGGTGAAGACCCAGGTGGAGAACTTGGCGATCTCGCGGTACTTGGTGGCGTGGATGTAGACCCGGATCAGCGTTTCCTGCGTCAGTTCCTCGGCCAGGGACGGATCCTTGACCATACGCAGGATGAAACTGAAGAGGCGCCCCTTGTAACGCGCCACGATCTCGTCGAAAGCCCTCTTCTGGCCGTTCTGGACCAGGACGATCAGTTCCTCGTCGCGGACATCCTGCAGGTCGGCCCTCGCGGGCGACGGCGACCCGTAGCGGTGTTCATCCAGCGATAGATTCATCCCGGGCTCCTTTGGGGTCACGGCGAACAGAACCATGCAGGTTGATACCGGGATCAGGGTCCCCCGGTTCCGGAAAAATCACGGGGCGTTTCCAGAAAATCCGCCAGCGGCCACAGGGGAGCGAAGACCTCGGCAGGCAGGCCCTCGGGCAGGACGTCCCGGACGGCGGTCAGCAGGCGGAGGTTGCCCGGCCGCCGGGAGGAGCGGATGGTCAGAAGGGTGTCGCCCGTTCCGTCGGCCGTGCGGGTCAAGGTCACCATTTCCCCGGCCTCCCCCTGCCCCAGCCCCCTCCGGACCAGCCGGGCGCGGAATGACCCGGTTGCGACGGGGTCCAGCTCCGGAACCGCCACCTTCCGGGCTCCCGTGAAACCGGATCCGTTCCATTCCCGGGCCGTCGCAGCCAGCAGGTCGAGGAATCGCCCGACCACGGGTTCGAGGCGGGTCCACTCCCTGCCCCAGGCGTTCCAGATGCCGTCGCCGCCGGCGACCTGGACCACGGTCCAACCCTCCCCGGACTGGGACCACAGCTCGTCCCAGCGGCCTTGACCGCGACCCGACCGGCGGATCTCCCAGCGGCATCCCGGCGCGGCGGAGACCAGACAGAAGGATCCGCTCTCGTCCAGGCCCCAGGACTCGGCCTGCCAGTGGCCGAGCCAGAGCTCGGCCGCTCCTTCCGGAAGAGCGGCTCGCCCCGGACCGGCCGCCAGCCCGAGGACGAGCAGGAGAACGGCCGGCGTCCGTTTCATGGCGACCTGGGCTCCCCACCCGCGGCCGGAGGCAGCCCGTCCAGCAGTTCCTGGAGCCGCACCGCATCCCCCCCGACCGCCTGGGCGCGCCGGAACATGTCCCGGGCCTCCTCGGTCTGGCCGAGGTCCCGCAGCACGACGGCCAGGTGCTCGAGGATCACCGGGTCGTCCGGCAGGACGTTCACCGCGCGGATGAGATAATCGAGGGCGTCGTCCAGCCGGCCGAGCCGGAAGTACACCCAGCCCAGGGAATCCAGGTAAGCCCCGTTGTTGGGCTCGGCGGCGAGGGCCGCCTTCACCAGGTCCTCGGCCAGTTCGAGATCCTGGTTCTTCTCCGCGAGGAAATAACCCAGGCTGTTGGCGATCTCCGGGTTCTCCGGATCCTCGCGGTGGAGCGTGTCCAGGAATCCGCGGGCCTTCTCGGGCCGGCCGAGTTCGTCCAGGCACAGGCTGGCCTGGATGAAGGCGTTCAGACGGAACTCCGGATTCTCCCCGGCCAGCTCGAACCGCCAGGCCGCCCGCTCCAGGTCATCCACGGTCCGGAAGGCGTAGCCGAGGACCATCTGACCGGCGTGGTCCTCCTCCGCCACGAGGGCGGACGCCGCCAGGGCGTGGGTCCGGATCCTCTCCTTCAACTCCTGCGGGTCCGCGTGGTCCGCGTTGCCCGGCTCTCCCGCCTCCAGCAGCAGCATGCGGACCAGGGCCAGCCGGGCCTCCGGATCGCCGGGAGCAGCCTCGACCGCCCGGGTGTAGGCGTCGAGGGCGGCGGGATAATTTCCGGCATTGTCCTCCCACTTCCCGCGCAGGAACCAGCCCCTGCCCGATTCCGGCCACCGGGTGACGATGGACTGGAGCACGGAATCGGCCGCCGCGAACTGGCCGGTCCCCAGCAGCATCCTGCCCAGCCAGAGGGACGGCCCGAGGGCCAGACCCTCCCCCTTGGCCAGTTCCTCCAGGATCCCCTGGGCCCGGGACACCTGCCCGCGCTGGGCGTAGAAGTCGGCCAGCTCCACCAGGAAATTCTCCGCGGGCAAGGCGGCGCCCGAACCGGGGGCCGGCGGGGACGCCTCATCCCCGGTGACGGATCCGTCGAGCCCGAAGCGGCGGTCGGCGGCGGCGGCGGTCTCGAGGGCGCTCCCGTGCCGGCCCAGGGCCGCCTCGGCGCGGATCCTGATCAGCCACAGGCGCGGATCATCGGGGACCCTGGCCAGGGCCTCCTCCATCAGGGGGGGGATGGCATCGGCCTGCTGGTTCTGCTGCAGGATCCTGCTCATCTCCAGGTAGATCTCGGCGGCTGCGTCGGGGAAGAGGTGCAGCCCGTCGCGGAGAACGTCCAGGGCCTGGGCCGTCGCCCCCGTGCGGGCCAGCAGGGCGGCCTCGGCGGCGACCACGTCCAGGGAGGGTTCGCCGGCGGTCCGCAGGTAGCGGAGGTCGGCCAGGGCGCGCGGGAACTCGCCCATCTGGACCAGGAGTTCGGATCGCCGCAGGCGGTAGGCGTGGGAATCCGGGAACGCGACGACCAGCTTGTCCATGACGTCCACGGCGTCGCCGAAGTAGCCCTGCCGGCTGAGCGCCTCCTGGAAATCCAGCGCGATGGCAGGAACGTCCGGCCGGGAACGATAGGCGGGATGGAGGTAGCGGAGGGCCTCGGCCACCATCCCCTCCTGGAGGAGCCGGCGGCCGATGAGATAGCTCGAAGCCTCCCCGTAGGGGACCTCCGGATCGGCGGCGGGTCCGGTGGGGCCCTCCTGACCGGCGGCGGGAACGGCGAGCAGTTGAGCGGTCACGAGGGCCGGCACCAGGAGCCGTCCGCGGAGGAGCCGGCGAAAGGAAATACGGTTCGAGGGAAACACGGGACTCCTTGGAATGATGGGACGCGTGCGATACCTGACCGGGTGGTCGGGCCGGTCCCGCTTCAACCAAGCAAGTCCGGATCCGATTCCAGCTTTTCCAGGGCCTCGCGGGCGGCCTCCTGTTCGGCCGTCTTCTTGTTCTGGCCTTCGCCCTGGCCGAGGACCTTGCCCTCGAACATCACCACGACCTGGAACTGGCGGTCGTGGTCGGGGCCCTCCACGGCGACGACCTTGTAGCGGGGCGGGCTCTTGTAGCGGGCCTGGATCAACTCCTGCAACCGGCTCTTGTAGTTGCGAAGGCTCCGTCGGGCCAGGACCTTCTCGCTGCCGCCGAGGACCACCCTCTGGATGACGCCCCTGGCGGCTTCCAGCCCCCCGTCGAGGTAAACCGCACCGATCAGGGCCTCGGTCGTGTCGGCGAGGATCGAAGACCGCTGCCGACCGCCCGTGGCGGCTTCGGACCGGCTCATCCTGATATGGATACCAAGATCGAAATCCATCGCAACCTCGGACAGGCGCGCCCCGCAGACCAGGAGGGACTTCATCTTGGTCAGGTCGCCCTCGCTGCGGTCGGGAAAGCGGTGGAAGAGGTCCTCGTTGACGACCATGCCCAGCACCGCGTCCCCCAGGAATTCCAGGCGCTCGTTGGACTGCTCGCGGTCCTGCCCCGTGACGTGGATGTGGGAGCGGTGCAGCAGGGCGTTGGTCAGGAGGCTGCGATCCCGGAAGACGTACCCCAGGCGCCGCTCGAGCGCCGGGAGGTTGTCGTCCAGGGGCGCGGCTTCCTCGGCCGTGGCTTCCGACGGATCCGGCCTGCCGCCCCAGGGGGGCAGGATTCTTCTGAGCGTGTCCCAGACCATCCGGAACCTCACCACCGGCCACGCCAGGATGCAGGTTCGCCTCTCACCGGCGGGCGCCGAAGCAGAGGGTCACGTTGTGTCCGCCGAATCCGAAGGAGTTCGAGATCGCGTAATCGACCGAGGCCCGGACCGCCTCGTTGGGGCAGTAGTCCAGGTCGCATTCGGGGTCGGGCTTTTCCTGGTTGACGGTCGGCGGCAGGATGCCTTCCCGGAGGGCCAGACAGGTGATCACGGCCTCCACCCCGCCGGCGGCCCCCAGGAGATGCCCGATCATGGACTTGGTGGAGCTGATCTTGACCTTGCGGGCGTAATCGCCGAACACGGCCTTGATCGCCGCGGTCTCGCCCTTGTCGTTGAAGTAGGTGCTCGTGCCGTGGGCGTTGATGTAGCCGACCTGGGTGGGTTCGAGGCCGGCGACGTCCAGGGCCATCCTCATGGAACCGATGGCGCCGCGCCCCTCGTTGTCCGGCTGCGTGATGTGGTAGGCGTCGGCGGTGAACCCGTAACCGCAGAATTCGGCCAGGATGTCCGCACCGCGGGCCAGGGCGTGCTCCTCCGACTCCAGGACCAGGATGCCGGCCCCCTCGCCGATGATGAACCCGTCACGGTCGAGGTCGAAGGGGCGGCTGGCCTTTTCGGGCTCGTCGTTGCGGGTGGACAGGGCCTTCATGTTCGCGAACCCCGAAACCCCCATCTCGCAGATACCGGCCTCGGCGCCCCCGCAGATCATCACGTCGGCGTAACCGAGGCGGATCTGGTCGGCGGCCGCCCCGATGGCGTGGCCGCCGGAGGCGCAGGCGCTGACGGTGCAGTAGTTGGCTCCGCGGAACCCGAACCTGATGGAGACCAGGCCCGAGGCCATGTCGGCGATGGTCATGGGGATGAACATGGGCGAGACGGCGCGGGAGCCGCGGGCGGCATAGCGCAGGGTCTGTTCCTGGAAGGTGATCATGCCCCCCATGCCGGAGCCGATGATGACGCCGGCCCGCAGGGCGTCCGCCACCTCGGTGATGCCCGCCTCGGCCATGGCCTCCACCGCGGCCGCCATGGCGAACTGGCAGTAGCGGTCAGCCTTGCGGATCTCCTTGTCCTCCATGGCCACCGAGGGGTCGAAGGACTTGGCCTGGGCGGCGATGAGGACCTTCATGTCGGTCAGGTCCAGGCCTTCGATCCGGGACACGCCGTTGCGTCCGTTGACCAGGCCGTCCCAGGTGGTCCCCCTGTCGGGGCCCAGGGCGGTCACCATTCCGGTTCCCGTGACGACTACCTTCCGCAAGGACACGATCCGACCTCCGTGATCTTAAAACCAAGCCCGGCCCCATCCCCCACGCAACGGATGAAACCGGGCAACCAGGGCAAGGCCGCATCAGGGCACGGCCCCGCTGGAATCAGGTGCAGGTGCCCGTGGGCCTCCGCTCAGTCCAGGTGGGCTTCGAGGTAATCGATGGCGTCCTGGACGGTCTGCAGCTTCTCCTGATCCTCTTCGGGAATGGTGATGTTGAACTCTTCCTCGAGATCCATCACCAGTTCGACGGTATCGAGCGAATCGGCGCCGAGATCCTCGCTGAAGGAGGCCTCAGGGGTGATCTGCTCGGGGTTGACGGACAGCTTGCGCTGGATGATCTCATAGACCTGTTCCTGAATCGACGCCATTTCTGGTTACCCTCCTGGGGTTCTTGGGGATGGACTGCTCAAACAACCATGCCGCCGTCCACCACCAGGGTCTGCCCGGTGATGTACGAGGCCTCGGGAGACAAAAGAAACCGGACCACGCCCGCCACGTCCCTGCCCTCGCCGAAGCGTTTCAGGGGGATCTGTTCGAGCATGGCGGTCTTGACCTTCTCCGGCAGATCGGCCGTCATGTCGGTCGCGATGAAGCCGGGAGCCACGGCGTTGCAGGTCACGTTCCTGCCGCCCAGTTCCTTGGCGACCGACTTGGTCAGGGCGATGATGCCTGCCTTGCTGGCGGCATAATTAGCTTGGCCGGCGTTGCCCGTCAAGCCGATGACCGAGGAAATATTGATCAGGCGCCCCTGGCGAGCCCGCATCATAAGCGGGGTGACAGCCCGTGTAAAGAAGAAGGTGCCGTTGAGATTGACGTCCAGGGGAGCCTGCCACTGCTCGGGAGACATGCGCATCAGGAGGCCGTCCCGGGTCATGCCGGCGTTGTTGACCAGCCCGTAGATGGATCCGAAATCGGCGTTTACGGCCGCGACGGTCCTCTCCACCTCGTCCCAGCGGGAGATGTCGCAGGGATAGGCCCTGCAGGCGGCTCCCAGTTCGGCGGCCAGCGCCGCCAGGGCCTCCCCGCCGCGGGCCACCAGGGCCAGGTTGTAGCCGGCCGCCGCGAGGTCGCGGGCGATGGCCTCGCCGATGCCCCGGCTGGCGCCGGTCACGATGACGGTCAAGTCGTTCACGTTCAACTCCCTGCGGCTTCCCGGGCCCGCGGAGGCTCGGTCCCCCGCAGTTCGGCGGCCACCTGATCCAGGTCGGCCATCGTCCCCACGGGCATGAACTTTACGGCGGGATAGGCCCTCCTGGCAAGGTTCGTCAGGACCTTGCCGGGGCCGACCTCGAGCACCGCCGCCGGAGGAGAGGCGGTGCCGGCGAAGGATTCCATGGTGTCGTGCCACAGGACGGGCGCGGTCAGCTGGGCGGCGAATCCCCGGCGCAGGTCGTCCCCCCGGGTCACCGGCGAGGCGGATACGTTGGCCAGCAGGGGCACCTCGGGGTCGGCGATGGCGACCTCCCCGAGGAAGACCGCGAAGGACTCGGCGGCGTCCTCGAGCAGGGGGGAATGGAAGGCTCCGCTGACCTCCAGGGGGATGACCCGCCGGGCCCCGGCGCCGGTCAGGCGACCGCCCGCCTCGGCCACGGCCTCGGGTTCCCCGGAGATGGCCACCTGGGCGGCGGAGTTGTGGTTGGCCAGGACGACGACCTTGCCCTCCCTGCTGACCTCCGCGCAGATGGCGGCGACCGTCTCCCCGTCGAGCCCCATGACCGCGGCCATGGTGCCCCGGCGCCGCATTCCGGCGGCGAACATCAGTTCACCGCGCCTGCGGACGATCCTCAGCCCATCCAGGGGGGCCAGAGCCCCGCAAGCCACCGCCGCGCTGAATTCCCCCAGGGAGTGGCCGGCCACCAGGGAGGGGACGATCCCCCGCTCCCGGAGGGCGAGAGCGACGGCCACCGAGTGGGCCAGGATGGCGGGCTGGGCGTTGCGGGTCTCGGTCAGGACCTCCCCCGGCCCGTCGAACATGATGCCGGTGAGGTTGACGCCGAGGGCGTCGTCGACCTGGAGCAGGAAGTCCCGGGCCGGGCCGGCGGCCTCGTACAGGTCGCGGGCCATCCCCACGCTCTGGGAGGCCTGGCCGGGGAAGATCATGGGCACTCGGGGCATGACACTCCTATCCGGAAGCGGCGCGTTTGCCGGTTTCAGACGGCCGAGGCCGCCAGCCTGGCGGGCAGGTCGGTCTGGACCTGCCGCCACCCGACCTTGACGGCGTTGGTGACGGCCCAGGCGCTGCTGCGGCCGTGGGCGATGATGCTGATGCCGGCCACCCCCAGGAGCATGGCGCCCCCGTAAACCTCGTAGGAGAAGTGGTGGCGCATGAACTTGAGGATGGGCCCCAGGCTCTGAGCCAGATCCGGGGGCAGGTCGGGACGCCGGGCCATGCCGGACAGGAAATGGGCGAAGCCTTCGAGGAGCTTGAGGGTGTTGTTCCCGGTGAACCCGTCGGTGACGATGACGTCGCAGGTTCCGAGCATGATCTGGTTGCCCTCGACGTTGCCCGTGAAGTTCAGGGTGGAGGCGCCGAGCCTTTCGTGGACCTCGATGCAGAGCTCGGTCCCCTTGCCGGGCTCGCCGCCGATGTTCAGCTGTCCGACGGTGGGATTCTCCACCCCCAGGATCACCCGGGCGAAGACGGTGCCCATCTCGGCGAAGCTGACGAGGTGCGCGGCGCTGCACTGGAGATTGGCCCCCGCGTCCAGGAGCAGGCAATCGCCCTTGAGGGTGGGGATGAGCGTGGCGATGGCCGGGCGATCGATTCCCGGCAGGCGCCCGAGGATGATGAGGCTGGCCGCCACCATGGCCCCGGTGGAGCCGGCGGAGACGACGGCCTGCACCCGGCCGGCCTTGTGGTCGGTCATGGCCCGGACGATGGGGCTGTCCTTGCGGGAACGGATGGCGGAGGCGGGCGCCTCCCCCATGGCGATGTCCTGCGTGCAGTGGACGACGGAGATGGGCCGGTCGCCGCAGGACAGCTTGGCCAGCTCGGCTTCGATGGCCCCCTGGTCGCCGTAGAAGGCGATCCCGAAGGGGGAATCCTGCTCGAGAGCCGCGACCGCACCGGGAACCACGGTCCCCGGACCGTGGTCGCCCCCCATGGCGTCGACCGCGATGATGGGCCTCGTGCTGCTCAAACCGCCGACCTCCCTGCCGGATGAACGGTGACCGCCCCGGGCGGGTCGCCCTCCGGGCGTGCCCGCCGCAAGGCCGCCGTCAGGACTGGACGACGATCACTTCCCGGTCGCCGTAGTGTCCGCACTCGCGGCAGACCCGGTGGGGAAGGCGGGGAGCGCCGCAGTGGGGGCACTTGTTCGGATCGGGTTTGGTCAGGTGCCAGTTGGCCCGGCGCTTGCCCTTGCGGGCGTGGGAAACCTTGTTCTGCTGAACAGCCATGTCCTCATCCTCCGTTGACCGAAGCAACCACGAAATCGAACGTCAGGGCAGGGCGTCCCAGCGGGGGTCGCGGCCGTCCTGGTCGCAATCACACGTTTTTTCGTTCAGATTGGCGCCGCACTGGGCGCACAACCCCCGGCAATCCTCGCTGCAGACGGCCGCCTGGGGGAAAGCCAGAATGACGCTTTCCCGAATCACCTCGGCCAGGTCGACCTCCCCGGAACCCTGGTGCAGGACCATGGAATCGTCCCGCCCTTCATCGGAGCCGGTATTCCTCAGGACCATGCACTCGACGGGCACCGGCCAGGTCAGGGCGAACTCCTCCAGGCACCGGTCGCAAGTGGCCTGTCCGCAAGCGGAAAGCTCACCGGTGAGCAGCACCCGGTTTTCCAGGTTGTCCACCTGGAGGCGCCCGGTCACCCGGACCTCGCTGGGACGGTCGTCCGTCCAGTCCAGATCCAGCCTGCCCTCCAGGGGCAAGGTGGACCGGCCTGATTCCTGTCTGTCAAGATCGAGCTTCATACAAGCGCCACACCTTAATATCCGGCCCTGCAAGTGTCAAGGCGACCGGACTATCCGAAGATCAGACCCAGTTCGCGGGCGGCGTCCCCGGGATTGGCGGAGGCATGGACGGCGTTGTTCTGCAGGGACGCGCCGTACAGGTCGCGGATGGTCCCGGTGGCGGCTTCGGCGGGGTTGGTGGCCCCGATCAGTTCCCGCAGGGCGGCGACGGCGTCATCCCGCTCAAGCCGGACGGTGACCACCGGCCCGCTGGTGATGTAGTCCACCAGTTCGCCGTAGAAACCCTTGCCGCGATGCTCGCCGTAGAAGTCCTCCACCAGATCGCGGTCCAGCCGGCGCATGGCCAGCCCGGTGATCCGGAACCCGGCGGCGTTGACCATGGCCAGGATGGCCCCGATCTTCTGGTCCCCCGCGGCGACGATCTCCGGCTTGATCATGAAATAGGTCTGCTGCATGGTCTTGCGTCATTCCTTTCAGGTTGGCCCTGAGGCCTTCGCTCCTGGCGCGAACGGGCGCTCCCCGAGGGCGCGCCCGTTCGTCCGCTCCCCGTCTCCCTAGCGCTTCCAGATCTCCTGGAGCTTGGGGACGATGTCCATGGGCCGCTCGGCCACGGGAATGCCCGCGGCCTCGAGGGCCTTCTTCTTCTCGGCCGCGGTGCCGGTTCCTCCGCTGACGATGGCGCCGGCATGGCCCATCCGCTTGCCCGGAGGGGCGGTCTGGCCGGCGATGAAGCTGACCACGGGCTTCTTGACGTGGGCCTTGATGTACTCGGCCGCCTTCTCCTCGGCGTCGCCGCCGATCTCGCCGATCATCACGAAGGCCTCGGTCAGGGGATCGGCGTTGAAGGCCTCGATGGCGTCCAGGAAGTTGGTGCCGATGACCGGGTCGCCGCCGATGCCCAGACAGGTGGTCTGTCCCAGACCCGCGGCGGTCAGCTGGAAGACGACCTCGTAGGTCAGGGTGCCGCTGCGGGACACCAGGCCCACCGGGCCCTCCTTCACGATGCTGGTGGGCAGGATGCCCAGCTTGGCGATGCCCGGGGCCAGCAGGCCGGGGCAGTTGGGGCCGATCAGGCGGACCCCCCGCTCCTGCAGGTAGGGCATGACCTTGACCATGTCCACCGTGGGCACCCCTTCGGTGATGCAGACGATCAGCTTGCAGCCGGCGTCGGCGGCCTCGTAGATGGCTCCGGCGGCGCCGGACGGGGGCACGAAGATCACGCTGGTGTTGGCGCCCTTCTCCCGGACCGCCTCCTTGACCGTGTCGTAGACGGGCACCTTGCCCTCGAACTTCTGCCCGCCGCGTCCCGGCGTGACCCCAGCCACGATCCTGGTCCCGTAAGCCAGCATCTGGCTGGCATGGAACCCGCCGTCGCGGCCGGTGATACCCTGGACGACCACCTTGGTCGATTCATCGACAAAAATCGCCATTGTTCCTCATCTCCTCTGCTGGCGCCCCGAGGCGCCGGTTCTCCGGAATCCCAGGGCTGTCATCCAGCGAGTTCGATGGCCTTCTGCACGGCCTCGTCCATGGTCGTGGCGGGAACCAGGTCGGTCTTGGCCAGCAGGGCGCGGGCCTCCTCCTCGTTGGTTCCGGTCAGGCGCACCACGATGGGCACCTTGATGTCCATCATCCCGGTGGCCTTGATGATGCCGTTGGCCACGTCGTCGCAGCGGGTGATGCCGCCGAAGATGTTGAACAGGATGGCTTTGACCGCCGGGTCGCTCAGGATGATCTTCAGGGCGTTGACGACCTTCTCGGGGTTGCTGCTGCCGCCGATGTCCAGGAAGTTGGCGGGCCGGCCGCCGTAATACTTGACCAGGTCCATGGTGGCCATGGCCAGGCCGGCCCCGTTGACGAGGCAACCCACGTTGCCCTCGAGCTTGACGAAGCTGAGATCGGCTTCACGGGCCTGCCGCTCGGAGGGGTCCTCGGCCTCCAGGTCCCGCATGGGCTCGTAGTCGGGATGCCGGAACAGGGCGTTGTCGTCGAGGTTGACCTTGGCGTCGATGGCGTGGCCCTTGCCGTCGGGCGTGAAGATGAAGGGATTGATCTCGGCCAGGCTGGCGTCCGAGGCCACGAAGGCCTGGTAGAGCTTCTGCATGGCGGCGGCCAGCTGGCGGGCCTTCTTCACGTCGTCCGGGCACAGCTTCATCCCCATGCCCATGGCCTCGTGGTCGAGCAGCCCGTAGCGGGGGTCGATGGCGTGCTTGAAGATCAGCTCGGGCGTGTCCTTGGCGACCTGCTCGATCTCGACCCCGCCCTCGGCGCTGGCCATCAACAGGACCCGCTTGGTGTTGCGGTCGATGAGCATGCCCAGGTAGTACTCCGAGGCGATATCCACCGCGGGGGTGATCAGGACCTTGTGGACCGTGTGGCCCTTGATGTCCATGCCCAGGATCTTCCCCGCGTTCGTCCGGACGTCGTCGATGGTCTGGCAGAACTTGATGCCTCCGGCCTTGCCGCGGCCTCCGGTCAGCACCTGGCACTTGACCATGACGGGCAGGCCGAACTCCTCGGCCAGCGCGACGGCCTGGTCGGGCGTGGTCGCCACCTTTCCCCCGGGCACGGGCAGACCGAACCGGGTGAAGATCTCCTTGGCCTGGTATTCGTGGATGTTCACTGCACTCCTCCCGCAAGGTGTCGCGGCCGGCGGTCGCCCGCCGGCCGCTGCGGATGCTCGGCTAGCCCAGGAAACGGGCCAGCACCTGTTCGAGGTTGGGCTGCCCGATCTCCTGCAGCTCGTACTTCACGCGGACGGTGGGCTTCCTGATCTTGACGATGCGGTTCAGGTCGATGGGCGTCCCGATGACCACGGCGTCGCACTCGACGGCGTTGATGGTCTTCTCCAGGTCGGCCACCTGCTCGGCCCCGTATCCCATGGCGGGCAGCAGGGTGCCGATCTCGGGATACTTGGCGAAGGTCTCGGCCAGCCGGCCCACGGCCCAGGGACGCGGGTCGACCAGCTCCTCGGCGCCCATCTTCATGGCCGCGACGACGCCGGCGCCGTAGGTCATCTCGCCGTGGGTCAGGGTCGGCCCGTCCTCCACGACCAGGACCTTCTTGCCCAGCAGGTCGACGTCGCCCTCGATGGTCAAGGGGCTGGCGGCGTCGATGATGACGGCCGAGGGGTTGATGCCCCGGACGTTGTCCCTGACCTGCTCGATGTTCTCGAACTCGGCCTCGACGACCTTGTTGATGATCACCACGTCGGCCAGACGGACGTTGGTCTCGCTGGGGAAGTAGCCCAGCTCGTGGCCCGGACGGTGGGGATCGGCGACCACGATGTGGAGGTCGCTCCTGTAGAACGGCGTGTCGTTGTTGCCGCCGTCCCACAGGATGATGTCGGCTTCCTTCTCGGCCTCGCGCAGGATGGCTTCGTAGTCCACCCCGGCGTAGATGACCCCGCCGGCCACGATGTGGGGCTCGTACTCCTCCATCTCCTCGATGGTGCACTTGTGCTTGGCGAGATCCCCGATCTCGGCGAAGCGCTGGACCTTCTGGGCCGCCAGGTCCCCGTAGGGCATGGGGTGGCGGATGGCCACGACCTTCTTGCCGGCCTTGCGCAGGATCTCGCAGATGCGGCGGCTGGTCTGGCTCTTGCCGCAGCCCGTGCGCACCGCGCCCACGCTGATCACGGGCTTGGTGCTCCGGATCCGGGTGTCGCGCTCGCCGAGCATGGCGAAATCGGCGCCGGCGGCGTTCACGACCGAAGCCAGGGACATGACCTGCTGGTAGGAACGGTCGCTGTAGGACATGACGCAGAGGTCGGCCCCGTGCTTGCCGATCAGATCGACGATGTCGCCCTCGTCCTCGATGGGGATGCCGTCGGGATACAGGTCGCCCGCCAGCTCGGCGGGGTACTTGCGACCGTCGATGTCGGGGATCTGCGTGGCGGTGAACGCCACCACGTCGTACTGGGGGTTGCCCCGATACCGGCAGTTGAAGTTGTGGAAGTCGCGGCCCGCGGCGCCCAGGATGATGACCTTGATCTTGCTCATTGTTGCTCCTTGCCGGCATGGCCGGCTGGCAGCTGTCGCGATCAGCTGAGGCGCTTGATCGCGTCGATGATCTGCGAGGTCGACAAGCCTTCCACCATGGGCACGCGCAGCACGCGGCCTCCCCAGGACTTGACTTCCCGGGCCCCGACAATGGCGTCTTCAGCGTACTCGGACCCCTTTACGAGCACGTCGGGGCGGATCTGGAGAATGCACTCCAGCGGTGTAGGCTCGGCAAAAATAGTGACCGCGGAAACCGCTCGCAAGGCGGCAATCAGGTCGGCCCGGTCATTCTCGGCGAGGATGGGCCGTCCCGGGCCCTTGAGGGCGCGGACCGAGGCGTCGCCGTTCAGGGCGACCACCAGCTCGTCGGCCGCAGCGGCGGCCAGCTCCAGGCCGGCCAGGTGGCCCCGGTGGACCAGGTCGAAGCACCCGTTGGTGAAGGCGATGGTCCGGCCGGCGCGATGGACGGCCTCGGCCCAGCTCCGCAGCTCCTCCCGGGCCAGGACCCGCCCCCGGGCGCTCACCGCGGCGCCTTGTCCACGGCCAGGGCGGCTTCGAGCTGGGCGGCGGTGATGGCCGCGGTGCCCAGTTCGCGCACGGCCAGGCCGGCGGCGTGGTTGGCCAGGTTCGCCGCGTCGGGGAACGACGCCCCGGCGGACAGGGCGGCTGTGTAGACGGCGATGACGGTGTCGCCGGCGCCGGTGACGTCGTAGACCGTGGTGGCGACCGTCGGCAGGTGGAACTCCTGGCCGTCCTGCTGGAAGAGGGCCATGCCGTGCTCGCCCCGGGTGATCAGGACCGCCTGGGCCTCGGTGCGCTCCAGAAGCCTCCGACCGGCGTCCCGCAGGGTTTCCGGGTCGGTGATGGACAGGGCGCAGGCCAGCTCCGCCTCCTTCTGGTTGGGCGTCAGGGAGGTCACGCCCCGGTACTGCCGGAAGTCCCCGTTCTTGGGATCCACCACCATGGGGATCCCGGCCTCCTCGCCGACGGCCACGATTTCCCTCAGGGCCTTGGCGGTCAGGACGCCCTTGCCGTAGTCGCTGAGGATGAAGCCGTCGAAGGGGCCGGAGTCGGCCAGGGCCGCCAGCAACCGTTTGAGCAACCGGGGCGGGATCGGATCGGAGACCTCGCGGTCGGCGCGGACCACCTGCTGGTTGTGGGCGATGATGCGGGTCTTGATGGTGGTGGGACGATCGGGCCCGGCGATCATGCCCTGGGCGCCGATCCCCCGATCCTTCAGCAGGCCCAACATCTGCTGCCCCGCTTCGTCCTCGCCCAGCAGGCCGCAGAGGACGACTTCCGCCCCCAGGGCCCGGATGTTGGCGGCCACGTTGGCGGCCCCGCCCAGCTTGACGGTCTCCCGCTCCAGGCGGACCACCGGCACCGGAGCCTCGGGGCTGATCCGGTCGACCCGCCCCCACAGGAAGCGGTCCACCATGCTGTCGCCGACGACGGCCAGCTTCCGGGTGCCGATCCTGCGGATGATGTCCTTGAATTTCCTGGTCATCACAGCTTTCTTGGGGTGGTCCCGACCGGCTGGCCGGGCGTGCCGCGGGAAACTACCACCGGCAACGGCACCTGTCAACGCAGCCCTGCGGCCCCGGCTGCGGGAAACCCCCGACAAGGAGCATCAGGCCATGGAGAACAAGGCCCCTCAGCAGCGGATCACCCTGGACCTGGGAGAAAAGGAAGCCGAGGGGATCTACTCGAACTTCACGCTCATCAGCCACAGTCCCGCGGAGTTCATCCTCGATTTCGCCCGCCTGGTGCCCGGCCTGGCCAAGAGCAAGGTCCACGCGCGGATCATCATGACCCCCCAGGCTGCCAAGTCGCTCCTGAAGTCCCTGGGAACCAACATCGACCGCTTCGAGGCGACCCACGGGGACATCAAGCTTGCCGGTCAGCCGAACCCCGGACCCAACATCGGGTTCCATACCGATTGAAACGGTCGCCGGATCCGGATCAGCCGCCCGCCGGGCCCCCCGCCTCGGCGGGCGGGCGGGTCTTCCAGCGCCGGTGCGTCCAGAAGTAGAGCTCGGGCGCCCGGCGGACCGCCGCCTCCAGGCGCCGGACGTGGTGTTCGGTCAGCCGGGCCACGGCCGTCGCCTCGTCCCAGGCGGGATCCGGATAGACCGGCTCCTCCACCTCCACGCGGTGGCGCCCGTCGGGGAGCCGGAAGATGAAGACCGTGACCACGGGGACCCCCGTGCGCCAGCTGAAAAAGGCCGGCCCCCGGAACACCGAGGCCTCCCGGTTCAGGAAGGTCGTGAAGAACCCGTCGCCCCCCGCGTCCTGATCGGCCACCAGGGCCACCATCTGGCCGTCCCGCAGGGCCCGCAGCATGCCGCGCACCCCCGAGTCGGTGCGCAGGACCCCCACTCCGGCCTTCCGGCGGATGTCGTTCTGGATCCTGTCCACCCGTGAATTGGACTGGGTCTTGGCCGCCGCGGTCACCCGGTACCCGGCCGCGGCCGACCGGGCGGCCATGAGCTCCCAGTTGCCGAAATGACCGGTCACGAAGAGGGCCCCCCGGCCCGCCTCCACCAGGGCATCCACGTGTTCCAGCCCCCGGATGTCGACCAGCCGGACGAAGTCCTCCCGCTTCAGCCGGGGGAACGCCAGGAACTCCATGAGGGTCATGCCCAGGTTGCGGAAGAAATCCTCGGCCAGGCGTTCCCTGCCCGGCCGATCCAGGTCGGGAAAGGCCTGCTCCAGGTTGGCCAGGACGACCCGGCGGCGGTAGCGGAACACCCGCCAGACCAGCGACCCGAGGCCCCGTCCCCAGGCCTGCAGCCAGGTCCAGGGAAAAGGCCGCACCAGGATGAAGAGCAGGTACAGCAGGGCGAAATCCAGCCACTGGCGGGGACGCGAGGCCATGGGAACTCCCGGGTTGGGGCGACGGCTAATCGGCCCAGATACTACGGGCCAGAAGGCCTCCGGGCAACCTCCGGATCAATCCGGCAACCTCCAGGTCCAGCAACCCCTCCTGCCAGAGATCCTCGGCGCCGGGCCACCGGTCGCGCAGGTCGTCCCGGCTCACCCCCTCCAGGTCGAGGCGGGCGAAGATCCAGGCCGCCGCCCCGTGGGGATCCAGGCGCTCGTGCGGCAACGGCCGCGCAGGCGCCGGGAGGGGCAGGGCGAGCTGGCCGAGGACTCCGGCGACGTCGGCCGCCGACTCCACCAGGTGGGCCCCCTGGCGCAGCAGGCGGTGGCAGCCCCGGCTCTGGCCGGTCTCGACGGGCCCCGGCACGGCGAACACCTCCCGGTCGAAATCGACGGCGTGCCAGGCGGTGTTCAAGGCCCCGCTGTGGGCGGGCGCCTCCACCACCACGACCCCCAGGGCCAGGCCGGCGATGAGCCGGTTGCGCTGGGGGAAGTGGGAGGGCAAGGGGGCCGTTCCGGGGGGGAATTCGGTCACCGAGCAACCCCTCTCCTCGATGGCCGCCCGCAGGGCCCGGTGATCGCGCGGGTAGGTGCGGTCGCAGCCGGTGGCCATCACGGCCACCGTGCGGCCGCCCACGTCCAGGGCTCCCTGGTGGGCCGCGGCGTCGATGCCCCGCGCCAGGCCGCTGACGATGGTCCAGCCCGCCGCCGCCAGCCGGGCCGCAAGACCGCGGGCGAAGGCCAGCCCCCGGGGGGTGGGTCGCCGCGTGCCGACGATCGCCACCGCCGGAGTGGCCAGGATGGCCGGATCGCCGCGGCCCTGGACCCGGACGGGCGGCCGGGCGATCTCACGCCAGAGGTCGGGCCAGAGGGAGGAGTCCTCTTCGAGATGGAAGTCCGCCGGGGCCGGCCGGTCCGGCAAGGTCATGGGCATGGTCCCGTCCGGGAGGCGGGTCAGCTGGCGTAGAGGCGCAGCAGGAGCTTGCGCAGGTCGTCCAGACCGGCTTGCGTCGCCGAGGAGATGGTCAGGACCGCCAGGGCGCCGTTTTCCTCCGCCCAGGCGGCGGCCTCGGCGCGGGCCTCCTCCATCCGATCCCCGGGAACCAGGTCGGCCTTGGTCAGGACCACCGCGTAGGGCAGCCGGCCCAGGTGCCGGCCGTAATCCACCAGTTCCCGGCGCAGGACCTGCAGCGCCCGGCCCGGAGACTCGTAGGTCACGTCCACGAGCAAGAGCAGGGCCCGCGTCCGCTCGACGTGCCTGAGGAACTCGTGGCCGAGGCCCTTGCCCGCGGCGGCGCCCTCGATGAGGCCGGGGATGTCGGCCACCGTGCAGCTCCGGTAGTCACCGAGATCGACGATGCCCAGGTTGGGCACGAGGGTGGTGAAGGGGTAGTCGGCGATCTTGGGCCGGGCCGCGCTGATGACGCTCAGGAGGGTGCTCTTGCCCGCATTGGGTTCGCCCACCAGACCGATGTCGGCGATCAGCTTCAATTCCAGGCGGACGGACCTCCGCTCGCCGGGACGGCCGGGCTGGGCGTACATGGGGGTCTGGTTGCGGGCGTTGCGGAACTCCCAGTTCCCCTTGCCCCCCTTGCCCCCCGCCGCCAGGAGGAGCCGCTGGCCCGGCTCGGTGAGGTCGCCAAGCAGCAGGTCGGTTTCCCGGTCGTAGACGAGGGTGCCGCAGGGGACCAGGACCACGATGTCCTCCCCGTCGGCGCCGCTCATCTTCTTGCCGCCCCCGGGGCTGCCGTTGGCGGCAGTGTAGCTGCGCTTGTAGCGGAAATCCTGCAGGGTGGTCATCTGATCGGTGGCCTCGAACCAGACCGATCCCCCCCGGCCACCGTTGCCGCCGTCCGGCCCGCCCCGCGGGACGTACTTCTCCTTGCGGGTGGACACGCACCCCTCGCCGCCCTTGCCGGCGCTGATCTCGATTTCGGCAACGTCGAGGAACACGGGGGGATTCTCCTGTCAGCTGGAGGGTTCGGCCGGGAGCAGGGCCAGGGCGACGCAAGGGGGAACCAGGCGCGAGAGGTCCCCGCCGTGGCGGGCCACGTCGCGGACCAGCGAACTGCTGACCGCGGCCAGGTCGGGCCTCGCCAGCAGGAACACCGACTCGAACCCCGGACTGAGCAAACCGTTGACCCCGGCCAGGCCCCACTCGTGTTCGTAGTCGCCGGCGCAGCGGATGCCGCGGAGCACCGCGGTCGCCCCGAGGGCGTTCACCGCATCGACGAGGAGACCCGTGAACGGCAGCACGTCGACCCGGGGTTCCGGGCCCACGGCTTCCCTGATCAGGGCGACCCGCCGTTCGCAGGGCAGCAGGCCCGCCTTGCCGGATGCGGCGACGAGGACCGTCACCCTGCCGAAAAGCCGCAGGGCGCGTTCCAGGATGTCGAGATGCCCCAGGGTGACCGGATCGAAGGAACCCGGATACACCACGTGGACCCCGCGGGGATCAGTCATCGGCAACGCTCCTTTCGCCCGCAGAGGGACGCAGGACGGTCAGGCAGGACCTGCCGTAGCAACGGGTGCGGCCCATCCCCCCGGTCAGGACGGAGGCCGGGACGTCGCGGCCGTGCTCGACCACCGCGACCTGCAGACCGGGCGCCGCGAGGAGGACCGGCGCCTGGGCCAAGATAGCCTCCGCCAGCCCCGCTGCATAGGGGGGATCGGCGAGCAGGCACCAGCGCTCGACCGGCTGGGCCTCCAGCCGGCGCCGCAACTGATCGAGGGCGTCGCCCTGGATCAGCCGGTAGCTGGCCGGCTCCGCCCCGCAATGGGTGAGGTTGGCCCGGGTGGCGGCCAGGGCGCGCGGATCCCGATCCACGAAGACCGCCAGCTTCGCCCCCCGGCTGAGCGCCTCGATCCCGAGCCCGCCCGCGCCGCAGCAGAGATCGAGGACCGTCAGGCCCTCCAGGTCGCCCTGCAGCAAGTTGAACAGCGCTTCCTTCACCCTGTCGGTGGTGGGGCGGAGGTCGTTGCCCGGCGGGGCGGTCAGGCGGCGTCCGCGCCAGCGGCCGGCGATGATCCTCATGCCTGGCCCATTTCCCGGCGCTCCCACAGCAGGCTGCGGAGCATGGCCCGGCGGGCCAGCTGGTCCACGGTCCCGCCGTCGCTGCGGAGGCGGAAGTCGGCGGCCGCGGCGTACTGGCGGCGGCGGCGGCGGTAGAGCGCTTCCAGGCCCTCCCAGCCCAGTTCCCGGACCAGGGGGCGGTCGCCCGGCTCGTCCTCCAGCCGCGACCGCAGGTTGTCCCAGGCGGCGTCCAGCCAGATCACCACCCCGCGGCTGCGCAGCAGGTCGGCGGCGCCGGGAGATTCGAGGATACCGCCGCCCGTATCGACCAGAAGGTTGCGCCCGGGGTCGAGCCCCTGCAGGGCGCGGAACTCGGCCTCGCGGAAGGCAGCCTCGCCGTCATCGGCGAAGATGGCGGGGATCGCCTTTCCCGCGGTCCCGGACACGAGGTCGTCGACGGCCACCAGGGGCCGGCTGCTCAGAACCCGCAACCGGCCCGCGATGGTCGACTTCCCGCTGCCCATGAATCCGATGAAGGAGGTCCACATGGGGGCATGCTAATACAAAGACCCCCGGCGCACAACGCCGGGGGTCCGGGGATCGGGATCCCGCTGGGCTACCAGCCTTCCGGCCGGTAACTCACCTGGCTGTCCTCCACCAGCGCGTCCCGTTCGATGTACTCGTCGTCCACGATCCGGGGCGTCACGAAGATGACCAGCTCGCGGTTGTTCTGCACCTTGGAGCTGTGGCGGAACAGGGCGCCGAGGACCGGCAGGTCCTGAAGCACGGGGATGCCGGAATCCAGCCGGCTCTCCACCTTGCGGATCAGGCCTGCGATGATGGCGGTCTCCCCGTTCTGGACCAGGACCCGGGTGTCGGATTCGCTGGTGTTGATGATGACGCCGCCCTGGACGGTCGCCTGGCTGGACAGGTCGCTGACCTCGTTGTGGACGTCGAGGGTGATCCGGTTCTCGCTGTTGATGTGCGGGGTGACCTTCAGCATGATGCCGATGGTGGTCAGCTGGGTGATGGCGTTGCCGGCCTGGTCGGCGACGATCAGGGGGATCTTCTGCCCCACCAGGATGCTGGCTTCACGGTTGTCGGTGGTGGTGATCACCGGGTTGCTGATCAGGTGCGCCTTGTTGTCGTTCTCCAGGGCCTCGATCTTGACCATCAGGTCGCCCCAGTCCTGGACCGTGCCCACCCGGACGTCCCCGGCGGGACTCTGGATGGCGTTGTCGATCTCGGCGCTGCCGTAGATGTTGCTGCCCGGACCCTTGAAGTTCGCCAGGGACCAGTTGATGCCCAGCTCCTGGGTGGCCTTCGTGTCCATGTCCACCAGGCGGGCGTTGATCTCGACCTGGGGGGTCTGGCTGTCCAGCTGCACGGCCATGTTGGTGATCAGGTCCACGCGGTCCTTCACGTCGTTGACCAGCAGGCTGTTCGTGCGGACGTCCACGTCGATGTTGCCGCGCTCGGTCAGCATCTTCTCCAGGGCGTCCTTGACCTCGTTCGCGTTGGCGTAGCGCATCGTCACCAGGCCCAGCTGGAGCTGCTCGAGCTCCTCGACCTGCTTGCGGACCCGCTCCGCGGAAAGGGTCTCCTGGCGGATGTCCTCCGCCGTGTCGATGCGGTAGATCCCGTTCTCCTCGACGAAGTCGAAACTGTGGGCACGCAGGATGACCGCCAGGGCCTCTTCCCAGGGGACGTCCTCCAGCTTGACCGTGACCTTGCCCGTCACGCGGGGGGAGGCCACGATGTTCACGCCGGCGAACCCCGCCAGCGATCGCAGGACCGTGGAGATCTCGGCTTCCTGGACGTCCAGGGAGATGGGCTCGCCCGAGAATTCCCTGACGGCGGGCGCCGTGTCCTGGCCCCAGGCGGGAAGCGCCATCACGAGGACCGTGATCAGGACCGCACAGGAAGCGAATCGGTTCCTTCCGAACATGATCAACCCTCCGATTTTTCCAGCTTGAGGACCACCTGGTTGGTGATCCCGTACAAAGTGACCCGCGCGGTCAGGGAGTCCATGCGGATGCTGACGACCCGCCCGTTCTGGACCTTGTCCCCCACCCGCAGGATGTATCCGAATCCTTCTCCGTCTTCCACCAGGGCGAAGCGGTCGTCCTGGCCCCACATCACGCCGACGAGGGTGGCGCTGTGGACGTCGACCAGCTCGCTGGCCGTGCTCTGCTCGTATTCCCCGGACACCAGGACCAGGAAGGGATCGGTCCTGCCGTACGACTGGTAGAAGAACTCGTTGCTGCGGATGGCGTTGATCCTGTCGCGGGAAATCTGGGACGGGGACACCGAGCCGGACTCGTCCGCCACGGGATCCTCGGCCGTCTGGGCGGTCGCGCCGGCGGCCGCCAGCAGGCCCAGCAAGACCAGCATCAGCAGTTCGGGACGTGCGTCATTCCGTTTCATCTTCAGGCCCCCTAGTGCTTGGCGCCGGCCGCCGCGCCCGGCTTGGCCGCGGTCTGCTGGTTCTGGTTGCTGGCCAGGGTTCCGTCTCCCTGACCCTCGTTGACGGGGTCGGCGACGGCGGGCCCGGGCCCGAGGGTGTAGGCGGTCAGGATCATGCTGGTCTTGACCGTCCGCGGATTCTCGTCCTGGTCCTCGGTGCCTTTGAGCTTCAGCTGCGAGACGTTGACGATGCGGTCCAGGTTGGCCAGCCGGCTCAGGAAGATGCCCGTCTGGTGGTACCCGCCCTCGACCGACACCTCGATGGGGTTGTCCGCGTAGAAGCCCTTGGGCGTCGGGGTCTGGGGCCGGAAGAGGGTGAACTCGATGCCCGACTGCTGGCCGGCGGCGGTCACCTTGCGGAGCAGGTCCGGCATCTGGTTCTCGTCCGGCAGCAGGGTCTGGGCCACCTGCCACTGCTCGTGCAGGATGGCGTACTCCTGTTCCACCCGGTCCAGGTTGCGGACCAGCAGGCGGGCCTTCTCCAGGTCCCGACTCAACTTCTGGTGCTTGGCGTCCAGCTCCTGGACGACCTGCTTGCGCGCCGAGTAGGTGAAGGGATAGGAAGCCGACAGGAAGTACGTCGGCACCACGACCAGCACCACCAGCACGGCCCCGGCCCAGCGCAGGAATTTGGGATCTTTGACGTCGATGGTCATTGCGGTCCTTCCTTACCCTTCCAGGGGATCGGCCGCCTGGCGGACGGCCTTGGCCTGGGCCTTGAACTTGACGACTTGCACTTCCCCGATCATGCCCTTCTCGGCGACCAGCAGATCGACCCCGGCGAACCAGGGGCTGTCGGTGACGCTTTGCAGGAAGTCGCTGACCAGGAAGTTGGAGAAGGTCACGCCCTCGAGGGCGAAGCTGCCGCCGCCGACCTCCTCGAACCGGGTCAGCCACATGTGCTGGGGCATGCTGCGGTTCAATTCGTCCAGCAGGTGGACCCGGAAGTACCGGTCGCTGTCCAGGCTGGTGATGACGTCCAGCCGGTCGTTCAGGTCCTTGCGCTGCTGGTTCAGCTGCTTGATCTTCGCGATCTGGGGGGCCAGCTCGCGCGTCTCGGCCTCCTCCTGGGCGATGATCGTCTCCAGTTCCCCGATCTGGCGGGACTGGAAGTGGTAGACCGCCCCGATGGCGACGAAGGCCGCCAGGACCAGGGCCAGGGGCGCGAAATTGGCCAGGTTGGGCAGGCTCAGGCTGCGCCTGGTGACGATCTCGTCGCGGGGAAGCAGGTTGATCCTGATCATGACTCAGACCCCCTCTCGCAAAGCCAGGCCCACGCAGACGGTCAGCAGGGGACTGAGCTCGGCTGCCTCGCCTTCGGCGAAGAGCTCCGGTTTGAAGTCCAGGGCTGCCAGGGGATCGGAAACCTCGCTGGGCACCCCGTACTGCTCGGCCAGGAAGCCCAGCAGTCCGGGCAGGTGGGACCCGCCGCCGCTCAGGACGATGCGGTCGATGCCGGTGGCCTCGCCCGACGTCTTCAGGTAGGACAGGCTGGGCTCGAGGCCCTGGTAGATCTCCATGCCCACCGAGCGGACGATGTCGCTGACCAGCTGGACGTCGACCTCCTCGACGTCGCCGCGCGCCACCCGCTGGGCTGTCTCGTAGGTCAGGCCCAGCTGCTTCTGGAATTCCTCGATGAAGTGGGCGGTGCCGATGGGCAGGTCGCGGGTGAAGTACGGGACCCCGTCCTTGATGATGTGGACGTTGGTCACGCCGCCGCCGACGTCCAGCAGGGCGACGAACTCGCCCGACGGCCCGGCCGCCTCGGGCGCCTCGTCCTCACCGCCGGAGAACGGATCGGGATCCTCTTCCCGTTCGATCGGAGCCTCGTCGATCTCCGCGGCCGGGACGGCCTTGCCCTTGCCGTGCGCGGCCAGGTACTCCCAGGCGTTCTGGTTGGCGAACGACGCCACGTCGATGACCAGGGGATTGAAGCCGGCGTCCCGGATGAGCTCGGCGTGCCCCAGGATCATGTCCTTCTTGGCGGCCACCAGCAGCAGTTCCATCTGGTCGGCGCCGATGTCCGGCTGGAGGATCTGGAAGTCGAGGGTGATGTCGTCGATGTCGAAGGGGACGTGCTGTTCGGCTTCCCAGTAGATGGCCTCCCGCGCGTCCTCCTCGCTCATCTTGTCCATCACGATCTTCTTGACGATCACGGCCCGGCCCGCGACGGCGCTGGCGACCGGCTCGTTGGGGATCTCGGCCTTGTCGGCCGCCTCCTTGATCGCCTCGATGACCAGCTCGCGGTCCATGATCTCCCCGTCCACGATGGCCTCGGGCGGAAGATCCGCCATGCCGAAGTGGGTCAGGGTCGGCCGCTCGCCGGAGACGTCGAGGCGGAGGCACTTGACGACGTTGGAGCCGATGTCCAGGCCGATGAGTGATTTCCGCTTGCGATTGAGAAATCCGAACATGTCAAGCCTACCTTGCTGTTCGTGCTTATTGCCGGGAATCCCCTTACCCCGGGTATCCCCTGGGGGCGAACCGCAACATGCGTGCCACCTGGATCATCGTCCGGCGAAAAGACTCCTTGAGTCCTTTTTGACGGTATCCGCCGGGGAATCCGTGATTTGGGAGGAACCGACCGGGGCGGGGGTTTCAGGCGGGTTTCCGGTCGGGACCGGCGGGCGGCGGGGATGTCAGAAAGCTCCCAGGTACCAGGCAAAAATCTCCCCCCCCCACAGATGGACGACGGCCCCTCCTGCGGCAAGGAAGGTCCCGAAGGGGAGCTTCGCGGAACCATCGACCCTTCCGCGGCCGCGCGCGACAGCGTAGACCGTGCCCAGCAGGGCGCCCGCAAAAAGCACGGCCAGGACGCCCCAGGGCCCCACGAAGGCTCCCAGCATGCCCATGAGCATCACGTCGCCCCCGCCCATGCCGACCACCCCGCGCACGGCCTTGTAGACCCAGGTGACCGCGAGGATGGATCCGGCGCCCGCCACCACGCCCAGCAGGGCCTGGTCGAGGCCCGGCGGCGCCCAGACCGAGGCCGCCAGGCCGATGACGGCCCCGGCGATGGTCAGGGTGTGCGGGATGATCATGTGTTCCCAGTCGATCAGGGCGATCACCAGCAACAGCAGCAGGAGGAGGCCGGCGGCCAGCCCGTGCACGGTCCAGCCGAAGCGCAGCAGACCCGCGACCAGGCTCAGGGCGCCCGCCGCCTCCAGCAGGGGATAACGAACGGGAATGCCCGTCCCGCAGCGGCGGCAGCGTCCGCGCAGCAGGATCCAGCCGAGCAGGGGGACGTTGTCGAACCAGGCGATCCGGTTCCCGCAGCCGGGGCAGAAGGAGCGCGGCCCCACGACGCTGAGATTCCGCGGCAGCCGGTAGACCAGGACGTTGGCGAAGCTGCCGAGGCAGGCGCCCAGCCAGACGGCCGCCGCCCAGAAGGGAAGCAGGGGCATTCCCCCCGGGATGACGGCGGCCTGGGCGACGGGCAGGGCGGATGCGATCGGCAGTCCGTTCATGGTCAGATCTCCGGGACGGGTCCGATGAACTCGGGACCGTAGGTGCGCCGGATGGAGATCCGGCGGGTGATCTTCTCGATCATGGTCTCGGCCAGGTCCTTCATCTGCGGATTGGACGTGGACTCCAGCAGGGTCTTCCACAGTTCCAGGGACACCGTATCGTCGCCGGCCCGCTGGCGGGCGAAGGCGGCGAAGCGCCGCTCGCGGTCGGTGGCGTCGGGGCACGCCCCAGCCTGTTCGAACCAGAGGGCCGCCCGGGAGTAGTCCTGCTCGAAGACGTAGTACATGAAGCCGACGGCGAAGTGGAGCCGGGCGTTGCCGGGGTTGTGCAGGATGCCGCGCTTGAGCACGTCGTAGGACTTGGCGAAGTCCCCGAAGTCCGACCAGGCCACCAGGGAGGCGAAGTGGTAGGCCTCGACGAACCGGGGATCGAGCCGGGTGATCCCGTCGATCAGCAGATCGAAGTAGCGGAGGTCGTTGATGCCCTTGGCGAAGGCCCCGTAGTACTGGATGAAGCGGAACCAGAGGTAATCCGCCATGGCCTCCCGGAAGCCGACCGACGATTCGACGAGGAACTTCCCGGAGGGGAAATACAACCGTTCCTGGCTCTCGGGCGCGGTGGCCCGGCCGTCCAGGATCGTCAGCGACCCGATCATCATGGCCAGGAGGATTCCCGCCAGTGCGATCCTGCCCATCCGCGCGGCGTCCATCGGTCACCCCCTCAGGGCCCGGCGCTGGAAGACGGCGCCCGCCAGGATCAGCAGCAGGCCGGCGTAGCCGACGCCGTAGACCGTGGCCAGCAGGAGGTGGGAGGCGGCGATCGTCTCGCCGTGCACCACCGCCCCGCGCAGGTTGAAGACCTCGAGATTGGGCAGGAGGTAGTAGATGACGTTGAACAGCTCCTGCTGGAAGGGGGTTCCCTGCAGGGCGCCGAAGTCCCGGATGGACTGGCTCAGGTGCCCGGCCACGAACGTCCCCAGGGTGAAGATGGCCGCCAGCGGGGCGGAGACGCAGGTGCTGAAGAAGACGACCACGGCGTTGATCAGCACCAGTTCCAGCAGGGTCAGGTAGATGGCTCCGAGATAGGCCGGGGAGAAGCTGCCGGGGGCCATCAGGAGCATCAGCATGAACAGGACGCCCATGAGTCCGAGCATGCTGACCAGGGTCAGGTTCAGGCCCAGGAACTTGCCCAGCAGGTACTGGCGCCGGCCCACGGGCTTGGAAAGGATGGTCACGATGGTGCCCTTGTCCACTTCCTTGCGGACCATGTTGCTGCCCACCAGCAGGACCACCAGCATGCCGAACACCACCATGGCGGCCAGTCCCACGTCGGTCATGATCTTGCCCTGGGCTCCGATCGTCAGCGGGGAAAGGACGGCGGTGCTGGCCAGCATCACGAAGCCGAACATGCCGACCAGGTAGAAGATCCGGTCGCGGACGGTCTCGCGGAAGGTGCTGACGGCCAGGGTCGAGATGGTGCGCATCATCGGGCGATCTCCTCCTGCTCGTGGAGCCGGAGGAAGAGGTCCTCCAGTCCCGAGTGGACGGTGTCGACGCTCAGGACGGTCCGTCCCCCGCGGTGGCAGTGATCGAGAAGCTCCCGCAGCGCGTCCACCGGTCCGGCTTCGACCCGCTGGACGTCGCCCTCCCGGCGCCACCGCCAGCCTGCCAGGTCGTCGCCGGACCCGTCCGGGGAACAGGCGAGGTTCACGCGATAGCCCGTGCCCTGGCTGAGCTGGGCCAGGGACCGGGTGGCGACCAGCCTGCCGTTCTGCAGGACGGCCACCTCGTCGGCCAGCATCTCGATGTCGGGCACGATGTGGGAGGATAGGATGATGGTCTTGCCCTGACGCCGCAGGTCCAGCAGCAGCTCCCGGACCTCGCGCCGGCCCAGGGGATCCAGGCCGGACATGGGTTCGTCCAGGATCAGGAGCTCCGGATCCCCGAGGAGGGTCTGCGCCAGGCCGATGCGCTGGAGCATCCCCTTGGAGTACTTGCTCAACCGGCGGCCCCCGAACTCCTGCATGCGGACCAGCTCGAGGCAGCGGTCGATCCTTCCCTCCCGGTCGGCGCGGGGAACCCCCAGCAGGTCGGCGTAGAAGGCGAGCAGCTCGCGGCCGCTGAGGTGCTCGAAGAAGTAGGGCCGTTCGGGCAGGTAGCCGATGCGGGCCCGGGTGCGCGGATCGTCGTGGGGATGCCCCAGGATGGAAATGGTCCCGTTGTCCGGCCGCACCAGATCCAGGATGCAGTTGATGGTGGTCGTCTTGCCCGCCCCGTTGTGCCCCAGGAGGGCGAAGATGGTCCCCGGGGTCACGCTGAACGAGATGCCCGCGATCCCCCGCAGCCTGCGGCGGAGAAAGCCCGAGCGGAAGTCCTTGTGCAGATCGGCCACCTGGAGGGCGGGCGCCTCGGCAACCCGTCCGGCCGGCCGCGGCAGCGACGCGGGCGCGGTGATCTCCGCGAGCTGGCGCTCCAGGATCCCGGTCCCCTCGGGATCGGTCCCCGGCCGTGGTCCGATTGTTGCCACCTGCTGAACGCTCACCGTCCACCTCCGGTCCGAATCCTCACCTGGCGCCGCCCAGGCGCGCAGATTCCCGTTTCCCGGGAGACCCATGCAACGAGGGTGCCACGGGACCGGACGGTCCCGCGGCGCGCCTAATCGGTCGTTCTATTGCCCGTTGGAAAGGGTCAGGATGACGGCGTCCCTGCCGAAGGCGGTGATCCGGTAGCCCGTGAGAATCCCGCCGGCGACGATGGGTTCGATGCCGACCTGGCCCGGGGCGCCGGCGGCGGCCCCGTACTGGGGCTCGCTGGCCGCACTGGTGAAGGGGTTGATCATCATGCCGGCTCCCGGCAGCAACGGGGTCAGGCTCCCGGCGTCGGTGGAGTAGATGCCGTCGTTCGACACCGCGTAGTCCTCGACCGCCAGCTGCAGGGTGTGGGCGTTGGTGCAGGTCCCCGCCTCCTTGGCGTGGTCCCGGAGATTGGCGTAGTTGGGAATGGCGATGGCCGCCAGCAGCCCGATGATGACCACGACGATCATCAGCTCGATCAGGGTGAATCCTTTGGCATCGGTCATGGTGTCCCTCCAGGTGTCAGTTCCCGCGGCCGGTCAAGGTCACCAGGACCCGCGATCCCCCGGCGGGGCCGAAACCCCAGGCCCGGATCACGTAGTCCTTTCCCCCGGTGGGTGAAGCGTAGGTCAGGTCGCCGGGCGCTTCCCTGAAGCGCACCCGGTCCCCGCTGAAGGGGTTCCGCGGGGCGCGGCGGCCCGGCAGGTAGGGGACGAGGTCGAGCGGGTCGGTCGGATAGGTTCCGAAGTTCCGGGCCGCGTAGCTCTCGGCGGCCAGCTGGAAGGTCGCGGCGTTGCCCCGCAGGGCCGCCAGGCGGGCCGCCGCCTCCAGACGGTTGAGGACCGGCAGGCCGGCGACCAGGGTGAGAGCCAGGAGCAGCGAGAGGGCCCCTCCGGCGAGCAGGAGATCCGAGCTCCGGGGCCTGGGGATGCGCAGGGATGTCGGCGTTTTCCACACGGCGGCCACGTCCTCCTTCCCGGGTCCCGTCCTCCTCCTGCAGCGAACGGGGCGGAACCGGCCTTGACCAGTTCCGCCCCGCGATCGTCGCTGACCGGTGGCTTACTGGCCGCTGGTCAGGGTCAGGATGACGCCAGCAGCAGGGTCCTTGCCCATGCCCGTAATGGTGTACCCGACATTGACGCCGCCCTGGAGCACAGCCTGAATGCCAACCTGCCCGGTGGTGGCGGCAGCCGAGGCAAACTGGGGTTCAGAAGCCACTCCGGTGAACGCGTTCTCCAGAAGAGCAGCGCCCGGGAGCAACGGAGTAAGGTCAGCCGCAGCGTCCGAATAGATACCGTCGTTGCGGACGGCATAGTCCTCGGCGGCCAGTTGCACGGTGTGAGCAGCACCCTTGACCTTGGCTTCCTTGGCCCGGTCCTGCATGCTGATGAAGTTGGGGATCGCGATGGCGGCCAGGATGCCGATGATGACGACCACGATCATCAGCTCGATCAGAGTAAAGCCCTTGCGATTAATCACTATCCGTCCTCCTTGTGGCGGTCCGTGGACCCCTGGTTCAGGCAAGGGCGTCGTGCCCTTCCCGATTCACCTGCCTGTGGCGGGCAATCATTTGCAATGGCCGTGCCACCTGCAGCGCGAATTTTCCTATTCACGACTTCGTTGATTTACAACGGCTTACGCTCGACAACAATATTCCGGGCCGACTTTCCGGGTCATTTTTCCTTGCAGGATGCCGCCCGGGGTCGCGAATTGCCGGGCAATTCGGCCCGCGGAGCCTGCCGCCGCTCAGGCCCCCACGGGTTCGCACTCGGATTCGCGGATGACCGAGTCGACGCCCTCGACCAGTTCCTCCACCGGGACCTCCCGGTCCTCGGCGGCCTCGTCGGCGAATTCCTCGTCGCCCTCCTCCCCGTCCTGCACGCCGTACTTCTTCAGCTTGCGGTACAGGGTCGAGGCGTTGATGCCCAGGATCTCCGAGGTCTGCTTGCGCGCGCCCCCGCACTGCTCCAGGACCGACAGGATGTGAGCCTGCTCGAGATCCTCCAGGGTCACCTGGCCCCCCACCCGCAGCGTCGAGATGAGGGTCCCCTCGGCCGGTCCGGCCTGCCGGATGTGCTCGGGCAGGTCCCGGGGCGTGATCTTCTCCCCTTCGCGGATGATGACCGCGCGCTCGATGACGTTCTCCAGTTCGCGCACGTTGCCCGGCCAGTCGTAGGCGGCCAGGACCTGCATCGCGGCCTCGTCGATGATGCTGCCCAGGTTGCCCTGGTACTCGCCGGGACAGGTGCGCTTGAGGAAGTGGTCCACCAGCAGGGGGATGTCGTCCTGGCGCTCCCGCAGGGGCGGCAGGATGAGCGGGATCACGTTGAGCCGGTAGTAGAGGTCGGTGCGGAAGTTGCCCTTGGCCACCTCGTCCTCGAGGTCGCGGTTCGTGGCGGCGATGACCCTCAGGTCCACCTTGATCGGGCTGCTGCTGCCCACGGGATAGACCTCCCGCTCCTGCAGCATGCGCAGCAGCTTCACCTGGATGGAGTGGGGAGTCTCCCCGATCTCGTCCAGGAAGATGGTCCCGCCCTCGGCCTGCCGGCAGAACCCGTCGTGGTCGCGGTCCGCCCCGGTGTACGAGCCCTTGACGTGCCCGAAGAGCTGGCTCTCCAGCAGGCTCTCGGGGATGGCCCCGCAGTTGATGGCCACGAAGGGCCCGTCGGCGCGGTGGCTGCCCTGGTGGATGGCCTGGGCGATGAGCTCCTTGCCGGTGCCGCTCTCGCCGTTGATCAGCACGGTGGCGGAGGTGGCGGCGATCTTGTCCACCATCTTGAAGACCGAGCGCATGCGCGGGCTCTGCCCGATGATGCGCTTGCGGCCCTTGTTCTTCGACAGCTCGCGCCGCAGCTCCTGGTTCTCGGTGCGCGCCTGGCGCAGGGCCAGGGCGTTGCGGACGACCATCTTGATGTCGTCGTTCTTGCAGTGCTTCTGCAGGTAGCTGAAGGCGCCCAGGTTCACCGCGTCGATGGCCGACTGCTCGCTGGCGTAGGCCGTCATGATGATGACCGGCATGGTCGGATCCAGGCCCTTGACCCCCTTGAGCAGCTGGATCCCGTCCATCTTCGGCATCTGGATGTCGGTCATGACCACGTCGAAGGAATTCCGCTCGAACGCCCGCAGGGCGTCGGCGCCGGAATTCACGGTCTCGACCTGGTAGCCTTCCTTCTGCAGGAGGATGGAGAGGTATTGGCACATGGATTCTTCATCGTCGACGACCAGTATCCTGCCCAGGGCCATGGGGTGTCTCCTTGGAACGATGGCAAAATGCAGTACATGGGGGGATATCGACCGCGGGGGGCGCAGCTTTAATCGAAAAACGGGAAATCCAGAGAATTTTCGGAGGGCGAAAGGGGTCCTGGATCCGGCCGCCGTCCGCCAGAAGCCGTGCAGATTGCAAGCAGACCGGCCGGCAAGCGATCCTCGGAGCGGCGGTCCGGGATTCCGGAGGGGAAGGTCAGGAGATCAGGACCGCTCCCGCCTCGGCGGGGATCGGGAGATCGGCCCCGGGATCGTCCCCGGAGAGGTCGAGGTCCCGGCGGGGCGGTTCGAGGGGCCACAGGACGGTGAATCTCGCCCCGCCGCCGGGGGCGTCGCCGGCCACGACCCGGCCGCCGTGGGAGGCGGCGATGCGGGCGACCATGGCCAGACCCAGCCCGGTGCCCTTCTCCTTCGTGGTCTTGAAGGGGGCGAACAGCTGCTCGCGGATGTCCTCCTCGATGCCGGGGCCGTTGTCGGTGACCTCCAGCTCGCAGCTCTCGCCGTCGTCGCAACGGCGGAGCAGGAGGGTGATCCGGCCCTGGTAGCCCATGGCCTCGCAGGCGTTGATGACCAGGTTCAGGGTCAGCTGGGTCAACTGGCCCGGATCGGCGGTCAACTGCAGGTGCCCGGGTTCGCACTGGGACCGCAGCTCGACCTTCCCGCCGTGGGCCGCCACGTGCTGGCCGATCTGCAGGCTGATCTCCTCGAGGAACTCCGCGCCGCGGAACCGCCGCAGGGACACCGGACGCATCCGCGAATAGGCCAGGAAGTCGTTGATGATCGTGTTGACCCGGCCGCTTTCCTTGAGGATCAAGGACATCAGCTGGTCGAGGTGGCCCTCGAGCCTCAGCTCGCCAGCCATGATCTCGATGCTGCCCCGGATGCTCGCCAGGGGATTGCGGATCTCGTGCGCGATGCTGGCGGCCAGTTCCCCGACGGCGGCCAGGCGGTCGGCCTCCCGCATCCGGGCGGTCATCTCCTTCTCGCGCGTCAGGTCGGTGAAGATCGCGATGGCCCCGATGACGGCGCCGTCGGTGGTGGTCACGGGATTGACGTTCAGGCCCAGGGGCATGGTCCGGCCCCGCGAGGTGACCTGGACCTCGCCGCGGTGGACCGACGGCGAACCCAGGGCCACCGGCTGGATGATCGCCGCCAGTTCCTCCATCCCGCCGGACATCACCAGCTTCAGGGGATGGCCCAGGAGCTCCTCCTCCGTGCACCGCAGTATCGTGCAGGCGGCGGGATTGGCCCGGGTGATGTTGCCGCCCGGATCGACGGTGATGAGCCCGCTGCGGATGTTGTCCAGGATGTTGCGGACCTCGCACCTGGTCTTCTCGATGATCAGGTCGTTGCGGACCTGCTGCATGCGGCGAATCGCCAGGCGCCGGGACAGCGCGCCGCTGAGCATCCCCGTGAAGATGAACAGGGACATGTGCAGGGCGGTGACCAGCACGGGCCAGCCGTGCAGGTAGTCCAGTTCGGTGCCGGTCCCGGTCAGCAGCCAGCCCAGGGCCAGGCCGAAGTGGCCGCCGCCCGTGAAGATGGCGGCGCACCCGGCGATGGCCATGGCCGCCCGGGAGCCCAGGAAGTAGGCGCCGAGCATGATGGGCACGACGAAGACCAGGGGAAAGGCGGAGTACGGCCCGCCGGTGAAGTTGACCAGGAGCCCGAGGCACACCGTGTCGGCCGCCAGCTGGCCGGCCAGGAGGATCCGCGTCGGAGCGCCGGCCTGGCTGACCGCCCAGGCCACCGCCAGCGTGGTGGCCATCAGGCCCAGGGATCCCACGACGCCGGGCAGGGCGACCTGTTCGGGAGAGATGAGGCGCAGCAGGGCGGCGATCCCGGCGAGCATCAGCGCCAATCCCCCCCGCCACTGCAGCAGCCGGCGGTTGGGATCCCGGCGCACGGGGCCGCCGCCCGGCAGCGGGCCCCGTCCCCCCACACCCGTTTTCAAGCCTAACCTCCCACGATGCTCGACATCTTGAACATCGGCAGGTACATGGCCACCAGCATGCCGCCGACCATGGTGCCCATCAGGACGATCATCAGGGGCTCGATGGCCGCGGTCAGGGCCTCGACGGCAGCGTCGACCTCGTCGTCGTAGAAGTCGGCGATCTTGGCCAGCATCTCGTCCAGGGCGCCGGTCTGCTCGCCGATGCCGATCATCTGCACCACCATGGGCGGAAACACGCCGCTCTCCTTCAGGGGCATGGCGATGGTGTCGCCCTGGCTGATGCTCTTGGAGGTCTGGTTGATGGCCTTCTGGATGACGCTGTTCCCGGCGGTCTTGGCCGTGATCTCGAGGCCCTGCAGGATCGGGACGCCCGAGCCGATCAGGGTGCCGAGGGTGCGGGTGAAGCGGGCGACCGCCGACTTGCGCAGCACGGTGCCCAGGACCGGGATCCGCAGGGCGAGCTTGTCGGTCTGCATGCGTCCTGCGGGGGTGGCGCGGTACCGTTTGAAGACGAAGGTCAGGGCCGCGGCCGTACCGGCGAGAGCCCACCAGTAGGCCTGCAGGAAGTTCGAGATGCCCATGACGATGCGCGTGGGCGCCGGCAGGGTGCCGCCGAAGTCCGAGAACATCTTGGCGAAGACCGGGATCACGAACAGGAGCATGAAGATGCAGGCTCCGCCGGCCACCGTCAGCACGATGGTCGGATAGGTCATCGCGCCCTTGACCTTGCGCTGGAGGGCGTCCGCCTTCTCCAGGAAGACCGCCAGCCGGCCCAGGATCACGTCCAGGATGCCGCCGGCCTCGCCCGCGGCGATCATGTTGACGTAGAGGTCGGAGAAGACCCGGGGGTGCTTCTCGAGGGCCTCGGCCAGGGTGGAGCCGCCCTCGACGTCGGACGTCACCTGCTGGACCACCACCTTGAAGTGGGGCTTTTCCAGCTGGCGGCCCAGGACGTCGAGGCACTGGACCAGCGGCAGACCGGCGTTGACCATGGTGGCGAACTGGCGGGTGAAGACCGAGAGGTCCTTCACCCCCACCCCCTTCTTCTTGAGGAAGCCCAGCTGGATCTCCTTGGGCTTCTTCTTCATCGAGGTGATGGTGATGCGGCGTTTCCGCAGGTACTCGCCGAGTTCCTTGCGGTCCTCGCACTGGTATTCGCCGGAAAGGACGTCGCCCTTGGGCGTCCGACCCTTCCAGATGTATGTGGTGGCGCTCACGGTCTTCCTCCGCTGCTTCAGGTTTTCATGCCGACGGGTTCACCGAGCATCTGCTGGAGCTCCTGGATGTCGGGGCTGCGGCCCATGGCCTGCTCCAGGGAGATCCACTTGTTGACCACCGCCTGGTAGAGCGACTGGTTCATGGTCTGCATCCCGTACTTCTGACCGGCCTGCATGTGGCCGTAGATCTGGTGGGTCTTGTTGTCGCGGATCATGGCCTTGATGGCCGGGGTGCACACCATGATCTCCAGGGTCAGCTGCCGCCCGCCGCCCCGGGCCCGCGGGATGAGCTGCTGGGTGAGCACGCCCAGCAGGCTGAACGACAGCTGCGACCGCACCTGGTTCTGCTGCTCGGGCGGGAACACGTCGATGATCCGGTTGATCGATTCGAAGGTGCTGTTGGTGTGCAGGGTGGCCAGGGCGAGGTGACCGGTCTCGGCGATGGTCAGGGCGGCCTGGATCGTCTCCCTGTCCCGCATCTCGCCGATGAGGATCACGTCCGGATCCTGGCGCAGCACGTACTTCAGGGCGGCCGGGAAGCTCTTGGTGTCGCTGTTGACCTCCCGCTGGTTCACGATGCAGCCCTTGTGCTGGTGCACGAACTCGATGGGGTCCTCGATCGTGATGATGTGGCCCTTGCGGGTGGTGTTGATGGTGTCCAGCATGGTGGCCAGGGTGGTGGACTTGCCGCTCCCGGTGGGGCCGGTGACCAGGACCAGTCCCTGGCTCTTGCGGATCAGGTCCCGGCAGACCTGGGGCAGGCCCAGTTCCTCGAAGGTGTTGATCTTGTAGGGGATCTGGCGGATGGCCATGGAGACCACGCCCCGCTGCTGGAAGACGTTGGCGCGGAACCGGCTGATGCCCTGGACCCCGAACGACAGGTCCAGCTCCTTCTCGACCTCGAAGCGCTTCTTCTGCTCCTCGTTGAGGATGCTGTAGGCCAGGCGCTGCGTCTCGTCGCCGGTCAGGACGGGAAACTGGGTCGTGGCGATGTTGCCGTCGATCCGGTACTGGGGCGGCAAACCGGCCGTGATGTGGAGATCGCTGGCCCCCTTGGCCACCATCTCCTCGAGCAACTCTCTCATCCCCGCCATGTGTGATCTCCTCCTGATGGGCGACTAGTCGGCGACTGCGGTCTCCCGCAGGACTTCCTCGATGGTGGTGATCCCCTTCTGGATCTTGACCAGACCGTCATCGCGCAGGGTCAGCATGCCCTGCTTGACCGCCATCCTCCGGATTTCCGCGGTGGAGGCCCGATCCAGGATCTGCTCCCGGATCTCCGAGGTGATCGGCATCACCTCGTAGAGCCCCTGGCGGCCGGAATAGCCGGTCCCCGCACACTTCTCGCACCCCTTCCCGTGGTAGACCTTGGTCCCCGCGGGCAAACCGATGTCCGACAGCGCCTCGGCCGAGAGCTCCATCTCCGCCTTGCAGTTCTTGCAGATCCGGCGCACCAGGCGCTGGGCCATGATGAGCACCGTCGACGAGGCGACCAGGAACGGCTCGATCCCCATGTCGATCATGCGGTTGACCGTGCTGGGGGCGTCGTTGGTGTGGAGGGTCGAGAGCACCAGGTGGCCGGTGAGGGCCGCCTTGGTGGCGATGCCCCCGGTCTCCAGGTCGCGGATCTCGCCCACCATCACGATGTTCGGGTCCTGCCGCAGGAACGCCTTCAGGGCCGCAGCAAAAGTCAGGCCCACCTCTTCCTTGACCTGGACCTGGTTGATGCCGTCGATGTTGTACTCGACCGGATCCTCGGCCGTCATGATGTTCAGATCGGGGTTGTTCAGCTTGGACAGGCAGGAATAGAGGGTGGTCGTCTTGCCGGACCCGGTGGGGCCCGTGACCAGGACCATGCCGAAGGGCTGGGCGATGGCGTGGTAGATGTCCCTGATGGCCTTCTCTTCCATGTTGAAGTCGGCCAGATCCAGGTTCAGGTTGCCCTTGTCCAGGATGCGCATCACGACCTTTTCGCCGTAGATGCAGGGCAGCGTCGAAACGCGCAGGTCGATCTTCTTGTTCCCGACCTTCAATTTGATACGGCCGTCCTGGGGAATCCGGCGTTCTGCAATGTCCAGCTCGGACATGATCTTCAATCGGCTGGTGATGGCGTTCTTGAGCTTGACGGGGGGCTCCATGACCTCCTGGAGGATGCCGTCGATGCGGTAGCGCACCCGCATGTGCTTCTCGTAGGGCTCGATGTGGATGTCGCTGGCCCCGACCTTCACCGCTTCGGCGAGCAGGGTGTTGACCAGCTTCACCACCGGCGCGTTCTGGCCCTCGTTGCCGGCGATGTCCTCGTCGTCGTCCTCCTCGACGAGCTCGATGTCGTCCTCGAGGCCGCCGATGATGTCCGCCAGGGTGTCCGCGGTGGCGTAGAACTTGTCGATGGCCTTGCGGATGGCCATCTCCCCCACCACGGCCGGCTGGACGTCCAGGCCCGTGATGAACTTGATGTCGTCGATGGCGAAGATGTTGCTGGGATTGGCCATGGCGACTGTCAGCACCCGGCCCCGGCGGCTGACGGGCAGGACCTGGAACTTGCGGGCCACGTCCCCGGGGACCAGGTCGATGCACTCGATGTGCACGTCGGCCTTGTCCAGGTCGATGACCGGCAGGTTGTAGACCTTGCCCAGGAACTCGGTGAGGGTCGGTTCGTCCAGGGCGCCCGCCCGCACCAGCGACTGGCCCAGGGACCCGCCTTCCTTCTTCTGGATCTCGCGGGCCTTGGCCAGGTCCGCCTCGGTGATCAGCCCGGCCTCGAGGAGCCTGGTCGCCACCTTGTCCTTGTTCACAGTTATCGAGCCAGTATTCATCGGGAGCATTCCCCATTTGGGCGTCACTGGTCCGTATCGTGCGCAACCCCTGCCCGGCGGTCCGGTGGGGATTCTTCTCGTCCTTGGTGTGTTCGGACGGTATCGCGGGGACTTTACAGGGATTTGCGGGGGCTCAGGATTTCCCCGGGTTCCCCGTGGTCCCCGGCGCGGCCCCGTAGTCCACCAGGCTGTCCAGAAGGGCGGCCAACCGGGGTCCGATGCCCTTGACCCGCTCGAGGTCCGCCGCCGATCGGAAAACCAGGCCCTCGCGCCGGGCCTCGGCGATCCTCCCTGCCAGAACGGGGCCAACCCGGGGCAAAAGGGTCAGACTGTCCTCGCTGCAGTGGTTGATGGGAAGGGGGTCGGTGAGGACGCGGGGCGGGTCGGGAACCCGGTCGCCGGGGAGGGAACCGGCCGCCTCGGACGCGGCGGACTCGAGAACGCCGGGTCGCCAGCCGCCGTCCGGCCCGAGCAGGACCTCCCGCCTGAGGAGGCGACCGCCGGCGAGGATCGCCGCCACCAGCAGCACCAAAGCGGCGTGGCGCAGCCCGTCCCGGCGCCGGAGCCCGGGCTCAGAGGTCAGTGGGTGAAGGTCCAGGACAGGCGCATGTCCAGTTCCCGCGGACTGGCGTAGGAGGCCGCCGTCTGCCGGTACTTGTCCCCCGTGAGGTTCCGGAAGGCCAGGGAGATGTGCGCCCCCACCAGGCGGAAGCCCACGATCAGGTCGTGGACCGTCCGGCCCGGAATCACGGTGGACCGGGTCACGTCCCAGGGGTCGAGGGTCTGCGGCACCCGGGTCGTGAAGAGCCCCAGTTGCAGGATCCCGTCCTCGGCGAAGAAGTGGTTCTCCCAGAGCAGGCGCAGGCGCAGGTATTCCTCCGGCGGGAGGAACGCCGCCCTGCCCCGCGTTTCCTCGATGTCCTGCCATGTCTGCTCGATGAAGATCCTTCCCCAGCCGAGGAAACGGCCTTCCCTGCCGAGGGAGGCGGTCACGCGGGAGGTGTCCATGGCCAGCGCGTTGTCCCAGCGGCCGCGGTCCGCGGCGTCGGCCGCCGCGACCCAGGTGATGCCGTCGGTCAGGCTGGTCCTGGCGGCGTCCACCGCAAGATCGATGCCCATCAGGCGCAGGGCCACCCGCGCCCCCAGCCGGGTGGTGTTCTCCCTCGCCAGGCCCCCGTTGGGCTCGATCACGAGTTCCCGGCCGGCGACGTCCCGGCGCAGGACCGTCACCAGTTCGTCGCTGCGGGGGGCGCGCCCCCCCTGCTCCCAGAAGACGGTCCACCCCGGGCGGGAGGAATCGTGGGCCAGGGCGGCCCGGTAGGCGGGATCCCAGCCGAGGCGATGGGTCCAGTCGCCCGCGGCTTCCGCGGTCGCCAGCGCTCCGGCCAGGCGCACGCCCGTGGTGAATCCGATCCTGGCCGTCTGACCGTCGGCGGCCAGGGGCCCGCCCAGGCCGGCGGCCCAGGCGGTGTCCGCGCCGGTGTCGTTGACGGTCCAGTTCTCCAGGGAGAGCCGCAACCGGGTCAGGGGGAAACCGAACGCTTTGCCGGGCGCCGCCTGCCCGGGCAACTCCTCCATCTCCTCGGGCTGCGGGGACCCGGCGAGGCTCCCGCTCGAATCGGCGGCGGCGGGCCCGGGGGGAACAGCCGCGAGGGAATCCGACGGTCCCGAGGCGAGGGAATCCCCGGACGCCACCGGGCCCTCCAGCCGGGGGGCGGCCCACCAGGATTCCCCGAACAGGGCCACATCGACGATCAGGCCTTCCCGGCCGGTCTCGAGCATCCGCAGGGACTCCATCCCGTCCTCGGGGACGTCGCCCCAGGCGACGTCACGGTTGCGCCAGAACAGGGAGGTCTGCAGGCCGAGCCGGCCCCACCGGCCCTGCATGGAAGCGGCGATGCCGTCGTCCCAGATCTCCTGGTGGTCGGCGCCGAGCGCGGGCAGGGCGTCCTTGGTCTTGCGCCCGTAATCGTAGTCCACGGCCAGGGAGGCGTGTTCGGCCAGGGTGCGCGTCAGCCGGGCGTGGCTCTGGCGGATGCGGGCGTGGCCGGGGAAGTATTCGTCCAGGACCGGATCGAAGTTTTCGTCCGGACCGCCGGTGAAGGTGTAACCCTCGATGTCGAGATTCTCGACGAACTCGAAGCCCAGGCGCCAGGGGGACCGGGGAGTGAGCAGCCTCGCCCCCCGCATGTAGCCCTCGTGACGGCCCTTGGTCCCGGTGTAGCGGGTCAGGGCCGCATCCGGCAGCGGATCGTCCTGCACGAAGGAGAGGTGGCCGCCGGTGCCGCCCCATCCGTCCCAGCCGAAAGCCTGGCCCGCCAGGGCCTGTCCCTCCAGGTTCACCAGCCAGGCGTCGTCGGCGAGGGCGTGGCCCGTGCCCTGGGGGATGCCGTTGCGCAGGATGAGGGGCGCCGGCGAGGTCCCCGCCTCGCCCAGCAGGAAGACCGGAGCTCCCAGTCCCCCGTCGATCACCGGGAAGTAGGGGGAATACCAGTCCAGCCAGGCCACGGCCGAGGGCGCGAAGGGGAGCCACAATCCCCGCTGCCAGCCCAGGGGATGGGCCGTGGAGGCGCCATCCTGGCCTTCGACCGCCTGCAGCCCCTCCTCCCCCGGAACGGCCTCGACCCCGTCGGCGTCCTCGCCGCCGGGGTCCTGGGCGGCGCCCTCGCCGGCGAACAGCAACATGGCAAGAACGGCGACCGCGACCCGACCGGTCAGGCTCGGAGCCCCCAGTCCGCCGAGACGATGGGCCAGCAGGGGCAGGAAGGCGGCGAAGATCACGGTGTTGGTCCCGGTGTGGATCAGGGTGAAAGGCACGGCTCCGGCCAGCACCACCTTCGGTTCCAGGTCGAAGGCGGTGACGATGGCCAGGTTGGTCAGGATCTCGAAGCCAAGGGTCCCCACGAGACCGCAGGCTGCGCCCAGGACGGCGCCCCTGATCCGCCGCCCGCCGGCGAACAGCCGCCCGGCCGCCGGTCCGGCGCTGCCGCCGAGGAACCCCGCCCAGGCCATCCCCGCCGCCTGGCCCGCCAGGATCTGGGGCATGGGGGGGCCGTAGGGCGAGCCCAGGGAATAGACGGAGGCCGCCAGGACCCCGCAGACCATGCCCGCGCGCCGGCCGAGCACCGCCCCGCAGACCGCGACGATCAGGCTCATCAACTCGAGGTTCGGGACTCCCGCCAGCAGGAACCCCGTCCCCGCCGCCGTGCCCGTGAACAGCCCGAGCAGGACCGGCCGCCGGACGGCACGGGACTCCCTGCCTTCCTGTCCATGGATCGTCATCACGGGATCATCACCTGTCGCTTCCCTGCCGGTCAAGATCGAGGTGGTGAAGATGCCATCATCCCTGCGGCCGCGCAAGGGGGGGGTTGGCGGGATACACCGGACGGCCCGGGAGAATTCCCGGTCCGGAAGAAAAAGGGCCGCCTGGCGGCGGCCCGGAGGTTCGCGGGGGATGGGAAGGGTCACACGGGCTGGGTCAGCTTCCCGAGCCGCTTGCCGACGTCCAGGTAATCCGGATCGACGGCCACGATGTCCTCGAAGCTCCTGATGGCCGCCGCCCGGTCGCCCGCGTCCTGCTGGGCCTTGCCCAGGTGGTAGAGGAGGCCCAGCTTGCCGGCGGCGTCCAGATTCCCGTCCTCCAGACCCTTCCCCAGGACGCTCACGGCCTCCTCGACGCGATGCGCCCGCTGGAGGGTCATGCTCCACATCTCGTAGGCCCGGGCGGTGAAGGCGGGATCGGACACGGCCCCGGCGAAGCTGGCGCAAGCCTGGTCGAACATCCCCATCTCGAGGTAGACCATGCCCATCTCGTACAGCCGGTCGGCGTCCTCCGCGCCCTCGCCGCCGCCCAGCTGGGAACCGATCTCCGCGGTGATGGTCTGGAGCTGGTCCGCATCCGAACCCAGGACGTCCCCGTCATCGTCGGCCAGGATCTGCGCCAGCAGGTCCACGCCGCCGGCCGGTTCGGACCCGCGGGGTTCGGGCTCGGGAACGTCCGGGATGACCAGTTCCCGGGTCGCCGGATCGTCCTCTGCGCCAGGCTGGGGGCCGTCGTCCCCGAGGCCCAGGTCGCGGGCCGCCGAGGCCAGGATCTCGTTCAGCCCCGGTCCGTCGTCGGTGTCGATGCTGATGCAGCCTTCCTCGTCCTTGGCGACCGCGAAGGGATCATCGTCCGCGGGATCATCGGCCGTGAAGACCCCGGCGAAATGCTGCTTCACCGACCTGCCTCCCGCCGGGTCGGCGTCGAGGCTCACGTCGGCGAAACTGGTCTCGGATGAGGGGGCGCCCGGTGCCGCCGGTGCGGGCTCGTCCCGGCCCGCTCCGGCGAGCGAGGTCTCCCGGTCCGGAAGCGGAGAGACCTGGGCTCGCGGTGCGGATGCGGGTTCGGGGGGATCGTCAAGACTGACCACCCCGAAATCCTGGAAACCGGTATCGGGACCGGCCGCGCCGGGATTCGCCAGCCGGCTCCACCGGGTGAACTCGGGGTAGTTGGCCGCCGAGGGCTCCTTGGCCAGGACCTTCGCCACGGCTTCCCGGGCTTCGTCGTCCTTCCCGTCGGCGAACATCCGGCAACAGAGCAGGACCTGGGCGCGGGCCGCCTCCAGGTGCATCTCCCACATCCGGAAGATCTGGACCAGTTTCTCCAGGATGGGATGGCTTTCGGGATAGAGCTCGAAGAGCGTCACGCAACGCTTGAGGAAGATCTCCTTGATGTCGCCGGTGACCTCCTCGCTGCTTTCGAGGAACTCGAGCCCGTGGGCCTCCCCTTCGACCATCAGGCCCTGTCCGGCGCGGGTCTCCGCGAGGTACCAGTGGGCGTTCAGGTTGGTCGGGTCGTGGCGGAGGATCTTCTTGTAGATGGCGACCGCGTTGTTCAGCAACCCGGTCTTGCGGTACATCGACGCGGCATTCAGGAAGTTCCGGACCGCGCGCTGGACCTCACCCGCCTTGAGGCAGACGTCCCCCAGCTCGTTGACCACGGTGGGATTCCGCTTGTCCGCCTCGAGGATCTGCTCATAGACGCCCATGGCGCGCGCCCAGTCCCGGTCCTTGCCCGCTTGGTAGGCGTCCTGCTTGAGTTGGCTGAGCTTGGACAAAAGTCAGACCCCCGCGATCACTTTGGGTTGCCGGATATGTTTGGCCTGCGCCGGTCCTTGTCCGGTATTGGCGCTTGCCATAACTTCGGCCCGAAAGTTCACGGGTTAAGGATAAATCCGGGCCCCTCCCCGGAAAACCGTCCGGACGGGATTGTGCCCGGCCGCATAGGGAACCAGACGGTAGTCTTCGCCGTCGAGGACCAGGAAGTTCGCCCACTTGCCGCAGGCCAGGGAACCGACCTCGGCCTGCCGCCCGAGGGCCCAGGCGGCGTTCAGGGTCGCCGCGGCCAGGCTCTCGGCGGGGGTCAGACGCATCTGGGTGCAGGCGATGGCCATGATCAGGGGGACGGAGGAGATGGGGCAGCTGCCGGGGTTGAAATCGGTCGCCAGGGCCACCGCGCAGCCCTCGTCGATCATGGCCCGGGCCGGGGCGTACTGCCGGAGACCCAGGGTGAACACGGTGCCGGGCAGGAAGACGGCCACGGTGTCCGAGGCCGCCAGGGCGGCCCGGCCCGCCTCGTCGATGCGGATGAGGTGGTCGGCGGAATCGGCCCCGAGCTCCGCGGCCAGGACCGCACCGCCGAAGGGTTCCAGTTCGTCGGCGTGGACGGTCAACCCCAGCCCCAGCTCGCGGGCCCGAGTCAGGATGGCACGGCTCTCCTCCAGATCGAAGACCGAGGGTTCGCAGAAGACGTCGCACCGCTCGGCGAGTCCCGCCTCGACCACGCCGGGCAGGATCTCGTCGACGATCAGGGCGACGTACCGCTCCCTGTCGCCGCGGAATTCCCGGGGAACCTCGTGGGCGGCCAGACAGGTGCGGACGATGCCCAGCCCCGACCGCTGCGAGGCGATCCCGGCCGCCCTCAGCATCCTGATCTCGTCCTCGAGGCTCAGTCCGTATCCGCTCTTGACCTCGGCGGTGGTCGTGCCGTGGGCCAGCATGCGCCGCATCCTGGCCGTGGCCAGGTCGGCGAGCTCGTCGAGGCTGCGTCCCCGCAGGTCGGCCACCGACGCGTGGATGCCCCCGCCGGCCGCGGCGATCTCCAGATAGGTCTCCCCCCTGATCCGGCGCTCGTATTCGTCCTGGCGGGTCTTCCCGAAGACCAGGTGGGTGTGGGGGTCGACGAAGCCCGGCACGACCGCACAACCTTCGGCGTCGAAGACCTCCACGCCCTCGGGCACAACCCCTCCGGCGAAGCAGTCCCCGAGGACTTCGTCCTCGGGTCCGGTGGCCAGGACGCGTCCCGCGCCGCACACCAGCGCGGCCTTGGCCACGAGGACCGGATCGTCCAGCGCGGGCCCGCGCAGGGGGCCCAGAACACCCCGGCCGTCGGGGTGGTCCAGCGTGGCCAGCTGGCCGATGTTGCGCACCACCAGTTCCGGTTTCAGGCCGGCGAAGCCGGGCAGGTGGCGGGCGGTTCTCAGTCGGCTGGTCATGGGGTTCCTCCTAGGCGTCGCAGCGGGTCAGGGCCAGGGGCTCCAGGCAGGCGGCGGTGGGCGCGGGCCAGCGGGGACGGCGCAGCCAGGCGGTCACCCGCTGCAGATCGGCGGTCAGGGGCCGGTCGCCGGGTTGAAGGTCGGCCAGGCCGCCGATGATCCCGACCACCGCAGCCAGGGGTTCGGACAGCGCCAGGGAATCGCGGCGACGGGCCGAGGCCAGATCCCCGCGGGTGATGAACTGAAGGGCGCGGGCGGAGGTGAGCATCTCCAGCCCCACCACGGCTTCGGTCCGGTCCAGCACGCCGCCGAGCTTCAGGGCGCCCACGCTGCCCATGCTCACGTGGTCCTCCTGCCCGTCCGAGGTGGGAATGGAATCGACGGCCGCGGGAAAGGCCTTGGACTTGTTCTCGCTCACCAGGGCGGCGGCCAGGTACTGGGCGATCATCAAACCGGACTCGAGGCCGGGCTCGGCGGCCAGGAAGCGCGGCAGTCGGCCTCCGTTGCCGCCCAGGAGCAGGTTGATGCGCCGCTCCGCGATGCCGGCGATCTCGCTGATCCCCTGGTAGAGCGCGTCGAGCTGGTGGGCCAGGGGCTGCCCGTGGAAGTGGCCGCCGGTGACAACCTCACCCGTCTCCCAGAGCAGGACCGGGTTGTCGGTCACCGCCGCGGCCTCCCGCAGCAGAACCGTGCAGGCGTGGCGGATGACGCCGAGACTCGCCCCCAGCACCTGGGGCGCGCACCTCACCGAATAGGGATCCTGGATGCGCGGGCAGGCGCGGTGGGCCCGGAGGATCCCGCTGCCCGCCAGCAGCGCCCGGCAGCACGCGGCCACGTCCAGGATTTCCCGGTGGGATCGTAGCCGGTGATAGGCCTCGCCGAGGGGCTGGGCGCTGCCCTCGAGCGCCTCGAGGGAGAGCATGGCCGCCACCGCCGCCGAGCGCACGAGCTCGAGGCCGCGGTCGACGGCCAGCAGCCCCAGGGCGTTCATCAGCTGGGTCCCGTTGATCAGCGCCAGGCCCTCCTTGGCCTCGAGGTACAGGGGGCGCCGCCCGGCCCGCTCCAGCACGGGCCCGGCCGGTGTCGGCCGGCCGCCGGCATCCAGGACGTGCCCTTCGCCGATGAGCACCAGGGCCAGGTGGGCCAGCGGCGCCAGGTCGCCCGAGGCGCCCACCGATCCCCGTGAGGGGACCCAGGGCACCACGTCCGCGGCGAGCAGCCACAACAGCTGGTCCACGACGTCTTCCCTCACCCCGGAAAAGCCGTGGGCCAGGCTGGTCGCCCTCAGGAGGATCATGCCCCTGACCTCTTCCCGTCCCAGCGCGGGCCCCCACCCCACCGCATGGCTGCGCAGCAGGTTGATCTGGAGCTGGGCCTGCTGGTCCCCGGGAATGACGGTGTCGGCGAGCCTTCCGAATCCGGTGTTCACCCCGTAGATCCGGCGTTCGCCGGCCGCGAGCTCGCGCCGGAAGGCGTCGCAGCGCGCGATCCGTTCGCGCCCGGCGGCGCCCAGTTCCACGGGGCGGTCGCCCCGGCAGACCGCGACGAAGGCGGCGAGGTCCAGATCCTGGTCGCCGAGAATGAAGGGCCCTGAGGCGGGTTCCATGGTGCTCCTCGCTCGAGATCGGGCCGGGCGCGACGCCCCGGAGGACGTCGCGGGATCACTCAATGCTGCTGGAAGAAGGCCGTCACCTTGGCCAGCAGATCCTGGTTGTCGCCGAAGCCGCGGGGCATCACCGGCAACCCGGCCAGAAACGTAGTCCCGTAGTTTTTGGTGTGCAACCGGTTGTCGAGGATGATCACCACGCCGTGATCGGTCGGCCGCCGGATCAGCCTGCCGAATCCCTGCTTCAGGCGCAGCACCGCGTCGCGGACCATGAAGTCGGTGAAGGGGTTGTCGCCCATCGCCGCCATCCGTTCGCAGCGCGCCTCGACCCAGGGGTCGTTGGGGACCAGGAACGGCAGCTTGGCCACCACCAGGATCTCCAGATCCTCGCCGGGAAAGTCGACGCCTTCCCAGAAGGAGGAGGTGCCCAGCAGGACCGCCTGCTTCAGCCGCCGGAAGGTCTCCAGCAGGGCGCCGGCATGGCCTCCGGAGGTCTGCTGAAGCAGGATCGGCCGGCCGCCCGGGTTGCCCTCGCCCGGCGGCATGATCCCCGCCGCGATCACCGCCGCCGCAGCCTCGCGCAGCTGGCGGTAGGACGTGAACAGCCCCATGGTCTTCCGGCCGGTCGCCAGGGCCAGTTCCCCCAGGACCTCCCCCACGGCGGTCCCGAACCCGGGGCTGTCGGGGGCCAGGAACCGTCCCGGGGTCAGGACCAGGGCCTGCTCGTGATAATCGAAGGGGGACGGGCAGACGTGCGTCCGGGCGGGAGGTCGCCTGCGCGTCAGCCCCAGTTCCTGCAGCATGTGCGAGAAGTCCTCGCCGACGGCCAGGGTGGCGCTGGTCAGCACCGGCTGGAGCTGGGAGCCCAGCCAGTTCTCCCGCAGCACGCCGCCCGCCTCCAGCAGGGTGGCTCCCAGGATGCGCAGCCGCCCGTGGGCGCCCGGTTCGGCCCAGGTCACCCAGGCCTCGTCGGGATCCTCGGTGAGGAAGTGGACGTCCTGGTGGAGCTGGCCCAGGAGCTGACCCGACTGGGCGATCTGGGCCAGGTCGTCCTGGAGGGCGTCGGGAAGGTCGTCGAGGGCTCCCACCGCGGCGCCGAACCGGGCGCAGGCGGCCGTGGCGGCGGCCAGGGATTCACCCAGGTCCGAACCCAGGGCCCGGGTCGGAGCGAACGCCGCAGCCTTGTCCCGGATGCGCAGGCGGGCCGCGAATGCTCCCTGGCCCGCCAGCAGGGGCCCGAGGGCTTCGTCCAGGGCGGACCACCACGCCTGGTAGGCGGCGGCGGACCGCTGGGCCGCCCGCCCGTAGACTTCGGCCAGGGTCGCGGCTTTCCGCCCCTCCGGCCCCATGGCTTCCAGACGCTGGTTGACCAGGACCAGACGGCCCGGCAGGCCCCCCTTCGTTCCCCAGCTGGCCAGCAGGTTCTCGACCTGCTCCAGGCGCCACAGGCCGCAGGCGATGCCGTGGGTCTCCAGGGTCACCTCGGGCAGTCGGTGGGCCTCGTCCACCACCAGGAAACGGTATTCGCCGATCAGGGTGTGGTCGGCCCGGAAGTCGTTCAGCAGCAGGGCGTGGTTCACGACGAGCAGATCGGCGGAACGCGCCCGCCGCCGGGCGCTCTGCACGAAGCAACGGTCGCCCTCGTAGCAGAGCCCGGGCAGGCAGAGATCCGCGGCATCGAACAGGGCGCGCAGTTCCGAACCCAGCAGCGGGTGATCGACCAGTTCCTCGCGCAGGCCGTGACGGGTGGCGCGCAGCCAGAGGCGGAAGGCGGCCACCTGCAGGGCGTCCCTCTCGTCCACCACGGCCCGGGTCAGGTAGGCCATGCGCTGACGCAGGCAGAGGTAGTTGCGGCGCCCCATGAGCCGGGCGTAAGTCAGTTCTCCGAGGACCGGCGCGAGACGCGGCAGATCCTGGTCGAGGATCTGGGTCTGCAGGGCCCGGGTGTGCGTGGAGATCACCCCCCGGCCGGACGAGGCCTTCAGGCGCGCCGCCAGGGGGATCAGGTAGGCCAGGGTCTTGCCCACCCCGGTCCCGGCCTCGATCAGCAAGGGGTGCTCATCACCGAAGGCCCGGGCCACCTGGAGCCCCATGTCCGCCTGTTCCAGGCGCGGAGCGAAACCCGGGCCGTAGAGGGCGCCCAGGCCCTCGTCCGCGGTCAGCCAGGCGTGAACGGCGTCCGGGTCCGGAGGTGGCAAGGCGAGTCCGGGAACCGCCGGGACCGCCGGTACAGGGCCGCCCGGAGCGGTCTCCCTCCCACCCGCCGGACACTGCTCCAGGGCCTTCCAGAGGGGGCCCAGATCCAGGCCCACGCCCTTGAGGATCCCCTCCAGGGCGGGGACTTCCCGGGCCGCCTCGGCGCGCCACCAGACCAGGCGCCCCAGGAATCGGCGCCGGTCGGCCCGCAGTTCCTGCTCCAGGGCCAGACGGTCGGGGGTCGCCTCGCACGTCGCGGTGGCCGCGGCCCCCAGGGGATCGATCAGGGACCAGAACACCCCCGGCGGCACCAGGACCCCACGGCCCGGCAGGGAACGGCAGGATGTCCCCTCGCCCGCGACGATCACCGCGCCGGCCAGGTCACCGTCCGGGGACTCGGGGTCGTCCAGTTCGTGGACGCGGTCCCCGGCGCCGGTCAGATCAAGACCGAGCCAGAGGTCTCGGCCCGGGCGCAGCCAGGGCCGGGCGAGGATGATGCCCCCGGTCGCCTCCACGTCAGTCCCCTCCGGCGAGGAGGGCGCGGAATGCCGCCTCGTCCAGGACGGCGACGCCCAGTTCCTCGGCCCGGGCGAGCTTGCTGCCCGGGCCGTCCCCGGCCAGCAGGAAATCGGTCTTGCCGCTGACGGTGCCGGTGACCTTGCCGCCCGCCCGCTCGATCAGGGCCTTGGCCTCGCTGCGGGTCAGGGTGGGGAGCGTCCCGGTGAGGACGAAGGTCTTGGCCGCGATGGCCGCCACCTTCCCGCCTTGATCCTCGACCCGTTCGACCGATTCCTCGGGCAGGAAGTACCCCACGTCCTGGAGATCGCGCACGAGCGCCCGCCCACCGGGGGAGGCGAAGAATACCACGATGGCCTCGGCCACCACGGGGCCGATGTCCTCGAGGGTCGCCAGGTCCTCGGCGCGGGCGGCAGCCAGCTCGCCGATGCCGCCGAACCGGCGGGCCAGGGTGCGCGCGGTGGTCACCCCGACCTGGGGGATGCCCAGGGAGAACAGCTTGGCGGACCAGGGCCGCTCGGGAGCCTGGGCGAGGCCGGACAGGAGGCGGTCCGCCGACTTCTCCCCCCAGCCGGGAAGGGCCGCGAGGACGGCCCGCTCCAGCCGGAAAAGATCCCCCGGGCTCTTGACGAGCCCCAGGTCCAGGAAGGCGTCCACCCACTTGCCCCCCAGCCCCTCGATGTCGGCCGCGTCACGGCCGGCGAAGTGGCGCAGGCGCCCCGCCAGGACCGCCGGACACAGGGGGTTGGGGCAACGCAGGGCAACCTGGCCCTCCCCCCGGACCACCGGCGTCCCGCAGACGGGGCACGCCCGGGGCGCCGGCGGGGACGCCTCCCGGCCCGTCCGGGCATCGGCCACAACCCGCAGGACCTTGGGGATGATGTCGCCGCCCTTGACCACGACCACGCGGTCGCCCACGCGGATGTCCTTGCGGGCGATCTCCTCCCAGTTGTGGAGGGTGGCGCGGCTGACGGTGGTTCCCGCCAGCTCCACCGGATCCAGTTCGGCCACCGGGGTGATGACGCCCGTCCGGCCGACCTGGAGGGTGACCCCCGTCAACAGGGTCTCGGCCTCCTCGGCGGCGTACTTGTAGGCGAGCCCCCACCGCGGGGCCTTCGCCGTGAAACCCAGCTCGGCCTGCAGCCTCATGTCGTCGACCTTGATCACCGCGCCGTCGATCTGGTAATCCAGGGCGTGCCGGATCCCTTCGAGTTCCGCCAGGATCGCGAGGATGCCCTGGGCCGATTCGGCCGTCCGCAGGAAGGGATTGACGGGGAATCCGAGCTCCTGCAGGACCGTCATCTCCCGCCGGTGGTCGGGGAAGCCGCCTGTCAGCCCCGCTTCGGCTCCGTCCTGGTCGTCCAAAGGAAAGATCTGGTAGAGGAAGACCGAGAGCCCCCGGCCGGCCACCTCGGTGCTGTCCAGGGTCTTCAGCGTTCCGGCCGTCGCGTTGCGGGGATTGGCGAAGGGATCAAGACCCCGGGCGGCGCGTTCCTCATTGAGGGCCCGGAACCGCGCCAGGCTGAAGTAGGCCTCGCCCCGGACCTCGAACGCCCGGACCCCGCCCTGGGGAAACCGCGTCGCCCAGTCGTCCGGCAGGTGCAGCGGCAGACCCTGCAGGGTGCGGGCGTTGGCGGTGATGACGTCGCCGCTGCGGCCGTCCCCCCGGGTCAGCGCCATGGCCAGGGCGCCGTCGCGGTACCTCACCGCGACGGCCACCCCGTCGATCTTGGGCTCGACGGTGAAGCGGATCGCCTCCCGGTCGAGGTCCTTCTGGAGCCGCTGGACGAACGCCTCCACCTCGGCCGGGTCGTAGGAGTTTGACAGGCTGAGCATGGCCCGGCTGTGGGGAGCGGAGACGAACCGGGCGTCGTGGTCGGCGCCCACCGCCTGGGCCGGGCTGTCCGGGTCGGCGAACTCCGGGAAGGCGGCCTCGAGATCCTCGAGTTCCCGCAGGAGGGCGTCGTACTCCTGGTCCGAGATGACCGGAGCGGCGTCCCGGTAATAGAGGTCGTTGTGCTGCCGGATCTCCCGGCGCAGTTCCGCGATGCGAGCGCGGGCCCAGTCCCGGTCCATGGTGCTCCCGTGGCCAGCGCCGTCCCGGTCCGGGCCGGCGGTCAGAAGGATTCGAGCAGGGCGACGTGCAGCTTGGCCAGGTCGAAATCGACCGTACCGGGAAAACCGATGGCCAGGGAAAGATCGCCGCCCCGGGTGCGCGCCAGCAGGCCGACTCCGAAGCCGTGAGGACTCCCCGTCCTGCGCAGGAGGACGGCGGGGTCGGCGGACGCCGGATCCTGCGTCAGGAACTCAAAGTAACCCAGGTCGAAAAAGGTGTAAACGCGCGAGCTGCCCGGCCGTCCCAGCCGCAGTTCCGCGCCTCCCCAGCCGGCCTGCGACCCGTGGAATTCGTTCTCGTTGTAGCCGCGCACCGTCGCCGCCCCGCCGAACCGGAACTGCTCGGCCAGAGGAACGGCGCCCTCGTCGCCGGTCTGGATCCGGTAGGAGGAACGGCCGTGCAGGCTCACCGTGGCGCCGATCCACCATTCCCCGGCCAGGTCCAGCCGGTAGATGCGCTGGACCGTGCTCTCCCCCAGGCGGGTGGTCGCGGCGTCCTCGGCGTCCCCGTCCAGTCTGCGGTTCCGGGCCGATCGCCAGCCCGATTCGACCCCGAACCAGCCCTCCCACCCGCTGCGGGAAGGATCCCCCCTGCGGTGGGTCACCGCCCCGCTGGCCCGCACCCGCGAGGTGCTTTCCAGGACCCCGACGGGGTAGGTGGCCCGGTCCCAGCCCAGTCCCCATTCCAGTCCCCACAATTCGACCACCGGGATCCCCCAGGCGGTGTCCAGCCTGAACCTGGTGAAGACGTCGCGCTGGATCTCCTGGTCGAGGGAGGTGGTGAGGTCCAGGGGCGTCCCGAAGATCAACGGCTCACGGTAGGCCAGGACGAGCCGGGAGGCCGCCGCGCCGTCGTCCCGCCAGCCGACCTGGAGGCTGCGGCCCGATCCCGCCATGTTGGGCAGGCTGAGGTCCACCTGGCCGCTCAGACGGCTCCCCTGGGTCTCGTCCCTGCGGCTGAGGCCCAGCACGACCTGGGCCCGGTTCACCTTCCGCCGGGGCACGACCGGGAAGTGGACGCCCACCGAGTCCGGCGAACCGGTCAGGTAGATGGACGGCTCGCCCACCGAGGCGTAGAGACCCCGGGCCAGGAGCCGCTGGCGGGCGCGCCGCAGGTCGTCCTCGGTGAAGACCCTGCCGACCTGGAGGCCCGAGGCGCGCACCAGGAAATCCGAGCCGGGACCGGCCGGCAGGTCGCTGGTGACCGAGCCGATCCGCGCCCGTCGTCCGGGAAGCAGGATGGCCCGGATGTGGACGAGGGGATCGCCGGCGTCCAGGGTCGCCTCGCTGATCACCCACCGGGCGAAGGGGAACCCGCTGTTGCCGGTCCCGAGCAGGACCTGGCGGGCGGCCTCCTCGAAGCGGTCCTGGAGGAAGACGTCGCCTGTCCGCGGCAGCCACGTCTCCAGCAGGCGGTCCCGCCCCGGGAAGTCGTCCCCTGCCACCTCCAGCGATCCGATGGTGTGGATGGCCCCCGGCACGACCAACAGGGTGTCAGGAGCGCCCCCGGGTGCGGCGTCGGGGTTCCCGGGCTCGAGGCGGACCTCGGCCCGCAGGTAGCCCCGGGCGAGCCAGCGATCCCGCAGGATCGAAGGCAGCGGCCTGACCGGACCCTCGCCGTCGGAGCCGCCGGTCCCGGGCCATCCCAGGCCGGTCACCACCACCCATCCGCCGGGCTCGCCCAGCCTGCCGGCGAGCTTCGCGGCCTCGGGCAGGCGGGCTCCGGCCGGGGGCTGCCCCGCCAGCCAGCGGCGGTCCTGGTCCAGGAACCCGGACAGCTCGCCCGTGGGCCTGACCTCCGGGCCGAGGAGCACCACCGGGAGCACCGTCCGCGAGGGAAGGGGCGCTGCGGAAACAAGCGGGACCAGGGCCAGCAGGGCCGCCACCGCCAGGGTCATGGCCGGCAGTGCGAGGATCGGGAGGCTCCCGGCGGGCCTCCCCCTGCCGGCGCCCTGTTCCCTAGAAGCGGGCCGTCGATTCCAGGCGCACATCCTGCTGCCACCCCCTTTCCCCCTGCTTGCGGGCGAACCAGCTGCCCGAGACCGTCAGGTACGCCGAGGGTTCCCACGCCAGCCGCAGCGACGACTCGACGTTCAGGCCGGGCTGCGGGAAGAACCAGGGCCGGATGGTCCCCGCGGTCTCCTCGCCCGCCACGTCGGAAAAGCGGACGTCCCCCTGGAGGGTCCAGTTCCGGCGCAGACGCTGCCGCAGCGAAGGACGCAGGGCGTACTCCTTCTGGCTCACCTCGCTGATCGCATCCCGACGCCGGATGTGCTCGGCCTGCACGCCCAGCTTCAACCCGGGGTGGGGGGCGAAGTCCCAGCCGACCTCGTAGGTGTCCGTGCGCACCAGGAAGCTGCGCCGCGAACTCGCGGTGGATTCGGTGCTGTAGCGCCTCTCGTCCGCGCGTTTCCAGCGCCACTGGAGCGTGGAGACGGCGCTGACGTTGGCGCTGCCGCGGGCCTGCCAGCCCCGGTTGATGCGGTCCTCCGGGTGGTCGGCGTACTGCCGGTCACGGGTCTGGCGGAAGTCGAACTTCACCCGCAGATCGACCCGCCGCAGGTGCTGGAGCAGGGAGACCTCCTCGGAGAAGGTGACGTCCCCGAGCACGGCCTGCTCGGGGTCGAAGACCGCGTCCGGCCGCAACGCCAGCAGACCGCCCACCTCGTCGGTGGTGCTGCGGGCCTCCACCGCCGCCAGGGTCAGCAGGGACCAGGCCCCGTACCATCGTCGCGGGCCCAGGAATCCGAATCCCTGCCTCCAGTTGAGATCGGCCCTCACCCCCGTGGTCGCCACGAGGCTGTCCGTGCCCGCCAGGACCATGTCGTACTCGCCCTGCTCATCGCCGACGTACTGCCCGTCCTGGTCGAAGTCGCCCTGGTTGGGACCGACGAAGACGATTTGGCGGTCCAGGACCTCGGTGCGGCTGTTCTCGACCCGGTAGCCCAGGGACCAGTCGCTCATGGCCCGCTCCCAGCGACCGGAAAGGTTGACCTGCCCCAGCCGCGTGGATTGCTCCGGCAATCCCGGCGACAGGATGCGCCGGATGGTCCCGTTGCCCACCAGGCGCACGCCGGCCACCTGGCCGGTGCTGACGGCGGCGTCCAAGGTGCGTGAATCCCTTTCCCTGCCCCAGGCTCCGGCGCGGAGGGAATCGGCCAGGCCGCGCTCGAAGGACACCGTCCAGTCGACGGCCTGGCCGTGGATCCCCCGCAGCTGAAACCCGTAGGACTCCCTGCGGTAGCCGGCGGCCGCGGCGGCTCCGGCAGCGGCATCGCGCCACCGGGACAGGCGGTAGATCACCTGGGGCCGCAACCAGCCCCGGGCCCAGCCGACCTGGTGGGAGCGGTCGGTGCTGGCCACGTCCAGGGGATCGGCAGCGGCCTCCGCCGTCGCCGCGAGCCAGGAATGCCGGCCCTCCAGGCCGCCGAGGGCCCAGGATCCCGTCCAGGTCCCCCGCTCGGCGGACAGATCCCGGCCATGGTCCAGGGAGCCGCGCCCGTAGGCGAGCAGGAGCTCCCGCCGGTCGCGTCCCCAGCGCCAATCGGCTCCGATTTGCAACTCCCGGTCCGCTTCGTCGAGGAATCCATCGCGCCGCGCACGCTGGCCCAGGCCCCAGACATCGTAGGCGAAGAGGTCCTTGTGCAGCTGGAAGCCCCGGAAACCCGCCTGGCGGTCGGTGTAGAATCCGGAAAGCCCCAGGCTGCCCAGGTTCCCGCCCCAGGGTCGCAGGGCCTGGTCCGGGAGGCCCCCGGAGACCCGCAGGGATCGCCCCTGGTTGTCGCCGTCGTCCAGATCCGACAACTGGTTGGCGTCGAGGGTGGACACGTTCCATTCCGCGTCGAGGAAGGCGCCCAGACTGTCCCCGACCCCGAACTGGAGGGTCGCCAGGGAATGGGATTCGGGCAGGGCGAGGGGCCGGCCGATCCGGTAGCTGCCCGCCCCGTCGCCGCGGTGGACGAAGATCCGCACCCCCGCGGCGGACAGGGAGTCCAGGTCGTAGTCCCCCTGCCCCGGCCCGAGATAGAAGAATTCCACGTCCCAGGGCCCGCCCTCGGGCGCGAACACGTAGATGACCTTCCCCTGCTCCTCCGCCTGGTCGTAGTCCCCGGTGGTGTCCGGGCTGGCCGTCACCCCCGAGGCCAGGGCAAGGGCCGGATCGTCACCGGCGGCGGCCAGGATGGCCTCGTCCTCGGGTCCCAGTTCCCCGGTGCGGCGGCGGGCCGGATCGTCCTTCTCCCTGGTGAGGCGGACCTGCATGGTGGCCGCCAGGTCCAGCCCGGGGATCCGGAAGTCGGTGCCGGTCCCGGCGCCGACCACCGTCCGGCCGTAGGGCCCCTCCCCTTCCTCGAACTCGACGACGATGGTGGACTCGGCGGTGATCAGGCGCCGGTAGGTGAACGTCACGGTGCCCCGCACGTAGTCGACGACGTAGTCCCGGTCCGCGCCCCTGGTCAGCAGTTCGCCGTCCAGGCTGATGCGCTCGGAGCCGGCCACGATGAAGAGGTTGACCCCGGTCGATCCTCCGCCCAGGAAGTACGGTCCCTGGTTGGATTCCTGGCCGCGGATCTGCAGGGTGCGGTAACGCCCCCGCGGGGATCCGGCCAGGACCTCCACCCTCGAGTCCCCGGGCCGGCTCTCCAGGGACACCCCTTGCAGCTTGCGCCGGTAATCCCCGAACGTGGTCCCCTGACGCCGGGCCACGAAATCCCCCAGGGTGGCTTCCCAGTTCCGCCCCCGCAGCTGCACCAGGACCTTGTCGATGTCCTTGAGCTGTTCGGTGTTCCCCTCGGGCACCACGGGCAGGTTGTCGTCCGACAGGAAGGCGCGCACGGAGATGTCCGGGGTCAGCTGCCCGTTGATGTCCAGGCGGAGGTTCTGGTCCACGGTCATGTCCCGCCGGGAACCCGACGACACCTGGACGGTCTTGCTCCCGGAGACCTGGAGCATGCCTCCCTGGTCATCCGCGGCCTCTCGGACCGCGGCAGCCTGTCCGGCGTCCGGGCCGGCGCCCCCTGCGGTCGGCCCCGACCCGATGGGATGCAGGTCGATCCGCGGGGTGAGGGGCACGGGCAGGAACCGGTAGCTGCAGACGAGCACGGGGCCGCCGGGGCCGGGCCCGTCATCCTTGCCCGCAGGGGCCATCAGGCGCCAGTCGCGCAGGGGAACGATCACGCCGGACCGCCCCCGCAGGCGGAAATCCAGCCCTGCGGTCAGGACGCGGCCGTCGAGGTGGATGGTCAGGGAGCCGGGGTCGAGATTCCGGTGAGCCAGGATGACGGGATCGGATCCGGGGGGAGCCCGGAGGATCTCGACCTCCACCGCGAAGGCGCCGGCGAGGCTGTCGGCTGCGGCGGTCGCTCCCGGCGCCGGGGCGGCCGCCGCGGCGGTGACCAGCAGGGCAAGCAGGATCCCGCCCCTCATGATCACTCGTAGACGATGCGGTACACCAGGAGGGCGGCGCGGACCCGGTCGCTGACGGCCAGGAGGTCCCCCGGCCCCACGGCCAGATCGACGGGAGCGAGGGGGGCGGCCTGCAGGCCGAATTCCGATCCGGAGCTGAGCCCCCAGCGCAGGCGGGGATCCAGGACGTGGATCCGGCCGCTGCCGGGGTCGGCCACGAACACGTTCCCGAAACGGTCCCGGTCGATCCCCTGCGGGGCGACGAACCGGTTGCCGGGGTCGAACTCGCCGCCGAAGTCGTCCTCGAAGAAACCCAGACGCCCGTACAGACCCAGACGACGGTTGCCCTGATCGCTGACCAGGAAGCTCCCGTCCGAGCGGAACACGATGCCGGCCGGATGGTCCATCTGGTCGCGCATGCGGCCGGGTCCGCCCAGGCGCATGGTGAGGTTCATGAAGGTGTCCAGAAGCAGGACCTGCTGGCCCGAGGCGTCCGCGATGACCATCCGGCCGTCCTGGTCCACGTCGAACGCCGTGGCCGTGATGGGAAAGCCCGGGGTCAGGTTCCGCAGGTCGAGCAGGGTGTCCAGCAGGGTGCCGCCCAGGTCGAAGCGGTAGATGCGCCCGCCCGCCTGGTCGAGGACCAGGACCTTGAAGCCGTCCACGCGCACGTCGATCGGGGCGTAGGGACGGGCCATGGGAACGTCGAACTCGGCCCAGAGCCGGGAGGACGGATCGAGGTAATGGACCATGCCCTTCTGCTCGTCGCAGAAGAACAGGGTGCCGTCGGGGCCGTATCCGCAGCCCGCGATCCCGTTGATGGGATAGTAGGGCGCGCCGGCGTCGTTCTCGAAGGAATACAGGAATTCGAGAGCCGCCACCGAGGTCCCGGGGCGAGGGGCCGCCAGGGCCGGAGCCTCGTCGGGCCGGCCGCCTCCCCCGCCGCCGCCGGCGCATCCGGCCGCGAGCAGGCAGGCCAGGGCGGCCGCGACGGGGACGGCGGCGACGCGGGCCCGTCCCATCAGAATTTCCTGGAGACGGTGCAGCGGGCGCCGGGATCGCGCCAGGACGGCAGCATGTCCAGCTCCAGGTCCATGCCCAGGACCGCCGTCTTCAGGGCGGGCTCGTCCTTGCCCGCGCCCATGACGGCGTCGACCACCGAGACGGCCCGGTTCACCACCGCGAACAGGATCATGAAGTCGCGCCGGTCGTAGGCGCTGGCCGCATCCACCCGCAGCTTGCGGAACCCGTACATCCGGTCCTCGTTCACCCACTGCCAGGCGTCGCCGGGGCCGATGAGGCCGCTGACCGGCTCCTGCAGGGCGCGGGCTTCGCGGTAACGCTCCTCGTTGTAGGCATCGCTGTCCATGTAGCGGGACACGTGCTGCCAGTAGTTCTCGTCGTGCTCGCCGCCGGTCCCGGCGTAGATGGAGGCGAACTCCTCGGCGCTTTCCTGCCGGTTGTCGCCCTGCCGATCGAAGACGAAGTAGGCGGTCCAGACCGCGACCTCCACCCCGCCCATGATGTACGCTTTCTGCTTCTTCCCGTTGTAGTACTGGCCGGCTCCGGGAAGGGCTGCCGACAACAGACCGGCCTTGACCTTGGTGCCCAGGTCGGAACCGCCGCCGTCCTCCTGCCTGGGGGCGGCGCCTCCGGCGCCGAATTCCCCGGGACCCGAGCCCCCGTCCTGCCCGAAGGATCGGAGGACCGCCGCCGAATCGAAGGAGGACAGGTTGCGCCAATCCCCGGACAGGGGAGCCCCCAGGACGGCCCGTTCCAGGCGCGCCGATGCCGGAACCGAGCCGCCTGTCGGGACGTGGGTCCGTTCCCCCGCCGCCGCGCCGCCGGCCAGCAGGCAGAGGGCCGCCGCGAGGGCGGCGCGTCCCGGTGTCGTCCGGAGATTCCCCGCTAGGATGTTCAAGGCCTTCCTCCTGTACGTTGACCGCCTCATCAGAAACTCACCGCTGCCGACACCACGCCGCCGGACAGGCCCACCGGGTGGGCCGAGAAGTTCACGGCGTGGCCGCCGACCTTCAGGTCGCGGGCCGGGCCGCCGCCCAGCAGACCCTCGAAGTACGCGGTCTGGACGACGCTGAAGACCCGCAGGCCGATGTTCACGTAGAGCCAGCGGTCGCGCTTCTTGAAGGCGTCGTCGGACTCGCCGCGCATCTCCCGGTAGAGGTCGCGGTTGGCCGAGGTCCAGGGCTGGCGCAGGTCGTCGAGGTTGGGGGGATCGGCGACGTAGCCCCCGTTGCGGGCCGTGTCGTAGGGGCTGACGAAGTCGTCCCAGCCGAAGACGAACTGGTCCCACTTGCCCAGATTTTCGTAGTATTCCCAGCGGTCGGCCTCCACGCTCACCCACAGGGGCAGGTTGCCCTCCAGCCCTGCGGCGTCGCTGACCGACTCCACGTCGGGGAAGTAATCGAGGCCCAGGCCGCCGATGTACTCGTCGTCGGAGAAGGCGTTGTAGGCGGCCACGAGCCGGTCCTCGCTCCAGTGCTCGTCGGCGAAGGCGAAGAACTCCTCCTCGAGGTCCTTCCCGTCCTTGTCGTACTTGGCCACCTGGGTCCAGGCGAAGATGTCCGCGGCCATCATCACGTAGCCCCGCTTGTGACCCAGCATGGCCTCACCCGATCCGGGCAGGATCAGGGAGGCGAGGATGTGCAGACCGGTCATCGAACCGGACCGTGTCCCCTCGGTTTCGATCACCACCGGATCGGCCGCCCCCCCCCCGAATTCCCCCTGATCGTATTGCAGGCCCGTGAGCGCCTGGAACTCGAGGGCCTCGCGGGACATGAGCCAGGCGGCGCGCTCCCGGCCCGAAGAACCGGGGTCGGCGAGGGCCGCCCCGCCCGCCGCAAGGACGGCGAGGAACAGGATGGTCACGGGGGTCATGACGACGGATCGCTTCTTCATCGGTCTCTCCTCTACCTGGTCGGCGGCGGGGCCGCTACTTCTCGACGGCCAGGGTCATGGTCCGCACGCGGCGGCCGGTGGTTGTTTCATGCTCCAGGCGACAGACGTAGAGCCCGCTCGCCAGGTCGGGCATTTCGAGCCGGAAGTCGTTGACCACTCCCCCGGTGGCCGGAATGGTCGCCTGCATGGCGACCTCGCCCTCCAGGTTGTGGACCCAGAACCGGGCGTCTCGATCGTTGTGGCTGTAGAAACGGACGAAGAGCTCCGTCCCGGCCAGGGGATTGGGATAGAGCACGGCGGCATCGACCTCCGCCACCGCGGTCGAGGCTCCGGACACCAGGGCCGGTTCGCCTTCCGGTCCCCCGCGCAGGGGGCCGCCCCGGGCGCCGACCCACTCGCTGGTCGCCCCTCCCTCTCCGGATGAAGCCAGGCCGTAGGCGCTGATCCTGCCGTTGACCAGTTGCCGGTCCATGGGAGGACCGGCGTAACCCCCGCCCGAGGCCAGCCAGAGGATCCGCGCCCCGTCCGGGCCGGGCCCGACCGCCAGGCCCGCCACGGAACGGTCGCCCCAGCGCAGGGGCAGCCGGTCGAGCAGGCGGCCGGTGGCGTCCAGACCCACGAGATGCCCGCCGTCGGTGTTGAAAAAGACCTCGTTCAGGCCGTCACCGGTGCCGTCGGCGACGATCAGGGGCCCCGCCACCAGGGTGGAATCGGCCAGGGGAAACAGATCGAACAGGGTCACCGGCCAGCCCTTCAGCGGGGCTCCCTCGAAGCTGGTGGCATGGATCTTCCGGGCCGTGGCGATCACCAGATCGTTGCGCCCGTCCCCGTCCAGATCGGCCACCGCGGGTTCACAGACCGGGCCGCCGTCGAGCCGAAGGCCCGGACCCGGCAGCGGCACGGCCCTGGTGGATCCGGAAAACACCCAGGATCCCAGGATCCCCTCGGCATCGAACGCATACACGACCGTCTCCAGTGGAGTCGCCACCACGGCACCCTGGATATCACCGGTCCGAGGAGATCGGTCGTAGGGGTAGAACCAGCTCTCGATCCCGGTGGGGGACCGGGATCCCGCCAGCATGAACCAGCCATCATCCGCGTAGGCCGCCGCCCGTGCCTCACCAACCAGGTCGAACGGCAGGATGGGTCCGGCCCAGGCGTGGCCCGGGAAGACGGTGGGTTCACCTCGGGAGCCCCCATCGGCGAGATCCAGCACCACCAGGGTATCGGGGGCCACCGGAGCCAGGAGCCCCGGCACCCCTGCGGTTTCCCAGAAGACCGGCTGCTCGGCGACCCCGCCGGGGAAGGTCCGTTCCCAAAGGTTCGTCGGCAAGGCGCCGTCGGGGTCCAGGTGCGTCAGAGCCACCGTCCCGGCCCGCGTGGCCCAGGCCAGGACCCGGCGCCCCTCCGCGTCCTCACCCAGGGCGGGGGGGCCCGCCAGGGGTCCGTCGGCCGCCAGGATGGCGCCGGCCGGAAGCCCCTCCTGGGCCGGCCAGAAGGGGAAGCCGGATTCGTTGAGGGCGAACAGATGGATGGCCGGCGTCTCTTCTTCCCCCGCGGCTCCGGCGGCGTCCGCGAAGATCAGGGCAGGGGCCCCGGCGAGATCCACCGGCAGCAAGGACGAACCCATGAGGGCCCGGGCCCTGAGGAGCCCCCCCTCGTCGCGCGAGGGGGCCGTCCAGGGGAACGAGGAGAGGATGGGCTCGATGGCAGCCCCGAACCGCAGCACGCTGTGCAGATCACGGGCATTGGGCCCCACGTTGGTGATGCTCAGCCCGCTGTACGAACGGTCGTTGAGGCGGCTGCCCGGCATCCCGTCCACGTACAGTTCGGTGTTGCCGACCTCGTTGCCGAGGGGATCGTAGGCGCCGAAGGGGTCCCGCTCCGAACCGAACCAGCCCAGGACGTAGGAGTCGAGGACCCCGATGTCGCGGATGCCGTCGGCTTCCACCAGATAGAGCCCGTCGCCGTCCACGTTGATGGTGTTGTCGTCCAGGCCGGCCTCGATGCGGTCGTCGTCGACGTGCCAGACCAGCATTCCTCCCGCGGGCATGAAGTAGTCGTAGAGGCCGGAATTCTGCCAGAACCCTGCGGGACGCTCGCCTGCCAGGTAGAGGATCACGCCGGTGGCCTCGTCCCGTTCGAACGAGAGGTTCAGGAACGGGGTCTCGCCGGGGTCAAGAGGCACCCAGCGGTTCTCGAGCAGGAACCATTCGCGGGTGGAAAGTCCCGCCCGGTAGGCCTGGGGATAGCGCAGGTTGAAATCCCCGTAGGCGGACCCGTAGATCGGGTTGGAGCCCCCCACGTACTGGTCCCGCGGAACGCCCACCGCCGGCAACCGGTACTGGCCCTGGTTCCCCTTGATCTCGCCCATCTCGAGCCAGCCCAGGAACCACTTGTTCCAGGCCCCCAGGGACGGCGGCAGCACCCCGGTCGCCACGACGAAGATCGTGTCGTTTTCGGCGGTGACGTCGCCGAGCGTCACGCTGAGGTTGGTGCCGGAATCCATCAGGTCCCAGATGCCCGCGTTCGGCGTCGCCGTGGCCGTGTTGTACACGTCGACCAGCCCCAGGGCGTGGCCGAACTCGTGATAGAAGGCCGCGGCGATGCTGCCGGGGAACCCGTCCTGGTTGGTCGTCTCGGGAATGATGCTGCATTCGCGGAGCGAGCCGGCCAGGGCGGTTTCCGAATCGGTGCTCGTCAGGGGCTGGGGATCCCCCAGGGTCACGAAGAAGGTCGGGATGTCGTTGGGCGAATCGCCGTTGATGTCGCTCTGCCAGTCGCTGCCGGCATGGACGAAGATGATGTAGGTGAACGGGTCGTCGTCGTCGTAGTCGGCCAGGAGGGCCGACCCGTCGGCGAGGGTGCCCTGGTCCGCGGCGGTGATCATGTCCCGGACCAGGCGCTCCAGGGATTCCAGGGTCCAGAATCCGTTGGCCCCCGGCCCGTAGTCGGCGACGTCGGTCAGCTGGTAGCTGCCCCGGGGGTCTTCGGGCAGGACCCGGCCTTCGATGTGCAGGCGGCCGCCGGACTGGAAACGGTAGTATTCGGACAGGCCCTGGAGATGGGCCTCGTAGAACGCCTTGTCGTGCGGAGGCGGGTCGATGGCGAGGAAACCCGGTTCCTCGGGGACCGAGAAGTCGAAGTCCCCGTCCGGGGCGATGGTGGTCAGCAGGGAATCGCGGTTGGTCGTGAAGGAGATCCTGACGATGAGGACGCGCAGGGTGTCCCGGCCGTCGACGGCCTTGTCCCCCTCGGCGAGCGTCCGACCGTCCAGCAGGGCCGGTCCCAGGCCGCGCCCGCGCAGGATGTCCTGACCCTTGCGGGAGACGTGGGCTTCCCCCACGAGGTCATGCACGATGCGCCACCGCCGGTCGTATTCGCGGCTGCGCTCCCATTCCCGCCCCGCGACGTCGCGGGAACCGGGAAGATCCCGCACCTCCCAGCGGCGTGCGGGGATGTCGTGATAATGCGGCCTGTCCGCGGCGGCCGCCGGGCGGCCCCCCACCAGGGCCAGGAACAGCCCGGCCAGCAGGAACGCCTTCCGGGGGTCGCGCCGCCATCGGCGTCCGCTTGGCTTCCGAACGTGCAAGCCGTATCTCCTTCATCAGGGACGGTCGGCCGGGGGTGCGGGGGGCGGATCATCCGACCCGCCCGCCCGGACCCGGGGGTGATCAGAAACGGTACCCGAAGGACAGCCGCGAAACGCTGGGCAGGCCCTCCGCCTGGGGGACCGACGCGAAGTCGAAGGTGATGGCCTTGCCGGTCCAGCGGTCCATGTTCACGCCGAAGCCGTAGGTCGTGTCGGTGATCTTGCCGAACTCGGCGCTCTTGTAGCCGAAGCGGATGAACAGGGACTGCAGGTAGTTCCACTCGGCCCCGACTCCCCACTCCTCCTCCTCGGTGGCGAAGCCGAAGCCCCACTTGTCGTCCTTGTACTTGTACAGGGGAACCAGGTAGTCGCCGACGAAAAGCAGGCCCATGAACTCGCTCTTGTAGAGGCTGTGGGCCAGGCCGAAGGTGATCTTGCGGGGCATGGGGTCGGTCTGGGCGGCGTTGACGTGCTGGATGCCGGGGCCGAGGTTGGCCACCGACACGCCGAAGTTCGACCGGATCGAGGGCAGCTTCCACAGCATGCCGAAGTCCACGCCGAAGCTGTCGCCGCTGCCGCTGCCGGTGGTGTCCTGCAGGAACTGGTCGTCGGCCAGCTTGTCGCGGAAGTACTTCACCCCGATCCCGACGCCCATGGTGCTGGAGAGGCGGACGCCGTAGGTCACGCCCAGGGCCCACTCGTACGAGGAGAAGGTCCCCTTCTCGAGGTTGCCCTCGTCCGTGGCGACCTGCTCGCCCATGTCCAGGTAGTTCAGGTAGAAGCCCAGGGCGCCCGCCTCGCCAAGGGGCGCGCCGTAGCCCACCCAGTACAGGCCGATGTCGTCGGCCAGGCCCTTGGCCAGGCTGGACTGCATGACGTGGATTTCGTGATCCTGGGGCCGCAGGGGCATGAACGCGAAGCCGCCGGCGTTCCACCACTGGGCCGTCACGTCCTGGGACAGCGCCGTCCCCGCCTCGCCCAGGGCGTTGTAGCGCGCACCGATGGGAAACACCAGGTTGATGGCGCCGGCGCCCGAAGCCGCGGCCGTGCCGCTGAATCCCAAGACCAGGGTCATCCCCAGGATGACCGCCATCGCAATCCTCTTCATTTCCGATAACCTCCACGGTGGTGTTCACCGCCGGGCGCCCGGCCCGGCGGCGGCGGGTCTACCGCATGATGACGAGCTTTCCCGTCTTGATCAAATCCCTCTCGTCGGCCGCAGCCGCAAAACCCCTCAGGACGAACAGGTAGGTCCCGTTGGCGATCTCGTCACCCTCCTGGTCCCTGCCGTCCCATTCCAGGATGGCCGGGCCGGCGGCCTCGAAATCGCGGCGGATGGTCTTCAGCCTCCGGCCGGCAACGGTGTAGACATCCCACTGGACGCCCATGGGGTCGCTCAATTCGAACAGGAGTCGGCAGGGTCCCGGGGTCGGGTTAGGGAAAAGGGTCACGCTCTCCATGCCCCGCACCCCTTCGGGGATCACCAGGAAGCTCAGCGTGTCGCTGCCGACGTTGCCCAGGGCGTCGCTGGCGTGGAGGGCGGCCATGTGCCGGCCCAGACCCAGATCCTCGGGCAGCGGGAAGGTGATGCTGCCGCTGGTGAAGCTGTTCGCCTCGAACGCGAAGCTCGAGGTGACGTCGGTCATCAGGCCCGTGTCGTCGAACTCGAGCAGGATGCTGTTGCCGGGGCTGGTGCCCAGGATCGCGATCCCGTTGGTGTCCTCGAGGTCGGCCTGGAGCAGGGCGCCGGCCCGCACCCGGTAGCGGTCGTCGTCGAAGGCCAGCCGGATGCGCGGGCCCCAGACGTCGTCGCCGGTGGTGCCGGACCCCCGGACCGCCGGGACCCTGGCCACCGCCACCAGTTCCTCGTCCCCTGAGGCGACCGTCAGCCGGACCCTGCCATCCTCCCCGTAGCGGAACTGGACGGGATTCATGAAGGGGATCTCCAGCACGCCGGAGGACTGCATCCCCGTCCCGTGGAACACGGTGGATCCGGTCCTGCGGTAGGACCGATCGGTCGGGGTGAAGACCAGGCTGCCGTCCGGGCGCGTGGAAACGTAGTGGACCACGTAGGTCTGGTCGAAATCCGATTCCTCCACCAGGAGGTCGTAGGTCGCTCCCGGTCCGGGGGCCTGGGGATCGTCTCCATCCAGCCTGACGGTCTGCCGCAGGCCGGCCACCAGGGTGTCGGCGCTGCCTTCCGCGAAGGCCAGTTCGTCCCGGGGATGGGGCAAGGCCAACGCCGGATCGCCGAAGAAGATGAAGCGCTGCGAATTGCTGACGTCGTCGACGGAGACCATGACCGCCTTGGCCTGGGCGAGGGCGGCTCCGACGGGAATGCCCGGATCCACTCTGCGGCCGGGATAAAGCTGCTGGTAGAAGGCGTAGGACAGGCGGTCGTTGTTGTAGATGTAGCTGACCTGGCTGGCGCAGATGGACGCGATGGCGCCCCCGGCGGGGCTGGTCAGGAACTTCTCGGCCATGGACCAGTAGTTGGGGCTGTCGAAGACGCCCACGTCGCAGCTGAAGGCGATGAACACGGGACGTTTCATCCCGTTGAACAGGTTGGGGATGTCGTCCGACTGGAAGATCTGCTCGTCGGCGAGGTTGTCCTCCGCCCCGTGGCCGATGTAGTGCAGGATGGTGGTCCCCTGGTTGACGGCCCCCTTGATGTCGGTGTTCATCTGGGGCTTGACGTTGGAGGACGGGGACGGGAAGGAATAGGCGACCCCGTAGATCTTCTGGACGTCGATGCTGAGGGGCACCGTCTCCTCGGACAGCAGGTCGGCCTGTTCGGTGTGGCTGATCTCGTTGACGATGGGACGGGACCCGTAATCGGGCCGGTTGGCGTCGTCGGCCACGAAGGTGACCCGGTTCCGCCAGGTCCCCGTTTCGGGATCGCTGCTGAAGCTGATGGTCCGGCCGACGATGGCCAGGGCTTCTCCCAGGGTCGAGGCGGAAATGCGGCCGAAGGCCAGATCGGGCCGGTCCAGGGTGCCGGGTACGGGCGGCTGGTCGAAGGAGACCAGGGCGTCGTCGGCGGCATAGGGGGTTTCCCGGGAGACCGGACGCGGATAGGACGGGAAGACCGTCCGGATCACGGTGGGCAGGAAGTCGTAGAGCCCCTGGCGTTCGGGCCGGCCCAGGTAGTTGCGATGGTCCCGCGAGGCGTTGCCGAGGAAGCAGGCGTACCGGAGTCGCCCGGCGCCGGCGGTGTAGACGTGCCTGAGATAGTTCCGGATCGCCCGGGCGTCCTTCTGCCCGCCCGAGAAGTTGTCGTAGATGTCGTCCACCAGGACGTGCACCGCGGCGGGCTGGTCGACGCCGGGCAACAGGGTCGAACGGAAGGTCGCCAGCTGCTCGGCGGCCGCGGCGAAGGTGCCCTCGTAGACCGTGACGTGATCCAGGGCCGTGGACCGGCTGCGCAGGGACACCGGATGGGCCAGCTCGCCGCCCGCAGGAGTGAGCAGGGCTTCCGGCCGCAGGGCAGCCAGCTGCCTGGTTCCCGACGAGGGCATGGCCAGGCCCACCTCGTAGTCATCCGGGGCGGTCAGGGAAAAGGCCCCGACCAGACGGACCGGCCGCGCAGGATCGCTCACGTCCCAGACCATCATCTCTTGGGCGCCGGGCGCCGCGACGCGCAGGTCGGCCGACCCTGCCGGCAGCCAGTCCTCGCCGGCGGGCAGCAGGAACTCGAGGGCCTCCCCCCCGGCGGGCAGCTCCAGCCGGGCCAGGTAGCTGATGTCGAAGCTGTCCAGGGCGAGATTCTGCTTGGGCACGTTCCCGTAGGAACGGGAATCGTTGGCGACGGTCAGCACGTTGGCGCCGGCCAGGGGCGTGAAGTCCCCCACCAGGCGGACCCGCAGGCTGTCCGGATGGCTCTGGGTCGCCACGGTGAAGACCGAGGCGACCGCTTCGCCGACGGCCCCGTTGGCCCAGGCCCGGGTCTCGAAGGGGTACTCGGACAGGGTGCCGTAGAAACCCCGGACGTCCACCACGAAGCGGGCGGGCCGACCCGTGACGGGGGAACGCAGGTCGAATCCGTAGTCCCGCGTGGTGTAGATGTCGAAATCCCAGGACCAGTTGTCGGCGAACAGGCCGCCGGTGTCCAGGCGCTGGCGTTCGAGGTGCATCCGGACCCGCCCCATGTCCAGGACATCCCCACCTCCGGCCGGGCTGGGCAGGACCTCGACCCGGGACGGCGGGGTCCCGAAGGGCGAAGGGGTGGCGTCGTCCTCCCAGGTCACCCAGTACACCGCCTCGGCGGCGTAGGGGTGGTCGTAATGGTCGAGGCGCTCCGCCGAGGGATCCAGCCGATCCTTCCAGGTGCTGGAAGACAGGCCGTAGAAGAGCAGGTCATCGTCCAGGTTCCACTCGCCGTCTCCCCCGTCCGCGACCTCGATGGCCACCTCGGTCAGGGCCACCCGCTCGTACTGGTCCCAGTCCGGCACCTCGGGATCCGGATCCAGGGCCAGGCCGCCGCCCTTGAAGACGCGCAGCTTGGACGGATCGACGGACGTGGTCGGGACGCCGTAGCCGGCGAGAGCCTCGCCGCTCAAGCGGTGCCAGCCGTTGGCGGAGACCCGCAGCTTCACCCAGTGGGACGTCAGCGCGAAGGGATCGGGCCAGGGGTCGTCCCCGCCCTTGGCCGCGGCGGCGGCGATCAGTGCCTGGCCGGCCCCTGCGGCCAGACGAGCGTAGAGGGCGGGATTGACCACTCCGGCCGGGGCCAGGGTCGTTCCCTCGGACCCGGGTCCGGCCTCCAGCCCCGCGGGCAGGTTCAGGTGGTCCCGATACTTGCCGGCGGGCTGGTGGGTGACCTCGATCACCGCATCCGCGAGGATCCCCTCGCCCAGCCCCAGCCCCAGGACGAAGCCGCTCAGGGGCACGCCCCGGAAGACCCCGGGCAGGCCCGCGGCCAGGAGCTGGTCCTCGGTCCAGGAACCGGCCGGCTCCTTCCACCAGGAGGCTTCGACGATCCGCACCACCGGCGGCTGGACCGTGGGGACGGCCAGGGTGACCGGAACGCGCGGCGGCAGCAGGGAAACGAGAGGACCCGATTCCTCATCGACGTGTCGGGGGTCGGCCCACCTGACGTCACGGGCGGCGAAGCCGGACCAGGACGCCGGTTCCCGTTCCAGGGGCACGCTCACCCGCACCAGGGTGCGCTGGGCGTCGCTCTGCAGCACCGTGACGGCGGCCTTGCCCAGGACCGGAGCCTCGGACCCGGCCGCAGCCTCGGCCGCGCCGGGCCGCACCAGGCCGAGGGCCAGCAGACATCCCACGAAGATTCCCGCCTGCCAGATCAGGGACCGCGGACCCAGGGCGCGCCCGTGGGGCAGGAGTCCCGTGTGCGTGGGGAAGATGAAGCGGCTGCGGGGCATCTTCCCGAGCTTCTGGAAGAGATTCTCCAGATCGGGCGCCATCCCGGCCAGGCCGCCGATGACCGCGGCCAGGGACCCGAAGGGCAGCAGCAGCAGGACCACCAGGCTGACCATCCCCCCGGCAAGTTCGATCCGCCAATCCGGATGGTCGTAATGCGGGATCACGTCCAGGACGGCGTGAGACGCCAGACCGGCCGGCACCGCCCACGCCGGACTCCCCGTCGCTCCCCCGGCCAGGGCGCCGGCTGCGAAATGCGTGAAGAGGCACATCACCCCTGCTCCCCGGCCCGGGTTCCGGATCCGCCCTGTCCCCGGGCGGGATCCCACTTCTCCGCCTCCTCGACCAGCATGATGGGGATCCCGTCCTCGACGCGGTAGCGCACCGCACACTTCCGGCAGTACAGCCAGGCGTGGGCCTCATCCGGCGTCACGGGTTGACGGCAGGCCGGACAGGCCAGGATTTCCAGGAGCTTGGGGTCGAGCATGGACGCCTCCTCGGTCAGGTTCCGGGTTAAACTCCGGTGGCATCATAATATGCCCCTGGAAACCTGCAAACACTGCACTTGACCGATAGATAAAATAAAACCGGGCCCATTCACCAGGGGCGCCGGGCCGGCCGCGAGAGATTCATCGGATTGTCGGAAGGGTTGGCTCGAGTATCATACAACAAAACGGCGGCGGGGTCAACCCCTGCCGCCTCACTGCAGGAGAACGCGGTCACCGTTTCCCGGACTCCTCGTAGATGCCCATTTTCAGGAATTTCTGGAGACGCTGGTCGATGAGCTGGCGGGGTTCGAGGCCTTCCAGCCGGGCCAGGGAATCCAGCACGGCGGCCTTGATCTCCAGGGCGATGGCCAGGTGGTCCCGGTGGGCCCCGCCGACCGGCTCGTCCAGGATGGCGTCGATGGTCCCCAGCTTCAGGGCGTCGGCGGCGGTGAGCTTCATGTTCTTGGCCGCCTCCTTGCTCTTGGCGGGATCGCGCCAGAGGATGGCGGCGCACCCCTCGGGGCTGATCACCGAGTAGATGCTGTTCTCAAGCATGAAGACCCTGTCCCCCACGCCCAGGGCGAGCGCGCCCCCGCTGCCCCCCTCGCCGGTGATGACGCAGATGATGGGCACGGGCAGGTCGGCCATCTCCCGCAGGTTGCGGGCGATCGCCTCGGCCTGGCCGCGCTCCTCGGCTCCGACCCCCGGGTAGGCGCCCGGGGTGTCGATGAGGGTCAGCACGGGCCGTTCGAAACGGGCGGCCATCTCCATCAGGCGCAGGGCCTTGCGGTACCCCTCGGGATGGGCCATGCCGAAGTTGCGGCGGATGTTGCTCTTGGTGTCCCGGCCCTTCTGGTGGCCGATGAGCATCACGGGCCGTTCACCGATGGTGGCCAGGCCGCCGACGATGGCCTCGTCGTCGCGGAACATGCGGTCCCCGTGCAATTCCACGAAATCGCTGCACATGTTCTGGATGTAGTCCATGGTGGTGGGCCGGCGGGGGTGTCGGGCCAGCTGGACCCGCTGCCAGGGCTCCAGCTTGGCGAAGATCTCCTGCCCGAGCTTCCGGGCCTTCTCCTGGAGCTGGGCGATCTCCTCGGCGACGTCCACCCCGCGGACGGTGGCGGACTCCCGCAGGGTGTGGATCTGTTCCTCGAGTTCGACCAGGGGCATCTCGAAATCGAGCCAGAGTCCCTTTTTCTTCCAGTCCATGCCCAACCTCGCCACGCGCCCGGGCGGCCCGGCCACGGCTGCGCTCAGGACCTCGCCGCAGGGGGCGGGGCCTCGGGTGATGTCTCGTCCGGCCGCGGCCCGCAGGAGCCGGAATGCGGCTTCGAACCCAGGATTTAGGCATGCGGCCCATCGGGTGTCAAGTGCCGCGGGGCCGCAGCCGGGTCAGGCCCGCCCCGTGAACCGCTTGGGACGCTCGGGGGGCGCCGGCAGCGCGGCGCGGATCCGCAAGGCCCGGAGCCCGGGCAGGGACCGCAGCCTCCGCAGGCTGTCCAGCGTCAGGGCCACGTTGCGGCCGCCCGACCGCAGCAGCCAGGTCCGCCCCTGGCGCTCCACCTCCACCACCAGGGGAACCGGGCGGGCGAGGGTGACCGCCTCGGGAAGATCGGGGTCGGCCCCGGGGTCGGGCCCCGACGCGTCCTGATCCTGCTCCTGGTCCCCCGGGAATTCCGCGGGGACCGGGCCGCCCTCCTGGTCGGTCCCCTCCCCCTGATCGGCGCCCTCGCCGGCGCCGCCCATTCCCAGGGCCGGGGGTTCCTCCTGCTCGAGCTGCGCGAGGGGCCGCAGGGGACAGGGCTGGCTGAATTCGGTGAAGATCGAACCGAGGGCCTCCAGCCCGGGTTTGCCGCAATCCTCCAGGTCCAGCTTGAGGTAGCAGTCCTTCACCCAGGACCCCATGACCTCGTCGATGCGGACGATGCGGTCGGCCACGACCTCGCGGGAGCCGTCGCTGCGCACCTGGACCCGGCCGCCGATCACCAGGATGGAGTCGCTCTCGACCAGGTGCCTCGCCTCCTCGTAGAGGCGGGAGTATACCACCAGCCCGATGACCCCGCTGCGGTCCTCGAAGTGGGCCCGCGCATAGACCCGCTTGTTCTTGTCCCGGTGCTTGGTGTGGGAGGTGATGACGCCCATCAGGTCCACCCAGGTTCCCTCG
>JBFXKG010000015.1:0-99665 GCA_050174015.1 Candidatus Krumholzibacteriia bacterium
CGCCCCGATCCCATGTTTGGGACGGATTTATCTGCCTGCCCGGGATCAGGCCCCCCTTCTGCTGTCCAAAACCCAAAACCCCAAAGATTTCAGTTCCCAGGGTGGCCCACCGGGCGGGGTCTGGAATGGCCGGCGGACTGCACAGCCGGCCCTCCAGGGATGCAGCCTGATGGAGAGCACTCGGCTGCCGGCGCTCGGGAAGGAGGATCAGTCTACCCAGAAACGCCAAAACAGCACTGAAAACCTGGATTGAAGGCTGTTTTCGGGTATATAGGCCCCCCGGGGGGCAATTTTGAATACCATTATCAAAAGGCCGAAAGGCGACCGAGCCAAGATCACGCCCTTTTCGGCGCAGATGGGGTTTTGACTTGGGACACCTCAATCTGAAAACCTATTTTGGACAGGTCTGTGAACCCGCCTGATGTCTTACTGATCAAAATGAAGAGCATGCCGGTTGCAGGAAAGTCCGCTAGAGATGGACGCCTGGATCGCTGAGGTCCATGTTCTTGGGCACGACCACCACGCCGCCCGGCGAGATGGTGAACAGGGCCGAATCCTGCACCGGGTCGAATCCGATCTCCATCCCCTCGGGCACCACCACGTTCTTGTCGATGATGGCGCGGCGGACGCGGGCGTACCGCCCGATCGTCACGTTGTCCCCCAGGATGCTGTCGGTGACCCTGCAGTAGGAATTGAGGCGCACGCTGCGGCCGATGACCGAGCGCTCGACCCGCCCGCCGGAGATGATCGTGCCCCCTCCCACGATGGAATCCTCGACGATGCCGGGCAGGGTCCCGTCCTGGGTGAACCCGTGCACGGACTTGAAGGGAGGCACCGGGGGCTGCCAGGCGCGGAACACCCAGTCCTTGTCGTAGAGGTCGAGCTTGGGCGTGCGGCTGACCAGGTCCATGGTCGCCTCGTAGTAGCTGTCGAGGGTGCCGATGTCCCGCCAGTACCGCGGCTCGTGGGTCTGGGAGCTGCGGAAGGGATAGGCGTAGACCAGGCCCTGCTCCACCAGCCGGGGGATGATGTCCTTGCCGAAGTCGTGCCGGCTGTCGGTCTGCTTGGCGTCGAAGCTGAGTTCCCGCACCAGGTCGGCGGTGTCGAAGATGTAGACCCCCATGTTGACCAGGCAGCGGTCCGGATCCCCGGGAATGGTCTTGGGGTTCGCCGGCTTCTCCTCGAAGCCCACCACCTTCCAGTTCTCGTCGACCTCCAGGATGCCGAACTGGTCGGCCCCCTCCTTCGGGACGACGGCCGCGGCCAGGCTCATGCAGCCTTGATGATCGGCGTGGAACCCCAGCAGCTTGCCGTAGTCCATGCGGTAGATGTGGTCCCCGGAGAGGATCAGCACGTGATCGGGCTTGCGGTTCTGCAGCAGGTAGATGTTCTGGTACACGGCGTCGGCGGTGCCTCCGTACCAGCGCTGGCCCACCCGGTGCTGCGGGGGGATGCGGTAGAGGAACTCGCCCGCCTCGTAGCTGAAGATGTTCCAGCCGCGCTGCAGGTGCTGGTCCAGGGAGAACGACTTGTACTGCGTCAGCACGTAGATCTGCCGCAGGCCGCTGTGGATGCAGTTGCTCAGGGTGAAGTCGATGATCCGGTAGGCGCCGCCGAAGGGAACGGCCGGCTTGGAGCGGTCACGGGTCAGCGGATACAGGCGTTCGCCCTGGCCGCCGGCGAGGATGAGGGTCAGGGTGCCGCGCACCAGCTTGCGAATGCTCAAGGGTGGACTCCCGCAAAGGGCCGGCGGTCAGCCGCACCACATCGGAACGAAGGTTCAGTTCTGGGCGGTCGCCTTGTTCTCGAGAACACCCTTGACGGTTTCCACCAGTTCACTGACATCCGACGATTTGGTCACGTACGCGTCCGCAGCCCAGGTCAAGTAGTTGTCCCGGTAGCTGGAAAAAGCCGTGTTCAGGATGACGGGGATGCGCTTGTCGCGCTCCAGGATACGCTGCATGGCCTCGATGCCGTCCATTCCCGCCATCCTGATGTCCAGGATAACAAGATCGGGCTTCATGGTCTCCACAAATTCGAGCCCCTGGACCGCGTTGCTCGCGGTCATGGTCTCGAACCCGGCGCGCCGCAATTCCGTTTCGTACAGCAGCCTCAGGTGGGGTTCGTCGTCGACGATCAGGATCTTGCTCACAACCGGCCTCCTGCTGGGTTCGCGGCCCCGGGGGACCGCGCCATCAGAGCAATCTGAAGACAAGTTACCAAATCCGCCACGGCCTTGCCAGTGCCAATCCGGCGACCCGATCATTCCTTGGGCAGGGGCAGGATGAACGAGAATCCAGCTCCCTTCCGGGTACGGTTCCGCGCGCCGGCCACCCCTCCGTGGGACTTGATGATCTGGGAGCAGATGGTCAGTCCCAGACCGGAACCGGTCGGTTTCGTGGTGAAAAACGGCGAAAACAGCTTGTCCGCCACTTCCTTCGCAAATCCCGGGCCAGTATCGCAGACCTCCACCTTGACCCCTCCGTCCAGCAGCCGGGTTCGCACCTCCAGCCGGCCGCCGTCGGGCATCACCTGGATCGCGTTCATCAGGAAGTTCTGCAGGACCTGCTGGATCTCGCCCGGATTGCAGGAGACCACCACCCCGGACGCCTGGCAATCGAGCTCCAGGTCGATGCGTTTCTTCTCCAGCTCCTCGCGGAACCGCGCGGCGGTGTCGGCCGCAAGCTGGTCGATGGCCACGTCCTTCCGGAGCAGCTTCTGGGGCCGGATGAAGTCGAGCAGGTCGTGGATGATGGTCTCCATCCGCCCGACCTCCTCGGTGATGATGGCCGCGTACTGGTGGTTGGGGTCGTCGTCGTCGAGGTTGCGGACCAGGGCGCGGGCGAACCCGCCGATGGCGACCAGGGGGTTCCGCAGTTCGTGGGCGACGATGGCCGAGGTCTCGCCCATCACGCTCAACCGCTCCATTCGCAACAGGGTCTCCTGATCCTCCTTCTGCTTCTCGTGCGCCTTGCGCAGGGCGATCAGTCTCTTTTCCAGCTCGGTATAGAGGCGGCTGTTCTCGATGGCGCTCGCGCTCTGGTTGGCGAAGAGCTGCAGGAACTCCAGGTCCAGGTCGGTGATCGTGTTCCCGCTGATGGCGTTGTCGGCGATGATGGCGCCGAGCATGCCGCTGCGCGTGATCAGGGGCGCCACCGCGAACTCCCCGTAGCCCAGCCAGGTCTGCATGGTCGCCACGCCAGGGAGGTTCATCCCCGGGGTGATCCGCCGGGCCTGCCTCTCCTGCATGGACCGGACCAGGACGTTGGACTCCTGGTCCAGCGGGATGACCATGTGGCGCACGATCTCGTTCACCGCCACGTCGGTCTGCTTGATCGACTGGTCGTAGCTGGTCATCATCGAGAACAGGTCGCCGCCCTGGTAGGCCAGGTCGTGCCAGATGCGGGCTGCCTCGTCGGCGTTGCTGGGCCCGATGGCCAGTTCGCCCTTGAGCAGGCCCGACTTCTCGTCCACCAGCAGCAGGAAGGCCCGGTTGAACCGCAGACCCTGGCCGGCGGTGATGCAGATCAGGACGGCCTCGAGCACCTGGTCGAGGGTCAGGTTGGCGCCGTAGAGGGCCTCGCTGACCTGGTTGAGCAGGGACAGCTTGGCGAGCCGGGCGGCCCGCAGCTCGTCTTCGTGGTCCCGCTGGCGGGTGTCCGAGATGTACAGCAGACAGTGGTTCGGCTCCCGGTCGGCCGGATCCCCGGACGCGTCCCCGGGCCCGGCCCCCTCCCGCCCCAGGTCGGGGGCGAAGAACTTGCGGCAGACCACCTCGACCGGCAGCAGGGCGCCCTCGGATGTCTGGATCTCCAGCTGCTTGTATTCGGGATGGCAGGCGCCGTGATCGCGGCAGTCGGTGACGTCCATGGCGGGCACGAACAGGGCGCCGACGGGGTTGCCGACCAGCCGGCCCCAGGGCAGCTTGACCAGCTCGCAGACTCCGCGGCTGGCGGCCAGGATGCGGCCGTCCGGCTGGACCAGGATCAGGGGCAGGGCGCTGTGGAAGAACCCCTCCGCAACGATCTCCATGCGCCGCTGCAGATTCCGTTCGTCGGACACGGTTCCGATTCCTTTCGCGAAACGTGCGTCCCCGGGAGGAGTCCGGGTCAGGCCCGGATGGTGCGGGCCTCCAGGGCCTGAAGATAGACGTCCTCGTAACTCGCCGCAGCCCGGGACCAGCCGAATTCGCAATCCATGCCCCGGGCCTGCAGGGCGGCCCACCGGTCCGGATCATCCCAGAGCGCCTCGGCCCGGCGCAGACAGGCCAGCAGGACCTCCGGACGCGCCTGGTCGAAGACGAATCCCGTCCCCGCGGGGTCCTCCGCATCGGTGACGGTGTCGGCCAGCCCCCCGGTGCGCCGCACCACCGGGGGCGACCCGTACTTCAGGGCGTACATCTGGGACAGACCGCAGGGTTCGAAGAGACTGGGCATCAGGAACAGGTCGCAGCCGGCGTAGATCCGGTGGGCGAGGGCCTCGTCGAAGACCCGGGTGAAGGACACGGCGTCCGGCATCCTGACCGCCACGGCGGCCAGGGCATCCTCCAGATCCCGATCCCCGGTCCCCAGAACGGCGAAGGTGAAGCCGTCCCCCGCCAGCCGCTCCAGCAGGGGGATCAGCAGGTCCACGCCCTTCTGCTGGACCAGCCTGCCCACGAACCCGCACAGGGGCTTGTCCGGCCGCCCGGGGTTCCCCGGGACCGCCAGTCCCAGTTCGTCCGCGAGGGCCTCGCGGCAGGCCTTTTTGCCCCTGAGCCGGTCGGGCCCGTAGTTCTCCGGCAGATGCGGATCCCGCAGGGGATCCCAGACCTCGTAGTCCGCCCCGTTGAGGATCCCCGAGTAGCCGGCGCCGCGGGCGCCGAGCACCCCCTCCAGGCCGCAGCCGTAGGCCGGATCGGCCACGGTCTCCCGGGCGTAGGTGGGGCTGACGGTGTTGACCCGGTCGGCGGACGCGATCCCGGCCTTGAGCAGGTTCAACCGGCCGTGGAACTCCAGGATCCCCGGATAGACCGCCAGGGAGCGCGGCAGGCCCAGGGCGAGGACACGATCGGGCAGGTGGATCTCCTGGTGCGCCAGGTTGTGGATCGTCAGCACGGTGGCGGCGGGTCCCGGCAGATCCCGGCCCGCGTACCAGTGGTCGCGGAACAGGAGCGCCGGGGCGGCCTCGGCGTCGTGGGCATGGACGACGGCCACGGGCCACCCGAGCAGGCGCGGCAGCAGCAGGGCCGCCTGGGCGTGCAGGGAGGCCCTCTCCAGCGAATCGGCGAACCCCTTGCCGTCCGGGCCGGTGTAGATCCCGCGGCCGGCGAACAGGTCCTCGCACTCGACGAGGTAGATCTTCAACCGGCCGGCTGCCGGACCCTGCACGTGGAAGCGGACGTCGTGGACCTTCTGCCCCACCCGCAGGGACAGGGGCGGCAGCTTCTTGAGCGGTCGGATGCCAAGGCGTGCGCGGTCGAGATGCCCGTAGAGGGGCAGCACGACGCGCACGTCGTGGCCGCGGCCGGCCAGGGCGGCCGACAGGGCCTGGGCCACGTCGCCGAGCCCTCCCACCTTGGCCCAGGGGGCCAGCTCGGCCGTCACCATCAGGACGTTGCGCTTGATCGGCAAGGGGACCTCCTCACCCGCGCAGGGCGGCGGCCGCGCTTTCTGGCGGGACGGGGTTGATGAAAAATCCCGACCCGGTCTCGAACCCCGCCAGGCGCACCAGTCTCGGCGTCAGTTCCAGGTGCCAGTGGAACCCATTGTGCGCCGCGCCCTGAAGGCTGTCGAGGGCTTCCTGGCCCGTGACCACCACCAGGTTGAAGGAGTGGTCCCCGTGCAGGCGACGTTGCGCTTCCAGGACCGTCTTCAGCACGGCCGCCAGGGCCTCCAGATCGGCGTCCGGGGCCGCGGCCAGGCGGGAGCGGTGGCTGCGGGGCCAGAACCCCACCTCGAAGGGGAACCGGCTGGCCCAGGGGGCGATGGCAGCCCAGTGCCCGTTGCGGGCGATGACCCGGCTGCCGTCCGCGCACTCGGCGGCGACCAGGTCGCAGGCCAGGCATCCCCCGGTCCGGGCCCGGTGGGCCGCCAGCCGTTCCTGCCTGGCCCGCACGCTCTCGGGGATCTCGGGAAGGGCCAGGACCTGCAGGTGGGGATGGCTGAGGGTCGCCCCGGCCTCGGGTCCGGCGTTCATGAAGGGCAGGACGAACAGGCCGGGCGCCTCGGCGTTCAGGGCCGCCGTCCGGTCCCTGACCAGGCCCAGCAGTTCGGCCAGATCGGGGACGGTCAGGTCCGCCAGGGTCGCCTCGTGCCGGGGGGTGCAGACGATCACCTCGTGGCGCCCCGACCCGGACTGCCGAGGAAAAAGGCCGCCCGTGGCCGGTTCATCCTGCGCCGCACCTTCCAGGGCGGGAAACTTGTTGGGGAAGCAGCGCAGGCGCCAGCCCGGGGAATTCCCCGGCGCTCCATCAGGACGGCCTGCAGCCGTGATTTCGGGGGTCGTCAGGTGCTCCCGGCCCGGGCAGAAGGGGCACGCGATCGAGCGGTCCGGCGCCGTCCCCGGGAGGGGGAACTCGTTGGGGCGTCCCGACCTGTGGGGAGAGACGACGACCCAGCGGCCGGTCAGGACATCCTGGCGCAGTTCATTCATCGGATTTTTCCTCGAAAAAAACGTCCGGCAGGGAACAATCCCGCCGGCCCGAGCGTAAGACAATCATACTCCGGAGCCAACAAGAACCGCATCCCCCAGCGGCACCTCCTCCGGGCGAGACGATGGAAAAAGCGGGCGAGCGCGGGAACGGACCCCAGGGCGAAGGGTCCGTTCCTACTTTTCATCCCCCATCCCCGCCGGCCGGCCCGCCAGGACGAACTGCAGGTACTTCATCTCGGCGAATCTCCCGAGAGTCAAAGCGTTGAAAATCTTGAACTTCAACGATCCGGTGGGATTGATTCCCTCCACCGTCTCCACCGCGAATCCGCCGTCCCGAAACAGAGCCATCATGCTGCTGCGGGTGAAGAACCGCAGATGGGTGCGGTCGCAGATCCCCTCGTCCGCGTAATCCCAGCGGCCTTTCAGGACCAGGTCCACCACGTTCCAGAAGTACCGGACGCTGGGGATGGAGGCGGTGACGCGGCCGCCGGGAGCCAGCAGGGGCGGCAGCATGGCCAGCAGGTCCCCCGGTTCGAGCAGGTGTTCGAGGACGTCGTTCAGGCAGATGCAGTCGAAAACCCCGCGCGGCAGCGTCGGGATGACGGCGAATGCGTCGCCGGTGTGGACGGCGTGAAGCACCTGCGCCGCCTTCCGGGCCGCCTCGGGGTCGAACTCGATGCCGGTGATCTCCAGGCCGGGCCGGGCCTCGAGCAGGCCCGCGGCGAAGGCCCCGGCGCCGCAACCGACGTCCAGGATGCGGCGCGCCCCGTCCGGCACGAAGCGCTGGAGTTCCCGGCGCGGACGCCCGTAGTACTCGGGCGCTTTGTGGGGCTCGCCCATCAGTTCCCTCCCGGCGTTCCGAAGGCCCGGGTGTTGGTGTCGGCCAGCAGGCGGTCCAGGTCCTCCGCCTCTCCCACGATGATCAGGCGGTCCCCCTCGCCCAGGGGGCGGCCGGGATCGGGCATCTCGTTCCGCCTGCCGCCCAGCAAGGTGCGCTGCTTCACCGCCAGCACCGAGATGTTGTAACGCGGACGCAGGGCCAGTTCCTGGAGGGTCATGCCGATCCATTCGGCCGGCGGCACGAAGAGCTGGACCTTGTAATGCTCGGGGAGCTCGACGCAGTCGTGCATGCGGGCCTCCCCCGTGACCAGCTTGATGCCCTTGTCCTCCTGGTGCAACACCTCGCGGTTGTAGACCTCGAAGATGGCCTGACGGGTGATGACTCCCACGAGCACCGGCTTCTCCGGGCCGTACAGGACCGGCAGGTCGGCGGTGTCGCGATGGCCCAGCTTGAGCAGGCAGTCCTCGAGGTTGTCGCGCCGGTAGACGCTCTGCGGCACCTCCCGGAGGATGTCGGCGGCGATCAGCACTTGGCCGAGGTTCTCCTCGTGCAGGATGTCCTTCACGTCGTGGATGGAGATCAGGCCGCGCAGCTGGCCGACCTCGTCCACGACGTAGTAATGCTCCTCCTGGTTCTCCAGGAAGAGCTTCAGGATGTGGTCCAGCCTTGCGGTCACCTCGATCGAGGCGGGGTTGACCTCCATGATGTCCTGCACGTGGAAGCTGCGCAGGATGGCGCTCTCGCGGCCGAAGTTCAGTTCCTGCCCCCGGCGGGTGAACTTCAGGGTGAAGATGGAGTCCTTCATCAGCGAGCGGTACACCAGGGCCGCCCCGATGCTCGCGAGCATGAGCGGCAGGATGACCTGGTACTGGCCGGTCATCTCGAAGAGGATGAGGATCGCGGTCAGCGGCCCCCCCGTGGACGCGCCCACCATGGCCGACATCCCCACCATGGCGAAGGCCCCGACCGCGTGGTGGGCGTCGGGGAAGATCAGGCCCAGGCCCGCGCCGAAGGCGCCTCCGAGCATGCCGCCGAGGAACAGGGCCGGCGCGAAGATCCCCCCGCTGAACCCCGCCCCGAGGGTGAGGTTCACCGCCAGGAGCTTGACCACCACCAGCAGGGCCATCAGGCCCAGGACCATCTCGCCGTTCAGGGCCTGGACCATGGACCCGTAGCCCACGCCGTAGACCTGGGGGAACCAGATGGTGATGGCGCCCAGGAGGACACCGCCCAGGGCGGGCTTGAGCCAGGGCTTGACCGGCAGCCGCTCGATGGCGTCCTCGCTGGCGTAGAGGGTGCGGACGTAGATCACCGCCAGCAATCCGACCAGCAGTCCGAGCACCAGGTAGAACGGCAGCTCCAGGCTGTTCTCGATGGTGAAGTCGGGCACCGGAAAGGAAGGCGTGTCTCCCAGGAACTCGCGGCTGACGGCGGTGGCGACCACGCTGGCCACGATGATGGGACTGAACGTCACCAGCGCGAAATCGCGCATCAGGATCTCCAGGGCGAAGAACGCCCCGGCGATGGGGGCGTTGAAGGTGGCGGCGATGCCGGCCGCCGCCCCGCAGCCGATGAGGGTCCGCAGACGCTGGGGCGAGAACCTCAGCCATTGACCCACCGTGCTGCCCAGGCCCGCGCCGATCTGGACGATGGGGCCTTCGCGCCCCACCGAACCGCCGCAGGCGATGGTGATGGCGCTGGCGGTGATCTTCACCGCGGCGACCACGGGCCGGATCACCCCCTTCTTGAAGACGATCGCGCCCAGCACCTCGGGCACCCCGTGCCCCTTGGCCTCGCGGGCCCCCCAGTGCACCAGGGGCCCCACGACCAGCCCGCCCGCCACCGGCAGCAGGATCTTCTTCCACCAGGGCACGGCCATGAGCAGATCGACGGTGTTCTCGCCGTGGCCGATGGCGAAGCCCTGGAAGAAGTCCACCATCCAGCGGAAGAGGATGGCCCCGAATCCGCCGCAGACGCCGACGATGGCCGCCATGACCACCATGATGGTGGTCTCGTCGGGTTCGAAGCGCTCGATGACCCTGAAGAGGGCCCGGCGGGTGCGGCTGTACTTCCTGACGGACAATGGGGCCTCGCGGAGTCGGGTTTCGGGGGACGAAGAAGCCCTAAACTGGCAAATCCCTGGAGATTCGTCAATACCGGGCCGTGCGGATCCCCTCTTCCGACCTTTCATTGTCCTTGGCAAGCCGGCGACCATCGGCATAATGGCAGGACATCGTGCACTCCATCGGAAACGAGGACTCATGGCCCCCGACTTCACTCCCGGCTGCGAACTCCATCCCAGCGATCTCGCGCCAGGCCTGTTCACCGCCCTGCTGGCCAACGGCATGCGCGTCGTCATCAAGGAGGACCGCCGCCGCGACGTGGCCATCTGCAACGTCTGGGTGGGCGCCGGCAGCAACCGCGAGCCCGAGGCCCTCAGGGGGTGGTCCCACGGCATCGAGCACCTGCTGTTCAAGGGGACGGGCAAGCGCGGTGAGGGCGACTTCGCCCGCGAGGTCGCCGAGGCCGGCGGCTCGACCAACGCCGGGACAGGTTACGAGACAACCAACTACCACATCACCCTGCCGGCGGAGAACCTGCCCGTCGCCGTGGACATCCTCGGCGACGCCCTGTTCCACAGCGCCTTCGAGCCCGGGGCCCTCGACGCCGAGCGCGAGGTCCTCGTCCACGAGAACCACATGTACGACGACGTGCCGTTCGGTTACGGGGTGACCTGGCGCTGGGGGATGGAACTGGCCTTCGACCGCAGCCCCTACGCCCATCCCATCGGCGGCAAGGACGAGAACCTGCGCGAACGCAGCCGTGACCAGATCCTGGCCTACTGGCGCAGCGCCTACCGGCCCGACAACGTGATCGTGGTCCTGGTCGGGGCTTTCGCCGCGGACGAGGCCTTCGGTCTCGTGAAGGAGAAGTTCGGGAACGTGCCGCCCTACGAGGGACCCGGCGATCCGGCGACGGACATCGTCGCTGCGCCCCCGGTGGAGGGCCGGCACGACGGGCCTCGCTGGCGGCTGGAGCGCGGAGACATCGCCAAGTGCTACGCCAAGCTCATCTTTCCCGCACCCGGCGAGCACGAGGACCGGCGCCAGATCATGAGCGTGATCCACAAGATCCTCGCCGACGGCCGCAGCTGCCGGATGCACCGCCAGGTCCAGGAGGAGCGCAAGCTGGTCGACGACTTCGTCGTGATGACCGAGGCCGGCCCTCGCGAAGGCATCGCCATCGTGGACCTGGAAACGGACGCGCAGCGCCTGCCCGCGGCCATCAAGGCCGTCTGCGGCATTCTCGAAGACCTCAAGCGCACCGGCGGCACGCCCGAGGAACTTGACCGCGCCCGGGTGCGCACCCTGCGCGGGCACCTGTTCGGGAACGAAACGGTCCAGGGCCAGGCCCACAGCCTGGGCCACCACGCCATGCTCGGGGACCTGCCCGGAGCCTTCGCCTACCCGGACCGGGTGGCCTCCGTGACCGCCGCCGACGTCGCCGCCATCGCCGCCGAGGTCTTCGACCGCCACCAGCTGAGCGTGATCGCCTATCTGCCGGAGCAGGCCGACGCGGGCGGCCTGCCCGCCTCGGGGGGGGACCTGGAGGAACTGCTCAGGGGGATTCTCAGCACCGGCGTGGCCCATCCCTCTCCCGCCGGCCCGGCCGGCGCATCAGGGCCGGTCCGCCACGCGATCGCGGGCGGCAGCGCCGAACCGTTCCGCCTGATGGAACTGCCCGGGGGCGGGGAGATCTGCTGGCGCATCGACCGCACCGTTCCGGTGCTGGCCATGACCCTGACCACCCTGGGCGGAGCCTGCGGCGAGTCCGCCGCCTCGGCGGGATTGGCCGCCCTGACCTCTTCCGTGCAGATCAAGGGAGCCGGAGGCCGCGCCGCGGCCACCCTGCACGGACTGCTTGAAGGCGAAGGGGCATCCATCTCGCCCCGCACCGAGCGGGACTTCTCCGGGCTGGGCCTGTCGGCCATGAGCGATCGCCTGGACCGCCCCCTGGATTTGCTGGCGGACATCATCCACACGCCGGACTTCGCGCCGGACGAGATCGAGCAGGAGAGGCGCCTGGCCCTCGAGGAACTGGCATCCCTGGAGGACAACCCCCTCCAGTTGGGCGTCACCCGCCTGCGGGAGATGCTCTACGGCGACCATCCCTACGGCCGTCTGCTCCCCGGAACCGCCGAGAGCCTGCCCGGACTGACCAGGGACCTGATCCTCGCCGCCCACGCCGCAGCCTGGGTCCAGGGCAACATCCAGGTCTGTCTGAGCGGCGACTTCGACCCCGATCTCCTGCTGCCCAAGCTGCAGGACATCCTGGCTGCCCTGCCGGCCGGGTCCAGGGCCATTCCCGTCGTCGGCCCCGCCCGGGAACCGTCGGGGGCGGAGATCCAGCGCCTGCAGCGCCGCATCAACCAGTGCGTCCTGCTGTTCGGCTGGCCGGGCCCCCGCCATCCGGACGATGACCTGGCGCCGCGCCTGGTCCTGAAGGAGATCCTCAACGGGCAGAGCGGCCGCCTCTTCGAGGAACTGCGCAACAAGCGCTCGCTGTGCTACAACACCGGGGTGATGACCACCGCCGGCTTCGGGCAGGGCATGATGCTGGGATACGTGCTGACCGCCCCCGAATCCGAACACGAAGCCCGCACGGCCATGCTGGCCGAGCTGTCGCGCATCACCGTGGAACCCGTCGGGGCCGTCGAGCTGGAGATGGCCCGGGCCAAGCTGATCGGCAACCTGCTGATCGGGCACCAGTCCAACAGCGCCATGGTGGCCAGGGCGGCCCGCAACCGTGTCTACGACAGGGAGGCCGAGGATCTGGTCCGGCTGGTGGAGGAGATCCGGTCCGTGGGCCCCGGCGAGGTCATGACCCTGGCCGGCGGTCTGATCACACCCGACCGGCGATGCGAGGTCGTGGTCAGCCCCGCCGGGTGATCCCCGGTCATGAAAAAAGGCCTCCCCTGACGGGGGAGGCCCTGCTCCTTGGCGGAGACTCTAGCCCATGACGCGGTAGCGGTCCGGAGCGTCGGACATGTCGATGAGCACGGTCTGCTGGGTGAAGCTGGCGCGGTGCTTGACCCCCTCGGGCACGCGGTACTGGTCGCCGGCCTGGTAGAGGTTGCTCTGGCCGTCGATGTGAATGACCATCTCGCCGGAGATCACCAGCCCCTGCTGGTCGCAGTGGGAATGGTCCGGAAACGTCACCCCTTCTTCGAAGACGAAAAAGACGACCTGTTTGCGGTCGTCCTTCAGGCAATATCCCGTGACCCCGTCGACCGGCACTTCGACCTTGGGCAAGGCCATGATTTCGGGGGGCAAAAGGTTGTCGATGGTACGGGCGGATTCCATACGCTGACCCTCCTCCTGTGATCTCGATCGCTACAGGATGACCGGGGCGGGCGGGCCCGCCGACCGGATGCTCACATCATATTCCAAACCCCGGGTTCGGCAAGGATCCGGGGATCCCCGGACCCCTCCGCCTTCACCCCGTGGAGCGGGGAGCATAATCGGCGCCCCGCATCGGCAATGCCGGAGCCCCGGCAAGGATCTCGGCCTGCCCGACGCGGCCGATGAAGAGGTCGTGGTCCCCCGCCGGAACCACCGTTTCGGTCAGGCACAGGAACCGGGCGCTGCAGCGCCGGAGCGCCGGAGATCCCTCCCCCAGCAAGTCGTGGTCCACTTCGGCCCACTTGTCCCGATCCCGGCCGGACACCAGGCCGAACAGGCGGGCGATCTCCACCTGGTCCTGATGCAGGAGCGAAACGGTGAACTCGGGAGCGTCCCGCAGCAGCCCGTAGGTGAACCGCTCGCGACCGACGGCCACCATGAGCAAGGGGGGGACCAGGGACACCCGGGTGACCCAGGCTGCCGTCAATCCCCCCAGAACGCCGTCACGCGCCGCGCCGACCACCGCCACCGGGGCGGGGATCAGGCGCAAGGCTTCGTCGATGAATTCGGGAGCGGTCCGGATGCGGGGATCGGTCATGCTCGGGTCCACCGCCGGGTCGTTGCGTGGGGAGGGCCGTAGGGCCCGTCGATTCCGACAACTCCATCATAACCCGAGGACCGGGTCATCAGGCAAGGGCAAATTCGGCCACCACCGGATAATGATCGGACGGCAGGGCCTGCTGGCGGTGCTCCATGTCCGTGAAGTCGATCCGGGTGACCGACCGCACCATGGGCCGGGGACGGAAGAACACGTAGTCGATCCGCCGGGGGCCCATGAGCTTGCGGCCGACCATGTCCCGCAGCCCGAGGCCCCGGAAGGTCGCGCCCTCGGGGCAGTCGCCCCTGCAGGCCTCGGCCCAGGCGTCATACATGGGCTCGAGTTCGGGATGCGCCGCGGCCATGGCCCTGATCTCCGGCGAGCCGGCGACGGCGTTGAAGTCGCCGGTCAGGAAGATCGGGATGTCCGGACCCAGCTGGGCCACCTTGGCGCTGACGTATTCCCGGAGCTGCATGGCGCTCCGCTTGCGGTGCCAGGGATTGGCTGCCTCGAGGTGGGTCGTCCCGAACAGGAACTTCTGCTGGGTTCCGACGAGCTCGAACTGGTTCCAGGTCACCAGCCGCGGCCGCGTGCCCAGGTTGTAGCTGGAAGCGGGGACCTCGGGGGTCGGGGACAGCCAGTGGGTGTCCCCTTCTCCGATGGGATCGAGCAGCCGCACGCGGTCCCGGCGGAAGAACGTGGCGCAGTACCAGTTCTTGTCGCTGTGCGCCATGTCCGGGCCCAGATTGCCCTCGCCGAAGAAATCGTACTCGGGCAGCAGGTCGGCCAGTTCCCGCAGCTGGCGGTAGTTGGCCTCCTGGGTGCCCACGACGTCCGGTTTCAGGGACGTGAAGATCCGGGCGATGTTCCGCTTGCGGAGTCTCCAGGGATGGCTGCGTTGTTTCTTGGTCGAGCTCAGAAGGTTGAAGGTCATCACCCTCAAATTGGCGTTCGGCACGGTCTGCTTCCCCACTTCGGTCTATTCCTGCCCCGGGGCCCCCGCCCCGCTGGCGATGGTTTCGCTTCTTGACGGATCCGCGGGCGCTTTGTTTCACCCGAACATTCCTTGCAATTCTCATACCTCTTCTAAAGTTCCCTTTATCCGGCGAAAAATGCAAGAAACTGATGTTTGAGGCATATAATTTACGGGCCGAATTGGCAAAATGGCAAATCGGTCAGGAAAAAAGGTCAAGTTGAGGGGGTACCGTGGGGAGATCCAGGGCCTCGAGCACCCGCAGGACCCAGCCGTCCCGCCCTTCCCGCGGCAGGCGCAGGGGTTCCAGTCCGAACTCCTGAAGCAGGTCGTCGATGGTCCCGTCGATGCCCGTCTGGAAGTCCACCGAGGTGTCCCGGGTCCCGTCGAAGCTCGGCGGAGCGATGATGGGGACCTTCACCAGCAGGGTGTAGGTGTTCATCCAGGATCGGATGAAAGGTTCGAGATCGGGATTCCTGCCGGTGGCGTGGACCATGTAGGCGTAATTGTCGAGCACCGCCCGGTCGCAGACTATGGCCTGATACGCGGCGCCCAGCTCGATCTCCCGGGCGACCTGCGTGTGCAGGATCCAGTTCTGGGCATCCTCGTTGGTCTCGCGGTTGATGGGCAGGGGGCACCCGCGCGCCACCTCCTTCACGAGGTCGACGCCGATGTCCAGCCGCTTGAGGGCGGCCGCCAGCTCGTAGCAGAGGGTCGTCTTGCCGACCCCGTGGGTGCCGATGAACGCGATCTTCATGGGCGCAACTTAGTCCCCCTGCCGGGTAATGTCCAGAGCCCCGGGTCCGCCCCTCTAGAAGCGGTCGCGGATGACCAGTTCCTCCAGGGAAACCTGTCCCGAGCGTTCCCGGGCGGGCTCGATGGCCTTGCCCACGGCCACCGCCATGACGATGTCGTGGTCGCGGGGCAGGTTGATGATCGCGGCCACCCTGGTGAAGTCGAAACCCACCATGGGACAGGTATCGTAGCCCATGGACTTGGCGGCCAACATCAGGGTCATCGCCGCCATGGCGCCCGAACGCAGGTTCTCGTCGCGCCGGGCCACCTCGTGCGTGCCGTAGTAGCCGAGGATCATGGGCACCACGGCATCCCTGACCGCGGGCGCCGCATTCGCCCAGTAGCGGGCGGGATCCTTGGCGTAGGCGCCCTGGTCGCCGCACACGATCACCAGGGCGGAGCAGTCGGTGAACTGGGCCTGGTTCCAGCCGGCCTCCCGGATCTGGCGCTTCACCGACGGGTCGGTCACCACCACGAAGCGGTAGTTCTGGATGTTGAACGAGGTGGGCGTCAGGGCCGCCGCCTTCATCAGGCGCGCCAGCTCATCGGCGGTGAGCTCGTGCGCCGGATCGAACTTCTTGACCGACCGCCGGGCGGCGATGGCGTCGAAGGTGTCCATGGTTCCTCCTCGGATCGATGCGGGTCCCCGTGGGGGGACGCGCGGTTGGCCGTCAGCTGGAAGATGGCGAAACCGGCGGCGTACATGAGACCGTCGAGGGCATCGGCGGCCGCCCCCGGCTGCAAATGCGGCAGGACCAACTCGAAATAGAAAGCAAAGAGGGCGACGGCCGCCAGGCCGTGGGCAGGGGGAAGGCGCCACAGGGGGTCCCGGTGGACGCAGCGCTGGAGGACAAGCAGGACCGGGAGTACGAGGGGCAGGCACAGCAAATCGTCCAGGTAACCGACCAGGATGGCGGGGCCACGGCCCAGGGCAATGGCCGCGTGGCCTCCCGCCAGCAGGATGCCGGCCAGACCGACAAGAACGAGGGGACCCCGGGCACCGGACACAGCGGTCAGATCGACAGGGCGGTGATCACCAGGGCCGATCCCAGCAGGAACGCGAGTGTCAGCAGCCATTCGCCCTTCTTGGACATCTTCATGAACCCAACCTTCGACATCTGTGGGGGCCGGAGCGGAGTCCGGCCCCCGGTTCGCGGATCAGCACTCGGGGGCCTCGTGCAGGCCGAAGACCACGCCCTGGGGATCCTGGATCACGGCGAACCGGCCATGATCAGGGATCACCGTGGGAGGGACCATGCTCACGCCCCCCAGGTCCAGGGCCTTGGCGTGGGACGCATCCAGATCCGAGGCGGAGAAGTAGAGCAGCCAGTGGGGCGGGATCGGCCCCATCTCGGGCTGGATGGCCATCATCCCCCCCACCCACCGCTCGGGACCGGCGGTGAAGAAGTGGTAGGGAGGGAAACCCTCGATGGCCATGTCACCGGTTTCCCACCCGAACACCCCGCCGTAGAAGGCGGCAGCCCGGACGGTGTCCGTGGTCATCAGTTCGTGCCAGCACATGGCCCCCGGCTCGTCCCGCACGGCCACGCCGACGTTCCGCCGCGGCTGCCAGATGCAGAAGGCCGCCCCGAGAGGGTCGATGCAGACGGACATGCGGCCCAGGTCCATGACGTCCATGGGACCCATGGCGACCGTCCCGCCGAGATCGGCCACCCTGGCGGTCGCGTCGTCGCAGTCCTCCACCGAGACGTAGCTGGCCCAGTGGGGCGGCACACCCTGGGCGATCTGATCGGGAACCAGCTTGTAGAGGGCCGCGGCGATCTTCCCGCCGAGCGTGAACTGCGTGTATGAGCCGTGAGGGGTCTCCTCCTCGGAGAAGTCCCAGCCGAAAAGGCGGCTGTAGAACCGCTGGGAAGCCTGGGGATCGGGCGATGCCAGTTCGCAGTAGCAGAACGTCCCCGGGGCGTGTTCCTTGAAATCGGGCATGAGGTGCCTCCTGGTGCGGGTGGAATCGGGGGTCCCGGGATATCTAATCAAAATCCTGGGAGATCGCCGCGACCTGGTCGAAGATCCCCGCCGGAATCCCGGCGCCGGCCAGTCCGGTGCGGTAACTCTCCGCGAGTTCCCTGGCTCCATCGACGTCCCCCGCTCCCAGCTTCCACCACACGATCTCGGTCCAGAGCTGCCAGGTCATCCGGGCCGGACGGTCCGGCAGGGCCCCGGTCACCGGGTCGTCATAGAAGGCGGCCGCCCTGGCGAACTGCGCCGCCGCCTCCGCGTACCTGCCGGACAGGGCCAGGAGCTGGCCCGCCGCGGCCCGGTGCAAGGGTTCGGCCCCCCTGCCGTCCAGCAAATCCACCAGGCCGGGTCCCGATCCTCCCCCTCCCCCCGCAAGGGCGGCCAGGGCCGCACCCAGCGAACGCCCGGTTCCCGGTTCGATCTCCGACAGGCGCGCCCTCACCCGGTTCTCCAGCTGCCGGATGACGCCCGTCTGGGCCTCCGGATCGGACGCCCGGCCGGACCAGAGATCCAGCTTGGCCTGGACCAGGCGGCGGTGGAGTTCCATCAGCGGGGGCCGTTCCCCTTCCCGCCGTCCCTGCCGCCATTTCAGTTCCACGTTCTCCAGCATGCGGTCCTGGGCCTGCTGGACGCCCGCCACCTGGTCGAGGAATTCCCGCAGGCGGCGGCGGTCTCCGTCCAGATCGGTCAACTCGCCCCCGGCCACGGTGAAGTTCGCGGGATTCCACCAGGCGCTGTGGGTGGCGCCGGGCAGAGCGGGCGGCCAGGATCCGTCGGATCGGCGGACGGCCAGGACCCGGAAGTAGGCGTTGTCGAAGACCGGACGGAATCGGCTCAAGGATCCCGGGTCCAGGTGCATGCGCACCGCGAGCATGCCGGTATGGAGCCGGCCACCGTGGCCGGCGAGATAGGCGGATGAGCCCGTCCCGTCGTTGCCTGCGACGTAGCGGTCGGTCACCAGGAAATCGGCGCCAAGGTCGGTGGCGAACCGCCACAGGGCTTCCTCGTCACTCCCGAACAGCAGTTGCAGGAAGGCCTCGTAACGGCGGCGGATCTCCCGGTTCTCGAACTGGGAGTTGAGGACCACCGGCCGCTCGGCGTAGAGCAGGAGCTGAGGGGAAAGTCCCACCTTGGCCAGGAAGGCCGCAGGCTCCCCGCCTCCCGGGGCCCCCGGACCCGGCGTGGCCGAGTTGATCCACCGGAACAGTTCGGCCCGGTCGATCCAGGTGTCCTGGTCGGTGGCGCCCAGCTTCACCGGTCTGCCGGCCCTCAGATCCCGGCTGACGGCGATCAGGTTGCCGAGGTTGCCGCCCAGGTTGAGGACCGGCGTAGCCAGGAACACCGCCGCCACGAGCGCCGCGGCGGGCACCGGTCCGGGGCGGCGCCCCCGCGCCCACAGGACCGCCCGGTCGGCCAGCAGCGCCATCCCGATGGCGGCGAAGGGCAGGAACACCACGCCCAGCCGCTCGATCATCAACCATGCCGCCAGGAAGGCCGGAATGCAGAGCAGGAAAGCCCCGGCGGCCCGGCCGGACCTGTCCCGCAGCCCCTCCGCGAGGGCCCAGACCGTCACCACCGGAACCCACAGGACGTGCAGGCCGAGCTTGGCGCGGATCTCCGCCAGATGCGGCGAATGGAACGGCTCGGTCCAGAAGATCCTCACGTCGAAGGGCAACAGGGACGGATCGTCGGGCTTGTGGAAGCCGAAGCGCACCTTTTCCACCAGCAAACCGAAGACGTGGTTGTAATCCCCCCCGAACACCCGGTTGAGCAGGGAGAGCCCCGTCAGGACTGCGGCCAGACCTGCCAGGATCCCCAGCAACGCCCCGGGCCCCAGGCCGGGCCGCCGCCGCGCCAGCCAGGCGGTCCCGCACCAGGCGATCACCACCGCGACCAGGGGGCTCGAGAGGAATCCCCGCTCCCACAGGGACGGGGTCAGGCCTGCCGCAACCGCGGCGATCAGGTAGGCCGCCGGAACAGCGATTCCGGGGCCGCCTCCGGCGGATGGCCGGACCACGGCCGCATAGGCCGAGGCGGCCAGGACGACCAGGAGCAGGAACTGGCTGAGATGCCAGCTCGCCAGGGTCGCCGCCAGCAATAGGGCGGCGATCGCCAGGCGGGGCCACCGGGGCCGTCTCCAGGCCCAGGCATGGGCGACCAGGAAGCCCCCCAGCAGAAGCAGGGCGAAGTCCTCCTTCAGCAGGAGGGAGCCGGCAAGCCGCTGGAAACCCAGCGTGCAGGACGCGTAGAAGGCGACGCCGAGGACCGCGGCCAGCCGACCGGCCCCGGCCAGGCGCGCCGCCCCGAACAGGGCGAAGAACAGCAGCACATGGACCAGCGGAACCAGCTTCAGGAGGAACTCCACGAAGGGACGCGACTGATCCCCCGCCAGACGATAGAGCAGGCCGTAGACCGGTTCCATCAGGAGGGTGTATTCCCGCCAGGCGTCCACGCCCCCCGGGTGTTGCTGCCAGGTGTCGGATCGCAGCCTGGAGGGATCCTGGTAATCATCGACCGCGAACATCAGCGCGGTGCGGTAGTGGAACGCCCGTTCGCTCCAGAAGTAGCCGTAGTGGCCCAGGTGGCTGGGCGGGGTCCGTTCCTGCACCCCCTGTCCGGGATACGGGTCCGGGCCGGGAACAGCCACGGCGTGCAGGGGCGGGTCGCCCAGCTCCCCGAACTGCAGGTACATGGCGGTCGCCGCATCGCTGACCAGGCGCCAGGACAGGATCGCCAGCACGACGATGGCCAGGAAGGCGATGGCCTCCCCCCCCAGGGGGTTCCTGTTCAAGATGGATGAATTTCCGCGGGACATGTAACCTAATCTCCGCCTGATGCGTGTCTGATCGTGATGAAATCCGAGGGGGATTGTAACAGCATCCGGACCGGGCCCATACCCGGAATGTCCCGCCCCTCCACTTCCTGGCGCCCTGACCGAGGATGGAACCATGTTTTCATATTCCTGCAGGTTATCCCGGTTCTTCCCGATGACTCCCCTCGCCCTCGCCCTGGTCCTGATCCTGGCCGGAAGCGGTCCCGCCGCGGGCGGCGGGGTCGGCCTGCCCACCCGCACGGCGGGAGTCGGCTTCGGCAATCTCGAAGAATTTTCCGGTCTTCGGTTCAACCTGTCGGACCGGGGAGTGGAGCGCGTGGACGGGATCAACGTCACCTTCTGGAATCCCCACAAGGATAATCGCGGCCTGTATCGCGGCATCCAGGTCAACCTGGTCGGTCACAACGGGTCATTGACCCAGGGCCTCTCGCTCAACGGGGTGGGGCTGGGCAACGGGGATTTCCAGGGGCTCGCCGTGGGAGGCCTGGGCGTCGGCGGAGACAACATGACGGGGATCGCCGTGGGAGGCCTGGGAGTCGGCGGGGATGACCTGACCGGGGTGTTCTGCGGCGGTCTGGGCGTCGGCGGCGTCGACGTGACCGGCCTCGCCGTGGGAGGCCTGGGCGTCGGCGGGGACTAGCTGACCGGGGTTTTCTGCGGCGGCCTGGGGGTCGGCGGCGACGACGTGACCGGCATCGCCGTGGGCGGGCTGGGCGTCGGCGGCGACGACATGACCGGCGTGTTCTGCGGCGGGCTGGGCGTCGGCGGGGACGACCTTAAGGGACTTTTCTTCGGGGGACTCGGCGTCGGCGGGGACCGGCTGGAGGGTCTGTTCGCCGCCGGGGCCGTCGGCGGAGACAGCGTCGCAGGGATCGCCCTCGCCGCCGGCTACCTCAAATCCGAATCCTTCCGGGGGTTCGGCACCGGGGCCTACACCAATTTGAAGAAGGCTCAGGGGCTTTGCATCGGGATCTTCAACCGCGCGGACGTCCTCGAAGGAGTCCAGATCGGCGTGCTGAACTACGCCGGCAACAATCCCCGAGGCCTCCAGTGGCTGCCCGGGATCAACGTTCACTTCTGACCTTGCACCGGACCTTGCCTGCGGGAGCCGTCCGCGGCTCCCGATAATTTCTTGACAACCTCGTTTCCTCGCGGCGAATTTCGGTGGCGGAATCCGGTCATCGCGATCGCCACCGAGGAGATACGCCGCTCTTGCGAAAGCCCCGTCATCTGGTCCTGCTGGCGCTCGCCGTCCTGGTCTGCATCCTGGCTTCCTGGCGCTGGTCCTCGATGATCAACGCCATGCTGCCGGCCGACAGCCGGCCCGTCGAGGTCACGTTCCCCTCCTCGCTTCCCCACACTCCCCTGGCCCTGCGAGGGCTGGCCGCCCAGCTGGCGACCGAGTACCCCCGGATGGCCGCGGACTTCCGCCATCTCGACCATTTCCTCGAAGCCGGCATCGACCGTTACGAAGGGCCGGCCACCTGTCTGCAATGCCACCGGGAGATCACCGTGCCGGGGGAGGACGGGAACGAGCGCCGGGTGGACCTGCTGCAGGATCTGACCGATTCGGTCCATTACCGGTTCTTCAGCAAGGCGCATCCCAACGTCTACGGGTTCGACGGGAAGGCCGCCGACGACTTCGCCATGGGGAAGATCAACCGCCCCTGCCCCAAGCCGGGGTCCTTCGCCATGACGGCCTGGGCCGAACTCATCGTCACCACCCGGGGCGACACCCTCAGCGAGGGGTGCGGTCAGTGCCACATCGGGGGCCAGCATCAGGCGCCCCTGGGTGAGATGATGCCCGGCTACCGGACCCTGGGAATCGAGACCGAGGCCATCGACTGCCTGATCTGCCATGCGGTCGCGTACGACATGGACCGCAGGCAGGTGACCGTGGGCCCCGACCAGCGTCGCCGCTGGGGCCAGGACCGCAGCCTCAAGGCCGCCCTCTCGGTGACCCGCCCCACTACCCGGGCCTGCCTGCGTTGCCACCAGCACAACCTGGGCGGGGACATCTACGTCGACGAGGCCGACTCCACCTTCATGCCGGCCATCATCCAGCCGGGAGCGGACCGCCCGCGGGTGCAGCATCCGGGTTCCAAGCGCGGAACCCCCTTCTCGCCGAGCTGGGACGTCCACGCCGCCGCCGGCGTCACCTGCCTGGACTGCCACGAACCGGTGGGGCACCGGATCCCCCGGGGGACACACACGACCACCATCATGGCCAACGACCTGCCGGGACGGGAGGTCGGCTGCGCCGGCTGTCACGAACCCGATCCCCATGACGCGGCCACGTCCGGCGGCCGGGCCCTGAACGCTCACATCCGGATCATCGCGTGCCAGACCTGCCACATCCCGTCCCTGCAGGAGGACAACGTCACCCACCGGGACTTCGGGGAGACCGAGTTCGAGGAGGAGGAGGGCATCCACCTCTACCGGGACAGCCTCAAGGAACACCTGCCCGGCCGCGGCATCGCCTACGCCTGGTGGAACGGGGACGCCACCTTCCTGGGCAATCCCATCGGGGACAACCCCAACGGGGCGGGCCTGTACCGGTTCTACACCGCCCCGAATCGCTGGCCAGAATTCGCGGACTTCGACTACGCCGCCTGGTACGAACAGGTCATGCGCCCCCTCGCTGCCGCCGGGCGGCCTTCGAAGCTGTACCCCCTGAAACGCTTCAACGGGCGGCAGCACATCGACCTGCAGAACATCGGCCCCTTCGGGGGCATGTTCGTGCCCTACAACCTGCCCGAATACTACCGGTTCGGCGACCCGGACAACGCCGCCCGCCTGGAGATGAACAAGTCGATGATGGGGCGCATGTACGGCTGGATGTTCAAGTTCTACATGCTGGACCGGTTCATGGGTTACATGGCCATCGACGGCTGGAACGCCGACGCCTACGCCGACGTGGTCGCAGGCCGCCAGGTGGAGCCGCGATGGCTGCCCAACGACGCCATGCTCGAGGTCAGCCACGCCATCCGGCTGGAAGGCGCGCTGACCTGCGGAGACTGCCACCGGCCGGACGGAGTCCTGGACTGGGTGGTCCTGGGCTACACCCCCGAGGAGATCGGCCGCCTGGCCGCGCCTCAGGCCACCGAATAGCCTGCCGGTCCTTCAGCCGGCGGATCCGGCCCGGTCCCTTGCCCGGGCGCTCCCGGTATTCCGCCCTTTCCTTCCCTCGGCCCCCCTCCGCCGGGACGGGGATTCCTCCCTGGCCGCCTTTTTCAAGCACCGCCCAAACTCCGGTTGAGTACGCCGCGACCGGGTGATAAGTTGGATCGATCATGTGGCAGAGCATCACCAGCAGCCCCATCATCGACGTCCTCGATATCGTCATCGTGGCCTATCTGCTCTATCGCCTCATCGTGTTCATCAAGGACACCCGGGTGATCCAGATGTTCGCGGGCCTGGGATTCCTGCTGATCCTGTCATTCCTCGCCAGCAGCCTGGGCATGATCGTCGTCGGCCGGATCATCGACACCCTGCAGACCGTCTGGGTCGTGGCGTTCATCATCATCTTCCAGCCCGAACTGCGGTCGGCGCTGACCAACATCGGCCTGCGCCGGGGTTTCGGCCTGTTCAAGACCCACGACAAGATCCCCGCCGAACAGGAGATCCTCGAAGCCGTTTCCCGGCTGAGCAAGCGCGGACTGGGCGCATTGATCGTCATCGAGCGCGAGGTCCGGTTGAACAACTGGGCCATGAAGGGGGTCCCCCTGGACGCCGAGATCACCTCCGCCACCCTCGAGGCGATCTTCACCGTCCCGGGCCCCCTGCACGACGGCGCCGTCATCATCAGCCAGGGCAAGATCGCCGCGGCGGCGGTGATCCTGCCCATCACCGAGCAGGAGGAGCTGGGCTACGTCCTGGGCACCCGGCACCGTGCCGCCATCGGGATCTCCGAGCAGAGCGACTGCGTGGTGATCGTGGTGTCGGAGGAGACGCGGGCCATCAGCGTCGTTCACGCCGGCAACATCAAGCGCGGGCTTTCGCAGGACGATCTGGCCACCGAACTCGAACGGATCTACCTCGCCGCCACGCCCCGGCACCGGCGCCGCAAGGCCAAGGCCCCCGGCGACCGGACTCCCGAACCCGATGGGGCCTCTTCCTGACAAGCGTCCTCCCGCCTCAGCCTCCCGGCATGGACGACCGCCGGGGATGCGCCACCCCCGGCGGTTCGACCTGGCAGCCGGCCCGGTCCTCCCAGTCCTGACAGGTTGCCGGTCCCATCTGGCAAGATCCGCTCCGATTGCCCCGGGATGGCCTCTTTCTGATGGCCGCGGTAATCAATTGAATCAAAATGACTTGGAAATGAAGATGACGGCGGGGGAGACCTTTCCCGTGTCCCATTCTGTCCCATGAGTTCCTCCATGTGGAACACCGATCCGGGGACACCGGGAACTGGTTGACCTCCAATCAATTGAATGTCCCACCTCCTGGACGGGAAGTGGGACACCGGGACACGGGGATGCCGATCCGCCCTGCCTCCGATCACACCACCTGGGTGGTCGGCCGCTGACGCGCCGGGCTGCCGGGGATGCGTCCCTTTTCCTGCTGGATGGCCCGCAGGAACAGGTTCACGATGTCGGGGTCGTAGCGGCCGCCCAGGTTGTCCCTCAGGATCCTGGACGCGTCCGCCGCCGACACCGGCTCCCGCTCGTCCGTCCCGATCACCATGGCCACGTAGCTTTCGACCACCGTCACCACGCGCGCGGCCAGGGGGATCTCACGCCCCGCCAGCCCCATGGGGAATCCCTCGCCTCCGAACCGCTCGTGGTGGCAGCGGACCACGTCCACGATGGACTGGGGCAGGTTCAAGGTCTCCAGCAGGCGCGCGCCCTCCTCGGGGTGGCGCCGGTACAGGGACCACTGGACCGGATCCATGCGTTCGGGGGATCCCATCAGCGCATCTTCCTTGTCGATCAGACCGACGTCGCGCAGCAGGCAGCCGTAGATCAGTTCGCGTTCCTGGTCGAGGGTGAAACCCATCGCCCGGGCGAGCCTGTTCACGTGGCTGACCATGGCGCGGGTCATGTCGTCCGTTCCGAACATCCGCTTTTCCCACTGGCCCATGAGGATGCGCACCAGCTCGAGATTCACGTCGGCGTTCTCGTGGCTGTCCTCGAACCGGGACAGCAGGCGGGACGTCTCGCTGAACAGCTCGTGGATGAGATCCCCGAGCCCCAGGGAATCGATGTCCTCGCTAAGGGAAACCAGCGCGGTGCCCTGGTATTCCTCGTCCCAGCGCAGGCTGACCACCCAGTCGATGCCGGCCTTCTCCAGGTCGTCCCTGACGTCCTTGAAGAAGTTGGGGATGTTGTGGACGGCCACCGGCCGCTCGATGGTCCTGAAGTAGACCTTCAACCGCTTGTTGCCGAGATCCAGGGCCAGCAGGGGATCGTTCTGCGCGATGACCACCTGGGGCCGCTTGGAGTCGGGCGCCAGGTAGCCCATGCTGCGGATGGGCAGGACGGGCCAGAGGTTCCGGCCGAAGATCCGCCAGAAGTGCATGCGGTCGTCGGCGTCGGGCAGGTCCAGGGCCAGGCGCAGCAGGGCCTCGGCGACCGACTCGTCCCGGGACTCCGATTCCTGCCAGGCCGGCGTGGGTTCGTCCTCGGGCGATCGCTCCGTTTCAGCCGATCCGGCACCGGTATCGGACTTGCGCCCCGCCCCCCCCAGGTCCTCGCCCGACAGGACCCGCATCAGCAGTTCCAGGGCGAAGTGCTCGACGACCGAGTACTCGTCGCCTCCCGCAGTCCGCTTGAGCAGCAGGATGGCGACCAGGCGCGATTCCACCTTGACCGGCAGCAGGATGTCGGGGTTGGTCTCCTCCAGGAGCAGCCTCTCGATGTCGGTCAGGTCATCGTCCTGGATGTCCAACAAGGTCAGCGGGTGGCCCCGCTCGTCCAGTTGCCTGGCCAGGGCCCCGGCGGACTCGAACTTCCAGGCCCCGTCCTCGGAGGTGAACTGGCCATCCCTGGCAACCAGGAGCGTCACCTCCTCGGCCAGCCCGTGGCTGAACAGGAGGTTCTGGAGGGCCTGTCCGAACCTGCCGTCCTCGTCCGCATTGGCCCACCCGCCCAGGGTGGTGATCGCCTCGGACAGGGAGGTGTAGCTGTGCTCGCGGCGGCGTCCCGAGCCCGTTCCGGGGCCCTGGGCGGCGGGCGCCGAAGGCGCCGGGCCCTCTTCGTCCGCTCGCGTTTCCGCGGGACCGGAGAAGTCGGTGACTTCCTGTTCCTGATCGTCGACCTCGAACTCCTCGGCGAAGAAACCCATGGCCCCCAGTTCCTCGAGTTCCTCGGCGTCGGACTCCGGCAGGTTCGCCCTCGATCCGGAATCATCCGACCCGGACCCGCCGGCCTCCGGCTCGTCCATCATGACCGGCTCATTCACCGCCTCGGCGAAATCCATCGTCTCGGGGTCGTTCTCCCGTGCAGCCCCGAAGAACGCCGCTTCCGCCTCGTCGGCCGTCGCGAAACAGCGCAGGGGCAATCCGGTGAACCTGCCGGCCAGGAACTTCCGCACGACCTCGTTGGGACCGGCGAAGACCGCCTCGCCCCCCGCGTCGACCAGCTGTTGCTGGAAGCCGGCCAGGATGGCGGCGCCGCCGCCACCGAGGGCTCCCACCTCGGACAGATCCATCACGATGTGGACCTTGCCCTTGGCGAGACACTTGCTTGCCAGGTCCTTCAGGTGGGACTTGTCGCCCCGGCCCACGGTGCCCAGCAGCTTGACCCCGAAGACCATCTTGTCCGCCATGGCCAAGGATTGGAACTGGATCGCCATGACAACCTCAGACCAGGGATTCGGCCAGCCAGTTGTCCAGCACCGAGCGGAGGAATCGCCACTCGCTGCCCACTTTCTTCGCCGGGATCTTGCCTTCCTTCGCCAGACGGCAAACCGTCTTGACGTGCATCTTCAGATATTCCGCCGCTTCGACGGACGTCATCACCTGCACGACCGGATCATCTCCCCCGATGTAAACCCTGGTGGGATCCTTGTAGTCAGGCATGGATGGGCTCCTCTCCAGATTCAATGAGGTGATGCGTGCCACATCACGATTAGGCAATTCTAGCAACCCATGTGCCCGGATCCGGAATTCGGGGAGATCGGTAAAATTTGCCTTCTAAAGGTGGTTTGGGAGTAATTGAAGGGTGGAGCGAGGAACGATGAGTCCCTCTGAGGATGTGCAGGATACATCAAGAACATCGGGAGCCGTGCAATCCGCAACAAGGCACGGCCGGTGACCGGGCCCACTCCCCGCCCGCCCCATTACCGCCCTGGATGATCCGGGGTGGAGGCGAATCCTCCCAGGAGGTCGGACCGGAACAGGCTGTCGCCGTAAGCCCGCAGCCGCACCCATTCCCGCGCCAGCGAATCCTCGGTGGCATCCGGCAGCTCGCCGTCCCCCCACGCGGCCACCCAGCGGTCCATCGCCCGCTTGATCTCGACCATGGCTTCCTCGGCGGTCCCAGCCGCCAGCAGCCAGTGGCCCAGTTCCTCCCACCGGGGATCGGCGGGGACGCTCCCGGGATCTTCCCCCAGGTCGAGCCTGACCAGGAGACTCTCGAGGAAACCGGCGACGGCGGTCCAGACCGGGGCCAGGTGTCCCGGGTTGCGTTCGGGCACGTCGGTCAACGTCCCCCGGAGGCGGCCGAAGGCGGCCACGACTTCGGCCAGCCCCGCCGGGTCAGCGTGTCCGAACTCGCGGGCGAGCAGGTCCAAGGAAAGTTCGATGCGGGAAAATTCGGCCGGAACGCCCGCGCGATTGCGGGGATCCAGAGGGGCCTGGTGGAGCCGGTCATCCAGCTCCACCAGGCGGTCGGCGAAAACCCGGGGGAAAGTCCTTGCCCGGACGTGATCCACGGTGTTCCTCCTTGCGGCCCGGAGGACACCGGACCCGGCTCAATCCAGGCGCTTGGCCCCGAACTCCGACAGGTCGTGGACCCGCTGCCCGGAGGCGGCGGAGCCGGAGCCCGGGCTGATCAGGACGGCGCCGAACTCGGCGAGTTCGTAGATCCTTTCGCCGGAAGGCTGACCCGACGCCGCGTCCGGATCGTACACCTTCTCCGGGCCGGTGGAAAGACCGCGATCGAAGACCGGCGGGGACGACCTGGTGAACTGGTTCTCGTCCCCGGGATTCACGCCCGAGGAGATGTCCAGGGGGTCGAGGGAATCGACCTGCATGGTCACTTCGCTCTGCCGGGACATGAACGGGTCGATCACGGGAATGTCGCCGCCGGGATCGGACTCCAGGAACGGATCGAAGTGCTCGAGGGCCAGATCGCCCGCCGCTTCCCGGTGGTCCGATGCCTGGTCGAACTCGATTCCCGCCAGGTCGGCGATGTCGCGTCCGAGGTCGTCGAGACGCACCTGCTGGCCGTCGAATCCGGCCGCGATCCGTCCCAGGTTGACCGCGACCTTCAGGACCGACGGGGCAAGGATGTCCAGCGATTCCCCGCCCGGAGTCCCCCGCTTGCCGGTCATATCCTTCAGGCATTGTTCGAGGGCCTCGAGGTCGGCGGCGAATGAAGGCGAAACCGCACCGTCCCCTCCACCAGCCGCAAGGACCGACCGGAATTCCCCGGCCATGTCCTCGAGAGACTGGGCCATGGGCTGCAGACGCTCGGCTCGGGGGCCCAGGCGGGCCGCTTCCATCGCCACCTGGAAGGACAGCTTGGTGAACCGCTCGATGAGGTCGTCGGCCGGCCTCGAGGCTGCGCCGGCCGTCCCGGAAGCCGTTCCGTGACGGCGCAGCCGGCCCACCAGACTCATGGCCTCGGGCAAGCCGGGCGCCTCGGATGCGGACCGGGACAGCCGGTCCTTGAAGGCCTCCAGGTGCGTGGCCGTCTTGCGAAGGGCGTCCTCCTGCAGGTTCAACTGGTCGAGGGTTCCGGTCTGCCACCCCCGGGCGTCCTGCAGGAGGTCCATGGCCCGGTGGCCCTTGCTCCCGATCTTGGCCTGGAGAGCTTCGAGGTCCTCCTGGGCCGAGGCCTGCTGGTCGTAAAGCTGGATGATGCCGTCGGCGAGCATGCCCACCACCGGCGTCTCGAACTTGGCTTCCAGGTCGGTCCGGTTGCCGTCGGACAGGGCCTTTTCCAGACGGTGGAGTTCGCCCTCGATGCCGAGCATCCGCTTCAGGCGGGCTTCATGATGGCGCCAGACGCCCAGGTTCTCACCGGTGAAGTTCGCCAGATCCGTATCGGCCTTGAAGGCGGGATCCTGCCAGCCCTCGGTGCGGTCCAGCCTCAGGGCCGCCACTTTCCGGAGCAGGCCGCGGGCGGCGTGACCGCGGGCCAGGTCCCGGCCCACCACCGAGGCGGTGCGGACCCCGACCAGGGTCAGCAGAAGCAGGGATCCGACCCCGACCAGGGTGATGAGGTGCCCCGGATGGCCCTGGAAGTCGAACCAGGTTCTCCAGGGGCCGGTTTCCAGGGGGTTCCAGCTGAAGCCGGGATTCGACCCGTAGGCGAAATGGAAGGCGGCGCCGACACCCACGGCGATGACCAGTCCGGGCACCACGACCATCAGGCCCCAGGCCCAGCCGCTGGGGGCCGGGGCATCCTGGACCTTCGGCGGCGGCGGCGATTGCGGCAAGACCCGCCCGGGCGACTCGGCAGCGGTCGCCGTCGGTCGCGATTCTGCCACCTCGCAGGCCTCGTCGGTGTATCCCTCGAACGCCGTGAAGTCGGCGAATCCCTCGGGAGGTTCGGCGTTCAGGGCGCCCGATTCGGGAACCGGTCCGGCCCATTCCCCGCCGGCCTTCTTGTCCTTGCGCTTCTTGTCGCTCATTCCTGTTCCTTTCACCTGCAGAGGGTGGGTCGCGACCTGGGCCGCGGCCAGGAAACTCCCATGCCTGGTCGACCATACCCGGTCAGATCCGGGCCTCGCGCAGACCGGACTGGGCCCATTGCTTTTCGGCAGGATTCGCCGGGACCAAAGGGAAATTCCGCAAGGTCCGGGAGGAGATGCGGGATCCTGGTGGTGGGATTCCAACCAGATCAGGCCGGGATGGGACCGCCTGACGATTCTTCAATACGCTATCATGTTCATTGACAATATGTTGCGGGTGGACCGGAAAGGTGGCCCCGGCACGGGGAATGCAAGGAAGGCGGGAACCCCATCAGGAAAGGCCCGCCCCCATGTCCGGAACCATGACCCTTCCGAACCCTGCGGTCCCCGGATTCCGCGGTCTGTTCCCGGACTGGCGGGGCCGCCGTCCCCTCGACTTCTTCTTCCTGGAGGAGCTCCTGGAAGCCAGGGCGGCGTCACGTTTCCCGACGAATTCCGCCGGAGCGGACGAGGACGTGAACGTCTTCCTCGCCCACCTGCTGACCCGCCTCGCGGTGGCCGGCCGGCCCGGCGAGGCCGTCTTCGGATCAGGCCCCATGATCCAGCCGCCCGAACCCGGCGCCTCGGTCCGCCGGCAAGCAGCCTGGTACCGCCGGCAGGGTGAGCATCGGCTCCTCTACCTGGGCCTGTTCGACCGGGGCGAGGCGCGGCGGCGGCGGGCGACCCTTTACGGGATGAGCCCGGGCGAAACCCGCCTCCGGGACACGGCCTGCGCCAGGGCCTGCCTGGAGGTGGCCGCGAACCTGCACGCCAGGATTCCCGGAGCCGGGGGCCAGGCCCAGGTCCTGGCGAAGATCGCCGCAGACCTGGAATCCTACATCCACGTCCTGGGCGTGCTTGCCACCCGCCGCTGGGGCCTCGGCGCCCGCATCAGCGATCGGGCCCTCAGGGACCTGCTGGAGGGATCCTCCGAAGCGCCGGGAAGGGATCCAGGCGTGCCCGGACCCCGGCCCGGACCGACGTCGGCCGACTACGATGCGTTCCTGGATCTGTGGTCGCGCTACCGGGAATCCGGCGAGCCGATGGACCGCGCAGCGCTGGCGGCCAAGGCCGCCGAGCTGGGCATCGGGACGTCCAGCCTGGAATGAGGGGACGGGTCAGTCCCCGTCGGCGATGAACTTGACGATTTCCCGGTAGAGGACGGTTTCACCGTGGGCGGCGAGCACGGCGTGACCACCCTCGGGAAAGACCTGGAACCGGGAGGCGGAGTGCCTCGCCTTGCGCTGGAGGAAGCGCAGGGATTCGGGTGAGGCCCGGTCGTCGTCGTCGCACTGGGCGGCATAGATGGGTGCGCGGATCTGGCCGACCCTGCCCCTGGCCCGGTCCATGCCCTCCATCAGGCCGGCGTTCCATCCCAGCCGGCGATTCATGAAGCGGACCCGGTGGAGCTTCAGGCGGACCAGCAGGCGCTGGAAGCGGGATTCCGAGGGCATGATGGCCGGAGCCAGCAGGACCAGGGAGGCCACCTTCTCCTGGCGAGCCAGAAGAAGGGCCAGCGTGGCTCCGAAGCCCAGGCCGACCACGTGGACCATGCCGCCGCCGCGGGCCAGTCGACCGTGGTGCTGGAGGACCTGGTTGAGGGCCGCTTCCCAGGACACCTCGCTGATGGTGTGCCCGGGACGGCCGTAATCCGGCAGGCGCATGCCGTGGACGTTGAACCCCGCCTCGAAAAGCCGCTGCCCCAGTTCCCTCAGGTCCCCGGGTCCGGTGGACACCCCGTGGATCAGCAGGACGCTACCCTTGGCGTCCTCCCTGATCCTCAGGAAACTCTGGTCGTCCGGGGGGATGTGGCGTTCCTTCTCGAAGGAACCCACCAGCCGGACCTGGTTGCGCATGGTGATCACGTGCCCGCGCGGGGAGTCCTGTCCCTGGGGCCGGGAACGGGCCAGGTCCCAGGCGGACAGGGACAGGGCCATCGTCTGGCGCTGGAGGAAGGGATCGCGCTTGGGCAGGGCGTCCTGGGCCGGAGCGGCCGCGGCTTGCGCCGGCGGAGGTCCGGCAGGGGCCGCCGCCCCGGGCCTGCCCGGACCGTTGCGGTCGCCCGCTGGCCGAGGATCACGGGAATCGCGGGGATCGCGCCCCCGGTCTCCTCGCCGGAACGGAGGCCTGGAGGACCCCCGGCCCGAGGGGCCGCCCCGGCGCTGGCCGCCGGGCCGGCCGCCTGAGGGGTTGCGATCGCCGCTGTCCTGGGGTCCGCTCGTCACTCGGGTTCCTTTTCCGGTAGGGGAAGGTCCGCCAGCTTGCTGCAAATGATCCCGGGCCAGTCCTCCTGGTCCATGCGGCCCAGGACCTCGTGGTCCCCGTACTTCCCGGACAGGACGAAGGCGGTCTGCATGCCCAGGCGTCCGGCGGTGACCAGATCGGCCACCGGATCATCGGAGATAAATAGAGTATCCGCCGCCGCAACGCCAATTCTTTTCATGGCTGCCCGGTAAATCCGGGGATCGGGCTTCCCGACGGTGACCACCTTGCCCCGCCCTCCGAGGGCCTCCAGGGCGGCCGACCAGCAACCCGGCCCCAGGCGGCGCCGGTCCTCGGCGTCCAGGTAGAAAAGGTTCCGGTGGAGGCAGATCAGATCCGCGCCGTGATCCAGCAGGGAAGGCAGGACGGCATCCAGGCGCGCCACGTCCAGGCCCGGATCCAGGCCCATGACCACGGCCCCGCAGGCCCCTCCCTCCACCACCTCGATGCCCGCCTCCTCCCAGTAGCCCCGCATCCCGGGCGCCCCGAGCCAGACGATCCTGCCGATCCCCCGTTCCATCAGGAGGGTCAGGGCCAGCTCGACCGCTCCCACCAGATGGCCGCGGGTCAGGGAGAACCCCGCCCGGTTGAGCCGGTCGATCAGCTTCCCCGGCCGATCGGTGGTGTTGTTGGAGACCAGGCAGAACGGGGCCCCGGTCGTGGCCAGGCGCTCCATCCACTCCACCGATCCTGCCACCGGTTCGTAGGCCTTGTTCCGGACCAGGACACCCTCGATGTCGATGAGGAATCCGTGCGGGACGGGGCGGTTCACGGCCGGAATCCTTCCCGTTCGGGGGCGCCCCGGGCCGGGACGGCGCCGGCCGCCGCGGCCAGGAACTCGTCGAACTCGCCGATCAGGCGTTCCCAGCAGAACGGATCCACGTCCAGGTCGAGGGAACAGACATGGCCGCGGGCGTCGCCTCCGATCAGATCGGCCAGGAGATCGATGAACTCCTCATGGGTATCATAGAAGTGGTCCCCCCGGCAACGGGAACCGTAGAGGGATGGGTAGACCTGCCTCCTCGGCAAGACCGGATAACAACCCGCGTGGACGGCTTCGGCCACGGAGATCCCGAAATATTCCTGGTCCGCACAGCTGACGACGATGTCTCCGGATTCGAGCAAGGCGTCGTAGTCGGCGCGGGAAGGCAGATGACCGAAGGCCACGCAGCGCTCCCCCAGCCGGCGGCGCAGGGGCAGGAAAACCTCCTCGTTGCCGGCTGTCTCCCCCAGCAGGGCCACCTCGAAATCGAGCCCGCGGTCCAGCAGGGCCTCCACGGCGGCGGCGAAATCCCCGGGGCGCTTGTCGAATTCCCAGCGATGGTTCCAGATCAGGCGGTGCCGCTTCCCCCGGGGCCAGGGCAGGCCCGCTCCGGGTTCGCAAGGGCCCCCCCGGTAGAGGGCGAAGCGGTCGGACGCGAGGGGCTTCCGATCCAGCCCCACCGGCAAGACCCGGCAGCGGGGGGCCAGGCGCTCGGCCACCCGCCGGGGAACCGCCTCGGGCATCTTGTTCAGGAAGACCGGCACGGCCTCCAGGAAGAGGTCCCGGTGCCAGGCCGAGTTGAACACGACGTGATCGGAGGCCAGGGCGCTGATGATGTTGGTGAACCCGAAGTGGAAGTCGAATTCCTCCTGGGGACTCAGGGGATAGGTGAGCTGGTTCTCGTGCATGTACAGGACGATGGGCGCCCGGTCCAGAGGCGGATGCAGCAAGCCCTTCAGGTCGGCGACGTTCAAGAAGCCGGTGACCAGGAGCAGGTCGACACTGCGGGGGGGACCCTCGTTGATCCGGTCGGCGAAGGTGGCCGCAGCCCCCCGCATCCTCCACTTCCAGAACCGGCCGGGCATCGTCAGGCATTCGATGCGGTGGCGCGAGCGCCCAGCGAGCCCTTCCCGGAAAGCCTTGTGGGATCCCCCGTCGAAAGGCTCGATGAACAGGATGTCCTTTATCTCCAACGCCCCCAACTCCTTGGCTCAACCTGGGAGGATCCTTGCCGACAGGGAGATTCCTGCAAAAAACCTGTCATATTGAAGATAATCCCCGGTTCCCGTATAATTATCCAGCTCGATTTCGTCATCCTGAATCGCCCGAAAGCCCTCGCCGCTTTCACCCATCCGATCCGGGACCTCTTGTCGACCGGCGCGCCGTGGCGCGCCCGGGAATCCGTGGACCATTGTGAGGGGGAAGACCCACCATGAAACGTATCGCGCTGCTCGCCCTGGCGGCCCTTTCTCTGTCGACGATCCTGTCCCTCGGGGCCGCCGCCCAACCCTACGAAAACGGTTCGGTGGTGGGCCAGGTGCCAGACCGCGTCGTCCTCCTGCTGAAACCCGGCGTCGCGATGACCGGCGACAAGGCCGCCGGCTCCACGCGGGTCGAGGTGCCCGCCCTCCAGGCCCTGGCCGAGAGTTTCCAGGTCAAGGGCATGGAGCAGCTTTACGGCGGGATGACCGCCAAGCTGGCCGACAAGAGCATCCGCGACGAGGCCGAACGCTACATCGCCGTCGACTTCCCGGCGGAGATGGGCCTGCACCGCGTCCAGGCGGCCTTCGCTGCCCGTCCCGAGGTCGAGAAGGCCATGCTGGTGGACATCTGCCGGAACTACGCCTACCTGCCCAATGATCCGGGCCTGTCGGGTTCCCAGTGGTACGTCCGGAACCTGAACCTCAGCGGCGGGGACACCCGGGCGGTGGGCGCCTGGAACGAGACCCTGGGCGATACGAACGTCGTGGTGGCCGTGGTCGACTCCGGGGTGGACTGGCAGCATCCCGATCTCGGCGGCCCGCACCCCGACAAGGTCAACGGCGCCATCAGGACCAACTGGACCGAATACTACGGCACTCCCGGGGTCGATGACGACAGCAACGGCAAGATCGACGACATCCGCGGCTGGGACTTCGTGAACGTTCCCGGCCAGGGCTACCCGGACGAAGACGACGATACGCCCGACAACGATCCCATGGACTACGAAAGTCACGGCACCGCCATCGCGGGGATGGTGGCCGGCATCGGCGACAACGGCATCGGCGTGGCCGGCGTGGCCCACGGTTGCAAGATCCTGCCCGTGCGCGTCGGCTGGCTGCCCGACGGGGAGAGCCTGGGCGTGGTGCGGATGGACTTCGCCTCCCAGGGCATGATCTACGCCTCGGGCAACGGCGCCGACGCCATCAACTGCAGCTGGGGCTCGACCTCCTTCCTGTCCTTCGCCGTCAGCACCGCCACCAGCGCGGGCGTGGCGATCTTCACCGCCGCCGGCAACGACAACACCGACAGCGATCCCGAAATCGGCGTGCCCTCCTACCTGTCGACCCATCCGGACGTGATCGCCGTCGCGGCCACCAACAGCAGTGACGGCAAGGCCTCCTTTTCGAATTACGGCACCTGGGTCGAGGTCTCCGCGCCCGGGGCGGGCATCTACACGACCTGGTACAGCTTCGGCTCGCAGACCCACGGCTACAGCACCGTCGACGGCACCAGCTTCGCCTCCCCCATCGCCGCGGCCTGCTACGCCCTGATCAAGTCCGGCACCGGCGGCAACCGCACGACGTGCCTCGGCCTCCTGTTGAACAACTGCGACGACATCGACGCCTTGAATCCCGGCTATGCCGGATTGCTGGGCAACGGCAGGGTCAACCTGCTGAAGGCCCTCGGCGACAACGTCCACCTGTATCCGGACGAATTCCCCACCCTTTACGACGCCCTCCACAGCGGTGCGACGGGTGACACGGTCAAGGTGGCGAACACCGCTCCGCTGGCCGGGCCGGTGACCATCGACGAGCGGGGCCTGGTCATCTACGGCGGCTATGACGCCTCGTTCACCACGCGCGATCCCGCCGGCTCCCCCACGGTCATCAACGGCAGCCTCAGCTCCACCGTCATGCGGTTCTCGAGCGGCACGGGTTCCGACACCGTGGTCGACGGCTTCAAGCTCGTCGGGGGCGGAGGCCAGGACTACAGCGGCATCCCCTACACCGCCCGCTACGGCGGCGGCCTCATCGTCAAGGACGCCTCGCCGGTGCTGCGCAACATCGAGATCACCGGCTGCAGCGTCGGCCTCTCCAGCCAGCTCGGCTGCGGCGGCGGCCTCATGCTGGTGAACTCGGACGCCTATCTGGAGAACGTCTGGATCCACGGCAACACGGGGATCTACGGGGCCGGGGTGTTCGTCTACGACAGCAATCCCTCCCTGATCGACTGCACCATCGAGGACAACGTCTCGCGCAACGACAACCTCAGCTACGCCCCCCTGGGCGGCGGCATCCACGTCCTGGACAGCGTCCTGTACCTCAGCGGCTGCGTCATCGACGGCCACGCCGACCTGAACAACGGGGGCGGCGTCTACGCCGCGGGCGTGGGCGGCAGCACCAGCCTCACCATGACCGGCGGATCCGTCAGCGGCAACAGCGCCCTGAACAACGGGGGCGGCATCTACCTCAGCGGCGGCGTGGCCGACCTGTTCGGCGTGACCCTCACCGGCAACACCAAGCTGCCCGCGAGCTCCCTGATGAACGGGGGCGGCATCTACGCCAACGGGACGCTCTTCAGCGCGGACAGCCTGACCTGCACCGGCAACGAGGCGACCTTCGGCGGCGGGCTGTACCTGACCAACTGCAGTTCGGCCAGCCTCTCCCGTTCCCTGGTCGCCGGCAACACGGGCAGCTTCCTGGCCGGGGGGCTGAGCTACCAGAACAACGCCGCCGGCTCGCTCTCCGCCAACACGTTCGCCGGCAATGCCGGGACCAGCTTCGGGGCCGGCGGCATCCAGGTCACCGGGACCTCCCCCGACATGAGCAACAACCTGGTGGCCTTCAACACCGGCGGGACCAACTACGCCAACGGCGTGGCCGTGACGGCCGCCCCGCCCTCCTTCCTCTGCAACGACGTCTACGGGAACGTGGGGACGGACTATTCCGGGATGACCGATCCCACCGGAACCGGCGGCAACATCTCCGCCGATCCCCTGTTCTGCGACGCCGGCGGCGGCGACTACCGGATCGGCGCGGGATCCCCCTGCGCTCCGGCCAACAGCGGCGGCTGCGACCTGATCGGCGCCCTCGGCGTGTGCGCCGCCTCGCCGGTCCCCGGCGACGGTGAGACGCCTGTCGCCTTCCGGGTGGACAAGAACTTCCCGAACCCCTTCAACCCCCGGACCACCATCCGGTTCGCCCTGCCTGCAGCCGGCCGGACCCGCGTCGTGGTCTTCGACGTCGCCGGCCGCCAGGTCAAGACCCTGATCGACGAAGACCTCTCCGCGCAGGTCCATTCGGTGATCTGGAACGGGGACGACGACCGCGGCCGCACCGTGGCCGCCGGGATCTACTTCTACATGGTGACCAGCGGGGACGACACCTCGGTGGGCAGGATGGCCCTCGTGAAGTAGCCCGCCTCTCCCTGCATCGCTTGACGACCGCCGGGCCCGGGTCCGGCGGTCGTTCGTTGCGGGGCACCGGGGCGTTGGCGATCCGCCCCCGGTGGGTTAGATTTCCGGCAGGCTTCGACCCCTCCAAGGAGAACCCATGGCCACCAAGCCCAGCAAGATCCTCGAGGTCTTCGACAATCCCAATCCCGAACGGGAATACGAGATCGCATTCGACTGCCCGGAGTTCACCTGTCTGTGTCCCTTGACCGGACAGCCCGACTTCGCGCACTTCCGGATCACCTACGTCCCCGGCGAGAAGTGCGTCGAACTCAAGTCCCTGAAGCTCTACCTGTGGTCCTACCGCAACGAGGGCGCCTTCCACGAGAAGGTCACCAACCAGATCCTCGACGACCTGGTGGTCGCGACCAGGCCGCGCCTGATGGAAGTGCGGGGAGAATGGTTCGTGCGCGGCGGCATCACCACCGTGGTGACGGCCAGCCACCACGATGAGGACCGGGAATAGGACGCCTCAATCCAGGACGACGGGCGCCGGCCTGCCGCACGAAGGGCAGGCAGGTTTCCCCTGGAGACGGGACTCCGCATGGAAACCCGTCCGCGCGATCAGCGTGAAGCCGCAGCCGGGACACACGGTGTCGCTCCCCTCGGCGACCTTCAGGTTCCCCAGATAGACCCAGGGCAGGACTTTCCGGGCGATCCCGTACGCGCGCCGCAGGGTTTCGGGCGGCGTGGCCGGGGCCTTCATCTTCCAGGCCGGGTGATAGGCGCTGAAGTGCAGGGGGATTTCGGGATCGAGGTCGGCGACCCAGTCCACCAGGTCTTTGATCTGCTCGTCCGCGTCGTTGTGCCCGGGGATGACCAGGTTGGTCAGTTCGAGGTGGACCCCCGCGGCGTGGAACTGCCGGATCGCGTCCAGCACCGGCCCGAGCCTGGCCCTGCAGATGCGCCGGTAGAACCTGTCCTCCATGGACTTCAGGTCGATGTTGGCCGCATCGATCAGGGGCAGCAATCCGGCCAGGGGCTCCTCGTTCAGGAATCCGTTGGTGACCAGGACGTTCTTCAGCCCGGCCGCCCGGGCGAGGGAGGCCGTGTCCCTCACGAACTCGTACCAGACCAGGGGTTCGCTGTAGGTGAAGGCCAGGCCCACGCCGCCGGAGCGCAAGGCGGCATCCACCAACTCCTCCGGGGAGGCCGGTTGCGTCGGAGCCCCCCCCTTCTGGCTGATGCTCCAGTTCTGGCAGAACAGGCAGTGCAGGTTGCAGCCCGGAGCCGCCACCGAGAGGATGTCCCGGCCGGGATGGTAGTGGTACAGGGGCTTCTTCTCGACGGGATCGACGGCCGCCGAGACGATGCGGCCGTAGGACAGCAGCGTCATGGCGCCGTCCCGGTTGGCCCGGGAGGCGCAGGGACCGTCCTGGCCGGGGCGGAGACGGCAGCCGATGGGGCAAAGGTCGCAGGCGACCTGGCCGTTGGGCAGGGGTCGCCAGAAGGTCGCGGCGGCGGTCATGGTCTTTCCTCCTCCTCGGGCGAGCCGGCGAGGTTGGCGAGCACGCGCCTGGCGTTCCGCCTCATCCCGGCGGGATGGGACCGCCACAGGGGGGTGCGCCGGAACCGGGCCCTGAATTCCTCGTCCCCGATGGTCGCCAGATCCTCCAGTTCCAGGTCGTCGTGTTCCGGCAAGGCCGCGTACTCCCGTGGAACCGGAGGCGCCGGGCGGCTGAACGCCCTCTGGTTCCAGGGGCAGACGGCCTGGCAGATGTCGCAGCCGAACAGGATGCCTCCCTGTTCGGATTCGCGGCCGCCGGGAGCCTCTCCCTTTAGTTCGATGGTCCAGGTGGACAGGCATGACCGGGCGTCCAGCCCGCCATCAGGATCGAGGGCGGCCGTCGGACAGGCGTCGATGCAGCGCGTGCAGGACCCGCAGGCACTGAGGTAGGCCTCCGTCGGCGGTTGGACCCTGCGCGGCGAAACCCCGAAAAGAGGCCGGACGGCGGGCGCGCCGGGTTCGGCCAGCCCATCCACCTGGAGGTCGGTCAGCGCCACCCCCAGGAAAAGCCCCGACCCCAATCGCTCGTGGATCAGGCAGGTGTTCCGGCCCAGGAACCCCAGGCCGGCCAGCCAGGCGTATTCCCTTTCCAGATACGGTCCGGTGTCCGTGCTGGCGTAGGCGGTCAATGCCGGCCAGACCCGGCGCAATCCGGCCAGGACCATCCTGATGTCCCCCAGGAACACCTCGTGGTAGTCCCGGCCGCGGGCGTAGCGGGCGACCCGGTCGATCCACGGGATCGGTTCATCCGGCGGTCCGCCCGCGGACGGATCGGCGTCCCCCGCGGGCCAGCCCCGCGTGTAGCCCTGGGCGAAGACCAGCAGGGTGGATGCTTCGGGATTGCGCAGGGTGGGATCCAGGCGGGCCTCGGGATCGCGTGCGAGATATTCCAGGCCCGCGTGCTTGCCGGCCTGCAACCAGTCGAGATACCGGTCGGCCAGGGGCAGGGGGCAGGGCAGGGCGACCGCCCCGGCGAGATCGATGCGGTGGTCCGCGCACAGACCGGCCAGGAGGCCTCCCAGTTCGGCGGCGGTGGTCCTGATCGGCCCGGCTGCGTCCGCGGTCATCCCATTCCCCGATGATCTTCACCAGCACTCGTATCGAACCGGAGTTCGCGGCGATAGGATTTCAAGGGGATTCCTCCTTCAATCCCGCCAGGAATGTCAGGATCTCCGTTGCGGTTTCGGCAGGACGGGTCAGGAACATGAAGCGGCTGGTGGCCGGCCACTCGATCACCCGGGCTGCGGGCACGGCCTTCTGGAAGTCCCGGACCTGGCCGAGGCTCAAGGGCAGGAGCCGGGCCACGGCCTCCTCGGCCAGGGCGCGGTCCTTCCCGGTGAAGGCGTCGCACCAGGGGAAGAGGGCCTCCACCCCCGGCAGGGGGAAGATGGCCAGGCAGGGAACCGTCAGGCGCCGGTAGTCCCCCTGCACCAGGCCCGCCGAGACCGCCTCGAAGGACTGCCGGGGCGTGGCGGGCCCCAGGGCCCGGCCTTCGGGAGAGAAGATCCAGGTGGCCGCGATCTCCCCGTCGGGTGGCCGCCAGCCCCGGATGCGGGCGAGATAATCGCCCACCGCCTTCGGGGACGCCAGATCCTCCTCCTGGACCGCCGGTTCCGCCGGGGCGGGAAGGTCCCCTCCCACCATTTCCCACGGCAGCCGTTGCCAGGCGGCGTCGAGGTAGACCAGGGCGCCTACCCTGCCTGGATGTTTCAGCGCCAGGGCGGTCATCTCCGCGCCGGCGATGCCGTGGCCTGCCAGGACGAACCGGTCCAGGCCCAGGGAATCGGCGATGGCCAGCACGTCGTGGGCCAGGGTGGCGGTGTCGTATCCCGATGCGGGGGCGTCGGAATCGCCGAATCCCCGCCGCGTCAGCGCGACGGCCCGGCAATCGGGGCGGAGCAGCAGCGCGAAGTCCTCGAAGACATGCGCCGTGCAGCCCAGATCGGCCAGCAGGATCACGGGGATTCCCTCGCCTCCCCAGTCGAGGACCTCGAGGTCGACGTCCCGCTCCACGGTGATCAGCGACCGCGCCGGGGTCGCCTGGGCGCCCCCGGCGACGGCCAGGCATGCCAGCATCCCCATCATGATGGTGCGCCTCATGGCCGCCTTTCCCGGCGTCTTCTCAGGCCGGCGTGTTCCGCTTGATCCACCGATCGTAGAGCGACAGCAGGACAACCGACACCATGGCGAGCCCCGCGAAGATGATCCACATGGTTCCCGGATCGTCCGAGCCGCCCCGGTCGGCGGGGCCGTAGTGCTGGTACAGGGCGCCGCTGAGCAACCCGCCGAAGAGGTTGCCCAGGGCCACGCACCAGTAGAAATAACCCATGTACATGCCGACCTTGCCCGGCGGCGCGATCCGGCCGGCGTATTCCTTGGAGCGGGGGCTGGCCAGCATCTCGCCGACCGAGAACACCAGCACCGCCAGGACGATGACCCATCCGCCCTGGCCGATGAGGTACAGCAGGAAGCTGATCACCGTGATGAAGCTGCCCAGGATGATGCAGGTCAGGGGCGCCAGGCGCCGCACCAGGTAGGCGATGGCCACCTGGCCGACGATGATGCCGAAGGCGTTGAGGTTGATGAGGTGCTCGGGCTTGACCTGTCCGTGCTCCAGCACCGCCCGCCCCCACTGGGAGGTATCGAGGCCCAGCCCCTGGGCGGCGCCGGTGATCCACCCGGCCAGGGGGCCCAGGGTGCGGATCAGGTCGCCGGTGTCGGCGTAATCCCGGATGTATTCGGGCAGGGTCATGAAGATCTGGTTGAAGCTGGTCCAGAAGAAGGCCATCAGCACCAGGAAGACCAGGTAGCGCCCCTCCCCCACCCGCATGCGATCGAGGAACCAGGGCCGCTGGACGTGCGGCGACCGGCGCAGGCCGGTGTTCGCGAAGTCCCAGGCCAGATTGGCGAGGATCCAGCCGGCGCCGGCAGGCAGGTAGACCGCAGGGGGCAGCCATTTCGACCCCATGACCAGCAGGACGAGCAGGCCCGCGATGAGCAGGAAGAACCGCCCGTTGCCGACCACGGCCATCATGCCCCCGAAGACCTGGCCGAGGGAGCGGCGGGATTCCGCCTCGGCATCGCGGGGCGGCTCCCGGTAGAAGATCAAGGCGATCACGCCCATCAGGACGATCCAACCTGCCGAGGCGTAGAAGACGTACTGCCAGTCCCAGCCCCGGACGATGCCGGCCACGATGGGACCCAGGAAGCCGCCGATGTTGACCATCATGTAGAAGATGCCGAAACCCATGCTGCCGGTTTCGGCGGTGGTGGACTTCGCCACCGTCGAGATCACCACCGGCTTGAACATGCCGTGCCCCACCGCCACCAGGAAGTACACCGCGAGAAAGCCCCAGAACCCCTGGGGGATGCCCAGCAGGAGGTAGCCCGGGATCATCACCGTGCACGAGGCCAGGAACATCTTCTTGAACCCGTAGCGGTCGGCCAGGGCCCCGAACACGGCGGGAAACAGGTAGAGGAAGAACGTCGCGAGGCCCTGGATGACGCCCCGGTCCTCGCTGGAGAGGCCCAGCCCGCCGTCGGCGACCGCCCCGGTCAGGTAGAGGCTGCTGACGGCGTAGAAACCGTACCAGCCCATCCGCTCGAAGATCTCCATGACGTTCGCGGACCAGAACGACCCGGGAAACTGCTTCCAGATGCTGACCTTGGCGGCTGACGTCGACCTGTCCAATGGACTCTCCGTTTCATGGGATCAAAGGCGGGCGCGGGCCTCGGCGTAACCGGCGAGCAGGCGCTGCATGATCTCGGCGACCGGGGGAACGTCGGCGATGAGTCCCGAGACCTGGCCGATCTCCAGTTCGCCCTGTTCCACGTCCCCTTCGAGCATCCCGCGCCGGGCCCGACCCCGGCCCAGGTGGGCCACCAGATCCTCGACCGGGGCGCACCGGGCCTCCATCGCGGTGATCTCGTCGCGGAAGGCGTTCCTGAGCAGGCGGACCGGCACGTGGGATTTCAGGACAAGATGCGTGTCACCCGGTCCCGCCGCCACAACGGCCTGCTTGAAGGCCTCGTGGCCGCTCGACTCCCGGCTGACGGCGAACCGCGACCCGATCTGCACCCCGGCCGCCCCCAGGGCCATGGCCGCGGCGAACTGGGCCCCCGTGGCGATGCCGCCCGCGGCGATCACGGGAACCGAGACCGCCCCGACGCACTCCGGGACCAGGACCATGGTGGTGATCTCCTCGCGGCCGTTGTGCCCGCCGGCCTCGAAACCCTCGCAGACCACCGCGTCGCAGCCGGCGTCCTCGCACTTGCGGGCCAGGGCGGGGTTGGCCACGACGTGGACGCTCACGCAGCCGTGCTCCTTCAGCGGTCCGATGACCTTGCGGGGAGACCCCGCCGAGGTGAAGACGATGCGGACCCCCTCGGCGAGGGCGATCTCCAGGCACTCTTCCACGTGGGGATACAGCAGGGGCAGGTTCACGCCGAAGGGCCGGGACGTCAGACTGCGGGCCTTGCGGATCTGGTCGCGGAAGAGGTCGGGGCGCATGCTGCCGGCCCCGATCAGGCCCAGCCCCCCGGCGTTGCTGACGGCGGCGGCGAGCTTGGCCCCGCTGTTGTAGATCATGCCGCCCTGGACGACGGGGATCGCGCAGCCGAGGAGCCGGCAGAGGGGATTGTCCGACCAGTCCGGCGTCATTTCCCGCCGCCCTTGCCCCGGGTCTTCGCGCGCAGTTCCGTGACGGCGCGGCCGCCGATCCCCCAGTTGTCGGTCTCGACCTCGTCGATCACCACCACCGTGGTGGCGGGATCCTTCCCGAGAACGTCGGCCAGCAACCGGGTGGCCCCCTCGATGAGCCGGCGTTTCTGCTCGGCGGTGGCGCCCTCGCGGGTGATGCGGATGTTGACGTAGGGCATGGGCCCTCCTCCCCGGGCTAGAGGCCCAGATCGTCGGCGACGGGGACCAGGGCCGCCAGGACGTGGGTGATGACCTCGTCCTGGTCCAGGCCCAGGTCGGCGGCGCCCTCGGCGATCTCCTCCCGGTTCACCTTGGCGGCGAAATCCTTCTTCTTGAGCTTCTTGCGCACCGACTTGACCTGCACCTGGGCGATCTTCCGCTCGGGCTGGACCATGGCGCAGGCCATGCAGAATCCGCACAGCTCGTCGACCGCGAACAGCCATCGGGCGCAGTCGTTCTCCCGGGGCACCCCGGTGTACGAGGCGTGGCTCAGGATGGTTCGGACGAATTCCTCGGGATAGCCCTTCCCGCGCAGGATCTCCGCCCCCTTGAAGGGATGATCCGGAGCCTCGGGGTACCTCTCGTAGTCGAAGTCGTGGAGCAGCCCCACGGCCGCCCAGTACACCGGGTCGTTGCCGGTCCGCTCGGCGGCGGCCTTCATGGCGGCCTCCACGGCGTAGGCGTGCCGGCGCAGGCTGTCCGTCTCGGTGTACTCGTGCAGCAGGGCCAGGGTGGTGTCTCGGCTGAAGAGGTCGCTCATGCGGGGTCTCCGGGGCTGGGGTTGGCGCAAAGCTCCAGGATACCGTGGGCCGGGGGATAAGGCAACGGCCGGGCTACAGCGGCCGGGCTACAGCTGAAGCCGGTCGTGGTTGTCCTTCAACCAGGCCATGCCCTCGTGATGCCACGGACAGGCCACGTCCAGCAGGGCGTAGAAGCGGGGGCTGTGGTTCAGGTGCACCAGGTGGCAGATCTCGTGGGCGACGACCGCGTCGATGACCGCCGGGGTGGCCATCACCAGGCGGTAGCACAGGGAGATCGTGCCCCGGGACGAGCAGCTGCCCCAGCGGCTGATGCGCTCGCCGATGATCACCCGGGACGGCTCGTGTCCGATGAGGTCGGCCCAGCGGGCCACGCGGCCGGGAAGATCCTGTCTGGCCAGGCGCCTGAGGTAGGTCTCCAGGGCAGGGCGGGGATCCAGGATGTCCCCGGGCGGAAGGGCCAGGTCCAGAGTCCCGTCCCGGAGGGTCATGACCGGGCGGATGCGCCCCGGAGGCAGAGGACCGATCCTGAGGGTGCGATCCACGCCGAAGACCAGGATGCCGGTTCCGGTGGCGTATTGCCTCCGCACCGGGCCCAGCCGGACCCCCAGTTCCTCGACCCGGGCGTCGATCCAGTCACCGAACTCCTCCAGCAGACCCGGCACCTCGGCGTAGGCCACCCGCCAGGGCAGGGTGACGACGACCCCCTCGCGCGGGCAGACCCGTATGCCGAGCTTGCGGGCCCGCCGGCTCTTGCGGACCCGGTAGCGGAGGGGTTTGCCGTTCAGGAGGGTGGTTTCGGTCCTCTGGGACACGGGATCCTTCCAGGGTGGAAAAGACCAGGGGCGGCCAGGCGGCCGCCCCCTGCCATTGCCGCCGCGGTCTAGGCCGCCTCGTTCCTCGCGTCGATCCTCCGGGTGACCCCGATGAAGATCAGCAGGGCGATCAGGGAGATCAGTCCGACCCCGGCGTACGCGTACCACAGGTAGTGGGCGTGGGCGTACTCCACGGGCATGGGGCCCTGCCCGACCAGGGCCAGCTCATGGGCGGCCTTGGCCGCCGGGTCCAGGGTCCCGGGTTCGGGGCAGTACTTGCTCAGCAGATAGCCCGAGAACAGGAAGCCGAAGACCCAGGCGAAGAAGGTGTTCATGTGGGCGAAGCCCAGGAAGGTCCCCTCCTTGCCCTCGGGCGCCTGCTTGGACGCGAATTCCAGCCACTTGGGACTCAGGAAGCACTCGGCCAGTCCCTGGATGGCGATGCCGATGATCATCATGAAGGTGATCGGGTGCAGCTGGAGGCCGAAAACGTCCACCGTCCCGTGGATCCAGGCCGAAAAGGACATGGTGATCGCCGAGAAGGGGATCAGGCACATGGCCACCAGGATGGAGTTCTGGGGCTTCCAGGTCCGGACCAGCTGGGTGATCAGGACCACGAAGAGCACCACCACCAGGGGGTTGATGTTGGCGTACCATTCCGGCTTGTAGGTCTCGCCGGCCATGCGCAGGACGTAGTCCGGCATCGAGGCGTACAGCTGGCCCTGGATCGCCCAGAACCCGGCGGTGATCAGGATCAGGGCGAGGAAGCGGCCGTTGGACATGGCCAGCCACATGCCCTGCAGGGTTTCCCGGACCGTGGCGGTCTTGCCCGTCCTGGCGTCCTTGTCGGGGAAGTAGGTCAGGGCCACGATGATCAGCGCCAGGAGGGAAGCCCCCGCGGAGAAATAGGGAACGGTTTCCACACCCATCTGGATGCGCATGGGCGCGACGATGGTCTTGCCGGTGAAGGACCCGATGTTCACCACCATGTAGAAGATCGAGAAGGCCCGGGCCCGGTTGTCCGGGTCCGAGGACTTGGAGACCGTCCCGGAGATGACCGGCTTGACGATGGCCCCGCCGATGATGACCAGGGTCAGCCCGACCAGCACGGGGCCCAGGGTGTGGAACACCCCGAGGGATCCGTAGCCGACCGCGAGCAGGGCGAAGGCGATCATCAGGGCCGGCCGGAACCCGATCCGGTCGGCGATGGCGCCCGTGAAGAAGGGCACCAGGTAGATCCAGCCGCCGAAGTAGGCGGCCACGGCGCCGGCCTGGACGTCGTCCAGTCCGACCACGCGGATCAGGTAGGTCCTCAGGGCGATGAAGGTCCCGTAGTAGGCGGCCCGTTCACAGAGCTCGGCGGCGTTCCCCGTCCAGAACATGCGGGGGAAGCGCCAGGTCGTCGCGGCTTGGGTCATGAGGTCGGCTCCCGGGGGGATGGGGGGGGGTCCAGGGGATGGTCGCGATTCCCATGATTCTAGGGGGTCGGGCCCGCTTTGGGTACCCCGAAATTCCCCGGTCCCCCGGGGATTGATTTTTTTGATCCCTGCCCCTATATCCATCTTGACAATATCCTGGGTCGGAGTACTTTATCGCCCCACAACCGGATCGGCGCCCCCCGGAATGTCACCGGGTCGGCGGGTCCCTCCGGCACCCTGCCTCGAAAGGAGGCCTGGCGTGCGTTGTCATCCCGAAACGGTGCATCGCCTCGAAGAGCGGTTGCCCGTGTACCGGAAGGAGACCGAGTCGGACTTTTCCGACGAGCCTCCGTCCAAATCTGCCGAACCTCCCCATCCTGACCACCAGGCGGAAGAGATTCCCGCCTTTTTTCTTGCCCGCAAACCGCCGACCTGCGGCCCGAAGACGCGATCCTTCCGGCGCCTGCACTTCCCCGACGTCGCCGACGCCGAGTGGAACGACTGGCACTGGCAGATGCGTCACCGCATCCGCACCCTCGAGCAGTTCGAGAACATGCTCGTTTTGACCGAGTCCGAACGTCGGGCCATGCGCCAGGGCGGATCCATGCTGCCCGTGGGGATCACTCCCTACTACTTCAGTCTCCTGGATCCCCATGACCCGAACCAGCCACTGCGGCGGACCGTGGTTCCCGTGCAGGACGAATTCCTGCGCACGACCGGCGAGGCCGACGATCCCCTGGGCGAGGACGAACACACCCCCGTGTCCGGAATCGTCCACCGGTATCCGGACCGCGTCCTGTTCCTGGTCCACGACCATTGCTCGACCTACTGCCGCTACTGCACCCGCTCGCGGGTGGTCGGCCAGGGCGAGCTGATGCCCCAGAAGGACCGCCTCCAGGAGGGCCTGGACTACATCCGGCGCACTCCTGCCGTGCGGGACGTCCTGCTGTCGGGCGGCGACCCCCTGACCATCGGCGACGAGAAGCTGGACTGGCTGCTGGGCGAGCTGCGGAGCATCCCCCACGTCCAGTTCATCCGCATCGGGACCATGGTGCCGGTGGCCATGCCCCAGCGCATCACGCCCAAGCTCGCCCGGATGCTGAAGAAGCACCATCCCCTGTGGATGAGCATCCACTTCACGCACCCGGACGAGTGCACCCCGGAGTCCGTCCGCGCCTGCCGGCGACTGGCCGACGCGGGCATCCCCCTGGGATCGCAGACGGTGCTGCTCAAGGGCGTCAACGACAGCGTCGAGACGATGAAGCAGCTGCTCCACCGCGAGCTGATGATGCGCGTGCGGCCCTACTACCTCTACCAGTGCGATCCGATCTCGGGCTCGGCCCACTTCCGGACCAGCGTGCAGAAGGGCCTGGACATCATCCAGGGCCTGCGGGGCTGGACCACGGGCTACGCCCTGCCCACCTACGTGATCGACGCCCCCGGCGGCGGCGGCAAGATCCCCCTGCAGCCCGGCTACCTGGTCGGCCGCGAGGGCGACGACGTCCTGCTGCGCAGCTTCACCGGCGAGATCCACCGCTACCCGGATCCCGTCGGGGCGGAGGTGAACGCATGAGGATCGGGCTGACCTACGACCTGCGGGACGACTACCTGCGCATGGGCTACTCGGAGGAGGAGACGGCCGAGTTCGACCGGCTTTCCACCATCGAGTCCATCGAACAGGCGGTCCGGGCCTGCGGGCACGAGACCGACCGCATCGGCCACGCCCGGGCCCTGATGCGCCGCCTTGCGGCCGGTGACCGCTGGGACCTGGTCTTCAACATCGCCGAGGGCCTGCGCGGCATCGGACGCGAGGCGCAGGTCCCGGCGATCCTGGACGTTTACGGAATCCCGTACACCTTCAGCGACCCCATGGTGACCGCCCTCAGCCTGCACAAGGGCATGACCAAGCGGGTGCTGAGGGACGGCGGACTGCCCACGCCCGACTTCGCCGAGATCACCGGGCCCGAGGAGATCGACGGCCTGGACCTGCGTTTCCCCCTGTTCGCCAAGCCCCTGGCCGAAGGAACGGGCAAGGGGATCGACGGGGCCTCGGTCATCCACGACCCGGTCCAGCTGCGCGAGCGCTGCCTGGACCTGCTGGGGCGCTTCGACCAGCCGGTGCTGGTGGAGAGCTACCTGCCGGGCCGGGAGTTCACCGTCGGCATCACCGGCACCGGTGACCGGGCCGCGGTGCTGGGAACCCTGGAGATCGTGCTGCTCAAGGGCGCCGAGGACGGAGCCTACACCTACACCAACAAGGAGTTCTGCGAGGAACTGGTCGAGTACCGGCACGTCACCCGTGACGACCCCATGGTCGCCATGGCCGAGGACACCTCCCTGGCCGCCTGGCGTCTGCTCGGCTGCCGGGACGCCGGTCGCCTGGATCTGCGCGCCGGGACCGACGGCGTTCCCCAGCTCATGGAGCTGAATCCGCTGGCCGGGCTGCATCCGGAGCATTCGGACCTGCCCATGATCGCCACCGCGGTGGGGATGCCCTACGTGGAACTGATCCGCCGCATTCTCGACTCGGCCGCCGAGCGGGTCGGGGCCGAGCCCCCGCTGCGGGAGGAGGTCCTCGATGCGGTTGCTCCTGGTCCACAACAGCGTGCCGCCGGGCGCGCCTCCTGACGAGGCGGACGTCCTGATCCAGGCCGCGGCGGTCCAGGCGGCCCTGGAGCACCGCGGCCACACCGTCAAGCGTCACGCCTGCGGCCTCGACCTCGGGGGGCTGGTGGATGCCGTGGAATCGGCCTCCCCAGACCTGGTCTTCAACCTGGTCGAGAGCCTGGGCGGGCACGGCCGCCTGATCCACCTGGTTCCCGACGTCCTGGAGGCCGTCGGCGTCCCCTACGCCGGCTGCCCTGCCGACGCCATCCACCTGACCTCCCACAAGGCCCTGGCCAAGCGCCTGATGCAGGATGCGGGCCTGCCGACCCCTCCCTGGATCTCGGGCGGGCCCTTCGCCGGAAACGCCGAGCGCCACCAACGCTGGATCATCAAGTCGGTCTGGGAGGACGCCTCCCTGGGGCTGGACGACGACGCCCTGGTTGACGGTGGTCCGGACGAGGTGTCCGCCCTGATTGACGCCCGTGCCGGCACCCCGGGCGCTCCCTGGTTCGCCGAGGCCTTCGTCGAGGGCCGGGAGTTCAACCTCGCGATCCTGGACGGCCCGCAGGGCCCCCGGGTCCTGCCCCCCGCGGAAATGCTCTTCCAGGACTACCCCGAGGGCAAGCCCCGGATCGTGGGCTACGCCGCCAAGTGGGACGAGGACTCCTTCGAATTCCGCCACACCGTGAGGACCTTCGACTTCCCCGCCGCCGACGGGCCCCTGCTCACCGAGCTGACGCGGCAGGCCCTGGCCTGCTGGACCGTCTTCGGCATGCGCGGCTGGGCCCGGGTGGACTTCCGGGTCGACGCCGGCGGCCGGCCCTGGATCCTCGAGGCCAACGCCAATCCCTGCCTGGCCCCGGACGCCGGCTACGCGGCCGCCCTGGACCGGGCCGGCATTCCTTTCCACGAGGCCGTCGAGCGCATCGTGGCCTCGGCGAGGTGACCCATGTTCCGGATCCGTCGCATCCACGACGACGTGCTGCCGGTCAATCGCGAGGCCATCGCCCAGGTCCAGCAGATCATGCGCGAGCAGTTTCCCGAACTGCCGATCCGCGACCTCGAGGGGATCGTGAAGAACCTGCGGGATCCCTTCGCCCAGCGGTTCCGGGCCATCCTTCACGTGGCCGAGAAGCAGAACGGGCCGGTCCAGGGCTTCGCCCTGGTCCTGCACGAACCCGCCCTGAAGATGTTCTTCCTGGACTTCATCGCCGCCTCGGCACGGCTCACCAGCCGGGGCATCGGGGGGGCGCTGTACCAGAGGGTGCGGGAGGAAGCCCTCGACCAGGGGGTCGAGGCCGTATTCTTCGAATGCCTGCCCGACGAGGCGGCCGCCTGCCCGGAACCCGCCCTGCTGGCCGAGAACAGGGCCCGCCTGCGCTTCTACGAACACTACGGGGCCCGGCCCGCGGTGAACAACGACTTCACCCGCCACCTGCCCGGCAGCAGCGAATGCATGCCCTACCTTGTGGTGGATCCCCTTGGCCGGGGCAAGCCCCTGCGGCGCGCCTTCGTGCGCCAGGCGGTGCGGGCGATCCTCGAACGCAAGTACGCCCACCTGTGTCCCCCCGACTACGTCGAGGCGGTGGTCTCCTCCTTCAAGGACGACCCCGTGCCCCTGCGGGAGCCCCGGTACGTCAAGGCCTCCGCCCCCGCCCCAGCTCCGGCCGCTCCGTCCGCCCCGGCCGTCCACACCGGGGAGCGCATCGCCCTGTTCGTCAATGCGAGCCACGACATCCACCACGTCCACGACCGCGGCTACGTCGAGGCCCCGGTGCGGGTGCAGCGGATCCTGCAGGAGCTGGACAAGAACGGACTGTGCGAGCGTCTGCCCGCCCGGGAACGCTCACTCGACCCCATCAAGCAGGTCCACGACCGCGGGTTCGTGGACTACGTCCGCATGGTCTGCCTGGACCTGCCGGAGGGGAAATCCCTCTACCCCTACGTCTTTCCCATCCGCAACCACGCGCGGCCGCCGGTGGACCTGGGGATGCGGGCCGGGTACTACTGCATCGACACCTTCACGCCCCTGAACCGCAACGCCTACCTCGCGGCCCGGGGTGCGGTGGACTGCGCCCTGGCCAGCGCCGAGGCCCTGCGCCGGGGGCGCCGCCTCGCCTACGCCCTGGTGCGTCCGCCCGGGCATCACGCCGAGCACCGGGTCTTCGGGGGATTCTGCTACTTCAACAACACCGCCATCGCCGCCCACGACCTGGCGGGCCTCGGCCGCGTGGCGATCCTGGACCTGGACTACCATCACGGCAACGGGCAGCAGGACATCTTCTACGCGCGGGAGGACGTGCTGACCATCTCCATCCACGGCCACCCGAGGTTCGCCTATCCCTACTTCTCGGGGTACGCCGAGGAGCAGGGCGAGGGCGCAGGCAAGGGCTTCAACCTGAACCTGCCGCTACCCGAACAGGTGGACGGCGAGCGTTACCGCGAGGCCCTGGGCCGGGCCCTGCGCCGCATCGAGAGCTACAAGCCTGCGGTGCTCGTGGTGGCGCTGGGGCTGGATACGGCCAAGGGGGATCCCACCGGGACCTGGACCCTCAAGGCCGAGGACTTCCAGGAGAACGGGCGCCGCATCGGCGCCCTGGGCCTGCCCACCCTGGTGGTCCAGGAGGGCGGGTACCGGACGCGAACGCTGGGCGTGAACGCCCGCGGTTTCTTCACCGGACTGGTCAAGGGAGCCAAAGAACGATGATCCAGCAGCAAACACCGGGGACCCGCATCGTGTTCCGTGAAGCGGTCGTGCCGGCCGACGTCGAGGCGGTGCGCGGCATCGTCGCGGACACCGGATTCTTCAGCGCCGAGGAGGTCGCCATCGCGGCAGAGCTGGTGGAGGAGCGCCTGCAGAAGGGCCCGGCCAGCGGCTACGAGTTCATCTTCGCGGAGGTCGACGGAATCGTGAAGGGTTACAGCTGCTACGGCCTGATCCCCTGCAGCACCGTCAGCTGGGACCTGTACTGGATCGCCGTGGCGCCCGACCAGCAGGGCTCGGGCCTGGGCCGCCGGGTCCTGGACCTGACCGAGCAGCGCATCGCGCAGTCCGGCGGCCTGGCGGTCTACGCCGAGACCAGCGGCCGCGAGCAGTACACTCCGACCCGCGGCTTCTACGGGCGCTGCGGCTACGCCACCGGAGCCGTCTTCGAGGATTTCTACGGCCCGGGCGACGCCAAGTACGTCTTCGTCAAGCGGATGGACCGGAAGGGCTGAGACATCATCCCTTGAACAGCGCCTTCACCCGTCCCCAGGTTACGCCTTCTGCCGGCAGGACCTCCGCACCCTCCCAGCCGAGCGACCCGGCGGGAAGCAGGACGACCAGCAGCGTGATGAGGACCGCGCTCCTCATTCCCCTCCCGCGACCCCGTAGGCCATCTGCATGTTGGCGGCCACGCCCCAGCCGTCACGGCCGACGGCGATCACCCCGACCGACCACTCGAGCGGGAACGACGCCACCGCCTCGGTGACCGCGTTCTGCGCGCTCATCCCCGAGGCCATCAGGTTGTAGACGGTGCGGGCGAGCATCTGGCGGATGATCTCCTCGCCGTGCCCGGTGCAGGCCACCGCACCGTACGGGCCCGCGTAACTGCCGCAGCCGTAGATGGGCACGTCGCCCACACGGCCATCCAGGGTGATGGAGGTGCCGCCGGTGGACAGGGTGACGGCGAAGGTCCCGTCGCCCCCGCGGGTGACGGTTCCCACCGTGTCTCCGGTCTGAGGACCCGCATTCCCGGGAACGGTGACCGGTGCCTCGGGCGGCGGGCCGGGAAAGTTCCAGGCCCGGCGCCAGTCGAAGGTGTCGTAACCTCCTCCGGCCTTGCCCTCGAGCAGCAGCTGCCACCGCTTGGCGAACTTCGCCTCGGCCTCGGGGCAGACCGGCACCACGTCCGCGAAGCCCATGGCGTGGGCGAAGCGGGTGGCCCCGTCGCCGGCGAGCATGCGGTGCGGCGTGTCCAGCACCGCCCGCGCCACCCGGATGGGATTGCGGACGCGCTCGATCACCGCCACCGCTGCGAACTCCCCGTCCGACTTCATCAGCGCCGCGTCCATCTGGATGGTCTTGCCGTCGAGGCGGATGTTCGCCCCGGTGCCGGCATTGAAGATCGGGATGTCCTCCATGATCACCGTGCCCGAGACGGCCCCCTCCAGGGCGTCGCCCGTGGCCAGGACGGTGGCCAGCGCGGTGTCCGCGGCCTCCTGGCACTGGGGTGACCAGTCGGGCGGGGAGCCGACCCCGCCGTGGGTCACGGCCAGCGGCGCGACCGCCACGGCGCCTCCCGCGGACAGGGCGATTTCCGGGCCGCCGACCGACCCCTCCTCCACTTCCTGACACGCGGACACGGCCGCCAGGGCGGCCACCAGCAACAGCGCGACGATTCGTTTCATGATTCGCTCCCGGTCGGGTCCAGAGGGCAGGCGTTCCCGGTCAGGATAGCACGATCGGCGGCGCCGATCACTCGCCGGGATAGCGCATTCCCCAGCGGGATCGGATGGCGTCGAGGGCCGCCATGACGGCCACCGATTCGTCGAGGGGCATGATCGGCGACTCGCGCTTCCCGCTGCGGATCAGGTCCATGAAGTGCTCGGCCTCGTGGGCGAAGCCCCGGCCGCGGTGGGGATGGGTGGTGGTCTCCCCGTCCCCGTTGCCCTTGCCCACCGTGATCGTGGTGGCGGCCCACCACGGGGCGTGGATGCGGATCCAGCCCTCCGTGCCCATGATGCGTGCATCCTTGGGCGTATCGACGGTGAAGGAGGTGGCGAAGACCGCCGACCGGCCTGCGGCATGGTGCATGATGACGGCCGCCTCCTCGTCCACCCCCGTGGCAGCGAGGGTGGCCGTCGTCTCGAGGGTCAGCGGCGGGCCGAACAGGCTGAAGGCCATGGCCACCGGGTAGACGCCCAGGTCGAGCAGAGTGCCCCCGCCGAGGGCCGGGTCGAACAGACGGCTTCGGGGGTCGTAGGTCGCGCGGAAACCGAAGTCCGTCAGCAGCAACCGCGGATCGCCGATGGTCCCGGCGGCGATGATCTCGCGGACCCGCACGATGGCCGGCAGGAAGCGGGTCCACATCCCTTCCATGAGCAGGACGCGGTTCTCCCTGGCGGCCGCGGCCATGCGCCGGGCCTGGGCGGCGCTGAGGGCCAGGGACTTCTCGCACAGGACGTGCTTGCCGCCCCGCAGGCAGAGCGTCGCATGCTCCTCGTGGAAGGCGTGCGGCGTGGCGACGTAGACGGCGTCGAGGCGGGAATCGGCGGCGAGATCCTCGTAGCGGGAGTGGACGACCGGCGCCCCCCACTCGGCGGCGAAGGCGGCGGCCCGCTCAGGGGACCGCGAGGCCACCGCGACAAGCTCGGCGCCCTCGGCCGCGGCCAGACCGGCGGCGAACTTCCCCGCGATCTTGCCCGGTCCGAGGATGCCCCAGCGGATGGGCTTCACGACAGCAGCACCTCCAGCGCGGCTATCAGCCGATCGACGTCTCCGGAGGTATTGTAACCCTGGATCGCCACCCGCAGCCAGGGCCGGCCGGCGAACGTGGTCACCGGGATCTCGATGCCGTGATCGTGGCGCAGGGTCCGGTGCAGGGCGTCGCCGTCGGTCCCCTCGGGCAAGGGCAGGGCCGCCAGCTGGCCCAGCCAGGGATCGGGCGGACACAGGGGCTCCAGGCCGGTCAGGGCGAGGATCCGCTCGCGGGCCTCCAGCAACAGGTCGCGGCACCACAGGCGCACCCGGGGCCAATCCTGCTCCTTGAAGAAATCCAGGGCCGCGGGCACCGCCAGGAAGGCGCTGGGGTCGCGCGTTCCGGTCCACTCCTGTTCGTCCACGAAGCGGCTGGGCCCCGGCCAGTCGCTCTCCCAGCCCCAGCTGACGATCAGGGGCTCCACGAGATCCTGGACGTCCCGCCGGACGTAGAGCGCCGCGGAACCCTTGGGGGTCATCAGCCACTTGTGGCAGTTGCCCGCCCAGACGTCGCAGCCGAGGGCGTGCAGGTCGCAGTCGATCTGGCCCGGCACGTGGGCGCCGTCGATCATGGTCAGGATGCCCCGCTCGCGCGCCCGGGCGACCAAGGGGTCGACCGGCAGGATCACCCCCGAGGGCGAGGTGATGTGGCTGAGAAACAGCACCCGGGTGCGGTCGGTCACCCCGGCCCAGATCGCCTCGACGACCGCGGCGGGATCGTCCAGGGGCAGGGGCAGCGGCCGGCGGACGTAGCGGGCGTCCTGCTTGCCGCACAGGAAGCGCCACATGCGGTCCATGGCCCCGTACTCGTGGTCGCAGCTTAGGACCTCGTCGCCGGGATCGAGCCGCAGGGAACGGGCCACGACGTTCAGGCCGGTGGTGGCGTTGGGCACGAACACGATCTCGTCGCGATCCGCCCCCAGGAAGTCCGCCAGCCGGGACCTGGCGGCCGCGAGTCGGTCCGGCAGGGTCCGGCGCGTGCTCAGGAAGTCCACCGGCTCGGATTCCAGTTCGCGCTGCAGGCGCTGGTACTCCTCGAACACGGGGCGCGGGCAGGCGCCGAACGAGCCGTGGTTCAGGAAGACCACGTCGCGGCGCAGCAGGAACAGATCGCGCAGCGCGTCCATCAGTGGTGGTCCCCCCACGTCTTCTCGCCGGCCTCGACCGCGACGTCCAGCCTGTTGCCCGCAGCGGGCAGGGGGCACGTCGCGTACGGGGTGAACACGCAGGGTGGATTGTACGCCTTGTTGAAGTCCAGGACGTAGGTGCCGTCGGCCGCCGGGGCGTCGATGGCCAGGAAGCGCCCGCCGGGATAGGTCGTCTTGCCCGTGGTGGCGTCGGCGAAGACCAGGAACAGGGGATTCCCCGGCTGGCCGGTGGGGGTCACGTGGTGGGTCTTGCCGTCCAGATCGAACGCGAGCACGCCGGGAGTGGGTTCGGCGGTCTGGCCGCCCAGGGCGTTGGGCACCATGAGTTCGCCGGGCTCGCCCTCGAGGCGGGCCGTGACCCTCCACTTCGCCTCGACCTCGAAGCGGTCGATGCCGGTGAAGGCCAGCAGGACCTCCGACTCCCGGTCCTTCACGCGCACGTAGTAACCGCCGTCCCGATCGATCACGTAGAAGAGGATCGAACCCACCGACAGGGTCGTGGGTTCGCCGTCTCCGTCGGTGGTCAGCAGGAGCTTCGTCACCGGAGGGGCTTCCTCGCCGCCGAACAGGGTCACCGTCACCCCCTCGGCGGCCTGGAAGATGAGGCCGAGGTCGCCGACTTCGAGATCGCCCACCCTCGCCGGGGCCTTGGGGCCAAGGTCCACGTCCACGTCCCCGCCCGCCCCGAGGGTGTTCAGGCCGGGATGCAACCGGTGCAATCCGATGAGAGTCAGCCAACCCGTGTCGCTGCGGAGCCGTTCGATGCGGTCCTGGTGCCAGGCGTCGATCTCCGCGATGTAGGCGGGATCTGTGGGGATTTCGCGGGAACACCCAGCCAGGAGCAGGAGACAGAGACAGAAGGACCTGGGGTTCATGGTGTTCCTTCCTGGAGAATGGCGAAGACTATCTGCATGGATGCATATTGCCATAAGTCCTTGAAATTGCAACGGAAAATCAGGAATCATTATTTGTTAAAAGATTAACCTTTTTCTTGACCAGGAGCCCGCCCTTCATATTTTTTGTTCAGACAAAGTTATTTACCTAAAACAAAGAATGGAGGATCCCATGACCATCCGCTCGTCCAATCCCTTGCCGGCGATGGTCTTCCTGATCCTGGCCTGCTGCCCGAGCCCCGGTTCAGGAGCCCTGTTCGTCACCCTGACCGAATCCGCCCCCCTCGAACCGCGGCAGGCCGAGGTCAGCCAGGGGTTCAATTTATCCCGCGCGGGTGAAGGAACGAACGGGGCCTGGACCATCGACGCCCAGCCCACCCTGGATGTCGGTCTGGGTCGGGGATTCCAGGCGGGGATCGGCCTGCCCAACCTGCGGACCACGACCGGCGGGCCCCACCTCCATCTGGAATCCTGCGCGGTGGCCGGCTGGGTCCTGGTGCAGATCGCGCCTGGGGACCACCACAGTCCCGGAGTGTCCCTCTGCCTGGGCATCGAGCGCTGCGAGGAATCGGAAGTCGGGGGCCTCGATCTGATCCTGGAACGGCGGAGAGGACCGTCCCCGGTCCAGGTCCTGCTGGGGATGGTCTTCTAGCCCCTGCCCACGAGGCTCAGGAACCGGGAGAGGCAGGGACTTCCAGGAAGAGGCCGGCTCCCGGCCCCAGGGGAAGGCCCGTGATCAGCCAGATCACCAGAAGCAGGGCCCAGGCCACCAGGAAAGCCACGGAATACGGGAGCATGGTGGCGATCACGGTGCCGATGCCGGCACTCGGGACGTACCGCTGCAGGAAGGCCACGATGAGCGCGAAGAAGGACATCATGGGCGAGATGATGTTGGTGGTGCTGTCCCCGATGCGGTAGACCCCCTGCACGAGTTCGGGCGTGTATCCCAGCAGCATGAACATGGGGATGAAGACCGGGGCCATGAAGGCCCACTTGGCGGATGCGCTGCCCATCAGCAGGTTCAGCAGGCTGGACATGACCAGGAAGCCGATCATCAGCGGGATGGGACCGAGCCCGGAAGCGCGCAGTCCGTCGGCGCCCTTGATGGCCAGGATCAGGCCCAGGTTGGACTGCTTGAAGAAGGCCACGAACTGGGCCGCGAAGAACACCAGAACCAGGTAGAGGGCCAGGGTCTTCATCGCTTCCTCCATGGCCCTGATCACGTCGCCGTCGCTGCGGAAGACCCCGGCTCCCAGCCCGTAGGCCAGGCCCGCCAGCAGTCCCCCCAGGAAGATGAAGGCCACGATGCCGTGCATGAAGGGAGAATGGAGGATGTCGCCGCTCGCCGGATCGCGCAGCAACCCGTTCGCGGGAACCAGTCCCCCCAGGACCAGGGCCGCCAGGACCAGGTTCACGGCCAGGGCCCAGAGGAGGCCCCGTTTCTCGGCGCCGGTCAGGGGATCGAGGTGCTCGTCGGCGCCTGCCGTTTCCCCGCCGTAGGCGCCCAGCCTCGGTTCGATGATCCGTTCGGTGATGAAGGTTCCCGTCAGGGCGATGACGAAGGTGGAGACGAACATGAAGTAGTAGTTGCAGGCCGGGGATACCAGGTAACCGGGATCGATGATCCGGGCGGCCTCCTGGCTGATGCCCGCCAGCAGGGGATCGATGGTCCCCAGCAGCAGGTTGGCGCTGAACCCGCCCGAGACCCCCGCGAACGCGGCCGCCAGGCCGGCCACCGGATGCCGTCCCACCGACATGAAGATGACCGCGCCCATGGGGACGAGCAGCACGTATCCCACGTCGCTGGCCATGTTGCTCAGGACCCCGGCCAGGACGACGACGAAGGTCAACAGGTGCCTGGGCGCCGACTTGACCAGCAACCGCAGGGCTGTCCCGATCAGGCCGCTCTTCTCGGCGACCCCGATGCCCAGCATGGCCACCAGGACCACCCCCAGGGGAGCGAAACCGGTGTAGTTCCCGATGGCGTTGTCCAGGATCCAGTGCAGTCCCTCCCGGCTGACCAGGTTGAACGGCAGGATCACAGTCCCGTCCTTGGGGTGAAGGGCGGACAGCTTCAGCGCGGACAGCAACCAGGACAGCAGCAGGATCCCCACCGCCATGAGGGCGAACAGGGTGGCCGGATGCGGCAGGGCGTTGCCGATCCTCTCGATGCCGTTGAGGAAGCGGGACAGGAGCCCCTGGCTCGGGGCGGCGTGGTCGCTCCGGGTCATGGGAAGAGGCCTTTCGACGGGGTGGGTCAGGACGGCCGGGCCGTTCCGGCCATGATAACGGAAAACGGCGGTCCGCCAAGCCGATAAGGGACTCCGGGTCTCCAGTTTGCTTGCCGGTATCCGGTCCTTCGGGTATAGTGGTCGCATGGAAAACAGGATCATCGGCAACTACCGCGTCCTCGACAAGATCGGCTCGGGAGGGATGGCCAACGTCTACCTGGCCGTCCACAGGGACATCCCGAGTCTCCACGTCGTGCTGAAGATGCTCGGCGACCCCAAGCTGGTCGAACGCTTCAAGCGCGAGGCCGACAAGCTCGCCTGCCTCGACGGCCACCCCGGCATCTGCCAGATCAAGAACTTCTTCGATCACGAGGGCGTGTTCTACATCGCGATGGAGTACATCGACGGCCGGACCATCCAGGAGCTGATCGATGACGAAGGGCCGCTGGATCTCGGGCGGGCCCTCTACCTGACCCGCACCATCCTGGACATCCTCGAGGCCGCCCACGCCCGGGGCATCTGCCACCGGGACATCAAGCCCACCAACATCATGATCGACAGGAACGACCACCTGAAGATCATCGACTTCGGGCTGGCCAAGGCGGAATCCGACCCCAGACTGACCAGCGTGGGCACCTCGCTGGGTTCGCCCCTGTTCATGGCTCCCGAGCAGTTCAATCCCAGCCCGGACCAGGACTTCATCCCCTGCGACATCTACGCCGTGGGCATCACCCTCTACTTCATGCTCACGGGGATGCTGCCGTTCGGCGGCGAGAACATCCTGCAGATCCTCGATTCGAAGACCAAGCTGCCGATCCGGCGCCCGGGGACCTACAATCCCGACATCCCCCCCGCCGTCGAGGCCACCATCATGAAGTGCCTGGCGGTGGATCCGCGCCGGCGCTTCCCCTCGGCCGCGGCCATGAAGATGGCCCTGGTCTCGGGGCCAGAAGGCATGGAGACCTGGCTGGAGGACCGGGGGACCCCGGCTGGCGCGCGGGGAGCGGCGACCGTCGCCCTGGATCTCCACGAGGTGGCCGGCGGCGGAGAAGCCCGCCCGGCCGGATCGGCCTCCGGCCGCAAGCGCCTGCCGCTCTGGATCGCGCCCGCGGCCCTGGTCGCCGTGCTGGCGCTGGCGTTCGGACTGAAGCCCGTCCTGTTCGGCCCGGGCGGGACGGACGACGAGCCCCCGGCCAATCAGGAGGCGGAGGCCGCAGGCCAGGACCAGGCCGCCGCCGTGACGGATGACGATCCCGGGGTCATCGCGGCCCGGGAGGACCTCCCGTTGCAGGCCGGGACCACCGGGAATGTCGCATTCCAGCCGGCCTCCGATAAGGAATCCCCACCGGAACAGGATCCGGTCCGGGACGACCCCCCTGTTCCGGTCCCGGCCCGCGGGGAACTGGTGATCGGATCCCTTCCCGCCTTCGGCGCCAGGATCTGGGTGGACGGCGTGGACACGAAACGGGAAACCCCATACACCCTCAGCCTCCCCGAGGGCGACCACGTGATCAAGGTGGTCTTGAGCAGCGGGGGAACCACCAGCGAGTTGCAGGAGACCGTCACGGTCGTCGCCGACCAGAGCCTGAAGAAGATCTTCCGCTTCCCGTGATGGGGCGGAATACCGGTCCGCCGGACCCCGGCGGGCCCCAGGAGGGATCATGAAGATCAGTTCCAGAAGGTCCGATCGGATCCGGCGCGCAGCCCTGGGCGCCGCGGTCCTGATCCTCGCCGTCGGCCCGGCCGTCGTCCGTGCCCAGGGATCCATGTCCGAGAAGCTCGAACCCGTGCTCGGATACTACGCCGAGCTCGAATTCGACAAGGGGATCGAACTCGCCTCGGGCTATCTCGACGACCCGGGAATAACGAGCCAGGACCGCATCGCCATCTATTCCCTGCTGAGCATGCTCACCTTCGCCAAGGGGGAGCAGTACATGGGGCGTTCCTATTCCTACCTGGAGAAGATCGCCGAGATCGGTCCCTGCGTGATCCCCCTGCCGTCGGACTACTGGCCCCAGAACCTGAGGGACCGCTGGTACCGGATCGCCAGGGACGCCGGCGCCCTGGTCTGCCCGGAGCCTTCCTTCGCCGGCGCCGGCGACGCCCCGGCCGACCGCCCCCGGACCGTCGCGGTCATGGAATTCGACAACTTCTCCGTGGGCAGGTACCAGGAGAAGCTGGGCTTCCTGACCAAGGGTCTGGCCGACTTCTTCGAGGCCGACTTCGCCCAGGTCAGCACCCTGAGGGTGGTCGAGCGCGACAAGATCGCCTTCATCAGGGACGAGCTCATGCTGAACAAGGACGGCCTGGTCGACCAGGCCGCCGCCGTCAAGGTCGGCAAGCTGCTCGGCGCCCAGGTGATGATCTTCGGATCGGTGGTCCAGATGGACGACAAGCAGGCCAAGATGATCGTCAAGGCGGTGGACGTCGAGACCTCGCGGATCCTCGCCTTCGCCGAACGGGACGGAAAGCCCGACTTCTTCCGGATGCAGGAGGACATGGTCATCGAGATGGCCGAGAAATTGGAGCCCCTGCTCGAGGAGGAGCAGCTGAAGGCCCTGAAGGCCAACGGCACCGAGGACGAGGAGGCGGCCGCCCTGTATTCCCAGGGTCTCTACTACATGGACAGCTACCAGTACGCCAAGGCCTACGACTTCTTCAAGCAGGCCTACGACCGCGACGGGTCTTTCGTGGAGGCCAAGCGGAAGATGGACGTCTACCGGCCGCTGGCCCTGGCGGGCTAGTCCGGACCGTCAAGCCCGGCCCGCCTCCCGGGGGCCGGGCCGGCGAACCTACCGGTAGCCTTCGCCGAAGACGGGCAGGAAGGTGGCGAACCCGCCTCCCTTGTCCGGACCGACGTAGATCTTGCAGGTGAAGAGGCCCGTTCCCGGGGGAGCGAACGCCACGGTCACCTCGTGGGATTCGCCGGGGTCCAGGACGAACCGGCCTCCGCCGTCCGCGACCCGGAAACCCGCGCAGGGCGAGACGACGACCCCGGAAATGGGGCGGGTTTCCGCGTTGGTGATGGTGAACGGGAGTTCCACCGCCTGTCCGACCTCCACCTTCCCGAAGTCGATCTCCCGGGGCTCCAGGGGCGCCGGTTTGCCGCCCAGGACTCCGGTGCCGCGACAGACGACGTCGCCGCAGTCGGTCCCCGTGGTGAGCGTGGCCGTGAATTCGCCGGAGGTGTAGGGGTAGAACTCCACCACCGCGAACACCGTATCCCCCGGGGCCAGATTGAACGGCCCGCCCCCCAGCACGAGATAGAAAGCCCCCTGATCGAGGATGATGGATCCCGCAAGGTCCGCCGTCCCGACGTTGGTGACGCACATCGTGCGCCTCGCCGTCTGCCCCACCCCGACGAAACCGAAGTCGAGCGTACCCGAAGCGGGAATGATGCTGCAGATCCCCCCGTTTTCGATCACGGCCGTGCAGGGCACCTCCCCGCACGGGGTGCCGATCGCGAGAGAGAACGCGTAGGTCCGCGCCTCGGTCGCCTGGAATCCCAGGGTCACCACCCGGCTCTGACCCGGTTGCAGGAGCAGGGGCCCCCCGCCCGAAACGATCACGCAGCAATCCAGGGAGTCGTTCAGGGCGACGTAGCCGGTCAGGGCCCCGGTCCCGAGGTTGGAGATCGTGACGGTCCGCTGGACGTACTGCCCGCTTCCCACCACCCCGAAGTCCAGGCTGGTCGGCGAAACCGAGCACAGGGGCACGCCCAGGCCCGTACCCGTGAGGACCACCGGTTCGCAGGACGCCCCCGTGCTCAGCTGGCAGGAGTAGGATGTGGCTTCCTCGGGGGCGAACCGGACGGTCACCGTGCGCGACTGCCCTGCGGCCAGGGCGTAGGAGCCCCCGCCGGCGACGATGCCGAACCCCTGGCAGTCCGGTGGAAACACCGTCCCGGAAAGAATGCCGGTGCCCACATTGGTGATGATGAAATCCAGGTCGGTGGTCTCGCCCACCGGCACCGATCCGAACTGCAGCCGCAGGGTCTCCGGCTCGATGGCGCATTCCGGTTGGGTGTAGCCGGTGCCGATGAGCTGGATGCTCCCGCAGGGCGTCCCGAGGGACAGGCCACAGATCCGGTCCCCCTCGCTCGAGGGGCTGAAGGCCAGGACCACGGTCCGGGATTGCCCTCCGGCCAGGGCGAACGGGCCGCCACCGGAAGTGACGGTGAAGTCCGGGCAGGCCGGGACAGGCACGCTGCCTTCGAGCAGGCCGCCGCCCAGGTTGGTGATGATCAGGCTTTCGGTCCCGGTCTCGCCGACCAGGACGGCTCCGAAGTCCAGGATGTCGCCCTGGAGGTTGATGGAACAGATCGGGGCCCGCTCCCCCGTTCCCGTCAGGGGGACCGGACCGCAGCCGGCGCCCGGATCCAGTTCGCAGGAATACTCGCCGGCGACCGTGGGTGCGAAGCGGATGGTCACCTCCAGGGACTCGTCCGCTCCCAGGCTGTAATCCCCCGTCCCCGAGACGAGAGAGAATCCCGGGCAGTCCAGGGTCGGGACCGAGCCCTCGAGCAGGCCCCCGCCCGTATTGGTGATGGTCACGGTCGCCTGGGCCGAGGATCCCAAGGTCACGACCCCGAAGTCCAGACCCCCGGCCGCAGGATCGACCGCACAGGCCGGCGCATCCTCCGCCGTCCCGACCAGGGTGACCCCGCCGCACGCAGTCCCCGTCTCGACCACGCAGGTATGGGTGCCGGGTTCCTGGGGAGCGAAACGCACGGTCACCGTCCGGCTCTCGGCGGCCGCCAGCTGGAAGGCGCCGGCCCCGGACTGGAGGGTGAACCCCGTGCAGTCGGCCGGAATGATCGCCCCCTCGAGCAGACCTCCCCCGACGTTGGCGAGGCTGAAGGAGAGGTCCGCGGTCTCGCCCACCGTCAATCCGCCGAAGTCGAGGATCCCTCCCGCGGGATCCAGGGCGCACACCGGCGTCCCCACACCTTCGCCGGTCAAGGAGATGGCGCCGCACGCGGCTCCCACGTCCAGATCGCAGGCCGCCGGGCCCTCGTCACCGGGGGCGAAACGCACGGTCACCAGGACCGATTCCCCGGCCTCGAGAGCGTATTCGCCCTCTCCGGCCGTGAGGGAAAATTCCGGGCAGCCGGGAGGAGAGACGGACCCCTCGAGGACGCTGCCGCCCGCGTTGCTCAATCGGAAGGAAAGCGACGCCGACTGCCCCGGTTCCACCATTCCGAAATCGAGGACCGGACCGGAGAGATCCACCGCGCAGAGGGGAGGCAGATCCTCGGCCGTTCCGGTCAGGACGAAGGGTCCGCACGCAGCACCCAGGTCGAGTTCGCATTCGTAGGGCCCCGGGATCTCCGGCTGGAAAACCACCGTGACCGACCTCGATTCCCCGGCGCCGAGGGAGAAGGCGCCACCGCCCGCAGCGAGGACGAATCCCGCGCATTCGGGGTCGGGCACCGTTCCGGTCAGCAGCCCGCCCCCCGTGTTGGCGATGGCGAAGGCGAGTTCGGCGGAACCGCCGATGAGGACGGACCCGAAATCCAGAAGGCCCGAGGCGGGAGTCAGGCTGCAGACCGGCGGCGGGGAGGCCGTCCCGGTCAGGGTGACCAGCCCGCAGCCGGATCCGGTGGCGACCTCGCAGGAGAAGGTCCCCGGAGCTCCCGGATGGAAATCGATGACGACCTCGAGGCTGCCGCCTGCAGCGAGCTGGAACGGTCCCGCCCCGAAGACCAGGCTGAAGGCCCCGCATCCCCCCGGCAGGGAAACCTCCCCGGTCAGGAGGCCGCCTCCCCCATTGGTGATGGTGAACCCGGACCGCAGGGTTTCCCCGGTCTCCATCTGGCCGAAATCCACCACGGCCGAGGCCGGATCGAGGAGACATTCCGGAGGATCCTCGCCGAATCCCGTGAGCGGGATGGTCGGGCAATCGGTCCCCCAATCCAGGCTGCAGGCGAAAGGACCGCCGGCGAGTGGGCGGAACTCGAGAACGACCAGGAGGGATGCGCCCGGTTCGAGATCGGCCGCGCCCCCTCCCTGGACGATGGTGAATCCCGGGCAGGACGTCTGGACGTCCAGCGGCAGGTTCCCGAGGGCGCCCGCCAGGTTGGTCACCGTCAAGGTGTCCCGGACCGCGGTTCCGACCTGGACCGTGCCGAAGTCCAGGTGGTCAGGTTCGATCGCGCAGCTCGGGCCGATGACCCGCAGGACGATGTCCACGTCCACGCTCCCGGCGCCCGGGGCGATGGTGTCGGTCGCCGCGCCGTAGAACAGGGGCGTCTCGTCCTCGGCCACCGCCGTGATCTCGAAAAGGTGGATGCCGGGTTCCACGATGATCGGCTCGGATTCGAGGTACGTTCCCACCCGGGTCATGAACTCCCGGCCGTCGTGGTTCCCGTCCAGGACGAGCCAGCCGTGGTCGACGGCCTCGGCCTGGTCCGACAGCGCGACCTTCAGCCCTCCGGACCGCTCGGGAGTGACGATCTCGTCCGTGCAGCCGGCCCACGCCAGCAGCAGGAGGATGCTCGGCACGCATCCACCGAGGATCGCCAGGAGGCGCGCCCGGTCCATGGTCCCCTTCCTCGTCACAGGACACCCCCGATCGAGGCGGCGATCTGGGAGCCGCTGAGGTCGAGGGCGCCCCCGTCGGCTTGCCCGGCGTACCCGCGGAAACCGAGCCCGCAGCGGAGGGCCGGAGTCAGGCGGTAGTAGCCCTGCACGCCCAGCCCCAGGGAGTGGGACGAACCCAGGCCCAGGCCGTTGGCGCCGATGGTGCGCAGATCGACCAGGGGTCCGATCTCGAGGGTGCGTCCGCGCAGGAACCAGCTGCAGGAAGCGGTCAGGGCGAACTCGTCCCCGTACAGGTCGATCTGGCTGGGTTGCGATCCCGTCAGGTCGAAGACCTCGTTGCCGCCCCGCAGGAAGACCTGGCCCTGCAGCGACGCCTGGAAGTCCGGCCGCGTGTATCCGGCGCCCAGCTGGAGTTCACCCTGGGTCCCCCGGTTGTAGGCGCTGCGCCCGTCGAGGGTGTCGTCCCCGTAGGCGATCAGGGCGGCGCCGCCCGAGATCTCCACCGGGCCGGTCTGCCGCCGCGCGCCCCCGTAGAATCTCAGATAGGAGCCGGGCCGGTAATCCCCCTGGTCCGCGAAGGCCGTGTAGCTGCCGTTCCAGTGGTAGGACAGCGATCCCCCCAGACGCGTGGTCCCCAGGACCGCAGCCCCGCCGACCAGCAGGTTCAGCCCCAGCCCCTCTCCCAGCCTGCGGTTCGGATAGCTCAGGAAGTCGCGGGAAAGGGCCGTCGTCACCCGCAGGTCCCCTCCCAGGTCGAGGTCCGTCTTGCCGGTGGGCAGGGAAGCCCCGGCGCTGAGCAGGAGCCGGTCCTCGTGGAAGGACTTGTTGACCTGGAAGCGGGCGTCCGTGAACCCGCCGAGGCGATCGGTCCCCCCCGCCGATTCCAGGGAATTGGCGACGTGGGCCAGGTAAATCCGGCCCTCGGCGTCGTTCCCCAGGGGCAGGTAGCCGAACACCGGGACCAGGGTCTGGGTCAGGGTCTCGTCCCTGTCGCCCTCGGTCTTCCAGGTGGTGACGACCAGGCGCATCCTGGCGGAAGGGTCGTCCCCGTAGACGATCTGCGCGGGACAGCGCCCGGGCGTCCCCCCGGTCAGGACGGCGGCCAGGGCCGCCCCCAGGATGAGCCTACCGGGACCCATCGAAACGCCCCCGGATGGTGACCGCCACGCCGTTCGCGGGGCCGGGATTGGGCTGCAGGGGGTTCTCGTTCGACAGGCCGACCTCGGGGACGTCGGTGGGGATGAAGGGGGTGTTCTCGGCCAGCATGATCAGGTAGAGCTGCTGCTGGTAGGCGTCCACCAGGGTCGAGACCACGGCCGTTTCGAATGCCTCAGCCCCGCCGGTCATCCCCAGGGCCGCGGCCTCCAGGGCGTCGGAGGCGTCCTGCCCGCGAGTCCTGGCTTCGCTGAAACCCGGGTCCTGTTCGGCGGCCTGACGGTAATGGCGGACGGCCTGATCCAGGTCCCCGCTCTGCTCCGCCTCGAGCCCCCGGCAATAGGCGAGGAAAGCCAGCATCGATTCGGTGGGCACGGCCTCGATGGAATCGCGTTCGGCCCGGCTCAGCTCGATGCCCAGGGAACCGACGATCCCGAAGACCAGATCCTTCTGCAGGGCGAAGTAGGACTCCAGGTCGCCCCGGGCCACCGGAGCCTCGAGCACGTCGGCGTCCAGGGTGCTGCCCACCGCGCCGTAGATTTCCAACTCGTCCTGCCCGCCCAGCGCAAGGGTGCCGGTGACCAGGTTGCGGGCGCCGAGCAGCCGTCCCACCCGCAGGCGGGAACCCGGGTCGGTCAGCCCCTCCCGGCTGAGCTCCAGTTCGGCGAGCAGGATGGCCAGGCGGGCGCGTTCGACCACCGTGAGGGCGCGGACCTTGGCCAGGTCCAGGCTGGTGAACTCCACCAGTCCCCGGGCGAGCGGGGCCAGATCGGCCGGCAGGCCCGAAGCGTCGAAGTCCACCACGGCGATCGTGTTGGCCGGAACGGTCCGGGCATCCAGGTTCGCCTCATCGGCCAGGGCCTGGTCGATGTCCTCCTTGATCCGCTTCTGGACCAGGTCGCGGATGTGGGCGCGCAGCAGCTTCTCGGTGCGGCCGTCGGGTCGCAGCTTGACGGCGGTGCGGTAGGCTTCGAGGGCCTGTTCGTAATCCTGCTGCTCCTCGAAGAGCAGGCCCAGATACAGGTGGGACCGCGGATCGGGCTCGATGCGGATGGCCTGGTTGAGGGCCTCCTGCGCCTTGCCGTATTCCTGGAGGTTGTAGAAGGCGATCCCCAGCTCGCGCCAGGCCGAGGCGCTGTCGGGGCGCTCCCGGATCTCCTGATAGAAGAGATCCACGGCCTCCTGGTGGTGGCCGTCCCGGCTCATCTTCATCCCCTGGCCGAAGTAGCCCGGGGCGCATCCGCCCAGGCCGGCCGCCAGGGCCAGCAGCCACCAGTAACGCATGGTGATCTCCCCCTGCGGATCCCATCGGGATCCCGCCCAACCACGATACCACAAACTCGACCGGGAAAGCCGGAATTCACCCGGAGGCGAACTTCCATGGTATCACAAATCCGTGAGAATGGGAATCATAATGGATGGATTTTATCCAGAATAGGGATGGAGAAAGCCCTGTCCCTCGTTCTCGGTCTCAGCTTCCCTTCCCGTAATTGGGAGCTTCCTTGGTGATCTGGATGTCGTGGGGATGGCTCTCGACCACACCCGCCCCGGTCACCCGCACCAGCCTGGCCTGCTGCTGGAAGAGGGGGATGGTGGCGCAGCCGCAGTAGCCCATGCCGCTGCGCAGTCCGCCGACCATCTGGTACAGGACGTCCCTGGCCTTGCCCTTGTAGGGCACCCGGCCTTCGATGCCCTCGGGGACGAGCTTCTCCATCTCCGAGACGTCGCCCTGGAAGTAGCGATCCTTGCTGCCCTGCTGCATGGCGCCCAGGGAACCCATGCCGCGGTAGGTCTTGTAGACCCGGCCCTCGTAGAGGATCTTCTCGCCGGGGGATTCGTCGGTCCCGGCCAGGAGCGATCCCGCCATGACGGCGTCGGCTCCCACGGCGATGGCCTTGGCCACGTCGCCGCTGTAGCGAATGCCCCCGTCGGCGATCACCGGCACCCCCGCGGGTCGGGCCACGGCCGCCACGTCCATGATGGCGGTGATCTGGGGCACGCCCACGCCCGCCACCACGCGGGTGGTGCAGATGGACCCCGGCCCGATGCCGACCTTGACCGCGTCGGCTCCGGCGTCGATCAGGGCCCGGGCGGCTTCCCCGGTGGCGATGTTGCCGGCCATGATCCGGGCCTCGCCGTGGGCCTTCTTGATGGCGGCCACCATGTCGAGGACGTTGCGGCTGTGGCCGTGGGCGGTGTCGACGACCAGCAGGTCGGCGCCCGCATCCAGCAGCAGTTCGACCCGGAGCATGGTGTCGGGGCCCACCCCGACGGCGCCGGCCACGCGCAGGCGCCCCTTCTCGTCCTTGCTGGCCAGGGGGTAGTCCAGCTTCTTCTGGATGTCCTTGACCGTGATCAGGCCCCGCAGCTCGCCCTCGCCGTTGACCACCAGCAGCTTCTCGATGCGGTGCTGATGCAGGATCTCCGCGGAGTCCTCGAGGGTGGTGCCTTCGGGCACGGTGATCAGGTTCCGGCTGGTCATCACCTCCCGCACGAGACGGGTGGTGTCCTTGACGAAGCGCAGGTCGCGGTTGGTGAGGATGCCGACCAGCTTCTTGCCCTCGGTGATGGGGAAGCCGCTGATCTTGTAGTGGGCCATCAGGGCCAGGGCCTCGTCGATGGTCTTGTCGGGTTCCAGGGTGATGGGCTTGGTGATCATCCCCGATTCCGAGCGCTTGACCCGCTCGACCTCGCCCGCCTGGGCCCGGGGATCCATGTTCTTGTGGACGACCCCGATGCCGCCCGACCTGGCCAGGGCGATGGCCATCTCGGACTCGGTGACCGTGTCCATGGCCGCAGAGAGGAAGGGGATCTGCAGGTCGATGCCCACGGCCACCCGGGTGGAGGTGTCGATGTCCTTGGGAATGACCTCGGAATATCCAGGCACCAGCAGCACGTCGTCGAAGGTCAGTCCCTCGCGGAACATGCCGGATCCGCCCGCGGTTTCCCTGGATTCGGTCATGATCTCAAGCCTTCATGATGCCGATGAACGGCAGGTTCCTGTACTTCTCGTCATAGTCCAGGCCGTAGCCGATGACGAATTCCTTGGGGATCTCGAAGCCCACGTAGTGCAGGGGGACTTCCTTCCTGCGGGCCGGCTTCTTGTCCAGCAGGGTGGCCACCCGGATGCTGCGCGGGTTGCGCGTGCCCAGCAACTCCATCAGGTGGGCGATGGTCAGGCCGGTGTCGATGATGTCCTCGACCAGGATGACGTCGCGGTTGGTGATGTTGGACTTCAGGTCCTTCTCGATCTTCACCACTCCGGTGCTCTGGGTGCCGCCGTCGTAGGAGCTGACGGCCATGAAGTCGACCTCGTGATCGACGGACACGCAGCGGGTCAGGTCGGCCAGGAACGGGTAGGCCCCCTTGAGGATGCAGACGAAGATGGGCGTCGACCCCTCGTAGGCCCGGCTGATCTCGTTGCCCATCTGGCGGATGCGCTTCTGGATCTCCTCGCTGGAGATGAGCACGCGGTCGATGAAGGGGTAGCGCCTCAGGTATTCCTGGTCGTCGAAGGTCACGACAGCCTCCCGCGGGATCAGGCCTGGGGCCTGGGCTGGTCATCCTGCAACGCGGCCGAACGGGCCAGACGGACCTCCCGGTCCAGGGCCCGGAGCCGGTCGCGCTCGCGGATGATGTTCAGGATCTTGGTGGCGATCAGGTCGATGGCCACCTGGTTGTGTCCCCCTTCGGGGATGATGATGTGGGCGTGGCGCTTGCTGGGCTCGACGAACTGCAGGTGCATCGGCCGCACCACGTTCAGATACTGGTCGATCACCGACTCGACGGTCCGGCCGCGCTCGCGGGTGTCCCGCTTCAGCCTGCGCAGCACCCGCTCGTCCGCGTCCACGTCCACGTAGAGCCGGATGTCCATCAGATCCCGCAACCCGGGGCTTTCGAGGACCAGGATCCCCTCCACGAAGAGGATGTCGGGAGGATCGAGGAGCTTGGTCTCCCGCTTCCGGCTGTGGGTCGCATAATCGTACTGGGGGATCATGACGCCGCGGCCGGCCCTGAGATCCGCGATGTGGCTGACGAGCAGGGACGTCTCGAAGGCGTTGGGATGATCGTAGTTGATCTTCGCCCGCTCCTCGAGGGGCAGGTGTCCGTTGTCCAGATAGTAGGAATCGTGATGGATGATGCGGATGGTCTTCCCGGGACATTCCTCGCGCACGCGCAGGGCGACCGTCGTCTTGCCGGAGCCTGAGCCGCCGGCGATGCCGATGATCACGGGAGGAAGCGGGTTGACTTCGGATTCCAGCATGGGCGTAAGATACCCGCCGCCCGGGGGGCTGTCAATCCGCGGGCGAGTCCGACACCCCGCGACCTTTCCCCCTGGACCGGAAGCCGTCCTTGGCGCAGTATTGGGGATCGGCGAAACGCAGGCAACCCTCCGGGAGGACCCCTTGGAAAATACCATCTCTCTGCTGGGCATCCCCGTCATGCTGGCGGCCGCCTGGCTGGTGAGCAGCAACCGCCGCCTCTTCCCCTGGCGCATCGTCCTGTGGGGCATCGGGCTCCAGGGCATCCTGGCCGTCACCCTGCTGCGTACCCCCTGGGGCGTGGCGATCTTCGGCGCGGCCCGCAACTTCGTCACCCGGATCCTGGGGTTCACCGACGCCGGGGCCTCGTTCATGTGGGGCAACCTCTACCGGACCAGCGAGGATCTGGTCACCTTCATCGGCCCCGAGCAGGGCTACATCCAGGTCACCAACTCCGTCACCGGGCAACTGGTGCCCCTGGGAACGATCTTCGTCATCCACATCCTGCCCACGATCATCTTCTTCTCCAGCCTCATGGCCCTGCTCTACCACCTGGGCGTGATGCAGCGGATCATCCAGGGCGTCGCCTGGGTCATGCGCAAGACCATGGGCACCAGCGGCAGCGAGACCCTCTCCTGCGCGGCCAACATCTTCGTGGGACAGACCGAGGCTCCCTTCGTCGTGCGGCCCTACCTGCCGACCATGACCCGCAGCGAGATCAACGCCGTCATGGTGGGCGGGTTCGCCACCGTGGCCGGCGGCGTGATGGCCGCCTACGTGCGCTTCGGCATCGACGCCGGCCACCTGCTGGCCGCCAGCGTGATGAGCGCGCCGGCCGCCCTGGTCATCGCCAAGATCATCCTGCCCGAGACCGAGGAATCCTCCACCCGGGGGGCCGTCAGCCTGACCATCCCCCGCGAGTACGCCAACCTGCTGGACGCCGCCGCGGGCGGCGCCGGGGTCGGCCTGAAGCTCGCAGCCAACGTCGGCGCCATGCTGCTGGCGTTCATCGCCCTGGTGGCCATGGTCAACTACGGGCTGGAGTTCGCCGGCCTGTCCCTGCAGCAGATCTTCGGCTGGATCTTCTCCCCGGTGGCCTTCGTCATGGGCGTGCCCTGGTCCGAGGCCATGGTTTTCGGCAACCTGCTGGGGACCAAGATCGCCGTCAACGAGTTCGTGGGCTACATCGAGCTGGCGGACGCCGCCCGGAGCGGCGCGCTGTCGCCCCGCAGCGTCGTCATCGCCACCTACGCCCTGTGCGGTTTCGCCAACTTCTCCAGCATCGCCATCCAGATCGGCGGCATCGGGACCGTGGCCCCCATGCGCCGGACCGAGGTGGCGCAGCTGGGACTGCGGGCGATGTTCGGCGGAGCCCTGGCGTCCTGGCTGACCGCGACCATCGCCGGGGTGCTCATCGGCTGAACCATCGGACCAGGAGACAGCATGCCCCACCTGCGGCTCCATGACCTCGCGGCCTACCCGTTTTCCCTGCGGTTGACCGTCCGGACCACCGACCTGAACTACGGCGGCCATCTCGGCAACGACCGCATCCTGACCCTCGTGCACGAGGCCAGGGTCGCCTTCCTCGCCCGGCACGGGTGGACGGAACTGGATTGTGCCGGGGTGAGCCTGATCATGGGCGACGCCGCGATCGTCTTCAGGGAGGAGGCCTTCGCCGGCGACGAGCTGGACGTCGATTGCGCGGCCGGCGAACCCGGGCGCTGCGGCTTCCGCCTCTTCCACCGGCTGCGCCGGGCCGGCGACGGCAAGACGATCGCCCTGGTCGAGACGGGCATGGTCTGCTTCGACTACCGGCAGCGCCGGATCGTGCCCCTGCCCGCGGGGATCGCGGCGGCGTGCGGCCAGGGCGGCGCATCATGAATCCCCCGATCCAGAAGATCACCAGCCTGACCAACGACCGCATCAAGGAGCTGGTGAGGCTGCGCAAGCGTCGGGAGCGGGACCGCCGGGGCCTGGTCATCATCGAGGAGGCCCTGGTCATCCGCCGGGCCCTCGCGGCCGGCTACCCCCTGCAGACCCTCTTCTTCTGTCCCGGGATGGTGCCCGGCCAGGACCGTGACCTGCTCGAAGCCCTGCTCGCCGCGCCGGGCCTGCAGGGCTTCGAGGTCACGGCCCCGGTGATGGCCAAGGCCGCCTACCGCGAGGACTCCGACGGCCTGCTGGTGCTGGCCGGACAGGTCAAGCCCGGGCTGGCGGACCTGGTCCCGGCCAGGGGCGGGCCCGCCCTCCTGGTGGTGCTCGAAGGGGTGGAAAAGCCCGGCAACCTGGGCGCGGTCCAGCGGGTCGCCGATGGCGCCGGGGCCGACGGGGTCATCGTCTGCGGCGGCGGGACGGACCCCTTCAATCCCAACGCCCTGAGGGCTTCCCGGGGCGCCTGCTTCACCATGCCCACGGTCCAGGCGGCCACGGACGAGGCCGTCTTGTGGCTGAAATCCCGCGGCATCCGCCTGATCGCCGCCTCCCCCGAAGGCGGCCGGCCCTGGGACGGGGTTGATCTGGCCGGTCCTGCGGCTATTATTCTGGGGACGGAACACGACGGTCTGAGTCCGGCATCCCTCGCGGCCGCCGACCTGCGGGTCACCATCCCCATGCTCGGCCGCGGCGATTCCCTGAACGTGTCCACCTCCGCGGCGATCCTCCTGTACGAGGCCGTCCGCCAGCGCCAGGCAGGCTGAAAGCGATCATTCATGGCCAACGGATTCTACAACGACTTCGACCGCGAGGAGCTCGAACCCCGGGCGGCCGATTACCGCAGCCCGTTCGAGCGGGGGCGCGACCGGCTGATCCACAACGCCGCCTTCCGCCGCCTGCAGTCCAAGACCCAGGTCTTCCTGTCCGGCGAGTACGACTTCTACCGTACCCGGCTGACGCACTCCATCGAGGTGGCCCAGATCGCGGGCTCCATCGCCCGCTTCCTGAACCGCGCCAGCGGGCTGCTGACCGACGACTTCCACATCGACCTGGCCCTGGTCGAGGCCACCGCCCTGGCCCACGACATCGGGCATCCCCCCTTCGGCCACGCCGGGGAGAGCACCCTGCACCGGCTGATGCTGCCCTACGGGGGATTCGAGGGCAACGCCCAGACCCTGCGCCTGATCACCGAGATCATCTTCACCAGCGGCCGCAGCCGGCGCGGCATGAATCCCACCCGGGCCTTCGTGGACGGCGTCCTCAAGTACAAGACCCTTTACCGGGAATGGGACCGGCCACGCAAGCACTTCCTCTACGACGAGCAGGCCCGCTACCTGGACTTCGTGTTCGGCGGACGCAACCTGCCCGCCGACCTGACCCCCGGCAAGGTGCGCAACGGCTTCCGCAGCCTCGAGTGCCAGATCATGGACTGGGCGGACGACACCGCCTACTCCCTGAACGACCTGGTGGACAGCGCCAACGCCGGCTTCGTCACCATCGGCAGCGTCCAGCGGTGGGCGGGGAGGCAGGAGCTGGACGCCGACGAGCGGCGCTGGCTCGATGATCTGACCGCCGCCATCGCCGCCGGCAACCTCGAGCGGGCCATGAACCGCAAGATCGGGACCTTCGTGGAGGCCTGCCGGCTCGTCGAACGCGACAACTTCATGAGCGAGGCGACCAACCGGTACCGTTTCGGGATGGAGATCGATCCCCGGGTGCGCCGGGAACAGGATCTGTACGCCCGGCTGGCCAGGAACGTCGTGTTCCGCTCGCCCCAGGTCTGCCAGCTCGAGTTCAAGGGGGGCTGGATGCTCGAGCGCCTGTTCGGAGCCCTGAAGGACAACTACCTCTCCCCCGGCGCCGCAGGCCACCCCCTGCTTTCGGCCGATTTCGAGGCCGAGATGGCCGCCTGCGGCGGCGAGGCCCAGCGGGCCCGCATCATCTGCGACTACCTGGCCGGGATGACCGACGGGTTCGCCAGCCGCATCTACAAGCGCATGTTCGACCCGGACTTCGGTTCCATCGTCGATCTCGTATGAAGAGGACGACGGGAAGGACGGGGCGAATCATCCTGGGCCTGGTCGCGGCGACCGTCCTGGGGGCCTGCGATCTCCTGGCGCAGGACACCCCGGACGCGGCGCCATCCCTGCCCCGGGGCTCCCTCCCCGACACCCTCGCCGGCCGTCCAGGCACGTATTACTACTACCACGGACTCGACTACGGATCCCAGTCCCTCGTGCATCCCCTGCGGCTGATCCTCAACGGCGGCTTCGGCATCATGCAGATCGAGAACCGGGACAACCGGCCGGCCAAGGTCATGTACGGCCGCGGCATGCGCAACGTGGCGGACAACCTGGTTCGCCCCTGGTGGTCCATCGGCGAGGACGGGTTCTGGGACTTCCTGACCCGGGAGGTCATCCCGATCTCGGTGAACCGCGGGCAGGCGCAGTACTGGCCCAATTACATGAACCACCTGCTCGGCGGCGGGATGAGCTACCGGTTGATGGAGGAGTACTACCGCTACCACGGCCGCAGCCGCAGCGGCCTGTGGGCCGGGGGCACCATCTTCGTCTACCACTTCCTCAACGAGGTGGTCGAGAACAACGACAGGCTCGGTCCCAGCGTGGATCCGGTGGCGGATTTCTGGATCTTCAACTCCGCGGGGGTCTGGCTGTTCAACAAGGAGTGGGTGGCCCGGTTCTTCGCCACCAAGCTTCACATGAACGACTGGTCGTACCAGCCGACCATCAACCCGGAAACCGGCGAACTCCAGAACAACGGCCAGAACTACGTCATGAAATACCATCTGAACCGGGCCGGCAGCCGCAGCATCTTCTACCACTGGGGCACCCACGCCGAGCTGGGCCTGTCGTTCACGGATTCCCAGGGCCGCTGCCTGTCCTTCGGGGTCGGCCTGATCGCCAAGAACCTTCTGGACATCGACGAGCTTGCCAAAACCGTGGATCTGGCCGTGTCCGGGGGCGTCTTCTACGACCGGAACAACAGCCTGCTCGTCGGCCTCCAGTTCGCCCGCACCAAGGACTATGCCTATCGCCTGAACCTCTACCCCGGCCTGGTTCGCCTGGGCCCCTTGCGGCCGGGATTCTTCGCCGCCCTGGACCAGGACGACCATCTTTCCGGCGGCATCACCTTCGGCAGTCTGCACCACATGCCGGTGGGTCTGGGTCTGGATTTCTGAACGCGGCGCTCAGGGCATCAGGGCGCCGAATTCATCGGCGCTCATCGGCTTCCCGAAGTAGAAGCCCTGGACCTCGGGACAGCCGAGCCGCCGCAGGAAGTCCGCCTGCTCCCGGGTCTCGACCCCCTCGGCCAGGGCGTTCATGGACAGACTGCGGGCCATGGCGATGACCGTCTCGGCGATGGCCGCGTCGTTGGGCTCGGTCGTGATGTCGCGGATGAACTCCCTGGCGATCTTGATCCGGTTCACGGGGTAGTTCTTGAGGTACAGCAGCGAGGAGTAACCCGTTCCGAAGTCGTCGATGGCCAGCTGGATGCCGTCCCGGCTCAGGCTGTTCAGGGTCCGCTGGGCCACCTGGGCGTCGCGCATCAGGACGCTCTCGGTGATCTCCAGTTCCAGCGCTTCCGGCGCCAGGCCGGTCTCGGCGAGGATCCTGCCCACCAGTTCCTGGAGCCCGGGCTCGAGGAACTGCTTGCCGGAAAGGTTGACGGCGACCCGGACCGGCTGCTTCCCCTGGTCCTGCCAGCGGCGGGCCTGCAGGCAGGACTCGCGCAGGACCCAGGCGCCGATCCCGTGGATCAGCCCGGTCTCCTCGGCCAGGGGGATGAAGGTGCCCGGCGGCACCCGGCCCAGGTCCGGCGACTCCCAGCGCAGCAGGGCCTCCACCCCCACCAGCGCCCCGGATTCCAGGTTGTACTGGGGTTGCCAGACCAGCGCCAGCTCGTTCCGGTCGACCGCCTGCCGCAGGCCGTTCTCCAGGCGGAGGCGGTTGAGGGTGCGGCGGTTCATGTCCTCGCTGAAGAACTGGTAGCGGTTGCGTCCCCGGCCCTTGGCCGCGTACATGGCCGTGTCGGCGTGCTTCAGGAGGGTCTGGACGTCCTTGCCGTCCTCGGGGAAGACGGCGATGCCGATGCTGGTGGACGTGAAGACCTCGTGGCCGTTCAGCATGAAGGGTGCGGTCATGGCGTCCTTGATCTTGCGCACCACGGCCAGGATCTCGCCGTCGGTCGTCACCCAGGGCAGCAGCAGCACGAACTCGTCCCCGCCCAGGCGGCTGAGGGTGTCCCCCCGCCGGATGCAGGCGCTCAGCCGGTCCCCGATGGCCTTCAGCAGGAGGTCCCCGAAGTCGTGCCCCAGGGTGTCGTTGATGTCCTTGAAGTTGTCCAGGTCGCAGAACAGGACGGCCACCCGCCGCTGGGCCCGACGAGCCGCGGCCAGGGCCCGCTCCAGCTGTTCCAGGAAGAAGCTGCGGTTGGGCAGCCTGGTCAACGAGTCGTAGTAGGCGAGCTGGCGGATCTCCTCCTCGCTGCGCTTGCGCCGGCTGATGTCCGTCACGGTGGCGATGTATCCCTCGAGGCGGCCCGACTGGTCGAAGATCGGCTCGCCCTGGACGAAGACCCAGAAGGTCTTGCCGCCATCGCTCTTGATCCGGCATTCGCCCTTGAAGCCCCGGCCCTTGGCCAGGGCGGCGGTCCACCTCTCGGCGATGGCCTCCCGGTCGTCCGGATGCACCGCCTGGTACCAGAGCCGGCCCAGAGCCTGGATGGGCGTCAGGCCGGTGATCTCCCGCCACCGCTTGTTGACGTGGCAACAGAGGCCGTCGGTGTCCACCCGGACGATGCCCACGGGGGACGCCTCGGCCATGACCTGGTAGCGGCGCTCGCTCTCCCGCAGGGCCTGTTCCATGTACCGCGACAGGGTCAGATCCTGGACCGTGGACACCATGAGGTCGAGTTCGGGAATGGGGATGTTGCGGACCGACACGATCTTCTCGGTCCCGTCCTGGCTGGTGATGCGCAGGTCGTCCCACTGCATGGGCTCCATCCCGCCTTCCGCCAGGCCGCTGAGGATGCGCAGGCGGACCCGGGCCCGCTCGGCAGGATCGGGAAAGACCGAGGCGAAGAAGGTCTCGAGATCGGTGCACTCCTCCTTGAGGCATCCGCCGTAGATCTCCAGGAACGCGCGGTTGGCGTAGCCGATGACGCCCTTGTCGGTCGTGTTGATGGCCACGCCGATGGGCAGGTGGTCGAGAACCGATTGGAGGACCGTGTTGGGCGTGTGGCCCGGCGGAAGGCCAGGGGGCGGCAAGGGCTGGGGTTCGACGTCCCCCTCCATGCCGAATTCGTCCCTGTGATCGGCCCCCGCCATCGAGGCCACCTCCGTTCGGGTATCAGGACCTTACTCATCTCCTTCCTATATATTACCACAGATTCGGATTAAGTAAAATCCTGATGGGCCGGCGCTGGGCGGGCCGGCGCCTCAGGACCTCAGATAGGACGCTCCGTTCACGTCGACGATGCCGCCGGTCATGGCGTCCGCCTTGCCCGACACCGCCAGCAGGACCACCTGGGCCACCTCGTCGCAGGTCGCCGTCCGGCCCAGGGGGCTCTGGGCGCGGATGGCGTCCCCGGCCGGCCCTTCCAGGTAGGCGGTGGTCATGTCCGTGGCCACCCAGCCGGGAGCGATGGTCACGACGTGGATGCCCAGGGGGGCGAGCGCCACGGCCAGGGACTGGCCCAGGGCGTTCAGGCCGGCCTTGCTCGCACCGTACGCCGGGGCTTCGGGCTCGCCCCGGAAGGCGCCGCGGCTGCTGACGTTGACGACGTGGCCCTTGCCGCGGGCGAGATGGGCCAGGGCGCCCTTGATGATCAGGGCCGGGGCGGTCAGGTTGACCGCGATGGTCCGGGACCAGGCCTCGTCCCACTGCCCGGCATCCAGGCGTTCGATGTCGTGGGGTTCATAGATGCCGGCATTGTTCACCAGGATGTCCAGGCCGCCCAGGGCCTCCGCCGCGCGGCCGGGCAGGTCGGCGGCGGCGCGGGGATCGACCAGGTCGGCGCCGAGGGCGACGTGGCCGCGGCCCGCCAGCGACACGGCCACCTCCTCGGCCTTCGCCTTCGCCCCCCCGTAGTGAACGGCCACCGTGGCCCCCGCCTCGGCCAGCAGCCGGCAGATGCTCTCGCCGATGCCCCGGCTGCCGCCGGTCACCAGCGCTTTGCGTCCTGAAAGATCCACCGCCGCCGGGTTCATGTGCTCCTCCATGTCCGTTGGGTCTGGCGCGAAGGCCCGGTCTCGGCCCCTCGTTCACGGCCCATGATACGCGGTGGCGCGGGAGAGGCAAGGGAATCGGGGAGTGGCCCTGGGCCGGTATGGCGAGGCCCCGGGCCGGAGCCCGTGGCGGCGGACCAGGACCAAGGCGGTCAGGACCTGAATTTCCCGGACGCCACTATTCTTGGTCTCACCATGAATTTGATGAAACAGGCCGCTGGAGGGTTCATGTGAACCCCTCTGCGGACTGCTTGATCAAAATGGATGGCAGGCCTGTTACAAGTTCGTGGCGCCACTGGCGGACGACCTCGCCGCTGAGGAGGGTCCTGACTAGCCTGCATTGAATGTCGAACACGTGCGGGAGTGGAGACCCCTTTGGGCGTCTGACAGTTCTACCTCCACATGGCCTTCAGATCCCCCCAGGTCGCCTTCTCCTCGCCAACGGGGCCTCCCACGAACGGCTCGAAAATAACCTAGGCATGGATATTCGGGTCATCGTGGACATCAATGATCAAGGACTCGATCACCGAAGGGTCATCCGTGTCCCAAAAGTTGTTTCGGAGATCATGCTGGATTTGGCCCGCATCTGAACTTTGAACGCACCATACTGAATTGGACGCAGTACCCTTGAAAATATGACATTCAGAGATTGACGTTGACAGCGAACTTTCCAGATATTGGGTAGTCTTTCACTGATTCCAACGCCTGCCTCCGAGCGATTTTGCCATATTTTAACTATCGGCCCGGGCGTTGTGTAGTTGATTTCCGTCAAGCGCCTGCGGCCAATTTTTGCCCGGAGCACAGGACCGCCAGAAAACTAATTGGAATCAACATGTTATGATTTTTATTCGATAATATGCGCCGATCCTGTCACCTTCTGCCCTCGGGTTTCGTCATCGTCATGAACGCCGGGCGCATGAGGCTGCCCGCGACCCGACAAACACCATGAGGAACCGATGGATAGGGAAAACTGGCTCACACACGGCTTCGAGGAAAGCCGCACGCACCTGAATGCGGTCGCCTTTCGCATGCTCGGCTCCGCACACGAGGCGGAGGACGCGGTCCAGGAGGCCTGGATCCGGCTGTCCCGGTCGGACGCCGGGGCTATCGACAATGTCAGGGGCTGGCTGACCACCGTGGTGGCGCGTATCTGCCTCGACATGCTGCGCGCCCGCAAGGCCAAGCGCGAGGAAGCGCTGGACCTGAACGACCTGAGCGGGATCGAGGACAGCGGCGCGATGCCGGACGACGGGCTTTACCTGGCCGAAACGGTCGGCCCCGCGCTTCTGGGAGTGCTCAACCTGCTTAGCCCCGCCGAGCGCATCGCCTTTGTGCTGCATGACCTCTTTGACATCCCGTTCCACGACATCGCCCCCATCATCGACCGCAACGAAATGGCGACGCGGCAACTCGCCAGCCGGGCGCGCCGACGGGTGCGGGGCTCGGAGCTGCCCGGGGAGGATGCCGAACGCCAGCAGACTGTGGTCGCAGCCTTCATGGCAGCTTCACGGGAAGGCAATTTTGACGCGCTGATCCGGCTTCTGCACCCCGATGTGGTGCTGCGCGCCGACGAGACCGCGATCAGGATCACCACCGCCAACATGGGCAAGGGCGCACCTCAGTTCGCCCACAGGCTCACGGGCGCCGGCGCCGTGGCGGAAACCTTCAAGGGCAAGGCGCTTGGTGCCGAACTCGCCGTCATCGACGGCCTTATGGGTATGACTTGGGCGCCGCCCGGCGGCAAGCCGGTATTTGCGTGGTGTTTCACGCTCGACGGCGAGCGCATCACCGCCATCGATGTGGTGATGGACCAGACAACCCTGCGAGAGATGGACATCCGGCCGGCAGGTGGCAGCGAAGGCTGACGGGCCCTGCCTTTCGAATGACTCCAGGCGGCCCACCGGCCGCGGGCACAAAACCCTCATTTATTCAGGAGAAGGAACATGAATTTTGTCTTGTGGATCATCCAGGGCCTGCTCGCCCTGCATACCGCCGTCGGGGCTGTGTGGAAATTCTCTAACAGCGAACAGGCGGTGCCGACCCTGAGCGCCATCCCGCACGGCGCCTGGCTTGCCATGGCCGCGGTCGAGATCGCCTGTGCGCTCGGCCTTGTGGCGCCGCTCCTGTACAGGCCCGCGGCAGTGCTGGCCCCGGTTGCCGCCCTTGTCATCGCGCTCGAGATGCTGATATTCACCGGGCTGCACCTGATGTCCGGCGCGTCGGACCACAGCCCCATCCTCTACTGGCTCGTGGTTGCCGCGGTCTGCGCCTTTGTCGCCTATGGTCGCCTCATGCTGAGCCCGGTCGAATAGCCGCACCAATAGCATGAGGCACGGAACGGCGGTGCCTAAGGCCTGCCTGCCCGGGTGCAGTCGAGGAAAAAGGGCTCGAACACCGAGCCGATAAGCAGGTGGTCGCCCATGGGGACGGCCACGCTCGATCCCGGGATCGGGTCGCCGTCGTTGAGGTTATCCTCCTCGATAACGATGGCGCGGGGATAGGAAATTCAACCGCATAGTCCCGCCACCCGACCTCCCGGTCGCACCAGATTTGGTGAGATTGTTCCGCTGCGATCATCGAATTTCAGGTGGGGATACGGAAAACTGGTCGAAAATGCCGTCGCATGGCCTGTTTTTGTGCCGCGAGGCGCGGTTCCGCCTCCCCATCGGGCAGACCGGTCCGTCTCCCTCGATCCCGGCGGCACTCGATGGTCGGTTTCGGGATGGTGGTGTCACCGGGCCCAGTCCCAGGTGTCCTGGCCGCCGGGGGCTGTTCGCTCGGTGTGGCGCGCTCGGTATGGGGCGGTGCAGAAAGTTCTGAGCCCAAATCCCTGCCAAACCGCCCGGATGATTGTTTTGTGTCGAGAATCGTCAGCCGCGAAAGTAGGCAGTAGGACGGACCGGGGCAGGGCAAGGAAGATGCGGTTGCTTGGGTGCTTACTCCACATCAGCCGGGGATCACTGACCAACGGGGTTCACCGGACCTGCGAGTTGCTGGTCCCGGTGTACGATGCCCAGCTGCGGTCGGTCCTCGCCAGCAAGGTGCTGGCCATGGACGAGACCCACGTTCAAAAAGACCGGCCGCCGAACCCCTGGGCTCGGCGGCCGGATGAGCGAAACCTGAATAAACCCGCTGGCTACTTCAAGAGAACCATCTTGTGGTCGACGACCTGGTCGCCGGCCGTCATCCGCGCGAAGTAAACGCCGCTGCCGGCATGCCGGCCGTGGTCGTCCAGACCGTTCCAGACCACGCTGTGGTCGCCGGATTCCAGGCTCGCAGCCAGCAGGGTGCGGACCAGCCGGCCCTGGACGTCGTAGACCGCCAGACGGATCTCGCCGGCCCGGTCCAGGGTGAAGCTCACCTTGGTCAGGGGGTTGAACGGGTTGGGATGGTTGCCCAGCCGGGTGACGACTCCGGGAACCTCCGCGACGGGCGACAGCCCGCCCTGCAGACCCCAGATCTCGACGTCGTCGATGTTCCAGCCGCAGTACTGCCAGCTCGAGTCGGTGGTGCCCATGACCCAGGCCAGGTAGACCGTGGGCTGGTTGTCGGCGATGGCGCTGATGTCGTACTCCACCTGGGTCCAGGCGGCGTCGGCGACCTCGCCGCCGTTGGTCCACACCGTGGTGAAGTTCACGCCGTCGGTGCTGACCTTGAACCAGGCGTGGTCGTACGAGGGCTGCTCCACCCCCAGCCAGCGCTGGAACTTCACCGAGACCGCGGTCAGGTCGGTGCAGTCGATGGGAGTCGAGACCAGCATCCGCTCGGGCAGCGAGTTGGGATAATCGCCGGCGAGGTTGTAGCCGATCACGTTGGGGCCGGTGTAGCCGCTGACGGGATCCGGCCCGCCGTACTGGCCGCCCCCGCCCAGGGGAACGCCGAATTCCCAGCCTGCGTCCATGGTCCAGCTCGGATTGCCGTCGAAGTTGAAGGTGTAGACGGCTTCGGGGACGCCGACCTGCAGGTTGACCCCGCGCATGACGTCGACGCCGTTGGTCAGGTCGCTGAAGGTCACGGTCCCGGTGTAGGAGCCGATGGCCAGGCCGCCAGCCGCCGCGTTGATGGATACGATCGCGTTCATGGACCCGCCGGCGGGGATGCTCCCCGAAGTGACCGACAGGTCGACCCAGGGCACGTCCACGGAGACCTGGAAGGACAGGGATGCCGCGCCCTGGTTCTCCAGGGTGTAGGCCAGGCTGGACGGGGTGAACGGCCCGCCCTGGTTGCCGGCGGCATCGAGGTTCCCGCCGGGTGAGACCTGGAAATCGGTGGCGTAGGGGTCCAAGGTGTCCAGGCTCAGGGGCGCACCGCCGAGGGGATCGAGCCAGCTCGACACGTTGGGCCAGGTCACCGAGAACCGGCCGTACCAGTCGCTCAGATCGTTGCCGCAGGCGGCGTACCCGCCGTGGAGCTGGCCGATGATCTGGTGGTCGGGATTGAATAGGGGCGATCCCGAGGAGCCGGGTTCCGTGGTGCCCAGATCCCAGTCGGTGACGCGGATGTGGGTGCCGTCGCCGGGGACCGCGTTCTGCAGGTAGGTGGTCGTGGTCACCGGGTCGTTCTCGAAGCTGATGCTCTTCTCGTCGGTGCTCGGATGGTGGATGGCGACGGCCGATCCGGGGTTCGTCGAGGCGCGGTTCCAGCCGGCGTACGTGACGCCCCAGGCCGGATCAGGGGCGGCATTGAGCTCGACGAGGCAGAAATCCGACGTGCTGGAAGTCGCCAGGAAGGTCGCCCCGGTCTGGAAGTCGGCCAGGCTGCCGCCGCCCTGCTGCCCGCAGACGGGGCTCTGGAAGTTCCAGTAGACGACCATGGTCTGGTCGTTGCTGGTGTTGACGCTGCAATGGTTGGCGGTCAGGAAGTACGGGGTCTGGTCCTCGGCGGTGTTGTTGATCATCGCCCCGGTGCAGGTCCAGGATCCGTTGAGGGTGTAGACGCCCACGGAATTGATCTCGGACCACCAGTCGGCGCCCTCGGGACACACCACGTCGATGTTGCAGGAACCGGACTTGCCTGCCAGGTCCTCACCGAAGAAACGGTAGCCCTTGTTGACGGACTGCAACCGGAGTTCGTAGTCGTGGCGGGATTCCCGGGGCAGCAGGAGTTCGACGATCACGTCCGAGGCCAGGACCACGGGCGTCCACAGCTCGCCGTGGGCCTCGTTGTTCTGCTCGGTGAACACCCAGGACATCCGGGGATCGTCGGGGGTCTTCATGTCCGCAGGGTACAGCGCGAGGCGGCCGCCCTTGGGCAACCGGTACCGGGTGAACCCCAGGTTGACGGACACCGCGCCGGGAGCTTCGATCCGCTGGCGCCACAGGACCCAGCGTTCGTCCAGATCTTCCCAGACCCCGGAGGTCTCGGGGGTCAGGTCGTGGTATTCGGGCAGGGCGAACCGGGGCGGCAGGCCGAGGGTCTCGTTCTCCGAATCCTCCTGCCGTGCCTTGTCGACGTTGACCGGTTCGGTCCGGATGACGGGGATCGTGGCCACGGGTTGGACGTCGGCGGCGAGAGCCACCGGGCCTTCGAGGCCCGCAGGGGTGAACCCCGGGCCGGCCAGGGCGGCTCCGGCCAGGAGCAGGGTGCAGGTCCCGGCAACCAGGAATCCGATCAGGCGAGTCTTGACGGCGAACATGTTTTCCCCCTTAAGGGCTGGTTGAAATCGGCGAATCCGGTCGGCCCTCGATCCGACATAAAAATACCAAAAAACCAACTCTTATTGTAACCCACATCCCGGAATCGACCAAGTGGTTTTTACATTTCAAAATATCTCGACATTATAAAAAATCATATCTAATTTCATCATAATTCATTATTTGATCATGAATGTTCCGTCATTTCGGTTTTGGAATTTAACAGATAAGGAGCCCCGGCCGTCGCCCGATCCGGACGAGGCGGCCGGAGCCCCTGAGACGGTCAGAATCCTGCGGTCGCCGCGTTGTCCCTGGCGGCGCGGTTCCGTTGCAGGTTGCAGACTTCCTGGTGGATCTGGGTGAATCCCCGGCCCTTGTCCCGCATGGCCACCACGCGGTAGAGGGAATAGTCCTGGCTCTCGGTGATGAACTTCAGGTTGGCCAGGTTCAGGAGGTCCATATCGGTCAGAGGGGCGCTGGCCCACTGAGCCGGGTTGTCCTCGTCGAACTTGTCGAAGATGGGCTGGAAGATGGGGCTCGGCAGGAATCCCCGGATCTCCAGGTGGAAGAGGTCGCACCCCAGCCCGAAATCGGCCAGGACCGTGCGCCAGTCCAGACCCTCGGCCCGCTTGGCGGCTACCGCGGCGGGGTCCGCCCCCGCGCCTGCGGCGATGGTGAAGGCGAGGGGAAGCTCGTCGATCCGCCCCAGCTGGCCCATGACCTTGTCCACCGTCTGCATCTGGGTCCCGAAGTGATTGCAGACCGCATCCTTGTAGACTCCCAGGTCCGAACCGACGACCTGGGCCCCGCTGGGACCGGCCAGGAGCAGGAAGAGCCCCGCCGTCAACATGATCTTGCGCATCGGTATCTCCTTGGATGTAACCCCGGATGTTGCAAAATGAGAGCCATACCGCCCTCCGCAAGCTGATCGGGCAAAACCCGGACCAGACAGGGGACTCCAAGGAAGCGCCCGGTCCCTCGGGGAACCGGGCGCGGGCAAAAGGATCCTGTCAACCTGCAGGAATTACCTTTGGTTGGCGGCCTTGATCTTGTTCAGGGCCGAGCCGGCCCGGAACCACGAGATCTGCTCCCCGGTCATGGTGTGGGCCACCGGGAACGCCTCGGTGGACCCGTCGGAATGCGTCAGGACCACCTCGAGGGTCTTGCCGGGTGCAAGGCCGGCGAGGCCGCGGATGGAGATCCGGTCATCCTCCCGGATCCTGCCGTAGTCGGCCGGATCGGTGAACGTCAACGGCAGGATGCCCTGCTTCTTGAGGTTGGTCTCGTGGATGCGGGCGAAGCTGCGGACGATCACGGCGGCGCAACCCAGATGCCGGGGCTCCATCGCCGCATGCTCGCGCGAGGAGCCCTCCCCGTAGTTCTCGTCGCCGACCACGACCCAGCGCAGCCCGGCGGCCTTGTAGGCCCGGGCCGTCGCAGGGACCTCTCCGTACTCGCCGGTGAGCTGGTTCTTCACGCTGTTGACGCCCTCGGTGAAGGCGTTGACCGCCCCGATCAGCATGTTGTTGCTGATGTTGTCCAGGTGCCCGCGGTACTTGAGCCAGGGGCCGGCCATGGAGATGTGATCGGTCGTGCACTTGCCGAGGGCCTTGATCAGCAGGGGCAGACTTTCGTAGTCCTTGCCGTCCCAGGGGCTGAAGGGATCGAGCAGGGCCAGCCGGTCGCTGTCGGGGTTCACGATGACCGTGACTCCGCTCGAGTCGGCCGGCGGAGCCTGGTATCCCTTCTCGTCGAAGACGAAACCGTCCAGGGGCAGCTCGTCGGCGACGGCCGGGGCCTCGAGCCTGACCTGCTCGCCCCGGTCGTTGGTGAGGGCGTCGGTCAGGGGATCGAACTCCAGGGTTCCCGCCAGACCGTAGGCCATGACGACTTCCGGACTGCCGATGAAGGCGTGGGTCTCGGGGTTGCCGTCGTTCCGCTTGGCGAAGTTGCGGTTGAAGGAGGTGATGATGCTGTTGGGTTCACCCTTCTTGACGTCGTCCCGCTGCCACTGCCCGATGCAGGGGCCGCAGGCGTTGGTCAGCACGACCGCGCCGACGGACTCCAGGGCCTCGAGCATCCCGTCGCGCTTGATCGTCTCGTAGATCTGATCGCTGCCCGGGGTGATCCACAGGGTCGTCTTCATCTTCAAACCCTTGGCCTGGGCCTGCCGGGCCACGTCCACCGCACGGCCGATGTCCTCGTAGCTGCTGTTGGTGCAGCTGCCGATCAGGGCGGCGGACAGCCTGGAGGGATAGCCGCGCTCGCGGGTGTCGGCGGCCATCCGCGAGACGGGCCGGGCCAGGTCCGGGGTGTGGGGCCCCACGAGGTGCGGCTCGAGGGTGGACAGGTCGATCTCCACGATCCGGTCGTAGAACTTCTCCGGAGCGGCCAGCACCTCGGGATCCGCCGTCAGCAGGTCGGCGTTCGCATCCGCCAGGGCGGCCAGATCGCCGCGGCGGGTGGCCTCGAGATACCGCTTCATGCTGGAGTCGTAGGGGAACAGGCTCGTGGTGGCGCCCAGTTCCGCCCCCATGTTGGTGATGGTGCCCTTGCCCGTGCAGCTGAGGGCCTCGGTCCCCTCGCCGAAGTACTCGACGATGGCGTTGGTGCCACCCTTGACGGTGAGGATCTCGCACAGCTTGAGGATGACGTCCTTGGGCGCGGTCCAGCCGCTGGGCCTGCCGGTCAGCCTGACGCCGATCAGCCTGGGGTGCTTGACCTCCCAGTTCATGCCCACCATGACGTCGACGGCGTCGGCGCCGCCCACGCCGCAGGCGACCATGCCCAGGCCGCCGGCGTTGGGGGTGTGGGAGTCGGTGCCGATGATCAGGCCGCCTGGGAAGGCGTAGTTCTCCAGCACCACCTGGTGGATGATGCCCGACCCCGGCTTCCAGAAGCCCATGCCGTAACGGGCGGCCGAGGAGCTGAGGAAGTCGTAGACCTCCTTGTTCGCGTCCAGGGCGTGCATCTTGTCGTAATCCGCACCCTTGTGGGCGAGCAGGAGGTGGTCGCAGTGGATCGTGGTGGGCACGGCGGCCTCGTCGCGTCCGGCCTGCATGAACTGGAGGATGGCCATCTGGGCGGTGGCGTCCTGCATCGCGACCCGGTCCGGCCGCAGGCCCAGGGTGGCCTCGCCGCGGGCCAGGACCTGCCCGCGGGGATCGTCCAGGTGCCCGAAGACGATCTTCTCGGCGAGCGTCAGGGGCCTGCCCAGCCGTTCCCGGACGACCGCCAGCCTTTCCCTGGACCGCTCGTATACCTTCTGCACCATGTCCTTGGTGGTTTCGATGGCCATGTCCTTCATCCTCCTCGAACCCGATTGCGGGCGCTGATCGCCGGTCGGAAGAACTGATGCAGCCGGCGGCCGCCGCCCTGCCCGTCTCCCGCATAACGCTGCCGATTTTCCAGCCCCCAATATAGGCGACCCGCGCCCGTTTTTCCTCCTTTTTGCTTGCCGAAATCCGTTCCCGGCCGGCGGCGCGGGAGTTGACCGCAGCCGTCCGGTTGACCATATACTAGGGCTGAACTTCCTTCACAGCCCCCGACAGGAGCCTGGCATGGACCTCACGCTATCACGGATCGACGAGAAGACGCGGGCCCGGGCGGCCGAACGCTGCCGCGAGCGCGGGATCACCATCCCCACCCTGGCCATGATGAAGGATCCCGGACTGGTGCCCGCCGACATCAAGGCGAAGCTGCAAGGCGTCGGCCTCTGGGACATCGATCCGCTGAACCTGTACCGGATCACCTGGAAGAACGATCCGGAAACGGGCCTGTTCAACCAGGGCAACTGGGTGGAATTCCCGAGCGAGCTGACCGGGGTGTCCGCCCGGATCATCGGCCTGGTCGGCAAGTGGTTCCCCACCGGGGCCCACAAGGTCGGGGCGGCCTTCGGCTGCCTGGTCCCCCGCCTGGTCACCGGCCAGTTCGACCCCACCCGTCACATGGCCGTCTGGCCCAGCACCGGCAACTACTGCCGGGGCGGAGCCTTCGATTCCAAGCTGCTGGCCTGCCACTCGGTCGCCATCCTTCCCGAGGAGATGAGCCGCGAGCGCTTCGAGTGGCTGAAGAACGTGGCCACCGAGGTCATCGCCACCCCGGGCTGCGAATCGAACGTCAAGGAGATCTACGACAAGTGCTGGGAGCTGCGGGCGACGCGGCCGGAGTGCGTGATCTTCAACCAGTTCGAGGAGTTCGGCAACTCCCTCTGGCACTACCACGTCACCGGCTCCATGCTGCAGGAGGCCTTCGCGTCCGTCGCAGGGCCCGGCCGGCGCCTGGCCGCCTACGTCTCGGCCACCGGCTCGGCCGGGACCATCGCCGCCGGCGATTTTCTCAAGTCCCTGCACCCGGGGATGGTCATCGCCGCGACGGAGGCCCTCCAGTGCCCAACCCTCTTCGCCTTCGGGTTCGGGGGGCACCGCATCGAGGGCATCGGCGACAAGCACGTGCCCTGGATCCACAACGTGCGCAACACCGACATGGTGATCGCCGTCGACGACCGGCAGACCATGGATCTGCTGCGGCTGTTCAACGAGGAGGCCGGCCACCGCGCCCTGCAGGAAGCCGGCGTCTCCCCCGATCTGACCGCCAGGCTGCCCCTGCTGGGGATCAGCAGCATCTGCAACCTCGTGGCGGCCGTCCAGACGGCCCGGTACTACGAGCTGGACGGCCGGGACGTGATCCTGACCGTCCTGACCGATTCGGCGGACATGTACCGCTCCCGGCTGGATGACCTGACCGCCGAACAGGGGACATACGCCCGCGACCGGGCCCTGATGGACCGGGCTCGCTGGATCGAGGGCATCGGCACCGGCAACATGCGCGAACTGGGTTACCGCGACCGCAAGGAGCTGCACAACTTCAAGTACTTCACCTGGGTGGAGCAGCAGGGCCGCAAGGTCGAGGAGCTGCGCGAGCTCTGGGATCCCGACTTCTGGACCCGGGTCTACGCCAGCGCCGAGCACTGGGACCCCCGCATCGAGGAGTTCAACCGCCTGATCGCCGGCTGACCCGGGTTCCGGGGATCACCGGCTGCGGATGCTCAGGCCCTTGCGTTCGACTTCGCCGAACTCGACGTCCGCGGTGTGCGGGCAGAAGGCCGCCTCGAGTTCGGCTCGCCGCGGAGAGAACAGATCCCCCAGCGGCGCCGGCAGATCCCCGCCAGCGAAGGGGACCCCCTCCTCCGCGCGCGCCATGCGCCGGGATTCGGCCTCCCACAGGGCCGCCTCCTCGGACCGCCCCGCCGCAGCGAGGTTCTCCCCGTAGCGGCGGGCCATGGACGTCAGCAGTTCGGTCTCCGCCCCACTCAGCCCCGCGGACTCGGACCCGTCGAAGCTCGTACCGGGCTCCCGGCCGAGGTAGGAGTAGTACGCCAGGGTGTAGAACCAGACGTATTCCCCCAAGCCCATGTCCTGCTCCACCAGCGCCGCATTGCGGGCCTCGGTGTACTCGCCGAGCTTTCCGGCGATGCCGAAGGCGGCGCCCATCACGTCGCCCACGCCCTTGAGGATCACCCCCGACGACGGGGCCTCGCCGGACCCGTCGATTTCCTCCATGGCGGTGAAGGCCTCGGCGATCTCCTCGAACCCCGGGCAAAGCTCCTGGAGTCCCGTCCGGACCGCCAGGAACCGGTCCAGGCGCTCGGGCGTCATCGTCTGCGGGCCGGGAGCGAAGACGTCCCGGGCGCCGTGCCGGTCCGCCAGGACCTCCTGGTCCTCGATGGCCCGGTTGAAGGGCCGCATCAGCAGCAGTCCCCCTCCCACCGTCACGATGATGGTCAGCACCAGCGCCGCGGCGCAGCCGATGCCGCAGCCGATCATGATCTTCCTGCCCCTGCCCGCCATGGTTCACCCCTTTCCCGGGTCGGTTCGCCGCCAGGATAACCCTCGATGACGGCCAGGACCAGAGCCAGGTTGCAGGGGTCCCGCGGCCGAGGGTGCGGCCAAAGGGGGTTATTGTTATCCTGTTTCAATTGCAGCCGCAGGCGCGGCCTTGCCCACATGGGACCAACCTACGACAGGAGGGCGTTATGCAACTGGCCGTCAGCGATCAGATCAAGGAAAAGACCGCTCGAGGGGAGATCGACGCCGCCTCCGCCGAACGCTTCGCCCGGTTCGTCGACCGTTGCAACCGTGAACTGATGACCCATCCGGTGATCACGGACAACCGCTACTGCGCCTGGTTCGCCAGGGGCGACCTGAACCGCGACAACGTGCGGCACTTCGTGGTCCAGTTCTCGGTCTTCTCCAACCTGTTCCTCGTCGCCCAGCTCCTGAAGACCATCAACGCCGGTTCGCTGGAGGGCATGCGGGCGTCCAAGGAGATCCTGGCCAACGAGATCGGCGTGATCTTCAACAAACCCGGAGCCGGCCTCGGCGAGGTCGGCGACACCGACCGCGAAGGCGATCCGGATCTGGTGTCCGTCGAGGGCACGGTGGACGGAGGGACCTTCCGCTTCCGCGCCGCCCACTTCGAGTGGCTGTTGCGGCTGGGCGAGAAGCTGGACCTCGGATTCAACGACATGGGCAAGCGGCGTCACGGCACCCCGTCCACCCTGTTCTTCTGCGATCGGCTGGCCGCCATCTACGGCAACGAGGATCCCAACATCGCCGAAGGGGCCAGCTTCGCGGTGGAGAACTGGGCGGCCGCCGGGTTCTGGAAGCAGCTGGTCGCCGGGCTCGACGCCTTCAAGAAGCGGGAACAGCCCGACCTGCCCCTGGCCTTCTTCACCTGGCACGACCGCATCGAGGAGCAGCACGCGGACCACGTCATGGACGAGCTCGAGGAGCTCTACTTCACCGACGGCTTCGACGAGGAGAAGTTCATCAAGGGCGGCAGGGAGATGCTCGCGGGGGTCGAGGCCTTCTGGGTGGGTCTCAACGAGCAGCGGATCGCCGCGGCGTTCGCCGACAGCTAGAACCCATCAAACGGAGGGGGGACCCACGGGTCGGAGCTGCGCACTCCCCGTGGGTCCCCCCTCCGTTTGATGGCCGGCCACCCTTCCCCGCCCGCCGCGGCGACGAAAGCCCGATCAGCGGTAGCCGAACAGCACCGCGTAGATGATCAGGAAGATCAGGCCCATCCCGATCGTCAGGGCCGCGAACCCGAAGAACTTCAGGACCTTGACGAAGCCCTCGTCCAGGGGCTCGACCATGTGCTGCTCCAGCTTGCCTTCCCTGACCAGCTGCTCGTATTCCCGCGGCCGGTCCTCCTTGAACTCCTCGAGGGTCATCCGGCCGGTGAAGATCACCGGGTCCATGGGGAACCGGTCGGGCCGGAAGTGCGTGTTGAAGAAGTGGATCGTGAAGATGAACCCGGTGGCCAGCAGGGCCTCGTCCGAGTGGATGATCCCGGCCACGTTGATGAACCACCCCGGCAGCAGATAGGTGAACTTCTCGGGGAACCACAGGATCAGGCCGCTGAACCCGATCATGGCCACGCCCCAGAACACCGCGAAGTAGTCGAACTTCTCCCAGTAGGTCCAGCGGCCGTACTGGGGCCGGTCGCCCTTGCCGACGAACCACTTGATGGTGGCGCCGGCCTCCTGCAGATCCCTCTTGTTGAGCATCATCCCCTCGTCGTCGAAGATGAAGTCCTTCCAGGATTTGCCCGAGGCGGCGCGCCGGAAGTGCAGGTCGACGAGGTGACGCGCGAAGTAGAAGAAGGTCAGGATGGCGCCCATGCGGTGGAGAGTGCCGGCCGACTGGAAGCCGCCCAGGACGTGGGCCAGCCACTGCGCCCACGGCTCGTAGGAGAACTTCAGCGTCATGCCCGTGACCGCCAGGGTCAGGAAGGAGACGATCACCATGCCGTGGAGCATCCGCTGGAGCCGGTTGAACCTCCGGAACTGCTTCTGGCCCCTGGCCTGCTTGCGGAGCTGCCGGCTGTGCCGCAGCGCCTGGACGCTGCGGGGGATCCACAGCAGGGTGTGGATCCCGAAGACCACGAAGGTGCCCACCAGGAGCGAGGTCATGAACAGCCAGGTGTAGTGGATGACCGGGTACTTGTCCTTGTCGTGGTGCGTGGCGTGGGTCAGGTAGCCGGCGAACTGGCGATGAGCCCCCTCGTGGCACTGGGCGCAGGTGCCGACGATGTTGTCGCGCGACAGGGTCGAATTGGGATCGTTCGGCGGCAGCACGTTGTGCTGACCGTGGCAGTCGTGGCAGGCCGCGGTCTCGGTGAAGCCGAGGGCGAACACCTTGCCGTGATAGGTCTCGAAGTAGGACTCGGTCACCTCCTCGTGACAGGTCCCGCACTGCTTGACGATCTTGAGCTTGAAGGCCGAGGCGTCCGTCCGGGCGATCTCGTGGCTCGTGTGGCAGTCGTTGCACATGGGCAGGTCGTGCCCGTGTTTCTTCTCCCCGGTGAAATGGATGCTCTGCCGGAAGGTCTGATCGATGCCCTCGTGGCACTTGCCGCAGGTGTCGGCCACCCGCGAGCGGTTGATGGAGCTGTCGACGTTCTGGTGCGGCAGGATGGCGTGGGTGGTGTGACAGTCCACGCAGGTGGCGGTGACCACCAGGCCGCTCCTGTTCAGGGCGAGCCCGTGGACCGACTGCTTGTAGTTCGCCACCATGCTGTGGTCGGCGCCCTGGTAGCGCTTGTCGGCGACTCCCCCCTCGTCGTGGCAACGCCCGCAGAGGTCGGGGATGTGCCGGACGTGGGTCGGCGAGTCCGGATCGCTGTGCTTGAGAATCCCGTGGGTGCCGTGGCAGACCAGGCAGGCCGGGGCGTCGGGATCGCCCTGATCGTCGAGCTTGCCGTGGATGCTGGTCTTGTAGATCTCCACCACCTCCGCGTGGCAGATCGAGCAGTCGACCTTGGCGGGAACCGTGTCGCAGGGACGGTCGTGCGAGGGAGTGGCTCCGGTGTGGCACTGGATGCAGCGGACGGACTGGTGCGCCGAGCCCCTGATCTCCTCGTAGTCCACGGTCATGCTCACGCCCTCGTTGCCGGGCAGGGTCCCGGTCAGGTCGTGCTTCTGGTGGCAGGCGAGGCAGTCCTTGTCGCTCATCCCCTCGTCGTAGTAGACCCGGCGCAGCTTGTGGGGCTGGTGGCACTCGATGCACACCGGGACGGCGTTGGGAGCCGCCTCCCAGAGGGCGCCGTTGATGACCTTCTGGTGCACCTTCTCGATGAGGCCGTGGCACTTCTGGCAGGTCCGCGCGATCTGGTTGCGGTGGATGGTGCTCTGGGGATCGGTGTGGTTCCGCACGTTGTGGGCGGTGTGGCAGTCCGAGCAGACGGCCGTCCCGGTGAGTCCGCGGACGTAGAGGCCCTCGCCGTGGATGCTCTGGGAGTAGTTCGTCAGGATGCTGTCCTGGGAGACCTCGACGATGTCGCTGACCCCCGAACCCTCCTTGTGGCAGCGCCCGCACATCAGCGGGATGTTGAACTTGTTCACCCGCGAGGCGGGATCCGAGGGCGGCGTGATGTCGTGGGCGCCGTGGCAGTCCCAGCAACGGGGGGCGAGCTTCACGCCCTGGCTCACGCCCTTGCCGTGCAGGCTCCCCGCGTACATCTCGGCGACGTCGTCGTGGCACATGGAACAGTCGACCTCCTCGAGTTCCTCCTCGTGGGGGAAGTCCTCGAAACCGTCGAGATCCATGTGGCAGTCGATGCAGGTCATGCCGTCGCGGCCGTGGATGGAGTCGCTGAACTTCCCCGGATCCACGTAGAGGGAGACGACCTTGCCGGCCTCGTTCTTGGTCAGTTCCTCGTCCTCGTGGCAGTCCAGACAGTCCTGGATCGTCTGCGCCCGAGCCGTGCCCGCAGCCAGGGTCCCGGCCGCCACCAGGGCGATCAGGGCCAGGAAAAAGACCAGGATCCTCTTGAAGACGTCGGTGAGCATGGTCGCGCGCTCCTGGAACCGGTAGAAAACCGCCAACCGTGATGGCCCAAGAATCACGTCCATTCCCCCACGGGTCAAATAGGTTATCTTTATGGATTCGTATGAGTTGCATGGATCGACAATGAACATCAAAACCCGGGTATATATTACTTTATTGGTCTTATTTTAAATATCGAATATGAATAAAGTTGGTGATTCGCAACGGGGGCAGCCGATCAATATTGATTATGAAATTCGTTGTTTTCGAGCCCCCCGCCCTGACGCCCGGATCGTCACCCCTCCTTTCCGGGAGGGCTGGAAAGGGAAGCCGCCGGGTCCGCGATGTTTCCCCGCCCCCACAGGGGGATCCTGATCTCATACCGCGTCCCCTCGCCCGGACGGCTGTGGGCGTCGATCCGGCCGCCGTGTTCGGCGACGATCCGCGCGTTGCCGATCATGGTCCAGTCCATCTGCATCCGGCCCGATTCCGCGCCGAATCCAGGGTCGAACAGACGCCGCAGCTCGCCCGCATCGTACCCCCGCCCCGAGTCCTCGACGACCACCAGAACCTCGCCGTCCATCTGCCTCGTGGCCAGCGACAAGCGGCCGTCCCTGCCCGCATCCCTCAGGGACCGGCGCACCAGGCTGAAGAAGAGCTGGTTCAGCTGAACGGGGTGCCCCAGGACCGCCTCCACCGGGGTCAGGTCCTCCGTCACCTGCGCCCGCGCCTCCGGACCCCTGGTCAGCAGGCGCAGGCAGTTGCGCAGCACCTCGTTCAGATCGACCGACTGGACCTCGGCCCGGTCCAGCTGGGCGAAGGATTTCAGGGCGACGACGAGCTCGTCGATCCTCCGGGTGGCCAGGGCGGCGCTGGAGAGCCCCCGGTCCATGGCCTGCATCGCCCGGCCGAAGTCCGGATCACCTTCCAGGTCGCCGACCACGCCCCGGCGCCGGGCCTGGTCCACGAGCTTGCCCCGGCTGCGGACGACCACGTCCACCGCCGAGGTCAGGGTGCCCAGGGGGGAGTTGAGCTCATGGGCCAGACCCGCCACCAGCTGTCCCATCAGGACCATCTTCTCGGACTGGACGATCCGGCCCTGGGCGGCCAGCAGGTCGGCCTCGGCCTTCTCGCGCCGTTCGATGTCGGCGATCAGCGATCGTTGCATCTCCCGGAAGCTGTCGGCCAGCTCGCCCAGGGCGTCATCCGAGCGGTGGTTGAGTTCCTGCTCCAGATCGCCCCCGGCGATGGCCAGCGCAACGCGGCTCATCCTGCCGACGGGGCGGACGATCGAGGCGACCACGGCGGCCGAGATCACGACCAGGGCCACGACCAGCAGGGCGCTCACCAGGGTCATGGCGCGTCGCATGACCGTGACCCGCCGTCCGGTGTCGCGGAGCATCCCGGCCAGGGCGGTGTTGGTGTCGGCCACCAGGCGGTCCAGTTCACCCTCGAGGATGCGATACTCGGTGTTCATGGCCTGGACCTGATCCAGCAGGTCGCGGCTGAAATCGAGGGCCAGTTCCTGCTCGTCGGTCACCAGGGCGGCGGTCGTCCGGTGAGCCAGTCCGAAATAGGCGTCGAACCGGGCCAGCACGTCCTGCAGGCTGGATCTGAGCAGGGGAACGTCCCGGCAGTCCAGGGCCACCGCCCTGAAATGCGCCGCAAGGGCCTCGGCTTCCCCGATCGGATCCTCGTTGCCGGTGATGACCGCCTCGGTCAGAAGGTGCCGGATGCGCAGCATGGTGTTCTCCAGGTCCTGGCTCAGCTGCAGGCCGTGGAAGAACTCCCCCTCGATGCGCGCGATGGTTTCCCCGCCCTCGCGCACCACCCGGTCGGTGACGATGAACAGGACCAGGAAGGTCAGACCCGCCAGCACCGGCATCATCATGATCTTGTGGTTGAACCTCATGGATCACTCGATCGTCAGGAACTTGACGCCGGGAGGCGGGGTCCGTCCGGACCAGAAGCCCATCGCGCCGGGGGTCGCGGCGACGAAGGCCGCCAGGTCCGCCTCCCGGTCGAAGGCCTGCGGAGGCACCCCCTTGCCGGTGAACACGGCCTGCCTCCAGTAGTTGACGAACCGGCTCAGCGAACGGTCGAGGTAGGACTCGACGAAGCGTTCCTGGACCGGACCGGACTTGAGCATGGCCGGCACCACGGTCGCACCGTCGGGCCAGCGGGACCGCTTGCCCAGGTAGACCCTTTCGACGAAACGCTCGTCCACCGCGTCCGCGCCGACTCCGGGATGAGCGATGATCCGCAGGCCGGGGTCAGGCTGGGCGGCCCCACGGGGGACCCCGACGGCCAGCGCCGCCCAGAGCGCCACCGCCAGGCCGATCGCCCCCGTGCTGGTCCTGATCCTTCCGGTCATCGCCGTCGGCCATCCCCTCAGAAATGGAACGTGGTCTTCGCCGCCAGCATCCCCCACCTGCGGGACGAGGGAGCTTCCAGTTCGCGGGCCACCCCCAGATATTCCGCCATCGCCGTCCCGTTCAGGAAATGGTGTTCGATCTTCAGCAGCCAGTGCGAGGTCAAATCGAGGCGCAGGCTCAGGGTCCCGTCGTGCTGCCAGGCGTAGTAGGCCGGCAGGCCGCGCGCCTCGTAGATCTTCCCTTCCCGGTCCTCGGTGTCGGCCCAGTACTGGGACCAGGTCGCCGCCGCGGAGACGACCTTCCCGAAGCGGTAACCGGTCTGGACGTAGTAGCCGGCGTCCTTCCGGCCTTCGATCTTCGTGCCGCCCAGCTCGGCGACGAACTGCCAGGAACCGGCCAGGTATTCCGCCGACAGGCTGTAGATGCGGTCGACCCTCAGGGTCTGGTCGATGTCCAGGGAAAAGGACGAGAGATGGGCCTTGTGGGCAACGGGGTCGACGAGGGCGATGTCGTAGATGACCTCGCCCCGGTAGTTGAACCGGCCCTGCATGGCCGAGGCGCCCAGCCTCAGGCCCGGCACCGGGGGGTTCCAGGTCACCGATCCGCCGTAGATCCAGGGGAAGGTGACCTCGGGATCCCGGATGAAGGCGAACGTGGCCTCGGCCGAACCCGGCTCCAGCCCCAGGTCCTGTTCGGCCAGGCGGGCGATCTCCGGCTCGATCTCCCGCGCAGCTTCGGCGTAGCTTTCGCCCCAGAAGCCATGGGACGGATCGGCGACGTTCAAGGTGCCCCCGAAGAGGTGGTAGTCGAGGTCACCCGCCCCGCCCAGGGTCGCGCTGCCGTAGGCGGCCGCCCCCTCGTAGGCGAGCATGAAATCCCGCATCCGCTCGTCGTAGACGCTCTGGGGCAGGAAGACCGTGGTACGCAACAGGTCCACGTCCCGGCCCTCGTTGTAGAGCCCGTAGGGCATCTTGATCTTGCCGGCCCGCAGGCCCAGCTCGTCCTTCCAGCGGTAATCCCCGAAGGCCCAGTCCAAGACCACCTGGTCGTTCCCGGTGTCGCCGAAGTTGCGGCCCATGAGCTGGATGCCCACCCTCAGGCGGTCGCGGGGCACGGCGGTGATGATCAGGCCGGTCTCGTGGAATTCCGCCGTCCCGTTGACGCTGCGGGGAACCAGGTAGTTGTTGTTCGCGGTGTTCAGGTAGCCCTGGCTGACGAATCCACGCACCAGGACCTCCTGCTCGGCGAGGATCTGGGCCCCTGCCGGAACCGCCGCCAGCAGGCAGGCGAACGCCGCCGCCCTGCGGGCGCGGGCCCTTCGCCCCGCCATTCTCCTGACCGCCGACATGAAGGATCTCCTTCCAGATTCCGTTCCGGAATGCGGAACACCTCCCGCTCAGATGAACGTCCGCAGGATATCCTCCTGCAGCCCGGTCAGGCGTCCCTGGGCCCGGTCGATCTCCGCGATCTTCTCCTGCAGGGCCTGGAAGAGGAAACGCTTCTCGAGGGCGTTCCGCAGGACCATGAGAAGGTGGTCGTTGTCCCAGGGCTTCTCGATGAACTGGAACAGGCCGACCTCGTTGATGGCCTTGATGGCCCCTTCCTTGTCGGCGTATCCGGTCAGCAGGATGCGGGGCGCATGGGGAACCAGACGGCCGAACTCGGCCAAGAGCTCGATGCCGTTCATCCCGGGCATCAGGTAGTCCGACACCACGACGTCGACCCGCCCCGATCCGGCGTACTGCACGGCCTCGGCCGGGGAGGTGAAGGTCCGGATGGAGTAGGGCGTCTCCAGTTCCAGGAACGCCGCCAGGCTGCCCAGCACCATCTCCTCGTCATCGACGATGACGACGGTCGCCCCGGCGGGATCGAATGACAACGTTCCGTCAATCAAGGCTCGACTCCTCTTTCCTCTTCCGCCGGCTCGAACTCAGGAATGGACCGGGTCCCCGTTCCGATACTGTCCACCAGCCGGTCGGGCGTCAAGAAACCCTTTCGGCCAGACTGCGCAACCGTCCGGCCACCGTCCGGATGATTCCCTGGGCGATGCGGACGTCGTCGGCGAGCAGGTCGTTGAACTCGTTGCGTTCGATCCGCAGCAGGCGGCTGTCCTCCATCGCCGTGGCGGTCATCACGCGGGGCTCCGGATCGAAAAGGGCCCAGATGCCGAAGGTCTCCCGGGGCCCGGCCACCGAGATGGTCCGGGGTCCCTGGTGGAGCTGGACAGCCCCCTGCAGCACCAGGTACAGCGCGTCCGGATGGTCGTGCTCCCGGTAGATCGTGTCCCCGGCCATCACCGACACCTCGCGGGCGATGGCCCCCAGCGCGGCCAGCTGGTCGGTGGGAATGCGGGCGAACAGCTCCACGTTCTGGAGCAGCAGGACTTTCTCGACGGTCGACAGCATCTCGCCCCCCAGCGGGATCAGGTAACAGCGGGCCGCCGGATTGTCCGGCGCGCCCCCGGCCGCGATGGCGCAGGCCGCCAGCCACGGGTCGCAGCTGGCTCCGATGTAATCCAGGGCTTCGGCTTCCGTCCGGACGCTCACGTCCAGATCGACTTCGCCGGCGACGCCCG
>JBFXKG010000016.1:0-98830 GCA_050174015.1 Candidatus Krumholzibacteriia bacterium
GCAGAACCAAATCCGGCCACCACCGGTCGGACAGGGTCGGGAGTTTGCGGGACAGGAAGGCCCGAAGATCGCTTACCGGCTGGTCATACTGTTTGGAGTTCATGGCTCTTTCCTTTCGGTTCCGATTGCCACCTGTGAGGACGATGTTCATGGTGGGTCAGGGGGGGAGCTCGCGCAAGGGAAAAACATTGTAAATTGTTTAAATACAATGGATTATGAAATGCAGGCGTCTTGGAATTCGAAATGGATTTTGAAAGGGGAATAGATTAAGAAATGGATGTGGAAATGGAATTACAGATGAAATGGGGATTCAGGCCTAGTCGACAATCTATTGCTGGTAAATTACTTGCGTCACAAGCCGCAGGTTTTTCCCAAAATTCGGAGACGTTTTATCCTCTAGTTATTTATTTAAAGTTTCTTTGTATGCTAAGTTATTTGGCTTAAAATATTTTTGGTTTTGAAATTTTACTCAAAAAGAAATATTGGCCTCCCGCCCATGTGTAACCCTCCCGGAAAGGGCCTGAATAGAGTTGTGTGTTCAAGTTGTTTTTGGACAATGTTTTACTTGCGGCCAGCTCTGCGGCCCGCGGGACGGCCCGGGCGGGGGCTATTAGAACCCCCGGTCCAAGGGCCTGCAATGGTCCGGGAATACTGGAATGACTCAAACCAACGTCAGCATCGCCGACCCCGGCACATGAACCCTGTCGATGTACCACCAGTTATTTGGTTCCTGCCGCTGACCCAGGATCTCACCCTGACGCAGCAAATCCCTCAGGGGTTTGCCTGGGCGCGACTTTGAATCCTTCAGGATTTGCGCCCGGTCGAGCCAGCGGGCCGCCTCGACCGCCCGGACGGATTTCAGTCCCCGTTTTTCCAGCTGGTACTGCAGGTAGAGATTGATGGTCGCCCACTGGAGCCTCATGGTCATCCCCCTGTCAAAATCGAAATTTGACACCCACCGGGACGGCCTGTCGCCGTCCCGGTCGTCAATTGATCGGAATTTCCGCGGAATACTAAAGCTCAGAAATCGACCCCAGCGCGATCTTCTTGAAACGGAACCCCCACCCCGATCCCCTCGGCGACAAATGGCCGGCCGCCGAATCGAACCGGGGGTGGAACACGTTGGAGGTCAGATAGATCTCGATCGGGCCTTTGGACTCCTGGGCAAACTCCAGCTCCGGGCTTCTGAATAGTTGTGACCGATAGGTACGGAAAAAAAGTGCATAATCCAGTGCCTGGGCGAGAATGTCGAGCTTGTTGTCGTTGACCTTCAACTCGATAACTGCGAGATGCCCGAACCGGTTGAGGGTCACGAGATCGACCCAGTACGTCGGGAGAATGCGGTGATCTTCCTTGATTGTTCCGCTAAAAACCCCTGTCGGGATTTCCCGAAGGACCTTGGCCGGTGATTTCTTGGGGCCATAAATGAAATCATCGCCGAATATGGCCAAACGGTGTCCCGAACTCCGTGCTGATCCCGCCAACCAGGTCTGGAGCATCTTCTCTATGGAGCCGTCCCGATCGGGGTTGTCGTTTCGAGCGTTCCATTTCTTGTGAATGACCTCGTCTTCCCCTGGTTTCAGGAGTTCAGCTATCGAGGGACACAGGTCAACAGCTTGGCCCTTGATCATCAACCGGGCATCCCATCCAAGGTTCAATGCATGATAGGAGAATCGTCGCACGAAACTGTTCCTGACAGCTTCCCCGGGATCCCGCTTGAGGTTGATCTGGACGCCCTTGACCGGTCTCTTCTTGCCTCCCTCTTCCTGCGCCGCAACGACCGCCAGTAGCCACGAATCGATCTAGCGCAGCCCGGTGTCCCCCTTCTTCACATCGGTGTCGAGGACCAGGATGGATCGGGCCTTGTCCTGCCAGGAAAAATGCAGGTGCCCAGGAACCCTGAAAGGAATTTGAATCGGATAACTCATTGGGCTAAACCTCCCACCATGTTCCATCGTCATGAATGACCACGTTGTCGAATAGATCCGGATACTTGTCTCTTTCAAAGGTGTGGATGGGAACCAGTTGCCGCGGGTCAAGAGCAGCTGCCAGCTCCCGTAGCATGCCTGGAGTGCCGTGGCCCGAAGTGTGGAGGAAATCGACCTCTATCCCCTTCTCGGCAAGCCAGTTCGCCGTTTTTGCGAAGTCGCCCCGGTCCCAGTAGCCCCGCCACTGGGAGTAGATGAAACGTGCCCCGTCGAGTGCGCCAGCCCGGCCCAGGTCCCCCATCCACAGGGGCCGGAAGAGAAGAACATAATTGCCGGGATTGTCCCTCAGATCTTCCGGGTAGATCCGGTGACGGCTGTGGCGGCCCAGGAGAGCGAACCGTTCGCCCAGCTTGATCTGGACCCGCTGCTTCTGAGGAATGCACAGATTGACCCCGTCCCAGAAAGACTGGGGGATGTTGGGATTCCCAGTCGCTTCCAGGATCGCGGCGGCGTAGAGGTCGATGACGAGGTTCCTGCCGCATCGGCGGGCTGCCTTGAACACCGAGACCAGGCGGTCGATGTTCTGGGCTGACATGTGGACCATGACAAGGCCCGCGGTTTCGCTGATCAGTTGCGCGGCTTGCTCACTGATCTTCTCCTCCGTGGGGAACCTGTCGTCTTCACCCAGGCGGCCAAGGGAAGACCCCTCGAGAAGCAATGTGTCCACGCCCCCGGGAGGATTGGCGATCAATTGTCCGGTCAGGGGAGCCTTCCGTCCATGGTCACGCAAATCACCGCTGTAGAAGACGCATCGACCGTCAGCCTCCACCAGGAGGGCATAGGCATCGTAGGCCGAGTGATCGACAAGGAAGGAAGTGATTCTGAAGGGTCCGATCTCCATGGTTTTCTTGTGTGAAAGATCCGGGCCGGCGAGCGTCGGCCGCGGACCGTACATGAAGTCACCTGCCGCCTGAATGATCCGTCGCGCCGCCGCGCCCATGGCCACCGGCACGTGGCCGGGGATGTGATGCAGCAACCCGAAATGATCGAGGTGCGGATGGGAAATCACGACCCCATCGAGCGAATCCGGATCGATGGGCGGCAGGGGCGAAACATCGGCGTCTTCCGCATCGAGAGGAAGGCCGAGATCGATCACGATCCGGGACGAACCGGACCGCAACTCGACGCAACTTCCCCCGATCTGGTTCGCTCCGCGGTGGATGCAAGCTTCCATTGAAATGGTTCTATCTTACGAAAAAGAGCCAGAGGGCGGCCTTGACCACGTGGCCCGGGCCGTCGATCGCCCCGTCCACATCCTTCATGGATGCGATCTTGCTGCTACCGCTGCCCTTGCGGATGTCGTTTCCGCTCACGTTGAATGCCACCGATGACCCGCTTCCGCTGCAGATCTTGTCGCCCCTGATGTTGCAAGTGGCCGAGGAGCCGGATCCCGAACAGATCTTGTCGCCCCGGACGTTGGCTACGGTGGAGCCGCCCCTCTTCAGGTTGGTGCCGTCGAATTTGTACTGTGCCATGATTCCCTCCATAATGCTCTGTCATGAATGAAGGATCCAGCGTGGTTCCTTCCTTAGTATCCTCACCCGACTTACCCTTACCCTCGAAACACCGTCTCCCCATGCCACGCCAGCAGGTCCCTGTCTGGATAATCCCTCGCGTCCACTGGCAATCCGATCGCCAGGCCGCCGCCCATCTGGCCTCGTTCCAGCTCGTAGTAGATGCGGCCGTTTTCGTACTCGTCCTGAAGCGCTGCACTGACCTTGAACCGGTAATCCGGCGTCACCGTCACGTATCCCCTGTCGTAGAGCCGGTGGATGTCCGCCCGCAGGAGGATCCCGTTGGAGATGTCATGGGGACCGCCCTCGGCGAACGGCTTGATGTGGGCCGAATCCAGGACCGGCAGGCTGTGCTCTCCGGTCACCGCGCACTTGCGGCCATAGGCGTCCGTCACTGCAAGCCGGAATGCGCCCTGGCCGAGGCGAGGCCGATAGAGAGTTTCCGCTCCATAGCGTGGCTGTGGACCGTCCACCATCGTGGTCTTTTCAGAACCGAGGATCTTGTTGCGATTGGCCGCCCGGTCCCTGCACTCCTGCCAGACCCGCTTGCCTTCGCCCATGGTCAGATCGTAGGTCTTCCCCTGGACGATGTTCCCCGACCAGTCCCTCGGCACGTGGATCCATTCCTCCGGAGGGAAGAACACCGGCTGGAGAATCAACCGGCAGCCCACGGGAGGATCGTACGGCCCCCGGACGACCGTCTTGGTCCCCTCAAACCGGGTCCTGTACTTCCTGATCCGCCTGGCCATGGTCTGCAGATCCGGAGCCCCGTTCTTTCGTCCGAAGATTTCCCACGCCATGGTCATGGGCACGGTCGTGACCGGGCCCAGGAAACCGAAACCGCCGATGGCGTTGTAGGGCGACTTGAGCTTGAAGAAGAAGGGGGAGTAGCGGGACACGGTGTTGAGGGACGCCTTGCCCGAAGGCGCCCAGAAGTTGACCTCGTCCAGGTCGGATTGCCCTGAGAGATACTGGAACCAGTCGTAATCCGTGGTCGCGATGAAGCCCTTCATGGGGATGCCGCCACCGTTGGTCATTGGATTAATGCATTGTATAGCAAGGAACTAATACGGCATCAGCATATCAGGGTAGGCTACCGCCGTCAACATCCCTGGACTTCCCCCTCCCCACCTGCCACTCTTCCCCCAACCCAGGAGCCACCCATGCCCCCCCTCTCCCGCTCATCCCGCAGCATCCTCTTCCGCGGCAACCTGGGCCACTTTCCCGGCGATACGCTGTTCGCGCGCATCGCCCGCGCAGTCTGCGAGGCCGAGTGTCTGCCGCGCAAGGAACTGTACGAGGCCTGGGAAACCGCCCGACGCATCCGGCGGCAGATGCGGGGCGGACCGGTGGTCGAACTGGCCGCCGGCCATGGGCTGCTGGCGATGATCCTCATCATCCTCGATGATACGACCGAGACCGCCCTGTGCATCGACGTCCAGCGGCCACCCAGCCACGCAACGCTTCTGGCCGTCATGGAGCGGCACTGGCCGCGCCTTCAGGGGCGCATCGAGTACCATGAAGCCCGCGTGGAGGATGCCGTCATTCCACCCGGCGCCATCCTCGCCTCCGTCCACGCCTGCGGCGCGCTGACCGACCGGGTGCTCGACCTGGCCCTGGCCGGCGGTCACCGGGTCGCCGTGCTTCCCTGCTGCCACGATCTTCAGAAGTGCGACACCGGATCCCTCGAGGCCTGGATGGACGGCCCCCTCGCCGTCGACGCCACTCGCGCCGCCCGGCTGCGGCAGGCCGGCTATCGGGTCCAGACGGCCACGATCCCCGGCGACATCACGCCCAAGAACCGGCTGCTGCTGGGATGGCCGCCTTGAGGTTTTCGGGATTGGTTTATTGAAAAAGTCATGAACCCCCCGTCCGGACGGGGGTTTTGCTATCAAAGCTCAAAACATCGCAAGGCCGGCCCGGCATCCTGGAGCAGGCCGGCATGGGCGGATCCAAGACCATCGTTCACTTACGACCCCTCCAGCGCCTCCTTCACATGCGGCATCAGCGCCCGCGTGAACGCCACCGCATCGCGCGCCGTCAGATGCGACCATTCGGGGCAGTCGAAGCCCGCCAGTTCCGGATGGTCCTCGAAGTGGATCCCCGGAGCCCCGCTGGAGCCCACCATCCGGGCGTAGATGGCCTCGCGCGGCGTGGTTTTCTGCTCGATCTCGCGCAAGCCGCCGCTCGAGGGCGGCCTGACCCACACCATCCGCACCCCGCGCGCCCGCAGCTTCTCGCACGCCGCGGCGATCCGCTGGAAGTGCGCCTCGAATCCCTCCTGTACCATCCGGCCGAACTCCTCGGGGGGGATGTGCGGCGGCGGGGGCGGGGGCGTGAACAGCGGCAGCCAGATCTGCTGGATGCGCGCGGCCAGCGGCGTGCCGAAGTCGCACATCTCCCACATGCGGTTCTGGCGGCGGTCGTCGGGCCAGGCGAAGTAGGGGGGCAACACGGGCGGCACATTGCCGGCCGTGCCCGGGCGGTTTGTCATGACCAGGTGCTTGTCCAGCAGGATGGGCAGCGTCAGGTCCTCGGCATTGATGAACGCCAACCGCTTCTGCAGCACCGAACCGATGGCGAGCCCCGCCTTCTGCGACGGCGACCAGTTGCGGTAGCGGCCCAGGGCCGCGTTGGCCCGGTCGACCGGCATGCCCTGCGGAGCCATCCACAGTCCGGGGACGGCGCCCACCAGCAGGATCCCGCGGAACTCGGTGTTCTCGGCCAGGTCCTCGAGGATGGGCAGCGGATTGGTGCCCGGCATCGCCAGCTGCACCGGCGCCGTGACGCCCAGCGAATCGACGCACGTCGCGAGGTCGAGGTCGAACAGGATGCGCGACGATCCGATCACCACCATCTGAAGGGGATCGTCGGTGACCTGCGACCGCGAGCGGGCCCAAAGGTCGGACGAGTCGTTCAGGCAGGGCGCATAGCCCCACGAGCGCACTTTGCCCTCCCACACGGCGACGACCGCCAGCAGGATGACCAGCGCCACGATCGCCGAACGCGTCCATGCCCCCCGGGGCGTCGAGCGCCGGAACTCGCGGCCGACCATGACGCTAGAACTGGAAGTAGATGAAGGCATTGTCCGACCCCTGCGTGAGTGTGAGAAGTACCAGCATGGCGCCCCAGACCAGTCCGTGCGCCCAGGCGGGCAGGCGCTCGGCGGCGCGCTCGACTTCGATGGAACGATGGATCCAGTGCGTGACCACCAGCCCGGTGATCACGATGACGACCTTGACGACGTCCAGCGTGGGCAGGACCTGGGCGCCGTCCCTGATGACTCCGAACATCGACAGCAGCAGCAGCTTGGCCGAACTGAAGCTGTCGGCCCGGAAGAACACCCAGGTGACGTTCACCAGCAGGTAGGTCACCAGGCCCAGGAAAAGCCGGCCGCCGAACGTGCGGATCCAGGCCGCTCCGCCGAACGTCCGGCTCAGCGCCCGCTCGATCCCCAGGTACGCGCCGTGGAGACCGCCCCAGACGACGAACGTCCAGCTCGCCCCGTGCCACAATCCGCCCAGCAGCATGGTGATCATCAGGTTCACGTCGGTGCGCACCTTGCCCCTGCGGTTGCCGCCGAGGGGGATGTACAGGTAGTCCCGCAGCCACGTCGACAGCGAGATGTGCCAGCGGCGCCAGAAGTCCGAGAACCCGACGGCGGCATAGGGGCAGCGGAAGTTGTCCGGCAGCGAGAATCCGAAGCACATCGCCGCGCCGATGGCGCAGGTGGAGTAGCCGGCGAAGTCGAAGAAGATCTGCCCCGAGAACGCGAGCACCCCCAGCCAGGCGTCGAGGGTGGCGAGCGGTCCTCGATCCCAGCCGAACACCGTCTCGGCCGCGCCCGAGAGCATGGCGTCGGCCAGGACGACCTTCTGGAACAGTCCCAGCGTCATCAGGAACAGGCCCCAGCTGAACATCTCGCGGGTGGCGTTCTGCGGCTTCTCGCACTGGGGCAGAAAATCGGTGGCGCGGACGATGGGTCCGGCCACCAGCTGCGGGAAGAACGTCACGTACAGGGCGAAGTCCAGGAACGACCGCGACGGCGCCGACCGCTTCAGGTACACGTCCAGCGTGTAAGACATGGTCTGGAAGGTGTAGAACGAGATGCCGACGGGCAGGATGATGTCGGGCTTGGCCGCCTCGAAGGTCATCCCGTAGAAGCCGACCACGTTCTGGAAGTTCTCCAGCAGGAACCCGCCATACTTGAAGAAGGCCAGCAGGCCCAGGTTGGCCGCGAGGCTCACCCAGAGCAGGGCGAGGCGCCGGCCGGGGCGGTGTTCGTTGTGCATGCGTCCGGCCGCGAACCAATCGATCGCGGTCGAGATCCACAGCAGGATCACGAAGGGCGGATTCCAGGCGGCGTAGAACGCGTAGCTGCCAACCAGCAGCAGGGCCTTGCGGGCGGTCCAGCCGCGCAACGCGTAGTACGCCGCGAGCAGGACCGCGAAGTAGACCACGAAGGTCAGGGAGTTGAAGAGCATCGATATCCTTCGGTGCAGGAAGCCTCAGGGTGATCAGGGTGGATAAGGTCCAAAAATCGGATGGGTTATATCCTATTTTTGGGTGCGCGTCATTCGAAAAGTTTCAATACAGGAAGGATTGTCTCCCGCCATCGACCGCGGATCTTCTGCGGATTTTCCTCGGAAAATTTCCCATTTCCTCCTTGCGTTTTCGCTTTTTTTTCGCTATCATTTCCGTGATCCACTCCTCCCGGATTCCCAGGAGGAGAACCATGCCTGCCAACTCCGCCCTTCCCGTCTTCCAGCCCGGCCAGCCGGCCGCCGCCGCCCACGCCGCCCTCCAGCAGGCCGTCCGGGTCATGGACCAGGCGCGCCACTGCGCCGTCCTCTGGTTCGCCGACGTCCTGGCCCGCGGCCTCTACCGGGATCTCGGATTCGCTTCCATCCAGATCTACGCCCAGCAGGAACTCGGCTTCTCCCGGACCAGGACCGGGGATTTCGTCCGCATGGCCCGCAAGCTGGACGACCTGCCGCAGATCAGGAAATCCCTGGAGACCGGGAAGATCGGCTACACCAAGGCCCGGGAGATCATCAAGGTCGCCACCCCCGCCACCGAGAAGGCGTGGGTGGAGGTGGCCTGTACGACCCCGAGGGGCAGGCTGGCTGAGAACGTCGCCAGGGTCCGGGCCCGGGCCACGGTCATGAGGACCTCGCCCGGTCAGGCGGAATTGATCCCGGCGGCCCCCCGTGAGCGGCGGCTGGCCGCGGCCGTCCCGGTCAAGGTGTCCCTGGAGATGACCCCCGAGCAGTTCGGCCGGTTCGAAGCACTTCAGGAGCGCCTGACCAAGTCGGGGGTCGGCGGGGACCGGGTCGAGCGAATCCTCGCGGGGCTGGATTCCTTGCTGGAGGACGCCCTGGGCGGGGGTCAGATCGACACCGAGGCCGGGGTCTCCGCCGATGCTTCGTCCTGCACCTCCGCCGGCCCCTCCGCTGCCCTCCCCGAGCGGGTCCCCCGGGGGACCTCTTTCCAGGTTCACGTGCGCCAATGCCCCGATTGCGGCCGTTTTTCGACTTCGACCAGCCGGGGGGATGTGATCCTCGGTCCGGGGGACGCCGGACGCGTGACCTGCGATTCCCGCAGGGACGATCCCCGGACCGGGCGCAACACCGCGACCATCCCGCCCCGGGTGCGGCGGCGGGTCCTGGCCCGGGACGGCCACCGCTGCCAGGGGTCCGCCTGTATGAACACGCGGTTCCTGGAGGTGCATCACGTCCTGCCGCGGGCCCGGGGCGGCACGAACAGGCCAGACAACCTGATCACCCTCTGCAGCGCCTGCCACCGGCACGTCCACGAGAAGGCGCAGGGGGCGCAGGGGTTGCCGGGGCCCGAGGCAAGGCCGTAGGGATCGCCTGCACCCGAGGGCCGCGCTTCAATCGCGAACGAAGCTGGATTCAGCGCGAAAGCCCGGAGGGGCCGAGTTGGAGGCCATACCATCTTCCACCTCCGCAGGCGACTCGATGTCCCGCCGGTTCCGGGCCGACAAGTTCAGCGCGAAAACTGGGCCTTGAGCGACCCCCGGTTCTCTCCCTGCGCCGGAACGCTCGGCGCACTCCTCCGGGCGATGATCAGGTAGTTCGCCCGACCAACAAGGCTGTTCCCGTCACGGTCGATTCCCGTACAGGTCACGACCCTGCCCTGATCCGCACCACAGGAGAAGTTGGCGATCGATTCGGGTTCCGATTCGAGGATGTTGACGCTGACCAACCAGTGGCATTCTTCGCCTGTCTCAAGGGTTCCGTCGGAGTAGAACGGCAGGGGAATGGTCTCACCGTCGGCCAGGACGCCGCTGAGGACGGCGACTTCGGTCGCCACGGGCCCCGAGCTGCCACTCCTTTGGTTCATCAACAGTCCCGGGGGTATCTACCACAACCTCTTTCATTCCGGATTATTGCCGGAATTGCCGAGGGGCTCCTACTTCCCGAACCCCGCCACATGGCAGGCCCGCCCGGCGAACCACAGTCCGGCTCCGCTGCAGCGGTCGCCGTCGATCTCCAGCTGCAGGCCCGGGCCCTCGGCGCCCTCCACCACCTTGACTCCTGCGGCCAGGTCGCGCAGGAAAAGCTCCGCCTCCGTCCCGGCTGTTTCCTTGCCCCGCGGGGGGTCATCCGGTTCCCGGACCCGCCGCCCTCGCCCCGTGACCGCTTCGAGGAAGTAGCCCTCCGACAGCCGCGGCCACAGCGCCTTCAACGTTGCGGGATGGTCGAACAGGTCGGCGCCCAGGATCTTCCCGCCTGCCGCCACCATGACCCCTGCGGCATCGTCGGGCAACGGCATGGCCCCGCGGTATTCCTTGATCTTCTCGTCCGCCGCCTCGAAGGCGTGGCTGAGCGACCCGGTGCGGGATTGCGCCCCGGTCTCCCGGACGAATGACGCCACCTCCGACCAGACGGCGCCCTGGTCGCTGTGCCCCCGTCCGCCGTGCATCCGCGAGGCGGACATCGAAGCGGCGATCTTCGACCGCACGCTCGGCGTGGAATACCGGCCCGCCGCGAAGCTCCGCGACGAGAACGCCCAGCGGCCCTGCTCCACGCAGCTGACGGCGATGGTGTGTTCGCTGCGCGCCTCGATGATGACCGTCGCGTTGACCGTGCGGTCCTGCTTGGCGCCCACGAGGATCTCGCCCGCGGGGATCAGCACCGGCCGGTCCGACCGGTTCTCCACCATCAGCTCGGGCACGTGACCCTGATCCGAGACCTCACGGACCTCGGCCAGGTTCTTCGCAAGAGCCTCCTGGAGCAGGAGGTAGGACGGTTCATCGACCACCGCGGCCCCATGCAGCGGCCACAGGGTCACCCCCTCGTGGTGGATGGCCTCGCCGAGCCCGAACTGGTCCATCCAGCCGCGCACCTCATCCGCCGCCCGCTCTGCTGCAGCCGCCTCCAGCGCCCGCCCCCGGCTGCGGATCAGCGCCAGCAGCAATCGCGTCTCCGGCGCCGACTGCGCTGGATCGAGGGTCATCAGCGGCCTGCCGACGCCCCGGGCCGCGTCGGGATCGGTCCAGTCCTTCATCAGGTTCCAGACCTGAAGGACGGCCTGGTGCATGGCTTCGGCCGACCCGACCGGGTCGGCCTGCATCTTCATGATGCCCTCGCCCTTCGGATGCAGGTACAGGTCCACCTTCAGATAGGTGCGGGGCGGCTGCCTGGTCCGGTCCACCCCGTTCACCACGCCCTCGGCCTGCACCTTGCCGGCATCGATCAGGGGGGCCAGCCAGTCCGCGACCCGTCTAGGCAGGTGGCCGGCGGGACGGAAGGCGTGATCGTCCACCCGGATGGCGTTGCGGTCGTGAGGATTGTCGGGCTCCCGCTCCAGGTGGATGCGTTCGCCGCGTGCGAGGGCTGCATGGTAGAACTGTGCGCCGGCGAGCTGGGTGAAGACCGGGCCGATGGGTTCGCCGGGGACCTTGCGGGAAACGGTGCTGGGCCTCATCGGGATACCTCGCGAAAAATGGGATTGACATTTCGGGTACTGTGTACTACATTATACACACCATGAACGCATTCGGCAAGCACATTCGTCAGAAACGGGAGTCGCTCCGGCGCGACGGCCGGCCCCTTTCGGTCCGCAAGCTGGCGGGACTGATCGAGGTCGAGCCCAGCTACCTGAGCAAGGTCGAGCGGGGCGAGACGCCGCCCCCCTCGGAGGCCAAGATCGCGTTGCTGGCCGCCGAGCTGGGAGAGGACCCGGACGTCCTGCTGGCCATGGCCGGCAAAGTCTCGAGCGATCTGCAGGAGGTGATCCGCAAGCGTCCGGCCCTGTTCGCCGAGCTCATCCGTCAGCTCAAGGACGCCCCCGAGCAGGCCGTCCTGCGCCTGGTCCGGGAGGTCCGCGACGGCGACTGGTGACCGGAAAGGCCGGATCATGTCGAACCCGGGGCTGGAACCGCAGCCCCGCCAGGGGGAGAACCGGAGTTTCGTAACAATTTGGAGGACAAGAAGATGATCGAGTTGAATACTGTATACAACACCGGGCGGGTCGCAGATGAACCCGCCAGCCTTCATTTCGACAGCCTCCGGTTCTCCTTCCCCGATGTCCACCCCGACGCCCGCTTCGAGCTCGGGTTCCAGCGGACCCTGCGCATCCCCGACGACGACAGCATCCACTACTTGCCGCCCGGACTGGGGAACTTTCCCCTGCGCCACGTCGACGATTTCGCCGAGCGGCTGCCCGCCCGCTGGCGCGAACACGGCGGGGTGATGATGCCCATGTACCAGGCCGAAGCCATGTGGATCGACTTCACGAGCCGATCCGAATATCCCTTCCTGGTCAAGATCGCCGCCGGCAAGATCAACGCCGTGACCGGCGAGGCCTGGCGCGACTCCCCCAACCGCGATCCCCAGGATTACGTGGTGTTGCCGAGGCAGCCCTGGCTGGACGGGTTCTGCGTCAAGAAGGGCGAGATCCGCCAGTTCGTCGCCGCCCCCCTGGGGTCCGGCTACTCGGTGGAGGAACAGGTCACCGGCGAGGCCGAGCACGGCGGGCTGCAGATCATCGCGTATCCCATGAAGGCCGAGGAGTGGGAGAAGATCCTCGAGGAGCGGCGGCGCGAGCGGGAGCGGATCGGGATCCGGTACCGCAAGGCCAAGAGCCTGATGCCGATGATGGAATGCCTTGCCGCCCCGGACATGGGCCTGGCCGAGGGCGGCCGAATGAAGCAGACCATCGAGGCGGATCCCTACGATTTCTCGGTCTGGGATCTGCGCCACAGCTCGCGGTGCTTCGTGCATATCACGAACTCGGTAGCATGGCGCGCCATCACCGGCGAGGCGCCGCCCACCTTGCCGCCGACGGCGGCGCAGTACACCGCGGCCGGACTGCCCTGGTTCGATTATTACTCCGAGGCCCCCGCCGTCGAGGGCAGTGGGATCCTCGACAGGGTGAAGTCCGTGGCCGAACTGGACAAGGAGAAGGCGGCCACCGGAAGCGGCGGCATGCTGCCCGAGAACGAACCCACCGGCGAGGTCCGGATCGTGAAGCTGGGGACGCCCCCCGGGGGGCCGCGGAAGGTGCGGGAGTTCTGACGGGTGAGGGCCTCGGAACCGGGGGATTGTGTTGATGAATGGTCTACCAATCCCCTCACATGTGGGGGTTTTGAGCTCAAAGATCAAATAATGGAAGCCGGGTCATTCCGGGTTCTCCAGTCGTTCGGCCAGGTTCGGCGGCGCGAAGAACACGAACTCCCGACCCACCCTGCCCTTGATCAGAAGATCTTGCTTCGCCAATCCCAAGAGGTCGGTGCGGGCGGTCTGATAGCTCGTGCGGTGATAGTCCTGGTGGACCTTGATGGAGAACTGGGTACCTGGGTGGTCCAGGGCGTAGCGCAATACGGCCACCTGGCGGAAGTTCAGGTCCAGCCGGGCCGCGCCGCTTTGTCGCAGCAATTCCCTGCCTCGGTGAACTTCACGGGTTTTCCTTGCCAGATAAGAATGAAGCTCAGAGATGGCCCTGCGGATGATCCCGCACTGATGGAGCAGAAAATAGGTCGCATCATTTTCGTCGGTTTCCGAATAGAGGAAGGACCGGGCATAGCCCACCCGTTCAGCCTTCAAGAGCCGGGAGATGGAAGTGAAGGCGATCAGCCAGTAACCGTCGCGAGCCATCGACCAGTAGAACAGGGACCGCGCCGTCCTTCCGTTGCCGTCTACGAACGGATGATCGTACGCCAGCCAGAAATGCAGGAGCACCGCCTTGGCCACCGGGTGGATGAATGCGCCGCCCAGGCCCTCGTTGGCGAACCGGCACATGGTGTTCATGCGTTCCCTGAGTTCCTCGGCCTGCGGCGGGAGGTGAAGTACCTGGCCCGTTTCGTCCTCGACCCTGATGGGCTCTTCGGGACGGCGAAACCGACCGACAGCCCCGGGGTCATCGAGCGTCCCTTCGGTCAGGATGCCGTGCAACTCGAAAACGTGGTCAGGGGTCAGAGGCGCGCCTCCAAGCTCAGCGATCTTCAGCATGGCCCTGAAGTTGTTCAGGATCATCTGTTCGCTCTTGTTCCGGGGTTTTCGTCCGGACCGGAGCATTTCCTTGGCGACCTTGCGGGTGGTTGCGGCCCCTTCGAGCTGGCTGGAGGTGATGGCTTCCTCCATGAGCGAGGAGATCAGGTAGCGGTCCCGCGTTCCCTCGTTTGCCAGGGGCTCCAGAGCTTGGATGGTTCCCGATGCCTCCTTGTCGATGTGGTGGACCATCTCTGCGGCAATATCAGGCATGGCGAACTTGAACGTCCTGCCGCTCCCGTCCCGTAACGGGAACGGCCTCCACAGGGGTTGCCTTGCCAGCTTGATCCCCAGCCACCATTCCTCATGGGTGAGGTCTCCGGGAGGCGGAAGATACCTGAGCTTGTCCCAGTGCCGGTAGCGGCCGTCAGGCGCGGCTCCGCCCGCGGAGTCCTGGATTGTCAGGAATCGGTCCGGAGCGCCCGCGGATTCCTCAAAATACTTGAGGATCATATTAGCAAGTGATGGGGCAGCAACGGGTAATCGCATACCAACCTCATTTTTACTAATTTAACTTAAATTAGTAGTTAAGGCACAGATTCTCCCCTCTCCCTGAATTACTAATTTATCCCAATTTAGGACTTTCTTCAAGCCGGCTGTTCAACCTCGGAACATTCTGGTGGGGAACGTGTGGTTGGAACCCTGAAACGGAGTGCCTCGAAATGTGATGGTCTTCAACCAGGATCACCTGCGCCGCAGCCTGACGGAGAACCCCCCTGCTGCCAACACCCGGGAAGGAGGGCCGGTCTACCCAGGAACACCAAAACAGCACTGAAAACCGGGATTGAAGGCTGTTTTCGGGGATGTAGGCCCCCCGGGGGGCGCTTTTGGATACCATTATCAAAAAACAGGAGGGCGACCGAGCCAAGATAACGCCCTTTTCGGCGCAGATGGGATTTTGACTTGGGACACCTGAATCTGAAAACCTATTGGGGACAGGTCTGGGTCATCGCCCTATGGCTCAAAGATCAAAACACCAATCTGCAGAGATCCATCGCCCAGCCCGCCGCCATCCCCGCGGTGATGGCCACCAGCAGGCTGGTCAGGGTGCCGATCAGGTAGTACTCGGCGAAGCCCCGCTCGTCGAGGTCCTTGAACCGGGCCAGGGACTTGGCGGCCATGACCAGGCCGATCACGCCCCACTGGCCGACCAGGACCAGGACCATCACCATGAGCCGTTCGAGGTAACCGATCATGGCGCCCCGGGCGGGCAGGGATTCCCGGCCCGCTCCGCTGGGAACCGTCGGGCCGAGAGCGAGCCTGACCAGGGTGCTGCCGCCGATCAGGTTGAATCCGACCAGGCCGACCATCACCACGCTCCAGACGTACAGCGGAAACCAGCTTCCCGGCGACATGCCCCCGAACCAGGGCGAATATCCCGCGGGGGACCCCTGGGGGGACATCCACCGCCACAGGGCGGCCAGCAGGAGGAGGTGGGCGGCCTGATCCAGCAGGAAGGCCCGCAGGGACGGCGCGGCCCTGACCTTGAACCCATCGACCACCAGGTGCAGGGCGGCCACCAGTCCCAGCGCCGCCAGGAACCGGGCCGACCAGAACGGCCAGGCCGCCAGGGCCGAAACCAGGAACACGATCGCCCCGTGCAGGAGCATCACCGGGAACCGTCGCTTGCCTGCGGCGATGCGCCCGGGCTGCAGGACGAAATCCCCGATCAGGTGACCGGCGACGAGCAGCAGAGCCAGGGCGATTTCGGGTTTCACGTCATCCTCCCCAGGAGTGCGCCGAGCAATCCCGGCATCGCCTCTTCCATCTCGGTCACCTGCCTGTAATGGGCCGCCTTGAGCATCTTGCTGAGGGTGGTCTTGTCGAGGCTCAGCTGGTCGGCGACCGCGCCCTGCGTCGGGAGGGCCTCATTCCCGATGCTGCGCCACATCGCCGCCGCCGCCAACCTCTGTTTCTCCGTCCAGCCGTCCCTGACCACCTGGAGGAGACGGAACACGGCGTTGAGGGCGGCGTCCCCGGCCTCGCCGACCCCGCTGACCGTCACCCAGCGGTCGTCCTTCTTGCCCGTGGCGATGGCCCGGCGGGCATGGTGGAAGCACTCGCCGTCCATCTCCCAGGTCCGGCTTGCAAAAGGGGTGCTCAACGGTCCCCAGCCGATCCCGAACCGCCACGAGAATCCGTCCGCCCCGTGGTCGAGATGGTTGATGACGGTGAGGAGGGCGGTCGGATCCGCCAGCATGCCCTGGATCTCGTCGCCCCCCGCGATGCTGAAGGGGACGGCGATGGCCCCGGCCGCAGAGGCGTTGACGCGCCGGACCAGCTGGTCCAGCCGGGATTGCAACCCCGGACGATCGGCGATCAGGCGGGAATCCCGGACGTCGCCGAGGACCACCATCCCGCCATGTTGGTTGCTTTTGGCCAACTCATTCATGATTGGCATGATTCGGCCAACGCTGCGGGATGTCAAGCAAAATGTTGGTCCCCGATGGCCAACAGATCTCATGTTGGCTTATTAAGGCCAACTTCCTCATCCAGGCGAGGCGGAAAGGTCCCTCCGACGATGACGCCAGACCCCGAACCGTGGTATCGTGCCGCCTTCACGGAATCCGTCCACCCCCAGACCAGGATCGCACCGTTGCCGCCCGTCCCCGAGACCATCACCACGCGCGCCGCCCGCCGCCTCGCCCTGGCCAAAGCCGGCCTGCTCAAACCCGAATGGACCGGGATGCCCGGCCGCGCCGCCGGGGCCGGCAAGCGGGCCCGGTCAGCCGCCCTGAAGATCCTCGACCGGTTCGGCTACCTGCAGCTGGACACCGTCGCGGTGGCCGGCGCCCGCAGCCACGCCCTGGTTCTGATGTCGCGCCTGGAGGGGATGGACCCCGCCCTGGGCGAGGCGCTGCTCCAGCCCGGCGAGCCCGTGTTCGAGTACTGGGGCCACGAGGCCTGCTGGCTGCCGCTCGATCTCTATCCCGCCTTCGAGTTCCGGCGGCAGGAGTTCCGCGTCCATCCCTGGTGGGGCGATCTGCTGGGGGCGCACCCGGAGGTGGCCGACCGTCTGCTCGAGCGCATCGCCCGCGAGGGGCCTCTGCGCTCGGTGGACATGGACGGCGCGGGCGGGGCCGGCTGGTGGAACCTGAAGACCATGAAGAAGGTGGCCGCGGCGCTGTGGTCCAGCGGGGAGCTGGCCATCCTCGAGAGGCGCAACTTCCAGCGCTCCTACGATCTCGTCGAGCGGGTGATCCCCGCCGGCGTGCGGTCGCGGCCCCTGCCCGAGGCCGAGGGCCTGCAGACGCTGCTGCTTCGCGCCCTCGAAGGCCACGGCTGGGCGACCACAGGAACGCTGGCCGCCACCTGGCGCCTGCGGAACCGGCAGGCCGCGATCAAGGGAGCGCTGGCGGCGCTCGGGGAGCGGGGCACGATCGTGCCTTGTGCGCTGGAGAACCCCGGCGGCAGGCCGACCGCGGGCTGGATCCGGCCGACGGACCTCGAACTGGCCGGTCGGCTCGAACGCGTGCGGCCCCGCGTCGATCGCGGCGTGCTGCTGTCGCCTTTCGATCCGGTGCTCTGGGACCGCGCCCGCACGGCGCGGCTGTTCGGCTTCGATCAGGCGCTGGAGATCTTCAAGCCGGCGTCCCGGCGGGTCTTCGGCTACTTCTGCCTGCCCGTATTGGCGGGGGATCGCCTGGTGGCGCGCATCGACCTGAAGGCCGAGCGCACGGCGGGCCGCCTGCGCGTGCTGTCGCTGCATTACGAGGGGGACGATCCCCGCCGGGCGCCGGACGCCGCCGTGAAGGAGGCGGTCCGCCACGCGATCGCGCGGCATGCCGACGCGCTGGGACTGGACGTTCGGACTCGACCTTGAACGGCGTCGACCTCGGCTACCGCACCAGCACGATCTTCCGCGTCGCCGCCGTTGCACCCGCCGACAGCCTCAGGAAGTAGACGCCCGAAGCCATCCCGGTCCCCGTCTCGTTTGTCCCGTCCCAGACCAGGCTCCGCAGGCCGGCCGGATGCTCGCCCTCCGCCAGCGTCCGGACCCGGCGGCCGGCCAGATCGTGGATCGTGATCTCCACCGGCCCAGCCGCCAGGACCTCGTACCGGATGGTGATCCGCGGGTTGAAGGGGTTCGGGTAGGGGTCCAGCAGGCGCGCGCGGCCGGTGGATCCGTCCGGGATCTCCGGTGCGGCCGAGGTCCCGCCCGGCGACAGGATGACCAGGCCCATGCGCGGCAGTTCGAGCATCACCGACCGCGGGAATCCGTCGTAGGCGACGGCCTCGGGCACGAGCCCGCCGGGATTGATAGGGCCGGCGCCTCCGTAGATGGGATCCTGGCTGTTCAGGTCTTCCTGCCAGGTTCCGTCCACCGGCAGACCGATGCGGTAGCCCGAGTAGTCGGAGTTGCTGAAGTTCGCGACGACGACCTGCACGGCGCCGTCCAGGTTGTTGCGCTGGAAGGCCAGCACGTTGCCGCCCTCGTTCAGGTGGAAGACGTTCACGCCCACGTCGGCGCGCAAGGCGGGCGAGGTGCGCCGCAGGGCGATCAGGTCCTGGAAGTAGGAGAAGACCGGCGCGTAGGTGGTCTTCTTGCCCCAGTCGATGCGGTTGACGATGTCCGTGCCGAAATCGGCGTCCTCGAGCCACTCGGTGCCCTGCAGGACGGCGGGGATGCCCGGCGCGGTCATCACCAGGCCCTGCGCCAGCTTGACGCGGCCCTGGGCGTAGGCGTCGTCGTGGGGATAGGTGGTGTCGATGGTCTTGACCATCCGCTGCCCGCCGCTGGTAGGCCAGCATTCGTCATGGAGCTCGAGGTAGTTGACGACGAAGCGGCCGTTCAGGTATTCGCCGCTGCCGTTGACGATGTCCCTGATCTTCCACATCTCCGGATCGCCGGCCGCCGCATCGAGGATCTCTTCCCGCAGGCGGTCGGTGAACGCGTCGTGGTACTGGGCGTCGAAGCCGGCCCCGCCCAGGCTCGTGGGCCGGGTGAACCAGGAATTGTCCGGAAGCTGCTCCGCGATGGCGATCTTGTCGGCCGAGCGCGCGTCCATCTCGTCGTTCAGCCGCTGCATCAGGCTCCAGCCCGAGGCCTCCTGGGGCGCGATGTTCATGTAGCTGGTGGCGTCCATGCGGAAACCGTCGAACCGGAACTCCTCGAGCCAGTGGCCGGCGCTCTCGGCGAAGTAGTCCCGCACGCCCTCGCGATCGAAGTCCGCCTGGTCTCCCCAGGGCGTGCCCACGGCCGGATCGTCGAAGTAGATCTGCCCGCCGTCGTAGTACCACAGGAAGTTGTCGGTGCTCGAGAAGTGGTTCCAGACGATGTCCAGCAACACGGCGATGCCGTGGCCGTGCAGGGCGTCGATCATCTGCTTCAGATCGTCGGGCGTGCCGTACTTCCACTCCGGAGCCCACTGGCTGACGGGGTTGTAGCCCGCGGAGAAATCCCCCGGAAACTCGGTGATCGGGTTCAGGAGAACGACGTTGATCCCCAGCTCGGCCAGGTGGCCGGCCCGGGCGGCGACGTCCACGTATCGCGAGGGGAACGGGGCCGATCCCAGCGGGTCGTTGCGGCCGGCGAACGTGCCCACGTGAAGCTGGTAGAGCACCATCTCCTCGAAGGCCGGGACGGGGAAGTCCGGCGCCTGCCAGGCGTAGGCGTCGGGATCGATGATGCGGGCGTTGTAGTTGTCCGTGGGAATGACCGATTTGGCCCGGGCGTCGGTGTTCCAGTGGGATCCGTTGAAGAAGTACTTGTACATCTGGCCCGCGGCGGCCGCGGGAACCCGCCCGATGAAGTACTCGCCGACCCTGGTCAGGGGATTCGCCAGGCCCCAGCCGTTGAACTCTCCGCGGACGTGGGCGGTCGCGGTGGCGGGAGACCACACCTTGAACACCACTCCGCCGCCCGGCAGCGGCGTGGCGCCCACCGGCGCATGTTCCAGGGTCGTGAAATCGACGACGAAACCGCCGTCTGCGGGCAGGCCGTCGCTCACCCCCCCGACACTGAGGTAGTCGGTGTCGCCGCCGTCGGTGAGCTCCAGGACATAGGAGATCGTCGCGGACGCGGTCGCGGGGGCCTGGGCGGTCCAGACGTCATAGGGTCCGCGGCGGTGGTCGAAGGCCGCCGGGATCCAGACGAGGCCGCCGCCGTCATCGACGCCCAGGCGGGCGGCGGTGAGGTCGTCATGGTAGACCTGGAAGCTCACCGCGAAGCTCTGGCCGTCGACCGGGCAGCGGGGACTCAGGTCGAACCGGCCTTCGTGGGAGGCCCCTGACCACTCGACGTTGCCGTCGGGGCCGGCGGCGAATCCCGAGGGCGGGGCCCCGGCAACGGTCATCAGGATCATGCCCACAAAAACCAGGGCCTGGCGGGAAATGGGGAACTGCATGGGAACGCCTCGGGAATCGGGAGAGAAGGACACGATTTATGAAATTATACCACAAGTGAACGAATAGCGCCCCCGCAACTGCAGGGGCGCATCCACGGCGAAACCGTTGGCGGGCCGACTACTTCAAGAGAGCCATCTTCCGGACCGTGGTGATCCCGCTCGCCTCCAGCCGCGCCAGGTAAGTTCCCGAAGGCACCGGCCGGCCTGCGTCGTCACGGCCGTCCCACTCCAGGGCATGATCCCCGGCATCGAGGATCGCGCCGGTCAGCAGGGACCTGACCAGGCGTCCCGCCGCATCGAAGACCTGGACCGTCGCCGGGCCGGACCGTTCCAGGGTGAACGAGATCGTGGTCCGGGGATTGAACGGATTGGGATGCACGGCCGGCGCCGCCGGCGCGGCTGACGGCGGTCCGGTGGGCCCGTCGTTCCAGCCCCGTGTCGCCCAGGTCCCGATCGCCACGGAGAGGCCGCCCACCGGGAGCTTTTCGAAGGTGAATTCGTCCACGTCGATGACGCCGAGAGCACCCGACCCCACCCCGCAGCGGATCGTGTAGAGGCCTGGGGGGGCAAACTCCGGGACATCCTGCTCCACCCCGGGCCGGACCAGGGTTTCGCCTGCCTGGAACAAGACGTTCCGCAATGAAGCGAGGGGGTAGACCGCCCCGCCGGGCAGGACCCCCTCGACCCTGACCGTGGCCAGGATGTCCGCACCGGTGGTGTTGGTGATGGCGACATCGTAAACGACGGTCCCGCCTGTTGCGGGAATGGTCAGCGAATCCGGGGCCGTCACGACGACGTCGAGATCAGGTCCCGCCGGGGGCAGCAGGTCGTTGCGGTCGATGAAGAGTCCAAAATCGTCGACGGTGAACGCCACCAGATCGTCCACCTCGCGGATACCGAACACGAACGAAGTCGCCGTATGATGGCCGACCTGGACGGGCGCCGAGACGTCGGCAATGTCGATGACGTAAAGGCCGTCCTCCGTGCCTGCATAGGCGAAGTCATCCTGCAACCAGACCTCGCTGCCGAAGCCGGGAGTCGCGGTGGAGCCGACCTGGGTGATGGCCGATGGATCGCCGACGTCCAGGATCTTGAGTTCGCCGGGGCAGGCCAGGAAAGCCAGGTTCCCGCGGACGGCCACGGCCCAGGCATCGGTCCTTTCATAGCCCAGCGTGACCGGCAAGTCCGGATTGGAGACGTCCACGATGGTCAGGTAGGGAATGTCGGTGGAATAGACCATGTCGCCCACCGCCTCGACGCTGTATCCCATTCCCGGCAGAGGAACAATGGACCGGAAGGAGGGCGAGGTGGGATCGGAAACGTCGAGGATGTACATCCCCCCGCCCCACTGGACCAGGAAGGCCAGATCTCCGCTCACGGCCACGTCGATGGGCGTTCCCCCGGAAAAGAAGGAACCGACTTCGACCGGTGCGTCCGGGCTGGAGATATCATAGATCTTCAATCCATAGGTTTTGTCGGCGACGTAGGCATGGGTTGCGGAAATCGCCACCCCGATCGCATCGACTTCCACGATATGGGACCAAACCGCCGGCGTTTCCGGTTTGCTGAGGTCGAGGATGTACAGTCCCCCGCCCTCCGTACAGATCGCGGCGACGTTTCCGGCGACGTCCATCCTCTCGGGAATGCCGCCGAGCGGATAGCTGCCGATCGGGGAGAGGTTGAGAAGGGATTTGTCCGGCACGGCGCTCGGGGCGTCCCCCTGTCTTGCGTCCTCGAGAATCGTCCGCAACAGGGACGGCGAGGGGGTGTCTCCCGGAGCAGGGCTGCTGGAAAGGGTGATCAGGAAAAGGCCAAGGACCGCTGTCAGGATGAACCGGTTCATAAAAATACCTCCCGATAGAAATGCCCCATGTTCAGGTACCATATCACACCTGCGCCACCTGGCGAGAAAAGGAATGGATTACCGGTCACAGGTGAACGATATGGTGGTCCGGGGATGAAAGGGATTCGGGTGGACGGCCGGCGCCTTCGCCCCGGCTGATGGCGGTCCGGCAGCCGTGGTGGCCGGCCGCGGGAACGCCTGCGCGAAGTCCCGCGAAAAGGCCCCCCGCCGAAGCAGGGGGCCATTCCAGGCAGCCCATAAAAACAGTCGCTACTTCAAGAGAGCCATCTTCTGCACTGTCGCGAAATCTGCAGTCTCCAGCCGCGCCAGGTAGGTCCCCGAGGGCAGGGGCCGGCCCGAGTCGTCGCGGCCGTCCCACATCACCTCGTGGTCGCCTTCGCTCTGGCTTCCCACTTCGAGGGTGCGCACCACGCGGCCGCGCACGTCGGTCACGCGCAGGGTCGCGTCGCCCGCGCGGGGCAGCGTGTACGATAGGGTGGTCGTGGGATTGAACGGATTGGGGTGATTACGCAGGTCGGCATAACGCCGGGGGATGTCCTGGACGGCCGACAATTGCGTCGCCGCTGAGATCTCCTGCGGCTCGAACACGAACACCGCCAGATCGCCGGGCCCCGTCCGGCTCTTCTCCGTCATCGACGTCATGTGGACGTCCTGGGCGTTGCCCGAAGCCACCGCCACCGCCGTGATGTTCTCCATGTCGCCGATCGACCCGCCGCCGCCAACGATCACTGTTTCGATGTCGATCTCCCGTTTGTGCGGGTTGATGTCCTTTCCCGAACCGCCCATCGGAAACGTGCACGGAGCGCAGATCGTCTCTCCGACGGCATTGGAGAGGGGCGCCCCCGTCGTCTGGTCGAACAGGTACAGGTCCACCGCGGTGTTCGTGGCCGGATCACCCGAACCCCCCTGAAGACCGCTCAGGTATGTGATGAAGATGGTGGTGTCGAAGGTCGGGCCGCCGGAGGCGCTCAGATCCCGGGTTTCCAGGATGTGAGGAAACACGAAGGTCCGGCAGGCTTCGGGCGGGCTGGACGGCGCGATCGGTTCAGGTGGGACCGATCCCGCCAGTTCACCGCCGCTGGGCGTGAAGACGTACGCGGCTCCACCCCCCCGGACCGGGTTCAGGCCGCCGGCGCCCGTCTCGAGCACGGCGAAGGCGCTGAGGGACAGGCCTGGGGACATCCCGGCCGCCACCATCAACTCCACCATGGAGATCCGGGTGGGCTGGGCGGGGTCGCTGGGCCAGGAGCACGGGAAGCAGACGGGCCCGCCGACGTCGTTCGCCAGGGGCGATCCGAACTCGTCGTAGATCCAGAGGAGGGCCTCGTCGGCGGGATCGGGCCCGTCGCAGTCATCGTCCCGGCCCCAGACCAGGTCGATGACCGTTTCCAGTGAACCCGCGGTCTGGCTGAGGCTTCCGCTGGTTTCGAGCACATGGGGAAAAACGAAGGTGTCGGCAAGGGCGGCGCCGGGTTGGAGCAGGACCAAGGACAGGACCAAGGACGGGGCCAGGAAAGCAGGACGCATGGTCGGACCTCCGGTGACGGGGGAACATGGATTTAATTTGTCCTGTTTTGAGCCTAGCAGGGATCTTTCAGGGGATGTCAAAATTGTGCGAGCGGGTTTCGTTTTCGCCCGCTGCGATCCCCTGTTTGGGGCGGATTTGTCTGCCTGCCCGGGATCAGGCCCCCCTTCTGCTGTCCAAAACCTGAAACCCCAAAGACATCTGTTCCCATGGTGGCCCACCGGGCGGGGTCTGGAACGGGTCGTTCACCCATTCCCACCAATCCCTGTTGCGAACCTGTGGCCTGAACCCTGAAACGGTGTGCCGCGATCATGTGCTCGTCTTCAACCAGGATCACCAGGGCCGCTGCCTGATGGAGAACCCCCGGCTGCCGGCGCCAGGGAAGGAGGGTCGTCTACCCGGGATCTCCGAAACAGCACGGGAAATTGGGATTGAAGGCTGTTTTCGGGGATGTGGGTCCCCCCGGGGGGGGGGCGCCCGAGCCAAGATCACGCCCTTTTCTGCTCGGATGGGGTATTGACTCGGGACACCTCGTCCGCGGCACCCGGACCCGTCTGACTTTCGACGAGAAGGAGTACCTCAATCCCCTCTTTGTTCCCGACGGGGAGTCGGTCCTCGCCTCGGCGGGGACCGGAAGCCCGAACACCTATGCGATCCTCCGGATCTCGGTGGACGGCGGCGCGTGACCCCAGTGGAACCGCGCCCCCGACCCATCGGTTTCGGCTGGCCTTCCTGCTTCCGCATCAGTGCGGACGAGCAATCGGTGTTCATGCTCCTGCAGGCGAACCCCGGCCGCCAGGACCAGCCCTTGACCTACATCCAGAACTGGGCTGCGGCCTTCGAACCGCAATCCTGTTCCGCCCAGGAGTCACGCGGATACTCCCGCCGGGCCGCGAACCCATCCGGGCAAGTCCGTTCCCGTTAAAAAAGGGGATGCAATTTATCTTGTATTTGGTATCATTGTTGGAATGGGAGGTGGGTCTTGGCGCCGTCCGTCGTTCCCTCCAGCCAATCCCCTGGCGAGGGATTCCATCCGCAGCAGGGCTCCGGGATTCTCGACCGCCTTCTCGAGGGCTGCCAGATCATCGGTCCGGACTGGCGGTATCTCTACGTCAACGCCGCCGCCGCCGAGCAGGGCCGCCGCCCCCGCGAAGATCTCGTCGGGCTGACCATGCCCGAGGCCTATCCCGGGATCGAACGGACCCCCATGTTCGAGACCCTGACGCGCTGCATGCGGGAACGAACCTACGAACGGATGGAGAACGAGTTCATCTATCCCGACGGTTCCCGGGGTTGGTTCGAGCTCCGGTTCGAACCCGTTCCCGAGGGGGTCTTCATCCTCAGCATGGACGTCACCGAGCGCAAGCTGGCCGAGGCTCGCGTCACCCACCTCAATGCGGTCCTCAAGGGCCTCCGGGCCGTAGGCCAGTTGATCCTGCATGATGACGACCCCGAGAACCTCATCCACAACGCCTGCGAGGTGCTGGTCCACACCCGCGGATTCCAGGCCGCCGCCATCGTCCTGACCGACCCCGAGGATGGAAGCGTCCAGGCTTCCGCACGGTCAGGGGTCACCAACCAGGGTCTGATCGACCTGATCGGCAGCGGCAGGATCCCGGAATGCGCACGGGAAGCCCTGGCCAAGTCCAGGTTCGTCCTGCGCAGGGGACATGATGAACGGTGCCTGAACTGCCCGGCCTTCCCCGACCACCCCGACGAGGCCGAGGAGTTGACCATACCGCTGGAGTTCGAGGGAACGGCCTACGGATTCATGATCGTCACCCTCCCGGCCATGATGGGGGAGGATCCCGAGGAGTGCGCCCTGCTTGCGGAAATGGCGATGGACCTCGCCCACGCACTGCGGGGTTTCGTCCTCCGTTCGGAACGGGACCGTTCGGCCGCCGCGCTGATCAGGGCCGAGGAGCAGTTGCGCAAATCGCAGCGCCTGAAGGCCATCGGCCGGCTGGCCGGCGGGGTCGCCCACGACTTCAACAACATCCTGGCGGTGCAGATCGGGCTCTGCGATCTGATCGACCAGGAAATCGAGCCCGACCACCCCATCGCCGATGACGTCGCCGCCATCCGCGCCAGCGCCGAACGCGCCGCCGATCTGACCAGGCAGCTTCTGGCCTTCGGCCGCAGGCAGGCCCTGAGAGTCGAGACCGTCCAGCTCAACGACGTGGTCGCCGGCCTGCACAAGATGCTTCTCCGCCTGATCGGCGAGGACATCGTGCTGGGCGCCGAGCTGGCCGGTGACCTGGGCAACATCGAGGCCGACCGCAGCCAGGTCGAACAGATCATCATGAACCTGGTCATCAACGCGCGCGACGCCATGCCCGACGGCGGGACGGTGACCCTGGAAACCGCCAACGTCCAGTTCGACCGGGGCTACCTGGGTCGGCACCTGGAAGTCTCGTCCGGGCCGCACGTCATGCTGGCGGTGACCGACACCGGCTGCGGGATGGACAGGGAAACCCAGGAGCACCTGTTCGAGCCGTTCTTCACCACCAAGGACCGGGGCAAGGGGACGGGGCTGGGGCTGGCCACGGTCTACGGGATCGTCAAGCAATCCCGGGGTCACATCTGGGTCTACAGCGAGCCCGGCCGTGGGTCGACCTTCAAGGTCTACTTCCCCCAGGTCTTCCGCGAGTCCGATGCGGTACCCGAGCGGCGGCCTACCAAACCCGTCCAAGGGAAGGGTCAGCTCGTCCTCCTGGTGGAAGATGACCCCACCCTGCGCAACCTCATCGGCAAGACCCTGACCCGGGGCGGGTACATCGTTCATGCAGCAGGAACCGGGGAGGAGGCCCTCGCCGCCGTGAAGACCGAGGGACTGGCGCCCGCCGTGCTGCTGACCGACGTCGTCATGCCCGGGATGAACGGCCGCACCCTCTCCGATCACCTGGGCGGGGTGATTCCCGGGCTGAAGACCCTGTTCATGTCGGGCTACACCGACAACGCCATCATCCATCATGGCGTGCTCGATGCGGGAATCTTCTTCCTCCAGAAGCCCTTCACCAGCGACAGCCTGCTCGCCTCCATCCAAGAACTCCTCCGGGAAACGTAACCACCGGCGAGCGGCAATTCCTGATCAACGGAGAAACGACGCCATGAGATCCCGTCTGAATGCCACCATCCTCGGAATGATCCTGCTTTTGCCCGGGTGCGGCGATGATCCCGCCCAGCCCCAGGGCGCCTCCCCTGAATTCAGCCTGATGTTCGAGGCCTACTTCGAGGACTCCCCCGAGCTCGCGGTTCTCGATCCGGCGACCGGGGAAATCCAGAGGCCCTGGGGGCCGGCGATCGGCGCCGGCGAGCCCTCCACTTCGCCCGACGGGAAGTCGGTCCTGTACTCGGTCCAGGATCTCAGGGAGTGGACGGGTGACATCTTCAGGCTCGATCAGGGAGGTACGGCCCCGACCCTCCTGACCGATTCGCCGTACCTGGATGACCGGCCGGCCTGGTCGCCGGATGGAGGCTGGGTGGCCTTCAGGAGTTTTCGCTCGGAGGGAAGCGGGGACATCTGGACCATGAGCATCGACGGCGGCGACCTGAAGCTGTTGACTCCCGATCCCCTTCCTGCGGTGACCGAGGAGGACCATCCCGCCTGGTCCCCCGACGGCTCGCTGATCGCCTATGCCTGCAACGCCAACGGGACGACCGACATCTGGGTCATGAACCGGGACGGCGCCGGGAAACGGTTCCTGACCGATCACGCGGAGTTCGAGACCGAACCGGCCTGGTCGCCGGACGGGCGGACCATCGCCTTCCGCCGGGGAACCCTGGATACGACCACCGACCTTTGCCTCGTGCCCGCCGAGGGGGGCGAGGTCACCGTTCTTCCGCTTCCCGGCATCCAGCGCCTGCCCGTCTGGGATCCCAGCGGCGCCCGGCTGGTGTTCGTCCATCAGCCCACGCGGTTCGATCGTCCGGATCTCTACTCCATGACGGTGGCCGGGGAGGATTTGCGGGCCCTGGTGACCGATGCCGTTCCCGGCGGTTGCCTCAATCCGGCCTTCATCAGGAAGTAGTCCGGCGATGACCTCAAATGCGTCGCGTCCGGGATTCCGCCAGGCTGGCCCGCACCAGGGCGTCGATCGCCCACGCCAGGGCCGAGCGGATCTCCTCGGGCGACATCTGGCAGACGTCCCTTCCGGCGAAATAGGTCTCCTGCCCCACCATCATGGCGAGCACCAGGATCAACCGCTCCCTGGCCGCCGGGGTCAACTCATCGTCACCGGGGGCGAGGGCCGCCTCCAGCAAGGCCATGCGCCGCCCACCGCGCAGCGGGCTGTCGACCTTCCCCTCCTGGGTCAGCCAGCGATCCATGACGCCCCGCATGAACTGGCGGAAGGCCGGTTCCCTGTCGGCCGTCAGGCGATGCAGGTGCTCCATGACCCGGGCCGCCCGCAACCCCGGATCGCCGGACCGATCCGGAAACATGGCCTCGGGGGGGGTGACCAGCTGGTGCAGCTCGGTTTCCAGGAGGAGCGCGTCAGGACTGGGAAAATATCGGTAAGCTGTTGCCCTGGAAACTTTTGCCTCATCAGCCACCTCGGGGATGGTGACCGGCCGGCCTGCGGCGACCAGACGAGCGGCCGCCTCGATGAGCGCTTTCCTGGTCCGGAGCTTCTGATTGGTCCGGCCTTTTTTCAGATCGGGTCTTGACATGATCGCCCTTTCGTGAGATATTAATCTCACAACGAGATTGTTGTATAATCTTAGTCATCCCGTGGACCGGAGGCAAGTCATGGAATACGGAAAATCGCGCTGGGTGCTCGGGCACCACGTAAAACCCCTGGAAACCGCCGTGGAATTCGCCTTGATGGAGATCCGGTCCCCTGCCGGGGTTCCCGGACCGCCGCCGCACTACCACGACGCCATCAGCGAATTCTTCTACGTCGTGAAGGGCCGCCTGGATCTGATGACCGACGGCGCCTGGCGGACCTTGAACCCGGGCGACAGCGCCGTGGCGCCTCCGGGAACCGTCCACACCTTCATCAACAACGGCGACGAGGACGCGCTCTGGCTGACCACCTTCAGCCCCCGGGGATTCGAGAGGTTCTTCGAGGATTTCGGGATCACCGAGGACGGGGAGAAGGGCTTCCTGGCATCCGTGGCTCCGGATGTCCTGGAACGGGTGGGGACCACCTGCGGGGATTACGGAATGATCATCAAGGAGCACGTCCGATAACGCCCAGCCCGGCCCGGGCACGCCTCCCGGGCCGGGACCAGGCCCCGACACACGCGAAATTTTCAAGGCGCCGGCCTGCCGGATCCCCTATTGTTGGAGGGTGACGATCCCATCCAACCTGACCGAAAGCCGGCTCCCGCGTCCATGCTCAGACTGACCTTCCCCTTCCTCATCGGCCTGCTGCTGGTGCTGCCGGCCCTCCTGATCGCCTCGCTGACCCGGCGCTGGTATCCGCGGGTGTGGAGGATCACCGCGCTGCGCAGTCTGCTGTGGTCGTTGCCGGTGCTGGGACTGGTCTGCCTGGGTCTGGGCCAGTGGGCCCCGCGCTGGGGATACGATCCCACCCAGACGCCCCTCACCACGCTGATCTTCCTGTCCCTGGCCGCCCAGTTCGCGCTGCTGCTGACCTTGCCGGTCTCGCTGGTCGTCCTGAAGACCGGGTCACGCCGCAAGAAGCCCAGACCCCTGAGCGCCAAGAACGCCGCCATCGCGGAAGTCGAGGCGGAGGCGGAGGCGGCGACCCCGGGGCAATCCTCGCCGGTCTTCGCGTCCGAAACGACGGGCGGAGTCGCAGCCGAATCGCCGCTGCCCGGACCCGCCGACCCGGGCCGGCGGCGCTTCCTGCAGATCGCTGCGGCCGCCGTCCCGGTGGCCGCGACCCTCGGGACGACCGCAGGCATCGCCGGCACCATCGACGGCCCCCGTTGTCCCCTGGTGCGCCTGGAGTGGGACGACCTGCCCGGCTTCCTCGACGGGCTGCGCATCCTCCACCTGAGCGATCTGCACCTGGGCCTGTTCACCACCCTGCCCCAGCTCGCCACGGCCATCGACCGGGCTCGGGTCCACCGGCCCGACCTGGTGGTGGTGACCGGGGACATCGCCAACGACCTGAATCTGCTGCCCGCGGCCATGGTGATGATCAGCGAGCTGAATGCGCCGCTGGGGACCTTCTCGACCCTCGGCAACCACGAGTACGGCACCAACGTGGACGTCGTCCGGGACATGCTCGCCGTGACGCCGGGAACGCTGCTGAGGAACTTCGGGATGCCGATCCAGGTGGGGAACGGGGACCTGTTCCTCGCCGGCGTGGACGACCCCGAGGGCCGGCCCCTCGGTCAGAGCGAAGAAAGCTACATGCTCGATTCGGTGAACCTGGCCCTGCAACGGGCCCGCCCCTGGATGTTCACCATTCTGCTCACCCACCGCCCCTGGGTGTTCGACCTGGCGGCGGCGCGCGGGGTCCACCTCACCCTGGCCGGACACACCCATGGCGGTCAGGTCGGCTTTGCGGGCTTCTCGCCGCTGGAACTGTTGCCGGGCAGGCGGTACCGCTATCCCCGCGGACTGTACCGGATCGGCAACCGCCAGCTTTACACCAGCGCTGGGGCGGGGCACTGGCTGCCGTTCCGGCTCGGCTGCCCGGCCGAAGCTCCGGTGTACGAGCTGCGGAAGTCCGAGGCGCTCGCGCCGGATCAGGCCTGAGACTAATTGGATGTGTGGATTTTTCTCAGCTCGGATCTCATCATGGCCAGCGCCGCCATCCCCGCCACGGTGTTGGCCAGCACCGCCGCCCACCACACCCCATCCAGCCCCAGCAGCCAGGCGCCCAGGTAGGACAGGGGCACGTTGAGGACGAACATCTGGAAGCAGGCCAGCGCAGCGGCCCGTCCGGGCTTGAGCATGGCGTTCAGCACCGTGCCGGCGACAGCCAGGGCCGCCGACATGGCCGCTCCCAGCGGCACGATCCGGAAGTAACGGACCGCCGCGTCGATCACCTCGGAATGGTCGTTGAAGACCCCGGCGATGGGTCGGGCCAGCAGAGCCACCACCACCCAGGTGGCCACGCCGTAGGCCGCCCCGAAGGCGGTCGCGAGCCACGCGGCCCGGTGGACCCGGTCGGGCCGGGCGGCCCCCAGGTTCTGGCCGATGAACGGGGCGAGCGCCCCGCTCAGGGCCATGACCACGGCGAAAACCAGCATCCCCACCCGCGATCCCACGCCGAACGCGGCAACCGCCGCGGGTCCGAAGGAGGCGACGAGACGGGTGATGATGCCGGCGCCGAACGGGACGATCATGCGGGTGGCCGCCGACGGCAGGCCGACGTGGAGGATCCGCCTCCAGCTGGCAAGAACGGCCGCGGGGGTCATACCCTTGCGGGAGATCATCTTCTCCCGGAACCCCAGCACGTACACGGCCGCCGACAGCGACGAGGCCCGCGAGACGGCGGTGGCGATGGCCGCCCCCTCGATGCCCAGGCTGGGAATCGGTCCCCAGCCGAAGATGAGGATGGGATCGAGGATCACGTTGGTCACCGCAGCGGTGAGCATGACCAGGCTGGGGGTGCGAGTGTCGCCGGTGGCGCGCACGGCGCTGTTGCCCACCATGGGGATGACCACGAAGCCGACGCTCCAGTACCAGATGCGCATGTAGCGACCGACCATGCCGTGGATTTCGCCTTCGGCTCCAAGCGCCCGAAACAGGGGGTCGATGGTCAGGAGTCCCGCGCCAGCGCAGGCCACGACGATCAGCACCGACAGCACCAGGGAGTCGGTGGTCAGACGTTGCACCCGGTGCTGGTCGCCCTCGCCGATGGCGTTGCTGATCACGGCGGACACCCCGACGCCCAGGCCCAGGGCCAGGCTGGCCAGGGTCATCACCACCGGGAAGGTGAAGGTGATGGCGCTGAGCGCCTCGGTGCTGTAGCGGCCCAGGAAGAAGGTGTCGGCCAGGTTGAAGGCCATGATCCCCATGACGCCCATGAGCATGGATCCGGTCATGCGCGCGAGGCGGGCGCCGATGGGGCCGGCGGTCAGGGTGGCGGCATGGTTCACGATGGCGATCCGGGACGATCTTCGGGAGGACGTTCGTCGCCGCGCGGCGGGGGAGGCGCCGCCTTACCCGCCAGGATCAGGTAGACCTGCCTGAAGGCGGCCGTCAGGCCGAAGAGGACCCCGGCCACGACGCCCCAGGGCGATCCGCCCCACCAGCGTTCCGCGAGCCAGCCCAGCCCATATCCGACCGCGGGACCGGCCAGCAGCAGCATGGGGATCAGGGTGTAGGTCCCGATGTCCACGACCTGCTTGCCGCGTTTCGGGCCACCGAAGCGGCGTCCCTCGCGGGCGCGCTCGGCGCGGCGGCGGGCGAGGTCGCCGTCCAGTTGCCGGCGGATCTCCTGGATGCGGCGGGGATCCGGAGGTTCGGGATAGTCGAGTCCAGGCGGGGGGCTTGCGCCCTCCGGCGGTCGATGGCTGCTGTCGTCGCGGTCTACCATCGGCACCTTGACGGTGGGGCGGTGAAGAAGTTCCGGGGATCAGTCCTTGCGCGATCCGATGCCCAGCTTCTCCATCTTGCGATAGAGGGTGCTGCGGCTCATGCCGAGCCGGCGCGAGGCGACCAGGCGATTGCCGCCCGCCTCCTCCAGAGCCAGGAGGATGCGCGCCCGTTCCCGCTTCCGGTCGTCCGTGGGGACGTCCGGCATGAGGGGTCCCGCATCGGCGGACAGGTGACCCGAGGCGCCCTGCAGAAAGTGGCCGACCGTGACGCCGCCCCTGGCCTGGCGCTCCATGACCGCACGCCGGGCCACCATGGCGACTTCGCGGACGTTGCCCGGCCAGTCGTACTCCTGGAACTCACGCAAGGTCGTGCGGTCGAAGAAATCGGCGAGGTCGGCGGGCCGGCCCGAGCAGAGGCCGAGGAAGTGCTGCAGCAGCAGGAGGATGTCCTCCCGCCTCTCGCGCACCGGCGGCAGGTGCAGCTCGAGGATCTTCAGTCGGTACAGCAGATCGGAACGGAAGGAACCCCCCTTGACCATCCGGGCGAGGTCGGCGTTCGTCGCGGCGATCAGGCGGAGATCCGCGCGCCGTTCGCGAGGATCGCCGATGGCCTGGAAGGTTCCTTCCTGGATCAGACGAAGGAGCTTGGGCTGCATCTCGAGGGGGAGTTCCCCGATCTCATCGAGGAACAGGGTCCCTCCGTGGGCCCTGGCGGCGAATCCATCCCCATCGCGATCCGCCCCGCTGAACGCGCCCCTGACGTGTCCGAAGAACTCGCGTTCGAACATGGTGGAGGGGATGGCCGCCACGTTGACGGTCACCAGGGGTCCCGTGGCGCGCGGTCCTCGCTCGTGCAGGCGGCGGGCGATGAGTTCCTTGCCCGTACCGGTTTCGCCGGTGATCAGGACGGGTTCTCCGCTGACGGCGAACAGGTCGCAGAGCTGGATGAGATCCCGCATCACCCCGCTGTTGTGGATGATCACGTTCCCGGCCGTGTGGGGGCCTCTTTCGCCGGCGATGGCCGCGGCCCGCAGGCGCTCCTCGTGGGCGGCGCGACGACCGGACACTCCCTCGGCGAGGCGCCGACCCCTGGCCGTCCACCAGGCGACGTCGACCTTGAGCAGGAGGTCCAGAGCGCGGGTGACCTGGTCCCACAGCCGGTCCAGGTGTTCGCCCCCTGTATTCAGGACGTCGGACCTGCCCGCGGCCACCAGCCGGTCGAAGGCCTCCAGTCCGATCTCCACCCCGGTCAGCAGGCTGACGGCCAACTCGTGGCGGGCGCCGATCTCGTCCAGGAGGGCCACCGACCGCTCGATGTTGGCCGCGGCGGCGGAATCGTCGCCGATCGCCCGGGCCACCTGAGCCATGACGCGTAGGGTCACGCCGGCCTCGTACCGGTCGCCCTGGGCCCGCGCCATCTCCAGCGCCTGGACCAGCGGGCCGGCGGCGCCTGCAGCATCCCCCTCGTGCAGCAGGCACTCGCCCACCCGGCGCTGGATCTCCATGACGATGTCGCCTTCGGGGGCGATGCTGCGGGCGATGGCCATGGCGCGATCGTAGAAGCGCCTGGCGTCGGCGGGTTTGTTCTCGTCGCGGTAGACGTCGCCCAGGAATTCGAGGGACAGGGCCTCTTCACGGAGGAAGCCCAGCTCCTGGGCCTGGCCGTAGGCGGTGTGCAGGAGCCGCCTGGCCTCGCGGAATTGCCGGGTCAGCCGGTAGACGTTGCCGAGCGCGATGTTGGCGAAGCACTGGCGATGGGTCCAGCCCCCCTCGACCCCGATCTCCAGGGAGCGATTGAGGGCGGCGAAGGCTGCCGCGTAGTCCCCGACCTTGTAATGGGTGACCCCGATGTTGAGGTGTACCATGGATTGTTTGCGGAAGAGCTTGGTCTGGGAATAATACCGCATCGCGCGGTGGTACCACTTGAGGGCTTCGGGGTAGTCAGAACGCGTCAAACTAATTGTACCAACAAAATTGGCCGACCTAGCACATTCCATTGGTTGTTTAAAAAGCCGATGAATGGAAAAGGCTGCCTCACAATCTTCAATTGCAACAACTCTCTTACCTAGGGCGTTTGCTGAATACCCGCGAATATACAAAAGGTCTGGAGTGTCTCTTGTAATAACATCGCCATTTTTGTTAATAGCATCAGAGCTTCTCTGATAAACATACTCATGGTTTCCGAGCATTGCTTGGCGCCAAAGTTCTACAATTTCCAGCGCTGGAGGTATTGTTGTATCGCAAAATATTTCCGCAATAGAATTGTTCCATTGCTCTAAACCCTCAAAATCCCTTGATAGAACCAAATTCCACCCGTAGAGCTTATAAACATCCAAAATAGAATATTTGCTGTTACCAATTTGAGGCCCAAAAGCTCCTGAAATAATTTGTTTCAAAACCCAAATTGACTGAGGGAACTCTTCCTTGTTGAAAAACCCCATGGCCTTAACGAAATGGGACTCGGAAACCATAAAATCTTCAGATCTCCGACCTAAATATTTTTCGGGGATAAACAACTATTTACCCCCCCAATTTGTATCGCCAAACCTGAGGACGAAAATCGGAACCGCCGTTACCCGCTCCGAATTTCCTTGATCTGGTGAAATCCAGATAATTTGAGGGAGTACAAAAACGCAGGGAACCTGAATAACTGTTAGGTCTCCAATGCCTAGATTAAAGTCAGACAGCCCATTAGGGGGAAGGCTTCCGGACCCGCCCGAAGTGGGATCCTCCAACCCATCCGTCGGATCCCCCTCAGTCATCCCGCTCCCACAGGTGTACTCCGGCCCGCGGGCCAGCGTCGTTCCGGGGCCCGCAAGCGCCAGCAGGAAGACGCACAGGATGGTCCACAACAGGAACCGGGGGGCCGTCGGGTTGGTCAGGTGCTTCATGGTCAGGCTCCATGGAAAGGGGGAGGATCCACCGGTCCCGGGTAGAACCCGGTGGAGAAGCCTTTCGCGGTATGAGCTCCTGGATGCGGAATCGGGCTTCGGATTACGGGCGAACTTCCTCGAATCATACCTGATCCGCAAACCTGTTGTCAATTTGATTTTTGAGGCTGCTGGCCCCCGACCACTGCTGCCCAAAACCTGAAACCCCAAAGACATCTGCTCCCAGGGTGGCCCTCAGGGCGGGGTCTGGAACGGGTCGTTCACCCATTCCCGCAAATCCCGGTAGCGAACCTGTGGCCGGAACCCTGGAACGGAGTGCCTCGATCATGTGATCGTCTTCAACCAGGATCACCTGCGCCCCAGCCTGAAATCCTCCCTGGGATTCCACCCCGGCTGCCGGCGTTCGGGAAGGAGGATCGGTCTACCCAGAATCGCAAAAACAGCACGGAAAACCTGGATTGAAGGCTGTTTTCGGGGATATAGGTCCCCCGGGGGGCAATTTTGGATACCATTATCAGAAAACAAGAGGGCGACCGAGCCAAGATCACGCCCCTTTCGGCGCAGATGGGGTTTTGACTCGGGACACCTCAATCTGAAACCCATTGGGGGACAGGTCTGGGTCCCCGACTCCGAGTATCCCTCAACTTCCCCGCACCATCGCCGATAATCCACGGGAATGGATGTACCCGGGAGGAGGGCCATCGGTTTGTCCCCATTCGAGTTGAACCACCCGGCCGCCGGTCCGACCCGCCCCCCGGAGCATGACGATCCGGCCGTGGACCCCGCCTTCCACCGGGAGGCCGCCGAGGTCCTGCTGACCATCGACCGGCTCATGACCGTCGGGACCTACTACGAGACCGGCCACGCCAAGTACCGGGCGGTCTCCCGGGAGTGCGAGGCTGCGCTTCATGCCGCCCTCGCCGCCCGGCAGGAGGTGAGCATCACCCTGGTGGAGGGCGGACTCGCCGTCTTCGGGCAGCGGTTTCCCGCCGGATCACGGGAAGCCCGCCGCCTGTATAGCCTGATGGATCCGCTGGGTCTCGCCCTCCTGGAGATCCATCCCGGGGTGACCGCCGACGAGTTCCTGGCCGCCCTGGCGATCCTGCAGGAACGTCGCAACGCCCTGTCCGCCGCGACCGACTTCGAGGAGATCCGGATCCAGGGGCTGCCGCCCACGGTTTCCGTCATGACACGCGGGCTCTTCATGCGGACCCGGAACCCCGACCTGCCTCCGGGGGCTGATTCCTCCCCCGCGCGAGCCGACGGGAACACCGCCGATCCCACCGCCATGGACCCGCACCTCATCCCCGCCGAGCTGCTGGTGCAGGGAGCCGATCTGCAGAAATGCGAGCGGGAATTCCTGACGATCGTGGACGGCCTGGTGAAGGCCCCGGCCCGGAGCCTGAACCGGGACGGCAGGCCGGACGGCAGGCCGAACGGCAGGCCGGACGGCGGGCCGGACACTGGACCGGGCGGGGACTCGGCGGCGACGGCCGGCAAGCAAGCCTGGATTCCGCCGGAGATCCTGGGCTCCATATCCGAAATCATTGCCGCCCTGGGGGGGACCAACAGCGACCCCCTGGTCTTCGAACACCTCATCGCGCACGCCCGCGAGGCGTTGAAGGCCACCGCCGACGCCGCTGTCGTCGATCTGCTGTTCGAGAACATGCGGCGCGAGGTGATGACGCAAGGGTCGGCGCGTCCCCGGCTGATCGGGGCGAGCAGGGCCCGCAAGCGCCGGAATCCCGAACCCTCCTTCACCATGACCGCCGCCGAGCTGGTCGATGCCTACGAGGGACTCGAGATCCCTGCCGGACCGCTCGAGAATCCCGCCGCCCTGGACCGCGCCGGGGCCTTGGGCCTGTGTGTCCTGCAGCTGCAGGGCGAACCCGGACCCGACCTCGTCGAGGGGGTGCGCCTGACCATCAACCGGATCGTCGGGGACAGGGGATTCGGCGGTCCCGAGCGCTCCGCCCTCGCCGCCGCCGTGGCGGCGATCTTCTCACGGGAGCCCGACGAGGCGGCCTTGACCGTGTTCGAGATGCTGTGGGAACCCCTGAGGACCATGCAGCCCCACGCCGTCGGCCCGGTCTGGCTCGAGGTCTGGCGCCGGCTCAAGCCGGCCCATCGCCGGCATGTCTGGCCCTACACCGTCAACGACATCCTCCTGGGGCTGGCGTGGCGCAATCCCCTCGAGGCCCTGGCACTCTACGGGCAGGTCTCCCGGGTGCGCGCGTCCGAGGATGCGCGGCTGCTGTACGTCCTCGAATCCCTGCCCGCCCTGAAGGATGGACGGATCGGGAAGGAGGTCTTCGCCCCGCCGCCGCCGCTGCTGTTCCCGGTGCTGCAGGTGCTGATCGGATCCTCGCTGTCGGCGAAGCTGGGGCCGCCCCTGCACGACCACCTCCTCAAGCTGCAGACCCACCCGCTGGCGGTGGTCATGCTCGAGGCCGCCGCCGAATACCATCCCGGCAACCGGGTGGTCTACCAGGCCATCCTCGAGCAGGGCGTCAGGGAGAAGCTGACGCCCCGCATGGTGGAGCTGGGTGGACGCCTGCTGACCCTCGCGATCCTGCGCCTGCCGCCCGGTTCCCGCACCGAACCCTGGCTCGCGGATGCGGTGCGCTGGCTCGGCAAGCTCGCCCCCAGGGACGCCTCCGACGCCCTGAACAGGATCGTCACCGAGAAGAAGCTGTTCGTCATGCCGGCCTGGCCCAAGGAACTGCGGCTGGCCGCCGAACAGGCCTGGCTGTCCCTGGGCGAGGAGGGCGGGCGGTCCAGCGCGGCCGATCGCCTGGGGGCGTACGACGTCGAGAACGAGGATCCCGACATCTTCGCCGAGCCCGTCGGGTCAGGTTCGCCGGCCGCGCCGGCCCAGGAAGGGTGATCCCGTGGCCTCTCGATTCAGCGATCTGATCATCCTGATCTCCGGCGGCATCAACCAGCGCCGCCTCTACTTCGACGACCATCCGCGGGTGCGCGAACAGGCCCGCGCCATCATCCTGCGGTTCGAGGACGTCCTCCAGGAGACCGGGGAAACGGGGTTCTTCTTCGGGGTCCACAAGGGGAAGTTCGTCCGCAACGGCAGGTTCATGGTGGGTCCGTCGATCGCCGGCCGCAACCTCATCGAGCTGGCCCGGCTGCTCGGCTGCGGAGGTTTCCTGCTGCGCCGGGGTCTGACCGAGGACGAACTGCTCGCCTTCTTCCGGCTGGGCGCCCTCTTGAACGCTCCCGTGGCCGGTCTGCAGGCCGCCAAGGATCTGTTCCTGAGGGAGGGGATCGGGCACATCGATCCGGCCCCTCACTTCCAGGAAACCGCGGCGCCGGCCGGATCGCACGAGGCTGCCACCATCGATCCGGGTCTGATCACCTTCGATTTCGAGGACGGACCCGCCGGCGGGCCCCCGCCTTCGCTCCGGAAGGAGCTCGAACCCCTGCTGCCCCTGTTCCAGACCATGTTCTCCGCCGTGGAGAGCAACACGGTCGAGGCGGCCCGGGATCAGTCCCTGGACCTGGACCGCAATCTCAATGCCGGACAGGAGCTGGTCGGACGGATCGACCCGCAGACCATCGACATCATGAACCTCATGCGGTATCCGGACTACGACAGCTTCACCGTGGGGCACGGCGTGCGCATGGCCACCCTCGCGGTGACGGTGGGGCGCGGGCTCGGGTGGCCCCCCCACCTGCTGACGGAACTGGCGGCCGCAGCAATGCTCCACGACGTGGGCAAGGCCAAGATCCCGGCCGACATCCTGTACAAGCCCGGAGGGCTCACGGACGAGGAGCGCCGGATCGCCGAAAGCCACGCGGAAATCGGCGCGCGCATGCTGCTGGCCCAGGGCTGCGCCCGCCCGGCGATCATCGCCGGGGCCTGGGGCCACCACCTGCGGCACGACGGTGCAGGCTATCCGGTCACGCCGGACTGGGTGAGGCGCAGCCCCACCGCCGCCGTGCTGAAGGTCTGCGACGTGTTCGAGGCCCTGACGGCTGCGCGCCCCTACAAGGCGCCCCTGTCCCCGCGCCGGGCGTTCGAGATGATGATCGGGGACGCCGGCGCCTTCGACCCCAGGATCCTGGCCGCACTGTTCGCAACCATCGGGCTGCATCCGCCCGGCAGCAGGGTCGAGCTTTCCGACGGCAGCCGGGGGTACGTCCGCGAGTCAGGCCGGAACCAGACCCGACCGCTCGTCCTGGTCACCACGACCCCCGACGGCCGAAACCTGGAAATAAACGATCAATTCATTGTCGATCTTGCCGAAGATACACACCTGGACGTGGCCGATTTCCAGTCGGTCGCCGTGGGATCCTGTATGGAAGAAGATTTCTGATTCGAGGGGGAGTTCCGTGAACGTATCGGCCTATGCAAGCGAAACGATCCTGGACATCCAGGACCAGCCGCTCAAGCAGGGGATGTCGAATCTCCTGAAGGCGTTCGACCGTCTGATGACCATCGGCACCTACTATTCGACCGACCACGACCAGTACAAGGAGGCCTCCCGCAAGGCCTGCGGGATCATCGTCGAATCCATCGGGAGCCGCAGTTCGATCATCCTGGAGACCGGGTCGACCGGCCTCATGCTCGAAGGCCAGGTGGTCAACCCGCAGCACCGCAACGTCCGCCAGCTCCACGAGCTTCTGGTCTCGCTGAACATCGCCCGCCTGGAAATCGACCACGGCCTCTCCCCCGAAGATCTCCGCCTGGCCTTCAAGGTCCTCCACGAGCACAAGCTCGCCCTCGGCTCGAGCACGAATTTCCGGGAAGTGAAGATCCAGGGATTGCCCCCGACCATCCGCGTCCTGGGCGCCAACCTCGTACTCCGCGACGAGGAGGACGGGGGCATCGACGACCTCCTGGCCGACATCTTCGGAGTCGAGGACGTCAGCGCCGTCTCCAGTCCCGAGCAGCTCGCCAAGCAGTTCCTCGACCTGATCACCCGGGTGATCGAGAACCTCCGGGATTACGAGCGGGAGAACGGCGGCGGCGAGAGCGGCGGCGGGGGAGCGGACAAGCAGGAGATGTCCCCCCAGCTGCGCCGGCTGGCGGAGGACCTGCGGAACCTCGTTATGGTCGATCCCGACCCCGAGAACCTCCTGCGCCTGGTGCACAACGCCAAGCGCGCCCTCGATCTGAGTCGCGATTCGCGTTCGGTGGACCTCGTCTTCCGGATGCTGCGCAAGGAGGTGTCCCGCGCCAAGGTGGTCGCCGATCCGGAGAACCCGGACCGGCCCGCCTTCAACCGCGACAACCACGACCTGGAGCTGTTCCGCGCCGAGCTGGATCGGGTGTCCGCCGCCCCGCGCGGACCCTGGGTCGCGGAGAACCCTGTCCGCCTCGATTATCTGGGCATCTGCTTCCAGCTCCTCCAGTCCGAACCGCCGCCGTCCCTGGAGATCCATCTGCTGGCCGCCCTGGAGGTGGCCCTGGGCGAGGACTCGACGGGGCCCGAAGTCATCGAGCTGTGCGCGGCGGCGGTGGCTGCGGGTGTCCGCACCGGCCACCCCTCCACGGCCGGCCGGCAGATCCAGGCGGTCGCCCGCATCCTGCGCACCCATCATCTCGACCTCCTGGCCCGATTCTGGTACCGCCTCTGGAGCTCCCTGGACAGCGAGGGCCGCCGTGCGGCCTGGCCCTACCTCGCCAACGACGTCCTGCTCGGATTGGACAAGGCCGACCCTGCCGACCTGGGCGCCCTGCTGGAGGGGCTGGGCTCCATCCATCTCCACGAGGCCCGGCAGAGCCAGGTCGTGCTCTTCGGGCTGCCCTGCATGCAGGTAAAGTCGGCGTCGCCGGCGATCTTCACCGTCCCGGCCGTCAGTCTCTACGCCCTGCACGTCCTCCTGCTGGAGTCGCCCCTGGCCGACTGGCACGGGCCGCGCATCTACCGGCAGATGATGCGGCAGCCGCCCAATCAGCTCACCGGTCTGGTGATCCAGGTGCTCGGGGAATACCGCGCCGAGGACCGGACCCTGCTGACCCGCCTGCTGGAACAGCAGGCCAAGGGCACCATGTCCGGCGAGTTGAAGGTCTGGATCGTCCAGCTCCTGCTGGGCCAGCTCGAAACCCTGCCCCAGTCCCGGCGCCGCGAGGAGTGGGTGAACCCCGCGCTCTACTGGCTCGGCCAGCTCGACCACGAGGCGGCTCGTTCGGTGTTCGATCGCGTCCTCACCGAGAGACGTCTCCTGTTCTTCAAGGCCTGGCCGGAGGAATGCCGCTCCCAGGTGGAAAGGATGGTGGAATCGTGGAACAGCGCTTCAGCGACCTGATCATCCTGCTGGCCAGCGGCATCAACCAGCGGCGGATGTACTTCGACGACCACCCCAAGGTCCGGGCCTTCGCCTCGGATTTCAGCCTCCAGCTGGCCCGGCTCCTGGGCGAGACCGGCGAGCTGGAGTTCTCGTTCGGCGTCTACAACGGGAAGTTCATCCGCAACGGCAAGTACCTGGTCGGCCCCTCCATCGCCGGCCGGTCGCTGATCGCCTTCGCCGAAAGGCTCGGCTGCGGCGGCTTCGCCTTCCGGCTGCCCACCGAACCCCCCGACGCGGCGGCCTTCTTCAACCTGGGCGCGACGGTGAAGGACAAGGTGGGAACCCTCGATGACGCCCGCCGCCTCTTCGACCTGCGGGGCGTGGGCCACATCAGCCTTTTGCCGCCCTACGGCGAGGACAAGGGCAAGCCCGAGGACCAACCCGCCGAGCTGCTCGAAAACGAGGAGGACCTGGGTGACGACTTCAGTCCCCTGATGGCCGTCTACCAGTCCCTGTACGAGATCGTGTCGCGAAACAACGAGCTGTCGCGGCGCGGCCACGACGTGGACATCCAGGACGCCCGGAGTTTCGGCGAGACCTTGACACGCTCGACCGGCGACGTCCTGGACGTGATGCAGTTCATCCGCTACCCCGACTACGACAGCTACACCATCGGCCATTCCGTGCGGGTCGCCGCCCTCGCCACCGTGGTGGGGCGCAAGCTGGGACTCGGCGAGGAACTCATCGGGGAGCTGTCCACCGCGGGACTGCTGCACGATCTCGGCAAGGGTCGCGTCCCCGAATCCATCCTGTTCAAGCCGGCCAAGCTGGATCCCCAGGAGCGGGCCATCATCGAGTCGCACCCCGCGCTCGGCGCCCAGATCCTGATCTCCAGCGGTGATGCGAGCGAGTTGATGGTGTCGGCGGCCTGGGGTCACCACCTGCGGGCCGACGGCGGAGGCTACCCCAGGGTGCCCGGCTGGCACCGCCCCAGTTTCGCCGCGTCCATCATCCACGTGTGCGACGTGTTCGAGGCACTGACCGCCATGCGTCCCTACAAGCGGTCCATGTCGCCGCTGGCCGCCTACGAGGTCATGTTCCGCGACCGTGGATCTTTCGATCCCAGGCCGCTGTCGGCCCTGGTGCACGGACTGGGCCTGTTCCCCCCGGGCAGCGAGGTCGTGCTCTCGGACGGCCGGCGCGCCGTGGTCTCGCTGAAAGGTCACGACCTCGACCGCCCGCGGGTGCGCATCACGCACGAGCGATCGGGACGGGCTCTCGATCCGGCTTCGCGGCCGCTGATCGATCTGGCCGGCGAGCCCGGCCTGGAAGTCGTGGACATCGTGCTGATCGGAGCGACGGCCTGATCCCGGTCAGTCGCCGCGAGTGAATACCAGGGTGAAACCCGCGCCGTCGGATCCCGATACGGTGACGTTCATCGTCCCGTCCCCGGCGAGGTCGTAGGTCAGTTCGGTGGGAAAATCATGGGCCGGGTTCGCGAAGCGGACCCGGCCCTCTTCGCATTCGACGAGCCGGAAGGCCACCGGCAAGGGGTTGTGGTCCACCTTGGCAAGGTAGAAGATCTCGCCGGCCATGTGGACGATGCGGAGGGACTCGGCGGTCCCGCCGACCGTCGCCCGGCCTTCCCAGGTGTCGGGGGAAAGGGCGGTCCAGGTCTCCTCGGCGCCCCCTTCGGCGTCGACCCAGCGACCGAGCATCCAGGCCAGGGGATCCAGGAGCCCCGGCCGTTCGGCCGCAGGCGTCCCGCCGGGGAGGAGCAGCACCGGCAGCAGGATCAGGGTCAACCATACCGATCTCATGGCGATCTCCCCGGCCTCGACGAATGACGGCCGGCGCCACGGGGGCGGCCGGCCGTCGTTTCCCTGCGCGAGGACCCGGAGGTCACTTCTTGTCCGGGCCGCCCTGAGGCGGGCCGCCGACCGGGCCGCTCGGGGGCGCGACCTTGCGCTGGTTCGAACCCATCGAGCAGTTGCCCTCGAAGAACACGCCCTCGTCGATGACCAGGCGCTTGGTCTTGATGTCCCCCTCGACGTGGGAGCCGCTCTGCAGTTCGATCTTGTTCTCGGCCGTGATGTTGCCGAAGAGCTGGCCGCCGATGATGGCGTTCTTGACCGTCACGTTGGCGTGGACGACTCCGGTCTTGCCGATGACGAGGCTCTCGGGATTCCCGATCGTCCCCTTGAACTCGCCCTCGATGCGCAGGGTGCCCTTCACGTCGACGGTGCCGTCGAACTTGCAGCCCTGGGCGATGATGGAGGTCTGCCCCGAGGCGACCGCCTGGTTTTCCGGTTCTTTTCCGAACATGCCTTCCTCCTTGGCTCGACACGACGACAGGGGAACTCTATTGCGGGGGCGGATCACCGGCGAGAACGCGGCGCGGATCCACGGCTTCCCCCTGATCCCAGATCTCGAAATGGAGATGCGACGCCGTGGCCTGACCGGATTGCCCCATGTAGGCGATCACCTGGCCGGCCTGCACCCGGTCGCCCCGGGCGACTGCCGGCCGGGCACAGTGTCCGTACACTGTTAGGTAACCCAAACCGTGCTGGATTTCAACAAAGTTTCCCAGGAAATCGTGGGTTCCGGTGCGGACCACCTCGCCCGGGGCGGCGGCCAGGATGGGGGTATTCTCCGGTCCGGCGATGTCGATGCCGGGATGGGGAAGGTCGCCCTCGACGGTGTTTCCCCGGTCGAATTCCCGGGTGACGTACCCCGCGGCCGGCCACAGCTTCGGCGCCGGGGTCACCGCCAACGACGCCGCCCGCTGCAGGTTGTCGCGTGCCGACCCCGCCGGCTGGTCACCCGTGGCTCCCCGTGACGACGCCAGGACCGAATCCGGCCGCACCCCCAGCATGAAGAGGAGCTTTTCCTGGAGCGCGCGGGTTTCCTCCAGTTCCCGACGCAACTGGGCGGCGGTCCGGACCTCCAGGGTCGCCGCCTCCAGTTCCTGTTCCAGGGCGTTCAGACGCAGGCGGGCGTTCTGCTGCCGGGCGAAGGACACCATCAGGATCCCCGTGGTGATCACCGCCAGGGCGAGCAGACCCGCCAGCAGGATGACCATCCGCCGGCTGATGCCGTACTCGCGGGCGCTCTGGTCGTCGTCGGGGATCAGGATGATCCTGGTGTGGGCCGGCAGTCGCACTTCATCCTCCTGGGGAATCCTGCGGGGAAGCCTCATCCTCGATGAGGGCGGACAGGCCACGGCCGTCGCGGGCCCGCGGGAAGGTCAGCGTGAACACGGTGCCCCGGCCCGGGGCGCTCTCCAGTTCGATGTGGCCCCCGTGCTCGTGGACGATCCGCGCCACGATGGACAGGCCCAGCCCCGTTCCCTTCCCGTAGTCCTTGGTCGTGAAGAAAGGCAGGAACACGAGATCATGCTGGTCGGGGGGAATGCCCTCGCCGTCGTCCTTGAAACGGACCCGCAACTCGCCGGGCACCGGCTCGTCGATCCTGATATCGATGCGGCCGCCGCCCGGCAGGGCGTCGAGCGCGTTGGCCAGGAGGTTGAAGAAAACCTGCTCGAGCTCGTTCCGGTTCCCGAAAACCCAGGGATCGATGGTGCTGGCTACGGCCACCTCGACCGAGCCCACCTTCAGGTTCTTCTCCATGAGGTACACGGTGTCCTGGATGGCCTCGGCCAGGTTCATGCGGCCGCGCTCGCTGCCCGTGGGGCGGGCGAAGTTGAGCAGGCCCTTGATGATTCCCCGGCACTGCTCGGTCTGACGGATGATGCGGCGGATGTCCTCGGCGCTGTCCTCGTCCTTGATCGCCTCCTCGAGCATCTGGGCCGAAAGTAAGATCGAACCCAGGGGCGTGTTCAGCTGGTGGGCGATGCCGGCGGCGAGCTGCCCGATGCCCGCGAGCTTCTCCGTCTCGCTCATGCGGGTTTCGAGCTGCTTCTCGGAAGTAATATCGCGGGCGATCACCACGAACGATCCGCTCTTCTCCGCGACGGGGCCCGGTCCGGGCGCGATGCGCGAGAACGCGAGGCTCAGCTGGGAGGCCGTGAGCCGATCCCGGGCGTCGCGCCTCCTCACCTGGGTCTCGTAGGTGAGGCTGCTCTGGACCTTGCCGATCTCCTGCAGCGTCTGCGCCAGATCGAGATCCAGACCCAGGGGCAGGTCCTGGATGCGCCGGCCCAGGACGTTGCGCCGCGGCAGGGAGAAGACCCGCTCGGCGGCCTTGTTCCATTCCAGGACCCGACCGTCCTCGTCCAGCAGGAAGATCGCCTCGCCGGCGTGGTTGATGATGGTCCGGTATTTCTGCTCGGATCGCCGCAGCCGGAGCTGGGTCATTTCCCGCTGCCGCAGGCGCAGGTACGAGGTCCAGCCCATGGCCAGGATGAAGAACTGGAAGGCGCCGGAATCCAGGATCTCCGTCAGGATCCCGCCCGAATTCCATTCCCGCTGGAGGAATTCCGAAAGATGAGCGGACTCATCATAGACTTTTTTAATTTCCACAATATTGTATACGATATACAGAAATGAAAGAACGACGAGCAGCACCAAAAACAACCGTAGCCTGGCCGCCCGGCCGAACCCCCAGATGTCTGTTAATTTGTTTAATTTCAGCATATTACCACTTCAGGAAAGCTCGGTGTCCACACCCATGATGTTCAGCAGGCGAACCAGGTCGGAATCCGAGTAGAACCTGACCGTCATCATGCCCTTGCCGTTGCCCGGGTCCCGTTCGATGGCCACCGGCGAACCGAAAACCTGTTCCGCCCGCTCCTGGAGGGCGCGCAGACCGGGGTCCTGGGCTCGTGGCATGGCGGAGGGCTTCTTCCGTGATTTCTTGCGGGGCCTGGCCCCCCCCTGGCGAGCCCGCTCCTCGCAGTCCCTGACCGAGAGCCCGCGGGTGTGGCAAAGCTTGGCCAGCTGGGAGCGTCCGGGGCCGGCCGGCATGGACAGCAGGGCCTTGGCGTGGCCGCGGGTGATCTTGCCCTCCTGCAGCAGATCGCGGATGTCCGGTTCCAGGCCGAGCAACCGCAAGGAATTGGCCACCGTGCTGCGCCGCTTGCCCAGCATCCCCGCCAGTTCCTCCTGGGTCGCCCCGTAGGCGGTCATGAGGTGGTCGTAGGCCTCGGCCTCCTCGATGGGGCCGAGATCCTCCCGCTGGATGTTCTCCAGCAGGGCGATCTTCAGCGCCTCGGTCTCCTCGTAGGTGCAGATGATGGCCGGAATCTCGGCCAGCCCCGCCAGCCTGGCGGCCCGCACCCGGCGTTCGCCCGCCACCACGCCGAAAGCGAGGCCCCCCGCCGGGAGTTCCAGGCCTGGATGGGGAATCAGGTTCTCCGCCCCGTCCAGCTTCCGCAAAAGGACCGGCTGCAGGATCCCCACCTGGCGGATCGAGTCGGCAAGCTCCTCCAGAGAGCTGTCATCAAAGAACTTACGTGGCTGGTCGGGGTTGAACCCGATCTTTTCGAGGGGGATACGCCGCATGCTGTCATGGCCTCCGGTCCCCGTCCCGTCACCCTTGAGGTCCGCACCCTGGATCAAGGCCGAAAGCCCCTTACCCAGCACCCTGTTCTTGCTCATGGTCATGATTCCTTCCGCCGGTCGGGTCGTCACCCCTCGGATCGGGCCTTGTCTTCATTCCGGACGATGACCTCGCGGGCCAGATCGAGGTATGTCTGAGCCCCCACGCACTCCACGTCGTACAGGAGGATGGGTTTCCCGAAGGACGGCGCCTCGCTGAGCCGCACGTTGCGGGGTATCTTCGTCTCGTACACTGTGTTGCCGAAGAAATCGATGGCCTCCTCGGCGACCTGGTTGCTGAGGCGCAGCCGGCGATCGAACATCGTCAGCAGCACGCCCTCGATGCGCAACGCCGGATTGGTGCTTCGCTGGACCAGTTGAACGGTGCTCAGCAGCTGGCTAAGCCCTTCCAGTGCATAGTATTCGCACTGGATCGGGATCAGCACTGTGTCCGCGGCGGTCAGGGCGTTGAGGGTCAACATGCCAAGGCTGGGCGGGGTGTCGATGAGGATGAAATCGTACCTGTCCCGCAAGGACACCAGGGCCCTCTTCAGGAACCCCTCCCGGTTTTCCTGGTCCACCAGTTCCACCTCGGCCCCTGCAAGCCGGCGGTCGGCTGGGACGATGTCCAGGAACGGGACCGTGGTGTTCTGGATGCCCTCCCCCGCTCCGGACTCACCCAGAAGGACTTCATAACTCGTTACATCCTTTTGGGCTACACCGACGCCGCTGGAGGCGTTGCCCTGGGGGTCGAGATCGATGAGGAGGGTGCGCTTCTCGGCGACGCCCAGGCTGGCGGCAAGATTGACGGCGGTCGTGGTTTTGCCGACCCCGCCTTTCTGGTTGGATATGGAGATCACCTTGCCCATTCGACGACCTTTCAAAAGAGAGGGTCCGGTTTTTCATCCGGGAGGAGGGAATCTACGGGGAGGGGGTCGTTTCCGTCAAGAGACCTGTGAGCACCCCCGTCATTGTTCCACGTGGAACAAACCCGGCGGTGGCCTGCCTGTGTTCCACGTGGAACAACGGGCCGGAGGGGATCAGGATGCCCGGGCGTACTCTGAGAGAACCAGGGATGTCGCCATCATTCCCGACGTTGGCCCCAGGAGACGGGACCCCTGGTGGACCAGGCCGGGAAAGGTATCCAGATCCCTCCGGCCGGGCCCGGGAAATCCCAGTGATCGCCCCAGGTCGCCCGGAAAAACCTGATCGGGCGGATAAAATCGCGCGATGATCACCCGGGCGGGCCCTGCGGCAGGGTTGAAATCGCGGCCGAATCCGGCCTGCAGGCCCGCCATGATCTCCACATCCTTGAGCCGCAACGCCTTGAGGGAGATCAGGACCGTGAAGGCCCCGGCATCCTGTTCCTTGCCCGCAACGCCGGCCACCGATCCCTCGCCCCAGCGGCCTGCGAAGACTCGGTAAGGCGGCATCCCCTCGAGCGTGCCCACCCTTTCGAGGAACCACGCCCGCTTGGCGCGGGGCTCCACCAAGGCCGTCCGCGGGGAAAGGCCCCGTCGGCTCATTTCCAGATGCCAGATCACTCCAGGCAGTCCGGCCCCCGAACCGAGATCGAAGTACCGGAAGGGCGCCGGTCCCGTCAGGCAATCCCCACAATCATCCAGGAGAAGCCCAAGGGCTTCACCGCATTGGCGGCACAGGGCGGGAACCGCCTGCGCGGTGGATTGGCGAGTCACCAGGTTGATGCTGACGTTCCAGCGCAGGATCTCATCCTGATAGGCCCGCAGGACCCGGTCGTGGTCCGCACCGGCGCCGCCCCTGGTCATCGGTCGGCCTCCCCCGCTGCCGCATACTTCTTCATGTAAACGGTGAGGACTGCGAGATCCCCCGCCCGGACGCCATCGATCCGCCCGGCCTGTCCAAGGGTCGTCGGCCGGATCCGGTCGAGCTTCTCCCGGGCTTCGTAACTCAGGGCAGTCATGTCCCTGTAGTTCAGATCGAGGGGCAATTCCAGGTGGTCGAGGTGCTCCCTGTGGCGCAAGAGCTTGTTATGCTTGGCGATATAACCGTCATACTTGATGTCGTTCTCCACCTGGGCAAGCGCTCCCTGCACCAGATGTCCGGCACCCATGGCTGATAGTTTATTGGTTTCTAAGTCAACCATATTCCAGAATTCATCAACAACTTGCGTGTCGGCGCGAAGCCCGGCCCACGATCCCTCGGGGAAGCGCAGGAAGTCGGCCGCCATCACCCGCAGCCCCCGATCCTTGACGAAGACGCTCGTCCCCCGCAGGAGCTTTTCCACCGCTGCGATCATGGCCTTCCGGGCGTCGAGCAGGTCCAGGGCATGGGCGGGCAACAGCCCGACCTCCCGGGCGAGATCCCCGAGTCGGGCCTCGGTGTTGTCGCAGCGCAGGTGGAGGCGATGTTCCGCGCGGGAGGTGAACATGCGGTAGGGCTCATCGATCTCCTTGGTCACCAGATCGTCCACCAGCACCCCGACGTAGGCCTGGTCGCGACCGAGTTCGAGGGGCGGGCGGCCGTCGAGGCTGCGCACCGCGTTGATCCCCGCCACCAGGCCCTGCGCAGCCGCCTCCTCGTAACCCGACGTTCCCAGGATCTGGCCGGCCAGGTAGAGACCGGCCACCGGTTTGGTTTCGAGGCTGGGGTGCACCTGCCAGGACGGCACGCTGTCGTACTCCACCGCGTAGCCGTACCGCAGGATCCGGGCCCGCTCCAGGCCGGGGACCGAGCGGACCACCGCCTCCTGGATGTCGGCGGGCAGGCTGGTCGACAGGCCGTTGACGTAGATCTCCTCGGTGTCCAGCCCCTCGGGCTCGAGGAAGAGCAGGTGCCGGTCCTTGTCCGCGAACCTCACCACCTTGTCCTCGATGGACGGACAATAACGCGGGCCCCGGCCTTCGATGACGCCGCCGAACAGAGGAGAGCGGTCGAGTCCGGAGGCGATGATGCGATGGGTCTCCTCGGTGGTGTAGGCGAGATGGCACTTTACCTGATCCACCACGAGGGCGGCCGTGCGGAAGGAGAACGGCTGGGGAGGATCGTCCCCGGCCTGCGCCTCCAGGCGGGAATAATCGATGCCGTCCCGGTGCAGGCGGGGAGGAGTCCCGGTCTTCAACCTCTTCAGCTGCAGGCCCAGGGCGGTCAAGCCCCCGCTGAGCCCCTCGCTGCTGGCGGCGCCCTCGCGCCCTCCGGCGGTCTTGCGGTCGCCGACGTGCATCAGGCCCCGCAGGAACGTGCCCGAGCAGAGCACGGCCCGGCGGCAACCGAGCGTGCGCCCGTCCGCGAGCAGCACCTCCGAAACCGCGCCGCGGATCGCCGTCATTCCCGCCGCGTCGGCGGCGTACACCGTCAGGCCCGGCTGATCCATCACGGCCTGCATCATGCGGCGCTGGTAGGCGTGCTTGTCGGCCTGCGCGCGGGGGGACTGGACGGCGGGGCCCTTCTTGCGGTTGAGAACCCGGAACTGGATGCCCGTCTCGTCGATGGCCAGGCCCATCTCCCCGCCGAGGACGTCGATCTCCCGCACCAGGTGGCCCTTGCCCAGACCGCCGATGGCGGGGTTGCAGGGCATTCGGCCGATCTCGTCGAGGGCGTGCGTGACCAGGGCGCAGGCGGCGCCCAGACGGGCCGCGGCCAGGGCGGCCTCGATGCCGGCGTGCCCGCCGCCGATCACGACGATGTCGAACGATGGTCCCTTCATGCCTCTATTTCCCCACGCAGAAACGCCGGAAGACCGCCTCGAGCACCTGTTCGCTGAACACGCGCCCGGACACCTCCCCCAGCCGGCCGAGTATGGCCGCCAGCATGGTCCCGGTGACCTCGCCGCCGGGGTGGTTCTGTTCCAGTTCGCCGGCCAGCAGGACCAGGTCGCGCCGGCACTCCTCGAGCTTGTGCTGGTGCCGGGCGTTCATGACCACCCCCAGGGACAGGGCCTCGTCCAGCCGGTAACTTGCGGCGACACTCTCGAGGGCGCGCCACACCTCGTCCAGCCCCGTACCCGTCCGGCTCGAGGTGAGGATGGCCGCCGCGTCGCCGACCCGACCGGCTTCCGCTGCGGGGCGCGTTCCGGCCCCCCTGCCGGCATCCGTCAGATCGCCCTTGGTCAAAACCGTGATCACGGGGATGGGCGGCTGGGCGGAGTTCACCAGCTCCAGGACTTCCGGCCCGGGTTCCCGGGGGGCGTCCGCCTCGGTCAGATACAGGATCACGTCCGCTTCGGCCAGGATCCGGTACGTGCGCTGGATGCCCAGGAGCTCGACCCGGGCCGCATCTCCGCGCAGCCCGGCGGTGTCGTGCAGAATATAAGCCTGGCCCCGGCGGATGCGCTTCCCCGCGACCACGTCCCGGGTGGTGCCGGCCTCGTCGTCGACGATGGCGCGGTCCTCGCCGAGCAGGGCGTTGAAGAGCGAACTCTTGCCGGCGTTGGGCGCGCCGGCGAGCACCACGTGGAAGCCCTCACGCAGGATCCGGCCGGCGGGGGCGACGTCGAGGAGGCGGTCGATCCCGGCGACGGCCTCCCGCAGAACCGCGGCCGCGCGCTCCGCAGGCACCGACACGTCTTCGTCCTCGAGGAACTCGAGGCTCCCCTCGACCTCCGCCAGCAGCTGGAGCAGGGGGTCTTCGATGCGCCGCATCTGGTCGTCCAGCCCTCCCTGGAGCTGGCGGATGGCGGCCCTGGCGCCCAGCTCCCCCGTGGCGTGGATGAGGTCGGCCACGGCCTCGGCCTGGTCCAGGCTGAGCCTCCCGTTGAGGAAGGCGCGGCGGGTGAATTCACCCGGCCCCGCAGGCTCCGCCCCGGCCGCCAGGCAGGCCCGGACCACCAGATCGGGGACCACCCTGCCCCCGTGGCAGAAGAATTCCACGGTGTCCTCGCCCGTGTACCCGTGCGGGGCCAGGAGCGGGAGGACCACCACCTGATCGATCACACAACTTGTTTTTTCACCACAACTTGATTCAAAAACCGGGCTACTCAGTATACCATATACAGCACGATGCGATTCCAAGGTCCCCGCCAAGGCCCCACCCCGGAAGGGCCCGCCCTCGAAGATGCGGGCGGTGATGGCCAGCGCGTCCGGGCCGCTGACGCGGACCACCGCCAAGCCGGACTCCCCCACCGGGGTGGCCTGGGCGGCGATGGTCGGATGGGGGGCTGGGTTCATGGTTCTCCTCCGAAAAAAAGAGGCGGCGCCCCAAGGCGCCGCCCCGTTCCGGCCGCGACGCCCGGATCAGTCTTCGCCGTCTTGATCGTCGTCCGCGGGCCGGACTGGCGCGGCGCCGTCTCCCTTGGAGATGACCACGTGCTTCCCCTCGGCGTCGATCTCGGTCACGGTGGTGAGCCCGGCCTCGGCCGCCTCGAGGTGGACGATCCGGCGTTCGCGCGCGTTCATGGGTTCCATGTGGATCGGTTCACCCGTCTCCAGGACCTTGTCGATGGCGTCGGCGACCCGGTCCACCAGGGAGTCCTCCCGCCGGCGGCGGTAGTTGTTGATGTCCAGGTTCATCTTGACCCGATCGCCGTGGGCGGTGCTCACCATGCGTTCGACGAGGTGTTCGACCGCGTCCACGGTCGCACCGCGACGGCCGATCAGGATGCCGGCGCTCGAGTCGTCCGTCACGATGCGGACCTGGCGGTACTCGCCCGCATGGACCTCGCAACGGCACGGAAAGCCGGACCGGACCAGCATGCCGCCCGTCAAGGAGACCAGGCCGGCGTCCAACCCTTCCTCGGTGACGTCGCGCAAGGGCTTGGCGTATTCGAGGCAACGGATGCCCGCGGCCAGGACCTGGTCCCCCGCAGAGGCGGCGGCAGGCGCCATCGATTCCCGGGCTTCAGGCGCCGCAGGGGCCGCCGCGGCCGGGCCGGTCTGCTCGGCGGCGGGGCGCGGCTCGGCGGCAGGACGGATCTCGGGAGCCTGGACCGCCTCGGCCGCCGCCGGCGTGGTCGTTTCGGCGGAGCGGGGTTCGGGCTGGTTGTTTTCCATGCTCATGGCGTTGCTTCCCTGGTTTTCGGTGAGGTTTGCGGCGTCCTGGACCCTGGCGGCATCGCGGGAGCGACCGCCCCGGCGGCCGCGACCGCCCCGGCGCCGGCTTCCGCCGCGATCCCTCGAGGTATCCTGATCTCCGGCACGATCCGGAGCGTCACGCCGCTCCGCCCGGTTGTCCGCGGCGCCCGAGGCGCCCTCGGCGGCCTGGCTCCGACCCGCGGCGCCCGGCCGGTCGTCCCGGTCCCGGCCGGAACGGCCACGACCCGGATCCCGCGGTCCCCGGCTGCGACGGTTCTCGTCCCGACCTTCATCGCGACGACCACCACGGCCCCCGGATCCGCTCCCATCACGGGCGTCTTCGCGCCCGGCGCCCCGTCCGCCATCCCGCCGGCCGGTCCTGCCGCCGTCCCGATTCCCGTCACGGCCTCCATCCCGGCCGCCGGCTCTGGCGCCATCGCGCCCTCCATCACGGCCCCCGTCGCGGGATCGCCCTCCGCGCCGTCCGCGGTCGCCGCTCCGGCCGTCGCCGAGGCTGTGGGCGCCCTGTTCCAGGTCGCCCTGATCCTGCCGGCCGCGGCTCCTGCGGCCGCCCGACTTCATTTCGACCAGGACCTTGGCCTGGCGGCCGCCGATACCCAGAATACCCTTCTTGGGTTCATCAATGACCTTGACGGTCACTTCGTCTTTCCGCGCACCCATGCGCAGCAGGGCTTCACGGACCGCATCGTCCACGGTCTTGCCCTTGATTTCGATCTTGTCGGTCATTTCGCTTGAGCTCCTTCGCCCGCAGGCGCCGCCGTCCGGTGGATCTGCCACATCTGGTATCCCTGAAGGATGGTGTTGACGAGCCAGTAGAGCACGAGTCCTGACGGCATGTTGTAGAAGAAAAAGATCATGATCAGCGGCATCATCGCGTTCATGGCGGCCATCTGGCCGCCCGCGCCGCTGGTCGGGGTGAGCTTGGTCTGGAAGTACGTCGCCGCGGCCATCAGGATGGGCAGCAGGTTCAGGTCGCTGCCCAGGAACGGCAGGCTGAACGGCAGCTGGGCGATGGCGTCGGGCTGGGAGAGGTCCTTGATCCACAGTACGAAGGGCTGACCCCGCAACGAGATGGTGTGGTTCAGCGCCTGGTACAGGGCGATGAAGACCGGGGACTGGACCAGCAGGGGCAGACAGCCGGCGGCCGGGTTGACCTTCTCTTCCCGGTACAGCTTCATCATCTCCTGGTTCAGCTTGTCCTTGTCGTTCCTGTACTTCTCCTGCAGGGCCTTCATCTTGGGCTGAATTTCCTGCATCTTCTTCATGGACTGCGTGGACGTCTTGGTCAGGGGGTAGAACATCAGTTTCGTCAGGATCGAGAAGACGATGATGATCAGCCCGTAGTTGGGGATGAAGCGGTGCATCAGCTCCATGCCCCACAGGACGACCTCGGCCAGGGGCCGGAACAGCTTCCAGCCCAGCTCCATGGATTTTTCCAGACCTTGCCCGTAGGACTGGAGCAGCTCGGCCTCCTGAGGGCCGACGAAAAGGTCGAGACGGGCATGGGCGATCTCCTCGCCCACCCCCCGCCGGACGGGAACCTCGATGGTCCAGGACTGGATCAGTCTTTCCTGGTCGCCGCCGAGGCGGATGGTCCCCTCGACCGGTTCCCCCTGCTCCTGGGGAACGATTCCGGTTGCCGTGAAATATCGGGTCTGCAGGCCGGCGAAGCGGACGGAGCCCGTCCAGAGGCCCGAGACCTTCTCCTCGCTCTTCTTCAGGTCCTGCAGCTTCTTGAACTGCAGGTCCTCGCCGATCTTGGCGACCGCGCGCATGGACATGTCTTCCAGGCGCTGGATCCGCTCCGTCGGCGCGAGGCCCTGGTTCCAGCCGAACCGGATCTTGTCCGGCGCGCCCGTCAGGGCCAGGGCCGGGCCGGGATCACCGGCGGCGGCCACGACGAAATCGACCTCCATGCCGTAGAGGTCGGGGTGGAAGGTGAAGATCTTGCGGATCTCCAGGCCCCCCGCGGTGGGGGCCGACAGGACCAGGGACGCCGAACCCCCGCTCCCGGACAGATCGATGATCTGCCGGTCCGCCCCGTACACCACCGACCCCAGGTCCAGGTCTGCGCCGCGGAACAGGACGGCATCGCTGCCGGCGGCGGGGATGTCGCGGGGAATCAGCTGGACGGGGCCGCCCTCCCAGCTGTCGTACGCGAAGCTCTTCCAGCTGACGATGCGGCCGCCCTTCGTGGAGATCTCGAGTTCGTACAGCGGGGTGCGGACCGTCACCGTCGTCTCGGCCGGCTGATCGACGAAGCGCAGGGCGTCGGCCGCGGTGGCGATCTCCGGGGCCGCAAGATCGAAGGCGCCCGCGGCGGGCGGCTCGAAACCGGTGCCGTGGGATCCGGTCGCCTGGATTTCCGCGGCGGCATCCGCGGTATCGGCAGCCACATCCTCCTGGACCGCCTCGACCTGCCGGGGAGGCGGCTCGGGAAAGAACTTCTGCATGAGGACGGGATAGCCGGTCAGGATCAGGAAGATCAGGACGAAGGCAAGGAACATGCGCCTATCCATGGGCGGAATCTCCAGGGGTGGGGGGGGACGTCAGGCCGACCGGCGGAGAGGCGACGGGAGCGCGGCCGGAGGCGGAGTTCGGGACCGATCGCGGGGGAACGGGGTCGTACCCCCCGGGATGCCAGGGATGACAGCGGCAGATGCGCCGCAGGGTCAGCCAGGATCCCCGCCGGAAGCCGTGGGTGGCGTAGGACTCGGCGCCGTACGCCGAACAGGACGGATGGAAGCGGCAAGTCGAGGGCAGCAAGGGGGATATCCAGCGCCGGTAGATGGTGATCAGGGCATAGGGCAATCGCCACATTTCATCCCGCACGCGCCCGGCTCCTGGAAAAGTTGACGGCGGAGCCCGTCTGCGCTGGTTTGGAAGACTTTCCGGTTCCCCGCCGGCCGCCGGACCGGGTGACCCGTCGGCTGACCCGGACGGAGGGGTGTTCGTTCAACCCCCCGACCCGTCCAGAAGCCGGTCGAGTTCCGCGGTGACGTCCCGGGAGGATGCCTCCAGGATGGCCTGCCTCGCCACCAGGACGACCCACAGGCCCGCGGGACCGGGTTCGGCGGCGGGACCCTTGCCGGAATCCGGAAAGAATCGCGCCCGAATGCCTGCAACGCCCTCGGGGTCGCCAAGGATTCCCAGCCTGCGAGCTTCCCTCAGCAGGCGCTTGGCCCGGTTGCGGCGGACGGCCTTGCCGACCTTGCGGCTGGCCACCACCCCGTACGCGAGGTCATCGGCGGCAAACAGATAAACTACGAGGAAGCGACCAACTTTCTTGATGCCTCGCTCGTAGACCTCTTTGAATTCGCGTTGTCTTGTCAAAGACCGCCAGCTCATGGCCGAGTCATCCTGTCGGCGCCCTGACGGCGCCGGCGGTCCTCATTTCCAGGAATCAAGCGGAAATGCGCTTGCGGCCCTTGGCGCGGCGACGCTTGAGCACCAGGCGGCCGCCCTTGGTGGACATGCGCTTGCGAAAGCCATGCCGGCGGGACCGCTTGAGAAGGCTCGGCTGAAATGTCCGTTTCACGGAGTCTCTCCTTTGGAATTTTCGTTCAGCCGCGAAAGATTAATGAACGCCCCCCCCAGTGTCAAGGAAAACGCGGGGTTATCCACCACCCCGCACACCCTCAGGCGGGTCGGGGATCCCGGCGGTTTTTCCCGCAGGGTTGGGGGGCCCCATCCCGGCTTTGTGAATTTTATTTTCTAGCTTACGCAAAAACAACCGGTTGTCAGGAGCCCGAACATTCGCCCAACAAAAACCCTTGCTGCCCCTGATCCGCCATGCTAATTTCGCCGGGTGGCGAACAAGTGGTTTCGGGGAGATTAAAAGTTATCCACAATCCCGATTTTCTGTGGATAACTTCTGCTTTTCCCGATGATGTTTTCGCTTAAATTGTTTGTTTTTTGTGGTTTTTAAAACCTTCCAGCCTTGGGATAACCCTGGGGGCAAGTCGTGTCTGAACTCGGGAAAGGGACTTCGCAGGCTTCCATGATGAACCTCGAGTCCTACTGGCCTGAAATCCTGGACGTCGTCCGGCAAAAGGTCGCCCAGCAGACGTTCAACACCTGGTTCCTGCCTCTCGAACCGGAGAGTTCCGCCCCCGAGGACATGCTGGTGGGTTGCCCCAACCACTTTTTCATGGACTGGTTCAGCGAACACCATCTGGGCATCCTCAACGAGGCCGGCACCCATTATTTCGGCAAGGACATTTCCTTCGGGTTGAAGGTGAAGGAGGGGTCGTCCCCCCTGCCGCAGGACCTCCTGGATTCCTTCCCGCCCGTTCCCGTCGATGACGACGAGGAGACAAGGGACCGGCCCGGCGCCGCGCGGGTCGCGGTCGAACCCCGTCCGATCCGGTCCGGAGGCGTCTACAACCTGAATCCCGATTACACCTTCGAGAACTTCGTGGTGGGTTCGGGGACCGACCTGGCGTTCGCCGCCGCGACGGCCATCGCCAAGAATCCCGGCGACCGGTTCAATCCCCTGTTCGTCCACGGGGGCGTCGGTCTGGGCAAGACCCACCTGATGCACGCCGTGGGCAACGAGATCGCCAGGAACTGGCCCCACAAGAAGATCTGCTACGTGACGGCCGAGACCTTCATGAACGACCTCATCGGGTCGATCCGGGACAACCGGACGCCCGAATTCAAGTTGAAGTACCGGGGGATGGACGTCCTGCTGGTGGACGACGTCGCCTTCCTGGCCGGCAAGGAGTCGACGCAGGAGGAGTTCTTCCACACCTTCAACGCCCTGTACGACCTGAAGAAGCAGATCGTGCTGACCTCCGACCGCTCGCCCAAGGAGATCACCACCCTCGAGGAGCGCCTGCGGTCGCGCTTCGAGTGGGGCCTGATCACCGACATCCAGGCGCCGAACCTGGAGACCCGCATCGCCATCCTGAAGCGGAAGGTCGAGGTCAACAACATCTACATTCCCGACGATGTCATCGGCTACATCGCCGAGAACATCACCGACAACATACGGCGGCTCGAGGGGGCACTGATTCGTCTCCTGGCTTTCGCGAGTCTGACCGGGCGGGAAATTTCACTGGAAATGGCCTCCGAGGTCCTCTCCTCCTTTTTCCGGGGAAATTCCGGCGGGCCTGTGAGGATCGCCGATGTCATGGACGTTGTCTGCAAGGCCCATGACCTTTCGGTCGATCAGCTGAAGTCCAAACGACGCACCCAGGACCTGGCCCGCGCCCGGCAGCTCGCGATGTTTCTGGCCCGTGAGATGACCGGTGCCTCTCTCAACCAGATCGGCCGCGCCTTCGGCGGCCGGGACCATTCCACCGTCGCGCACGCCTGTCAGAAGATCCAGAAGGATATCGGAGCCGATCCCCGGTTCCGGGGGTCGGTACGGGACCTGCAAGAGCGCCTGCGCGGGAAGAAATAATCCTGGGACAATTTCGGGGATAACCGGGGGGATGGCGGGGATCCATCCCCCGGCCGGGAGCCGTTCCCGTCCGGTCCGGGGATGAATCGGGATAACCCGGGGATTTGTCCGCCTCCCTGTCCCCATCCCCACAGCCGTCCAATCGGGAAGGAACGATGCCGTGAGGGCTTTCCCGGGACTTGTCCCCGTTATCCCCGACCCCTGTATCTATTACGATTGATCTATCTATCAAAGGACAGGAGAGAGAAGTTCCGGACAACCCGAAGGCACTTGATTGCACCGGGGGATTCTCCTATCATGGCGATCCCCGAACGCGAGTTCCGAATCCACTCCACCGACGGAGGATCAGGTCGTGAAATTCGAGATCCAGCAGGAAGAACTGCAGAAGGCCCTGGACATCATCGCCAACGTGGTGCCGACCAAGACCCCGATGCCTCTGCTGACCTGCATCCTCATGGAAACCGCCGGGGGGAAGTTGAAGCTTTCGGCCACCAACCTGGACATCTCCATCACCACCGCCACCGACAAGGTCGAGGTCAAGGATGACGGCAGGGCCGCGATTCCCGCGGGCAAGCTCGTGCCCTTCGTGCGCAGCCTGCGTCCCGGCAAGGTGACCCTGGCCCAGAAGGGCAAGGACATCCTGGTCACCTGCGGCAAGACCCGCCTGACCGAGAAGACCATGGAGGTCGACAAGTATCCCGCCCTGAAGGGCCTGGTGGAGAAGGACGGTCTGGATGTCGATGCCCGGATCCTCATCGACATGATCAACGACACGGCCTACGCCGTGTCCCGCGACGAGAGCCGGCCGGCCCTGATGGGCATCCTCTGGGAGATCCGCCCGGACCAGTTGACCCTGGTGGCCACCGACGCCCACCGCCTGGCCCGCAGCGAGCGCGCCCTGGACTGGAAGTTCACCGGCGAGAAGAACCTGATCGTCGACACCGCCGGCCTGCGGCAGCTGTCCCGCATCGTCTCGGCCATGGAGACGGAGGACGGCGAGGAGCCCCGGGTCACCCTGTTCATCACCGAGAACCAGCTGTCCTTCCGGGCCGGGGAAACGGTGCTGCAGGTGCGGCTGCTCGAGGGCCCGTTCCCCGACTACAAGGCCGTCATTCCCGGCGACAACGACAAGAACGTCATCGCCGACAAGGCCGATTTCGCGCAGGCCATCCGGCGCGTGGCCATCACCGCCGACCGCATGACAAGCCAGGTGCGCCTGGGCATCGAGGCCGGCCGCATGGAGCTTTCGGCCCGCAGCACCGAAGGCAGCCAGTCCGAGGACGAGATCCCCGTATCGTACGACGGAGCCGCCCTGGAGATCGGGTTCAACTTCACCTACCTGCAGGACATCCTGAAGAACATCCGGACCGAGCAGGTGGCCATCTCCCTGCGCGACCCCCAGTGCGCCGCGCTGATCAAGCCCGTGGACGAGAAGGGGGAGGACGCGGGCGTGCTCTGCCTGCTGATGCCGCTGCGGCTGTCCGGAGACTGATTTGCACATCCTGGCGGCAAGCCTGTCCGGCTTCCGGAACCTGCACGACGACGCCTTCGAGTTCTCGCCCCGGGTCAATCTCGTCCTGGGGCGAAACGGTGAAGGGAAGACCAACTTCCTCGAGGCCCTGAACTTCTTCGCCCTGGGCCGCTCCCACCGCGGCAGCCGCAACGAGGACCTGATCGGCTTCCATGCCGACGCCCTGCACGTCCATCTCGACGTCGCCGGGGAGGACGGGGACCCGTTCACCTGCGATTACGGAATCGACCGCGGCGGTGACCGGCGTTTCCGCCTGGACGGGGAACTGGTGACCCGCCGCTCGGACCTGGTCGGCAAGCTGGCGACGGTCTTCTTCAACCCCGAAAGCTCCCAGCTCGTCCGCGGCGGTCCCCAGCACCGCCGCCAGTACCTGGACCAGGGCCAGGCGGAGATCGACCAGGAATACCTGAGGGACCTGGGCTCCTTCCAGCGGGCTCTGAAGCAGAAGGCTGCCCTCCTGCGTGACCTGCGTCGGGGGATCGCGGACGGGCGGGAAACCCGCCGGGAGGTGAAAGCCTGGAACCGGGAGCTCGCCCGGTGCGCCGCCACGGTTTGCCTCGGCCGGCGCGAACAGGCCGGCCTGCTGGAGCCCTTCGCGCAGCTTGCCCATAACAGGATGCTGGACAAGGACTTGAAACTGGAGATGATTTATCGCCCCCGGCTCGAGAGCGTCCAGGATTTTTTCGCCGCGCAGCCGGAAATTCCCGACGCCAAAAACAACTTGGCGGAGGAAATATGCAGGGAAATCGATTATATTACAGAGCTGGAAATCAAGCGGGGCAGACCCCTCGCCGGGCCCCAGTTCGACGACCTGGAAGTCCGCCTCGACGGGGTCGACCTGCGCGGTTTCGGATCCCAGGGGGAGACCCGCACGGCGGCGATCGCGCTGATCCTCGCCCGCAGCGACGTGCTCTTCCGGAAGCGGAGGATCCGTCCGGTCCTGTTCCTGGACGACATCTTCAGCGAACTGGACCGCGAGCGGTCCCACCGCTTGCAGGACATGGCATCCCGTGAGCACCAGCTGTTCATCGCCACCGCCCGCAGCGACGACATCGCCGGCCGGCTGCAGGGCGAGCCGAGAACCTGGACCGTGGAATCCGGAAAACTGCAACGGCAGTCCTGACCCGGAACCCCGACCCCCGAAAGGCCCGCATGTCCGACCGCCGTGACGATCCTCCCGGCCGCCGGGGCCTGCAGCCGATCGGGAGACTCCTGGACGACGCCCTGGACCTGCTGGGGCTCAAGGAGCGGGCGGTGGAGCGCCGGGTCCTGGCGCGCTGGACGGACATCGTCGGGGCCGAAATCGCCGGCCATTCCCGAGCCGTGGACATCCAGGGGGGCGTCCTGATCATCGAGGCGGACCACGGGGCCTGGCGGCAGGAACTGACCATGCTCATGCCCCGCATCATCGAGAAATTCAATTCCCTTTGCGGAGAGGGGACCGTCACGGACATCCAGTGGCGGGAACGCCCCCGGCGCGGACGCTCGTTCCGCAGCTGATCGCCCGGGGATTCAACCAGACGAAGGCGGCCCATGGCTGACGAGATCCAGAAACCACACGGCAGCGCCGGTTCCGAAGGCGCGAAAGGCTACACGGCCCAGGGCATCCAGGTGCTCAAGGGACTCGAGGCGGTGCGCAAGCGGCCGGCGATGTACATCGGCGACACCAGCGTGCGCGGCCTGCATCACCTCGTCTACGAGGTGGTGGACAACTCCATCGACGAGGCCATGGCCGGGTACTGCGACACCATCGAGGTGTTCATCGGGGAGGGCGACGGGGACACCATCACCGTGGTGGACAACGGGCGCGGCATCCCGGTGGACATGCACAAGACCGAGGGCAAGCCCGCCCTCGAGGTGGTCCTGACCAGCCTGCACGCGGGCGGCAAGTTCGACAAGGGCAGCTACAAGGTCTCAGGCGGCCTGCACGGCGTGGGCGTCAGCTGCGTCAACGCGCTCAGCGAGTGGCTGACGGCCGAGGTGCACCGCGAAGGCAAGGTCTACCGGATGGAGTTCGCCCGCGGCCAGAAGACGGGCGAGATGTACGAGGCGGGGACCTGCCCCGAAGGCGAGTCGGGAACCACCGTCTCCTTCAAGCCCGACCCCGAGATCTTCACCGAGCGGGTCTTCTCCTACGAGACCCTGCGCTCGCGCCTGCGGGAACTGGCCTTCCTCAACAAGGGCATCCGGATCGCCCTCTACGACGAGCGGCCGGGCAAGGAGCGCGGAGAGACCTTCCACTTCGAGGGGGGCATCGTCGAGTACGTCCGCTGGCTGAACGAGAGCCGGCAGGTGATCTGCCCCGAACCGGTCTACTTCACCGGCGAGAAGGACGGGGTGCAGATCGAGATCGCCATGGACTACAACGAGGGCTACAGCGAATCCCTGTTCACCTTCGCCAACAACATCAACACCACCGAGGGCGGCAGCCACCTCTCCGGCTTCCGCGCCGGCCTGACCCGCACCCTGAACACCTACGCCAACGCCTCCGGCCTGATGAAGAAGGACATGAAGGGCCTGACGGGCGACGACGTGCGCGAGGGGTTGACCGCGATCATCGCGGTGCGCATCCCCGAGCCCCAGTTCGAGGGCCAGACCAAGACCAAGCTGGGCAACACCGAGGTCAAGGGCCAGGTCGAGGCGCTGGTGAACACCTACCTCGCCCAGTACCTGGACGAGCACCCGCGCGAGGCCAAGGGCATCATCGGCAAGTGCATCACCGCCGCCCAGGGCCGTGAGGCCGCGCGCAGGGCCCGCGACCTGACCCGGCGCAAGAGCGCGCTGGATTCGGCCGCCCTGCCGGGCAAGCTGGCCGACTGCTCGAGCCGCGATCCCCGCGAGTGCGAGATCTACCTGGTCGAGGGCGACAGCGCCGGCGGCTCGGCCAAGCAGGGGCGGGAGCGGCGGTTCCAGGCCATCCTGCCGCTCAAGGGCAAGATCCTGAACGTGGAGAAGGCCCGCCTGGACAGGATGCTGGCCAACGAGGAGATCAAGACCATCATCACCGCCCTGGGCACCGGGGTGGGGTCGGGGATCTTCGACCTGGAGAAGCTGCGCTACCACAAGGTCATCATCATGACCGACGCCGACGTGGACGGCAGCCACATCCGCACGCTCATCCTCACGCTCTTCTTCCGGCACTTCCGGGAGATCATCGAGAAGGGGCACATGTACATCGCCGAGCCCCCGCTGTACCGCGTCAAGAAGGGCAAGACCGAGATCTACGCCTTCAGCGACGCCCACAAGGACCGGATCCTCGCCGAGCTGGGCGAGAAGGGCGCCTACGTCCAGCGCTACAAGGGTCTGGGCGAAATGAACCCCGAGCAGCTCTGGGACACGACCATGAACCCCGACTCGCGCACCATGACCCGGGTGACCATCGAGGATGCGGTGGATGCGGACCACGTGTTCACCACCCTGATGGGCGACGAGGTGGAGCCGCGGCGGCGCTTCATCGAGGAGAACGCCGCGCAGATCAAGCTCGAGAATCTCGACATCTAGGCTACCAAGCAGTAGAGGCGGAGCATGTCCGACGACATCCGGAACGATGGGCCGGGGAACGACCTTCCCGGCGTGCCCGACGACGATCTGAACGAGACCCCGGGGGACGGCGGCCAGCCCCCGCTGGGTTCCAGCGGCGAGACGATCCTGGACGTGGGCATCGCCGAGAAGATGCGCACGAGCTACATCGAGTACTCGATGAGCGTGATCATCAGCCGCGCCCTGCCCGACGTGCGCGACGGCCTGAAGCCCGTGCACCGGCGCGTGCTGACGGCCATGAACGACCTGAACCTGCAGCCGGGCCGGCCGTACCGCAAGTCCGCCAAGATCACCGGCGATACGACGGGCAACTACCATCCCCACGGGACCATCGCGGTGTACGACACCCTGGTGCGCATGGCCCAGGACTTCAGCCTGCGCTACACGCTGGTGGACGGGCAGGGGAACTTCGGGTCGGTGGACGGGGACAACGCGGCGGCCGAACGGTACACCGAGGCGCGCCTGACGAAGTTCGCCACCGAGCTGATGGGCGACCTGGACAAGGAGACCGTCGACTTCGTGCCGAACTACGACGGTTCGCGCCTGATGCCCTCGGTCATGCCCTCCAAGGTGCCCAACCTGCTGGTCAACGGGTCCGACGGCATCGCGGTCGGCATGGCCACCAAGATCCCCCCCCACAACATGGGCGAGATCTGCGACGGACTGATCGCGCTGCTGGACAACCCCGGCATGCAGCCGCACGAGATCCTGGAGCACGTGCAGGGTCCCGACTTCCCCACCGGCGGGATCATCCACGGGCGCCGGGGCATCTTCGACTACGTCACCACCGGCCGCGGCCGGGTCGTGGTGCGCGCCCGCACCGAGACCGAGATCCTGGACGGGGGGCGCAGCCAGATCGTCGTCACCGAGATCCCCTACCAGGTGAACAAGGCGGCACTCATCGAGAAGATCGCCGGCCTGGTGCGCGGCGGGGTCATCGAGGGGATCAGCGACCTGAGGGACGAGAGCGACCGGCAGGGCATGCGGGTGGTCATCGTCCTGAAGAAGGAGGCCTTCCCGCAGGTCGTGCTGAACAAGCTGTACACGCACACCCTCATGCAATCCACCTTCGGGGTGATCAACCTGGCCCTGGTCGGGAACCAGCCGCGGATCATGAGCCTCGTCGAGACCATGCAGGAGTTCCTGAACTTCCGGGAAGAGGTCGTGGTCCGGCGGACCCGCTACGAGCTGCGCAAGGCGGAGGAGCGGGCCCACATCCTCGAGGGCTACCGCATCGCGCTGGACAACATCGACGAGATCGTCGAGATCATCAAGACCAGCGCCTCACCCGACGTCGCCCGCGACGCCCTGATGGCCCGCTTCGGCCTGAGCGAGATCCAGGCCCAGGCCATCCTGGACCTGCGCCTGGCCCGGCTGACCGGCCTCGAACGGCAGAAGATCGAGGACGAGTACCAGGCCCTGATGATCCGCATCGCCGAGCTGAGGGCCATCCTCGACAGCCGCGACCTGGTGCTGGGCATCATCCGCCGGGAGATCGGGGAGGTGCGCGAGGCCTACGCCGATCCGCGCCGCACGCAGATCGTGGAGGACGAGGGCGAGATCAACATCGAGGATCTGATCGCCGACGAGGCCATGGTGGTCACCATCAGCAACCAGGGCTACGCCAAGCGCCTGCCCCTGGACACCTACCGCCAGCAGGGCCGCGGCGGCAAGGGCATCACCGCCATGGGCTTCAAGGACGAGGATTTCGTCGACAACCTGTTCATCGCCTCGACGCACCAGTACCTGCTGGTGCTGACCGAGGGAGGACAGCTGTACTGGCTCAAGGTGCACCAGATCCCCAAGGTGGGCCGCACGTCCAAGGGCAAGCCGCTGGTGAACCTGATCCAGATCCAGCCCGGCGACCGGATCCACGCCGTGGTGCCGGTGCGCGAGTTCAGCGAGGACAGCTACCTCGCCTTCGCGACCAACCTGGGCATCGTCAAGCGAACCCCGCTGGCCGACTTCTCGCGTCCCCGGCAGGCCGGCATCCGCGCCATCAGTCTCAACGAGGGCGAGCACCTCGTGGCCGTGCGCGAGACCGACGGCAACAGCCACATCATCATGGCCGCCAGCAACGGGATGGCCATCCGGTTCCACGAGGACGACGTGCGCAGCATGGGCCGCACCGCCCGCGGCGTCCGGGGCCTGGCCCTCGAGGGGGATGAACAGGTCATCGGCATGGTCGTGGTGGATCCCGAGGCGACCGGGATCGATCTGCTGTCGGTGACCGAAAACGGCTACGGCAAGCGGACCCCCCTGGGCGAGTACCGCCTGCAGCGCCGCGGCGGCAAGGGCCTGATCACCATCAAGTGCAGCCGGCGCAACGGCCCCCTCCTGGGCATCCGCGACACCGAACCCGGCGAGGAGTTGATGGTCATCACGCGCCAGGGCATCATGATCCGCATCGCCCTGGATACCGTGAGCCAGCTGGGCCGCAACACCCAGGGCGTGCGCATCATCAACTTGAACGAGGGCGACCGCGTGGGCTCCATCGCCAAGATTCCCCGGGATTCCCTGACGGGAAGCGAGGATCCTGAAGACGGCGAAGACATCGAAGACGTTGAAAACATTGAAGATCAACCCGAGGCGGACGCCCCGGACGAATTCTGATAACGGGTGAGGGCTTTCCGGGGGAGGTCGCGCCCCCCCGGCCGGTTTTCCCCGGGTTTGGCCAAGCTGCCGGGTGTCTTGCGTTTGCAGCGACGCCCCGAATTCGGAGGTTTGGGGTTTGGCCCGGCTTCGGGATTGACCCTAGTATCAAGCCATGAGGATGATCGTCCGCATCCAGGTCGCGCTCCTGCTGGCCTTCCTTTCGGTCCCGGCGCCCGCACGTTGCGGCGCCCCGGTCCATTCCCCCCTGCTGTCCTCCAAGCTCCAGGGAGAAAGGGAGTTCCGGCTCGAGACCGACGGCTCTTTCCGGATCTTCAACACCGGAACCGAGGCCTCCCTGCTCCGGGGCGACCTGGACGCGGGCGGGACCACCGGCCGCGCGCGCCGTTCCGGCGAGGCGAAACCCTTCTTCAAGCTGACCAGCGAAGGCGTCCCGGGCGGTCTGCGCGGTTTCGCAGCCGGCGCGGACGACGATGGGGACGGCCGGCTCGACGAGGACCCCCTGGACGGACTGGACAACGACCAGGACGGGCTCGTGGACGAGGACTTCGCAGCCATCGGCGACACCATGGGCGCCATGCGGCTCCAGCGGGCGGGCCTGCAGTTCCGCCAGGAGATCTACCGGTGGGCCTATCCCCACCTGCAACCGGCCGTGTTCCTGTGCATCGTTCCCGAGCCGGGAGCCGACGGCATCGCCCGCCTTCGCCTGGAGGCAGCCGGCCCCTGGGTGGAGGCCGACGTCCGCGCCACCCGTCACACCCTCGCCGGCAAGGCCGAGCACCGGAGCGGCTCGGCCCTGGTGACCGCTTCGGCCGCCGGAACCGGGAGGGGGGAGGACGGCGCCGGGGAAGCCTGCGCCGCCGGCTCGGAAACCTGGCTGGGCGTCATGATCCTGGACGAGGTGGATGCGGGTGGGCCCCCCGGCCCGCGGATGTTCACCGAGGACGGCGTTCTCGAGATCGACCTGACCGACCGGCCCCTCTCCCTGGTCCTGGTCACGGGGGATTCGTGGGTTCAGCTGGCCGGCCTGCTGGCGGAGGCCCAGCGGGTTCACGAGGGCGTGGCCGACCCGGTCAGCGGGCGTCGCGCGCGGTGGATCGTACCCGCCCTCTGTTCGCGCTGCCGGCTTGCCGAGCCGCCCGCCTTCGCGGCGGAGACGACCCCGGACGGCGGCCTGGTGCTGCGGACGCAGCTGGTTTCGGGCCAGAGCCGGCTGCTGGACCCGGATCTGTTCCGGATCATGGACCTGCCCCTGGGGCATCCCTCCCGGCTGGTCTGGCGCGGGGCGGAAGGCCCCGAACAGACCGTCGTCTGGGACTGCGGGGATTTCGGAGCGCTGGTCCGCGGCGGAGAACCCGTTTCCGCTCCCTGGATGCTCTTGCCCGCCCTCCAGTCCCACGAGGATTCCGGCCGGCTGGAGCTGTGGTTCGACGACCTGGATCCCGACCTTTTCGACACCCTCGACACGGCGGCCCAGGCCGACGGACCGGTCGCCCTGGCCGGACGCTACGGGGACGGCCGCACCCTGCGCGCCGAGACGACCCTGTCCCACGCTCAGGATCCCGGTCCCGTCGCGACGACGGATCTGGCCGGAGCCATGGTGGACCTGAGCCGGCGACGCGACGATCCCTTCGCCGACCGCAGCCGTCTGACCCTCTCTCCTGAACTCCTGAACGGCTGGCCCAACCCGTTCCGGGACCGGATCCAGATCCGGTTCAAGGTTCCCGCCTCGGTGGGCGAGGCCTTTGTTTGGGATGACGACAAAGATCGCCCCGAGGAATCCGTTCTCCAGACCCCGGTGCCCTGGGAGGGCGGGCAGCCCGAGGCCAGTGTCAAGATCTACAGCGTCACGGGCCAGGAACTGATGACCCTCTACACCGGCCAGCACTCCCCCGGCGAGTTCACGGTCCAGTGGGACGGAAGCGATTCCCACGGCCGACCGGTGGCCTCGGGAACCTACTTCTGCAAGCTCCAGCTGGATGACTGGAGCGCCACCCGCCTGATCGTCTACCTGAGGTAGCCCTTTCCCCGGGACCGGCCGCAACCCCTGGAGGGAAGGGGGGAGCTCCGGATTGCTACCCTGCGGGGCGGTTCGACCCGATTTTTGACGTCAAATAAGACCAAAAACGAATAGATTTATTCGTCGCCCGTTTCCTCACAAGACAGCCGGAAAAAGGAGATTTCTTGGAAGAATCACGGAAAATGCGACCAGGAATGCAAAGAAAGGTAAATTTTCTTGTTTTTTTGATGGACAAGGCCTAAAGAGCCGTCGTATCATTCATTGCAGTAAAACATGAAATTTGTTTTATCGTACACCTTTGCGCTGCCCAAGACCACAAGTCTGCTTGGGGGTTAATTTGTGGAAGAAAGACTTGAAGTACAAAAACAGCCATGGACCGGCTTCGTGATCGAGTTTCCGACTTATCCGAAGCAGCTGGTCCACGGCCGGGAGGAGAGCCAGAGGATCCTGTTCCTCTGTCCCGACTCCGAGTCCAATCCCACCGAACTGTGCCTGGCGCTGTTCGGATCCCAGATCCTCATGCACCGGATGCAGAGGGACGAATCCGGAGACGCGCTTGCCGGCGCGGCCTTCCTGTTCGTCTATGCCGCCGAGACTCCCAATGCGCTGCGGGACATCATCGGCGGGCTTCAAGCCAAGACCAATGCTCCGGTTCTGGTTGCCCAGAAATCGAACGTCGTCAAAACGGCCCACCTGGTCACCGAACTTCTCGGCCGCGCGCGCAATGCGGGGTCCCTGGCCGCCGCGCCCTCGTTCAGCGAGGTCGCCGAAAGCCAGGACAACGCCGCCGGCATGGCCGAAATGATCGGGATCAGCGGGGCGGATCTCTGGAACGAACCCCTGCCCGAGATCATCCTGGTCGACGAGGACGGCAACACCATCCATGCATCGCATCAGCTGCAGGATTATCGCGCGGAGTACACCTGCCGTTACGTCCTTGCCCATTTCCAAGACAACATCAATCGCGACAAGATGGCGGAGATGGTCAACCTCAGCCCCGGGTACTTCTCCAACCTGTTCCGGTCGGAAGTCGGCATGAGCTTCAGCGACTACCTGATCCAGGTGCGGGTGGAGAACGCCAAGAGCCTCTTGCGCCGGTTCGACCTCTCGGTCGAGGCGATCAGCAAGAAATGCGGGTTCAACAGCCTTGCGCACTTCTCGCGGACCTTCAAGGATCGTTGCGGGCTTTCCCCGCTGAAGTATCGCAAGAGTCCACACGCCGTCGGGTAGCGGCGGCGGAATAGCGCTGCGAAAAGGCCCTTCCCCCTTGAGTCCGGGAGGGGCCTTTTCTTTGTCCGCTTGCCGGATGGGGGGATGGACCCGTCCTGCGGAGACTGCCTCGCCTTCACTGACATGGCCTTGCGGGGCGCCTTGGCCGGGCTCCGGTTTTACGTCTCCGCAGGACGGGTCCATCCCCCACCTTGCCAATGCGGCAAAGGAAAAGGCCCCACGAGGGGGGAGCCGGTTTTACGTCCCGGTCGTGCCCCTTCATGACTCACCCCCGACACGGCGGCAAAGGAAAAGGCCCCGTAAGGGGCGGGCTTGCTGCCGGCCGGATTCCGGGTGATAATTGTGGGCCGGTTGCCCTTTCCCATCGCCGAACCCGAGGACGTCCCCCTTGGCCCTGGTCTCCCTCAACGACGCGAACTTCGACTACGGGCGGGAGAAGATCCTGCGCGGCGTGAACCTCGCCCTGCAGCCCGGGGTGAAGGTCGCGCTGGTGGGAGCCAACGGCGCGGGCAAGACCACGCTGCTGGCCGCCATCGCCGGAGAGCTGGAATTGCCGGCCGGCGTGCGCCAGACCATGGGTGCGGTGCGCATCAGGATGCTGAGGCAGGATTCATCTCTGGAGACGCCGGGCGTGCCGGGAGCCGGGTTGCTCGAAACGGTGGCCACGCGGGCGTTCGCGAGGGAACGGGACGTCGAGCAGGAACTGGCGGCGGTCGCCCGGAGGCTGGAGCGGGCCGAAGCAGCGGAGCACGATGAGCTGGTCCGGGCGCAGGGTCGTCTGCAGGACGAGTTCGAGCGGCTGGACGGCTACACCATGCAGTCCCGGCTGGAAACGGCCCTGGCGGGTGTCGGGTTGCCGGCCGGGTTCTGGGATCGGTCGGTGGACGGCTTGTCGGGCGGTGAGAGGCGGCGGGCCGCGCTGGCGGTCGTGCTGCTGAGCGGGGCAGACCTGCTGCTGCTGGACGAGCCGACCAACCACCTGGATCTCGAGTCGTGCGAGTGGCTGGAAGGATTCCTGGGATCGTTTCCCGGCGCGGCCGTCGTGGTGTCGCACGACCGGGAGTTCCTGGATCGGGTCGCCCGGCGCACGGTGCATCTGGACCGGGGAAGGCTCGCCTCGTACACGGGCAACTACACGTTCTTCGTGGAGCAGAGCCGCCTGCGCCACCAGCAGGACTTCAACGCCTGGCAGCGCCAGCAGGCCCGCATCAAGCAGACCGAGGAGTACATCCGGCGCAACATCGAGGGCCAGAACACCAAGCAGGCCCAGGCGCGGCGCAAGCAGCTGGCGAAGGAGGAGATCATCGAGCGGCCGTCGGCCGAGGCGGATCTCTACCGTTTCCGGCTCGAGCCCGGCAGGCCGAGCGGGGGCACGGTCCTGCACACCGAGGGGTTGCGCAAGGTTTTCGGGCCACGGGTGGTGATCGACGGGCTGGATCTCCATGTTTCCCGTGGGGAGCGCATCGGCATCCTGGGCCCCAACGGCTGCGGCAAGTCCACGCTGCTGAAGATGATCGCCGGCCGGGCCATACCCGATGCGGGGAAGCTCGTCCTCGGGCATAACGTGGACCTGGGTTACTACGACCAGGAGCTGAGCAACGTGGCCGACCACAACACGGTGATCGGGGAAATGGGCGCGGTGGATCCGCGGGCGACCCTCGGCGAGCTGCGCTCGTTCCTGGGGGCGTTCGGTTTCGGCGAGGATCTGTTCGACCGCGAGGTGGGCCGCCTGTCGGGCGGGGAGCGGGCGCGGCTGTCCCTGTTGCGCCTGATCAAGGAGGGGCACAACACCCTGCTGCTCGACGAGCCGACGAACCACCTGGACGTGCGCAGCCGCGAGTCGCTCGAGGCGGCGCTGAAGGAATTCACGGGCACCATGATCGTGGTGTCGCACGACCGGCGCTTCCTGGACAAGCTGGTGCAGCGGCTGATCGTGTTCGGGCAGGATGCGGGCGGTGTTCCGGTCATCCAGCAGTATGCCGGCAACTACAGCGAGTACGCCCGCGATCGCGATGAGCGGCGGGCCGCAGCCCAGGCCGCCGCGGCGCCGTCACGAAGGGCGGCTCCGGCCACCGAAGCCCGCGCCGGTTCGGCCGGAGGGCTCAGCAAGAACGAGATCCAGCGGCGCCAGCGCAGGATGGATGAACTGGAGGCGCAGATCCTTGCGCTCGAGGAGGAGAAGGACGCCGCGGTGGCGTCCATGGGCCGGGCCGAGACGACCGCAGAACAGCGCGTGACGCTGGGCCTGCGCTGCCAGGCGATCGACGGCGAGCTCCAGGAACTCATGGGGGCCTGGGAGCAGCTGGGCCTGGAAATCGAGGAAAGCTGATCAATCGGTTTTCCCATTGTCCCGCCCCTGAACCAGCCCCGATCCCCTGTTTGGAACAGGTCGTTCACCCACTCCCACAATCCCGATAGCGAACGTCCGGTCGGAACCCTGAAACGGAGTGCCTCGATCATGTGATCGGCTTCAACCAGGATCACCTGCGCCGCAGCCTGAAATCCTACCTGGAATATCACCCCGGCTCGCCGACGCCCGGGAAGGAGGGTCGGTCTACCCTGGAACTCCAAAACAGCACTGAAAACCGGGATTGAAGGCTGTTTTCGGGGATGTAGGTCCCCCGGGGGGCGGCTTTGGATGCCATTATCAAAAGGCCGAAAGGCGACCGAGCCAAGATCACGCCCTTTTCGGCGCAGATGGGGTTTTGACCTGGGACACCTCAATCTGAAAACCTCTTTTTGGACAGGTCTGCAAACCCGCCTGATTCATCATACTTCAAGTCCTGGGGCGGGCCCCATGTGTGTCTATACACCGGCGTCTTCCTCCCGATGTTGAGCCGCGGCCATGAATGGCCGGGGCAACTGCTGCTGCCCCTGCCGCGGCTGCTGCCGCTGGCCCTCTGCCGCTGCGCGCGTCCTGTGAGGGGAAGGTCCCCGAAATCCGGGACGGCCGCGATGCCCTGGGGTCCTGGTGAACCTCTCCCCGCCTGACCGTATCGGTGCTATATTGTGGCCCGGCCGGGCTCCTTCGCGGGAACGAGAGCGACAACTCCCAGGTGGCTCTTGGGCGATCGTGAGCAGGCCCGCCATGACACGGCGGAGCCCGGGAGCAACCGGGCCGGGAAATCGAGGAAGGTCGATGGGTATTCGCCAGAACGAACAACAGGGATTCTCCACCAAAGTGCCCCGGCAGAAGGCGGTCCTGGTCGGGGTCCACCTGCCGCTGGCCTGGGCCGGGGGGATGGGCGGCGATGCCGACCTGGCCGAGCTGGGCCGGCTGGTCGAGACCGCGGGCGGCGACGTTCTGGGGCAGATGGAGCAGCGGCGGGCGCGACCCGAGCCGCCCACCTTCATCGGCAGCGGGAAGCTCGACGAGCTGAAGGAACTGGTCGAGGAGACCGGGGCCGACCTGGTGGTGTTCGACAACGACCTCTCGCCGGCCCAGGGCCGCAACCTGGAGAAGGCCCTGGACGCCAGCGTCCTGGACCGCACCGAGCTGATCCTGGACATCTTCGCCAAGCACGCCAGCACCAAGCAGGCCTGCCTGCAGGTCGAGCTGGCCCAGCTGCAGTACCTGCTGCCGCGCCTGACGCGCCTGTGGTCGCACCTCGAGCGGCAGGCGGGCGGGATCGGCACCCGGGGCCCGGGCGAAACGCAGCTGGAAACCGACCGGCGGCTGCTGGACCGGCGCATGGCCATGCTCCGGCGGCAGCTCCAGGAGATCGAGTCCACGCGGCAGACCCAGGTCCGTTCGCGGGAGGGGATGTTCACGGCCGCCCTCGTGGGATACACCAACGCCGGCAAGTCGACCCTGATGAACGGCATCACCGGGGCGGACGTCTACGTCAAGGACCAGCTCTTCGCCACCCTGGACGCCACCACGCGGCGCGTGGAACTGGACGAGCGGAGGCGGTTCCTGCTGACCGACACGGTGGGGTTCATCCGGCGGCTTCCCCATCACCTGGTCGAGAGCTTCAAGGCGACCCTGCAGGAGGTGCGCGATGCGGACCTTATGGTCCACGTGGTGGACGCCTCCTGCGAGGATCCGGAGCACCAGATCCTCTCGGTGAACAAGGTGCTCGAGGACATCGTGCCGCGCGACAAGCCCGCCCTGATGGTCTTCAACAAGATGGATCTCGTGGACGCCGACCTGTTCGAGAACCGCTTCTCCCGATCCTATCCGGGAGCGCTGTTCGTTTCGGGCAAGGATCCCGACGGGGTGAACGAACTGAGGGAGGCGCTCGCCGGCCGCCTGCTCGCCGTCGAGACGATCTGCACACTCCTGCTGCCCATCACCCGGCTGCAATCCCTCAGCCCGCTGCACCGAACCGGGTCGGTGCTGGACCAGCAGTTCGAGGGGGACCTGTGCCGGGCCACCGTCCGGGTGACGGACGTCGAGAAGAACCGCCTGATCGCCCGCGAGGGCGCCCGGCTGGTCGAGTGACCGTCGAGTGGCCGTCGAGTGACCGTCGAGTGGCCGTCGAGTGACCCGGGCCTGGCCCGCTGATTGCTGTTCCGTGGTGAAAACCCGATTCCGGAAGGAATTTTCGTGCAACCCGCCCGCAACCCGGGCCCCGGGGTTGCATTCTGCTGCCCGGTGACCGGGCGGCCCCACCGATCTCCTTGTACCCCAGCACGTTCCCCGAATTTCAAACCCGGTACGGTCCTTGCAGGAAACCCCGCGAGCCATTGGATCCGGGCGCCGGAATCGCGCGCCGGAACGAGGGAAAACCAGGATGGGGGGCCCGAACGATGAACGGCAGGGATCGACCCGGCAGGAAAAAATTGCCTCCGCGCGGCGGATTCACCCTGGTGGAGATGATGCTCATCATCCTGATCATGGGCGTCATCGCGGGCATCGCCACGCCCCCGCTGTTCCGCTTCCTGCAATCCAACAACCTGCAGACGAGTACCGACCGCATGATGGCCGACCTGCAATTTGCCCGGTCCGTCGCGATTTCCAACGGGCAGGTCCTGCGGTTCCAGGCCACCCCGGCCGGCTACCGGGTGGTCGAACCGATTACCGATTCCATCCTGCGGGAACAGAACTTCACCGGCGGCCTCACCCTGGCGGCCAACGCCACCGCCGACTTCTTCCCCTGGGGGATGGCCAACGCCACGGTGTTCAACCTGACCAACTCCGCGGGCACCAAGCAGGTCAACCTGCTGCCTACCGGCCAGGTGGAGGTGCACTGATGCTGCAGCGAACGTTCAGGGCCTTCGCGAAACTGCGCCGACGGGGCCCGGCCCTCGGGCACGGACGCGGGCGCGAGGGCTTCACCCTGGTGGAGATCCTGGTCGTGCTGGTGATCCTGTCGGTGGGCGTGATCCCCATCGCGCTCATCCAGCACCGGGCCAAGCGGGAAGTCACCGAATCGGACCAGTACACCCGGGCGGTCACCGTGGGGCAGGCCCAGCTCGAGCGGATCAAGGGCCTGGGATTCGGCAACGCGGTGGACGAGGCGGGCGTGGACAGCGGGGTCACCTGGAACAGCACCATCACCAACGTGGGTTTCGGGTTGGACCGCATCGAGGTGACGGTGAGCTGGAGGGAAAGCGGGGACGTGGTCAACCTGACCTTCGCCGATCTCGTGAGCATGCGCTGACGCGCCGACAGGAGCGGATGGAATGAAGGACAACGCCGGATTCGGAATTCACGCGGACCGCCGGGGCATGACCCTGGTGGAACTGATGATCGCCCTGCTGGTCTTCGGCATCGTCATGTCCGTCGTGTTCGGGTTCATGGTGGGGAGCCGGGACAGCTACGAGGAGACCCGGGGCCGGGCCCGCTACCAGCAGGGCATCCGCGCCGCGTTCTCCCTGCTCACCACGGAGGTGCGGTCGGCCGGCTGCGATCCGACCCAGGCCGGCTTCGAACGCGTCGCCGCCGCGGCGGCCACGCAGCTGCGCTGCCAGTCGGACCTGAACGCGGACGGGGACGCCACCGACACCGCGCCCGACGAGAGCGTGACCTACACCTTCAACGCCGGGACCGGGGAGCTCAGCCGCGACAACGGCACGGGCCCCATCGTCATCCTGCGCGAACTGGAGAACTGCACGTTCACCTACTACGACGGGGACGGCGCCGTCCTCGGCCTCCTGCCCCTGGGCGCCACCGATCGGGCCAGGGTCCGGGAAGTCGAGATCGACATCAACGGGGTGGCCGCCGAAGGCGACACCGTCCGCTACGCCACCCGCATCGCCATGCGCAACGGCTAGAAGAACAGGGGTCATGATGAACACGGTGAAAACAGCGAGCAGGATCCAAGCGGACCGGGAGGGATTCGCCCTGGTGACGACCCTGCTGATCGTCCTGGTCCTCAGCGTCCTGGCCCTGGGCGTGGCGTGGCTCGCCAGCTCGGAGAAGAAGACGACGTTCGCCGAGGGGGTCCACATCCGCTCGGTCCTCGCGGCCGATGCGGGCACCGAGGCGGGGATCAACTTCATCCGCGTGGCCGACTCTCCGCCCACCATCAACGATTTCGGCACCATGGTGGTCCTCGACCAGGCGGAGACGGTGCTTCAGGGCAGCCAGGCCTACGCGGTCCGCTGCAACTTCGACCAGCGGCGTCCCAAGATCGGCTGGGGCGTGGGGTATTACGACTTCGACTACGAGATCGACTCGGAGGGAAAAGCCTCCGCGAAGGGCGAGACGGACGTGCAGGTGCTCGTCAGCCGCCTGTTCAAGGAAGGGTATTGACGGATAACCAGGGGTGGGTCGTCCCGGCCAGCAAGAGCCGGGCGGACAGGAGCTTGAACGATGAATCATAGAATGCCGGTTCGGCAAATCATGGGTGCGGTCCTGGCGGTGCTCGGAACGCTGGTCCTCGGAGCCGGCGCCGCGTCGGCGCAGGACTGCGAGATCCCCCTGTTCGTCAAGCAGGGGCTGACCGGGGCGAACGTCATGATCCTGGCGGACAATTCGGGGTCGATGAACGAGCCCATCCTCCACCCCGACTACGACTCGGAGACGGCCTACTCGGGCAACTTCAACCGGGCGGCGACCTACTACATCACCAAGACCAAGGCCTACGAGCCCAACGACTTCTACTTCTACTGGCCGGCCACGCCCTCGGTGACGCTGATCAGTTCGGACAACGGCGAGGACGGACGCTACCCGGGCAACTACCTCAACTGGATCTACTTCCACGCCACGGCGGCCCAGCGGGCGGCCGTTCCCCAGGTGACCAGGATCCAGGTCCTCAAATCGATCCTGAAGGAGATCATCACCCGCTCCCAGCGGCTCAACTTCGGACTGACGATCTTCCAGAACGACCACGGCGGCAGCATCATCGGCAAGTGCGGGGTCAACGAGGTGTCCCTGCAAGCCCAGATCGACGGCATCACGGCCAACACCTGGACCCCGCTGGGCGAAGCCATGGAGACCCTGGTGGACTACTTCGCCTACGACGGGCCCGATGCGGTGATCCAGTCGCCCTGCCAGTACAACTTCCTCCTGGTGGTGACCGACGGCTATCCGACCATGGACCTGGACGTCAGCCCCTACCTGTGGGACGCGGACCACGACGGGAACGACCCCGGCAACTGCGCCAGCATCGGAGCTCCCTACGACGAATGGAACAACTGCAGCGACCACTTCGACGACGTCGCCTACTACATGCAGCACACCGACCTGCGTCCGGACCTGGACGGGGACCAGACGGTGGTGACCTACGTGGTGGGTTACGGCCTGAACGCTCCCCTTCTGGAGGAGGCGGCGATCAACGGGGACGGCCTCTACTTCTACGCGGAAAACGCCATCCAGCTCTACCTGAGCATGGAGCGGGCGATCCAGGACATCCTGCGGCGCATCTCGGCGGGTTCGGCCGTGGCCGTGGTCTCGACCGAGCGCGGAGTGGACGACCGCCTGTACCGCGGCAAGTTCATGCCCCTGGACTGGGACGGCTACCTCGAGTGCTACGCCCTGCCCTACCAGACCGGCGATTCCGCCCTTTGGGAAGCCGGCGAGATCCTGCGGTCCCGCAGCCCTTCGGACCGCACCATCTTCACGGCCCTGGGCGACACCCGTTACGACTTCGTGCCGCTCAACGCCAACAACCTCTACACGGCGATGAACGTGCCGGCCGCGGCCGACGCCGAATCCTTGATCACCTGGGCCCGAGGATCGGAATACCCGGGCTGGCGGGACCGCCACGGCTGGAAGCTGGGCGACATCGTCCACGCCACCCCCGTGGTGGTGGGCAAGCCGGCCACCTTCATCATGGAGGAGAGCTACCAGAACTTCTACCAGGCGAACATCGAGCGGCAGAAGATGGTCTACGTCGGCGCCAACGACGGCATGCTGCACGCCTTCAACGCCGAAAACGGCCGCGAGGAATGGGCCTTCGTGCCCGAGTTCGCCCTGCCCGACTTCGCCACCATGGCGGACACCTCCTATTGCCACGTCTACACCTGCGACCAGACCGCGACGGTGAAGGACGTGATGATCGGCGGGGTGTGGCGCACGGTCCTGATCGCCGGCGGCCGGGAGGGCGGCGCCAGCCTGTTCGCCCTGGACATCACCGAGCCCCTGAGCCCGACCGTGCTGTGGCAGGTCGACCTGCCCAACGGCAAGCCCTACAACTCCGAGGTGGAAATCGTGTCCATCGGCGGCAACCCCGTCGCCCTGGTGGGCTCGGGCCTGGATCCGACGGCCTACGAGGCCTGGATCTACGGGTACGACGTGGAGACCGGAGCCCTGCTGGGTTCCCGCAATCTGAGCACCACCCGCGGCCCCCGCAACAAGGCGAGCCGCCCCGCGGTGGTCGATCTGGACCTCGACGGCAACGTCGATCTGATCTACGTGGCCGATCTGGGCGGTTCCCTGTGGCGGATGGAGGTGAACGGCTTCACCAACCCCGCCTCCTGGTCGGTGAGCCAGCTCTACACCTGCGGCCTGGAGATCACTTCGCCTCCGGTGGCGGCCTATGCCCCCGACGGCGGCGTCAACGTCTACTTCGGCACGGGGGCCTACCTGACCGAGGACGACATGATCACCACGGACCAGCAGCAGTTCATCTGCGTGTTCGACCGCCACGCCGGCACGACCTTCGACTACAAGGACCTCGCCGACCAGACCAGCGCCATCAGCGAACTGACCGACGAGAACGGCTGGTACGTAAACCTGTGGAACGAACTGGGCGAGAGGGTGACCGAATCGGCGGTCGTGGTGGCCGAGACCGTCATCTTCACCTCGTTCGCGCCCACCCTGGAGGCCTGCGTTGGCGGCGGCAACTCGTACCTGTACCAGATGGCCTACGACACCGGCGGCCTGGCCGAGGAGGCGGAAGGCGAAGCCCCGGAGGATCGCTCGGTGTCCCTCGGCGACGGCGTCGCCTCCTACCCGGTGGTCGACCTCGCCGCCGGGACGGTCGTGATCCAGTCGAGCGATGCGGAGATCCACGTCCAGGACATCGCCGCCCCGATCACGCCGCTGACGGTGCGGTCCTGGCAGGAGAACTACGACGACCTGGTCCTGCCTCCGCAGGAAACGGTCATCCAGTAGCGAGCAAATAGGGGGTCCGAACCCCCGGGAGGATAGCCATGTTGACCCGCATCCAGAACAACCGGACCGCAACCAGGCTGGGCGGATGCCTGATGGGCCTGCTTTTCGCGGCCGCGCTGGTCGTCGCCGACCCCGCGGACGGCGGCTGGTTCGACCGGAAGAAACCGGAACAGAGGACCGATCCGAAGGTCCGATCCGACCGGCTTCCCCGCCAGTCCTTCACCCAGGGGGTGCTCGCCAACAACCCGCTGGGAGGCTGGCGGCTCGACGATCGCGACGTGCACCTGGCCAAAGACTGCATCCTGATGGACGAGACCGGTCGGGTGGAGACCCTCAGCGGAGGCAGGCGGGCCATCGTCTCGGGCACCGTCATCGGGAACGTGATCCTGGCCACCCAGGTGCGCATGCTCAAGCCGGACTGGATGGGCGCCGGACTGGGGATCAAGGAGGGAACCCGGACCCCGAGCGAGGTGGATCCCGACGTCGGAGTCCTCGAGCGCGCGCCGAACTAGTTCCCGGCGCCCGTGAGGGCGCGGTCCAGCAGCCGGATCTGTTCCCGTTCGGAATCCGTGAGGTTCCTCAACCCCGCCGCCCGCTCCAGATGGATGCGGGCGGCGTCCTTTTGTCCGGAATTCGCCTCGACCAGGGCAAGGTTGAACCAGCCGTTGACATAGTGGGGATCGTCCCGGGTCAACTCTTCAAGGATGGCTCTCGCCCGGTCCAGGTCACCGCGCTCGGCCAGCAGCGAGGCCAGGTTGGCGCGCACCCGCCGTTCCCCGGGCGCGAGGCCGTAAGCGATCTCCAGGGCCGCCAGCGCGTCGTCCTGGTGGCCCGACCGGCGCAGCAGCAACCCCGCCCGCAGCCAGGGGTGGAACCATTCTGGATCGAGCACGGCGGCCCGGGTGTAGGCGCTCACGGCGCCTTCCACGTCCCCGGCCTCTTCGAGGACCCGGCCCCGGCGATAGGGGATGAGCCGGTTGAGGGGCGCACGCGAGGCGGCAAGGTCCAGGGAGGCCAGGGCCTCCTCGATGGCGCCCATCTCCTCCAGCCGCAGCGCCAGGTGGAACGGGGTGTCGGCCAGACCGGGACGGGCCTGCTCGGCCAGCCTTCCTTCGGTCAGGGTCTTGCGCAGGTCGCCGCGTCGCGCGGCGCGCGAGGCCTCGTGCAGGTGGACCTGCCAGGCGACCTCGGCGTCGGAGAACCGGGCCCAGCCCGGCCACAGGAGCACCAGCACCGCCAGGCACGCCGGCCCCCAGATGCGGCGGTCGCGCCGTCGATCCAGCAGGCCGGCTGCCAGCGCGACGCCCGCGATCACCAGCAAGGGAACGATCGGCAACCGGTAGCGGGCGGTGGGGAAGAAGGGCAGCAGGCTCAGGAAATATCCGGCGATGATCACCCCCAGGATCCAGCGCATTCGCCGGGGAGCGGCGAACAGGCCGGGCAGTCCCATGGCCGCGATCAGGACGAAGGGGACCGGCATGAGCTTCAGCGCGGTGATCCTCCCCCGCCAGAAGTCGTAGCTCTCGATCTGGGGCAGCTCGTAGCCGTTCCAGAACCGGTAGGCCTTGCGCAGGTAGTGCAGGGGCATGACTGCGAAGTCCTCGCGGAACCGGTCCCAGGCCCGGGCGGCGAGGATGGCGGAGATCTCCGAACCCTTCAGCTCGCGTCCCAGCTCGGCCTCGAGGGCGAGCTCGCGTGACGGATCGAACTCGGCCTCGGCCTCCCGGCTGACCTGGGCGAAGATCCCGAGGTGCTCGGTCTGCTGGCCGATCAAAAGGTTCAGGCCGCCGTTCGAGGTCAGCAGCACGAGATCATGGGCCACCAGGGCGTTGCGGAGCGTCACCGGCGCGATCGTGACGGCGGCCCCGAGCAGCAGGGCCGCCGCCGGCTTCCAGCGGACCGTGGCCTGGGGCGCGATCCGCCACAGCAGCACGGGCATCAGGACGAGCAGCAGCAGCACGTTGCCCCGGCCCAGCGCAGCGACGCCCACCAGGGCCCCCAGCACGAACCAGCGCCGGCAGGTGGGCCGCTCCACGGCCCGCACGGCCTGCAGCGCCAGCAGCAGCACGAGGGTGGTCAGGAGGGTGGCCATGAGCAGAAGGCCCGCGTAGAACACCGGGGGCCCGTAGAAGGCGTAGACTGCGGCGGACGCCAGGGGAACCAGGGCCGCGAACCGGCCGCCTTCGGAAGGCGCGAGGGCACGCGCCAGGCGATGCACGAGCAGGACGTTCCCGACCGTCAAGGCGAGCTGCAGGCCGACGGGGACCAGGATGCGCACCCCGGCCACCGCGTACAGGCCAGCCAGCAGGTGGGGATACAGCGGCCCCATCCAGTAGGTCTCGTACCAGCCCCAGTCTCCGCCGACCAACCGCAGCGCCCACTCGTGGTAGGTTCGGCAATCGAGCAGGGGGACGTTGACCAGATCGGTGGTCCGCACCGCGAGGAAATAGGCGAACCGCTGCACCGCGGCCACGGCCAGCAGGATCCCCAGCAGGATGCGCTCGGTGCGCGGACTCATCGGCGACGGCACCTCAGAACTGCAGGAACAGCCGGGCGGGCCGGGCCGTCTGCAGGGTGATGAAGGCGCGGGTGTCGCGCACGAGCGCCTCCAGGTTCAGGCCCAGGGCGGAAGGCCCCGCCCAGTTGAAGTGGCCCAGCGAGTGCTCGAACAGCCGCGCCGCCGCCGCCATGCTGTCGGTCTCGGCCTTGAGGTGGGCCGCGGCGCACTGGATCACCGCCTGCAGCACGTGGCCGGCCGTGGTGGCGTGGCCGGCGGCGTGCCACAGACCTTCGAACACCTCGTGGCTTTCCCACCAGTAGTCGTTGTTGAACAGGTCGACACCGAAGAGGTATTCCCCGCACAGGTGCCAGTCCAGGACGTTGAGATCGGGCAAGGGACCCGGCTCCCGGCCGAAGGAATGGCCCAGGGGGTCACGGGTGGGATGGGGCGTGCGGCCGGGGACATGGCGATAGTCCGGCAGGCCGATCCTGGTGTATCGTGGCGGTTCCTGGTTGATCATCCCGCCATGCTAACGGTTCGAGCGGAGAGTGGCCATGGCCAAACCGATCATTTGCGGGCACCGGGGAGTCGCCGCCCGGGCGCCGGAAAACACCCTGGCAGGCCTGGAGCTGGCAGCCGCCATGGGCCTCGCCATGGTCGAGGTGGACGTGCGCCTGACCCGGGACGGGGCGCCGGTCCTGTTCCACGACGCGGGCCTGGGCCGGACGGCGCCGGGGCGCGGAACCATCCGGGACCTGCGCCGGAGCGAGCTGGAAAAGCTGGATGCGGGCCGCTGGTTCGGTCCTAAGTTCGCCGGCGAGCGGATTCCCACCCTGGCGGAGGCCCTGGCCGCCCTGGGCCCCGGCATGGGGATCAACCTCGAACTGAAGACCGACGGAGACACCGCCCCGGACCGGATCGAGACCCTGGTCACTGCGGTCCTGGACTCCGTGACGCACACCGGGATGGAAGAGCGATGCGTGGTGACCTCGTTCGACAGGGAGGCGGTGCGCATGGCGGCGTCCCAGGCCCCGGACCTTCCCTGCGGGCCCATCATCGGAGAGGGCGATCCTCGTGAGGCGCTGTGGGAAACCTCGGGGCTGATCAGCGTCCGCCACGGCCTGATCACCCCGGCGGCGGTCGCCGCGGCTCATGCGGCCGGCTGCGCGGTCCACGCCTGGACGGTGAACGACCCGAAGGCGGCCGAGCGGCTGGGAGCCCTGGGCGTGGACGTGATCATCACGGATGATCCGGAGAGGCTGCAGGGGACGGGATCATGAAACCGGGGCGGGAGTTCAGGCCTCCACGTCGATCACGACGACGGTGACGTTGTCGGCGCCGCCAGCCTCGCGGGCCGCCTCGATCAGGGAGCGGGCCGCCACGGGTTCGTCGTCCGCCAGGAGCCGTTCGGCGATGGGAACGTCGTCCACCATGTCGGTCAAGCCGTCCGAGCACAGCAGGAACCTGTCGCCCGGAGCGACGTCGTCGCGGACGATGCCGGTGTCGATGCGCGGGCGGGCCATGCCGCCCCCGATGCAGCTGGTGACCAGGTGGCCGCCCACGCGCTCGGGGTCGCCGCCGGCGCGGCTGAGTTCCTCGCGAACGGTGTGGTCGACGGTCAAGCGCTCGAGAACGCCGTCCCGCAGCCGGTAGAGGCGGCTGTCGCCCGCATGGAACCGCACGAGGGCGCCCTCGGGATAGAACACGCAACCCACCAGCGTGGCCCCCATGTTGAAGGCTTCAGGCAGGACCGCGGCCTCGTCCTGGATGGCGTGGTGGATGGTCTCCAGAAGGGGGACGAAGGCGGCGTGGTCCTCGGGGCGGACCGGAAGGTCGCCCTGGAGCTGGTGCTCATCGAGCAGGGCGAGGGTGCGTTCGCTGGCGATCTCGCCGCTGGAGTGGCCGCCCATGCCGTCGGCCACGGCGACCAGCAGGGGGCCGGCGGGGTCCTGCAGGATGCGGTATTCCTCGTCGCGTCCCCGGTGGTGGTTCACAAGGAACATGTCCTCGTTGTTGCGGCGCACGCAGCCGACGTCGGAAATGGCGCAGATCTTGTATTTCAAGGCGGTCCGCCGGCTCCTTTGGGGTCGTTCCGGGTGGAAATTGCCCGGGCGGCCGATGATGTGCTAGAATCCGATCCCCAAAGTATCGTTCGCCCGGAGTCGATCGGCCACAGGTTTTTCGGGGGAGGATCAGCGGCCATGGATCTGGTGCTCAGACTGGGCGATACGACCAGGACCCTGCAGCTGCCGCCGGGAAGGTACCTGGTCGGCCGCGACCCCGCCTGCGCCGTGCACCTTCCCGAACGCCAGATCAGCGCCCGCCACGCCGAACTGCGCATCGACGGGGACCGGCTCTTCGTCCGGGACCTCGGCTCGACCAACGGGACCGATCTCGACGGCCGCCCCCTGAAACCGGAAAAGGGCGAAGTGGCGGTTCCCTCCGGGAGCACCCTGTCCTTCGCCGGGGTGTTGCTGGAACGATCGGGCGGCCCCGCGACGACGGTCCTGGACACCGACGGCTTCACGACCCACGGGTCCTTCACCTTCGGCGAGGGTTTCAGCCAGGCGGCCGGCGCCCGGATCGCCGGCATGCTGTCCAGCCTGTTCGAGCTGATCGCCGCCGAGGGGGACGACGGCCAGCTGGAGGACACCGCCTGCGAGTTCGTCGGCCGCTGGGTCCCCGCCGACCGCGTGGTCATGCTGGAGGACTTCGGGGAAGGGACCAGCCTCGAGAAGGTAGGGTCGTGGACGGCGACGGGCCTCCCCACCGAGGAGATCCGGCTCAGCCAGACCATCATCGACCGGGTCACCGCCCAGCGCACCAGCGTCCTGCTCATGGACATCCAGGGGGCCACCGGCGGGCCCAGCGAGAGCATGGTCGCCCTGCAGCTGCGGTCGGCCATGGCGGTGCCCCTGTTCGACAACCACCGGGTGCGGGGCATCATCTACGTCGATACCGCCCGGCCCGGCGCGAGCTACACCGAGGAGGAACTGCAGGTGGTGACGGCCACGGCCAACGCGGTCGCGGTCAAGCTGCGGAACCGGAGCATGGAACAGGAACTGGCCACCGCGGCGCGCATCCAGCGGGCCATGCTGCCCGAGAACCTGCCGGAGATCCCCGGGCACGAGGTGCACGCCCGCCTGGACATGTGCCGGGCCGTGGGCGGCGATCTGTTCCAGGTGACCCCCCGCATGGACGACCACCTGCTGCTGGTGGTGGGGGACGTGGCGGGCAAGGGGACGCCGGCGGCCCTGGCCATGTCCGCGTGCATGGTGCTGGTCTCGACCCTGGCCGAGATCGGCGGCCAGGTGGACGGGATCATCAACCTGATCCACCGCAAGCTGTGGGAGAACCTGGCCATGGAGCAGTTCATCACGCTGTTCCTGGCGGACCTGGATCCCGCGACGGGCAGGCTCACCTACGCCAACGCCGGCCACGAACCCCCCTTGCTGGTGCGGGCGGACGGCCGTCTCGAGGATCTCGGCCCCACGGGACCCCCGGTGGCCCTGCTGCCGGACTCCCTGTGGCGCATGGAACAGGCGGTGCTGGAACCCGGCGACCTGCTTGCGCTGTTCAGCGACGGCATCCCCGAGGCAACGATCGACGGCGTCGACTTCCTGGGCCTCGAGCCCCTCAAGGGGGTTCTGACCGGTGGGCCGGGCGAGCCGCTCGCCGAACTGTCCGACGCCGCCTTCGCCTCGGTGAAGGCGTTCCTGCGGGGCAATCCGACTTCCGACGACGTGACCCTCGTCCTGCTGCGCCGCCACGGGTGACATTGCGGCCGGGTCGGAACGGTCCTAGTCTGACGGGCATGAAATTCCTGATCCCGTTCACCTTGCTGGCCGTGGTGGCGGCCCTGCTCGGCGGCTGCAGCGATTCCGCCGAGCCACCGGTCGCGGACGAGCGCGCGGTGACCCTGGACGCCCTGGCCGCGGGACCGGCCCGGGCCGGCGGACCGGTCACGGTCGCCTGGCGGTTCACCCTGGCCGACGACTGGCACCTGTACTGGACCGGCCGGAACGATTCCGGCTATCCGCCGAGCGTCGCCCTCGAGTTGCCCCCCGGCTGGTCGGCCGGCGAGCTGCATTGGCCGCCGCCGGAACGGCTGGTCCTGCCCGGCGACATCCTGGATCACGTCTACCACCATGAACTGGTCCTGCTGCAGGAAATGGCCCCCCCGGACGGATGGGAGCCCGGCGACGGGGGCGGTTTTTCCGCCGCCGTGCGCTGGCTCGCCTGCCGGGAGATGTGCGTCCCCGGGGACACCACCCTGACGGTCGGGTTCCCGGCCGCCGGGCAGGACTCCGGGTCTGCAACGGTGATCGCCGCCGCCCGGAAAGCCCTGCCGGACGCCTTGCCGGACGGCCTGCCGGTGTGGTCCTGGACGGGCGACACCCTCGATCTTCATCTGCCGGATTCCCGGCGCCTGGCCTACTTTCCCGACCGGGTCAGCGGGGCCCTGGTCGACGCCATCGCCGACGGCGAGGCGGATGGCGACCGCTTGCAATTGAGGTTCAGGCCGCGCAACGGCGTGGTGGGGCCCGCGAAGGGCCTGCTCGTGCAGACGGCTGCCGACGGGACCGAACGCGCCTACCATGTCTCCCTGCCCGGACCCGCGTCCGGATCTCCATGACGTCCATCCACCTGGAGGAATAGAATGCGTCACCTGAATGCGACCATCATCCTGATGATCATCCTGCTGGCAGGGGCCGCCCTGGCGGGCGTGACTCCGGGCGGGAAGGCCCCCGACTTCACCCTGACCGACACCACGGGCGAAACCCACACCCTGAGCGCCTACCTGGCCGAGGGGAAGATCGTGGTGCTGGAATGGTTCAACCCCGACTGCCCCTTCATCAAGAAGCACCACCAGGATCATCGCACCATGGACGAGACCTTGGCGGCCTACAAGGACCGGGACGTGGTCTGGCTCGCGATCAACAGCGGGGCCGAGGGCAAGCAGGGCGCGGGCCTGGAACGCAACAAGAAGGCGGTCAAGGACTTCAAGATGAGCTTCCCCGTGCTGTTGGATCCGGACGGCGCGGTGGGCCGCGCCTACGGCGCCAAGAAGACGCCGCACATGTTCGTGGTCACCACCGAGGGCGTGGTGGCCTACATGGGCGCCATCGACGACGATGCGGGAGTGCAGGCCCTGGGCGAGACCAACCACGTAGTCGCGGCCCTGGACGAGATCCTGGCCGGCAAGCCGGTGACCGTGACCGAGACGGACTCGTACGGGTGCAGCGTCAAGTACGCGGACTGAGCGGAGAGATGCGGCATGGTGGCGGCCCGGGGCAGACGCTCCGGGCCGCCGTCGTTCAGGGGCAGGTCGTCCCGTAGCTCCGGGCGAACATGCCGACGTCGGCCAGGTCGAGCCGTCCGTTCCGGTAGAAATCGCAGCGGAAGGCGAAGCCTCCGTGATAGTCGGAGGCCAGCAAGCCCACGTCCGAGAGGTCGACCCGGCCGTCGCCGTTGATGTCCGGGCTGTTGAAGGCCAGCGCCAGATCGGAACCGATCAGGGACGATCCCGACACCATCACCAGGCAAACCGCCTCGCTGTAGCCTCCGGCATGCAGGGGATTCCGCCACTCGGTTTCGCCGTTCTGGTCGGTGTTGGCGTCCGCGATCGAGCCGCCGAGGCAGGGGGACAGGCCCCCGTCGGCGGACTCCAGCCACAGATCCTCGAAGGGGTACATGAAGATGGGGAAGCCGCCGCCGTCCTTCAGTTCCAGGGTGATGGTGGCATCGACCACGGTGCCGTCAGGCAGGAGGGCCTGGTCGAAAGGGGCGCCGCCGCCGTCGGGGGCCACCATGACGGTGGGAGTTTGGGGGGTCGGATTGGCGCAGGAGGCCGTGGACAGGACGAGGTCGGGAACGCCGGAAGGCTGAGAGGCTCCGGCGCCGACAGCCCAGAGCAGGATCAGGACGCAGGTGGTTGCGGTGCGGAACATGGAATCCCCCTCCATTCATCAGGGACACGAGGCGTCCCCCGGTTCGGATCAGGCCACCCAGGGCCGCATGTCAGCATACAGAATGGATCATGCCGATGCAACGGCGGTCACGGGGACCCGGATCGCAGTCGGCCAAGGCGGAGCCGAAAATTGGAGATCCGCCAAACGGCTTGGCGCTGGCACGCCACCTGCCGCCACGCTATGATCAACCCGACCCCAACCCCGGAGGCCCCGCCATGTCCGATCTCCCGCTGAACAACGTCACCGGCAAGCTGCCGCCCCCCGACCATCCGGGCCTTGGACTGGTGCGCGTGACCGAGGCCGCCGCCCTGGCCGCCGGCCGCTGGATGGGCCTGGGCGACCGCGCCGCCGCCGATCGGGCCGCCCAGGAGGCCATGGCCCAGGCGCTGGATCTGCTGTCCATGCGGGGCCGGATCATCAGCGGAGAGGAACTTCGCATCGGCGAGCACTCGCCCCTGGACAGCGGTAAGGATGTCGGCCGCGGCGAGGGCCCCGAGATGGACGTCGAAGTGAACGCCATCGACGGCGCTGCGCTGGCCGCCGAGGGGCGCACCGGCGCCATCTCCGCAGCCGCCCTGGCTCCCCGCGGGTGCATGTGGATCCCGGGCCCGGCGGTCTACCTGAACAAGCTGGTGGTGGACCGCACGGTGGCGGGCGCCATCGGGCCGGAGGCGCTCGACGCCCCCGCCGGCTGGACCCTGGCCCTGGTGGCTCGGCAGAAGGGAAAGGACATCCGCGACCTGGTCGTCTTCGTGGTCGCCCGGCCGCGGCACCAGGACCTGATCCAGGAGATCCGGCGCGCGGGGGCGCGGGTGTTCCTGCGCAACGGCGGGGACATCAGCGGCGCTCTCATGGCCGCCGACCCCTACTCCCCCGTGGACGTGCTCATGGGGGTGGGAGGCGCGGCCGAGGGGCTGCTGTCGGCCTGCGCCGTCAAGTCCCTGGGCGGATCCATGCTCTGCCGGATCGCGCCCCAGTCCGAAGGCGAAAAGGAGGCCTGCCTGGAGGCCGGCATGAACCTGAACCGGATCCTCACCTGCGACGACATGGTGGCCGGCGACAAGGTCTACTTCTCGGCCACCGGGGTGACCGACAGCGTGCTGCTCGAGGGCGCCCACTACCACGGGGACACCGCCGAAACGCATTCCATGGTCCTGCGGTTCGAGACGGGGACCCGGAGGATGATCAAGACGGAACACAGACTCAAGTGAACACGGGAAACCGACCGAGAATCATCCCCACCGCCCGGGGTCTGAAGCGCTGGCTCCGGGACGAGTCCGTCCTGTTCCTGCAGCCGCGCGAGGTGGTGCGGGGGTACGGTCCGGCTGACCTGCGGCCCGACCTGCTGGCGGGCCTGACCATCGCGGTCGTCCTGCTGCCCCAGGCGATCGCCTACGCCATGATCGCCGAACTGCCGCCCCAGACCGGACTCTACGCCGCGGTGATGGGGGCGATCGCCGGCGCCCTGTGGGGTTCGTCCCGCCACCTGCACACCGGTCCCACCAACGCCTCCAGCCTGCTGGTGCTGGCGTCCCTGTTGACGGTCGCGACGCCCGGCACGCCGCAGTTCCTGGCCGCCGCGGGCTACATGGCCCTGCTGGTGGGAGTGATGAAGCTGGCCATGGGATTGCTGCGCATGGGCGTCCTGGTCAACTTCGTCGCCGACAGCGTGGTGCTCGGTTTCACCGCAGGGGCCGGGGTGCTGATCAGCTGCAACCAGCTGAGGCACCTGCTGCAGCTGGACGTTCCCAGCACGCCCGAACTGGGACGCACCCTGGGCCTGGTCGCCGGAGCCCTGGGCGGGACCCATCTCATCAGCCTGGGGATCGGCCTGGGCACCATGGCGGTGATCGTCCTGCTGCGCCGCTTCCGGCCGGGTTGGCCGGCCGCCCTCAGCGGCATGGCCGCGGCGGCGGCCGCGACCGGGATCCTGGGACTTCACGAGAAGGGCGTCGAGGTCCTCGGCGCCCTGCCGCGCTCGCTGCCCCCGCTCGCGGACCTGCCGCTGCTGGACTTCGACCTGATCTGGAACCTCGTTCCCGGCGCGCTGGCGGTGTCGGCCATCGGGCTGGTCGAGGCGGTCAGCAGCGCCCGCAGCATCGCCGCCCGCAGCGGCGACCGCCTGGACAGCAACCAGGAGTTCGTGGGCCAGGGCCTGGCTTCGCTCGCCGCCGGACTGTTCTCGGGTTACGCCGTTTCCGGATCGTTCACCCGCTCGGCGGTCGGCTACGAGGCGGGAGGACGGACCGCCATGACCAGCGTCTTTTCGGGCGTGTGGTTGATGGTCGCCATGCTGTTCCTGGCTCCGCTGGCGGCCTACCTGCCCCGGGCCTCGCTGGCGGGGGTTCTGCTGGTGACGGCCTACGGCATGATCGATCGCCGGGAGATGAAGCGCATCCTGCAGACCAGCCGCGGCGACAGCAGCATCCTGATCGCCACCCTGGCCGCCACCCTGCTGCTGCCCCTGGAGTTCGCCGTGCTGTCGGGGATGCTGGTCTCGTTCGCCCGCTACCTCATCAAGACCTCCACGCCGGGAGTCTACCCCGTCATCCCCGACGAGAACTTCCGCCACTTCGTGCGAGCCGGGCGCGGCTCGACGGTCTGCCCCCAGATGGGCGTCATCGAGATCGAGGGGTCGCTCTACTTCGGCGCCGTCCACCACGTGGAGGAGGCCCTGCGCGCCAACCAGGAACGCAATCCCGAGCAGACCTTCCTGCTGATTCGCATGCACATGGTGGACCATTGCGACGTCAGCGGGATCCACATGCTCGAGGCGGTCGTCCGGCGCTACCGGCGATTCGGGGGCGACGTCTATCTCGACGGGGTGCGCCCGGGCGTCCACCACATGATCCACCTGTACGGGTTCGACAGGATGCTCGGGTCCGAGAACATCCTCGAATCGGACGATCCCATCGGCCACATGTTCCACAAGGTGCTCCATCCCGGGTTCTGCATCTACACCTGCCCGCACCGGGTGTTCGCCGAGTGCCAGGCCCTGCCCAAGGAGATCCTGGCGGAGGGGGCGCCCAGGGCCGCCGAGGCTCCCTCCCACGAGGTCGAGGAACTGATCCCGACGGCCCTGAAGCTGCTCATGGACGATCCCACCACGCCGCTCACCCTGATCGACGTGGGCGAGCCCGGGGAATTCCGGGGCTGGCACATCCCCGGGGCGCGCTCCCTGCCCGTGAGGATGCTGTTGAAGGAAAAGGAAGCACTGCTGGCCGAGGACACCATCGTCTTCGTCAGCCGCATCGGCCGGCGCAGCGCCCTGGCAGCCATGATGGTGCAGGACATGGGGCACGTAAGGGTGTTCCACCTGCGCGGGGGGATGCTGGCCTGGGAGGCCGCGGGTCTCCCCATCGCGGTGGAGTAGGCATGAGCGACCAACGCAAGGCCATTCTGTTCGGATCGGCTGCGGTGCTGGCCTGGTCCACCGTCGCAACCGCGTTCAAGCTGACCCTGAGGCACGTCGACTTCATCCAGCTGCTGTTCCTGGCCAACGTGTTCTCGCTGGGGGCGCTGGGGCTTGTGCTGGGGGTGCAGAGGAAACTGGGATTGCTGCTTCGTGTGTCCGGCCCGCAATTACGATTGGCTTGCTTTCTGGGCTTCATCAATCCCTTCCTGTACTACCTGATCCTGTTCAAGGGGTACGACCTGCTGCCGGCGCAGGTGGCCCAGCCGCTCAACTTCACCTGGGCGCTGATGCTGGCCTACCTTTCGGTGCCGCTGTTGGGGCAAAAATTGCGGCGGCGGGATCTCGTCGCCGGCCTGGTCTGCTACACCGGGGTGGTGGTGATCTCGACCGGAGGAAACCTGGGGAGCTTCCGGTTCGCCGATCCGCTGGGGCTCGCGCTGATCCTGATCACCACGGTGATCTGGGCCCTCTACTGGATCGGCAACACCCGCAGCACCATCGATCCGGTGGCGGGACTGTTCTTCGGGTTCGCCTTCTCGCTGCCGCTCATCACGGCGGTCACGGCGGCGTTCTCGGACTTCCGGTTCCCGTCGGCCGGCTGGTGGGGCGGCGCGTACGCCGGCTGCATCGAGATGGGCTTCACCTTCGTCCTGTGGCTGACGGCCATGAAGCTGACCACGTCCACCGCCCGCATCGCCAACCTCATCTTCATCTCGCCGTTCCTGTCGCTCGTGTTCATCCAGTTCGTGCTGGATGAACCGGTCAGGCCTGCCACCTTCATCGGCCTGGTCCTGATCGTGGCCGGCCTCTGGTGGCAGGGAAGACAAGAAAAATCCTGACCAGGCACCAAATCCACGGTGAATTCATGTTATAATTGGTCATTCCGTCATTGGCCGTTCTCAAGCCTGAAAGGTCCGGTATCCATGCGTCCGCTCGCCCTCTGCACCCTGCTGCTCATCGCCGCGGTCCCCGCCGCGGCCGACCTGGTCCCCATCCAGCTCGACGGCTATTTCGACGACTGGTCAGCCCTGACGCCCGCCGTCACCGACCCCGCCGGCGACGACGGCTCCAGCGGCATCGACTTCGGCGCGGTCTGGGTCGCCAACGACCAGGACTATCTCTACATCCGCTTCGAGACGGGCGCCGACGTGCAGCCCGACGAGCAGCAGCAGATGCGCCTGTATCTCGACACGGACATGGATGCGGGGACGGGCCTGGCGTACGGCGGGATCGGCGCCGAGCTGATGTGGGAATTCGGTTACCGGGACGGCACCTTCACCAAGGGCGGCACGGCGACGGTGCACCACGACGACGTCGGCCTGCTCATGGGTCCGACGGTCAGCAGCACCGAGTTCGAGATCGCCCTGCGGCGCGACGCCGTCCCCGCAAACGGGCAGACCCTGTTCAGCGGCGACACGGTGCGATTCATCCTTCGCGATGCGGCGAGCGGCGGCGACCTCGCCCCGAATTCCGGCAGCACCTCCTACACCTTCAGCTCGGGCAGCCTCGCGGTCGACACCCTGGATCTCGGACGGGCCGATCAGGCCCACCTCCGCCTGGCCACCTGGAACGTGGAGAACGACGGCCTGTTCGCCGGCGGCACGGCCGAGGAGGCTCAGAACCGCCTGCTGGACGTGATGGATCCCGACGTCCTGGTGGTCTGCGAGGCTTGGAACCATACCGCCGGAGAGGTCGGCGCCATCATCGAGCAGCACCTGCCCAGCGACCTGGGCGAGAACTGGTACGCCGTGAAGCTGGATGCCGGCAACGTCGTATGCTCGCGGTTCCCGATCCTGGACAGCTGGGAGGTCAATCCTGGCTATCGCATCACCGCCGTGCTGCTGGACCTGGGCCCCGATCCGGCCAAGGACCTGCTGCTGATCGCCTGCCATTGGCGCTGCTGCACCGCCGACGGGGACAGACAGGAAGAAGCGGACTCCATCATCGAGTTCCTGGCCGACGCCCGAACCCCAGGCGGTCTGCTGACCGTGGCGGAAGGGACCCCGTTCCTGCTCGCCGGCGACCTGAACCTGGTCGGTTGGCGGCAGCAGCTGGAGACCATCCTGACCGGCGACATCATCAACGAGGGGCTGTACGGTCCCGACTCCGCGCCGGACTGGGACGGCCTGCCCCTGGTGCCGGTGATCGCCCGCCAGCCGGATGCCCTCCGCGCCGACACCTGGTGGAACGACGGCAGCTATTACTACCCGGGCAAGCTGGACTGGATCCTCTACACGGACAGCGCCCTTGACCTGCACAACAACTTCGTGCTGGAGACGCGGACCATGAAGCCGGAGACCCTGGCCCTTCACGGTCTGAATGCCGGCGACACCACTCTGGCCAGCGACCATGCCGCCCTGGTGGCGGACTTCGCGGTGTTCGATCCGGCGTCGGATGCGCCGGTCGTTCCGGGGGCCGCCAGGGGCGCCCGCCTGCTGCCCAACGCGCCCAACCCGTTCAATCCGACCACGGAACTGCGGTTCACGCTGGATGTGCCCGGACGCGTCGAGCTGGGAATCTACGATGCGCGCGGCCGTCTGGTGAGGGCCTTCCCCGCGGCGGAATACCCCGTCGGCTCGCACGGCGTGACGTGGGACGGCAGCGACGGCCGCGGCCGGCGCGTGGCTTCGGGCGTCTACCAGGTGCTCCTGACGGTCACCAGCCAGGGGACGGTCGTGCAGGAGGATGCGGCCATCACCCTCGTGAAGTAGGGATCCTCACTTCGTCGCGAACGCCATCCGGCCGCCGTCCCCGAGAGGAGCGGCGGCCGGGCGCTTTGGAATCATCGGAAAAGGCTCTTGGCGGTTCCCCAGCTGACATTGCGGGACTCGACCACGGAGTCCACGACGGATTCCAGGGTCAGCTCGAAACCCCCTCCGGAATCCGCGAAGCCGAAGGGCTCCACCTGGCCCCCGCTCCCCCCGCCGCCATGACCGAGGACGAAGACTCCGGTAGGGCTGCCGTCGTCGAGGCAGGCGATGGGAAGGCCGACGTCCTGGAGATCCAGGCGCATGGATCCGGTCACGGGCTGCCCCGCAGGGTCGGTTGTTCCGGCCTGGGTGAAGGTGATCCGGTACTCGATGTCGAAGAAGCTATCGACCACGAACGAGGCCGTTCCCGGCAGCAGGGCGGTGCCGGATTCGATCGAGAGGGAGCCGGACACGGTCAAGGAACCCGAGGGAGGCAGGACCTCCACCCAAACGTCGAAGAAGGAATCGACGCCGCTCCCATCGCCCACGGCGATCGGCGCCACCGAACGGAAGGAAAGAGGAACCAGGCTCGTGTCGAACGGCCCGGAGGGCGCATCCATGGAAAAATCGATCCGGAGATCGTCGCAATCCTCGTCGCAGGGAGGGGGATAGCAGTATAGCTGGCAGGCCCTTTCCAGATCGACCAGGCCTTCGAACGGAAGCGATCCCGGGTGGAAGAAGTCGGCGGGCAGCGCCGGCAGGCCGGGCGCGCCGAAGTTGGTGCTGGGCCCGCAATAATTGGGAGGTGGACACTTCTTGATGACCACGCCGACCCCGGGGACGGGGATGGACGCGGCCAGGGCGGTCCCGGCCCCCAAGACCAGGGCCAGGGCGATGGTGCAGACGGATGAGGACCGGCGCATGGGAAGCCTCCTTCAGTTAGGTCCGAGCTGTGGGAGAAGACCCGACACCCCTGGAGTATATCAAAACCATAGTAATTTTATCGGATATTTTTGAACGACAGACTTCGGCCCGTCCTGGACCTTGGGGGCTCATACCGGTCCGTACCTACTTGTCGGGCGGATCGATGATCATCCGCGGAGGCGAATTCCCGATGGCGAAGTCGTCCTTGTCGCGGCTGTAGAGCCCGAAGGCGAACGAACTGACGCCCGTGGGTACCTTCTTTCCGACCGTGACGGACAGGGAGAATCCCGTCGTCTCCCGCGTGAAGTCGTACACCCTCTGGGGAAAAACGCCGCTGATGGGGATGAACAGCGTCGCCCCGGCCTCCCCGACATACCGGAAATTGACGGTTTGCCCCGGCTGGACGTGGACCTCGGGGGGCTGGACCTGGTAGACCAGCCCGTCCTCGGTCCGGATCTCGGTGATCTTGACCGGTACGGGTTCGGTTTTCGGCTGCATGACGGACCTCCGCGTGGACGGTGGACGGGTTCACTCCCGGTAACGGGACTGCAGGGCGAGATAACGCTCGCTGGACCGGAGGTTACGCAGCGAGGGATAGCGGTCGATCTTCCGCAGGGACAGGTCATGCGCCACAGCCTGCTCCAGCCAGGTGAATGCCGCGTTGCGGTCGCCGAGGAGTTCCCAGGTGTCGGCCAGGGAGTACATCACCTCGGGGTCGAGACCCGGCAGGGCCTCGGCGGCGGCCAGCAGTTCCCGGGACCGTCCGGGCCGGCCCAGATGGGCCGCGATGGAGGCGAGGTCGGCCATCAGGATGGGATCGGCGGGTCGCACCTTCCGTTCACCCTCGGCGATATCACGGGCGCGGAGGAAGGCCGCCCGGCAGGAATCCGCGCCGGCCCCGCTCCACTCCAGCGCCGAGGCCAGGTTCAGCCAGATCCGGTAGTCGCCGTCGTAGATGGCCAGGGATTGGCGGGCCATGTCCGCCGCATCGGCGTAACGCCCGTCGTAGTAGTAGAGCGTGCCCAGGTTGGAGAAGGCCACGTAGTTGGGCTTGAGGGCCAGGCTGTGCTCGAAGAGGGATTCGGCCTCGGCGCAGCGGTCCGACTCGAACAGCGCCGCCCCCAGCATGTTCAGGCAGGAGAAATTTCGGGGCGCCGCGCGGACCGCATGGCCGAAGCTGCGGACGGCCTCGGGCATCCTCCCCTCCAGATAGTAGAAGCGGCCCTCGTCCATGTGGGCCCGGGGCAGGCCGGGCCGGGCGGCAACCGCCGCGGCATAGAGTTCCTGCGCGGCGTCGGCTTCGCCCAGCCGCCGTTGCAGGCCCGCCAGGGAGCGCAAGGCGGCGGCGTGCACCGCATCGCAGGACAGGGCGCGCTCGTACGAGGCCAGGGCTGTCCGGTCGTCCCCCCGGGCCTCGAACAACCCCCCAAACAGGACGTGCGGCCACGGTGACCGCGGATCCAGGGCCGCCGCCCGCGACCAGCAGGCTTCGGCCCGGGTCAGGGCGTCGGGATCGCCGTCGGTTGTTGCCAGCCAGGCCGTCCGGCCCAGCCCCAGCCAGGCCAGGGCGTACGAGGAATCCCGGGCCACCGCCGCGGCGAACCGCGCCGCCGCCGAATCGATGGCCCCCTCGTGGTCGGGACCTTCGAGGTGGCCCAGGCCGATCAGGCAGTCCCGGAAGGCCTCGGGCACGGTGGTGTGGTCGACGGGGTCAGGCGGCCGGCCGGGCCGCCCCAGCGCGCCCAGGCACCAGGAGGCCAGATCCTGACGCCAGGTCTTGAGGTTGGCCAGGGCGTCGCTGAAGGACCGCGCCTCGCGGATCCCCGTCACCGAATCGACCAGCACCGCCTCGAGAACGATGCGGTCCCCCGACCATGTCCCCGTCCCCCCGATGGTTCGCCGGAGCCCCACAAGTCGCGACGCCACTTCCGCATCGGCCACGGCAAGCCCCTTGGCCGGTTCAGGGGGCGCCATCCAGAATCCGGGATCGTCCGCCTCGAGCCGGGACAGCTGGTCGGTCACCAGCCAGGACAGCCCGTGCCCGAACCAGACGGCGCCGGAATCGTCGCCCGTGAAGGCGAAGGGCAGGACGGCCACGCCCCGCGGGGTCGCCGATCCGCCGGATTCGAGGCCGCCTGCGCCCAGGCGATCGCGCACCGGGGGCAGCGACAGGCCGATCAGCAGCAGGGCCGGCACCAGGACGAGCCAGGCCGCGGCCCGACGAGGCGGTCTCGGAGGAATGGTCAGGGTCGGCGCGACCGGGTCGGGGCAAACGGGCTGGAGCTCTGGAGCATCGCCGCCCAGTGCCGCCGCCAGGGCGTCGGCGGCATCGGCCGCCCCGGCGAACCGGAGGTCGGAATCCTTGGCGAGACAGCGAGCAACCACCGCAGCCAATCCCTGCTCCAGGGCTCCGGGCCCCAGGCCGGGAAGGGGACGGGGCTCCTTGTCCACCACCGCCTTGAGCAGAGCCACGTTGCTGTCCCCGGAGAAGGGCAGCTCGCCGGCGAGCATCTCGTGCAGGACCACCCCGAGGGCCCAGACGTCCGCCGCCGGCCCGGCGGGCCTGCCCTCGACCTGCTCGGGAGACATGTACCCGGCGGTCCCCAGAACCGAGCCCTGCATGGTCAGACGGGAATGGCCTCCGAGATGGGCCAGGCCGAAGTCCACGATCCTGACCACGTCTCCCTCGGCGACCATGACGTTGGCGGGCTTGATGTCCCGGTGGACGACGCCGTGGGCATGGGCGTGGGCCAGGCCCCGGGCGATCTGCAGGGCGATCACCGCGGCGCGCCTGGGAGGCAGGGCGCCTCCTTGCAGCAGGGATTGCAGGCTGACCCCGTCGCACCAGGCCATGGCGATGAAGCGCAGACCGTCATCGGCCTGACCGATCTCGTAGACGGTGCAGACGTTGGGATGATCGAGGGCGGAGGCCGCCCGAGCCTCGCGCAGGAAGCGCTCCAGCACGTCGGATGAGGCGGCATGGTAGGGGGGCAGGATCTTCAGGGCGACCGTACGGCCCAGCACCAGGTCCACGGCGCGGTAGACCTGTCCCATGGCGCCGCCGCCCTGGTAGGCGACGATCCGGTAGTGGGAGACCCGACTTCCGATCATGGACTTCCCCCTATCCACGGCCCGGACAGCATAACAGAACCGGGGGGTCTCCACAACGGACCGGGGCCGGACCGGGGCCGTGACCGGATCGCGGAGATCGCCGGCGGGACGACCTGGTGGCACCCCGGACGCAAGACGGCACGCGGGTTGCTCGCCCTCCCCACACGTCCCTCCCGGGGGAGACAGCCATGACCAGGACCTTGAGCCCCGAGAACGAGGCCCGCCTCTTCGAACGCATCCACGCCGTCATCAGGATGAAGCACTACAGCCGGGCCACCGAGACCTGCTACACCGGCTGGATCAAGCGTTTCCTGGAATTCCACCGCCGCGGCCACCCGCGCGACCTCGGCCAGGTGGAGATCACCGCCTTCCTGTCGAATCTGGCCGTCCAGGGCAAAGTGGCGTCATCCACCCAGAACCAGGCCCTCGCCGCGGTGATCTTCCTCTATCGGGACGTTCTGGGGGTCGAGCCGCCCTGGCTGGAGGACCTGGTCCGGGCCAAGCGGCCCCAGCGGATCCCGGTGGTGCTCACGCGCACCGAGGTCGGCCGGATCTTCGGCCACCTGCACGGCACCCCGCGGCTGGTGGTGGGATTGCTCTACGGCGGCGGCCTGCGCCTGATGGAGGCCATGCGCCTGCGGATCAAGGACATCGACTTCGAGCGGCGGGAACTCCTGATCCGCGACGGCAAGGGCCAGAAGGACCGCCTGACCATGCTGCCCGAGCGCCTGGTCCGCGAGCTGGCCGATCACGTCGCCGAGGTCCTGGAGCAGCACCGGGCCGACCTCGAGGGGGGAACCGGCAGCGTGGAAATTCCCGGCGCGCTGGAGCGCAAGTACCCCATGGCCGCCTGGTCCCAGGGCTGGCAATGGGTCTTCCCGGCCACCCGGCACTACGAGGACCGGGAGACCGGTCGCCGCCGCAGGCACCACCTGCACGAATCGGTGGTCCAGCGGCACGTGCGGGACGCCGTCCGGCTGGCCGGCATCACCAAGCGGGCCAGCTGCCACACCTTCCGCCATTCGTTCGCCACCCACCTGCTGGAGGACGGCTACGACATCCGCACCATCCAGGAGCTTCTGGGGCACAAGAACGTGGCGACCACCATGATCTACACCCACGTGTTGAACCGGGGGGGTCGGGGGGTTGCCAGCCCGCTGGACAAGGTGTGACCTCGGGACGACAGGCTGAAAATAAGCGAACCACGGGGTAAACGGGAATCCGCTATCAAGAACCGATTCCCCCATGCTATACTGAACTCCACTAAAAGCCCATTTGGGGGAGTCGGGGGGATTCCGTAACTTCAAGGGGATTTCCGGCCGTCTCCCCCGGGCGACAAAAACCGTCAACCGGAAGAAACACAGAACTTCGGAATTTGCGTTATACTAATAGGGCTCGCCTGGAAGCTTGGGACAACAACATGGGGGGAAGTACAATGCATAAAATCCCTGCCCAATTCGTTGGCCTGATTGGTCTTTTGATTGCTTTGAACCTAAACGGTGAAT
>JBFXKG010000017.1:0-97671 GCA_050174015.1 Candidatus Krumholzibacteriia bacterium
CATGAGGTCGACATAAGCTTCTTCCGTCAGGATTTTTTTATCCTCATCAAAGGTATTGATGGTTTCGAATTTATCCAGACCATCATTGTGGATTTTCCCGATGGATGCCGCCGAACCTTTTTCGAATCCCGGGGAAACGTCAATCCCGAACTGGCTCGGGGGTAATTGGATGCTGGTTGTCTCCTTGGAGGTGCTCTCGGGGGAGCTTGGGCCACCATCGCTGCATCCAATTATATTCGCAAATAGCCAAACGAAGAACACTGTGGCTGCAATAAAAAAAACACGCTTGAACATAATTCGCCTCCCGCGATCCCTTGTTTGGAGCCAAGAATGGGACATTAGAGGGGAAATCCTACCTCCTCAGTACATTTTCAAGGTTTTTCATTCCCGAGTCAACTCGACTTTGCAGCGCGAGGGGAATACCCTGGTAGATTGCCACGCGCCAGGAACGATGTGGGACCTGCACCTGGACTTGATGGTTTGTTGTCCAGAAGGGTTCAAGTTGAACCCCTCAGTGGACTGATTGATCAAAACGAGGGGCATGCCGATTGCCTAACCGGGGGGCCTTTTCCCGCTTCCCCGTCGAAAAACCCATGCCTCCCAGTAGGATCGCTTCCATGCCCGATGAATTCCCCGTCAAGGGGGAGGCACATCCGGCCTCCATTGGCCAACCATCATTGCCGGTGGCCAATGCCACCCCGGCGGCCCTGGCACTCCACAACAACTTCCGCAACGCCGTCGGCGGCCTGCGCCGCGAACTGGTGCGGACCATCTATTACCTGCAGGTGATCCATGACCGCAAGATCTTCCGTGTTCTGGGCTACACCAACATCCTCCCCTACGCCGCCGACCACGGCGGTCTGACCGAGGCCCAGTGCAAGGCCTTCCTGCGCATCGGCGCAAGATTGGACGACCTGCCCGCCATGAAAAAAGCCCTCGTAGAGGGCTCACTCACCTGGCGGAAGGCCAATGCCATCGTCGGCGAAGCCGACCCTGAGAACGAGCAGGAACTTGTGAACCTGGCCTGTGGGTTGTCCTCAAAGGCCTTACGCGAGGCTTTGTCAAAGGCTGCTCCGCAGGCCGCGCAACAGGCTGCGCCTCAGGCGTCACCGATGGTCCTGCCGCAGGCCGCGCCTCAGGCGTCACCGTTGGCCCCCTCGAAGGGGGCCCCGCCTCCGGGGGGCCACAGGCCCGGCCACCCTCATCGTCCTGCGGATTTGCCCCGCCTGCGGGCGGGGCACGCTGACCAACAACCGCGGCACCTTCGAGGCGCCAAGAGCCTTGCTGGAAACCGCCTCTTGTGACGCCATCGTCGAGGGCGCCGATGCCCGGCGCCGCCGCATCGTCTCCCATCGTCTGCGGCGCAAGGTGCTCCAGAGGGACAACTTCACCTGCCAGGCCGCCGGCTGCTCCCACACCCAGCATCTGCAGGTCCACCACCGCCTTCCCGTGGCCCGGGGCGGCGAAACGGTCCTGGACAACCTGGTCACGCTCTGCGCTGGTTGCCACCGGAGGCTGCACGAACAGGATGAAGAGCTGCGGAAGGCCAACCAGGACCCGGTGGGTTGATGACAAGGCCGCTGCGGCCACTCGCACGCTCCTTGCAATCCCCTTCCCGAACACCTAATCCGAGGCCCGGGACGGCGGCAAATGGCCGCTTTTCTGCCATGGGGGTATGAAAACATGGCGTATGCCCACGATCATCCGGCGCCGCAGGTGTCGGTCATCATCCCGGTCTTCAACAAGCTGGATCTGACCCGGGTCTGCCTCCGGTCCCTCCACGAGCATGGGGCCCAGGCCTCCTTCGAGATCGTCGTGGTGGACAACGGATCGTCGGACGGGTCGGGACCCTGGCTGGCCGCCGAGATGGCCGCGGGCCGGTTGAAGGTGGTTTCGAACCCCGAAAACGGCGGGTTCTCCCGCGGCTGCAACCTGGGCGCGGAGGCCGCGCAAGGCAAGTATCTGCTGTTCCTGAACAACGACATGGAAGTGAAGCCCGACTGGCTCGATCCCCTGGTGACCACCCTGGACCACGACCCCTCGGTGGGGATCGTGGGGGCGAAGCTCGTGTTTCCCGACGGCACCATCCAGCACGGCGGCGTGGCCATGCTCGAGGTCAGGGACGAGGTCCCGTCCATGCTGGGGGGGCACCATCTGTCCTATACCGCCGCAGGCGACGATCCTCCGGCCAACCGCACCCAGCAGATGCAGGTCGTCACGGGCGCCTGCCTGCTGATCCGCCGGGAGATCTTCCAGGAGATCGGCGGCTTCGACGAGGGCTACTGGAACGGCAACGAGGACGTGGACCTGTGCCTGAAGGCCGGCGAGCTGGGCTGGAAGGTCGTCTACCGTCCCGAGAGCGAGATCATCCACTACGAATCGCAGTCCGGACAGGAGCGCTGGAGCAAGCTGCAGCCGAATATCGACCGGTTCAACGCCATCTGGAAGGGCCGGGCGCATCCGGACTTCATCAAGACGCCCGATTTCAAGTTCGAGCGCACGTCGCACTGCCGCATCGGTCCCTACGTGGCGCCCAGTCTGCGGATCACCGGCGAGGGGCCGCGGACGAGCGTCGTCGTCCTGGTCTGGAACGCGCTGGATTACGTGAAGCGGTGCGCGGACTCCCTGCTGCGCCACACCGCGAGCGATTGCGAACTGATCTTCGTGGACAACGGTTCGGACCGCCCGACGCAGGACTACCTGCGCGCGCTCGACGGGGCCAGCGACCGCGTCCGCACGATCTTCAACGGGAACAACCTGGGCTTCGCCGCGGGCAACAACGTGGGCATCGCGGCCGCACGCGGCCGCTACGTCTGCCTGCTGAACAGCGACACGGTGGTGACCGCCGGCTGGCTGGATCGGCTGGTTGCGGTCTGCGAAACCGACCCCCTGGCGGGCCTGGCCGGCCCGGTGACCAACAGCATCACGGGGGGGCAGCGTCTGCCCGCAGTGGGCTATGACCAGGCGACCCTCGAAGGCCTGGACGCCTTCGCTGCCCGGCATGCCGCAGAGCAGCACGGCCGCACGGAACAGGCCCTGTGGATCGTCGGCTTCTGCGTGCTGATCAGGCGCGATTTGATCGAGAAGATCGGCGGGCTGGACGACCGATTCGGCCGGGGCAACTACGAGGACACCGACTACTGCCTGCGCGCCTTCCTGGCGGGCTACAAGGCGGTCGTGGCGAAGGACAGCTTCGTCCACCACTTCGGCAGCCGCAGCTTCGTGGACGGCAGGGTGGATTACGATCGGGAGCTGGACGAGAAGTTCGAGATCTTCCGGAGGAAGTGGAACCTGGATCCGACGGCGCGCCAGAGCGGCAACCTCGACCTCGAACGCCTGGTCGCCGAGGGCTTCGTGCCCGCCCTGCACTTCCATCCCCTGCCGGAATCGCCCCTGGTCAAAGCGCATCCGTTGCGCCACTGGGAGGCTGCCCGCTGGCTGGCCCGCGGCGAGGGCTATTACTCCCAGGGCCGTCTCGGCGAAGCCGAGCGCGTGTTCCGGGCCGTGCACGAGCGTCGGCCCGACCTGAGCCGCGCCGCCAACGACCTGGCCGTCGTGATCTGGAGGCAGGATCCCGAAGGGCCGGGTCTGGACGAGGCCCGGGGAATCCTGGCGGCCGTGCTGGCCCGCAACCCGGCCGACGAGGACGCTCTCTGGAACCTGGAACAGATGGCCGCGCCGGTCACCGTGTGACCGGCAGCCCTTCCCGGCTCCATTCCACGATCCCCTGCCTCAGGTTGATCACGTTGGTGAACCCCGCGTCGATCATCAGCTTGGCCGCTACAGTGCTGCGGTTGCCCGTCCGGCAGTAGACGAAGACGGGGTCGTTCTTGTGCGCGGCGATCTCCCCGATCCGCTGCTGGAACTGCTGGACCGGAATCAAGGTCGCCCCGTCGATGTGACCGTCCTGGAACTCGCGGGGCGTCCGCACGTCGAGGATGAACGGATCCAGTTCGGAAATGAGGGCGGCGGCGTCCCGGGAGCTCACCTCGCGGTAGCTGGACGCCTGGTACTCGATCGCCTCGATGACGCCAGCGGCCTCCCCGATCGTGAACGCGAAGGTCCCGGCATCGGGGACCTTGAAGTGGTCCCTCCTGGGATCGGTCGGAGGGAAGGCCTGGTGCACCCCGAGGTCGGGGATGACCAGGGTGAAGGAATCGCCGCCCTCGAGTTCGGGACGGACGTAATCCCCACGGTAGATCCGGAAGTGCTGGTCCTTCGCCTCGGCGTCGAAGGTCAGCACCCGCAGGCCGTCCTCGATGCGGCCCGAAATGGCTGATTCCTCTGCCTCGGATGAACCCTGCGTCCGGTCCTGGGGACCGCAACCAGCAAACAGGGCCAGGGACAGAATTCCCGTCAAGACAAGAGCGAAGCGTTGCATGGGGGGTCCTCCATCGCGGTGGAATGATCCGCTAAATATTAACAAGTTCGAATATAAACAACTAATGGGAAAACCGCAAACGGGAGGCGGGGCGCCCCTCGCACGTGGCGCCCCACCTCCTTCCCCTACCGGGGCAAACCGGGGTCCGCCTTGGTCGGCAGCCCTTCCACCGTCCGCTCGAAATAGGTGCCGCGCTGGATACAGCGGTCCGCTTCAATGGGACAGATGTAGTGGACCACCATGATGCCTCCGGTGACCGTCCCCATGGCGCTGATGGGCCGGCCTTCGGCGAGAGGGGCAACATTCCGGCCCCGGGGTGTTCCCGAGGCCGCGCCTTTCCGGTCCGACAGGTACAGGGTCAGATCGCCGAGGGTCCAGTTGCCCCGGCCGTCCCTGGAAAGAGTGCCCGTCCTGACCACCATGGGCGGATGGAGATTGTGGTTCACCGCGTGCGGGAAGAGCTGGCGGGGTTCGGCCTTTTGGCTCTTCCTCCAGAACCCGTAGGCCGGCTGGATGCACCCGGCCAGCACCGCCACGAGCATGATCCGGCCGAAAACGCCGGGCAGGTTGATCTTCCGGATTCGTTGCATCGTCCTCTCCTTTTCGCGGGTCAATCCGCGTCGTCCGCAGGCGGCGCCTGCTCATATTGTTCGAAGTCTTCCTGCCAGGATTTGACGGTCATGGGGGAGTACTCGACGCCGATTTCCTCCACGGTAATCGTCTGGTTGCTGTTCTGGACGATGACCGTGCCGTTGACGATGTCCAGCACGGGCCGGGACGCGATGCCCCCGCCGCGGAAGCGGGTCATGGCCTGGCCGGGCCCGTCGTCCTCCTCGGGTATCGTGCCTTCATCGTAGATGACCCGGTAGAAGAAGGATTCGCCGCCGGAACGGCAAGGTTCGGCGTTGGGTGCGAAGCTGGTGAAGAAGACCAGACCGGCGGCGATGGCTGCGGGTTTCACGACGCGTTCCCCCGGTTTCTGGTCCAGGTCGAGGTACCAGCCGTCCGCGTCGCCGATTTCGTCATCCCCATCGGTCTGGTCGACGAGGACCGGATGCTCGTTGCCGCTGTGGTCGTCGAAGATGCAGTAGAAGCTCATCTGGTCGGTGGTCAGGATGTCGGTTTCCTCGAGGTAGACCCCCGTGCCGAAGTAGACGAGGATCCGGCCGCCTTCACCGAAGGCCGCCTTGGGTTGGGCGGTGATCGGCTGATCGCCGGAATAGAGATCGGTCACGGTCCAGGCGCCGGAACTGTAGCTCCCGTTGAAGGCGATCCGGTGGACGGTGCCCAGCAGGTCACCGACGTAGGCGACGTCCGTCGTCCCATCGAAATCCAGGTCGATACCGCCGGCCGCGGTAGAGATGTTGCGGTCGCCGAAGCGCTCGCTCAACAGGAGGGAGGAAAGGAGGTGCCCCGTCTCGCAGTCCAGGACGTAGAGGTTGGCGCGGCCGGTGGTCCGGTCCAGCCCCGATCCGATGAGAAGGACGTCCCGGCCTCCCAGGTGGGCGAACTGGGCCTCCGATCCGTGGGTCAAGCTGTCCGGCAGGGCCGTCTGCCACAGGGGCGAAGGGGCCGTGGGGGAGGTGACGTCCAGGGCGAAGTAGTGGGGCCCGCCTTGACCTGCGCCTCCGACCAGGGCCGTCCGCCAGGTCCCATCCACCCGGACGTCGTGGACGGCGGGGGTGAGGTCCACGGTGAAGCGATGGCAGTAAGTGGAATCAGCGAGGTCCTTCAGCTGCGGCAGGACGTATTGGGGCACGAAGGCCCACATCTCCCGGCCGTCGGAAGCCTGGAAGGCGTGGAGCATGCCGTCGTTGGCCCCCACGTAGATGGTCTTTTCCCGGTCGGAGTAGGCGTCCACGAAATCCTGGAGGGTCATGTCGCGTGAGAAGACCGTGGGGGCGCCGACGACCACGGGAGCGGAGTCGACGATGTCCCCGAGCTTCCAGTCGTTCTTCCGGTCCCGGTAGCCCTCGAGGTCGTTTCCCCTGGTCCAGGCGATGACCTCGGCCGCTTCCACCGGATCGGCGATCCCCAGGTCGTCCTGCAGCATGTCCGCGTTGTCGACGTCCAGGGCGTAGACGGCAGTTCCCACCGCGGTGTAGATATTGCGGTCCGAGGCCGGACGATGGGCCAGGAGGTCCCCGGCCTCCCAGTAGGCCTGCTCCATGTCCCGGTAGGGGAGCTCGAAGCATTCGAGGAATCCCATCCACTCGGCGGGATTGAACTTGCCCCTGTACATGTAGTCGGCGTCCGAGCTTTCGGACGCGACCACCGCCACCGCGGCGCCTGCAGCAACGCGCAGCCGGACGTTGACCATGATGCTCTCCAGGCTTTCCCAGAGTTCCGCCGAATCGGTGACGGGCAGGTAGATCCCGTCCCCGTTGAGGGCCGTCTCCTCGAGCAGCGGGTGGTCCACGTCGTAACCGATGGTGTAGGTCACCACCGTCTGGCCGTCTTCCCACGACTCGTCCTCATCGCCGAGCCAGTCGATGAGGTCGTTGTGCCGCAGGTAGTAGGCCACGTCGTCAAGGTGATCGGAGCAGTTGTATTCGTTGGGGTAAGGCGCTCCGATGCTCGCGCAGTCCCCGGGGTCGCGGCCGTCCCCGTCGGCGTCCCAGAGATAGGGGCTCACGTCGCGGTCCATGGTGGGCAGGCCGTCGGTCATGACGATGATGAAGCTCTTCTGGCAGTCGAACCGGATGGGGGCCTCCCCGTCGGTGCGCTTGAAGTAGTCGAGCAGGTCTTCCATGGACTCCCCCAGGGGGGTGAAGGCGTTCCCGACGATCCCGTCGATGGCGTCCTTCAGCTCGGTCGGAGAGGAACCGCATTCGGCCAGGATGACCGCTCCCTGGTCGTAGTCGAAGGTGGCCAGGCCCAGGAATACGTCCTCAGTGCGGTCGATGAACGCCTTCATGACCGTTGCGGCCACGTCCAGCTTGGTCTCCCTGGGAACCGAAGCCCGCTGGTCGTCGTCGGCGACGTAGAAGATCCAGTTCAGGTAGTTGCCGGAATACCTCCCCGCTTCGCCGTTGGGCGCCGCGATCAGGTAGGCGGTCCGGCCGTTCACTGTGTAGAGGCCCGAGATGAAGACCACGTATTCGCCATCACGCTCGAAGTCCCCGGGATACGCGGCGGCGGGGTCATAACCGGGGTGGGTGACGACCTCGTTCATCGATCCCGAATTGTCCATCAGGATCATGATGTTGGCGTCGACGTCACCCTTCTGGATGAACAGGGGTATCTGGCAGAGCTGGGCCGCGGCCGGCCTAGCCGCCAGGGCCGAGGCGAGGAGGACGGCCAGGGCCAGGAAACGGTTGCGGATTGCGGAGGCTGGACTGTCCATGATCGGAATCCTTCCGGCGTTGGAATAGCTTTTGTCTAGTACCCGGTCTGGAACATCCGGGAGGCGATCACCTTCACGAAACCCTGTCCCTTGACCGCGGCCTGTCCGGAGGACTGGATGGCGTAGTCGTAGTTCGGGAATTCGACGCCCCATCCGGCCCGGAAGCTCTGGCTCACGAATGCGCAGGCGAATGAGAAGGACTGGGATCCGGACAGGGTGATGTCGCTGGTCTCGGCGACGATGCCGTCGGCCGTCCCCATGGCGGGAGGCCGATCGGCGACTCGCAGGAAGTTGATTCCGGCTTCCGAGCCGGCGTCGGCGGCCAGGACCGACCGGACGTGGACCCCATCCGCGTGGGAGGTCGTCCGTTCCGAACCGGCGAGCCAGGCGATCCCGATGGCGAGGATGCTCAGGACCAGGACCACCAGGAGGGTTGTGACCAGGGCGAATCCTCGCCTGTCCGGATGATTTGGAATAGGCATGCGTCTCTCCTTGTCGGTGACCTTGCCGGTGCAATCGGCCGGCTCGGCCATGCGGGTCGTCATCGCGCCGCAGCCCCGACCCGGGGGAAAGCGCCGATGGGGGCGATGGCCGCCGGCCATGCCCCATCATCGTTTCCCTTCCGGGTTTCGTGGTTTTTCCGATAGCGGAAATTATCCATTCCGAGGGTTACGGCCCGTCTTCCCCGTCCCACCAGGACCCCGTATCCCCGTTCTGGTCAGCGCTTTCAGGCGAGTGCGCTGAATATGAAGGCGAGTCCCCATAGGATCGCCTTCCGGGGGAGCATCGGCCGTTCAGGAAATAACTCAAGCAAAACATGGAGAAAAGGGGATATTATTTAACAATACATACCTATCATCTCGGCGATCCGGGCGCCCAATTGTCGTATAAAACATTGAAATGACCGTAAATATTGGGTTTCCGGAGATTTGAGGTTGGGGAATATTGTGTTGATTCCTGGTGTCCCCTTGGGTTATCATGGATGACAGGAGGGGTGGACGGGTGCGGGGGATTCTCCTCTGAAAGCGCGGAATCTGCGCGAACCCGGATGACAAACCATGGGGTCAGGGGTGCTTCTGGGAGGGGGACCTATTCCCGGAGGTTCATCATGCGAACGTGTATCCTGCTCATCTTGACACTGTCCATGGTCCATGCGGGCTTCGCCCTGGGGAGCGGGGGCCCGCCAGTCGACCCGGACCGCATCGGCATCTATTTCGACGAGTCCGCCGACCAGTTCTGCAGCGAGGACACGGCCGGATTCTTCAACGGCTACCTGGTCTTCACGGGCCTGACGAGCTCCTCCATCAGGGGCTGGGAGGTCAAGATCACCTTTGCCGGCGGCGGGGCCCTGACGGCCGCCACACCCCGGGGACTGTTCATCGACGCCGCCACCCGGGCGAATGAATACATGGTGGGCCTCGGCCAGCCCCTGCTGGCGGACCAGGGGCTCGTCGTCGCGATGGACCTGACCTTCTACGTCTTTGACGCCCTGGATCCCTTTCTGGCCTACGTCGGACCGATCTACTTCCACAGCACGCCTGAACTCCTTCCGGCCTACCTGGACGGAGAGGACGTGGAACTGGTCAAACCCCTGATCCCGTCCCAGGGAACGATCCAGGACCCCGTCCTGATCGTGAATGGGTCGTGCAGCGGTCCGGTGGACGCCGAATCCGAGAGTTGGGGCGGCGTCAAGGGACTGTTCCGCTGACCCGTCTTCTGCCGGGAATGGGCGGGGACCCCGGGTCCCCGCCCCGCCTGGAATCCCGCCTGCCGAATCCCGCCTGCCGAGTTGTCCGCTCCCCATGCCGGTGTTATCATTCCCGCTTCGCTCAGCAGCCGACTCCCGTTCCTGTGAGGAAGGCCATGGCCGACTGGAAGATCTCCGCGTTGCTCGCCGGCAAGGCGCCGGTGGGAGAGACCGTCACCGTCAAGGGCTGGGTCCGGACCCGCCGCGACTCCAAGGCGGGCCTCAGCTTCGTGGCCGTCCACGACGGGACGGCCTTCGACCCCATCCAGGTCGTGGCCCCCGGCAGCCTGCCCAACTACGCCGGCGAGATCCAGCGACTGACCACCGGTTGCGCCGTGGTGTGCACCGGCGTGCTGGCCGAGTCCCAGGGCAAGGGGCAGAGCGTCGAGATCCAGGCCACCGGCATCGAGGTCCTGGGCTGGGTCGAGGATCCCGAGACCTACCCGGTGCAACCCAAGCGCCACAGCATGGAGTACCTGCGCGAGATCGCCCACCTGCGGCCGCGCACCAACACTTTCGGGGCGGTCGCCCGCGTCAGGAACTGCCTGGCCCAGGCCACCCACCGGTTCTTCCACGAGAACGGGTTCTACTGGATCCACACCCCGATCATCACCACCAGCGACGCCGAGGGGGCTGGCGAAGCCTTCCGCATCTCGACCCTCGACCTGGCCAACCCGCCGCGCACCCCCGCGGGCGGGATCGACTGGAGCCAGGACTTCTTCGGCCGCGAGGCCTTCCTGACCGTCTCGGGCCAGCTCAACGTCGAGGCCTTCTGCTGCGCCATGACGCGGGTCTACACCTTCGGGCCCACCTTCCGGGCCGAGAACAGCAACACCAGTCGCCACCTCAGCGAGTTCTGGATGATCGAGCCGGAGATCGCCTTCGCCGACCTGAACGACGACGCGGACCTGGCCGAGGCCTACCTGAAGTCCCTGTTCCGGGCCGTGCTGGACGAGCGCGGCGACGACATGGCCTTCTTCGCCCAGCACGTCGAGCCCGAGGCCGTCTCCCGGCTGGAGGCCTTCGTCGACACCAGCTTCGAGCGGATGACCTACACCGAGGCGGTCGACCACCTGGGCAAGGCCAAGAAGGCCTTCGAGTTCCCGGTGAAGTGGGGGATGGATCTGCAGTCCGAGCACGAGCGCTACCTCTGCGAGGAGCTCTGCAAGCGCCCGGTCGTGGTGATGAACTATCCCAAGGACATCAAGGCCTTCTACATGCGCCTGAACGACGACGGCAGGACCGTCGCCGCGATGGACGTCCTGGCCCCCGGGATCGGCGAGATCATCGGCGGCAGCCAGCGCGAGGAGCGCCTGGACGTGCTCGATGCCCGCATCACCGAAATGGGCTTGGATCTCCAGGAATACTGGTGGTACCGTGATCTGAGAAAGTACGGGACCGTGCCCCACGCCGGTTTCGGCCTGGGCTTCGACCGCGCCGTGAACTACGTGACCGGCGTGAAGAACATCAGGGACGTGATCCCCTTCCCGCGGGCGCCCAAGCTGGCCGAGTTCTAGGGCCGTCTTGCAGGAGATTGACATGGAATGGACCAAGGGCAACTTCCGGGTCAACGACGACCAGGCCGAGCTGGACCTGTACTACATCGTGCCCGCCCTGCAGGAATCCTACTGGGCCATCGGCCGCACCATGGAGACCGTCAAGGAATCCATCGAGCACTCCCTGTGCTTCGGCCTTTACAGCGGCCTGCGCCAGATCGGCTTCGCCCGGGTGGTGACCGACCGCTGTACCTTCGCCTGGATCTGCGACGTGATGGTTCACCCGGACTTCCGGGGGACGGGTCTGGGCAAGTGGCTGATGGAATGCGTGGAGGAGCACCCCTGGGTGCAGGGCGCCAGCCAGAAGCTGCTGCGGACCCGGGACGCGCACGGCCTGTACGAGCGGTACGGTTACGTGGTCTGCGACGCGATGGTCAAGAAGGCCGATTCCCGCTGAACCGCGCGCCCGCGCGGTGCCTGGAACGAGGCCGGCGGACACCGCCGGCCTCGGCGTTTGGCGCGTCCGGGATATCCGGTCATTTCCGGAAGCTGGCCACGGCCTCGTCGAGGGTGGGCAGGACCTGGAAGATGTTCTCCAGCTGGCTGATGTAGAAGATGCTCAGCACGCGTTCCCGCACGTTGCAGATCTTCATGGCGCCGTCGGCGGCCTTCAGCGAGTGGTAGCCGGTGATGAGGATCCCCAGCCCGGTCGAGTTGATCCAGGGGACGCCGTCGAAATCCAGGACCACCTTCTTGTAGCCGGCGTCGATCAGGCCCTTGATCTCCTCCTTGAACTTGTCGAAGTCCGGCCCCCCCATGATCTTGCCGGAGACTTCCAGGATCATGACGTCATCCTGGGGTTTCTGGGTGATCTTCATGGTCACTCCTTCAGGAAATGGCGTTGTACTTGATGCGCTTGATCTTCTTCGTCGGCGTCTTCTCGAATTCCTCGTAGAGCACCTTCAGCCGGGCCAGCTGGGCGTACCCCGGCAACCGCTGGTTGAGGGACCTGCGGTTGTCCTCCATCAGGTCCTCGACCTGCCTGCCCTTCAGGCAGGCCTGGTCCACCGATTCCAGATCGGGGTAGACCAGCGCCACCAGCTTGCCGTCGTGGTGGATGACCAGGGACTCCTCCACGCAGGGCAGGTTGTTGAGCTGGGACTCGATCTCCTCGGGATAGATGTTCTGGCCCGCGGCGGTCAGGATCATGTTCTTGGAACGGCCGGTCAGGTAGAGGAAGCCCTGGTCGTCGAGGCGGCCCAGGTCCCCGGTGTGGAGCCAGCCCTCCGGATCGATGGTCTCGGCGGTGGCCTCCTCGTCCCGGTAATAGCCAAGCATAACATTTTCTCCCCGCACCTGCACCTCGCCGATTCCGGTCCCGGGATGGGCCCCGGCGATCCGGCACTCGAGGTAGGGGATCACCCGGCCCACGCTGCCGACGGGCGGATTGCCGGCGAACACGGTGTAGCTGATCAGGGGGCCGCATTCGGTCATGCCGTAGCCGCAGGTGAGGCTCAGGCCGATCCGGCGGAAGAACTGCTCGACGTCCCGGTTCAGGGCGGCGCCGCCGACCACCAGCTCCCGGTAACGGCCGCCGAAGACCTCGTAGATCTTGTCCCGGATCTTCTTCTGGATCAGCTTGTTCAGGCCGGGAACCTTCAGCATCATCTGCATGCGCGGGGTCTCGATGATGGGCTTGACCCGGTTGCGGTAGATCTTCTCGATGATCAGGGGCACCGACATCACCACCACGGGCCGGTACTTCGCGAAGGCGGCCACGAGGATCTTGGGCGAGGGGATCTTCTCCACGAAGACGATGTGGCAGCCGCAGATGAACGGCGCCAGGAAGTCGAAGGCGCAACCGAAGGCGTGGGCCAGGGGCAGGAAGGAGACGATGGTGTCCTCGGCGTGCAGCTCGACCTGGCCGCTGAAGAACGTGACGTTGGCGATCAGGGAGTTGTGCGCGAGCATGACGCCCTTGGAGAACCCCGTGGTCCCCGAGGTGTAGACGATGGCCGCCAGGGCGTCGTTGGGCACCGTGCCGAAGGCCAGGGTCCGGGGAGTCAGGAGGGCGCCGAACCGCTCGCGATAGCCGGCGTCCGCCCCGGCCATGATCCGGTCCAGACCCTTGTCCTCCCGCCACAGGACCTTGAAGTCGCTCAGCCGGAAGACTCCCTGCAGGCTCGGCATCTTCTCCTGCTCGAGGCCGTCGAAGATGGACTCGGCGGCGAAGAGCAGGGACGACTCGCTGTGGCGGATGATGTGTTCGATCTCGCCGGAAGTGAAGTCGGGCAGGATGGGCACGATCACCGCGCCGTAGGTGACGGTCGCCAGGTAGACCACGCCCCAGTTGGTGGTGTTGCGCCCCACGAGGGCGATGCGATCCCCCGGTTCGATCCCCGCCTCGGCGAAGACGTGGTGCAGCTTGAAGATGCGGTTGGCCACGTCGGCGTAGGTCAGCGGCGCCCCGTCCAGGTCGCTGAAACAGGAGGCCGTCCAGTGGTCGCGCAGGGAGCGGGCCACCGCCTCGACGAAGTTTTCCTTGAGCATGCAGGTCTCCCGGCCTTGGCGGCCCGCTGGTCGGCTGATCCGCGGACTATAGGGCAGATCGCCCCGCTTGACAATCAGGGCGAGGCGCGCAGGGCGCTGAGCCCGGCGTTGGCCGGGTCAAGCTCCAGCGCGTAATCGATGGCGAGCAACCCCGCCTGCCTTTCCCCGCTCTCCAGACAGGTGATCGCCACGAGCTCCCAGAAGCCGGGATCCTGCAGCGGGTCGCGGGGCTCGAGGAGGGACAGGGCCAGGTACTTGGCGCGGGCCGGCAGGCCCAGGGCCCGGTCCGCGTGCAGCAGGATGGTCAGCTCTCCGGGATCGATCCCGCGGTTCCACAGGGGGCCGAGCAGGTCCCGGACCTCGGCCGGCCGTTCGGCCTGCAGCAGGCACCAGGCGTAGGCCGCCCGGTTCGCGGCGGTGGGATCGTTCCTGTAGCGGGCCTCGAGTTCGGGCAGGAGGTATTCCGCCCCGGTCCGGTCCATCCCCAGCCAGGCGGCGGCGTCCTGGTCCCCGCCGGTCTTCAGCCCCGTCACCAGGTTGAGCGGGGAAGCCGCCTGGGTCCGGGCGAACTGGGCGGAGTCGGCCACGCTGACCCGCAGGTCCACCTCCCCGTGGGACAGCTTCACCTGGCTGCGGGGGTTGTCCCGGAGCAGGTCGATGACCCGGGTGATCTCGGGGTTCTCGGGCCACAGCTTGCGGGCGGCCTCCAGATCGGCCAGGGCGGCCTCCTGGCGGCCGGTCTTCAGGTGGACGAGCCCGCGGTTGTACAGCCCCACCGCCGAATCCGGCTCGATCTCCAGGGCGTGATCCATCACCGCCAGGGCCTTGTCCAGCTGTCCTGCGTGGATCAGGGCCAGACCGAGCAGCCGCCAGCCCAGGCCCTCCTCGGGTTTCAGCCGGGTGTAGCGGTCCAGCCAGATCCCCGCGCCCGGGTAATCCTCCCGGTTGAAGTGGAGGATGCCCAGGATGAGCAGGGCGTCGGGATCCTCGCGGCCGGCGGCCCGCAGGCCCGCGGCCGCTGCGGTCAGGTCGGCCTCGGCCCGGGTGAAGTCCCCCCGCCGGTAGTGGACCCGGCCCCGCAGGACCAGGGACGACAGCGGCTGGATGCCCCGCCGCAGGCAGGCGTCGAAGGCGTCGAGGGCCAGGTCCCCGTTGAACCGGCGCATGTCCGGTTCGGTGGCCAGCTCCATGGCGACCAGCCGATTGGCGGCGTAGGAGAAGAGGCTGCCGGCGAGGTAGAAGTGGCGGTAGCCCAGGAAGTAAAGCTGCCCCGCGCCCGGCTGGCCGTAGACCCGGGCGATGCCGCGGGCCCCGACCATGGGATGGTAGATGAACAGGGGCCGGTAGGTCGCCGCCAGGGCGTAGCTGATGCGCGATTCGGCCATCTTCCCGAAGTGCTCCTGGATGGCGCCCACGTCGTTCCAGAACCGGAAGTTCAGGTGGGCGGGGAACTCGCACCGCAAGTCGGATTCGGCCAGCTGGGCCAGAGCCTGGTCACCGTCGCCCAGCTTCCAGAAGGCGGTCGCCCGGATCCAGCGCCGGTCGAAGTCCGAGGCCACGGGCTCCAGGTTCCGCTTGTCGATGGCCCGGTGCGCCTCGCTGTCCTGGACGACCCGGCGCTGCCGCCGGGGCACGGTCCAGCCCGTCAGCTGGTTGGCCACCTGGCGGGCCTCGTTGACGTTCCCGGCTCCGGCCAGGGCCAGGCCCTTGATGAGCAGGGCCTCCTTGCCGTCCTCGGGGGTGCGGTAGGCATCCTCGCGCATCATGGCCATGACCCGCGAGAGGTGGTCGAGGCACTCCTCGAACCGGCCGGCGTCCCGCAGCAGCCAGGCCCGGTCCAGCAGCAACCGCCGGCGCAGCCGGGCCTGCCCCGGGTCGGCCGGATCGCCCGCGGCGGCCAGGGCGGCCAGCCCGGCCTGCAGGGCCCGGTCCTGGCGGCGCACGTCGCCGGCGGCGCCGTACATGACCGCCAGGTCGTACCAGACGGGCGCGGAGGAGGGATCCAGCCCCGCCGCGGCGCCCAGGTGTCCGATCGCCATGGTGACGCCGTCGCCCAGGAATTCCGGTTCGCTGAAGGATCCCGACACGAAGGCCCCGGGGTTGTCCCGCATCCGGTTCCACAGGGAATCCAGGGACCGCCACAGGCGCTGGGCCCGGTCCCGGTGGTGGGCGGCCGCCCGGCGGCGCTGGTCGCGGCTGTCGGGGTCCAGGGCCAGGAAGTCCTCCAGGCCGAGGGAATCCTCCCGCCCACCGAAGACCTGGGCGGCCAGATAGGCGTCGAGGGGGCGGTCGGGTTGCTGCGCCGAGAACAGGTACGTGCGGGTCAGGATCCCGCGGTCGAAGCGCCAGTCCAGGGCCGGCCAGTCGTTCCAGCGCCCGGCCGCCGGATCCGCGCCCCCGGGCAGGCCCGCTGCGGGGTCGCCCGCGGTCCGGGGCCCGCCGCAACCGCAGACGCAGCCGCAGAGCAAGGCCACGACCAGCACCAGGACCGGCGCGGGGGCCCGCAGGACCGGCCGCCTCTTCATCCGGACCCCCCGCGCCGCCCGGGCCGCTTCGGCCGGGGGAAGTACCGGGGGACCTGGCGGCGGTAGGCTGCGTAGGCCGGTCCGAGGTCCTGCATGAGCTTGCGCTCTTCCAGTTCGGTGCCCACCAGGGTGTAAAGGAAGAACACCACGCGCCACACCAGGTTCACGTCGGTGACCGGGAGGCAGAACACGAAGAACAGGAGGGATCCGGTGTACCAGGGATGCCGGATGGTCCCCAGAACCCCGGTGCGCCGGAAGGGCGGTTCGGGGGCCGGCCGTCCCCGGAGCCAGGCCCTCAGCTGGCTCAGGCCCAGGAAGGCGCGGTTGTCGTAGGCGCGCATGCCCAGCCAGAAGCACAGGACGGCCACCCCGAGACCCGCCCAGCGCAGGACGGCCCAGGGACCGGGCCAGGCCCACAGCAGGCGGTCGTCGAGGGTGCGGATCCAGGCCATCATCCCCAGGAAGCTCAGGGTGCTGAAGACGACGTAGACCAGGCGCGCCAGGGGATGGGCGCGGGGCAGCCTCCGGCGGACCAGGCGGTCCCACCGGTGGGTGACGAACAGGCTGTGGAACACGCACCAGGTGGTGACCAGGATTCCCGTCCACAGGAGGTCTGCGTTGCCGCCGATCAAGATCCTCGCCGCCCCCGATCCGGTGGAAGTTGTCGATCGCAGCCGGGCGACCGTACATTGATGGCGTTGCCCGCCATCAATATACAGGGGGTCCGCCGTGAACAAGGTATCCTTTCTCGCCGCCCTTTGCCTGCTGGCGGTCCCTGCCGCCGGATCCGCCTGGGAGGAACCATCCTCCTGGTCCGCGATCGGAACCGTCCAGCTGTGGATGGACGCCGACTCCCACTTCTTCCGCATCGAACAGCTCGTCGGCAGCAAGGCCTCGCGGTTCTACGGGTCGGACCAGAAGGAAGTCTACCGCCGGACCTTCGTCCACGATTCCCACCTGCCCCGCCTGGGCCTCGCCGAATTCCTGGCCCTGCCCGATCCCGAGATCGCCGCGCGCAGGGAGGAGGCCGGCCGGATCCTCGACCGGGTCCGCGGATTCCGGGACCGCACGGCCGGTCTGGTCATGCGGGTGCAGAGCCAGGTCGACGTGGCGTGGGGGCTACAGGACATGGATCCGCGGGTGCTGGACGACCTGCTGGGCCGCCTGCACACGGCAACGGGCCTGGATCCCGCGAATCCCTACACCTGGCACCTGCTGGCCTACCTGAGCGAAGCCGTGGGCGACCTCGAGCGTTCCCTGGGGGCCCACGCGGGGCTCCAGGCGGCGCTCGGCGTCCTGCCGGAGGACGCCCTGGGTGACCTGCGCAGCCGCGCCGATCTGGACAAGGCTTGGCTGCTCCGGGATCTGGGACGGTTCAGCGAGGCTGCCGCCTTGCTGGATCGCCTGGGCGCGGTCGCACGTCCGGGGCTGGAGGAGAGGGTCCTGCGCGGGCTGATCGCCGCCCAGACAGGGGAGATGGACCGGGCCTTCCGCCTCGCGGCCGAACTCGACGGCGTGGGGGTGCCGGTCTTTCAGCGGGATTGGGAGGCTCCCGGGGCGGCCATGATGCCCGGGGTCCTGGACCCCATGGCCTGGTCGCCGAAACCATCGGGGCACCTCAAGGGCTGGATCCTGGCCCTGGCCTGGCTCCGCGAGGGCGATACGGCGATGGCCGGCCAGGCCTTCGAGGATTACAACACCATGCGGCACTATCACCCCATCGGCCGGCGGTTCTGGGCCGAGGCCGGGGCCATCTACGAGATCACCGGGCGCCGGGATCTCGCGGAGCGTGCCTGGGCCCAGTCCCTGGTCTACACCCCGTACTATCCCTACCTGGTCAGCAAGCCCTACGGGCTGGACCTCTCGGGGGTCACCGGCCGGCCGGGGGCCCAGCCCTTCATGCTCGCCTACGATTCGGTCTTCCTGGCGGGCAACCGCCTGGCCTACGGCTCGGCGCTGGTCAGCCAGGCCATGCAGGCCGAGGACCGCGCCGAGCAGACGGCGCTCGCGGAGAAGGCGGTGTTCCAGCTGGGGATCTGCCTGCGGTCGGGCCTGAACACCGCCGAGGCGTCCCTCATGCTCGGGTACGCCGAGGCGGTTCTGGGCAACCCCCTGGGGATGCTGCAGCACGCCGAGAACGCCGAACGCATCCTCGGCCGGGCGGGCCAGGACCAGACCAGCCGGGCGGCCGTCGAGAAGCTGCGGTCCGCGGCCCTGGGCGAGGTCAGGGGACCGGTCCTGGGAGGGCTGGACCGCTGGAAGATCCTGGATCTCGCCTGGGATCCGGGCGAGGACCCTGCGACCGTCGAGGTCCGCCTCAGGGCGCGCCTGCAGGAAGACCCCGAGGACGGGGAGGCCCGCCGGGACCTGGCGCGGTTCCTCATGCGGCACGGGGATCCGCTGGAGGGTGTGGAACTCGCGCGCCGGCCCCTGGCCCCGGCCGACGAGGACGTGGACGCGGTTCTGGACGGGGACCTGGACCTGGAGGACCTCGTGCTGGTCCTGGAGACCGACCGGCTGCAGAACGATCCGACCCGGGCGGAAGGGTTGCTGGGTCTCCTGGAGGAAGGGGCGGGCGACCGCTGGCCCGATGCGAGATTGTGGACCCTGGTGGGATTCATCTGCCAGGATCACGGCATCCCCGGTGGGCGCGCGGCCCTGGAATTCGCCCTGGAACTCGACCCGGACAACGACGGGCTGAGGCGTCACCTGGCCGTGACCAAGGACTAGTCGGGGTCGGGCTCGGGTTCTGGCAGGAGGGACTGCAGATCCGGCTGCATGATGTCGGCGCCGGGGATCAGGACCCCGGCCTCGGGATGGATCCGGGCGACCGCCAGCAGGGACACCGCGGCCCGGCTGTACCACAGATGGGCGGGGCAGTCGGACAGGCAGTCGCTTGCACCGAAGCCCGGGGCGATCGTGCGTCCGGCGACCATCCGTCCGACCCGTCGATTCAATTCGCACTCGGAGATCCCGATCTCGAGGGGCAGGACCACCGCGCCCACCGGTTCGCTGCCAGGGGCGGTGCTCAGGTGGTCGATGTGCCAGCGGAGGGTCTTCTTGAGGTTCCAGTGCCGTTCGATGCGCCCGCGCAGGTTCCGCCGGGCGCTGCCGGTGTAGAGATACCATCCGGCAGGGAAGACGAAGCGGCCCAGGGCCCCGACCTCCAGGTCGCAGGGTTCCCTGAGCCGCATGACGAACACGTATATGCCCGAGTCGAACACCGTCAGGCCAGGGCCTGGCGGACCATGTTCTCCACCCCGCCCGCGATCACGACCTCCTGGACGGGCTTGCCGAGGGGCGTGAACCGGAAAGTGCGGCCCCGCCAGGTGATCCGGGAGGCGGCGAAGTCGAGGGCAAGGCCCTCCTGGTCCACGATGGTCTTCCTGCCTCCCGCCGCCTCCGCGGCGAAGTGATCCTTCAGGGCGTCGCAGAACTCGGGACACTCCACGCAGACGAACCCGTTGTTGATGGCGTTGCGCAGGTAGGTCTGGCTGTAGGTGCCGGCGATCACCAGCTTGATGCCCGCGGCCATGAGCGCGGTGGCGGCCTGCTCCCGCGAGCTGCCGGTGCCGAAGTTGTAGCCGGCGACCACGACGTCGCCCGCCTGCACGATGCCGGCGAAGGCGGGGTCGTAGTTCTCCATGACGACCTTCGCCATCATCTCCGGCGTCATGTCCTCACGGTAGGTGTAGTCCTTCCCGTAGATCCCGTCTGTGTTCAGGTTGTCGGTCGGCAGGTACAGGATCCGCCCCTGGTGCCCGCTGGGGAAGCCGGGCAGGATGGCCACCGGACCGGTCTCCCGCGCCGTCCCCTTGAAGACCTCGATGGACCGTTCGGGGGTGGAACCGTCCAGGGCCAGGCCTTCGGGGCCGGCGATGTATCCGGCGACGGCGCTGGCGGCCACCACCGCGGGGCTGGCCAGGTAGGCCCTGGCGTCGCGGCTGCCCATGCGGCCCTTGAAGTTCCGGTTCGTGGCGGAGATGCCCACCTCGCCCGGCTCGAGCAGGCCGACGCCCAGACCGATGCAGGGCCCGCAGCCCGAGGGCAGGGGCCGGGCGCCGGCGTCGAGCAGGGCCTGCCAGGCGCCGCTCTTGGTGGCGGCCTGCTCGATGGGCTCGCTGGCGGCGGAGACGTAGAGCTCGACCCCGTCCGCGACCTTCCTGCCCTTGATCACCGCGGCGGCCGCCTCGAGGTCGTTCAGGCGGGCGTTGGTGCAGGACAGCAGGTAGGCCTTGTGGATCTTGACCCTCTCGGCCTGCAGGTCGGCCAGGGGCCGCGCGACCTGGACCGTGTCGGGGCCGCTGACCTGGGGGGTGACCCGGTCGAGGTCGAGGATGATTTCCGCGGCGTAGACCGCGTCCGGATCGGAGGCGGGAGGGTTGATGGTCCAGGCGGCGAGATCGGCGTCTGTGATGCGGCCGCCCGTGCCGCGGCCCTCGAGCCACTGCTTGCGCTCGCGCATGTAGGCCACGCACGCGGCATCGCAGGGGAACCAGCCGGCCAGGGCGCCCCACTCGGTGGTCATGTTGGCGATGGTCAGGCGCTCCTCCATGGACAGGGAGGCCACGCCCTCGCCCGCGAACTCGATCACCGCGTTGAGGACCTCGCCCCGGTTGTACATGCCGCACAGCGTGATGATCACGTCCTTGCCGGTGACCCCGGTTCGCAGCTTGCCCTTCAGCGTCACCTTGACGGTGGGGGGCACCTGCCACCACACGGTGCCGGTGGCCCACAGCGCGGCCGCGTCCGTCCGCACCACGGGGGTGCCCAGGGCGGCCAGGGCGCCGTAGGTGTTGCTGTGGCTGTCGCTGGCCACGCACAGGCCCCCGGGGCGCACGTATCCCTCCTCGACCATGATCTGGTGGCCGATGCCCCGGCCGGCGGGATAGGCGGTCACGCCGTTCCTGGCGGCGAAGTCGGCGATGGCCTGGTACTTGGCCTGATTGCTCTCGCCCAGGTCCTGGATGTTGTGGTCCAGGGTGAACACCGGCTGGCCGGGGTTCTTCACCCGCTTGACCCCCAGGCCCTTGAACTTGCCCATGACCGCCGAGGTGTTGTCGTGGGTCATGACGTGATCGGGCACGAGGGTGACGTAGTCGCCGGCGCCGATCTCCTGGCCGGGGTCGAGCCCGACGGCATGGGACTGGACGATCTTCTCGATGACGGTCTGGGCCATGTTCGCTTGCCCCCTGAACGGGTTGACGGCGGGCCCGGAACCGGGCCTGAAGGGACTCCCATGGGCGGAAATGTAAACGGTCCGGGGCGGAAGAACAATCCCCGCCGCGGGGATTTCCGCGGCGGGGACGGGGAGGAACCGGAGTCGGGCGGCCGGGCCCTCAGGCCCGCGTCGGGCCGGGGTAGGGGTCGTAGATGTAGCTCTCGAGGGCGGAGATCTGGGCCTGCTGATCCTGGGCGATCTGCTTGACCACGTCCCCGATGGAGATGATCCCCAGGAGGTCGCCTTCTTCCAGGACGGGGACGTGGCGGATGCGGGCTTCGGTCATCAGGGCCATGACCTCGTCCAGGCGGGCGATCGGGGTCACGAAGATCACCTTGCTGGTCATCAGCTCCTTGACGGGGGTGTCCCGGGCGGTCTTGCCCTGGCGGGCGATGAAGCGCAGGTAGTCCCGCTCGCTCATGATCCCCCGGATCACGTCGCCCTCCTTGACCAGGATCGCGCCGATGTTGTTCTCGACCATCTTGCTGACGGCTGCGAATACGGTCTCGTCGGGGGTGACGCAGTGGATGGGTCCCCGTCCCTTGGCCTTGAGGATGTCGCCGATCGTTTTCATGGATCCCCTCCCGGGTGGCATGTGAATGGTAACCGGTATTCAGGATAGAATAAGTCCCTTTAAGGTGGGCCGCCAGGGCCAAGCGGCAGGTCCCCCCGGGCCCTTGCCACCGGTCCCCTGCGGAGCTACATTGCGACCCCACCCCAACCCCGGAGCGCCGCCCATGTTCAAGGATTTCGAGGATCTCAGGGACAACTGTCCATCGGAGATCGTGGCCAGCATCGCCATCGATCTGCTGCACGATGACCCCAAGAAGCTGGCCAAGATCTGGCCCGCGACCCAGGACGGCGAGTTCCGCATGTACCTGACCGGCGAGGTCGGCGGCTTCTGGGAGGAGGCGGTGCGGGCGCGCGGCAAGGGGTCCATCCCCGAGGACGCCTTCGCCGTGGAGATCGAGGTCGACAGCTTCCACGACCCGGAAATGGGCTTCTCCCTCTATCTGGACCTGCACGCCTACTGCGGCACCGAGGAGATCGGCGAGACCTGCTGGAACACCTTCGACGACGAGGCCCTCGAGCAGGACTTCATGAAGGCGGCCAAGGCCAAGGTCCTCGAACTGCTCGCCGAGCGCACGGACACCACGGGCCTGCACTGCGAGGTGGAGGTCACCGAGGTCGAAGAAGAGGGCTGAATTCCCATCGACGTGCGGATTTTCGGGGCGCCTTGTCCGGGCGCCCCTTGTTTTTAACCATTTCCATAAACTGGTCGTGGTACGATCCATCCATAGATATCACCAACCGGGGTTGGATTTTTAAGGTCTTTCATGCGATCCGGTAATGAGTTGTCTAAATTTTCTTTCCTTTTTTGAAAACCTTTGACAATAAGGAGAAAATTATCAGGACACCAATATAGGCAAGAACGACAATGGGTTTTGAGAGATCGGTGGTGAAAAGAAGAAAGGCGAAGATCAGAGATAGAATGATCCCTTGAAATACCATCCACATGTTAGCATTCCTTTTGAAAGTGGCCTGAACCTTCCCCAATTACTCAAGTTTTCTGGGGCCCAATAATGCGACCCGTCTCTAAGTCAGCGATTGTCCCTTGTCCCTGATCAAAACCTCATCGGCACCCAAAGTGGACACCACCCGGATGGTATCGGTGTTATAGTGTGACATGGCTGGGCTCCTTTGCGGGAACGAGAGCGGTAACTCTCATATGGCTCGTGGGACAGAGAGGTGTCCCACCATACACCGCTGGGCCCAGCCGTTCCATTTTGTCTTGTCCCGTCGGGGTTAAACTCCGATCTGGAACAGGAGACCAACCATGCGCGCCATGATTCTTGAGAAACTTGCTCCCATCACCCCCGGTTCCCTACCCCTGCGCCTGACGGACCTGCCCGACCCGGAACCCGGGTCGGGGCAGGTTCTCATCCGCGTCCGCACCTGCGGGGTCTGCCACACCGAACTGGACGAGATCGAGGGCCGCACCGCACCGCCGCGACTGCCGGTGGTCCTCGGCCACCAGGTGGTGGGCGAGGTCGTCGGCCGCGGCGAGGGCGTGACGGCCCCGGCGATCGGCGCGCGCGTCGGCGTGGGCTGGATCGCCTCTGCCTGCGGCGAGTGTGACCACTGTCTCGCGGGCGACGACAACCTCTGCTCCGGGTTCCAGGCCACCGGTCGCGACATCGACGGCGGGTACGCCGAGTTGATGACGGTCCCCGCCCGCTACGCCCACTCCCTTCCTGATGCCCTGGACGACGTCCACACCGCGCCCCTGCTGTGCGCCGGGGCCATCGGCTGGCGCTCGTTGCGCCTGTGCAACCTGGCCGACGGGCAACGCCTGGGGCTGACGGGCTTCGGCGGTTCGGGCCACCTCGTCCTTCAGCTGGCCCGCCAGCTCTATCCGCGCAGCGAAGTCTTCGTCTTCGCCCGCGACCCCGGCGCCCGCCTGTTCGCCCGCGAGCTGGGCGCCGACTGGGCCGGCGGCACGGAGGACGAGCCTCCCGCTCCGCTGGACGCCGTCATCGACACCACGCCGGCCTGGCTGCCGGTGGTCAAGGCGCTGGAACGGCTGGCGCCCGGGGGCCGCCTGGTGATCAACGCCATCCGCAAGGAGGACGGCGACAAGCAGGCGTTGATGGCCCTCGACTACGCGCGGCACCTGTGGCAGGAGCGGGAGATCAAGTCGGTGGCCAACGTGGCGGGCCGGGACATCACCGGGTTCCTGGAGCTGGCGGCCGCGGCGAAGCTGCGCCCCGAGGTCGAGGTCTACGACCTCGCGGACGCCAACCGGGCCCTGGTCGAGCTGCGCTCGGGAGGCGTCCGCGGCGCGAAGGTGCTGCGGATCACCGGTTGACGGGCGTCACGGGCAACACGAAGTCCGCCACGAGCCGATCCATCCCCGCATCCATGATGATGGTCCGCGTGACGTAATGGTCAACGCCGCCGATGGAGCCGGCGACCTCGAGGGTGATGACGGAGGAGACGGGGTAGGACACCGGTTCCTCGCCTTGCGTCACCGGGACGATCTCGCCCACCGGGATCAGGTTGCGGGGGATGCGGAAGTACCCCGCGGGGTCGGTGAGGGCGTTGGGCCTCTGGTGGATCGTGTCCGGTCCGACGGAGTTGATGAACAGCCGGTTTTCTGAGAGCGGATTCCCCTCGAACTCCACCAGGACCAGGTACAGGCCGTTGGGGACCAGGTGCCCGTCGGAGTCCCGGGTGTCCCAGGTGATGGTGTGGTTCCCGGGGGGCATCTGTCCATCGGCGAGGGTCCGCACCGTTTCGCGGGCAAGGTCGAACACGACGACCCTGACAACGCCAGGTTCGGGGAGGGAGAAACCAATCCGGGTGGACGGCTTGGCGAACCGGTCGGGATACTCGAAGTCGTAGACCAGGCCGAGGGCGATTCCGGCCAGCGGATTGCCGCCCTGGTCGATGACGTGTCCCACGATTCCGTCATTGGCATGGCCCCCAGGTTCGAGGGGGTGGTTCTCGCCGCAGCCTCCCGCCAGGATCATCATGGTGATGGACAAGAGACAGGGAATCGTACTCCGGATTGCGGTCACGTCGGATCCTCCTGGTTCATGGAGTCATCCTGGTCCTCGTCGGGGCTGAAGGCAACGGTGAGGAGATGTCGGCGGTAGATGCTGATCAATCAGCTGTCCCCGACGAGGGTGCATCAGGAACCCGCCCTCGCTTCCGCGCAGGCCTCGACCACGACCTCGCCCAGCTCCCTCGCCGCCGCGGCCTCGGCCACGACCACCTTGTTCGCTCCCTGGCCCAGCAGCCTCACCCGGTCGGCCTCGTAAGCGGTGCGTGCGATGATCCGCACGTGGGGGGCGTGTTCGCGGACCGCACGGATGGACCGGATCGCCGCGTCGGGATCGTTCACCGCCAGGACCAGGCCGCGGGCGCGACCGATCGCCACGTGTTCGAGAACCTCGCCGCTGGTCACGTCCCCGAAGAATGCGGTGTGGCCCACCTGCATGGCCCGGTGGATGTTTTCGGGATTGATGTCGATGATCAGGAAGGGCAACCCCTTCTCCTTAAGCACGGCGGCCACCTGTTCCCCCGCCATCCCGTACCCGGCGATGACAACGTGCCCCGTCAGCGCCTCGCCCACCGCTTCGGGTTCGGGGGTCCGCACCTTCATGAGCCTTTCCAGGAGGGTCACGCGCGAGGCGCCGGCCGCCAGGGCCGGTCCGGCCGCCAGGAACACCGGGGTGACGGCCATGGACAGGATGATGGCCACCAGCAACTGGGTGCCCAGGGGCTCGGGGACCAGATCAGTGCCGCCGGCCGCCCGCAGCAGGACGAACGAGAATTCCCCCACCTGGGAGAGTGCGGCGCCTGTCAGCACGCAGACGCGCAGGGGCAACCGCATGACCGCGGCGGTCAGGAACACCAGCACGAACTTGCCGGCGATGATCAGCACCAGCAGCAGGGCGATCATTCCCGGGGCGGCGCCGATGGCTCCCAGGTTCAGCAGCATGCCGATGGACACGAAGAACACGCTGCTGAGAGCCTCGCGGAGGGGCAGCAGGTCGCTCATGGCCTGGTGCCGGTATTCGCTGCCGGCGACGATCATCCCGCCGAGGAAGGCTCCCAGGGCGAGGGAGAGTCCCGCGCCGGTGACGGCGTAGGCGGTGCCGAAGCAGGCGAGGAAGACCCCGAGCACGAACAGGTCGCGCTGCCGGGTGCCGGCCACCAAGGCCAGCAGGCGGGGCACGATCAGCCGGGCCCCCACCAGGACCGCCGCCAGGATGGCCAGCGCCTTGCCTAGGGCGGAGAAGGCGGCGCCGGGTTCGCCGGCTCCGGACAGGAAGGGGATGGCCAGCATCATCGGCACCACGCACAGGTCCTGGAACACCAGGATGCCGACGGCCAGGCGGCCGTGGGGAGCGTCCAGCTCGCCGCGCTGGGCCAGGCCCCGCAACACCACCGCGGTGCTGGAGATGGCGGTCACGCAGCCCAGGAACACGGCCTGACCGGGCGTCAGCCCCGCGGACAGGGCGATCCCGAAGGCCACGGCGCCGGTGGCCCCCACCTGGATCGATCCACCCAGGACGATGGCGCGCCAGAGCCGCTTGATCCGGTCCAGGGAGATTTCCAGGCCGATCCCGAACAGCAGCAGGACCACGCCCACCTCGGCCAGCAGCTCGACCTGGTGCAGGTCGTGCACCAGTTTCAGCACGCCGGGGCCGGCCAGCACCCCGGACAGGATGTAGCCGGCGATGGCCGGCACCTTCAGGCGGCGCAGGCCCGCCACGACCACCACGGCCACGGCGAAGATGACGGCCAGGTCGCGCAGGATCCCGAAGTCGTGCATGAAACCTCCTCAGCCGTTTCCCGGCTCGTTCCGGTAGGCGTCGCCGTGGACCCCCACGGCACGCCCCGAGGGATCGTTGCGTTCGCGCAGGCTGGCGTCCCAGGCCAGGGCGGCCTCGGTGGAACAGGCGACCGACTTGCCGTGGGGGACGGTGCGCAGGACCGACTCCTCGCCGCCGAAATGGCGCTCGAAGATCTCCCGGTAGCGGTAGGCTTCCTTCGAGTCGGGCGTATGGATGGGGAAGCGTTCGGCCCGCGCGGCGAAGTCCGCCTGGGCCACGGCAAGATCGGCCTCAACCTTCAGCGCATCGATCCACCCGTAGCCCACCCCGTCGGAGAACTGTTCCTTCTGCCTCCGGATGATCCGCTCGGGCAGCAGGTGGGCGAAGCAGTCGCGCAGGACCTTCTTCTCGATGCGCCCCTGCCCGCACATCTTGTCGCCCGGCGCGATGGTCATGGCCGCGTCCAGGAACTCCTTGTCGAGAAAGGGGACGCGCGCCTCCACGCCCCAGGCGGCCATGGCCTTGTTCGCCCGCAGGCAGTCGTACAGGTGCAGCTTGTCCAGCTTGCGCAGCAGCTCGGCGTGGAATTCGCGGGCGTCGGGGGCCTTGTGGAAGTAGAGATAGCCGCCGAAGATCTCGTCGGCCCCCTCGCCCGACAGGACCATCTTGATGCCCATGGCCTTGATGCGGCGGGCCATCAGGTACATGGGCGTGGCAGCGCGGATGGTGGTGACGTCGTAGGTCTCCAGGTGCCGGATCACGTCGGGGACCGCGTCGAGTCCCTCCTGCACCGTGTAGAGGACCTCGTGGTGCACGGTGCCGATGTGGGCGGCGACCTCGCGGGCCGCGGCCAGGTCCGGTGATCCCTCCAGCCCCACCGCGAAGCTGTGCAGGCGGGGCCACCAGGCCGGGGACCGCTCGTCGTCCTCGATGCGGAGGGCGGCGTGGCGGGCGGCCAGGGCGGCGACGACCGACGAGTCGAGACCGCCGCTGATCAGCACGCCGTAGGGCACGTCGGACATCAGGTGGCAGCGCACGGCGTCCTCCAGGGCCCCCTGCAGGGCCTCGGGATCGGTGCGGCGGTCCTTCACGCCGTCCCAGGACTGCCAGTCGCGGGCCCACCACCGGCGCGGCGCGGGCTCGCCGCTGCACCAGAGATGGCCGGGGGGGAACGTCTCGACGCGGACGCAGACCGGCGTCAGCGCCTTCATCTCCGAGGCCACGTGCAGGGTGCCGGCGGCGTCCCAGCCGAGGTACAGGGGGATGATGCCCAGGTGGTCGCGGGCGATGAGCCAGCGCTGGAGCTCCTGGTCGTAGAGGACGAAGGCGAACATGCCGCGCAGCCGGTCCAGGAACCCGTCCCCGTGCTCGGCGTAGAGGGCGAGGATGACCTCGCAGTCCGAGCCGGTCTGGAACGCGTATCCGCCCGTCAGGCCCGCCTCGAGCTCCTTGTGGTTGTAGATCTCGCCGTTGACCGCAAGCACGTGGGTGCCGGCCGCGTTGCGCAGGGGTTGGGCGCCTCCGACGGGATCGACGATGGCCAGCCGTTCGTGGGCCAGGATGGCGCCCGGTGCGGTGTGGATGCCGGACCAGTCGGGGCCGCGGTGGCGCATCAGCCGCGACATGTCCAGGGCGCGGGCGCGCAGCTGGACGGGGTCGGACTTCAGATCGAGCAGGCAGAAGATCGAGCACATGGACGGGCGCTCCGGTCAGGGGTCGGACGATGCATCCCTCGACCCTCTTACCATACCCCGGCCCGGCGCGCCAGTCCGGCCTGGCCGTCAATCCCCCGGTGGAACCGACAGGTTGAGGCGTTCGAGCAGGGCCTCAGGGCTCGTGACCGGTTCGGAGCACACCCCGAAGGAGCAGACGTAGCCCGCCGCCCCCCCGTTCCGGCCCGACTTGCCGGCGAGCGCCGGCGCCAGGGCCAGCAGATCGGCGCCGGCGCCGTCCGCAGGCAAGCGGGACAGCACCGCCTGGTGGGGCAGACGGACCAGGACCTCCCTGGCCATGGCCTCGGCCTCCGGTCCGTCACCGGCGACGACGGCGTCGTGGAAGGGGACCGTGATCCGGGTCACGGCGTCGCACCACAGGGCCATCTCGATGCCGGCGCGTTCCATGAGCCCGGACCAGTCCTGCAGACCCGTGTGGACCTCCTCGAGGTAGCCGGTGTCGCCGGTGATGGCCGCAGCCTTGATCAGGGCCTGGTACAGGGTGGCCATGCCGGAGGGCTCCACGTTGTCGAAGGTCTCGACCGTGCGGCCGAGGGGGGCGTCGGCCCCATCCCGGCTCAGGTAGTAGCCTCCTTCGGCGCGCCCGAACTCGTGCCGCGCGAAGTCGATGAGACGGCGGGCCGCGCCCAGGTACTTCACCTGGAGTTCCTGATCGTCGCAGACCTGGTAGAGGTCCAGCAGGCCGTCGGCTAGCATGGCGTAGTCGTCCAGGATGCCCTCGCCGGCCGGCCGGCCGTCGCTGGTGGTCCGCCAGAGCGAACCGTCGGGTCGCAGATGGCTCGCCAGCAGGAAGTCGGCGGCCCGCAGGGCGCCCTTCAGGCAGGCGGGATCCCCGGTGGCGGCGTGGGCCTGGGCCAGGGCGGAGATGGCCAGACCGTTCCAGGAGGTGACGATCTTGCGGTCGAGCCCCGGCGGCACCCGGCCGTCCCGGGCTTCACGCAGGGCGCCGCGCCACCGCGGGAACAGGGCATCGACCTCGTCGGGGGCCCACCCGTGGGCGGCCGCGATCGCGGGGACGTCCGCCCGCCGGGTCAGGACGCTCTTGTTCCCGTGTTCGAAATTTCCCCGGGGGCCCACGCCCAGCAGTTCGGCCAGTGGCGGCCCGTCGGCGGGACCGGCGACGGCGACGATCTCCTCGGGCGACCAGACGTAGTAGGATCCCTCCTCGCCGCCGCTGTCGGCGTCGTAGCTGGCGTAGAATCCCCCGTCCTTGCCGCGCATCTCCCGCATCAGGAAGTCCAGGACGTCCCGGCCGAGATCGAGGTAGTCGCCCCGGTCGAACGCCACGCCCGCCTCGATGAACAACCCGGCCAGCTGGGCGTTGTCGTAGAGCATCTTTTCGAAGTGGGGGACGGTCCAGTCCTCGTCCACGGTGTAGCGGTGGAAGCCGCCGCCGACGTGGTCGTAGATGCCCCCGCCGGCCATGGCGTCGCAGGTCTTGCGGATCATGTCGCCGAGTTCCCGGTCGCCCGTCCGCCGGTAGGTCCTCAGCAGGAACCGCCACTTGACCGGAGTTGGGAACTTCTGGCGCTGGTTGAAGCCGCCGTTGCGGGTGTCGAAGTACTGCCAGGCGCCGGCCACGGCCGCGTCCGCCAGTTCGAGGGAAAGGCCGGGGCCCGCGCCCACCCGGGCGGCGGGCAAGGCGCGGATGCCGGCTGCGAGCTGGGCGGCCTGGTTCTCCAGGTCGGATCGCCGGGTGCGGAAGACCTCGTCGATCTGCCGGATCAGGCCGAGGAACTGGAGCCGGGGAAAGTACGTGCCGCCGTAGAACGGTTCGAGGTCCGGGGTCAGGAAGACCGACATGGGCCAGCCTCCGCGGCCGGTCATGGCCTGGACCGCCTCCATGTAGACCCGGTCCAGATCCGGCCGTTCCTCGCGATCGACCTTGATGCAGACGAAGCGGTCGTTCAGGAAGGCGGCGACCTCGTCGTCCTCGAAGACCTCCTGCTCCATGACGTGGCACCAGTGGCATGAGGCGTAACCCACGGAGAGGAAGACGGGCCGGTCCTCGGCATGGGCGCGGGCCACGGCCTCCTCTCCCCAGGGATACCAGTCGACGGGATTGTGGGCGTGCTGGCGCAGGTAGAGGCTGGGTTCGTCCTTCAGCCTGTTGCCGGCGCGGCGGTGTTCCGGCGGCGAGGAATCGTCGTTCATGGTGCAACCTGCCGATCCTATGATAAAGAAAGCGGCCGCCAGGGCCGTTCCGAATGCCATCACTCGTTTCCCGGGATAGGGTCCACCCACAGGGAAGGGGAAAGGGCCCTCGACCGCAAGCCGGCCATCCCGCAGGAGGTCCTTCATTTCTGCATTTGCAGTTTTCCTCAGAAACGATAAATTCTGTCCTGTTTGCAATCCCGGGCGGGGAGGAACCTGGTGATCATCTTGACGGCCAATGCCATGACGGAAGTCCGCCTCCGGCTCGACAGCCAGGGTGCGGTGGACCGCACCGTGCGCATCCATACCCGCCAGGGAGGTTGCGCCGGGACGAAGTACGTCGTGGAGATCGGGGTCCCCCCGGCGGCGGGCGATCTCGACCGCCTCCAGGAGGGGATCCGGATCCTTTACCCGGCGGACCAGGAGCATCTCCTGGATGGCCTCCGGCTCGATCACCTCGAGGCCCTGATGGGCGGAGGCTTCAAGTTCGCCAACCCCAACGCGGGCAGCACCTGCGGATGCGGGGATTCCTTCAAGCCCCTGCAGGATCCCGGCCGACCCGGATCATGAGGGTCGGGGCGGGGGAATCCTGCCCACTCGGTCCGGTTTTCCTTGTCACCCGGAGCGGGTGCCTCTAGTATCCGGGCACCCGGATCGGGAAGGAACGCCCGGCGGACACCCGCCGCGGCGCCGATTTTTGTGATGCGCGATCGCTGAAGGGGGAGAGTCGCTTGGCTCCGCACGACAACGACTTCGACAAGGATGCCGGATCCGGCTCCGCCTCCCAGGAAAAATTCGTCTTCCCCCGCTGGACCAACTGGTTGAGGGAGGCCTCCGCCGTGGCCGCCCTCGGCGGCCTGGTCTACGCGGTGGTCCTGGTCACCGGGGTGTTCTCGCCCCGGAACTCGGCCATCGGCTACGCCCCCGAGCAACCGGTGCCCTACAGCCACGCCCTCCACGCCGGGGTCGTGGGGATCGACTGCCGTTACTGCCACACCAGCGTCGAGACGGCGGCCAAGGCGAACATCCCGCCCACGGCCACCTGCATGAACTGCCACAAGACCGTGCGCGCCGAGAGCCCCAAGCTGGAACTGGTGCGCCGCAGCGCCGAGACCGGCGAGGCGATCCCCTGGGTCAAGGTCCACGATCTGCCCGATTTCGTGTACTTCAACCACGCCGGCCACATCCAGTCCGGGGTGGGGTGCGTCAGCTGCCACGGCCGCATCGACCGCATGGAAGTCGTCGAGCAGGTCAAGCCCCTGACCATGGGCTGGTGCCTCGAGTGCCACCGCGATCCGGAGCCCAACCTGAGGCCCCGTGAATTCGTGACGGATATGGAATGGGTCCCGGCCGAGGATCCCGTGGAACTGGGCAAGCGGTTGCGGGCCGAGCACGGCATCGCCCCGTCCACCGATTGCACCACCTGTCACCGCTAGGAAAGGTCCTGCATGTCCGAGAACAGCACAGCTCCCGGCAACGGCCAGCAGAACTGGCGCAGCCTCCAGGAACTGGCCGGCTCCGCCGAGTTCACCCTCTCGGTGGAGAAGGAGTTCCCCTCGGGAATCGAGGCCCCGGACGGTTTGAGCCGGCGGCGATTCCTGCAGATCATGGGCGCCTCCGCGGCCCTGGCCACCATGGCGGGTTGCCGCTGGCCCCGCGAAGAGATCATGCCGTTCGCGGAGCGGCCCGAGGGCATGACCCCGGGCAAGCCCCTCAAGTTCGCCACCACCATGGAACTGGGTCCGGTCGCCCTGGGCGTGCTGGCCACGAGCTATGACGGGCGGCCCATCAAGATCGACGGCAATCCCGACTTTCCCCTGAGCCTGGGGGCCACCAGCGCCTTCGCCCAGGCCGGAGTGCTCGACCTCTACGATCCGGACCGCAGCCGCCACGTGGTGCGGCGCGGCACGGTCCGCCCGGGCCTGATGGGGACCCGGGCGACCTGGGACGACTTCCTGGCCTTCGCGGCGGGCCACTTCCCCGGTCTGCGCGGGGGCGGCCTCGCCGTCCTGACCGAGGCGTCCTCCTCGCCCGCGGTGGCCGGTCTCATGGAACAGGTGGGACGGAAGTACGCCGGCGCCAAGTTCTACTACCACGAGCCGGTCTGCCGGGTGAACGAGATCAAGGGGGCGCGCCTGGCCTTCGGGACAGCCGCCAAGACGCTGCTGGACGTGAGCAAGGCGCAGGTCATCGTCGACTTCGACGCCAACATCCTCCAGGACCACGCGACCGCCCTGCGCAACAGCCGTCAGTTCGCGCGGGGGCGCCGCCCCGAGTCCGGACGCATGAACCGGCTCTACGTCTTCGAGAACACCTTCACCATCACCGGGGGCATGGCCGACCACCGCTTCCCGACGCCCGCCACGCAGATCGACGCGGCCGCGTGGGCCCTGGCAGCCGAGCTCGTCCTGGGCGAGGGCCTGCCTCTGCCCCTGGGCGCGGGCGTGTCCCGGGCGGGCCTCGAAGCCTGGCGGGGACACCCTGCCGGAGGGGCCCACCTGAAGGCCCTGGCCGCCGACCTGATGGCCCACCGCGGGCATGGCCTGCTGGTCGCCGGCATGCGCCAGGCGCCCGAGACCCACGCCCTGCTGCACGTGCTGAACGAGGCGCTGGGCAACGCCGGGACCACCGTCAGCTACCTGCCGTTCGCCATGCCCTCCCTCGGCACCATCGCCGACCTGGCCGGCGACCTGAACGCCGGAAGGATCAAGACCCTGGTGATCCTCGGCGGGAATCCCGTCTACGACGCGCCCGCCGACCTGGACTTCGCCGCCGCCCTGCAGAAGGCGGGCACGCGCGTCCACATCAGCCCGCGCGAGGACGCGACCTCGCAGCTGTGCCACTGGCACCTGCCCCGGGCCCACTACCTGGAGAGCTGGGGCAACGCCTCGGCCTGGGACGGCACCCTGATGTCGGTGCAACCGCTCATCGAACCCCTGTTCGGGGCCAAGACCGTCACCGAGCTGCTCTCGGTGCTGGTCGACGACCAGCCGCGGCCCGCCCACCGGATCGCCCGCGATTCGTTCCACCAGCTGGCCGGCGGTTCGGGGCCGGCTCCGGAGAACGATTCCCGCTTCGAGAAGAGGTGGCAGGCGTTCATCCACGACGGATTCCTGCGCGGATCGGGGCGGAACGGCCAGCCGTTGGCCCTGGCCGGGGCGGCCATCGCCGCGCCCCCGGCGCCGCCGGCCCTGGCCGCGGGCAACCTGGAACTGAGCATCCACCACGACCAGTCGGTGTTCGACGGCCGGTTCGCCGACAACGCCTGGTTGCAGGAGATGCCGGACTTCATGACCAAGCTGACCTGGGACAACGCCGCCCTTTTGAGCCCGGCCACGGCGGAGGAGCTGGGCGTGGGGCACGAGGACCTGGTCGAACTCGAATTCCGGGGCCGCAAGCAGGAGATGCCGGTCTACGTGCTGCCCGGCCAGGCGAAGTACTCCGTGTCGGTCCTGCTGGGCTACGGTCGTTCCGACGCCGGCCGCGTCGGCGAGGGCGCCGGATTCAACGCCTACACCCTGCGGACGTGGGACGCCCTGCACGGCGGGGCGGGCCTGAAGGTCGGCAAGACCGGCCGCAAGTACAAGCTCGCCACGACCCAGGACCACCACGCCATCGACCAGGCCGGCCGGGACGAGATCCAGAAGCGCGTGCCCGGGCTGGTGCGCCAGGGGACCCTCGCCGAGTACGCCGAGCATCCGGAGTTCGTGGACCACCTGGGCATCCACAGCCCCCCGTTGAAGAGCCTGTGGAAGGAATGGGACTACACGGGCTACAAGTGGGGCATGGCCGTCGATCTGAACTCCTGCAACGGCTGCAACGCCTGCATCGTCGGCTGCCAGGCCGAGAACAACATCGCCGTCGTCGGCAAGGACGAGGTGGCGCGCGGCCGCGAGATGTCCTGGATCCGGCTCGACCGGTACTTCCTGGGCGATCCCGAGGATCCCGAGTGCGCCCAGCAGCCGGTGGCCTGCACCCAGTGCGAGCTGGCCCCCTGCGAGCAGGTCTGCCCCGTGGCGGCCACCATGCACACGCGCGAGGGCCTGAACGCGATGGTCTACAACCGCTGCGTGGGCACGCGCTACTGCAGCAACAACTGCCCCTACAAGGTCAGGCGGTTCAACTGGTTCAACAACTTCGAGGACCTGACCGAGACCCAGCGCCTGGTGCTCAATCCGGACGTGACCGTCCGGGCGCGCGGGGTCATGGAGAAGTGCACCTACTGCGTGCAGCGAATCGAGTCGGCCCGGGTGGCCGCCCGCGTCGAGGGCCGGGGCATCCGGGACGGGGACATCACTCCGGCCTGCGCCCAGACCTGCCCCAGCGAAGCCATCGTGTTCGGCGACCTGAACGATCCGGACAGCCGGGTCAGCAAGCTGCGCGAGGTCAACCGGTCGTACGACCTGCTGAACTACCTGAACATCAAGCCCCGCACCTTCTACATGGCCCGCATCCGCAACCCCAACCCGGCCATCGCCCCCGTCGCGATGCACGGCGGGGATCACGGGACCGGCCACGGGCAGGACGCCGGCCACGGCGGCGGGCACGAACAGGAAGCCCACGGCCACGGTTGAGCCGGGCCGGGATGTCGCAAGCGCGTTCCGAGGACCGCCATGACAACGGAACTGGAGCCTGAAAGATGAAAGCGTCGGCCACCGACTACCTGAACAACACCGTGGATGACCCCACCCGGCCGCAGGAGCTGATCCTGGGGGGCAACGACTTCACGACGATCACCGAGAAGGTCTCGGACATCGTCCTGGAGAGGAAGACGCCCCTGGCCTGGTACGTGGCGTTCACCCTGACGTCCGGGTTGACCGCGATCATGTTCCTGATGATCGGGTACCTGTTCGTCAAGGGCGTGGGGGTGTGGGGTCTGAACAATCCGGTCGGCTGGGGCTGGGCCATCGTGAACTTCGTGTTCTGGGTGGGCATCGGCCACGCCGGCACGCTGATCTCGGCCATCCTGTTCCTGCTGCGGCAGAAGTGGCGGACGTCGATCAACCGCTTCGCCGAGGCCATGACCATCTTCGCGGTGGTCTGCGCCGGGATCTTCCCCGGCATCCACGTTGGCCGGGTGTGGGTGGTCTACTGGCTGTTCCCCATCCCCAACTACCAGGCCATGTGGCCCAACTTCCGCAGCCCGTTGCTGTGGGACGTCTTCGCTGTCGGCACCTACGCCACCGTTTCGCTGCTGTTCTGGTACACGGGCATGGTGCCCGACCTGGCGACGCTGCGCGACCGGGCCAAGGGGAGGCTGCAGCAGATCATCTACGGGTTCTTCGCCCTGGGCTGGACCGGCAGCCACCGCCACTGGCACCGCTACGAGAAGGCGTACCTGCTGCTCGCCGGGCTGGCCACGCCCCTGGTGCTCTCGGTGCATTCGGTGGTGTCCTTCGACTTCGCCACCTCGCAGATCCCCGGCTGGCACACGACGATCTTCCCGCCCTACTTCGTCGCCGGCGCCGTGTTCTCGGGCTTCGCCATGGTGGGCACGCTGCTGATCCCCGCCCGCCAGTGGTTCGGGCTCAAGGAGATCATCACGCTCCACCACCTCGAGAACATGAACAAGATCATCCTGGCCACCGGATCCATGGTGGGTTTCGCCTACGCGACCGAGTTCTTCATCGCCTGGTACAGCGGGAATCCCAACGAGAGCTTCGCGTTCATCAACCGGGCCTTCGGCCCCTACGCCTGGGCCTACTGGATCATGGTGACCTGCAACGTGGTCACGCCGCAGCTGTTCTGGTTCAAGAAGCTCCGCACCTCGGTCCCCGTGATGTGGATCATGTACATCTTCGTGAACATCGGGATGTGGTTCGAGCGCTTCGTCATCACGGTGACCTCGCTGAGCCGCGACTTCCTGCCCTCGAGCTGGGCCTATTACCGGCCGACCCCCGTGGACATCCTGACCTTCGTCGGCAGCTTCGGCCTGTTCTTCACCCTGGTCCTGCTCTTCATCCGGTTCCTGCCCATGGTGGCCATGGCCGAGGTCAAGACCGTGATGCCGATCGCCGACGCGCACTCCGGGACCCGGCGCAGCGTGGGCGACTACCACGGCGACATTCCCGAGCACGTCCGCCGGAAGGGAGACCTGTGATGAGCCGAGGCGCCCTCTACGGCCTGCTGACGGAGTTCGAGAGCCCCAGCCTCCTGATGGAGGCGGTGGAGAAGGTCCGCGACGCCGGGTTCAAGAAGTGGGACGTCCACACGCCCTTCCCCGTGCACGGCATGGACGACGCCATGGGGATCCGCGGCACGCGCCTGCCCTTCCTGGTCCTGGGCGGCGGCCTGACGGGCCTTGGACTGGCCACCCTGATGCAGTGGTGGATGAACGCGGTGGACTATCCGTTCATGATCTCGGGCAAGCCGCTGTTCGGCCTGCCCGCCAACATCCCCATCATGTTCGAGCTGACGGTGCTTTTCAGCGCCTTCGCCACCTTCTTCGGGATGTGGGGCCTGAACGGCATGCCGCGGCTCTACAACCCTCTTTTCACCAACCGGCGGTTCAGGCGGGCCACCCAGGACCGGTTCTTCATCGTGATCGAGGCCCGCGATCCCGCATTCCAGCTGGACAAGACACGCGAATTCCTGGCTTCTCTCGGCGGCGCCGTCGTCGAGGAAGTGCGCGAAAGCGCGGAGGACTGATACCATGCCACGCTTCATCCTGTACGTCCTGCTGGCCGTCACGGCCCTGACCCTGGTGCCCATGGGACTGATCTACCGGTCCCAGCATTCCCGGAAGGCCGATCCGCGCATCCAGGTCGTCTACGACATGGACGACCAGTTCCACTACAAGCCCCAGGAGGGCGGCCCGTTCTTCGCGGACGGCCGGGTCATGCGCGCGCCGGTCGCCGGGACGGTGCCCCGCGGCCGTCTGGCCGACGACGACCCCTTCTGGAAGGGCACGGTGCAGGACGACACCCTGTTCGTGGACACCTTCCCCGTGGCTCTCGACCAGGAATTGCTGGACCGCGGCCAGGAGCGGTTCAACATCTACTGCGCCCCCTGCCACGGCCTGAGCGGCAACGGCAACGGCATGGTCAACATCAGGGCCCAGGCCCTGGCCGAGGGCACCTGGACCCCCCCGACGGACCTGACCGGCCAGAGCGTGGTCGACCGGCCGGCGGGGCACATCTTCAACACGATCACCAACGGCATCCGCAGCATGCCGGCGTACAGGGCCCAGATCGAGCCGGCCGACCGGTGGGCCATCGTCGCCTACGTACGGGCCCTGCAGGTTTCCCGGAACGCGTCCCTCGAGGACGTTCCGGCCGAGGCGCGGGGCGCCCTCCAGAGGTAGGGCGTCCCTGGAACACCAGCCGGCCCCGGGCCGGCGCAGCATGGAGAGAATGACTTGGCTCACCACCACGTTCCCCGCCTGGAAGACACCAGGACCACCCTGGACGGGCTCGGCCCCCGGGTGGTCGGGGTCAGCGGCGCCCTGGGCGTCCTGGGCCTGGCCGCCACCTTCTTCCTCGGCAACGCCGAGGGCGACGGGTTGCGGCGCTTCGGGTACACCTACCTGACCAGCTACGCCTTCATCCTGAGCATCAGTCTGGGCGCGCTGGTCTTCATGCCCATCATGTACGTGACCCGGGCCAGCTGGAACGTGGTGATCCGGCGCCTGGGCGAGGTGATGGCGGCCGTCATGCCCCTGCTGGCGGTCCTGGCGATCCCGGTGATCCTGCTGGCAGGCAAGGTCTACGGCTGGTCGGATCCTGAGGTGGCGGCCAGCCTGCCCATGAGTCACAAGGCGGCCTACCTGAGCCGGGACGCCTTCATCCTGCGCTGGGTCATCTACTTCGTGATCTGGACCGGCTACGCCCTGTTCTTCTGGCGCACCTCGGTGGCCCAGGATGCGAGCGGCGACCTGAAGCTCACGCGCCGCCTGGAGAACTTCAGCGGTTTCGCCCTGATGGTCGGGGCCCTGTCCATCGCCATGGCCTCGTTCGACCTGCTCATGAGCGTGGATCCCCTGTGGTTCAGCACCATCTTCGGGGTCTACTACTGGGCCGGCGGGTTCGTCGCCTTCTTCGCGGTGATGACCCTGGTGACGATGGGCCTGCAGAACAGCGGCCGGTTGACCAAAATCGTCAGTCCCGAGCACTTCCACGATTACGGCAAGCTGATGTTCGCCTTCACCTTCTTCTGGGGCTACATCGCCTTCAGCCAGTACATGCTGTACTGGTATGCCAACATCCCCGAGGAGACGAGCTGGTACCTGCACCGCTCGCAGAACGGCTGGGGCAAGCTGGGGATCGCCCTGATCTTCGTCGCCTTCGTCCTGCCGTTCGCCGGGTTGATCTCGCGGTTCGCCAAGCGCCAGCGCAAGCTGCTGGCCTTCTGGGCGGTGTGGATCATCGTCGCCCAGTGGCTGAATCTCTACTGGGTCGTCATGCCCCAGTACAGCGACAGCTTCACGTTCGGTCCCATGGATGCGACCTGCCTGATCGGGCTGGGAGGGATCTGGCTGGCGGGCGTCGCCTGGCTGGCCGGCGGGAACTCCCTGGTGCCCCTGAAGGACCCGCGGCTCGAGGAGTCGCTGCGTTTCGAGAACGCCTGATCCGTTTCATGCGGCGGACGAGAGCCGCCCAACGCCGAGGATGGCCATGTCAGAGACTTCGAACCCGAAAACGGGCTTCAACACGCCGGCGGTGGTGTTCGGCGGCATCGCCGTGGCGGTGTTCGTCTACGCCCTGAGCCTGTTCCTCCAGGGGGGATTCCTGGCCGCCCAGGCCCTGGAGTACGAGAAGAAACAGCTCGCGCCGCCGAACGAGGCCCTGCTGGCGGCCGAGGCCGAACAGCAGGCCCTCCTCGAGGACGGCCCCCGCTGGCTGGACGAGCAGCAGACCAAGGCCTCCATCCCCATCGAGGCCGCCATGCAGCGAGTGATCGCGAAGGATCAGGGCGCCGCCCCCGAGGGCGGCCGGTAACCCGTCGGTTCGAGTCCGACCCGAAAGAGGTAGTGCATTGATCGGCTTGGCATTCATGGCGACCTGGTTGCCCGCCGCGGCCTCCCGCCAGGCGGAGGGCGTGGACGGGCCGTTCCAGGGCCTCTACGTGGCGGCGGCCTTCGCGGTCGCCTTCGCGGCCGGACTGGCCCTGGCCTACGTGATGCTGTTCCGGCGCCGGGACGAGAGCGCCCGCGGCGCTCCTGCCGGCCGGCCCCATCCGCTCTATCTGGGGTTGTGGACGCTCCTGGCCGCCGGGCTCGCCGTCTACGCTCTCGTGGCCGGTATTCCCGGCTTCCTGGACCAGACGGTTCCGCCCTACGGCGCCTACCCGGTGGGCGTGACCGCCCGCAACGACGGCTTCGACTTCACCTATCCGGGCGGCCACGTGGCCGACACGCTGCACGTCGCGGTCGGCAAGCCGGTCCAGCTGACCATGACGTCGGAGGACGTGATCCACGGCTTTTCGGTCCCGGCCATGAGGGTGCATCAGGCCATCCTGCCCGGCCGGCAGGCCACGGCCTGGTTCGAGGCGACCCTGGCCGACACCTTCGACCTGCGCAGCAACATCCACGGGGGAGAGGGCGCAGCGCTGCGGACCGCCCTGGTCAGCCACCAGCCCGCGGATTTCGACGAATGGCTGAGGAGGGTCTCGGACATCTTCACGGGTCGCACGCCGGCGGAGGCCGGGGAGCTGCTCTACAACCGCGAGGGCTGCAAGGCCTGCCACACCACCGACGGCACGCGCCTGGTGGGACCGAGCTTCAAGGACGTCTACGGCTTCGAATTCCAGACCCGGGACGGAAAGACGGTCCTGGTGGACGACGCCTACATCAAGGAATCCATCCTGACTCCAAACGTCTCGGTCGTCGCCGGCTACGAGCCGGTCATGACGCCGTACGAGGGCAAGCTGGGGGACAGGGAAATCGAGGCGATCACCGCCTGGCTCAAGACCCTTTCCAGCAAGGGCGGCGCCCCGGAAGAAGCCGCGCCGGAGGCCGAGGGCGCTCCCGCCGCAGGCGACGGCCAGGAGGACAAGTAGATGAGCGACCGCACCCCCACCTCCGCCCTGGGCGGATACCTGAGCGCCGCCGCTCCCGGAGGCTGGTTCGCCACCCGGGATCACAAGCGGATCGGACTGATGTTCGCCGCCTGGACGACGGGCGCCCTGCTGCTGGGCCTGATGTTCGGCATCCTGCCCATGGTCCGCTCGCTGGGCGGCATGGAAGACGACGCCGGCGGCGTCCTGCGCGCCCTGACCTACCAGCGCCTGATCCTGGTGTTCATGTTCCTGGCGCCGGCCATCCCGGCGGTGCTGGGCCACTTCCTGCTGCCGCTGCAGCTGGGCGCGCGCAACCTGGCGCTCCCCGTTTTTTCCCTCTGGAGCCTGCGGCTCTACGCGGCGGGCCTGGTCCTGGCCCTGGCCTCCGTCCTGGCCGGAGGGGTTTCCTTCGGCTGGACCATGCCGACCCCCCTGAGCCTGACCGGAGACGGCGTCTTCTGGCTGCTGGCCGCCGGTCTGGCCTGCTCCGGGTTCAGCTGGTTCCTGGCCGGGGTGAACATCATCGTGACGGTCCACCACCATCGCGCTCCGGGCCTGGGCTTCTTCAGGATGCCCCTGCTGAGCTGGTCGCTCTACCTGGCCGCCTACCTTCTGGTGATGTCGGGCCTCATCCTGGCCATCATCGTGCTGTATCTGGCCGGCGCCCGGGGGACCGGCCGGGGACTCTTCGGCCCGGATGCCGACCCGCTGCTCTGGCTCAACTACTTCTGGTTCGCCACCAGGCCGGTGCTGTTCTTCGCCCTGGTCCCCGCGGCCGGGGTGGTCTTCGACGTGGTGGCGGGAATCGGCCGCAAGGCGGTCACCGGATACCGGATGGTCGTCGGCTCCATGATCGCCCTGCTCGCCCTGAGCGTGGTGACCTGGGGCGTCCACCTGTCAGGGTACGGCCAGGCGCCCCACTTGACCTTCGTCTTCTCGGTGCTGAGCATCCTGGGCGCGGTGCCGGTCGCCCTGATCGCGTACAGCCTGCTGGCCACCCTGCACCGGGGTGCCATCGCCTGTGCGGCCCCGACCACCTTCACGGTGGCCTTCGTCCTGCACGCCGGCATCGCCTCCGTCATGGGCCTGTTCCTGGCCAGCCCCGCCCTCGGGGCCTACCTGAACACGACCATGTTCGCCACCGCCCAGATCGACTACGTGATGTGGGGGGGCGTCCTCGGCGCCTTCCTGGCCGGGCTCCATTTCTGGTGGCCCAAGATGACGGGCCGCCCGGTGAATCATCCGGTCGGCCGCTTCGGCGGAATCCTCTATCTCATCGGCGTGAACCTGGCCTTCTTCCCGCAGGTCGTCCAGGGGGTCGGCGGGGCGCCGGTGGATCTGGGGGCCCTGGAACCCGGGCCCACGGGCCTCACCGAGATCGCCGCGCTGGGCTGGTTGTTCCTGGTCTCCGGCCTGATCGTCGCCATCGGGAATCTGGTCGGATCCCTCTGGGGCAAGGAGGCGGCGGGTGGGAATCCGTGGGGGGCATGCACCCTCGAGTGGACCACGGCCTCACCTCCGCCCGTGGACAACTTCGCCGCCGCGCCGGCGGGAGCCGATCCCTACGGGAACTGATCCTTCCGGTATTTCCGGACCGATCCGCCGCTGCCTCCGGGCAGCGGCGTGTTTTTTGGGAGGGGTGTTCCCCCGGAATGCAGGTGTCACCCCGGCCGGGACCCGGTCGCCTCAACGAGAATGAACCTCAAGACCCATGGAGACAATGAGATGCCAGCTTTTTTCTGGGATATCCGGACCGATTTGTTTAGTATTGCCTCGAATCCGAATCAGGAGGCTGATCGATGACCGACGCGACCGATCCCCAGCGCCCGCCCAAGCGGCTGCCCCCGGCGTTCTACAACACCATCACGATCATCGGCGGATCGCTGGCCGCGGTCTTCTTCTGCCTGATCGTGATGATGGTGATCTGGGAGTACTTCTCCCACGAGCACAGTCCCTACATGGGGGTGATCGCGTTCGTGATCCTCCCGGCCTTCATGGTCCTCAGCCTGCTGGTGGCGGGATTCGGCGTCGTCCGGCAGCTGCGGCGCCGGCACCTGGGCCTGCCGAGCACCGAACAGCTGCCCCGCATCGACCTGAACAACCGGGCCCATCTGCGGGCGACCATCGGGATCGCCGTGGGCGGGGTGGTCTTCCTGGTGGCGTCCGGCTTCGGCAGCTTCAAGGCCTACGAGTACACCGACAGCGACCAGTTCTGCGGCACCATGTGCCACGCCGTGATGGAGCCGGAGTATACCGCCTACAACGCCTCGCCCCACGCCCGCGTGGGCTGCGTGAAGTGCCACATCGGGCCGGGAGCCCAGTGGTTCGTCAAGTCCAAGCTCTCGGGCGCCTACCAGGTGTACTCCGTGCTGTTCGACAAGTACCCGCGGCCCATCGAGACCCCCATCAAGAACCTCAGGCCCTCGCGCGACACCTGCGAGCAGTGCCACTGGCCCGCCCACTTCCTCGGCGAGAAGATGGTGGTCCACGACTACTACGGCTACGAGGCGGACAACACCCACTGGCGCCTGAAGCTGCTGATGAAGACCGGCGGGGGCGGCGCCGGCCTGGCGCCCGCGCACGGCATCCACTGGCACGTCGCCGAGGACGTCCGGATCACTTACGTCGCCACGGACGAGAAGCGGCTGGAGATCCCCTGGGTGCGCCTGGTCGACGCCGAGGGGAACGAGAAGATCTTCCGCAGCACCGAGGCCGGGGTCAGCGACGAGGAACTGGCCGGCCACGAGCAGCGGACGATGGATTGCATCGACTGCCACAACCGCCCCACCCACCACTACAATCCCCCGGCCCGGCTGGTCAACCGGGCCCTGGCCGCGGGGCTGGTGTCGCCCGATTTGCCCGGCATCAAGGGCCTGCTGGTGGATCTGATGGAGGCCGAGTACGCCACCGGGGAAGAGGCGCTGGCGGGCATCGAGGCCGGCGTCTGGGACCACTATCGCGAGGACTACCCCGAGGTGGCGGAGCAGCAGGGCGCGGCCCTGACCCGGGCGGTGGCCACCGCCCAGGACCTGTTCGGCAAGAACATCTTCCCGGAGATGAAGGTCAGCTGGCGCGACTTCCCCGACCACATCGGCCACCTGACCACCCCCGGCTGCTTCCGCTGCCACGACGGCCTGCACGAGACCGACACGGGCGAGGTCATCTCCCGCGACTGCAACCTGTGCCACGCCATCGTCTCCCAGGAGGTCAAGTCCGGGGAGACCTTCGAATCGCTGGCCAGCCTGGAATACAAGCACCCCGAGGACATCGACGAGGAGTGGAAGGTCACCAACTGCAGCGAGTGCCACGGGGAGTAGGCAGGATCCCGTCCCATGCGAAACGGCCGCCGGTTCGGGACCGGCGGCCGTTTCTGCACCCGGGAATGCCTCAGTAATCCGTCGGTTCGGCGGTGCTTTCCGAGGTCTGCGGAAGCCTGAACTGCTCGGGCCGCTGCTGCAGCACCTTGCGCAGCCAGGCCTCGGGATAGCCCTGCTCGCGGGGGCGCCCGCTCTCGTCCTTGACGTAGCCGTCGTTGTACCTGGTCACCAGGTGCTCGCCCAGTTCCCGCCACTTCACCACCACGTCCTCGGCGTGCGTCAGGGCGTAGTCGTTCAGGTAGGCCGCGGCCAGGTCCGGATCGGTCTTCATGAGGGAGGCGGCCGTGGCCTCGACGGCGGGTTGGAGGTCGAGATAGCGTCCCTCGATCCCGGCCTGGACCCGGCGGACGTCCACGATCATCTCGTCGTAGCGCAGCGCGGCGAAGTTGGAGACGAAGTTGAACACCCACCAGGCCGAGTCCCAGCTGAAACGGTCGAGACCGCCTGTGGCGTAGCTGGGGGGGACGTCGGTCATGCTGCAGTACAAGGGCGTGTAGCAGGTGAAGTCGGTGTCGTCCAGGCCGTACCAGGTCACTCCGCCGACGGGATCAGGCAGCCAGGCGCGGGACTGGCAGACCATGGAGAAACCGGTCTGCTGGGTCGAGATGGGGCGCTCCCAGGTGTACTGTTCCCCGTCGACCTCGAACCCCATCGGGCGCCAGCGCAGGGGATAGCCGCCCGGTCCGGCGTCCACGCCCTCGGTCATGTCCCAGGGCGTGCCCTCGTAGTGATCGCGCTTGAGGGCGAACACGTCGGCGGTGGTCAGCTTGCGGTCGGGCTTGATCCACAGGGGGTAGGGATCGGCGCCTGCGACCCCGCGGTGGTAGTCCGGGCTGAACTCCTGGGAGGGCGCCGCACGGCGGAAGATGCTCCACACCCGGGTGGCGGTGTACCGCTTCTGCTGGGCGGTCAGCGGGTGGAAGGCCTCGCGCCAGTTGAAGGGCCCGGAGGACGGGTCGTACCAGCCGCGGGCCGCCGCGAACTCCTTCATTCCGGGTGAAAAGAGGCAGTTCTCGGGGTCGTCCTCGGGGAACGTCCCGATCCGGCCCCCGTTGGCGAAGGCCGAGACGTAGCCGTCGGGCACGCGCAGGGCCACCCAGTGGGCGCCCTCGCCGCCGGGGCCCGGCCCCACCATCTCCATGATCCAGGCTTCGTGCGGGTCCCCGATGCAGTAGGACTCGCCGCTGCTGCGGTAACCGAACTCGCCCACCAGCCGGCCCATCACCTCGACGCATTCACGGGCGGTGCCCGCCCGCTGCAGGGCCAGGCGCATCAGCTGCCAGTAGTGCAGCATGCCGTCGGGGTTGATCAGCTCATCGCGGCCCCCGGTGGTGGTCTCCGCGAGGGAGACCTGGCGGTCGTTCATCAGGTTCACCACGCCGTAGGTGTGGGCGGGGTAGGGGATCTCCCCGCGCAGTTCGCCGTTCCAGTGGCGCACCTCCTGCATGGCGCCCGGCTCGTGGTCGGCCGCGGGGATGAACTCGAGGCGGGGATGGAACTCCCCGTCGCAGGTGTAGGTCACGAAGACCGACCCGTCGACGGTGGCCCCGGGGGTTGCGACGAAGTTGGTGCAGGCGGCGCTTCCGCCCGCCAGGCAGACGGCAAGGACAGCCAGGGAAGAGGCGCCGATCCGGATGCGCGTCATGGGATTACCCCTTGTTGAAGCCATTGGCCTGGTTCCGGCCTGTAACGGGCTTGGCCATCCCTCGATTGGCGGAAGTGGCCCGGCGGCACCACAGGTCCCACCATCGGCCATGCTAGCCTATTTGATGAGTCGGGTCATCGACAAGGATCGATGGTCCCCCGAGACCCGGATCGAATGACTCGTAAATTGTAGTTGACAGATGGAATTCAAGAAGATTACGATCGATTCCGATTTAAGGAGTACCCAATGGGTTTTCTCAATTCCCATTGGTTTCCTAGAGGTCATTTGTGAGCGGGTATTCATTTCATACGATTCCCTCCCCAGTCGCCCTGTTCTCTCTCTCTATGCATTCCTGCGGTCCAGACCCCGATCCTGGAACGGCTCCTTCCCCATGCCTGTCGAGCCGGAATGGGACTCGCCCGGGGAAACCGGGAGGAGGCCCGTGATGGGCACCATCGGCAGGTTCTGTTTTCTCGGTGCATGGTTGCTGGCGACGGTCATGCTGGTGATCGGCTGCGGGGATGATGTGCTCGCCCCCGCCCCCCCGGCGCCGAACGATCCCGAGACCGGGCCTTTGACCTGGTTGAACCCCCTGCCCCAGGGCAACGCCCTCCTCAGGGTGTCCTTCGCGAATCCGCTGTGCGGGACGGCCGTCGGGCATTTCGGAGCGATCGTCCACACCACGGACGGGGGTGTGACCTGGGAACTCCAGGATGGGGGCACCGAAGTGGTCCTCTGGGGCATTCATCTGGTCGATGAACGGGTCGCCGTGGCGGTGGGGGAAGAAGGTACCATCATCCGCACCGATGACGGAGGTTCCACCTGGCGGACCCAATTCTCGCCGACCGGTGCAAGTCTTGCCGCCGTACACCATCCGGACCCGAATAGGGGGGTGGTGGTCGGCAACCAGGGAACCATCCTGGTGACCGAGGATGGAGGACGCCATTGGATCGAGAGAACCGGAGCGGTGACGAACGATCTCGACGCGGTGGCCTTCCTTGACGGCAATCTGGGACTGGCTGTCGGAACCGAGGGAACGCTGCTGGTGACCAGGGACGGCGGCCAGGGTTGGGAGGCGGTGGAATGCGGGACGACGGAGGATCTGTTCGGAGTCCAGTTGGTGGGGGAAAGCGACTGGATCGTGGCCGGGAGGGCGGGCCTCATCCTGCGCACGAATGATGTGGGGATGACCTGGAAGCAGGTAGGGTCGGGGTTCGGGGGAGACTTCTATTCCCTGTCCATCGCCGGGGACGGCTCAGGATTGGCCGTCGGGACCGGGGGAATGGGGATGGCGACCGTTGATGGAGGGATCACCTGGGGACCGCCCCTCCGGATTTCCGACCAGCCGCTGGCGGGCGCTTCCGCCCTTGGTGAAGGCCTGTTCTTCGTGGCGGGGTTCGGGGTCTTGACCGGTTCCGGCCAGGGCGGCGACTGGCGCGTTTGCATCCCGTACGTGAACCGTTTCCTGAACGACATCGACTTCGGTCCCGACAACGAAGGGATAGCGGTCGGTGACGGCGGCATGGTCATGCGTTCGATGGAAGATGGTTCAAGGTGGGAAGTCCAGGATCCAGTCACCGGCAATGACCTCCATTGTGTCCGGGTATCGAGCGCCGGGAACCTCATCGCTGTGGGCAGGGGTGGGACGATCCTGCAATCTCTCCAGGGGGAGAAATGGATGGTGCGGCCGAGTGGTACGGTGGCAGACCTGCGGGGTATCGCGATCGGAAATGAGGGACGGATGACCATCGTGGGATCGGGGGGCTCAATACTCCGGACGGAAAACGGTGGGGAGGATTGGTTTCCCCGTCCCAGCCCGACCACCCGGATCCTCAACGCCATCGCCTTCGCCGACGGATTGACGGGCATCGCCGTTGGCGATCAGGGAGTCATCATCGGGACCAGGGATGGGGGAATGACCTGGGATCAGCGGCCCAGCGGCGTCCCGGAACGGCTCAACGGGGTCTGCTTCCTTGATGCTTCATCCGGCATCGCGGTGGGGTCCCGGGGCCTCATCCTGGAGACCAGGGACGGCGGGGAGACTTGGAATCGAATGCCGGCCGGGACCTCCTCGGAACTGTTCGATATCGGATTCACGTCGGACGGCCGGGGCTGGATAGTCGGGGATTCGGGAACCGTCCTGGTTCGGGCCCCCGGCTCCGATTCCTGGGGGAGAATTCCTCTGGGCACCTCGAACCACCTGCTGGGATTGGCCACGTTTTCAGGGGATAAGGTGGAGGCTGTCGGGTTCAATCATACAATAATCAGCCTGCAATATTGATTCCATCAGCCCTTTTGAATTATCGCCCCCAATTTCAAGGGAGCGCCGTCCGACGGATCAGGCGGTCCCGCTTTTGGTTTTCACAAACAACATGGGGAGCAGACCATGGACTGCAGGAATCATGGAATTACGGCAATCGCCCTCTGGACTTTTCTGCAAATCGCGACCTTTTGCAACTCGGGAGCTACGGATATCCGATGCTCGGTCAGTGGGATGGCCTATTCGATCTACAACCAACCCATCAGAGACTTGAAGCTGACGGTCAGGGTGGGAGTATCCCCCACCCTGGAAGTCAGAACCGATGTAAATGGGTTCTGGTCTTTCGATGATGTTCCTCTCGGTGCGACCGTTCTTGTTTATCCGTCTGAATCCCTCTGTTCCCCGGGTTCGATCGAATTCAAAAACGTCTTTGATGATTTGCAGGGCCCCGACATTTTTGTATACCCCTTGGTGTCCGGCTACCTGAATACCTATGTCGGCCAGGGAGCGGAGGCTGAAGTCGTAGTAGAGGGGATCAATGTCGGAGTGTCGACGCCCGGGGGTTACTGGGAATTCTATCCGGATGAATTCAACCTCCCCCATTCGGGGAGCATCTGGTTCCAGGAACCCTTTCATACCGTAAGCCCCCAGGCCCAGGGTACGATCTCGAGTTACGATTGCCGATTCAGTCCAAGGGCTACTGCAGTTCCCCGGCAGACCCTGGAATTCGAACCGGATCAGGACGCCACGCCCACTTGGGTTGATCCCGGGGGCCTCGGCTGGTCTTGCTTTCCCCAGACTCCTGACAATGTTTTGCCAAACAACCCCGAATTCCTTGCCCGGGTAGATTTCCAGGGGATGGGGGGCACCTGGCATGCGGACCGGATTCGACTCTGGAATCCCGGTCAAGCTGTGATCCCCGGAGGTCAGGTGACTTCGGAAGTGGACCTTACCGACGACAACAGCCATGTGGGCGAATTCCAGTTTCCAGTACAAGGATGTGGCCAGGGACGGGTCAACCTCCAGGTCCAGGTACTGAAGTATGGGATTCCGAGGTGGGAGGATCTGCCACCTTATTCCTGGCTGACTTCAACGAGCGATGTCGATCTCAACGGAGACGGAACCGTCAGTCTCAGTGATGTCAGTATCATATCCACTCATTGGGGAGAGTGCATCGGAGATGCAGGATATGAACCTTGCGCCAACTTCCATCCCGACAGCCTTGGCTGCATCAGCCTGAGTGAAATCGCGATATTTCACACCGCTTTCAACTTGAGCGGTGGTAAGGCGTTGGCCGTCGACCAATTCGAGGTCGCAGTGGAGGGGGGAGTCTGCGCGCCTAATGACGGGGAGGAATGCGGTGGGCTGGTCGTATCCTCACCCATCGGCTGGGATGCTGTCCTGGTCCGCATCGAAGCGGCGGGCGAACCAGAATGGCAGGCGGTGGAGGATTTTTCGGGGAAGTCCGTTCTCCTGCCCGATGCCGGGGGTGTCGATGCCTGGAGCCTGTACATCATTGGCCCAGCTCCTGCTGGTTCGATCCTGGTGGGGAGGTTGGCCTGGGGCGATAAGGCCCCAGGAGGATTCCTCCGGATGAGCGGCATGGGTGCGTTGGCCCCTGAAATCACCGGATCGAACGGAAGGGCAGACAACCCCGGGCTCACCGCCGTGCTGGCGGACTGTTATCCGAACCCGTTCAATTCCCGGACAACGATCCGGTTCGACATTGAGGCAACCTCCTGGGGACGGTTTCCGTGTTCGACCTTGACGGCCGCCGGGTGGCCCTCCTTCACGAGGGAATTTTCGACGCGGGTGAAAAATTGGTCACCTGGGACGGCTCGGATGATCGGGGCAAGCCACTGCCTTCGGGTCATTATTGCTTCCGTTTGGAATTGACGAATGGTCGTGGTTCCACCGGTAAAATGACCCTGTTGAAATAGCAGTGCCCCTGATCAGATTCCGGGCCACAGCCAGGCGAAAACGCCGGCAGTGAGAAGCCCGTAGACGACTCCCTCGCCGATGAACTTGATGGTGATGGACCAGGCCATTCCCTTCCACACCGAGTCCACGAAGTGGGTGAGGGCGTATCCCAGGGTGGCCACGGCGCCGCCGATGCGGAAGACCATCAGGTACTCCTCCCCGGGGACCAGGGCCAGACCGGTCACGTAGGCGGTGAAGACCCCGACGATCAGGCAGAAGAGGAACCACGTCGCCAGGCTCTTGCCCAGGGCCACCGGGCCGCTGGGCAGGATGGTCATGAACCCCACCGGCCCCTGACGGTACTTCTCGGCCATCTCCGGAGAGTTCATGTCCTTCATGGACGAGCACATGGGGAACATGTAATGGCCGGGGCCCACGCCGGCGGCGCGCATCGCGGCCAGGAACGCGGCCTCGTCGCCCACCTTCCGGTAGTCGCTCTTGTGGATGGGCAGGGCCATGTGGAAGATCGAACTGGTGATGAAGACCAGGACGGCCGAAACGACGATCGGCAGCCAGAGGTCGAACAGGAAATCCATGACGGAACCTCGCAAGTAGGTGGACCGCGCCCGGGAACCGCCCCGCCCCTCACGCGGGCAGACTAGACCACCTGGGGGCTTCCGGCAAGCCGTTACACGTGGTTGCGCAGCATGAGCTCCTTGGGGTGGGGGGCGAGATAGGATTGGGCCCCCACGTAAGGCAGGTCGTGCAGTTCGATGTAATGCTTCAGCAGGGTCATGGGAACCACCAGGGGCACCAGGCCCTTGCCGTACTCCCCGATGACCGCGATCACCCGCTTCTGCTCGGGGTCCGGGACGGTCCCCCGCAGGTGCCCCGCCACGTGCAGCAGCGCGTTGACGTGCCTGCGGGTCGTGGCCTTGACCTCCAGGCCCTGCATGAACAGCTCCATGTACCGGTCGCGGAAGGCGGCCGGCCCGTGGTCCGCAACCGCGGCCACCAGTTGCCCCAGTTCCTTGTAGTGCCGCGGGCTGTGGGCCATGAGCAGGTACTTCTCCCGGCTGTGGAAGGCCACGACGTCGCCCCGCTTCCAGCGGCCGGCGAAAAGGGCCTTCAGGCGGTGGTAGGCGAACACCCTTTCGATGAAGTTCTCGCGCAGGTGGGGGTCGCTCAGGCGGCCCTCCTCCTCGACCGGCAGCAGGGGATTGGCGGCGATGAAGGCGGCGGCGAACAGGCCGCGGCCGCCGTGGTCGGGCATCCCCTTGTCCTGGTAGACCTTCAGGCGGAACACCCCGCAGGAGGGCGAATTCTTCTTGAAGAGGTAGCCGCACAGATCCTCGGCGGCGAGCTCCCGGGTGCGCTTGCGTGACCAGGCGTTCATGCGGTCGGTCCAGTCCTCGCCCGACCTGGGGGCCACCATGCGCGGCGCCGCCGGGTCGCCCTGAAGGCGGACGGTCTCGCGGGGAATGGCCATCCCCACCTCGACCTCGGGGCACACGGGCACCAGGGTGAAGTACTCGGCCAGCACGTCGGTGGCGTACCTGTAGTGCTTGTGCCCGCCGTCGTACCGGACTTCCTGCCCGAGCAGGCAGGAACTGACGCCGATCCGGATCTCACTCGTCGTCATGGCCGCTCCTCCTCGATGGTAGGGCCGAACATCCTGTCGATCACCTGCCGGCGGTGGGCGAAGATCCCCTCGAGTTGCCGCTTGACCATCAGGGCGTGGGCGAGGTCCCCCAGGATGCCGAAGGGCAGGAGATACCTCACGTGGTCGCGGATCAGGGTGCCCCCGGGAGTCCGGGCGAACTCGTGGGTGTGGTGCCAGAAACTGTAAGGTCCCATGAGCTGTTCGTCCACGAAGCGATGGGGCGGGTCGTAGACCGAGATGATCGAGCGCCAGCGGGTCGGCAAAGGGCCCAGCCGGATCAGGTAGTCGATGACGGCCCCTTCCCTCATGGTGAGGGGCTGGGGCGTCAGGACCCGGAAATCCAGCCACCGGGGAGTGATGCGGACGAGGTTTTCGGGGCGGTCGAAGAAGGCGAAGACCTCGTCGCGGGAGCGGGGGACATGCTGTTCGGTGATCAGGTCCCGGATTTTCACCAGCAGCCTTTCCGATCGGGTGGATGAAACCAAGTTCCAATTTTTCCTGGACAAATACTATACAAAACTCTAAATTGTGTCCAGTAAGTTCCCGGAACCTGTGAAAGGCCCGTCATGACAAAGGAAAGCGCCGCCAGGACCACCCCCCGCCACGGCATCGGGATCGTATCGAGGCGCACGGGCCTGACCCAGCTGTTGCTCCGGGCCTGGGAAAGGCGATATCGGGTCGTGGAACCCGGCCGCACCGAAACCGGGCGGAGGTTGTATTCCGATGAAGACATCGAACGTCTGACCCTGTTGAGGATCCTCACGGACAACGACTACAGGATCGGGGACATCGCCGATCGGCCCCTGGCCGAATTGCGGGATCTCGCGGCAGAGGCCGCACCGGCGCCATCTCCGGTCGGCGCCGGGCGATCCGGGTGCGGAGATCCCCGGGCCCATCTCGACGACGCCCTGGCCGCCGTCCAGGCCATGGATGCCCACGGGCTCGAATCGGTCCTGGAGCGAGCCTCGGTCGATCTGAGCATTCCGGTTCTGCGCCGGGGGGTGATCCAGCCCCTCATGGTCCAGATCGGGGAGAAATGGCGTGAAGGGACCCTCCGGGTGGCCCAGGAACACATGGCCACGGCCATCGTGAAGACCTTCCTGGCCTCCCTCAACGCCAGGCAGACGGTCGCCGGCGGCAGCCCCTTGCTGGCGATCGCCACGCCGAGCGGCGACCTCCATGAAATGGGAGCCCTGCTGGTGGCGTCCCACGCCCTGGAGGTGGGCTGGGATGTCCTGTACATGGGGCCCAACCTGCCCGCCGAGGAGATGGCCGCCGGTGTCCAGATGCGGCACCCCCGCGCCCTGTTCCTGAGCATCGTCTATCCGCCCGGAGATCCCGGCATCGGGGAGCAGATCCAGCTCTTGCGGCGCCTGCTGGGGCCTGATTTCCCCATCATCGCCGGAGGACGATCTGCGGCGAGTTACCAGGAGATCCTCGACAAGGTCGGAGGAATCCTGGTGGCCGATCCCGGCGCCTTCGATCTCGCCCTGAATTCCATTCTATCCAGCTGAAACAGGGGTTTTCCGGCGTTTGCGGGGAGCGCCTGACCTTGCGCGGGAGGTTCGTATAAAAAATGTATAAAAAAGCATTGACAGAATCTATACGCATGGCTATCATGGTCTCATCCGGACCGAAGAAGGCCGGTCAAACATAGATCGCTCAGGCAACCCGGCTCCGTCAGGGGCCACCAGATCATAAGAGGGAGAGAATCATGAAGCTGTCCAGCAATCTGATCCCCGCCGCCGCCTTGGTCCTGATCCTCGTTCCCGGAATGGCCGCTGCCGGCAACTGCAACAGCGGGTCGGCCAAGGCCACCCGGGCCTCCATGGAGACAGGACCGGAGGTCATGGAGGCCAAGGCCATCCTGCCCCTGGCCGAGGAGGCCGGATTCACCACCCTGGTCGCGGCTGTCAAGGCCGCCGGGCTGGGAGACGCCCTGGCCGGTGACGGCCCCTTCACCGTGTTCGCGCTCACCGACGAGGCCTTCGCCAAGCTGCCCGAGGGCACGGTCGAGAGCCTGCTGGCCAATCCCGAGGCCCTGAAGAAGGTCCTGCTGTACCACGTGGTCAGCGGCAGCGTGATGGCCGCGGACGTGGTGAAGCTCGAAGGCGCCGAGACCCTCAACGGGGCTCGCGTGGCCATCGACGCCACCGACGGCGTGAAGATCAACGGCTCCACCGTGATCAAGGCCGACATCCGGGCCGCCAACGGCGTGGTCCACGTGATCGACACCGTGCTGATTCCCGAGAACCTGTAGGCAGCGAATTCGCCTGACGACACATCCGGGAAGTCCCGGTTTGGATAACCGGCCCGGCGTCCAAGGGGCGCCGGGCGGAAAAAGGGAGAGAACCGTGAACAACAACATCCTCAAGCTGCTGGGACCTTCCGTCCTGCTGGCCTTCGCCCTGATGGCGGCCGGCTGCTCCGACGACGAAAACACTTCCAGTTTGACCGGTCCGGCGCTCGGTGACGGAGCGCTTCTGCGGGTGGTCCATGCTTCGCCCGACGCCGGCCCGGTTGACGTCTACGCCGAAGGGGTCGCCGCGCCCCTGCTGACCAACGTCCCCTACACCGCGACGAGCCAGTATCTCGAGCTCGACCCGGGAACCTACAACATCCAGCTGCGGGCTGCGGGCGCCTCCGCAGCCGGTGAACCGGCCTTCGAGACGGGAGAGATCGAGGTGCCGGCCGATGCGAAGATCACCGCCGTGGCCACGGGCTTGCTGTCGAGCAACGACCCCGACGAGGCTTTCCGGATCCTGCTGTTCCCCGAGTCCTTCACGGACCCCGGTGCGGGCAACGCCGCCGTGCGCATCGTGCACGGGTCGGCCGACGCCCCCGCCGTGGCCGTGGACGTGGGTAATGACGGCACTCCGGAATTCGCTTCCCTGGGCCGCTTTGACGACACCGGAGCCGAGGGCGTGGCCCTGCCGGCGGGAGCCTCTCTGGCGGTCGGGATCTGGTCGGCGTCGCCCCTCGTCAAGGTGACCAGCTTGACCACCCCGGCCTTGCCGGAAGGCGAGATCTTCCTCGTCGCCACGGGGCTGCTGGGCGATCTGCCCCGCGAGGAATCCGGATTCGGTCTGCTGGCGGTGGGCCCCGCGGGCACCATCGGTCTGATCAGGCAGGATCCCGTGCTCTTCATCCTGCATGCCTCGCCGGATGCCCCGGCGGTGGACGTCACGGTGGGGGGGACCGACGCCGAGCTGGTGGGCGGATTGTCCTTCGGCGAACTCTCCCCGGCGATCCAGGTGCCTCCCGCCGTCTATACCCTGGACGTTTCGGTCAGCCTGGGAGGAGCCCTGGTCAGCACGGTGGAGACCCCGGGCCTGCTGGCCGGCGAGCGCTACCTGGTGGTGGCCTCGGGCTACGGCAGCAATCCGGTGAAGGACTTCACCATCCTGCCGGTGCAGGAGTACTTCGCCGACACCATGAATCCGCTGGTCCGGGTCGTGCACGCCAGCCCGGACGCACCCGCGGTGGATGTCGGGGTCTACGACGGGATGACCTTCACCCCGGTCGCCCCCTTCACCGGCCTGGGCTTCGGCGAGTCCTCCTCGCCCACGGGTACGATCCTGGATCCGGGTAGCCTCACCATCGGCGTGACCGGAGCCGGGACCACCGACCCCGTGGTCGCTTCCTTCGATCTGAACCTTGTCTCCGGCCTGAAGGCCTTCGCCGTGGCGGCCGGATCCCTGGTCGAGGCGGGCGAAGGGTTCCGTCTGGTCCTCGTCGACGCCACGGCATTCCCCTGGCAGGCGGTGGAGGTCCTCCCCAACTAGGCACCACCCTTGTTCGACAAGGGGAGCGCCGAAGCAGTCCCCAGAGCCCGGGGCCCCACGGTCCCGGGCTCTTTCCAGAAGGAGCGGGCAAGATCATGCGGATGATGGACGGAACGCGGACCCCACCGGTGGACCGGCCTGCCGGAGCCCTGCTGGGCATGTTCATCGCCGACGCCCTGGCCATGCCGGTGCACTTGTATGAAGACCGGGCAGCGTTGCGCAGGGATCACGGGCTGGAGGACCTGGAGGAATTCCTGCACACCCCGGGCAGCCATCGGGACACCTGCGGTTGACGCATGCCGGACCCTTGATGGCCGCTGCCCTGGAAATCGTGGCCGAATCCTGTCGCCCGTTCTCGGGGGCCGACCGTTGCGGGAGTCCGTGTCGGCGGCGCGGGCCCGGGATGGCCTGTTCCTTCCCGGCAAGGATCTGCTCGACCGGGAGGATCGGGATGATCTGGAGGTCATCGGGCGCCTTCTGTCACCGGCGTGCTACGTGGTGCATGCCGTCCCGGCCGCCGTCTATCTCGCCTGGAAATACCACGAGGATCCCCGGGCCGGGCTGATCGCCAACACCATGGCGGGTGGGGACAATTGCTACCGCGGCGTGGTCCTGGGGGCTCTCCTCGGAGCCGCCGGGGGGCCTCAGGCCCAGCCCGAGGAATGGGCCGAGGGGTTGCTGGCGCCTCCGCCGCTGCCGGGATGAACCGGTCCGGCCTTCAGCCGTGCAGGGGACGGTCGAAGGTGGCCAGGGCGGCTTCCTTCACGACCTCCGACAGGGTCGGATGGGCGTGGCAGACGAGGGACAGATCCTCGCTCGAGGCGCCGTAGGCCATGGCGGCCGCGGCCTCGGCGATGAGGTCGCCGGCGCGAGGACCGATGATGTGTACGCCCAGCAGGCGGTCGGTGCCCGCATCGGCCAGGATCTTCACTCGCCCGTCGATGTGCCCCAGGGCCATGGCCCGGCCGTTGGCCCGGAAGGGGTAGACGCCCTTCCGGAACTTCAGGCCCGCCTCGCGCGATTGCTCCTCGGTCCGGCCGACGGTGGCAATCTCCGGTTCGGTATAACACACCCCGGGAATGATCGACCGGTCTACATAACCAGCATGCCCGGCCAGCCGCTCGGCGCAGGCCACGCCCTCGTCGGTGGCCTTGTGGGCGAGCAGGGGACCTCCGATGACGTCCCCGAGGGCGTAAACCCCGGGAGTCGTGGTCTGGAAATCCGCATCGACGGTCAGGAAACCCCGGTTGTCGGGGGTGACGCCCACGGTTTCCAGGCCGAGGTCCGACGTGAACGGACGGCGACCCACGGCCACCAGGACCCGATCGGCCTCCAGGGGTTCGCGACCCTCGATGGCGACCGTGGCGTAGGACCCCTCGCCCGGGCCGCCGACCTTCGCCCCGGTCACCCGGGCGCCCAGGACGAATTCCAGCCCCTGCTTCTTGAAGATGCGCAGGGCCTCGCGGGCGATCTCCCCGTCGGTGCCGGGCAGGATGCGGTCGAGGTACTCGACCACGGTGACCTTGGCGCCCAGCCGCTTCCAGACCGATCCCAGTTCCAGACCGATGTATCCTGCCCCGATCACCACCAGGTGCTTGGGCACCTCCGGGTAGGCCAGGGCGGTGGTCGAGTCGCCGACGATCCGGCCGTCCCGCTTCACCCCGGCCAGGTCGGCAGGCTCGCTGCCGGTGGCCAGGATGACGGACTTCGCCTGCAGGACGGTTTTCCCACCGTCAGCCGCGGCGACGACCACCCGGCCTGGGCCGTCCAGCCGCCCCGTCCCCAGGTACCGGGTGACGTGGTGCTGCTTGAACAAGCCGTCGATCCCGCCGGTCAGCTGCTCGACGATGCCGTCCTTGCGCCGGTGCATGGCCGCCAGGTCCAGCACGGGATCCTTGACCTTGATGCCGTGATCCGCCAGGCCGCCGGCGGCCTCGGCGAACTTGTGGCTGGATTCGAGCAGGGCCTTGCTGGGGATGCAGCCCACCCGCAGGCAGGTGCCGCCCAGGCGCTGCTCCTTCTCGATGCAGGCCGTCTTCAGGCCCAGCTGGCCCGCGCGCAGGGCGGCGGCGTACCCGCCGGGCCCCGCTCCGATGACGACCAGGTCGAAGGCGTCGTTTCCGCTCATGCTCAGACCTTCAGCAGCAGCCGCTCGGGCTGCTCGACGCAGTGCTTGACGTGCTTGAGGAACATGACGGCCTCCCGGCCGTCCACGATCCGGTGGTCGTAGGTCATGGCCACGTACATCATGGGCCTGATGACCACCTGGCCGTCCACGGCGACCGGCCGGTCCTGGATGGCGTGCAGCCCGAGCACCCCGCTCTGGGGCGGGTTGATGATCGGCGTGGACATCAGCGACCCGTAGACCCCGCCGTTGCTGATGGTGAAGGTGCCGCCCTCCAGCTCGGTCAGGTCCAGCTTGTTCGCGGCGGCGCGGGCCCCGAAATCGGCGATGGTCTGCTCGATGGTCCCGAAGTCCATCCTCTCGGCGTTGCGCAGCACCGGCACGACCAGCCCCTTGCCGCCGCCGACGGCCACCCCGATGTCCTGGTAGTCATGGTAGTGGATGATCTGCCCGTGGATCTGGGCGTTGAGCTCGGGCACGATCTGCAGCGCCTCGACGGCCGCGCGGACGAAGAAGCTCATGAATCCCAGCTTCACGCCGTACCTGGCGGTGAAGGCCTCCTGGTGCTCCTTGCGCAGGGCGATGACCCGCGACATGTCGATCTCGTTGAAGGTCGTCAGCAGGGCGCCCTGCTGCTGCGACTGGACCAGCCGCTCGGCGATCTTCCGCCGGATCATGCTCATGGGCACCTCGCGCACGGTCCGGCCGCCGGCGGCAGCAGCGGGAGCGGGAGCCGGGTCGGGCCGCGACGGGGACGAATCCCCCTTTTTGGCAGCGGCGGGCGCAGCGGCTGCGGCAGGAGCGTCGGCTGCGGCGGGCGCGCTGGGCGCGCTGGGCGCCGCCGACTCGTGGGCCAGGGCGTCCTCCTTCAGAACGCGTCCACCGGGCCCGGTGCCCTTCACGTCGGCGGGATCGGCGCCCTTCCCGGCCAGGACGCGCCTGGCCGCGGGCATGACCGGGGTGTCCGGGGCGTCCGGGGCGGCGGGTTCTTCCCGGGAGTCCGTGGACGCGGCCGGTTCGGCCCCGGCGCCCACCTCGATGCGCGCCAGGATCTCGCCGACGACGGCCATCTCGCCCGGCTGCTTGAGGATCTCTCCCAGCACGCCGGCCACCGGAGCGGGAACCTCGACGGTCGCCTTGTCCGATTCGATCTCCACCAGGGGCTCGTCGAGCGCCACCTGGTCGCCGGGCTGCTTCAGCCAGGCCGCGACCTGGACTTCGGTGATGGATTCCCCGAGGGCGGGAACGGTCACTTCGGCCGACATGCGTTGTTCGCTCCTTGGTAGGCGCTCCAGGCGCCGGTGATCTGGCCGGAAGCGCCGGCCAGCGACCCGAAGATCCGGTCGAGAAGGATGCAGAGTTCGAGCTTGTGGCTGGCCGCCGATCCGGTGGCCGGGCTGGCGGCTTCCGGGCGGCAGGCGCCCAGCAAGGGCCTTCCGAGCAGCTTCTCGCCGAAACGGTAGCGCAGGTAGGGCCAGACGCCCATGTTCGCCGGCTCCTCCTGGACCCACAGCAGGGGGGTGCCGTCGGGATAGCGGTCCACGGCGCCCACCAGGGCGCTGGCGGGCAGGGGGTAGGGCTGTTCCAGCCGCAGGATGGCGACGTCCCGGCGGCCCAGGCGTTCGCGCTCGGCGATCAGGTCGTAATAGATCTTGCCGCTGCACACCAGGATGCGCGAGACGCCCTGCGGATCGGGCGCGGCCGGATCATCGAGCAACGGATGGAAGAACCCCTCGGTGAACTCGCCCAGGGGCGAGACGCAATCCTTGTGGCGCAGCAGGCTCTTGGGCGACAGGATCACCAGGGGCTTGCGCCAGTGCCGCCACACCTGGCGCCGCAGCACGTGGAAGAGCTGGGCGGGGGTGGTGGGGTTGACGATCTGCAGGTTGTCCTCGGCGGCGAGGCTCATGAACCGTTCCAGCCGGGCGCTGCTGTGCTCGGGCCCCATGCCTTCGAACCCGTGGGGCAGGATCATCACCAGCCCGGACAGCATCCCCCACTTGCTCTCGCCGCTGGCGATGAACTGGTCGATGATCGGCTGGGCGACGTTGCAGAAGTCGCCGAACTGGGCTTCCCAGGCCACCAGCGCCTCCGGGTAGGTCAGGCTGAATCCGTACTCGAAGGCCAGCACCCCGACCTCGGACAGGGGGCTGTTGAGGATCGTGACCTTGGCCTGGCCGTCCTCGAGGTGGGCCAGCGGCATGTGCTCGGCGCCGGTCTCGAAGTCGTGCAGGACGCTGTGCCGGTGGCTGAAGGTGCCCCGCTGGCTGTCCTGGCCGCTCAGCCGGACGGGATGACCCTCGCAGGCGAGGGTGCCGAAGGCCAGGGCCTCGGCGGCCGCCCAGTCCAGGGGCTCGTCCCCCCGGGCCATCGCCAGCCGCTGCTCCAGCAGGCGCTTGATCTTGGGATGGGGCGTGAAGCCCTTGGGCAGCCGCGCCGTGCCCTCGAGCACGGAAACGGCCTGCTCCCGGGTCACGCCGGTGATGACCGGGGGGCCGCCGGGTTCGGGTCCGCCCTGGTACTCCTTCCACACGGGGCCCAGCACGCGGGTGCGCTGGACCGCGGGGGCCGGCTCCTTTTCCCTGACCTCGTCGAGGATCTCCTGCAGGCGCTGCTTGCGGGCCTGCACCAGGTCCTCGGCCAGCTGGGGGGTCACCTTGCCGATGGCCGTCAGGCGCTTGAGGTAGCCCTGCCTCACCGAGGGCATCCGGCGGATCTTCGCGTACATCTGCGGCTGCGTGAAGGCCGGCTCGTCGGTCTCGTTGTGGCCGCGCCGGCGGTAGCAGTACAGGTCGATGATCACGTCGCGGCGGTATTCGCGGCGGTAGTCGAGCGCCAGGCGGACGACCTGGGCCACCGCCTCGGGATCCTCGCCGTTCACGTGGAAGATGGGCACCTGGAGCATCCTGGCGACGTCGGTGCAGTACCGCGAGGAGCGGGCGTCCTGGGGATCGGTGGTGAAGCCGACCTGGTTGTTGATCACGATGTGCAGGGCGCCGCCGCTGCGGTAGCCCCTCAGCTCCGAGAGGTTCAGGGTCTCCTGGATGACGCCCTGCCCGATGAAGGAGGCGTCCCCATGGATCAGCACGGCCATGCTGTGGTCGTGTCCGGCGTCCCCGATGCGCTCCTGGCGGGCGCGGACCCGGCCCAGGGCAACGGGACTGACGAATTCCAGGTGGCTGGGATTGAAGCAGAGCGACAGGTGGACGACCTTGCCGTTCTGGGCCTTCCAGTCGGAGTGATGGCCCAGGTGGTACTTGACGTCCCCGTGGCCCAGGAAGGTCTCGGCGTCGGCGTCCTCGAACTCCTGGAAGATCCGCCGCGGACTCTTCTCCAGGATGTTCGCCAGGACGTTCAGGCGTCCGCGGTGGGCCATGCCGATGACGATCTTGTCGATCCGCTGGGTGGCCGCGTGCTCGATGGCCAGATCCAGCAGGGGGATGAGGCTCTCGGCGCCCTCGAGGGAGAACCGCTTGGCGCCGAGGTACTTGTTCTGGATGAAATCCTCGAAGATCTCCGCGTCGACCAGGCGCTGCAGGATGCGCTGCTGGTCCTGGTGCGGCAGGTCCAGGCGGTTGCGCGTGCTCTCCATCCGCTCCTGCAGCCACTCGCGCCGGCCGAGATCGTCGATGTGCATGAACTGCACGCCGATGGACCGGGCGTAGGTGTCCAGCAGTCCCTGGTGGATCTCCCTCAACGGCAGCATGTCGCCGGGGCTGAAGGTCCCCGCCGAGAAGACGGAGTCCAGGTCCGCCGCCGTGAACCCGTAGTAGTCGAGGGTCAGCTCGACCGGAGTCTCCTCGGGTTCCGAAAGGGGATTGACCCGGGCGATGCGGTGGCCCCTCACCCGGAAGTTGCGGATGAGCTGGCCCACCAGGTTCTGCTTGGTCAGGTCCGTGGCGCTGGCTGCAGCCAGGCTGCGGGTGCCCGCCTCGTCGACCGCGGAGCCGGCCGCCTCCTGGGCGGCGAAGAAGCTGCGCCAGTGGACCGGCACGCTGGCCGGATCCTCCTGCCAGCTCCGGTAGAGCCGGTCGGCGTAGTACAGGCTCAGGGTGTTGGGATCTCTGGGCTTGTCCGTGGCCATCGTCATGTCCCGGGTGGGGTTCCATGGAAATGGACGGCGACCGCGGCCACCGTCCTCTGGCCTAATATAATACAATTTTGATCAAGTATTCGCAAGGCCAATTGCGAATGGTTTTCCGTCTGCATGATAAGGAATTCCGGAGAACCCGCTACGCCGGCCGGCCGCCGGACCTGCCAACGCAGGCGGCCGCCCCCCGGGAGGGGCGGCCGCATCCGGGGGGATCCTACTTCATCATCATCAGCTTGGTGGTCCGGGTCGTTCCGTCGGCCTGCAGCCGGGCGAAGTAGACGCCCGAGGGCAGGGTGCGCCCATCGCGGTCGTCCCCCCGCCAGATCATGCTGTGGGGGCCGGCCGTCAGGTCCCCGGACACCAAGGTCTTCAGGCTGCGTCCGGCGACGTCGTAGATCTCGAGGCTGACGGGCCCGGACTTCCGCAACTCGAACCGGATGGTGGTCGATGGATTGAAGGGATTGGGCGAACCGGGGTGCAGGCGGGTGGTCGCCGCCGCCGCCGGTTCGGGCGCGGCCGAGGCGGGGTTCTGGTGGATGGAGTACCGGTTGTCGCCCGCCAGGGCCAGGAAGGTCTCCTTGCCGTAGCCCGGCCAGTCGACCACGACGGTGTCGACGTGGGCGAAGGCGCCCAGGCCGAAGTGGACCCGGAACGAGTTCTGCGAGCAGTATCCGGCCGCGGTTCCCAGCTCACGGTACTGGGCCTGGCCCGCGACGACGATCTTCACCTTGGCGCCGATGGCCGCCGCGTTGCAGTTGAAGCCGTGCAGGTCGAACTCGATCCAGTGGTTGCCGTTGTTGATGTCGTTGCGGAACAGCTTGTTCGACGAACCCCAGTTCATCAGGTAGATGTCCAGGTCCCCGTCGTTGTCGTAGTCGGCCCAGGCGGTGCCCTGGCCCCCGCCGGCGTCCCCGAGAGGTCCGTTGGTGTCGTCGCTGAACAGGAAGCTGCCGTCGTTGCGGAGCAGCTTGTTGGGCGATCCGGCGTTGGCCAGATAGAGATCGAGGTCGCCGTCGTTGTCGTAGTCGGCCCAGGACGCCCCCATGCTCATGCTCGTGGGATCGGCCAGGGGGCCGTTGGTCACGTCGACGAAGAGCAACCCCGTATTGCGATACAGGCGGTTCCCGGAAGTCTGGTTGGTCAGGTAGAGGTCCTGCCGCCCGTCGCCGTCGAAGTCGCCCCAGCTGGCCCCGCTGCCCTGGCCGGGATCCCTGATGGCCGGGTCGGCGAACGGCAGGAACACCCCGTTGCCGAAGTTCATGAACATCTCGTTGGGGCCGTTCAGGTTCACCGCATAGCAGTCCAGGTCCCCGTCGTTGTCGAAATCGCTCCAGGCCGCGTCGTGGGAGTCCAGCGGATTGTCGATGGGGGGGATGGTGGCGTCGCTGAACGTCCCCATGCTGCCGGGCAGCTGCTGGAACAGCCGGTCGGTGGCCAGGTGCATGGTGGAGACGTGGAGGTCCAGCCAGCTGTCGTTGTCGAAGTCGATCCAGGCCACGCCCGAGCCGTCCTGGATGTCGTCGACCGGCGGCATGGTGGCGTTGAAGAAACCCAGCAGGCCGTCGTTGCGGTACAGGCGGTTCTGGTTGTTCCAGTTGCCGCAGTAGATGTCCAGGTCGCCGTCGTTGTCGAAGTCGCCCCACTCGGCCGCGCCGGCGAACAGGAAGTTGGCTTCGACGGGGGTGGTGACGTCGGCGAAGCCCAGCGGCCCGTCGTTGCGGAGGACGCGGTTCTGGCTCTGGGCGTTGGTGATGTAGAGGTCGTCGTCCTTGTCCCCGTCGTAATCGCCCCAGGCCACGCTCTTGCCGTATCCGGCGTCGCCGAGGGGGCCGGCGGTGACGTCGGTCCAGAGGGGAGGCGGGACGACGACCAGGGACTGGATGGCGGCGAACAGGTCAGGTCGCGGGCCGATGTTCCCGGCCGGCGGGCTGATCTGCGGCGTCCCGGTGGTCTTGAGGGTGGTCCGGATGGTCCCCGGCGAAAGAGGGGTGCTGGAGACGTTGGACGCGTACCACCCGTTGAGGCAGGCGATGGCGCCGGCGACGATGGGTGAGGCGCTGGAGGTGCCGCTGAAGGTGCTCGTGTACCAGAGGTTGTATCCCTCGGCGCTGTAGAGGTCGCTGTACCCGCAGGTCACGACGTTCTCGCCCCAGCCCTGGAGGTCGAACCTGGAACCGTAGCTGGAGAACGAGAGCTTCTGGAGGTCGCCCTCGGTGTAGGTCCCGCCGCTGTATGCCCCGCCCGCGCCGACGATGACCGCTCCGGAGTCTCCGTACCAGGTCATGGTGTCGGTATCGACGGCACCGTTGCCGCCCGCTTCGACCACGCTCACCCCGTTGCCCACCGCATTCATGATGACGGCGTAGACGGCGTTCAGGGTCTGGACGGCGGGGAACTGATGCGGGTACCACTCGACCGGGACGTAGCCCTGGGCGCCGGTGTAGTCCCACTGCTGCTCGAGCAGCATCACGTCGCCGGCGGACAGGTTCGTCAGGGCGATGGTCATGGCCCCGGCGATGTTCCAGGTGGGGCTCGGCAGGCCGTAGTACGTGCCGCAGGTCAGGATGTTGGCCCCGTGGCTCACACCGGTGGTGCCCCAGCCGTTGGAGGTGGAGATGAGTTCGCCGAGGACGGCGGTCCCGTGATTGGTGTTGCTGAAGGGGTCGGCGACGTTGGTGTTGATCTGCGAGCCGAGCGCCATGAACAGGTCGCTGTGGTTGTCGTTCCAGCTGTACTCCAGGTCGCAGACGGTGACCCCGAATCCGGAGCCTCCCGTCTGGGTCCAGGCATAGTAGGCGTCGACGCCGACCGGGGCGCCGGAGGCCGGATCGAGGTAGTTCTGGGTAGGCATGTAGTCGGTGGGGACGGGCAGCTCGGGCGGCAGGGCCACCGGATAGGCCAGGTGGACCCCGGGCAGGTTCTCCAGGTCGAAGGCCACGATGCGGGGGTCGACACCGCTGAACAGCCGGATGCGGTAGATGTTGTTCAGGTTGTAGACCGGCTCGCCGAGGTTCAGCCCGGCGTTGAAGGCCAGGTCGTCCAGGACGGCCTCGGGCACATCCGTCAGGCGCATCCACTCGCCGCCGCCGGCGGAGGCCAGGACCACATCGACGCCTTCGGTTGCGTTCAACCCGGAGAAGTCCTCCGGCCAGCCGTCGATCAGACGGACCATGGATTCCTGGATGAACATGATCTCGATCAGATCGGGTTCGCAAGGGTAGTCGTGGAATTCGGCGGCGACGGCGGCGGTCCAGGCGAGAAGGCCGCAGACCGCAGCAGCCAGGACGAGAGCGCCCCTGCTGCAGGAGTTCGTGGATTTCATGATGATTCCCCCCGGAATGGCCGAGCCCTGTGGTGATCCTTGCCAGCGCAGGGTCAATTTGGGCTCATTTGAAAATATTACGACTTTTTCAATTTGAATTGGAAATTGATTTTCATGGCGGGCGGCCGGACCTGCCCAAAATAGGTTTTCAGATTGAGGTGTCCCAGGTCAAAACCCTATCTGCACCGACTAATGGCGTGATCTTGGTCGTTCCCCTCCTGTTTTTTGATAATAGTATTCAAAAACGCCCCCCGGGGGACCTACATCCCCGAAAACAACCTTCAATCCTGGTTTTCAGTGCTGTTTTGGAGTTCCCGGATAGACCGATCCTTCTTCCCGGGCGTCGGCAGCCTTGGGGTTCTCCGTCGGGCTGCGTCCACGGTCCCGCCGCAGTTGGAGTTCACCGGGAAGCCGCAGGTGGTCCCCAGCGGGGTCCCGTCCAGGGCGGAGACTCCGATGGGGCCCGTCCAGCCCGGAGGAAACGGGTTGGGAGCGGGGGTCAGATCCTCGTTCACCAGCATGAAGGTGAAGCCTTGGCAGATGCCTGTGATGGTCCACGTCGCCCAGCCGGCGCAATTGGTGACAACCTGGTTGTAGGATCCGCCTTAGCCCGGGCAGCAGTTCCTCGGCGCTCGGCGGCGGAGCTTCGTAGGGGATCTCGAAGGGGACATCGAAGAAAAGGTTGGCCAGGCGGAGGGATGATCGGGGTCCTGATGAGGGGGCGGAAAGAAAAATCCGTGTCAAAATATCGGGGCCGCCATGGGGCCTCGGTTTCAATTCGGCCGGGATTCTGTTAGAATCGGTCGGGTATTCAGGAAAAGCCTGCCATGAGTAGGGGGAAAATATGCGACTCTTTCCGGTCATTTTATTCATGGGAGGGGTGTTCGGGGCAGCCTGGGCGGCCTGGGCGGCCCCGGCGGATCACCTGATCCTCGCGGAGATCCAGACCCTGACCAACGAGGACCCTCGGCGCCACCTTGCCAGCGAGTACATCGAAATCGTCAACCCCACAGCCTCGGTGATCGACCTGTCCGACGTCTACCTCACCGATGCCATCTACGCTCCCGGAAACCAGTTCTACTGGCGCATCGCCGAAGGGACTCCGACGCAGGAGGCAGCCGGAGGCGGGGCCTTCGCTGATTTCCATGCCCGCTTCCCCTCGGGCGCCGTGATCGCACCGGGGGACACCATCGTCATCGCCGTCAGTGGCGGCAGCGGCAGGTACAGCGCCGCCTACGGCAAACTGCCCGACTTCGAGCTGTACGAGGACGGGACATCTCCCGACCAGGTTCCCGAACTGGTCGAGGCTTTTCCAGGATCCATCTCGGCCGACCTCGGGTTGGGAGGTAATTCCCCGACCCTGAGCGACAGCTACGAGAGCTTGATCCTCTACGAATGGGACGGGTCCAGTGACCTGATCACAGATCTGGATTTCGCCTTCTGGGGCAGCAGCGCCAGTTACAGCAGCCAGTTCGACAAGACCGGGGTGACCGTCGGCGGCTCCACCTACGTCGCCGACACCCCCATCGCAGGCCAGCAGGCCATCACCGCCTCGACGCTGATCACCGGCCAGTCCTACATGCGGCACGGCGCCGACGAGGGGGCCGAAACCGTGGCTGGAGGAAACGGGGTCACCGGACACGACGAGACCAGCGAGGATCTGGGAACGACCTGGCAGCCGGCGGCGAGCCGTGACCCGGCCAGCCAGCCTCCCTACTTCTTCCCGACGGCTCCGATCATCACGGCCCACAGCTCCACGCCCAGTGCTCCTTCCGACGGCCAGGAAGTGACCCTGTCGGTGACGGCGGTCTCGTACTCCCCCCTCAGCGGGGCGACCTTCCTGGTTGCCTACGACCGGGGCCCCTTCAACCCCATCACCGGGACGAGCGCCGGTGGCGGCGTCTACACCGCGGTCCTCCCCGGCAAGCCGGAGGGAACGCACGTGGCCTGGTACGCGGTTGCAGCCGGCAGCAACGGCCGCGAGGACGTGACCCCCGCCTGGGGCGAGAGCAGCCCCTATGAGTGGACGGTCGCGGCCGATCCGCTCCCCGACGAGGATCCGGACAAGCTGCTGCTGACGGAGATCTGCACGCTAGGCACCGAGCAGGAGTTCGTGGAGATTTCCAACCCGAACCCCTTCGACGTCGACCTGAGCGATTACTACCTCACCGATGCCATCTACACGCCCGGCAACCAGGTCTACTGGCGGATCGCCGAGGGGAATCCATCGGACCTGACGGTGGGGGGCGGGAACTTCATGGACTTCCACGCCCGTTTTCCTGCGGGATTCATGCTCGCGGCGGGGGACACCATCGTCGTGACCCTGCCGGGAAGCATGGCATTCTTCAACTCCTTCGGATTCCAGCCCGACCTGGAGATGTTCGAGGACGATACCCTGCCCGACGGAATTCCCGACATGCTCCCGGTCTGGGGCGACGGAACGGCCAACAGCATCATCGGGCCCATGTCCACGCCTGCCTTGACCAATGGAGGAGAGAGTCTCGTCCTGTACCACTGGGGGGAGGGCGATGACCTGGTGACCGATATCGACGTCTTCACCTGGAAGGATCCGGTCTATACCAGCACGACCTACTTCTTCGACAAGACGGGGGTGACCATCGGGAATTCCACCTACGATCCGGACACCCCGGTCGGCAGCCAGCTTCCTTTCGCCTCCCAGCTGGCTTTCGGACAATCCTACATCCGGACCGACGCGACCGAAGGCAGCCAGATCACCACCGGCAGCAACGGAGTCGATGGACGGGACGAAACCAGCGAGGACTTCAACGCCACCTTCGCCATGCTGCCGTCCGACCCCGCCGGCCGCATCCCGGTGATCAGGGATCTGGCCGTGGTGATGCAGCCTCATGCCGTCTACGTGGTGATCCCCTCCACCGGAGGTGGGTTCTTCTACGATGTGACCATCGGCAACCTGACCGACGCGCCGATCACGATCGATGTGGACCTCACGGCCATGTTGCCCACCGGAACTGATTATCCCGTCACCTCCGTTACGGGTGTGACCATTCCCGCCCGGGGAACGGTCAGGCGGCTGTCCCTGATCCAGCGGGTGCCGGCGGCCGCCCCTGGTGGCATCTACACTTACCGGTGTGTGGCCACGCCCCGCGAATCGGGGGATCCCTACGAGGCTGCCTTCAACTTCGAGAAATCCTTCATGGGGGCCGAGGGGGAACCGGTGAGCGATTGGTACTTCTCGGGCTGGGATGACACGGGCGGCGAGTTGGTTCCCCCTGCAGTCCGGCTGGAGGCTGCTGTTCCGAACCCCTTCAATCCCCGGACGACCCTGAGGTTCGAACTGGCCCGGGATGAGGCGGTCCACCTGGATGTCTACGACCTTGCCGGCCGGCACATCCGGGAACTCGTAAGGGGCGGTGTTCTGCCGGCGGGGTTGCACCAGGCCATCTGGGACGGCCGTGACCACAGGGGCCATCAGGTGGCGGCGGGGTCGTACGTGTTTCGCCTGCGGGCGGGGGGCGAGGTCCTCACCCGCCGTGCGGTGATGGTGAAGTGACTCCCACGCCTGGCACCTCATTCGACGGGCGGGGACGCCGGCGTTGCCGGCCGGCATCCTCGCCCGAATCCGGGGCCCGACGACCGTAGGTCCCGTGCAATTATCCCTCCGTCGGACGATCCTCCTCGTATTTCTGCCCGGTCCCACCAGGTCCCATTGAGAGGGATATTCAAGTCCCATAGGGTCATGATTCGTGGGATGCCCGCAGTCGCTTGGGATGCGCCTGTTTAGGCAAACTGCCCGATCCCGCCCCCCTTGGGGGAAAAAATGGCTCATGATTTGCAAAAATTTCCATGGTTCTGCCGTTTCCCACCCTTGAACCAAGGATGAATCATGCCTCGACGCTATCAAACCCGGAACAACCTGCCAGGAATCGCGGTCCTCCTGGGTGCCCTTCCGCTCCTGGTCGGCGTACTTCCCCTCCCCGCCGGGGCCCAGAACGCCGGAACCGGGGATTCCACCCCTCTTCAGGTGGTCCGCCTTGACTGGGGAGTCCAGACCCAGGTCCTGGAGACCGGCCTCTACCTGAGCGACCTGATCATCACGCCCAACCCCCACCTGGGGTTGGCGTTTCCCGGATCCCACCTGGAGATCTACGACGCCATGACCGCCTGCGGCATGGGCATGGCCCGGATCGACGTCAACTGGAGCGAACGGGAACCCGCCCAGGATCAGTTCGATTGGGGAGGGCTGGACTACAAGATCCGCCACCTGCAGGGCCGGGGCATCGACGTCTTCCTGACCTTCGCCACGGACGCGGCATGGGCCACCCTGCCGTCCACCCTGACGGCCACCAACAGGGTTCCGGCAAGCATGGCGGACTGGGAGGATTTCGTACGGACCTGCGTCGAGCGCTACGACGGGGACGGGGTCGGGGACCTCACCGGTCTCGAACGTCCGGTGGTCCACTACCAGTTCATCAACGAATGGCCCTCGGAGAACAACAAGGCCGGCGGCTGGTGCGGCGACGAAGCTCAGCTGATCGCCACCCTCAACGCCTCATATGACGCGGTCAAGGGGGCCTTCCCCGGCGCCAAGGTGGTGCTCGGAGGCATCCCCGTGGGCGCCCTGGATTCCATGGTCCTCAGTGCGGGCATCGCGGACTACATCGCCCGCGCGGCCTGGACCCCGACCACCACGTTCACCCTGGACCTCCAATCCGCCCAGGATCCCGCGGTCATCGAAAGCGTCGCGTTGCGGGAGCGGGTGCTGGCCCAGACCCGGTACGACGTCGTCGACATGCACCTGTACGGCCCGGTCCAGTTCAACGAGTACCGGATCAACCGCCTGCAGCCGCTGATCGGGTCGGCCGGAATGATCTCGGGCGAGTGCGGCGGGCCGAATCTGGCCTACGACGCCGACATCAGCCACGAGGACCACTTCCTGGCCGCCCTGGAGATGAACCTTCACGCCCTTTCGAGGGGGGTGGACTTCATCCTGTGGTACATGATGCTCGAACGGGAATACGTCGAGGGCGAGGCCACCATGACCTACGGCAACTCCCGTCTCCAGCTGTTCGACCTGAACCGTCAGCCCAAGGGCGGCTATTGGGCCTACTACCTTCTCGCCTCGGTGCTGTCGGACATGGAGACCGTCACCAAGGTCCGCGAGGGGATCTTCAGGATCGAACGGGCCGACCGGCCGGACGTCTACGTGGCCTGGTCGATGAGCGACACCCAGCTCCTCCAGCTGCCCGACACCATCCATCCCGACATGTTCATGCGGGTGGTGGACGCGCAGTACGGGACCTTCGACGTCGAGGTGGTCCCGGGGAACGGCGTCATCGAACTGGGACCGTTGCCGGTGATCGTCAGCGAGGAGCTGCCGGCCGGGAACTTCGGAGCCCAGCTGCAGCCGCACCTGGACGACGTCGGGCATCCCATCCTGTTCTGAGCGGACTGTCCGGAAAGGGTCGGGGCGGGGACCGGATCCCCGTCCCGCTTTTTTCGGTCCCGGCCCACCATCGAACAGCCCGTTGGATGCCATCGATTTATCGGAGCGAAGGATCTTTTTCGGAATGAATCTCCAGGGCTCACCCTTGGCTATTACGGGATTGCGCCTAGCTTGAACGGCAGAAACCGAACAAACCGGGGAGAACATGGACCACCGTCATCCATTCGAGGGCCTGCCCGGGGTTGCACCCTGGATTTTGAGTCTGCTTTTGGTCTGCTGTCCGGAGACGGCGGTCTGGTCCGCGGTCCCCTCCGGGGACGCCGACACCCCCGCAGACGAACCTCCCCGGAAGACCATTCACCTGGAATGGCTGCCGCAATCCGCCCAGGTCGATGGTCGGTTGCTGCTGGGCAATCTCCACATCGTTCCCAATCCGCGACTCGGGGTGGCTTTTCCGGCGCCGGATCCCGCCGTCGCCGAGGCGGTGCTGGCGTGCGGGATGGGGATCGTGCGCATGGAGGTGAGCTGGGCCGAGCGGGAACCCGTGCGGGGCCAGTTCGCCTGGGAGGGACTGGACAACAAGATCCAGCACCTCCAGGAATCCGGGGCGAACGCCTTCCTGACCTTCGCCACCGACTCCGGATGGGGCACCCTGCCCTCGGAGTTCACCTCCCCCAACCGCGTGCCCTCGGACATGGCCGCCTGGGCGGGGTTCGTCTCCGCCTGCGTCGAACGGTACGACCATGACGGCGTCGGAGACGCCCCGGGGATGCTGCGCCCGGTGGACCACTACCAGTTCATCAACGAGTGGCCCTCCCAGAATCACCGCACCGGGGGCTGGGCCGGGGACATCGACCAGCTGATCGCCACCCTCGACGTTTCCCACGACGCCGTCAAGGCGGCCTGGCCCGGGGCGACGGTCATCCTCGGGGGCATCCCCGCCGGCGCCCTGGACGCCATGGTCCTCAGCTCCGGCATGGCAAGTTACGTCGCCCGGATCGCCTACACTCCGGACGACATCGTCTATCTCGACAGCCTGCGCGCCCAGTCGCCGACGATCCTGGAAAGCGTGGCCGTCCGGGAGCGGGTGCTGGCCGAGGCCCGGTACGACGTCGCCGACATGCACCTCTACGGCCCGGTGGAATTCAACCAGCACCGGATCGAACGCGTGCGCCTGGCGGCGCCCGGAGCCGGGCTGGTGTCGGCCGAATGCGGGGGGCCGAGCCTGGCCTACGTGGACAGCGTCACCCCCGAGGGCCACTTCCTGGCGGCCCTGGACATGAACCTCGACGCCCTGGCCAGGGGGGTGCGTTTCATCCTCTGGTTCGGGATGGTGGAGCGGGAGTTCGTGGAGGGGGAGGGTACGACCTACGGCACCTCCCAGGTTCCCCTCTTCGACCAGGAGTTCCAGCCCAAGGGCGGTTACTGGGCCTACTGCCTGCTGGGGTCGATCCTGGCCGACCTGAAGGGGGTGGCGAAGCTGGAGGAGGGGACGTACCTCATCGAGTCCCACGACCGGCCGGACATCACCGTCGCCTGGGCTCCGGGAGGTTCGGGGGCGCTGGCGCTATCGCCCCTGGAGCACCCCGACCTGCTGGTGAGGGTGGTCGATGCAGCTCGAGGCGCCTTCGTCTTCGAGCGGGTCCCCGACGACGGGGTCGTCGCTCTGACCTCCCTGCCGGTGATCATCAGCGACAAGCTGCCGGCGGGCGATTTCGGGCCAGGCGACCCGCCGGTGAACGAACCGGCGGTCCAGGACCCTCCCGGCGAGCAGGAGAAATGACCGGGCCGGTCAGCCCAGGCCGGGGACCTTCCTGCGGAGGAACCGGCGGACCTGCTTGATTTCCGGGAGCCGGAAGGCGTACGCGAGCCCGAAGTAGAGGACGAATCCCACGACCCCGACCACGCCGAGCCCGATCAGCCGGACGATGAAGCTCTTGTCCGGAGTGAATCCCAGCCAGCCGTCCAGCAGGGCGGTCGATCCCATGGCCGCCGCGGAGAACAGCAGGATGCCGGCCATGGCCGCCAGGTCCCGGCGCTGGATGAACTTCCCCCAGTGCAGGTAGAGCAGCAGGTAGACGGTCAGGACGCGGCAAAGGGTCGAGATGCTGCGGGCCAGGGCGATGCCTGCCACGCCCATGGGCCCGATCAGCAGGTTGATGAAGAGCAGCCGGGTGGCCAGGGTGACCCCCACGATGATCAGGACCATGCGCAGGACGGGCGCCGATTCGTCGGCGTAGAGCCCGAACACGTAGATCCGGGAGAAGTAAAGGCCCACCGCCGAGAAGGCCATCATCATCATCACGTCCCCGATGACTCCGGTCGAGGAATCCTGGAACGCGCCGTGGTTGAGCAGGACGCCGGCGATGTTCTCCCCCTGGAAGGCCAGGAACGCGATCAGCGGGGTGATGAAGAACAACCCGCCGCGGGTGACCTGGGCCAGGGACCGGTACATCTCCTGCTTCCGGCCCTGGGCCGCCAGGTGGGAGAACTCGGTGTACATGACGGTGGTCATGCTGGCCGAGACGACCCCCGGCAGGATGGCCAGGATGCGATACCCGTACTCCATCTCCGAGATGGCGCCGCTGCCCAGGGTGGAGGCGAATCCGAACTCGAGCCAAATGAAGGCCTGGCTGGTGAAGAAGATGAGGAAGCCCGGCCAGAACAGGCGGGCCGGCTCGCCCTTGACCTCGGTCTCGATCTTCTTCTCGGCGGCCAGCATCAGCGGCAGCTTGTCGCGGGCGATGGCCGTCAGGATGATGGCCGCGATGGCCGCACCCGTGAGCATGGTCCACGCCAGGTGGTCGACGTTCCAGGGCGGCACGAAGAACAGCAGGGCGATGACCACCAGGAAGCGCGAGAGCAGGGCCAGGGTGGCCGGGGCCGCGAAGACGCGGCCGGCGTTGAGCAGGCTGCCGCTGACGGCCTTGAAGATGGTCAAGGGGATGATGAACAGGAGGATCCGCAGCAGGTGGGAGGCCAGTTCGGCGCCCTCGGGTGTGAACCCGGGCCCGGCGACGCTCACGATCTGCGGAGCCAGAACCGCCGCCAGGGCGGTGGCCGGCAGGCCGAACAGAAGGACCCGACCCAGGTACCGCCTCCAGGCCTGCGGTGCCTGGGAGGTGTCGTGATCGTTCAGCTTGGCGGCCAGGCCGGGGATCAGGACCGTGTTGGTCACCCGCTGGGCCGATTCGGAGAACCCCATGGCCAGACGGCGGGCGAAGAAGAATCCGTCGGTGGTCAGGCCGGCGCCGAATCGATTGGCCATCAGGGCCGAGACGCCCATGGCCAGGATCATGCCCATGCTCCTGGTGAGGGCCACCCCCAGGATGGCGATCACGTTCTTGCGCTGGGATTTTCTCGCCGTCATCGACTCCGCTCTCGGTCGGGGGTGAATCCGTCCCGCCGCTTCCAGCACCAGTCGGGCCAGCGCACGCCGGTGCGGCCGGCCTTCCAGGCTTGGATTCGCCTGAGAAGGGCCAGGGGAACCAGGCCGGTCAGACCCAGCGCCAGGGCGAGCAGGAAACGGTCGACCTCCCCGAGACCGGGCCTGGCGCTCTTGCCGGGACCCGAGAAGCTGGTGTTGGGCGAGAACCGCTCCTGGAGAACCCCTTCGTCGAACCCGCAGCCGATGAATCCGGTGATGGCCTGCAGTCCCTGCTCGGTGCCGGCGACCAGGTCGTCGTACCGGACCAGCAGGGCAAGATCGTCCTTCCGGCAGAAATCGGCCAGCAATCTCTGGTAGAAGGAGACCGCGACCCCGCCCTTGACCACCTGGGCCATGCGCTTGAGACCCCGGGCCGGACGCCGTCCGTAGGCGTGCAGGCGCGACCGCACGAGCCCCCGCGGGTCCCTCACGACGCAGACGAAGCGCGCGGCGGGGAAGGCGCGGCGGATGTCCGCCACGAAGGGGGTGTGGTCGGGGCTCTTCTCCAGCCAGAAGCGGCAGCCCCGGTCGCGGGCCACGCGGTCCATGAGGTAGCTGAAGGCCTCCGCGTAGGTGCGGTGGCGGACCGCCGTGAATTCCTGGGCGTCCACGCCGGACAGCAGGAAGTAGTCGCAGGTCAGGAAGCCCTCGAGGAACCGGGCGTAGGCCGCGTCGTCCGCGAGGTCGCCGTACGCGCGGGCGAAATGGGAGAAGAAGATGCTCTCGTGGATCCCGTGATGGTCCTCGGCCTCGATCACGGCGATGTCCGGGTGGCCGCCGAGGCAGTTGGCCACCCAGGTGGTGCCGGACCGCTGCAATCCCACGACGAAGATTGGTGTGGGCCGCTCAGCCATGCCGTTTCCTCCGCCGCGTCACGGCGCCTGACGCTCCACACGGTCCCAGATCACGGTCTGCTTGCCCGAGGCGAAGCGGAAGAAGCCCAGGAGGATGGCGGTGTTGCTGTTCACCAGGAAGGTGGGCAGGTAGAGCAGCTTGCCCAGCTTGCCCTTCCCGGGCAGGACCCGCCCCAGCAGGGCGGCCCCGTAGAATCCCAGGTGCAGGATCAGGAAGGCCCAGAGCCAGGGGGGATTCAAACCCCAGAAGGGGGATGCTCCCCGAACCTGGGGAAAGACGGCGGCGGCCACGACCGAAACCAGGGCGCCCAGCATGGCGAAGGGAATGAACAGGCGCAGGAACTTGTGGGAGATCACCTGCCAGGCGATCAGCGGCTGTTTCCAGGAGAGCAGGTGGGCCGTCAGGCTCAGGGCCTGGTAGCGTCCGGCCGCCATCCGGATGCGCCGGGCGATCTCGGCCTGGGCCGAGGCCGACACCCGTTCGTAGGACCGGGCCGAGTGGACGTGGACGACCCGGTGGCCCCGCCGGAGCATCCGCATGATCATGAAGAAGTCGTCGTTGATGATCCTGTCGGGCGGCGCTTCGTAGAGATCGCGGCGCAGGGCCAGCATCTCGCCTATGGCGGCGGTGCACGATCCCAGCCGGGTCTCGTTCTTCATGATGGCGGCCTCGTACCGCCAGTAGAGTCCTTCCGACTCGCCCAGAGGTCCGTCCCCGACGATGATCCGCTTGGACCCGGTGACGGCGCCGACGGTCGCATCGGCGAACGGCTTCACCAGTTCCACCAGGGCGTCGGGCTCGAACATGTTGTTGGCGTCGGAGAAGACCACGATCTCGCCCCGGACCTGCGGCATGGCCCGGTTGATGGCGGCCATCTTGCCCCGGCGCTCGGGGTGGTGGGAGAGCTCGATCCCCCTGTCGGCGAAGGACTCGACGATGGCGGCCGTGCGGTCGTCGGAACCGTCGGCGGCGACCAGGATCTGCAGGAAGGGGCCGGGGACGGCCAGCTGCAGGCTGTTCTCCAGCTTGCCTGCGATGACGTCCTCTTCGTTCAGGGCGGAGATGAGCAGGGTGACGGTGGGGGCGGTGCCCGCGTCCCCGGGTTCCCGGCCTGGCCGCTTCATCGCGGCGATGGCGGCCAGGAGCAGGGGATACCCCGCGTAGCAGTAGAAACCCACCGCCAGGCACAACCAGAAAACGACCGGAAAGACCATGCATCACCCTTGACGGTTCGTGCTGTGCGCGGCGAAGAGCTCCAGCTGCCTCTTGGCGTTCTTGACGATGTCGAACTCGGCCTCCACCCGGCGGCGGCCGTTGCGGGCCAGGGCGTGGGCGGCGGCGGGATCGCGGTGGATGTCGCGCAGGGCCGCGGCGATGGCGCCCGGGTCCTCGGGCTCGACAAGATACCCGGTGACCCCGTTTTCGACCAGTTCGGGGATTCCCGAGACCCGGGTGGTGATGCTGGGACGTTCATGGGCCAGGGTCTCGATGACCACGTTGGGGATGCCCTCGGTGCGGCCGCCGGGGCCGACGATGCTGGGCGTGACCACCACGTGGGCGCCCGCGTAGTGGCGGGCGACCGACTCGTGGGACTGGGCTCCGATGAAGCCGACGCGGTCGGCCAGCCCCAACCTGGCGGCCATGGTCGCCAGCTTCGCCCGCTCCGGGCCTTCACCCAGGATGACGGCCCGCCAGTCGCCCAGGTCGGGCCCGGCCTCGTGCAGCGCCTCCAGCAGGAAGTTGATGCCCTTCCGGAATTCCAGCGACCCGACATAGAGGACCGTGAACGGTCCTGCGGGGGGATAGGCCTCAGGGACGATGCGTTCGATGTGCAGGCTGGAGTGGATGACCGCCATGTCCCGCCCGGCCAGGGCCGGCACGCGCTCCTTCAGGAACTTCACGTTGTACTCGCTGATGGTGCGGATGAAGGCCGCCTCACCCAGCTTCCGGTCCAGCATGGCCTGCGTGATGAAGATGTCGTGGGCACGGCAGCTGACGCTGTAGGGCAAGCCGGTCATGCGACCGGCGATCCAGCAGCAGGTCCCGGGGTGGGTGGCGAACTCCCCGTGGACGTGCTCGGCTCCCCATTCCTTCAGGTCCTCGGCGCAGGCCAGGAACTTGGGCAGGAAGGCGATGGACTTGGCCAGGTAGACGGGGCTGGACCGGAACCCCCACAGGATCTGCCCCAGGATGGTGAAGAACTTCACCGGGTGCAGGAACACCGCCCGCATCAGGGCGCCGAAGGGCTTGCGACCGAGCAGGAAGGGGAAGGGACGGGTCCACTGGAGGATGGGCCGGGCGAACTCGTGCAGCACCTCCTTCTTGCGGAACGGCGACATGTGATAGACCCGCAGTTCGTGCCCGTTGCGGGAGAATTCCATGATGTCACGGAGAATGAAGGTCTCGGTGGTCTTGGGGAATTCGGTGACGACGATTCCTAGGCGCATGAAATACTCCGGGATGGATTTGAAAAAGAAAGACCCCCCCGATCGGCCGCTGGAAGGCTAGCGCATAGGTTTCGGAGGGTCAATTGGAAATATGGTCATTATTTTTTATCAAAAAATTTCAGATCGAAAATCTACGAATTTTAAACATCAAGTTCATGGGTTTTCTTTTGACGAATGGTCGTGGGCCGTGGTACGGTCTCCCCGACCCGTTCACCTTCGCCCAACGCCCTTTCATTCGACCATATCGGAGGTCCGCCATGCACGTCCTGGCCCGTCGTCTCGTTGCCCTATCCCTGGTCCTGGTGGCCTTCGCCTCGATCGCCTCCGCCCAGGCGATCGATCATCCGTACAAGGGCGGAGAAGTCCTGCTCAAGTTCAAGCCCGGGACCGCTGCGGTTTCCCGGTCCCAGGTCATGGGCGAACTGGGCGGATCGGTCGCCCGCACCTTCCAGGGTCTGGGCGTCGAGCTCGTCCGGTTGGAAGGGGTCACCGTCGAGGAGGCGGTCGGCCGATTCGCCGGGCATCCCGCCCTCGATTTCATCGAACCGAATTACGAACTCACCATGGTCACCGTTCCGAACGATCCGCGCTTCCCCGAGCTCTACGGCCTGCAGAACACCGGACAGACCGGGGGAACGCCGGGGGCGGACATCAGCGCGGTCGAGGCCTGGGCGACCTTCACGGGCTCGAGCGACGTGATCGTGGCCGTGATCGACACGGGCGTGGACTACAACCATCCCGACCTGACGGCCAACATGTGGATCAACCAGGGCGAGATCGTCGGCAACGGCATCGACGACGACGGCAACGGCTGGGTGGACGACATCGTCGGCTACGACTACATCAACGGCGACGCCAATCCCATGGACGACAACGGCCACGGGACCCACTGCTCCGGGACCATCGGCGGGGTCGGCGACAACGGCGTCGGCGTGGCCGGCGTCAACTGGACCGTATCGATCATGGCCCTGAAGTTCCTGTCGTCGTTCGGGTCCGGTTCGACGGCGGACGCGATCTCCTGCATCCAGTACGCGACTCAGATGGGCGCCGACGTCATGAGCAACAGCTGGGGCGGCGGCGGCTACTCGTCGGCCCTCGAACTGGCCATCCAGGAAGCCTACGCCCAAGGCATCATCTTCGTGGCAGCGGCCGGCAACAACGGCAGCAACACCGACATCAGCCTCTACTATCCCCAGGGCTACGACGTGCCCAACGTGGTCTCGGTGGCGGCCACCGACCACGACGACCAGCTGGCTTCCTTCTCCAACTACGGGGCGACCTCGGTCGACCTGGCCGCTCCCGGCGTCGAGATCCTCAGCACCACCCCGGGCAACACCTACTCCGTCTACTCGGGCACCTCCATGGCCACCCCGCACGTGGCCGGAGCCTTCGCCATGCTGAAGGGGCGGTTCCCCAACCTGGGCGTGGAGGACGCCATCAACATCATCTACAGTTCGGTGGACGTGCTGCCGCAGCTCCAGAACCGGTGCCTCACCGGCGGGCGGCTGAACCTGCACATGGCCATCTCCGATCCCGACACCACGGCTCCCGGGGCGATCACCGACCTGGCGGCCGGGGCGCAGGGGAGCAGCTGGGTCGAACTGACCTGGACCGCCACCGGCGACGACGGCGACGCGGGCACGGCCGCGTCCTACGAGATGCGCTACTCCTCCTCGGTGGTGCCCTGGGACCAGGCCCTGCCGGTGGACGGTGAGCCTGCCCCCCAGCCGGCCGGCGGCGCGGAGTCCTTCCGCCTGGGCGGTCTGGCCTTCAGCAGCACCTATTACGTGGCGGTCCGCGCGGTGGACGACTACGGCAACCCAGGGCCGATCTCGAACCTGGCCATGGTCGAGACCCTCGGCCCCCCGGCCATCGCCGTCTCCCCGGGCGCATTGAGCGAGACCCTGCCTTTCGGCGGAAGCTCGCAGCAGACCCTCACCATCACCAACACCGGCGAGGGCGTCCTCGATTTCGCCATCCCCGACCCCCTGCTGCTGGACAAGTCGGCCGCGCCGGTCGTCCACGACTTCGTCTACCTGGCCAAGGGTCAGAAGGACGCCCGCCGGGGCCAGGCCGTGATCACCGGTTCGGGCGGACCGGACCTGTTCGGCTACCGCTGGACCGACAGCGACGAACCCGGCGGCCCCGTCTTCGACTGGGTGGACATCTCGGCCGTGGGCACCCCGTTGATCACCTCCGGCGACGACGTCAACGCCGGCCCCTTCCCCCTGGGCTTCGACTTCCCCTTCTACGGGAACGTCTTCGACCAGTTCAGGGTGTGCAGCAACGGCTGGCTGAGCTTCACCAGCTCGTCGACGGCCTACGCCAACCAGGCCATCCCCAACGCGGGGGCCCCGGGCAACCTCATCGCCCCCTTCTGGGACGACCTGACCGTGACCGGCGCCAGGATCCTGGCCCACGACGACGGCGGCCGGATGATCGTCCAGTACGACGCCGTGCCCCATTACGGCAGCGGCGGCCCCTACACCTTCCAGGTCCTGCTGTATCCCAGCGGCAAGATCGTCTTCCAGTACCTGACCATGGGGACGCCCTCGGACGGCTGCACCGTGGGGATCCAGAACGCCGACGGGACGGACGGCCTGCAGGTCGCCTTCAACACGGCCTACGTCCACGACGGCCTGGCGATCAAGATCCAGGCCGTTCCCCAGTGGATCACGGTCAGCCCGGCTGCGGGCAGCCTCGCCGCGGGCGAATCCCTGGACCTGGTGGCCTCGTTCTCGGCTGCGGACCTCGAAGCTCCGGCCTACGACGCCGAGATCGTCGTCTTCAGCAACGATGCAGGCAACCCGCAGGTCGTGATCCCCGCCCACCTGGACCTCACCGGCTCGACCGATCTGGTTGTCACGGTGACTCCGCAGGGCGCGCCGGTCACCATCCCGGCCACGGGGGGGACGTTCACCTACGATGTGTCGATCGCCAACACCACCGCAGCGGACATCACCGCCAGCGTGGGGGTGCAGGCGGTCCTGCCGGACGGGACGGTCATGCTCCTGACCCGCCTGGACAACCAGCTCTTCCCGGCCGGCGGGACGGTCGGCCGGACGGGCCTGATCCAGGCGGTCCCCGCGGCTGCACCGGCGGGCGACTACACCTATCAGGTGGGCGTGGGGTATTCCCAGGCCCAGGTCATCGACGCCGACGGGTTCGAATTCATGAAGCTGGCGGCCAAGTCGGCCGGCGCCCCGGTCTCCGGCTGGGACCTGAAGGGGATGGATCTGCTCGGCGACCCCGCCAAGCAGGACGGTGACCGGGCCCCGGCGGCCTTCGCCCTGTCGGGCGCTGCGCCCAATCCCTTCAACCCCATGACGACCCTGGCCTTCGATCTGCCCCGCACCGCGGCGGTCCGGCTCGAAGTCTACGACATGCGCGGCAAGCTGGTGCGCATCCTGCTGGACGGCGTCCGGATGGAAGCCGGGCGCCACGAGGCCGTCTGGCGCGGCGACGACCAGGCCGGCCGGCCCGCGGCCGGCGGCGTCTACTTCTACCGCATGCGGGCGGACGATTTCGAGTCGGTGCGGCGCATGACCCTCGTCAAGTAACTGCAGCGATGCCATGATTCCGGCCGCCGGACCTGCGGGTGCGGCGGCCGGTTCCGTGGAGTCCCGAGCCGGATCTTGCGCGACCGGAGGCCTGGATGCTTCAATGCCGGGACGAGCGCGGATTCCACCCCTGATCCCGGAGTCACCCCATGCCCTCCGTTTCGGCGACACCCCCCTGGCCCGGTCTTCGCACGACCTGGTCCCGGCTGGCCTGCCTGGCTTCGGCCGCCCCTTCCTTCCTGCTGGTGGTCACGCTGGTGAGGGTATGGGTGGACCCGATGTCCGTGGATGACGGGGCCTGGGTTCCCATGGCCGTGGGGATCATGGTCCTGGAGTTCCTGGTCCTGCATTCGGGCGGATTCATGGGCGCGCTTGCCGTGGGAGACGTTCCCGTGGTTCGCAAGGCCCTCATCTTCCTGGGGCTGGTCGTGATGTACGGTCTTTTCGCCCTGGGCTTCTCGGTTGCGGTGGGGTCGTGGGCGGTCATGAAGATCTACGGGGTCCTGATGGCCGGCAGGTTCATGACCGTCATGGCGGCCTCGCAGGAGGGCAAGGTCATGCTGCTGGTGCGGTCGGGAGTGGGGGTGGTGGCCTACCTCGGATCGGTGTTCCTGACCCTGTTCATCCCCTTGCCGAAGGGCGGCCTGGATCCCTCGATCCTGGACGCGGTGTACCCCGGACGGGGAGGCGGCGAGTGGGAACAGCGCCCGGAGATCGCCATCGCGGCGGGCGTGCTGTACTTCACCATCCTGGGCATCTTCGAGCTGGTCATCGCAGGGCGCCGGGGTGATCGTCTCCTTGCGAAGGTCGATCCTGGGGGATCGATCGCGGAGGGGATGAAGGTCACCCGGATCTGAGGGGCCAAGGGGCCCCCGGGGGGTCACTCCTCGTCGCTGAGGTTCAGGCGCCGGTTGATCCGCACGCCGCCCGGTTCATCCCCGGTGATCCCGAATCCCTTGGCTTCGAGCATGGCGGCGATGCGACGATTTTCGGCGAGGTGCTCGGCCTCGAGGCGGGCGTCCTCGGCGGGATCCTGCGAGCACAGCCGCATGGACACGAGGGCGTCGAGCGCGAGGACCGATCCGTCCTCGTAGACGCGCACGTGCTCGTCGCCGGTCATGCGGTGGGCGCTGTAGTAGTCCAGATACTCCCCCTTCTCGTCCTTGCCGAACAGGTACCAGATGGCCCAGCCGGCCTGCAGGATGCGGCCGGGCCGGCGGATGGCCACGGCGTCCTCGGGCAGGTGGATCTTCCAGCGCGCGAACTCCGACGCGAAATGGAGCTTGATCGCGCCCAGGGATCCGGCAGGGAGCGGTTCTCCCACCGACAGCTCGGGGTACAGGGTGTGCAGCCAGCGGCGTTCCTCGTCGTCCATGCGGGTCTCCTCCCGGTTCCTGCCCGGACAGGTTACCGGGTGAACGTTCCTGATCCCGGAATGAAAAGGGAGTCCGCGGCGGGAGGGGGCTGCAGCCCATCCGGAGGCCCGGGCGGGAGCATCATGGCCCACAGACCTGTCCCAAAAAGGTTTTCAGATTGAGGTGTCCCAAGTCAAAACCCCATCTGCGCCGAAAAGGGCGTTATCTAGGCTCGGTCGCCCCCCTGTTTTCTGATAATGGTATCCAAAATCGCCCCCCCCCGGGGGACCTACATCCCCGAAAACAGCCTTCAATCCCGGTTTTCAGTGCTGTTTTGGAGTTCCTGGGTGGATCGATCCTCCTTACCGGGCGCCGGCAGCCGGGGGTTCTCCGTCAGGCTGCGGCGCAGGTGATCCTGGTTGAAAACCTTCACTTGATCGAGACACTCCGTTTCAGGGTTCCGACCACACGTTCGCTACCGGGATTTGGGGGAATGGGTGAACGACCCGTTCCAAACGGGCGATCGGGGCGGGTTCAGAGGCGGGACAAAGGGAAACCGATTGATCTTGGACAGCAGTGTCATGGCCCAGAATGTGTGGAGCCTCTCGGCAAGAAAAAAGAACGAACGTTCTAAATTATCGGTGAGGGTTTCGCCGGGATCCGGGGCCGCGGATCCGCCCCCCGGGGGACCGGCGGTCCCTGGCGCTCTCGATGAGGCCCGCGTGGGCCGCCCGGGCCCGCCGGTCCGCGTCCTCGGCGCCGAGCAACCGGGCGTACAGGTGATGGGCCTGGAGCAGTCCCCAGTACTCGAAGGCGAACTGTTCGGGGTCCAGATCGTCACGGAACAGCCCCTCGTCCCGGGCGAAGCGGGCGGCGCTCGAGATCACCGTGAGCAGGGCGTCGACGTGACGGGCGACGCGGTCGCGCACCGCGCCCGGCCGGTCGTCGAACTCCCCTGCAGCCGCGGAAAAAAGGCACCCGCCGGGAAACTCGGCGGTGTTCCAGTGCAGCCAGCGGTCGAACATTATGGTCAGCTGGGGCAATCCCGGGGGCTCGGCGAACGCCCGGGCGACGACCACCCTGGCGAAGCGTTCGGCGGCGGCGTCCAGCACCTCGCACTGGAGGTTCTCCTTGGCGGAGAAGTGGGCGTAGAGGCCGCTCTTGGACATGCCGACCCGGGCGGCGAGCACGCCGATGGTCAGGCCCTCGAGCCCGACATCGCTGGCCAGGTCCAGAGCCTGGTCGAGGATGGCGTTCCGGGTCGTTTCCCCCTTGGACATGGCGGCGACCTTTCCGGCGGATCGTCGGCGAATGGGACCTCGGATGGAAAATAGCACGACCGTGCTTGACGTCAACGACGATCTTGACGGTCGTTCGAGGCCCGATCCCGACCGACGGAAAGACGCAGGCCGGGCTCCTGGAAGCCCGGCCCGGCTGAACGAAGACCGCGGGAGCCCCCGCTATTTCCCCAGTTCGGTGGGGTAGGGCGGCGCCTCGGTGGGCACCTGGTTCTCGAAGCCGCGGAGCTGGGCCGTGACCTCGGCGATGGCCGCCTCGAGCTGGCTGTCGCGGCCCTCGTTGGTCGCGACGGGATCGAGTGGGACGTGCAGGTCCGGGGCCACGCCCTCGTTCTCGACCGTCCACTCGTGGTCGGCGTCGTAGAACCGGAAGAAGGGCACGGACAGGAAGCCGCCGTCGGTGAGGCGGGGATTGGCGGAGATCCCGATGAGACCGCCCCAGGTCCGCGTGCCGATCAGCTTGCCGATGCCCATCTGCCTGAAGGCGTAGGGCAGGTAGTCGCCGCCGGAGCCGGCGTCCTGGTCGATGAGCATCACCTTGGGTCCGTGCATGGCGCCCGCGGGGGTGTTGTATACCAGCCCGTCGCGGTCCTTCCAGCCCGACAGGTGGGCGCGGCCGAGGACCTCGATGATGTAGTTGGCGGCCTGGCCGCCGGCGTTGGACCGCTCGTCGATGATCAACGCTTCCTTGTCGAGCTGGGCGAAGAACATCCGGTTGAAGAAGGTGTAGCCTGCGCCTGCGGTGTTGGGCAGGTAGATGTAGCCCACCCGGCCGCCCGTGGCCTCGTCGATGCGGCGGCGGTTGGCCTCGATCCAGCGCCACAGCCGCATTTCCCGCTCGCTGGTCACGGGTTCGACCGTGATGTCGCGGGCGTCCCGGCCGTCGGCCCGGGGACCGACGCGCAGGGTCACCTGCGTGCCGGCTGTCCCCTGGAGATACTCGAAGACGTTGTCCGCGGCGGTGAGGTCCCGGCCGTTGACCGCCAGGAGGTACTCGCCTTCGCGGGCCTCGTTGCCCGGGGTGGCCAGGGGTGCGGTCACGAAGGGGTTCCAGGTCTCGCCCGTGTAGACGCGGGCGAGCTTGTAGCGTCCGTCTTCGAGGGTGAAGTTGGCGCCCAGCAGGCCGGTGTTCGTGCCGTCCTCGCCATGGAGGTCGCCGCCGCCGACCCGGTTGTGGCCGACCTGCATCTCGGCGATCATCTCGACCATCACCGCGTTGAGATCCTCGCGGCGGCCGACGTGATCCAGCAGGGGGAGGTAGCGGTCACGGACGGCCTTCCAGTCGAGGCCGTGCATGTCCGGATCGTAGAAGAACTCCTTTTCCATGCGCCAGGTCTCGTCGAAGATCAGGCGCCATTCCTCGCGGGGATCCACCATGACCTTCAGGCCGCTCAGGTCAAGGTGCTTGGCGTCCAGCTTCTTGCCCGTCTCCGCGACCTCGTAGCCGCGGCCCTTCCCGATGAGCAGGTGCTTGCCGTCGGCGCTGATCGAGAAGCCGTTCACGCCGGTCATCAGGGACTCGGCTTCCTTGTCCTCGAAATCGAAGCGCACCAGGGCGTTCTCGTCCGAGGCCCGCTCGCCCGGGGGCTCGTTGGAGGCCCCGGGCTGGACGGCCTGGACGTAGTAGAGGGCCCCGTCCTTCCCCGCGGCCAGGTTGCGGTAGTTCCGCTCGGCGACGGGCAGGGCCACGATCCGCGAGGCGATCCCCTCGAGGTCGATGCGGGTCTCGTCGGACTTGTCGCCGTCGTCCTCGTCGTCGCCCCCCTTCTTGTCCTTGTCCTTGCCCTCGGGGGAATCCCCGTCCTTCTCGTTCTCGTCCCCGGACTTCGGCAGCAGGGGCGAGTCGCCGTCGGCGGCCAGGATGGCGGCGTACAGGCCGGCGCGGTAGGGGCGCTCCTGGCTGGTCATGTTCAGGCCCACCTGAAGGGGCCCGGAATTGGTGGAGGCGGCGAAGAAGAGATACTTGCCGTCGAGGCTGAAGGCCGGGGCCGCGACGTCGGCGGCGCCGTCGGTGATCTGGACGGTCCTGCCGGTCGCGAATTCGTGGAGCATCAGGTCGCGCTGGAAGTTCGGCCGTTCCTGGGTGAAGGCGAGCCAGCGTCCGTCGGGGGACAGGGCGGTGTCGATCTCCTCCCGCCGGGAGCCGGTGGCGATCTTGTCGATGCCGCCCCCGTCCAGCTCGATGGCGTAGAGGGAAAGGTGGTTGTCGGTGAAGACGATGCGTCCGGATTCGCCCTTGCTCCAGCCCTGCAGCTGGTAGAAGTAGGGTCCGAGTTCGAAGGTGCGGGCCTCGTCCATGCCGGTCTGGTCCTCGATCACCAGGCTCTGGCCCTCGGGACCATCGGCGATGTAGGCCACCTGATCCCCGCCGGGGGACCACAGGGCGGAGTACTCGCGGCGGGTTCCGGTGCGGGTGAGGTTCCGCGTGGAGCCGTCCTCGACGGGCACGGTGAAGACTTCGCCCCGGGCGGTGACGATGACCCGCTTGCCGGTGGGCGAGATGCCGGTGGTCTGGACGGTGCGGCTCGCGTCCTTCCACTGGGGCCTGAGCTGGGGCAGGTCGGGATTGATGCTGACCCTGATCTCGGTGACGGCGCCGGTCGTGGTGTCGAGGCTCTTGAGGCGGCCCCCGCTCTCGTAGACGACGACGTCCCCGTGGCCGCCGGCGGCCCGGACGTCCCAGACCTTCTCGTCGGTGATGCGGGTCACGGTCCCGCCGGCCTGGTCGTACCGGAAGAGGTTGAAGATCTCGTCGTCGCGGTCGGAGAGGAAGAAGAGCCGGTCGCCCAGCCAGACGGGATTGAAGTTGGTCGTCCCGGCGCCGGGGATGGTGGTCACCGCTCCGGCCTCCAGATCCATGATCATGATCTCGGGAGTGGTGCCGCCCCGGTAGCCCTTCCATCCCGAACCGCCGCCGAACAGCCCGTTGTACCCGGATCCGTAGGCGATGTAGGCCAGGCGGGAACCGGCGTCGTCGTAGGCCCCGCTGACGATCCGGGCCTCCATCTGCTTGACGGGCAGCCCGCCGTCGAGCGAGGCGTGGTAAAGCTGGGCGGACCGGCCGTGATCCGTCTCGCGGGAGGACACGAAGGCGACGGCCTTGCCGTCGGCCGTCCACCCCGTGGGGGAGTCCTGCCCGGGATGCCAGGTCAGCCGCCGGGGCTGGCCGCCCTCGACGGGGATGACGTAGACGTCCTGGTTGCCCTCGTAGGAGGCGCAGAAGGCGATGAGCGCGCCGTCGGGCGAGAACCTGGGAGAATTCTCATCCGCGGGGCTCGTGGTCAGGCGGTAGGGCAGGGAACCGTCCCGTTGGGCCACCCAGATGTCGCCCGCGTAGACGAAGGCCAGGTTTTCGGCCGAGATGTCCGGCTGGCGCAGCAGGAGGGTCTGCGGGGCGGCGGAGCCCTGAAGGGGGATCGCCAGGGCGAGAATGAGCAGGACGGTCAGGAAGGCGGATCTCATGCGGTTCTCCGATCTCGAGGTGTCAGGGGGGATCGCCTGGATTTGTATCAGATCGGAGGGGTTCGAGACAAGGGCGAAGCTCGATCAGAAGGTCCAGAAGCGGGGGATCAGCAGGGGCGCGCCGATCCAGACCACCACGTTCAGGACCATCCCCAGGCGCAGGAAGTCGCCGAAGCGGTAGCCTCCCGGACCGAAGACCAGCAGGTTCGTCTGGTAGCCGATGGGAGTGGCGAAGCAGGCCGAGGCGCCGAAGCAGATGCCGACGACGAACGGGCGCGGGTCCACCCCGAGGGCGGAAGCGGTGGCCAGAGCGACGGGCATCAACAGCACCGCGGTCGAGTTGTTCGACAGCACGTGGGAAAGCAGGCTGGTCAGGATGACCATCCCGGCCAGCACGGCGTGGGGGCCCCCCGCAGAGAAGAGCGACAGGAACCCGCGGGCGTAAAGGTCGGCCGCCCCGGTGCTGGTGAGCGCGGCCCCCAGGGCGATGGTGCCGATGATCAGGACCAGGACGGGCACCTCGACCGCCTCGTAGGCCTCGTGCAGGCGCAGGCATCCGGTGAGCACCATCAGGAAGGCGGCGGCAAGGGATGCCGCCAGGATGTCGACCGTCCCCGAGGCGGCAGCTGCGACCATGGTGATGAAGATCGCCAGGGCCAGGGGGACCTTGGGCCGGTTGGCCACCTTCGGCACCGTGTCCTCCAGCAGGATCAGGTCGGATTCCGTGCGCAGCCTCTGCAGCCGGTGGGTCCCGCACTGGACCAGCAGGATGTCGCCCACCTTCAGGCGCAGATGGGCCATCTTGCCTTCGAGGTAGTGGACCCGGTGGCGCTGGGCGCCGATCACCACGAGGTCCTCGGCGGCTCCCAGGTAGGTGTCGGCGATCCGCCGGCCCAGCAGGTGGGAGTCGGGGGGGACGACGACCTCGACGATCCGGGAATCGGGATCCGTGGGGTTGGCCATGGTCTTGCCGGAGACCAGGGGCAGCTCGGCCTTGGCGCTTCCGAGTATGGCCGTCAGATCGGCCGCGGTGGCGGTCAAAAGGATGACGTCCCCGCCGGCCAGGCTGCAAACCTCCGTCTCCGGGTAGCAGATCCGAGGGCCCTGGATGACCTCGTGGATCTCCACGTCGGGATGGTTCCGGCCGAGGGCCGCGACGACCTCCTCGCCGACCAGCCCGCTGCCGGGAGGAATGGTCAGCTCGGCGAGATACCGGTGGCGCGATCCGGGATCGTCGTGCAGGACGGGGGTGCGGGTCCGCGGCAGAAACCGGTCCGACAGCAGGACCAGCAGCAGACCGCCCGCCAGGGCCAAGGGCCCCCCCACCCGGGTCAGTTCGAACATGCTCAGGGGAGCCAGGCCCGCCGAGGCTGCCAGATCGCTGACGATGATGTTGGTCGAGGTGCCGATCAGGGTGGTCGTGCCGGCGAGGATCGAGGCGAATGAGATGGGCATCAGCAGCCGGGCCGCCGACAGCTTGTGTTGACCCGCGAGCACCAGGACCACCGACAGCATCATCACGACCACGGGCGTGTTGTTGAGGAAGGCGGACAGGACGCCGGTCAGGACCAGGGTGACCGCAAGGGTCCGCAGGGGACGGCCCCCCGTCAGGAGGGAGATCAGCCGGGTCAGGGTGGTCAGGCTGCCGGTCCGGACCAGGCCCTTGGTGACGATGAAGAGGGCGCCCACGGTCAGGGGGGCGGGATTGGCGAAGCCGGCCACCGCGTCCCGGGGGGCGAGGATCCCGGTCAGCATCAGGGCGACCATGATGCCCAGGGCGGTCAGGTCCATGGAGATCCGTTCGCTGATCAGCAGGACCAGCGCGGCGATCAGGATGACGGTGACGATCAGGATCTCGGGCGTCATGGTTCACCCCCTTCACCGGCCTGGATGCCTGAGGTCAGGTTGCCCCGCCTGGGCGGTCCATCAGGCTAATCCATCGGCCGTCGGGGCGCCACCATATGCCGGCTTCAGGTCCTGCGGCGGAATTCCACCCCGTCCAGTCCCTCGAAATGGCGGTCCTGGGTCCAGAGGACCGCGTGGCGCCGCCGGGCGGTGGCCAGGATCACGCTGTCGGACAGGGGAAGCTGGAACTCGGTCACGAGCAGGGCGGCCTCGATGGCGAGCGATGCGTCGAGGTCCACCACCGAGCCCTGCTGCATGGCCGCCACGGCCTGCAGGGCGCTGGTCTGGTCGGCTTGCTGGAGGACCCGCCTGAAGACCTCGTACAGGGTGAGGGAGGGGACCACGAGCTTGTCGGTGTCCTCGATGGCGGGGGCGAAATGGTGGGCGTTGGGCCCGCCTGCGAAGTACTCGAGCCAGGCCGAGGAATCCACCACGTTCATGGGCGGTCCTCGTCGCGGGGCACCGTGGGATCGAGGCCGGGCAGGAAGCCGCGGAGGCTGGATACCGGCTGCACGGGGACCAGCTCGATGCGGCCGTCGATGAGGGTGGCCTGGATCTTCTGCCCGGGTCGCAGCTGGAGGGGCTCGCGGATTTCCTTGGGGATCACCACCTGGAACTTGGGGGAAACGGTGACGGTGGGCATGGGGGAGGCCTTTCTTGGGAGTTTTGTAATACCAAAATTATATCGATCAATCATTGGTATGTCAACTCCTGGGAAAGGACCCTGTGGGTGCGGGGGTAGGCAAGACCGGGCTGGTGGGTATTCCTTGTCAAGGAAGGGCTTAGGCCGGTCGGGTGGAAAGCAGGGATGACGGTGGTCCATGGGGTCGTTTCCACGGGGATACGGTCGCAGGAGAGGGCGAAGTGGTGTACATTCCGATGGGGAGCTGGGAGGTTTTCAAGTGATGGCCCTGATCGACACTCACTGCCACCTCGACGTTCCCCCCCTGGGGGAGGACCCGGCCGGCGTTCTCGAGCGCGCGGCCGCCCGGGGCGTGACGCAGATCATCCTGCCCGCCTACGACCGGGCCTCATGGCCGGGGATCGTTGCCATGGCAACCACCTACGCCCAGGTCCACCCCGCCCTGGGTCTGCATCCCTGGGTGGCGTTCGAGGAAAAACCAGGAAACAAGCTTCCGGAAACCAGTGTCGGCATCAAAGACCAACTTTCCGCCGCCATCGACGCCGCTCCGATGAAGATCGTGGCCATCGGGGAGATCGGCCTCGATACCAAGGTCTCCCTAACCGATGGTTATGCGGAACTCCCTACCCAGCTCCCGGTCCTCGCCGCCCAGCTCGACCTCGCCGCCGACCTCGACCTCCCGGTCATCCTCCACTGCCGCGGCGCCTTCGAGGAACTGCTGGCGGCGGTCGCCCTCCACGGCGGACGCCTGCGGGGCGTGGTCCACGCCTATTCCCGGGGCATCGAGCTGGCCGAGCGCATCATCGCCGCCGGCCTACACCTCGGGCTCGGCGGCGCCGTGACCCGTGAACGCGCCCGCGTCCGCAAGGCGGTCCCGGGCTTGCCGCTGGACAGGATCGTCCTGGAGACCGATGCTCCGAGCATCGGACTGGACGGGGTGCCCGCCCACGAAACCGAACCCCACCATGTGCGGGACGTCGTCGAGGCGATCGCCGGCCTGCGCGGGGACACCCTCGAACACGTCGCCGAGGTCACCACCGCCAATGCGCGCGCGCTCTTCGATCTGCCTGCCTGAAGACCCGGTTCTGTCGCGACCCCGCGCGCGCCGGTCCATCCGGCGGATCTGCCCCCAGGGGTGGAGGACTGGTCGCGGTGTGGATGCTTGCCCCCCGGGGGGCACGCCATGATCGGCGTCGTCGGGGGCGGTCCCGCAGGCTACTTCGCGGCCATCACCGCCCGGGAAACCGCTCCCGGCGTACCCGTCGTCCTTTTCGAGAAGGCCTCGAGGACCCTGCGCAAGGTCAAGATCAGCGGGGGCGGACGCTGCAACGTGACTCACGCCTGCTTCGACGCCCGCGCCCTGGCCGGGTTCTATCCCCGCGGCCACCGCGAGCTCATCGGGCCGTTCACCCGGTTCGGCGCGGCCGAGACCGTGGCCTGGTTCGCCGAGCGGGGCGTGAAGATGCGCACCTATCCCGACGGTTGCCTGTTCCCGGAGTCGAACGACAGCCAGACGGTCATCGACTGCCTGGAGGCGGCGGCCCGCCGCGCCGGAGTCCAGATCCGCACCAGGGTGGAGGTCGCGGCGATCCGCCGGGACGGCGGCGGTTTTCGGGCGGAGACGGTCGACGGGGCAACCATCGCCCTGACGAAGGTGTTGATCGCCACCGGCGGGAAGGCCCCCGCCCCCGGCCACACCGGTCCCTACCAACCGCAGGGCGGCTACGCCCTGGCCGCGGGCCTCGGCCACACCATCACGGCTCCGGTGCCCTCGCTGTTCACCTTCACGGTCAAGGATCCCCTGCTGGACGACCTTGCGGGCATCGTCGTCGAGAACGTCGAGGCCACCGCCCGCCCACCGGGCAAAGGCCCCAGGCTCGCCCCGCAAACGGGCCCCCTGCTCATCACCCACTGGGGGCTGAGCGGCCCGGCCGTCCTGAAGCTGTCGGCGTGGGGAGCGCGGAAATTCCATGAGGCGGGATACCGTTTTCCCCTGACCATCGACTGGACCCCGGCCCAGGATGACGAGGCCCTCACCGACGCCTTGAATGTCCAGGCGGAGGCCAACAAGTCAAAACAGGTCAACGCCTTCGGCCTGTTCGGGATCAGCCGCCGGCTGTGGGAGCGACTGGTCGCAAGGGCGGGCATCCCCGCCGAACGCCGCTGGGGCGAACTGGGCCCCAGGCAGAAGACGGCCCTGGTCCGCACCCTCAAGGCCACCGAGTTCCCGGTCACCGGCCAGTCCACCTTCAAGGACGAGTTCGTCACCTGCGGGGGCGTTTCCCTCAAGGAGGTCGACCTGAAGACCATGGAGAGCCGCATCACGCCGGGCCTGCACTTCGCGGGCGAGGTGCTCGACATCGACGGGGTCACCGGGGGGTTCAACTTCCAGTCCTGCTGGACCACGGGCTGGCTGGCCGGCCGGGCCCTGGCCGGAGTTCCGGCTTGAGGATCGCCTGGCCGCCGCGTACTCTCACCCCGTGCAACCCGACTCCCTGCGGCTGCGTTGAGTGAAGGCGTCATCCGCCAACCGCTCCCACCAAACCGGAGGAATCCCATGTCCCACCCCAGCTTCTTCCATAGCCTCGTACGCTCGGTCGCCCTGACCGTCTGCACCATCCTGATCCTTGCGGCCCTGGTGGCCGGCGGCTTCTGGCTCAAGTCCACCCAGGGCGGCAAGATCGAAAAGGGATCCTGGCTCTGTCTCGATCTTTACGGCGAGGTGCACGAGTTCGATCCTCCGGGCGGACCCCTGGCGATGGTCACCGGCGGGGGAGCCCTCACCCTTCAGGACCTGCTGGACAACCTGGGCAAGGCCGCGATCGACGACCGCATCGACGGGGTGATCTTCCAGATCAGCAGCAGCAACAACGCCGGCTGGGCCAAGCTCGAGGAGTTGAGGCTTGCGGTGGACAAGGTCCAGGCCGCGGGCAAGCCCGTCCACGCCTGGGCCGACGCCCTGGACATGCGCTCGCTCTACCTGGCGGCCGGCTGCGACCGGGTGATGATGCCCACCGGCGGCTACATCACCTTCAAGGGCGCCAACCTGCAGATGGTCTACATGCGGGGCGTGCTGGACAAGCTGGGGATCATTCCCCACCTGCACAAGATCAAGGACTACAAGGCCGCCGCGGAGATCATCATGGACAAGGGCATGTCCGATGCGGCGCGGGAGAACCGCCAGTGGATCCTGGACGACGTGTGGGACCGGGTCATGGCATCCCTGAGCACCGAGCGCGGCCTGCCCGAGGAGAAGCTGCTGGAGCTGATGGCCTACGCCGAGTTCACTCCGACCGAGGCGCAGGAGGCGGGGCTGATCGACGAGTGCATCTACATGCAGGATCTGCAGGCGCGCCTCAAGGGCGACGACGAGCGCCTGAAGACCGTGTTCCACGACGAGTACGCCGAGGTCTCCTGGAAGGACGCCGGCCGCAAGGAGGGCAAGGACACGGTGGCCGTGGTCCACGCCCAGGGCAACATCGGCGGCCGCGAGAACCGGGTCGACCCCCTGATGGGCATCATGATGGGGCACGAGACCATCGTGCGCGAGCTGCAGCGCTGCCGCTACGACGACAAGGTCAAGGCCGTGGTGTTCCGCATCGATTCGGGCGGGGGGGAGAGCCTGGCCAGCGACCTGATGGCCCACGAGGTCGAGCTGCTGGCTCAGGAGAAGCCCGTGGTGATCTCCATGGTGGACGTGGCCGCGAGCGGCGGCTACTACATCGCATACAAGGGGACGAAGCTCGTGGCCGACCGGATGACGGTGACCGGCAGCATCGGCTCCATCAACGGGTTCTTCAACATGCGCGGGCTCTACGACAAGATCGGGATGACCAAGGACGGGATCTCCAAGGGCCCCATGGCCGAACTGGGCACCGACTACCGCGAGCCCACCGAGGAGGAATGGGCCCGCCACGCCGAGGCCCACTGGATCAGCTTCAACGAGTGGCTGGCCGACGTGGCGCTCGAGCGCGGCTGGACCTTCGAGCACGCCGAGACCCTGGCCCACGGCCGCGTGTGGACGGGGACCCAGGCCCTGGAGATCGGCATGGTCGATGCGGTGGGTAATCTCGACGATGCCATCGCCCTGGCCGGTCAGCTCGCGGAGCTGGAGGCGGACGCCCAGCCGAAGATCGTCCACCTGCCCGAGAGCAAGGGCATGCTGGAATCCCTCCTGGGCGACGAAGCCGGCCCCGCGGACCCGGTGGCCGCGGCCGTTCGCACCCTGATCTACCGCGAACTTCGCACCCAGGTCCGGCAGACCGCGGACTTCATGGTCAACGGCTATCCCAACGTCGTGGCGCGTCCCTGATCTGTTTTCCCCGATGTGATTGCGGCGGCTCCGGCAGGGGCCGCCGCGTTATTTTCCTAACTACCATTGCGCGGGCTAAGCGGCGATTTGACCCCAATCATTCATTATCGGTATACTTATCCGGATCAGGTTGCGGGCCGCGCCCAGCCGCCCCGCCCGGTGGCCCCGTTTCCGATCCGCTCGCTCTTTCCATGAGTTCCATAAGGGGGAACGACCATGTCACGGATCCCGGCCATGCCCTGTCGGCCATGGGGCCAAGCTCTCATGTCATGTCTCTTGTTGTTGGCGGCGCCTGTCCTGGCGGCAGGCGGAGGCGGGGAGCCGATCTTCGAGCCACTCCTGACCGCCGACCAGCCGCTGGTCCTCGGCGGGCCGGTCGATGGGGTCAAGGCCCCCGGCGACAGCGTCCTGATCATGGGCCCCGCCGCTTCGGGCGCCCCGTACGACGGAACTTTCCAGTCGCCTTTCGGCACCCCTGACTGGCACGGATGGACCCATCATGATTACACGGTCGCCGGGATCTCCCACTGGCAGGTCAGCGACTACCAGGCCGAGAACCTGAACGGTCACGGGCCCGGCAACCTCGCCGCCTGGTGCGGGGAAGACTTCCCCTCCTGCGGGGGCGCCGATGAACCGGGCGGATACGGCAACGCTTACCGGGACGACCTGGTCTGGTCGGCCCCGGTGGCCGATCCCGGCCAGCCCTGCACGGTGACCATCGGTTGCCGGTTGAACTACGACGTGGAGCCCGGTTACGACTACGTCCGCGTGGCGGTCGTCCTGGCCTCCGAAGCGGTCCACGTCCTGGCGGAATTCGACGGCAAGGCCGCCGACGTCCCGGTCGATCTCAGCTTCACCTACCTGCCCGGCGATTACGTCGGCCCGAACGCAGACGAGGTCAAGGTCATGGTCCAGGTGACGTCCGACGGCGGCTGGTCGGACGAGGACTGCGGCTGGCCCACCGTGGGCGCCTGCCAGGTCGACGACGTCGGCGTCAGTCTCACCAATGGGGGGACGGCCACCTTCGACGACTTCCAGGACGGCACCCTCGGCAACTGGACCGCCGAACTGCCCCTGGGGGTCGGAGATTTCGCCCAGCTCTGGTCGAGGCTCGAGGACGTGGATCCCTGCACCACGAACTACTCCCCCCAGGTCGCCTTCATCGACGACGGCCTGGTGGTCCCCGGTGTCGGGCCTTCCGAATGCATCACCTGGTGCTATGGACCCAACGGCTACGTGGTGAACACCACCGGGGGACGGCTCGGGGAGCCCCATCACCTGGACAACGGCGTCGAATCCCCGGTGATGGCCTGGCCGGGGCCGCAGTACACCGGAGCCCTGGTTGACCTCACCGTCTACCAGCACAACACCTTCTTCTGGAATTCGGGAGGGGTCTTCTTCTCCTGGGCCGTCCGCTCGACCGCGTCGGCGGATCCCGCCGACATCGAGGACGCCCCCTGGGAGAGCAATGGATTCCTGTATTACGGTGAACCGAAATACCTGCGGCTCAGCAACGACGTGACCTCCCTGCTGGAACCCGGGGTGACCTACGTGCAGGTGCAGATGAAGGCCCTGGAAGTCGGCTGGACCTGGGGCTGGGACGGGCCCGACGCGACCCCCGCTCCCTACTTCGACAACGTCCGGGTCACGGCCTTCGAGCACGGCGGCCCCTCCATGTCCGCCCGCGAGATCGAACTGGCCCAGGACAACTTCCCGGCAGGCGGCGTCATCGACGAGGCCAACCTGGGCAACAACAGCGTCCGCTTCGACATGGCGCGCAACATCGCCGCCGAATCGCAGATGGTCAATCAGCCCGGGGATTCCCTGGTGGTATCCATCCGCGCGGCCCGGATCGGCGCCACGGTGTATTCACCCCGGATGCACTACGTCCTGAAACCCAATCCGATGTTCGATCCTTACCGGAGTTCCGGCCTGCCGGCCGTCGGCGCGGTGGACGGGTATCCCGTGATTGTCGGCGGAGTGCCCCTTGCCGGGAAGTACGCCTTCGATCTGCCCGACACCGGCTTCATGTTCCCCGGGGACGTGATCCATTATTGCTTCTCGGCCCAGGAGGATCTGCTGGGCGACGTCCGGACATCCATCCTGCCGGCGGACACCACGGGTTTCGCCGATTTCACCGACATCCTGTCCTACGATCCGGTTTTCACCATGCGGGCCCTGCCGTCCATGCGGGAATTCGGCGGATCCATCGCCTACGCCGAACATCTGCTCTGGTACGACGGCCACCTCGGGGGCCTGGACGAGTGGTGGCTCGCCATCCTGAATTCCCCGATATCCTATTCCTTCGAGCTGGACGTCTACCGCACCCAGGGCGCGAGCTCCGGCGTGGGGAACGGACTGGGTGGTCGCGCCGGCGCCGCCCAGCTGGACAACTACGAGATCATCCTCTACGACAGCGGGAGCTATTCGAACCATACCCTGGGACATGGTGATTTCGGAGACGACCCTAGCCGGGACGTCCAGGTGCTGGAGGAATGGCTCGCCCACGGGGGTCACAACCTGCTCCTCAGCGGCAACGGTCTGATGGGTGATCTGATGACCCACGCGGATGGCATGGCATTCAACGACGACTGGATCGGGGTCACAGTCGATCCGACCTATCTGCATCACCTGATCGAAGGCCAGGTTTCCCCGGTGGCCCGGGCCGTTCCCGGGAACGGTGTGCTCCAGTCCGTCGAAACCTGGCTGGTTTACGGAGGCTGCCCGTACCCGGCGTCCTTCTCCGCGGTGGAGGCGGCACAGGGCACCGACCGCCTGGCCGAGTACCTCGATCCCAACCGCATCGACGGGGTCTACCCCTACGCGGCCGCCACCCATCGGAGCGACCCGACGGTTTTCAGCCAGGTGGTGCTGCTGCCCTACTCCCTCTCCACCGTCTGGACCGATCCCGGTGCGGCCAAGGCGATTCCCGGAATGCCTGCCCGCTCGGGGATCCTGGTGGACGTGCTGTACTCCTTCGGCTTCTACCCGCCCTACATCCCGACCGACGTGCCCTCCGGCGATGCATTCACGGCCGAGGCCTGGCCCAATCCCTTCAATCCGAAGGTGAAGATCCGCTACACGCTGCCGGTCGCGGGCGAGGTCACGGTGCGGGTCTACGACGTGAAAGGACGCCTGGTCAGGGAACTGAAGGACGAACCGGCACTCGCCGGCGCCGGCCAGGTCGCCTGGGACGGCGCGGACGGCGGCGGGCGGCCTGTGTCTTCGGGTCTGTACTTCTACGAGGTGCGATCGGGAGATCTGGTGAAGATCGGCAAGATGTCCCTGGTCCGGTGATCCCGGTCCGAACCGATGAAGGAGAGCCCGGGCCGTGTGGCCCGGGCTCTTCGTATGCAGAGGCGTGGAGGGTGACGGCGGGATCAGGCCCGCGCGTCCAGCAGCAGACCAGGTTCGGGCGCGTCGATTGCGACTCCGGGATCCTCTTCCGGCAGCAGGTCCACCGGATCCTTCACCTCGGGGGCCGGCGCCGGATCGATCACGGGTTCGGTCCCCTGTTCCCTCAGGGCCGCCAGTCCTGCCGTCAGATCGGCCATGGCCTGGCCGATGCCGGCCACGACGGCGTCCCGGTCGTAGGCCTGCCCGCCCCGCGCCTGATGGAACACGTCCTTCAGATCCTTGCTGAAATCATGGACCAGATCCTGGACCGCGGCGGCGTACTCCGGATCGAGATTGCCGGCCTCCTCGAGATCCCTCAATTCGTCCTTGATGTCGTGGCGCACGTCCCGCAGCAGGTGCTTCAGGCCCTGCTGCAGGTGGGCGCGGCCCGGCCGGTCGCCTTCGGCCCTGCGCCCGTGCGGAGCGTGCTTGGCCCTGGGCTCCTCTTCCACCTGCCGCTCTTCCCGGCAGGATGAGCAGGCGGGAGGTTTGGGCAGCGTCAGGCCCTGGGTTCTGATGACAGTGGTATCCATGGTCCTCCTCCGGTGACGGCCTGGGCCGCCGCAATTCCGTTCCTCCCAGGGATCGGCTGAAAAGAGAGTTCCTTGAGCCGGATTCCTCGCCGAATACCCGGCCCCCGCAGCGGGTAGGTCCCAGATCCGGGGTGACCCGGGGGAGCATTGCGTGTAGAGTGACCCTGAACAGGGGAATGCCTGGATCCGATCCGAGAACCTTTCCGGAAGGTGACCGCGATGACTGACGACCTGAACAATGGAAGACCTCAGGGACCCCAGATCCCCGAGATCAAGCTGCCGTCGGTGAACCTGGGCCTGATCCGGCTGGCGGGGGCGGCGGTGGTGCTGCTGCTGGTGGTGTTCACCAGCTTCTACACGATCGGGCCC
>JBFXKG010000018.1:0-91634 GCA_050174015.1 Candidatus Krumholzibacteriia bacterium
CCTGCCCGGGCCTGGAGGTGGCGCGCCACGCGTGGCTCCGGAGCCCGGCGGCGGCACCGGCGCCGGGCGCCAGGCATCCTGGCGGGCGCTTGCCTCGATTGTGGCGCCCGGAATCCCCACCTGCGAGGCCCACCTGGGGAGCGAGGCCGGGCCTCCCTCCGCCGTCGTGGACGGTCCCCTGGCCGAGTTCCTCCGGAAGCTCGCACCCTGGCCATCCCGGTGACTCAGGTCGTCCCCCGGCCCAGAAATTGTGGTGGACCCCGTGCCCTGCCCACCTATAGCTTGGCGAAGACCGACAGGAGGCCGAACCTCCCGGCCGCATGACGCCTCGCACCACAGCAGGATCAGGATTGCGTAACCTAGTTGGACATCTTCCGGCCGGAATTCCGGCTGCAATCGGCCTGGTCGCCCTGATCGTGGCGGCCTCGGCGATCAGCGGGCGGCCCGCGCCGGCCGGCACCGAACTCGGGCGGTCCGGGTTCCTCATCATCATGGGGGCGAGGGATTCGTCGGCGTCCTTCCAGTGGCGGGACGGACCCGCCGCCGGGCAGAGGTCCCTGGTCTGGCCCGACGGGCAGCTCGTCCTGCCGGACACCCTCGTCCCGGAACCCTACGGGGCCTTCGATCTCGGGGTGATCGTCACGGGAGGGCTGGCGGGCAGCGGAGCCGGCGGACGCCTGGATTTCCGGGACGGATCCTTCGCCATCGACGAGCCCCTGGTCATGACGGACGGGACCGTGTCGCTGCTGGCATCGGCCGGGACCCTGGAGATCAGGGGGCCCCAGCTACGGTACAGGGCCCCGCCGGAGATGGCGTCCTCACCTGGGGATCCCCGGGCGGGTTTCCTCCTGCTGGCCGGGATCATCCTCCTGGTGGTCGTGCTCATGCGCAGGGTCAACCTGCACCGCAGAAGGATGCGCGACGGATGAGGGCGACCACGACCGCGCGTTTCTGTTACGGGGCCAGCCTGGCGACCCTGCCCTTCATCGGCGTGGGAGTCCTTGTGCTGGCGACCGGACGGGACTGGGGCGCCGGGCTGCAACCGTCCTGGGTCTTTCTCGCAGCCGGGACCGTGTTCTGCGGATCGACCTGGAGGCGCGGATCCTCAGGTTCCTCGGCTCCGGGGGGGCGGGGGCGGCTGGTGTTCGCCGTTCTCGCCGCGGCCCTCCTGCTATCGGCGCTCGGCATCCTCATCGCGCCTTCGGCCGAACCTGCATCCGTGACCGTGCCCCGGTATCTGCGGCAGTGCATCCAGCTGGGCGTCATGGTCGTCTTCTGCCTCTGGTCCGCCCTCTGGACCAGGGGAGAGGCCAGGTGGCGGTGGACCGCGAGGCTGATCGTCGCCGGCGCCCTGGTCCAGGCCGGTTACGGGGCCCTGCAACAGGCCGCCTTCGGGGAGGCGTCCGCCTGGTTCGCCCGGATCGACGCGGTTTTCACCTCGAACCCCGCCATCCTGGCGGGTTCGGAACAACTCTACCTGGACGATGCCCTGCAGCCGGTCCCGCGGCTGAGAGGGACCGCCTGCGAACCCCTGTACCTGGGCAACTTCCTCCTGCTCGCCTTGCCCATGGTCCTGCTCTGCCGCTGGCGGGCCGCCGTCGCCGGGACCGTCGCCGCGGCGCTCCTCCTCTTGCTGGCGTTGACCTGGTCGCGGGGAGCATGGCTCGCGGCCCTGGCGGCCTGGGCCGCCGTCGCGGTCCTCTGGGTCGTGTTCCGTCCGGGCCGGGGGGAACGGACGTCCGGGCGGCGTCCGGACCGACGGGTGCTGGTTGCGGTCTCGCTGGTCGTTCTCGGTCTGCTCGCGGTCGCCCTGCTGGCCGACGGGAGCCTGGTCCTGCGACGGCTGGCCCAGACCTTTTCCGCCCGGGACTGGTCCAATCTCACCCGGATCTTCAGCATGCAGGCCGCCTGGAGGGCCTTCCTCCTCAGTCCCGTGGTCGGAATCGGCTGGGGGCAGTTCGTGTGGCACTTCCCCGTCCTCGTCGATCCTCTGGGGCTGCAGAGCCAGTTCACCTGGCCGGTGGTCAACAACTTCTACTTGGCGGTGCTGTGTGAGACTGGTCTGCTGGGTTTCGCAGCCATGGCCTGGGGTTTCGGCGAGGCGGTCCGGGGATTCCTGGAGGGGTTGCGCCGCCGGCTGCGGACCGGGGGTCCCGGTGGCGGACGCCTGCTGATCACCGGAGCGGCGGCCGCCGGTGTCTGGTTGCAACTGGCGACGTTCTCCCAGTACAACCTGCCCCACATCTGGGTGGCCCTGGGCCTTTGGCTCGCGGCGATCCGGGAGGCAGGGACCGGCGCGGCGGCGCCTGCGGGGAAGGTTGCCCGATGACGCGGCGTCCGCACGTCCTCCTCGACGCTTTGCTGGTGGGGCCGCAACCGACGGGGGTCGGTCGGAGCATCCTGGAATTGACCGCGGCACTTGCGGGGGCGGACCGCGGCTGCGATTTCACCGTCCTGGCGACCGAGGCCGGGCCTTTCGCCGAGGTCTCGGGGGCCGACGGGTGGCGGGTCCGGCTCTGTCCCGGAGCCGCCGGGGGCACGCTGCGCAAGGCCTTGTTCACGCAGATCCAGGTGCCGCGACTGGTGACGGAGCTGGGCGCCACCATCCTCCACAGCCTCCAGTTCATCGCGCCCCTGCGCCCTCGCCGCCCCAGCATCGTCACCGTCCACGACCTCGCCTGGGAGGATTATCCGGGTCTCCTGGAGACCTCGAGGGAGTGGTACTACCGGGTCATGGTCGGGCCGTCGCTCGGTCGGGCTGCGAGGATCCTCACCAACAGCGCGAGCACCGCGGGGGACGTCCTGCGTCTGCATCCCGACACCGGGGGCAAGATCGTGGTCACGCCCTTCGGAACGCCGTCCTGGGTCTGGAAGCAGGCGCGCGACCTGCCCGGGAGGCCGGGGGATGATGAGGGGTACTTCCTCTTCGTCGGAACCCTGGAACCCCGCAAGAACCTGGACAACCTGCTGGCTGCCTACGCGGATTTCCTCGCCGCTTCCGCGTCGCGGTCCGGGGACGGGCCCGTCCCCGATCTGCTCCTGGTCGGCGCCAGGGGATGGCGGGACGGCAAGCTCCGGACCAGGATCCGGGACCTGCAGGCGACAGGAAAGCTGAAGGTGCGGGATTACTGCGGACCCGAGGTTCTCTGGGGGCTCTACCGGGGCGCCAGGGCCCTCCTGTTCCCCTCGCTCCACGAGGGATTCGGGTTTCCCATCCTCGAAGCCATGGCCGCAGGCTGCCCGGTCCTGACGTCCGCCCGGGGAGCGATGCTGGAGGTGGGGGGGGACGCGGTCCTGGCCGTCGATCCGGATTCCCGAGCCGACCTGACGGCCGCCATCCTGTCGCTTGCCACCGATTCCGACCTTTGCCGCCGGCTTTCGGAACGGGGCCTGCAGCGGGCTCCGGAGTGGAGCTGGGCGGAGACGGCGTCCAGGACTGCGGAGACCTATCTCCAGGTGGCCGGCGAGACCGGTCCTTGAATTTGGCCCGCGCACAGCGGATATTTTCGTTGCCCGGTCAGGATTCTTGAGGTAGCTTGAGAATTCGGAATCACTTGCCGTGTTTGGACGTGCGCTACAGGATGCACCCCCCTCAAGGAGGAACCGTGGATCTGGGGATCGTTGCAGCACTGGGTTTCGCCGCCGCATTTCTCATGTCGTGGCTCGTCCAGCCCCATTTCCGGAACCTGGGTTTCCTCACGGACATCGTCGATCATCCCGGTTATCGGCGGCCCCACCGTGAGCCCGTGCCCCGCACCGGCGGCATGGCCATCTTCATCACGTTCTTCTGCGCGCTGTTCTTCCTGGAAAACGTCATCCTGCACACCGAACTGCCCTGGTCGTGGCTCAGCATCCTGATCGGGGCCGGGGTGGCCATCCTCGCTCTCGGGGTGGGGGACGACCGGTTCGGTATCCACGCCGAGAAGAAGCTCTACGGTCAGCTCCTGGTCATCGTGGTGCTGATGATCTTCGGCCAGCGTCTGGATTCCGTCGTCCTGCCGGGCCTCGGCCGGATCGACCTGGGGGGCTGGGCCTGGCCCTTCACCATGTTCTGGTACCTCGGATTCATCAATTCCATGAATCTCATCGACGGGCTCGATGGACTCGCCAGCGGCATCAGCATCCTCGCGGGCCTGACCCTGGTCGTGGTCTCCCTGGCCGTGGGCGAGCTTTACTCCACCCTGTTCGCAGCCACCCTTTGCGGCGCCACCGTGGCCTTCTTCTACTGGAACATCAGTTCCCGCAAGATCTTCCTGGGCGACAGCGGCAGCATGTGGATGGGCCTGGTCCTCGCCAGCCTCATGCTGAACCTGAGCCAGAAGATGGGCATTTCCCTGCCCGTGCTGCTGGCTCCCATGATCGTCCCCATCTGGGACACCGGAACCACCATCCTGCGCCGTTACCGCCGGCGCACCTCGATCTTCCTGGCCGACGACTTCCACCTCCACCATCGCCTGCTGCGGCTGGGCTTTTCCCCGCGGGGTGCGGTGTTCTGCCTGCTGCTGGTGACCGGAGGGACCATCCTGTTCGCCCTCAGCGATTTCCTCGGGGCCGCCTGGCTGGGGCTTCCCGCCATGGGATTCTGGATGTGGGCGGGCCAGCTCGGCGCCCTGCGCCACCTCCAGAACCGCCAGCACGGCCTGGACCTCTTCACCGAGATCTCCTACGCCCTCGGTTTCGACGACCGCCTCGACGCCATGACCGGCCAGATGGGTCAGCACGTGGCGGACATCATCGACCTCCAGAGCGAGCGGCAGAAGGCCGATCTGGCCAAGGGTCTGGTCTACGAGGGGACCACAGGCAGGGGGGCCGTGGTGGAGGATTTGCCGGTGCCCAAGTCCGGGACTTCGACCAGATCCGGGAAGGGATCCGCCGACAATGCCGTTCTCCCCTCTGCCAGGGATCTGCAACGCTAGGCTCGACGCTCTGGCCGCAGCGGGTGGCGCCTGCGCCCTGGATCTGGGCTGCGGGGACGGCCGCCTCGGCGCAATCTGCAGTCGCTCCGGTCTTTCCATCTACGGGGTCGATCGCCTCGTTCCCCTGAAGGGCGACCTGGCCCACATCGTCGGCGATGCCTGCGGCCTGCCCGTCCCCCGTTCCTCCCTGGATCTGCTCCTGGCCGGCAACCTGGTCCGGCACCTCCTGGTCCAGGATCCCGATCTCGCCTTCCTGGATCACTGGGAATCCGTTCTGCGGCCCGGGGGAACCCTCCTTATATTGGAGGATCAACCCGGCGCCGGATCCCCGGCGAGACGGAACTATCGCGACCTCCAGGACCTGCTCGCGGGCCTCGATCCACGGCGACGGGGACCCCTGGTCACCGTCCAGTCCTTCCGTTCCCTGGTCAAGGACCGGGCCTGGGTCGCCGATGCCCCCTGGGGCCTGGCGCCCAACCGGTATCCCGCTGACGGTGAGGCCGTGGCGGCCATGCTTGCTGCGGGTTCGCCGGCCGAATCCGGTCCCGTGGCGGGATTGCTCAGGTCCCTGGAGCGACACGGCCTCGAGTACGGGGATTTCTGGTGGCTGATGGCCACGAAGGAGACGCGCCGATGATACGCCGAACCCGGACCGCCGCCATGATCGCGGCGATGGGCCTGGGAGTTTTCCTGGCCGCCGGCGCCATCTTCCTCGTCGGACGGGACCGGAGCGCGGTGGACTGGCGCAGCCTGCGCGCCGTGGCCTTCGAGAGCGACGACTGGGGGCTGGCGGGATTCCTGCCCGACGCCCAGGCCCTTTCGGGGCTCGACCGGGACGCCCTGGCGCCGGGTCGCTTTCCCGACGTGTACTGGGGCAGCACCCTGGAGGACAGCGCGCAGGTGGGGGCCCTGACAAGGGTTCTCGCTGCGGCGGCCAGGGGGAGGGACGGCCTGCCGCCCGTGTGGCAGCCGAACTACGTCATGGGTTCCCTGTCCTGGGAGGAAGGGGCCAGGGGAGGCCGCTGGATACGGTATGACTGGCCCGAATTCTCTCCGCGCTACGTCCGCCCCGGATTGACCGAAGCCGTCGTCCTGGCCATGGACAAGGGCCTCTGGTACCCGGAGTACCATGCCTTCACCCACTACGATCCCCTTCGCCGCATGGAGTCCGTCGCCTCGGGCGGGATCGCCGCCGAGGCGGCCCGCAGGGGGATCATGCTCTTTCCCGGGAGCGAGGAGGCCCGGGAGCTCGGGCCCTGGCGCAGCCGCGCGGAGCTCGAGGCCGAACTGGAGGCCGGGCTGGCCCGGTTCGCATCGGCCTTCGGCCGCCCGGTCGGGTCGATCATCGCTCCCGATTACACCTGGGACCGCCGGTGTGAAAGCGTCTGGGCAAGCAGAGGGGTGCGGGTCATCCAGGCCAAGCGTGAACAGCGCTACCTTGGCCGGGAGTGGGGGACCGCGGCACGGGTCCGCAAGCTGGTCGACCAGAGGCTCGACCGGATCCTCTTCCCGGGAAGGGCCTATCTGGAGCGGAACTGCCGGTTCGAACCGGTCCAGTCCCCCGATCCCGGAGCCGTCGCCCTCCGTTGCGCCCTGGAGGTGAAGCGCGCCTGGGCAGCGGGATCCCCCGCCGTGGTCGAATCGCACCGGATCAACTTCGTCCATACCGACCCCCAGGTCATCCGGGTCGGCCTCGAGGCCCTGGAACGTCTTCTCGCCGAACTCGACGGTCCAGGCGACCTCGCTCCCATCTACCTGACGGACGTCGAAATCGCGGGATTGATGCGGAACGGCACCAGCAGCTGCGTCCGCGGGCCTTGGCTGGTCCTTCGCAACGGGACCCGCTCGGGCAGGATCCTGGCCGTCGAGCCGGGGAATCACGCAGATTCGGAGCGGCAGGCCGGAGGAGTGCCCCCTGGGTCGCGTTTTTTCCTCGTTCCGGCCGGCACGGTCCTGCTGATACCCCGGTGATCGGCGCTTCCGGAGAGTGGGCTGCTTGCCGGCGATTCGATTATTCATTGCGGAGCATGGATTTGTGACAAAAGGGAACATCCTTTTTTACCGTGAACATTGAAAATCAAGAAAAACTGTCTAATTTTGATCCATTGACCAGGAATGGGATCTGTGATATAGTCTTATGTTGGAGCTATGAGCACGTTCATTGAATCGGCAGGGTCATGGTTGCAGACTAAGCGGGAGGTCTCCCGGGCAAACTTAGCTATTGCGCAGCGAAACCTGCGGAACACCCGGGGGTGGGCAGGTTCAGGACCGACAACCACAGGAACATGACCCTGAGGATCACATCCTCACTTGCTTTTCATTCATCGGTACCGCGACGGGCCCGCCGTCGTGGCCGGTTCTTCCGGAGGCCATGCATGATCTCTTCAGGAGTTCGCCCCCAGACTTTCAAGTCGGCCCTCCTTCTTTCCCTCTGCCTGCTCTGGTCGGCTTCCGCCCTGGCAGCCGCCGGGAACGAGCAGGTCCTGTTCGAGGGCTCCTTCGCACCCCACGAGTTGACCTGGACCCAGGATGCCGCCGGCAATCTCGTGCCCGTGCTGCCCGGAACCCGGGAACTCGGGCAGCCGGGACTTCCCAACGTGCCCGTACGGGAAATCCTCCTGCTGGTTCCCATGGACCAGGAAGTGGTCTCCCTGCAGGTCGAACCCCTGCGGACGCACAGGGAGAAGCTGGCCGGCCCCCTCGCCGTCGCCGCCCCCCAGATCACCGATTCCGGCGAAGCGGTGATGACCGTCACCATGGAGAAGTCCGGGGCGGTATTCCCTGCGCAGTGGGGGACCTTCCAGGGGAGCCACCTCTGGAGGGGTTACCAGCTGGTCGCGGTGGAAGTCTACCCGGTCCGAGAGGTCACGGGCAGCGAGGGCGCTGCCCTGGAGTTCCTGGACGCCTACGCCGTCAAGGCCGTGCTCGCCGGTCGCCTCGATGCCCCTGATCACGCCCGCCGCGAGCGCTTCGTGCCCGGCGAGGCGGAGGCCAACGCGGAGATCCTAGGATCCCTCGTGGCCAATCCTGACGCCATCGTGTCCTACCGCCGCGAAAACGGCCAGGTCGTGCCGGCGGAGAAGGGCGGGTTCCAGCCCACCGCGACCCCCAGCCTCAGCGGCAGCGGGGTCAGCTACCTGATCATCACGAGCGAGGCCCTGGAATCGGAATTCCAGCGGCTCGCCGACCACAAGACGGCCCAGGGACTGCCGACCGTGGTGGTGACCCGCGAGTACATTGCGGCCAACTACCGCAACGGCTCGGATATCCAGGAGACCATGCGGATGTTCGCCCGGGACGCCTACCAGATGTGGGGAGTGGAGTACCTGCTGCTGGGCGGCGACACCGACATCCTCCCCCCGCGCTACGTCGATAACAGCTACTATCCCACGGTCGGTTCGACCCTGATTCCCGTGGACCTCTATTTCGCCTGTCTGGACGGGAACTGGAACGCCAACGCCAATTCCGAATACGGTGAGCCCGCGGCCGGCGCGGACCTGGGCGACCAGTGCGATTTCGCCGAGGAGCTCTACGTGGGACGGGCCACCGTCAGCACCATGGCCCAGGCTGCGACCTTCGTGGACAAGATCATCGCCTACGAGTCCACCCCCGCCGGCGCCGGCTGGCCGGACCGGGTCCTGTTCGCCGCCGAGGTCCTCTTCCCCGCCGATTTCGACGTGCAGGGCTACATCAGCCTCGACGGCGCCCAGTTCGCCCACCAGCAGGTCCAGGACCTGATCATTCCCTGCACCGACATGGAATACATGCGGATGTACGAAACGAACCTGGAGAACCCCTGGGACGTTCCGCTGACCAGGCGCGCCTTCATCGACACCGTCAACACCGGCAATTACGGGATCATCAACCAGATCGGGCACGGGTATTACTTCAACATGTCCCTCGCCGATCAGAATTTCATGACGACCGACGCGGACGCCCTGGTCAACGGCGATCACCTGTTCCTGATCTACGCCCTGAACTGCGCCTCCGCGGCCTTCGACAACAGCTGCCTGCTGGAGCGGTTCGTCCAGAACCCCAACGGGGGATCCATCTGCTCCCTGGGTTCCGCCCGGGCCGCCTTCCCCTACAACTCGAACAACTACCAGCAGGAATTCTTCGAGCAGCTCTACTGCCACGGGGAGTTCCGGGTCGGTCGGGTCATGGCCCTCAGCCGGCTGCCGTTCATCGGCGCCACGGCGAACAACTACGTGGATCGGTGGACCTTCGAGAACTACACCCTCATCGGCGATCCCTCCCTGCCCATCTGGACCTCGTCTCCCGACGCCCTCAGCCTGTCCCGGCCTTCCAGTCTCGATCTGGGGCAGCAGACAGTCAACGTGACCGTATCCACCGGCGGGACGCCGGTGAGCGGTGCGCTGGTCTGTCTCGAGATGGACGGCGTCGATTACGCGATGGGCGTCACCGACGCCCTGGGCCAGGTCGCCCTCGACTTCCTGGCCGGCCGGACCGGCTCCGCCGTTCTCAAGGTTTCCGGTCGCAACCTGGCCCAGGCCACCGCGGTCATTCCGGTGACGGCGGCCACCCCCTACGTGACGCTCGACGCCATGGCGGTGGCCGACGACGGCTCCGTCGGGAGCATCGGCAACGGCAACGGGATGATCGAATCCGGCGAGACCGTCGCCCTGACTGCGACCATCCTGGAGACCGGAGGAGGGGCCCTGAACAACCTCTCCGGCACCTTGACCCCTCTCGACCCCGGGGCGACTGTCCTGACCCCCTCGGTGAGCTTCCCCAACGTCGCGGCCTTCGGGTCGGCGACGGCCACCGGTCCCTTCCTGGTCGCCTTCGACCCGGGAGTCGCCGACGGGACGACTCTCGGGTTCCGTCTCGACGTGACCAACGGCGTCTCCACCGTTCCCTCCCGGTACGAGGTGACGATCAAGGCCCCCGAGGTGGAGGCCGTCTCCCTGGACTGGCAGGACGCCACCTACGGCAACGGCAACGGGATGATCGACAGCACCGAGCGTCTCGTCGTGACGGTCAACCTGAAGAACTACGGCTTCGGGACCGCCGACGGGTTCACCGGGCGCCTGAGGACTTCCGACCTCAACATGGTCCTCTACGACAGCCTCGCCACCTGGTCCGGGCTGGAGCACATGGAGGAGAATGCCGGGAGTCCGACCTACAGCCTTTCCTTGACCAACGCCACGCGCAACACCGCAGGTTGGATCCTGTTCACCGACAACTACGGGCGGACGTTCCGCCACGACTTCACCCTGCAGCGGCCGGATTCCCCCACGGTCATCACGACGAACACCTCCGAGGGCGCCGACGTGATCCTCCTGAAGTGGGATCCGCCGCTGGCCACCGACGTGCTGGGGTACCACGTCTACCGCAGCTTCAGTGCCCTGGGACCCTTCTCGCGCGTGAACGAGGACCTGGTGGCCGGGACGTCCTATTTCCGGGACGAGGGCCTCGATCTGTTGACCCAGTACTACTACAAGATCGTCGCCGTGGATTCTTCCCTGGTGCCCAGCGCCTATTCGGCGGCCATCGCCCAGTCGACCGCGCCCGCCAACAGCTCCGGATACCCCGTGTCATACGGCCTGGAGTCCAGCAGTCATCCGGCGGTGGGGGATGTCGATGGGGACGGCGACAACGAGATCGTCGTGGCCAGCGACGAGGTCTACGTCTGGCACCATGACGGGACCGAGCTGCTCGACGGCGACGGCAACTCCCAGACCCTGGGGCCCTTCACCGACTTCGCCTCGGATTTCGAACCTGCAGGCGTGGTCCTGGCCCAGCTGGATCAAAGCCCCGGCCTCGAGATGATCGTCTCCCAGCAGGCGACCAGCCAGATCCGGATCTTCCGCCACGACGGATCCGAGCTGCCCGGCTGGCCCGTCTCCACGGGCGGCGTGGCGGGCACCACCTGGAACTGGGCGACCCCCGCCGTGGGCGACATCGACGGCGACGGGGAGCCCGAGATCGTCGTCGCCACCCTCAACGGCCGGATCTGGGCCTGGAACGTGGACGGGACCGAGGTCATCGACGGGGATGCGAACCCCGCCACCATGGGGATCCTCTATTACCGCCCCGGCTCCGATGGGGAGTGGTCGATGAGCGCGCCTGCCCTCTACGACCTCGACGGCGACGGGGCAAAGGACCTCATCTTCGGGACTCGTAGCGACGCGACAGGACTCAAGCGCCTCATGGCCATCCGCTACGATGGAACCGATTTGCCCGGATTTCCCATCATTGTCAGCGGCCCCGTCGGCTGCAGCCCCGCCGTTGCCGATCTGAACAATGACGGGATGGTCGAAATCATTATTTTTACCGGATGGAAAGTGGTCTATGTCATCCAGGCCGACGGCAGCAACTATCCGGGATTCCCGAAGGGCTATCCATATGGCAGCACTCTTTCCTGGGTGACGAGCCCGGGTGTGGGGGATCTTGACGCAGACGGCCAGCTCGAGATTGTCCTCACAACGAATGTCAGCGGACTCGAGAGCTGGATCCTCGCCTACGATACCAACGTTGGCAGCACTTCCGGAACCTTGATGACAGCGATACAGCTTCCCGGAAGCACTGAAGGCAGCCCGGTGATCGGCGACATCGACGGCGACGGTTCCCCCGAGATCCTCCAGGGGATCGGCGGCGGCGACGAGAACGCCCCCGACGCCATGTACGCCTTCCACGCCGACGGCTCTTCCGTGGCCGGTTTCCCCATCAGCCTCGACGGTCCCGGCATGACGTCCCCGGTGATCTGCGACCTTGACAAGGACAGCGACGTGGACATCGTGTATGCAGCCTGGGGCCGCAAGGTCAGCGTCTGGGACATGCCCTTCGCCTTCGATGCGGCGGGTCTCTACTGGCCCACCTTCCACGGCAACATGCAGCGCGACGGCGTGTACCGGGATCTGGGCCTGTCGGACGTTCCCCGCGGGAGCGAACTGCCGCCCAGCGCCTTCGTGGTGGAACCTCCGTATCCGAACCCCTTCAACCCGAGCACGACGGTCCAGCTCTACGTGCCCCAGGGATCGGGCCTGGAACTGGCCGTGTTCGATCTCAAGGGTCGGCTCGTCCGGAGCCTGCATTCGGGCGAGATCGGCAGCGGCTGGCACCGCATGATCTGGGACGGCCAGGATGACCGGGGATCCGGCCAGGCCAGCGGGGTCTACTTCCTGCGGGCCGTGACCACCGCGGGCACCAGGACGCACAAGCTGACCCTCGTGAAGTGATTGATGGAAAGCCACTGGTAGGGTAGTCTCGGGCGCGGTCTCCAGCAATGGAGGCCGCGCCGCTTTCAGGGAGGGCCGATGAGGAATCTCCGCAACCCCAGCCGATCGGAGCCCCTGCTCCTGGCCGGCCTTTGCCTGCTGATCGGCGTGGCGCTGGCCGCCGGTTGCGGGAAGGAGGACCGGAACGGGGACCTTGCAGGGGAAATCCCCGATACCCCGGTTCCCGGCGGGACCGCGGTGGTGGCTCTCGAGGCCGATCCCGGAAATTTCAACCCCTTGATCTATACCTCCTCGCTCACCGGATACGTCTTCGCCGAGATGCACGACGGGCTGACGGAGATGGCGGACGACCAGTCCTGGCTGCCGAGGATCGCCACTTCCTGGGAAGTCGCTCCCGACGGTCTCTCCATCACCTATCACCTGCAGCCCTGGAGGTGGTCGGATGGGGCCCCCCTGACGGCGGAGGACGTGGTGGGTTCCTTCGACCTGTTCGTGGATCCTCGGGTCGCCAGTCCCCGGCGCGGATTCTATCGCGACATCGCCGACGCGAGCGCACCAGATGATCTGACGGTCCGTTACGAGTTCCTCAGGCCCCTGCCCGACCCGGTCCAGCGGACCTGGCACCACATCCTGCCCTGGCACGTGGTGGGGAAGCTGGATCCGGCGGAAGTCGGGGCCTGGCCCTTGAACCAGGCGCCGTTGTCCTCGGGGGAATTCAGGCTGGAGGACCGGGAATACAACCGGGAGTTGACGATGGTGCGCAACCCCCACTATCCGGGCCCGCCGGCGTTGCTGGAGCGGGTGGTGTTCAGGATCATTCCCGAGGAGAGCGCCCGGATCCTCGCCCTGGAGATGGGGGAGGTGGATCTGGTCGACAAGATTCCGCCTGCGGCGGCCCGGAGGCTGGAGGCCTCCGGGGGGGCCCGGGTGGTCACCACCGGGTGTCGCCGACTTTATTACCTGCAATGGAACTGCCGGAATCCGCGCCTGGCCGATCCGGAGACGCGGCGGGCCCTTTCCCAGGCGCTCGACCGGGACCGGATGATCGCCACCCTCATGGAGGGTTACGCCAGGCCGGCAGTCGGGCCCATACCGCCGGTGGTCTGGAACTTCCACCCGGACCTGGCTGCGGTCCGCCGGGACGTCGAGGCCGCCGGCGCCCTCCTTGCCGGCGCCGGATGGGCCGACCGGAACGGCGACGGCGTGCTGGAGCGGGACGGGCTGGACCTGGAGATCGAAGTCCTCACCCGGCAGGGCGATCCCGTGCGGGAGAACGGTGCCGTCATCATCCGCGACAACCTGGCCGAGGTCGGCGTCAAGGTCCGGACCCGGATCCTGGAACTGGCAGCCGGGCTCGAACTGGTCAACGCCGGGGATTTCGACGCCTACTTCGGGCTGCTGAATCCCAACCTCTACGGGGACCCTTCGGGCTATGTCCGATCGACCTCGGTGGACCAGTACAACCAGGGCCGTTTCGCCGACTCCCTGGTGGATTCCCTGCTGGACGAGGCGCTCGGCCAGGCCGATCCCGCCAAGGCGCTCCCCCTCTGGTACGCCCTGCAGGAACGCCTGCTTGTCAATCCTCCGGCTGCGTATCTGTTCTATCCCGACAATCTCGTGGGGGTGAGCACGCGGGTCCGGGACGTCCGGCCGCACATCCTCTCACCGATCAACAACCTGGCGGAGTGGTGGATCGCTCCCGGGGACCGCCGGTTCCTCACGGGGAATTGACCGGGGCATTGTCGATTCCCCCATCCCTTCGTAGATTGATCGCGAATCGTCTCACCCCACCAGCGAGGACGTCCGTGAACTGTTTCCTGACAACCAGAATGAAGGCGCTCCTGAGCCCGGCGTTGCTGGCCTGCCTCGTGGCCTGCGGTTCCAGCACCGATCCAGGGGGAGATGACGCCGAGGTGGTGTTCTCCTACTCGCCGTCGGGATCCCAGATGGTCGTCGAGGCCGGGACCTCCCGCGATTTCGCCGTTTCCGCCACCGGCGGCGGCGCCTTGACCGCGGAGTGGAAGCTCAACGGCCTGACGGTCTCCCAGACTGCGACCTACAGGTATACGGCCGGGTCGGTGGGAGTCGACCGGCTCCAGGTGGCCGCCTCCAGCGGGGGACGATCCGATTCGTTCGAGTGGACCGTCACCGTGAACGAGGACGTCACGACCTTGCCGCCGGCGGTTCCCCAGGTCCGCGTCACCCACGGGACCCTGCCGGCCGAGGCCAGGGTGTCCTGGAACTTCGTCGGCTCCTCGACCTATCCCATCGATTCCTATCTGGTCGCCTGCAGCTTCGACGGTCCGCTGAGCGTCGCCAACTGGGACCAGGCCCTCCAGCTGGGGGAGATCACGCACACGGGCAACATCGGCTATTCGGCCCTGTTCCAGACCGACGACGGCATGATTCCCGGCGCCACGGCCTGGTTCGGCGTGCGCGCAAGGGACGAATTGGGCCAGCTTTCCCCCCTGCCGCAGAGCGTCCAGCACGTCCTGTCCTACGCCTGGGACCTGACCGGCACCGTCCGCGACGATTCCGGCCGGCCCATGAGCAACGTCCTGGTCAAGTTCCTCGTGGGAAGCCAGGTGCTGAACGATCTCACCGCGCCCGACGGGACGTTCGGCTACGGGCCGTTCAGCAGCGTGGATTCGGTCCAGGTCCAGGCCACGGCCACGGTGGGCGATTATTACCGCTTTTCGTCGCCGCATCTGAAGGTCGCCTCGGGGCCGGTGTATGACGTCGTCCTGATCGCCATGATCCCCGTGGATCCCGCGTGCGACGGGACGGACGGCGATTTCCTCCAGTACCTCAGGTTCATGACCCTGACCAGTGAGCTGTCCGAGCAGACGAAGCTGCACAAGTGGTCGGAATATCCCGTGGCCGTCCACATCCCCGACTTCGTCCGGCCCGACGGACTGGATTTCGCGGCAGCCAGCAGGGAAGCGATGGAACTCTGGAACAGCGACAGCGGGTTGCAGCTGTTCGAGGAGGTCGCCTCCCCCGGCGCTGCCGACATCGTCTTCAACTTCGACTTCGACGAGCCTGCGCTGAACGGGCAGGCCGTCCTGGTCAGTCCCCAGGGATTCCTCAACGGGGCCGTCGTTCCCGAGCTCGTCCGGGTCGACATCAACAGCGTCCTGCCCGACGCCGGTTCCGGCGGGTATCTCGGCGTCAAGGGGGTGGCGCTCCACGAGCTGGGCCACACCCTGGGTCTCTACGCCCACAGCTCCGGTTGTTCGGATTATCGCCTGATGGATATCGGTGCGGGGAGTTCGGCGTTCAGCGACGGCCGGACGCACCCGGTTCACCAGGATGAAATGAACGCCGTCCGGTGCATCCGACACCTCATCCAGGCCGTGGACCTGAGCCGGTATGATTCCGACGGCCGGGCGGTCGGCTCGTCCAGGTAATATCCGCGCATTGACATCATACCGGCTCATTCTTACCTTGGGACCATTCACACCCGCCCCGCCGGCCGGCCCGGTTTTCCCCGCGCCGGCGATCATACCCCAGTCAGGGAGGATCCCATGGTCCGCAAAGCCCAGAGCATTCTTACCGATCTGAGCACGGCCGACCTCAAGCGCCTGCTCGTCGCCCGCGAGAGGATCGACGTTCTCGAGCAGGAGAAGTCGCGCCTCGTCCGTGAGCTCGCCAAGGTCGAAAAGGAGCTCGTCGGCCTGATGACCGAAGCCTCGGGCCCCGAAACCGCGCCGGTCCGGCGCGGACGCAAGCCCGGCCCCCGCAAGGTCGCCAAGCAGGGTGGCGCGAAGAAGACGGCCCGCAAGGCCGCGCCCGGGGATGCGCCGAAGAAGAAGGCCGCCGCGAAGAAGACGGGTAAGAAGAAGGCGGCAAAGACGAAGACGGCAAAGACGAAGTCGGTCAAGAAGGCCGCCCCGAAGAAGACGGTCAAGAAGGCTCCGGCCAGGGCTGCGGGTCGCCAGACGCTGGAAGAGGTCGTGCTCGCTGTCATCCGCAGGAACGGGAAGCCCATGGCCTTCAAGGACCTCATGGCCGCCATCGTCAAGGGCAAGCTCTTCGCGACCAAGAGCAAGAACTTCGACAACGTCCTGCGCCGAACGCTGTCCACCAGCGAGGTGGTCAAGAGGGTGGATCGCGGCGTCTACGCCGCGGCCTGACGGCTCCTCGCCGATCCCCGGCCCCGGCCCTGACGGACCGGGGCCTTTTTTCAGCCGGGAGGCCAGGCCAGGGAGCGGCCCCCGAGGATGTGCAGATGCAGGTGGCCGACCGTCTGGCCCCCGTCCTCCCCGCAGTTGATCACGAACCGGTACCCGCGCTCGGCCAGCCCCTCGGAGGCGGCGATCCCGGCGGCGGTCACCAGCAGGCGGCCGACCAGTTCGACGTCGGCATCTTCGAGATGGTCGAGGCCGGGAACGTGACGGCGGGGGATGACCAGGATGTGGGTGGGGGCCTTGGGGTCGATGTCCCGGAAGGCCACGAAGGAATCGTCGCCGAACACCCGGTCCGATGGTATCGTCCCCGCGGCGATCGAGCAGAACAGACACGCTGACATGAGATCCTCCCGGGCTTGGTGCGCCGGCGGGGAGCCTACCATGCAGGCCGTGGTTGCGACAAGGAGCGCCTGGGTGTCCGGTAACGACAAGATCCTGGTCGTGGGCTACAACGCCTGGGACGTGACCGTTCCCCTGGCTAGGATCCCGGCTCCTGACACCAAGATGGAAGTGGCTCCGCCGATCCAGGGGGGTGGGGGACCCGCCGCAACCGCCGCGGTGGCCCTGGCGCGCTGGGGGTGTCGGGTGACCCTCGTCACTCCGCTGGCCGATGATCCTGCGGGGCGGTGGCATACCGCCGCGCTGGCGGATGAAGGTGTCGACGTCTCCCGGTCCCCGCAGCGGACGGGGAAGAAATCCCCCCAGGCCGTCATCCTGGTCGACGGCTCCGATGGTTCCCGGCGGATCCTCTGGTCGCGCGGGGACATCCCTCGGCTTTCCCCCGATGAGGTGCCGGTGTCCCTGCTGGACGGCGTCGGCCTCCTGTACTGTGACGGACACGAGAACCCGGCCTGCGCCCTGCTGGCGGCGGAGGCGCGGCGTCGGGGTCTGCCGGTGGTCCTGGACGCGGGCTCGGTCCGCGAAGGGCTCTCCGATCTCTTGCCCTTCTGCACCGACGTGATCGGAGCCCTGGGATTCCCCGCCGCATTGACCGGACTCGCCGATCCCGGGGAGGCCCTCGTCGCCCTGGCGGCCATGGGACCCGGAAGGGTGGCCATGACCGGCGGGGATTCGGGTGTCCTGGCGCTGGCGGAGGGCGGTCCCCGCTACCTGCCCGCCTTCGCCGTACCGGTGATCGACACCACCGGGGCCGGGGACGTCTTCCACGCCGGGTACGCCTACGCCCTCCGACAGGGGAGGGACTTCGCGGGGTGCCTCGACTTCGGCCAGGCTGCAGCGGCCCTGAAATGCCGGGCTTGGGGCGGCCGGGCCGGCATTCCCTCCCTCCAGGAAATCGCAGCCCTCCTGCGGTCCGGACGGCGTCGGCCCTCCGGCCTGTTCGCCCCCCGTTATCGGAGCCTCATCCCCGGTTGAACCTTTTCCGGATTTTTTCTTTTTTTTCGCTGGACTTTCGTCATGTTTTCGCGCAATCTCACGGTGTGGTCCGCCGCATCGCGAGGATGTGGTCCAAGTCAAGGAGGATACCATAGGAGGGTTCCATGGGTTTGACGCCGCGCCAGGCCGAGATCCTGGCCTACATCACCGCATACTCGGATGAATATGGTTTCGCGCCTACCCTGCAGGAGATCGGGCGAGAGTTCGGCCTGTCCTCGGTGGCCACCGTCCACAAGCACGTCAGTCATCTGGTGGACAAGGGATTCCTGAGGAGGGAGCGCAGGAACGCCAGCCGTGACCTCGAAGTGGTGGACGAAAGGGTCGGGGCGGTCATGGCCCGCGTCCCGGTCCTGGGCACGGTGGCTGCGGGTTATCCTGTCGAGGCCCTCGAGGACAGGGAGGAGATCGCCCTGCCCGAGGAATGGCTGGGCAAGGGCAGGACGTATGCCCTGAGGGTCCGGGGCGACTCCATGATCGAGGAGCAGATCCGCGACGGGGACACGGTCGTGGTCGACGCCAGGGAAGTCGCCCGGAACGGGGAAACGGTGATCGCCCTGATCGACGGCGACGCCGTGACCGTGAAGCAGTACTTCCGGACCGGCGCGCAGATCCGCCTTCAGCCGGCCAACCCTGCCTTTCCGGTCATGGAATATCCCGAGGAGCGCGTCCGGATCCAGGGCGTCGTGATCGGCGTCCTGCGGCGTTTCTGAGCCGGGTGACGAGGTGGTCGCGGGCATCCTGCACTTGAGGCCGGGTCGGGTCGGTCCCCAGCGGCATCCCCGGCCCGGCCCGACCGATGACGAGCGACGACGCTTCGGGACGTTCTGCGCCGGCCTGACCCCGGTGTGGTCCTTCGTGCCGGACGGCCTGCTCCTCGACCTGACCGGCACCGGACGCCTCCACGGGCCCGGAATCGTAGGCGCCGAGAAGGTCGGCCGCCTCGCCCACGATCTCCTCGGCATTCCCGCCGCCGGTTTCGCCGCATCCTGTCTTGCCGCCCGGCTCGCATCCCGGCTTGCCGCCATTCTCGGCGGGGGGCTGCTGGGCGTGCCGCCCCGATCCCAGGATACCTTCCTGGCGGGGGTCGCCCTCGCCGCCCTCCCGGTCGACCCGCGCAGACTGGACCGCTTGCGGGAACTCGGGGTCCATACCCTCGGCGATCTGCAGGTGATTCCCCGGGATCTGCTCAAGGCCGTTTTCGGGACGGCGGGGCTGGAACTGGCCGCCCTGGCCTCGGGGGGAGGGACGTCCCCGGACCTGGAGGCGGGCGGACAAGATGGCGGCGCCGGTCCCGGCAGGCTGGTGATCGGCGCCCGCCTTGCCCGCCCCCTCGACGACGACCTGGTGCTCAGGGCCCTCCTGCAGGGGTTGGCCCTCCGGGCCCTGGCCTGGGAGCGGGACCGGACCGGCCCGGCCACCCGGTGGGATCTGGTCGCGGGGTATTCCGGAGGCGAGGCCGGTCAGGCGCGCAGCCTGGGGCCCGCGAGTGACGGTTACCGGGCCTGGCGGATGCTGGTGGGCGACCTCTGGCGCAAGCTCGGGAGCCGCCGTCGGGGTTTGCTCAGCCTGGACCTCCACGTCCGGCACGGCGCAGGCGGGGCGGGTGCCCGGCAGGGGATGCTCTTCGGTGAGGACCGCGACGACGTCCGGCTTGCCGAGGTCATCGACCGGGTCGGGACCGACTGGCCGGGATCCCTCGCGCCCGCCAGCGAAGGGTTGCTGAGGGCCTGGGGCGTCCGCTGGGTCCCCGGAAAGGCGCAGGGAGGGCCCGGCAGGGGTTTGGTTGACGGCCGGGCGGCCGGCGGGTAGCATTGGCCGCACCCGTGTATTACCCTTTCCCCGGCCCTCTTCGACTGGAGATCTGCAGATCATGAGCAAACCGGAACGGCCGGGGGACCTGGAAGAGATCTTCGAAATCCTGGTCACGTCCTATTCCCAGCGGAGCGGATCCCTCCCCGGGGAGACCGAACTCAGCTGGCGACCCGCAGCCGACGCCTACGAGACCCAGGACGCCTTCATCGTCCAGATCGAGCTGGCAGGCCTGGATCCGGCCCGGATCGAGGTCCTGGCGGACGCCCAGAGCCTGGTGGTCCGGGGCATCCGCCAGGACGTCTCCGTACCCGGAAAGAAGCACTTCCACGAGATGGAGATCAGCGTGGGGCCATTCGCCCGCAAGATCTCGCTCATCCCCGGGGTGGACCCGGCCAGCGCCCAGGCCAGGTACCGGAACGGTTTCCTTTTCGTCACCTTTGCGAAACGGCCAGGTCCCGCGGCGGACCAGCGGAACATCGCAGTGGATCATTGATCGGCCGGTCACCCAGGACCGGAGCGCGGCCCAGCGGAGACGGGTTCTATTCTGGAAGGAGCTAATCCCCATGCCCGACAACGTCCGGGATGATTCGACGAGAGACCATCAGGCGGAGGTCGTCCTGCCCCAGGAGATGCCCATCCTGCCCATCAGCGAGGCCGTGATCTTCCCGGCCATGATGGTGCCGCTGGTCCTGACGGACGCCAACCTGGTCAAGCTGGCGGACGACTGCCTGGCCGGGGACAAGATCCTGGGCGCCTTCACGCAGCGGGAATTGCCGGACGAGGACGACGACACCGTCCAGGACAAGGATCTGGTCTTCAAGGTGGGGACCGCGGTGAAGATCCAGAAGATGCTGCGCTTTCCGGACGGCAGCATGCGGCTGCTGGGGCAAGGGATCGCCCGCTGCCGCATCGAGGACTTCGTCGCGACCGAACCCTATCTCAAGGCCCGCGTGTCCATCATCGACGAGGACGTCCAGGACGATTCGCGCACCCTGGCGTACATGCGGGGAGTGGCCAACAACTTCCTGAAGATCATCGACGCCACCGAGACACTTTCGGAGGAACTCAAGGTCGTGGTGATGAACATCGACGACCCCGGCCGGCTGGCCGACCTGGTGGCGACCAACATCGACATCGACGTCGCGGAGAAGCAGAGCATCCTGGAGGAGCCCTCGCCGCGCAAGCGGTTGCAGGTGCTGTCGAAGATCGTCATGCGCGAACTCGACGTGCTGGAACTGGGGCAGAAGCTGCAGACGCGTGTGCGCAAGTCCATCGACAAGGACCAGCGGGAGTACTACCTGCGCCAGCAGCTCAAGGCCATCCAGCGTGAACTGGGGGATGCCGACGAGGGTTCCGTCGAGCTCGACGAGCTGCAGGCGAGGATCGCCGAGGCCGACCTCCCCGAGAAGGTCAAGGCCGCGGCGGATCGGGAGTTCGACCGCCTTTCGCGCATGTCCCCAGGCGCCAGCGAATACACCGTGAGCAAGACCTATCTGGACTGGATCCTCGACCTGCCCTGGACCAAGGCCAGCGACGACAAGCTGGACCTCAAGCGGGCCGAGGAGATCCTCGAACGCGACCACTACGGCCTCGAGGACGTCAAGGAACGGATCGTCGAGTACCTGGCCGTGCGGAAGCTCAAGGCCACCCACCGCGGTCCCATCCTGTGTCTCGCGGGGCCTCCGGGAGTCGGCAAGACGAGCCTGGGCCGGAGCATCGCCGAGGCCGTGGGGCGGAAGTTCTTCCGGTTCTCCCTCGGCGGCATGCGGGACGAGGCGGAGATCCGCGGCCATCGCCGGACCTACGTCGGATCCATGCCCGGACGCATCATCGCCGGCCTCAAGGAATGCGGCACCAACAATCCGGTGTTCATGCTCGACGAGATCGACAAGCTGGGACAGGACTTCCGGGGCGATCCGGCCAGCGCCCTGCTCGAGGTCCTCGATCCCGAGCAGAACTCGGACTTCACGGACCACTACCTGACCCTGCCCTTCGACCTCTCCAGGGTGATGTTCATCACCACGGCCAACATGCTGGACACCATCCCCCGGCCGCTGCTGGACCGCATGGAGGTGATCCAGCTGCCGGGCTACACCAACCTGGAGAAGCTGCAGATCGCCAAGCGTTACCTGGCGCCGCGTCAGATCGATGACAACGGCCTGACGGCCAAGCACATCCGCTTCACCGACGCCGGGTTGATGAAGATCATCGAGGACCACACCCGGGAGGCCGGCGTCCGCAACCTGGAGCGGCAGATCGGCGCGGTCTGCCGCAAGGTCACCACCATGGTCGCCAAGGGGAAGCGCAAGAAGCAGGTCATCGGGGCCCGCAATCTCGAGGAGTATCTGGGCCCTGCGAGCTACCGGGAGGACGTCCTGCGCAAAAGGCTGGTGGTGGGGGTGGTCACCGGGCTGGCGTGGACCCAGGTCGGCGGCAAGATCCTCTACATCGAAGGGGTCTCGCTGCCCGCCGGCCGGGGCCAGCTCAGCCTGACGGGTCAGGTGGGCAGCGTGATGCAGGAGTCCGCGAGCGCGGCCTTCAGCTTCCTGCGGCACCGGTTCGGGAGCCGACCCGAGTATCAGGAATTCTTCACCAAGCGGGACGTCCACATCCACCTGCCCGCCGGCGCCGTGCCCAAGGACGGACCCAGCGCAGGCATCGCGATGGCCTCGGTGCTGCTGTCGCTGCTGGTGAAGAAGCCCATCGACAAGCGGACGGCCATGACGGGCGAGATCACCCTGACCGGGGCGGTCCTGCCCATCGGGGGACTGCTCGAGAAGGTCCTGGCCGCGCACCGGGCCGGGATCCGCCGCGTCATCATCCCCGAGGCCAACACCGTCGACCTCGAGGACATCCCCGACGAGGTCCGCCAGGCCATCGAATTCGTCCCGGTGGGGCACGTCGACCGGGTGTGGGAAACCATCTTTCCCGGCATTCTCGCCTGAGATTCGCGGAGGCGGACCAAGACCTTGAGTGAGCATCGCCTGATCAGTTCCCTGCTCCGTCCCTTCTATCGCAAGGGGCGCGACGCCGAGTTCCGTCTGCCCGGCGCACTCGGGAATCAGTCGCGTCTGCTCTGCATCGATCCGGGCGACCTGGCGAGCGTCTCCTTCCACATGCCCCTGATCAACGCCATCCATCGTCAGTATCCGGGATGCCGCATGGACTTCCTCGTGCCCGAGAGCCATGCCTCCCTGATCGTGCCCACCGGGCTGGCCAAGAACGTCATCCTGTACAAGGAAGGGCAGCTCAACCCCTGGCGGCCGGCCTACGCCGCCCTGCTCAAGAAGCTGGGGACCGGGAATTACGACATGAGCATCCTGATGTCGTTCGAGCCGCGGCCCCGGCTCGAACTGGGTGTCCTGGCATCGGGCGCGCCCCTGCGGCTGGGGCCGTCCCATGCCGACTCCTGGCCGGCGGTCAACTGCGAGCTGCGGTCCGAGCCCGGGGATGAAGGATACCTGGGGGACCGGGTGGTCCGGCTGGCGCCCTTCCTCGGGCTGGAGAAGTCGCGGCTCGACGCCCGCTGGCCGCTTCCCTCCGAGAAGATCCGGCACGTCGCCCAGCAGGTCCACTTCCACAAGCCGAACCCCGATCAGATGCTCATCGGTTTCGATCCCGGCATCGGCAAGTCGGGTCATGTGTTCGCCCTGGAGAACCTCGAGTTCCTGGTCCGGCAGCTGGCCAGCCAGCTCGTCTGCCGGGTGCTGCCCCTGGGCGAGCCCGAGCAGAAGGAACGCCTGGACGCGTTCGGCTCCCGCATCTCCCAGATCCCGGTCGGTCTTTCCCGGGACACCCTCCTGGACATGGTGCTGCTCCTGACCCAGTGCGATCTCTTCCTCGCCGGCAACACCGACTTCTTCCACCTCGCGGTCGCTCACGACGTTCCCTGCATCGGGCTCTTCTCGGCCAAGGATGAACCCCACTGGGTTCCCCGGGGCAGGGACCACGTCCGGGTCCTGCGCCTGGCCCAGGGGGAAAAGGTGGACGTGGCGACCCTGATGGACGCGGTCGAACACGTGACCCGTGGCCGCGCGGCCACCGCTTCCCGGGTGATTCCGGATCCCGGTCCGGAGGGTGAGGGGAACGACGAGGAGCCTTCAGGGCCCGATGCCCCGTCGCCGGCATCGCCGCACGGTTCATGAGCACCTCCGCCGGACGACCGATTCGACCGCGCATCCTGGTCCTGGCTCCCAACTGGCTGGGGGATGCGGTGATGACCTCCCCCTCCCTTGATGTCCTCGACGCCGCTCTCGGCGGGGAATTCGCGATCCACCTGGCCGTCAAGCGGGCGTGGATGGATCTCTACCGGGACGACCCCAGGCTCGGAGGGATCATTCCGGTGGAGCGTCCCGGCCGGCACGACGGCATCGGCGGGATGATCCGCCTGGGGCGCGACCTGTCTTCCCACGGGTTCGGCGCGGCCCTGATCGGTCCCCCTTCCTTGAGGGCGGCCGTGATCGGCCGGTTGGCCGGCATCCCCATCCGGGTGGGATACCGGACGGACGGGCGAGGGCCGCTGTTGACTCACGGTCTGGTCTTCCCGGGACGTGGCGCGAGCCATTTCAGCGAGCAGATGGCGGCCCTTGCCGCGACCCTGGCCGGGGCCCTGGGGCGTGCGCTGCCCGAGGGGCGAACCTCGGGAGGGCGGTCGCCGTTGCTGCCCGGATGCCTCGGGATTCCCTGCGATCCCGGACCCGGGCCGGCCGTGTGGGCCTTCGGGCCAGGCGCCACCTATGGAGCCGCCAAGACCTGGCCGCTGGACCAGGCGGCGGCCTTCATCGAGGCGGCCGTCATGAAGCGTGGAGTCCGGCTGGTTCTGCTGGGAGATGCGGCCGCAGGCCGGCATTCCCCTGCCCTGGCCCGGGCCAGCGGGGTTCCCTGGAGCAGGACCTGGGGCCCCGAACCCGGCGTGGTGGACCTGCTGGGCAGGACCACCTTGCCCGAGGCGGTCGGCGTCCTGCGCCGCTGCGAGGCGTACGTCGGCAACGACAGCGGATTGATGCACCTGGCCGGTGCGCTCGGGGTCGCGACGGTGGGCATCTTCGGATCCTCGGATCCACGCTGGACCGCGCCGCTGGGTCCCTGGACCAGCGCGCTGGCCGCGGAGGGATTCCCCTGCCGCCCCTGCTTCAGGAAGACCTGCAACCAGGACGTCTTCTGCCTCGAAACCGTGACCGCAGCCGTCGTGTCGGCCGAGGTGGAATCGTTGATCCGTCGGCGGGCCGAAGGGAGTGAGGTCCCGTGAGCGTCTGGATCCCCCTGGATGAGACCCTGGCGGCCTCCGGTCGGCCCCTGCTCCTGGTGGACCGCGACGGGGTGGTCATCGAGGATCGGGACTACCTCGGCGATCCGTCCGGGGTGGTTCTTCTGCCCGGAGCCGCCGACGCCCTGGCCCTGGCCCGCGCCCGGGGCTGGCTCGCGGTCGGGGTCTCCAACCAGTCCGGCATCGGCCGCGGCCGTTTCGGTGAAGCCGATTTCGCAGCCGTCATGCGCCGTCTCGATGCCCTGCTCGCCCGTGCGGGTGCAGGATTCGACGGTTTCTACTATTGCCCGCACGCCCCGGCCGACCGGTGCGCCTGCCGGAAGCCTTTGACCGGACTGATCGACCAGGCGGGTCTGTCCGGCCGGTTGGTCGGCCGGAAGGTCTGGATGGTCGGAGACAAGGCCGACGACGTCGCCCTGGGCCACAGCCTGGGGGCCCGGAGCGTGCTGGTGAGGACGGGGCACGGGGCCCGGGAGGAGGCCTCCGTCCGGGAGCGCTGGGCGGGGGACCCGGACGTCTTCATCCGCGACGACCTGGCGGCCGCCGTGGCTCTGGCCCTCGCCGGACCACCGGAAGGCGGGGGACCATGACCTGGACCATGGGGGGCAGGACGCTGGGTTCGGTGCTGGTGACCAGGCTCCGCTACCTCGGCGACATCGTCATGTCCACGGTGGTCCTGGATGCCCTGCGGGCAGGCGATCCCGGGTTGCGCCTGGGATACCTCTGCGAGGCCGTCCACGGTCCGGTCCTGGAGCGTGTCCCCGGCTTGGACCGGATCCACCTCCTGGATTCCCGCAGGCGGGGAGCGGACGCGCGGGCGCGCGGCAGCCATCCGGAGGGTGTCGACGCCGGCGCCGGAACCCCGGGCACCGTCCTGGCCCTGAGGGCCGCGCGCTACGATCTCGCCTGTGATCTCTTCTTCAACCCGCGCAGCGCCTGGCTGCTGTGGAGCGCCGGCATTCCGCTGCGGATCGGGGGAAGCGCCGGATGGCGCCGTCGCCTCTATACCCGTTCGGTCCGCCCCGAGGAACTGTCGCCGGCCCACCGGGAGATCCTCCGGGCCCTCGCCCCCGGCGGACTGGGAGACCACCTCTGCCGCCTGGCCCCTCTCCGGCACGTGGAAACGGGGCTGCCGTTCCTGGATTGGCTCGAACGGGCCGGGCCGGCCCGGCCGCTGAGGCCTCGGCTTCGACGCTCGGATTCCCCCGACCGGGTTCCGGCCGCGCTGACGGCTCTGGGAATCCGTCCGGGAGAGGATTACCTCGTCCTGGTCCCCGGCGCCACCTGGGCGACCAAGGAATGGCCTCTGGCCTGCTGGCGGGAGTTGATCGATCTGCTGGCCAAGGCGGGACGATCGCCGCTGGCCGTCGTCCTGCCGCCTGGAAAGGAGGCCGCCTGGGCCCCGCTGGCCGGGGCGATCCCTGCCGGGTTTGGGGGATTGCTGCCGGGCCTGCCGCTCGGCGAGGTCCTGGACGTCATCTCCGGCGCGACGGGGGTCGTCAGCGTGGACGGCGGGATCATGCACGCGGCCGTCGGGCTGGGCCGGCCGACCGTCGGGCTTTTCGGTCCCACCGATCCCGGCGTCTGGTTCCCCTACGAAGGGGCGGGCCCCTTCAGGGTCCTGGCCACGCGGCCGGATTGCCATCCCTGCAATCTCCACGACTGCGACCGCTTCGTCTGTCTGCCGGAGTTGACGGCGGTCCGGGTTGCGCGGACACTGGACCAGGTCCTGACCATGGGCTGATGCGTCCCGGCGGCAGGGAAAAGGGGGGGAAGGGAACCCCGCGCCCGGCGCCGGGTTCAAGGATGATCAGGCAATCGACGGGCAAGGTCCGATCCCGTCGGGAAGGAATGAGGTCCGTTCGATGACAAGGATGCCCACGGCGCCCAAGCCACGAACCATCGGTTACTGCGCCGTCCTTGCGGCCGGCCTCCTTTTCGCCGGCTCGGCGCCCGCCCAGTCCCCGGACCGTGATCCTGCCGAGGCTCCCGTTCCCGCGCCGACCGTGTTCGGACCGGGCGAGAAGTTCACCTTCAACATCACCTACGGACCCATCTCGGCCGGGGAGGCGACCCTCGAGATCCTGGACGTCATCGACTTCCACGGCCGGCGCTGCTACCAGATCGAAAGCAAGGCCAACAGCAACCGGTTCTTCTCCTCCTTCTACAAGGTGCGGGATCGGATCCTCAGCTACATCGACGTCGAGACCCTCCAGTCCCGATACTTCTTCAAACGCCTGCGCGAAGGCGACTACAAGAAGACCGTGGAGGTGATCTTCGACCAGGACAACGGGAAGGTTCTGTACGCCGACGGCGACGAGCTGCCGACGGCCCGGGGCGTCCAGGACGTCCTGTCTGCCTTCTACTACGTCAGGAACCTGGACCTCGAGGTGGGGCGGGAGTTCAGCGTGCCGGCCCACAGTTCACGCAAGACCTACGACCTCAAGGTCCTGATCCACGGCAGGGAGACGGTGGAGGTGGCCGCGGGCACCTTCGCCTGTTTCGTCGTCGAACCCATGATCGAGGGCGACGGCCTCTTCAAGCACGAGGGTAAACTCACCCTCTACATTACCGATGACAAATCCCGGATACCTGTCATGATCAAGACCAAGGTGCCCGTGGGCACCATCGACGTCGAACTCAAGGAATTCCAACTCGGCCAACCCCTTTCGCCCCGGCCGTAAGGCGGTGAGGTGCAGCGTGAACCCGACCAACGCGGCCGGCGAAGTCGGCTTGCCCCGCCCGGACTGGCTCAACGACCCGGAAGAGGAGGGGGAACTCCTCTCGCCGGGTTTTCTGTTGGCCGCCACCCTGCTGGCCGCGCTGCTGCGGTTCCACCACCTGACCTACCCCTCCCTCTGGGTCGACGAGCTGATGACCTGGAACCATATCCGGCCGGGGGCGGGGCTGGTCTTCTTCGAGCAGATCAGGGATGCGATCCAGGGCCCGCTCTACCAGGCGGTCGCCTGGGTCCTGGTCCGTGCGAAGGACGATCCGGAACTCATGCTGAGACTGCCCTCCGCCTTGGCCGGCATCGCGGCCGTCCCCCTGCTGGGCGTCGTCGCTGCCAGGCTCTGGGACCGACGGACGGGGCATTGGGCGGCCCTGCTGCTGGCGATCAACCCCTTCCACATCTGGTACAGCCAGGAGGGGCGGGGGTACGCCGTCATGATCCTTTTCTGCATCCTGGCAGGCCGCCTTTTCCTGGTCATGCAGCAGGAGGGCGCGACGTGGCGGCGCGTCCTGCTGCTGGCCCTGGCGGGGGCGGGAGCGATGGCCGGCAACCTCGCGGCCGTCTTCCTGTGGGTCGCCCTCGGGTCGACCTGGCTGTTCTGGGTCGGGCCCGGCCGTTCGCGGCGCCCCTTGCTCTGGCTGACCGCCTTCGCCGGCGGCATGGTCCTGGTGATTCCCTGGCTGCTGGAAGCCGGCGGCATCTGGGCCGTCGACCGGATCGTACCCGGATCCGGAACGGGGGAGGCTCTGCGGGGCGAGTCCACCTTCACCATCCTGGCGATCCCCTACAGCTTCTTCAGCTACGTCTTCGGATTCAGCCTGGGGCCGTCCCTCGCCGAACTGCACCTTCAGGGGGCCGGCGCCATCCTGCGTGAACACTGGCCATGGCTGGCGGGGGGGGCGATTCCCGCGATCGTTTTCGGGGCGGCCGCCCTGGGCGGCCTCGGCCGCAGGAGGCTGTTCCTCCTGCTGTGGATCGGGGTGCCCCTGGCGATCCTGACCGTGCTGGCCGTCCGCAACATCAAGCCCTGGAACGCGAGATACGCGGCGGCAGCCATGCCCTGGGTCGTCGTCCTGCTGGCCGCGGGCGCGGCGCGATTGCGGCCGCGTCTGCAGGCGGTCATGGGCATCTGGTTCGTCGGATTGACCCTGGCCTCCCTGGCGGGATACTATTGGGACGGTCGGTACGCCAAGGAGGACGTCCGGGCCGCAGCGTCCTACCTGGAGGCGGCGAACGCCGCCGGGGAACCCGTTCTGGTTCCCTCGGTCACCGAGGTCTTTTCGTTCTACTATTCCGGACCCGGAGCGGTGATCGATTCCTTCAACCAGCCCCCCCTGGACGGTCAGGCGGCGGCCCGCAGCTTCCTCCGCGGCAAGCTCGGGGAAGCCGACGGATTCTGGGTGGTCTGGGCCCGGCCCTGGTTCCTCGACCCGGGGGGATTCCTGCTGGAAACCCTGGCGACCGACGGCCGGCTGGAGGCCGAATTCGCGGCCGACGGGGTGGAAGTTATGCACTGGCGGCGCCGGGCGGAGTGATGGATGAAGAAGGCGTATTTCTACGGGGACAGGCAGGGGTTCTTCGATTTCATCGCGGACGTGCGCGAGGGATACGTGGTGGCCTCGTCGCCCGGCTATCTGGTCGTCAAGAGGCTCCTCGACATCCTGGCCTCCCTGGTCGGGCTCCTGTTGATCCTGCCGCTGTTCCCGTTCATCGTGATCCTGATCAAGCTCGAGACCCCCGGGCCCATCCTCTTCAAGCAGATCAGGGTGGGGAAGGACGGGGTGCTCTTCAACTGCTACAAGTTCCGCAGCATGTGCCTGGACGCCGAGGTGCGCAAGGACGAGTTCCAGCACCTGAACGAGGCCACCGGCGCGGCGTTCAAGATCAAGGACGACCCCCGGATCACCGGGGTCGGGCGTTTCCTGCGACAGAGCAGCCTCGACGAATTCCCGCAGCTTTTCAACGTCCTCCGGGGCGACATGAGCATCGTCGGCCCTCGCCCCCAGATCCCCGCGGAGGTGGAGGCCTACTCGCCCGCCCACGCCCGCCGGCTGATCGTCAAGCCGGGACTGACCTGCCTGTGGCAGGTCTCCGGCCGCAGCCACCTCGATTTCGAGGACTGGATGGAACTGGACCAGGAATACGTCCGCCTGCGCAGCCTCCGGTTCGACTTCCAGGTCCTGGCCCGGACCCTGCCGGCGGTCATCGAACGCAAGGGCGCCTATTGACCGGGGGAAGGACTTGGCGCTGCCCAGCCCATGTGATAGATTCTATATCTTGCTACTCGAGCCCCACCGGGTCCGACGGTGTGCAGGAGGAGTGTGTCTTCCCCCATGGTGCTGGAATACCTGCTGATCGACGTCTTCACCGACCGCCCGTTCGGAGGCAGCCGTCTCTACCTTTTTCCTGACGGTTCCCAGGTCCCGCCGGACCTGATGCAGGACATCGCCCAGGAACTCGGCGCAGGGGAGACGGCCTTCATCGTTCCGGTGCGAGGCGGCAAGAACGACCGCTCCCGGTTGAGGGTCTTCACTCCGGCCGCCGAGATCCCCTTCGGGGGGCATTCGGTCCTGGGCGCCACCTTCGCCCTGGACACCCTGGAGCGCCGGGACGACCTCGCCCGGTCGGCGCCGTTCACCTGGCAGCTCGAAGCGGGCGATTACCAGGTCGTCACCCTCGGGGAGGGCAGGGAACGGGCCTACGGGCTGATCCAGGGCCAGCCGGTTTTCATGGGCCAGTACTTCCACCGGGCCAAGGTCGCCCGGACCCTGGGCATCGCCGAGGACGACATCGCGATCACGGGCCTCCCCTGCGAGATCATCTCCACCGGATTGCCCATCCACATCGTTCCGGTCGCCGGCCTCGAGGTGATGCAGGCCATCAATCTTCGGCGCCGGGACGCCGACGATATCGCCCGGGACCTGGGCTTCGGCGACCTGTTCGTGTTCACGTGCGAAACCGTCGATCCCCGGGCGGACGTGCATTGCCGCATGTTCGCCCCGCACTTCGGGATACCCGAGGATGCGGCCAGCGGCGCCGCCACCGGCGCCCTCGCCGCCTATCTCATCAAGCACCGCCTGATCAAGCTGAGCGATCGGGTGCGCATCGTCAGCGAGCAGGGCCTGGAAATGGGCCGCCCCAGCCGGATCATCGCCGAGGCCTCCGTATCCGGGGGACGGGCGGTTTCGGTCCAGGTCGGCGGCCATTGCGTCCTGGTCGGTTCCGGAACCATCATCATCCCTTGAGTCGGACGCCGACGGCGGCCGCCGCTTCACGAAAGGCAGCATCCATGAATGTTCCCGCCGGATTGTCTCCCGAGATGTGCGACATGGTCATCCAGACCCTCCGTCAGGTCGTTTCCCGGGACATGCCCGACGAGAAGATCCTTCACCTCGACGAGGCCGACGAGTGCCCCGTCGACATCGTCAGACGCCTGCTATCCCCGGATGTCGGCCTGCACCTGATCTTCCTGCCCGAGGACGTGGGGGGGCTCGGAGGCGGGGCGCGCGACATCTGCCGGGTCAGCGAGCAGATGGCCGCCATCGATCTGGGGTTGGCCACGGCGTTCCTGGCGATCCTCCTGGGGACCGATCCCATCCTGGTCGGGGGGACGCCGGAGCAGAAGCAGCGGTGGCTGTCCCGCATCGCGACCGAAGGGATCATCGTGGCCTACGGCGTCACCGAACCGGAAGCCGGCAGCAACGTGGCCTCGCTGAAGACCACCGCCGACCGCATCCTCGACTCCGAAGGCAACCTCGCCGGCTATCGTCTCAACGGCACCAAGCAGTTCATCACCAACGGCGGCGTGGCCGACCTCTACACCATACTGGCCAAGACGCCCGAGGGCCCCAGCTTCTTCGTCGTGGAACGGGGCGTTCCGGGGCTGGAGGTCGGCAGGCACGAGGACAAGCACGGCATCCGGGCCAGCAACACCACCGGCGTGGTGCTGGAGGACGTCGAGGTTCCCCTGGACAACCTGATCGGGCTGACCGAGGGCCAGGGACTCAAGCAGGCCAACGCCGTGTTCGGCTATACCCGCCTGATGGTCGGCGCCTTCGGCCTGGGCTGCGGGCAGGCCTGCCTCGACCGCGCCCTGGCATACGGCAAGACGCGTGAGCAGTTCGGGTCGCCCCTGGTGGAGAAGGAGGGCTACCTCTTCAAGCTGCTGGTGGACAACTGGGTGGACCTCGAGGCGGGGCGGGCGTACATGGAACGGGTCGCCCTGCGCATCGACGAGGGCGGTCACGACATGGGGACCGAGGGCGCCATCGCCAAGCTGTGGTGCACCGAGGCGGGCAACCGGGCGGCCGATTCGGCCATCCAGGCTCTCGGCGGGTACGGTTACACGCGCGAGTACATGGTGGAGAAGATCCGGCGGGACGTGCGGATCACCACCATCTACGAGGGGACGAGCGAGATCCAGCAGAGCATCATCGCCATGTACCGGTGGAAGGAGACGGTCCGGTCCAAAGGCGCCTACTACGAGGATCTGGCCGTCCGCATGGACGAGGTCCACGCCTCGGCCCCGCAGCTCGGCGCCGACCTGGCGGCCCGGGCCCTGAGGGCCGTGAACGCCACCGTCCAGCACATGCACGCCCGCAAGCTCACCAGGAGCCAGATCGTGATGTTCACCTTCGCCGACATGATGGCCATGGCGGAGGTCGCCGGCGCCCTGGTCGAGAAGGCGGCCGACCTGGCTGCGGCGGGGCACGCCCGGGCCGGCTACTTCGGCGCCGTCAGCCGGGTCTTCACCCGCAAGCTGACCGGGATCGTCCGGGCCGGGGCCGAACGTTGCGCCACCGGCCTGGCAGACGGGGATGAGACGGGGGACGGGGCGTCCCTCCTGGAGACCGTGGGCGGCCTGCTCCCTCCCGGCATCGGCAGCGGGCTGTGGGCGGCCATGGATGAAGTGGGTCGGGATCTCAAGGCCGGGAAGTGACATGGAAAGCACCGGGGGCAACATCCATCACAATCTCGCACGCTGGCGAGGCCTTCAGGACACCCGGCCCCAGGGCAAGGGTTTCGCCCGGCTGGCCGAACTCCTCCATCGCTGCGGACGCCACGACGAAGCCCTGGCCGTGCTCCAGGAAGGCCTGCAGCGCCACCCCGGATTCCAGGCCGGCCTGGTCGTCCTGGGCCGGGTGCTTCTCGATCTCGGGCGGCCGGACGACGCCGTGGCGGTGCTGGACCGGGTCCTGGACGAGGATCCGGAGAACTGCTCGGCCCTGGGAATGCTCGTCGAGGAGGCCAGCCTCCGCCGGGACTGGGACGCGGCCAGCCGCCACCTGGAAGCCCTGGTGGTCCTGCAACCCGGACACCAGGTCTGGCGGGACAGGCTGCAGGACGTCCGAGAGCGTTCCAGGCTTGCCCCGGGCGAAAGGAAGGACCGTCCCTCCCCGCCGACTGAATCCGCTCCGGTCGATCGCCCCGGAGGCGATCTGGCGACCATGACCCTGGTGGACATCTACCTCGCCCAGGGCTACACAGGCAAGGCCGTGGCAGCCCTGCGCCGGATGGCGGCCGTCGCTCCCCACCGGGACGACGTGAGACGCCGTCTCGCCGAGCTCGAAGGGGCGGCCGCCGCCCCCGGGGCCGCGGCAGGGAACTCGGGAGAGCCTCCTGCGACCGGGGATCCCGATCCCGACCGGCTCGCCGTCGCCCGCCGCCGGTCCCAGGATCGACGGGCCGCGGACAAGGCCCAGTTCCAGACCTGGCTGGCCAACATCAACAAGGGCCGGGAGCGAACGCCATGACGGCGCGGATCAGCATCCTCGGGGGCCCCAACCTCGATCGCCTCGGGGTCCGGGAGCCCCGGATCTACGGCACGACCAGCTGGGAGGAGCTGGAGGTCCTCTGCCGTGAATGGGCGGCGGACCTCGGATTCGCGATCGATTTCCGCCAGACGAACGGGGAGGGGGATCTGGTGGGGATGATCCACGCGGCCCGGGAGACCAGCTCGGGTCTGATCCTCAACGCGGCGGCCTACACCCACACCTCCGTGGCGGTCAGGGACGCCGTCCTGACCCTGGATATCCCCGTGATCGAACTCCACTTGACCAACCCCGCGGCCCGGGAGGAATTCCGCCGCCGCAACTTCCTGGCCGACATCGTGACCGCCACCATTGCGGGGTTCGGGCCCCGCGGTTACCGTCTGGCGCTGGAGGGGATGGCCGCCCTGCTGGAGCGGAAGGCCGGGTCCTGAACCCTCCCGCCCGGGCTTGATTGATTGCCAAGGGCACCGCTGCGTGTTATCAATGGGCGAGTTTTTCCAGTCCGGGGGCCGGGGGGCCTCCGGTGAAACCCTGGTTTTGGCTCCAAGGAGAGGGTCAAGTGGCCGACACAAGCGATTTCCGGACGGGGTACACCATCCGGCACAAGAGTGGCCTGTGGTCCATCATGGAATTCCAGCACGTCAAGCCCGGCAAAGGCGGGGCGTTCGTGCGGACGCGCATGAAGAACATCGAGAACGGGAAGGTCGTCGAGCACACGTTCCGCGCCGGTGAAAAGGTCGAGGAAGTCCGGCTCGAGCGCCGGTCCTACCAATATCTGTATCCCGAGGGCGATTATTATGTTTTCATGAACCTGGAGAATTACGAGCAGATCCAGCTCCACGAGGACACCCTGGGCGACGTTCCGCTCTACATCAAGGAAAGCGACACGTGCAGCCTGCTGTTGCTCGAGGGCAAGCCGCTCTCGGTGGAACCGCCCCTGACGGTCGAACTGGCCGTCAAGCAGACCGATCCCGGGGTGCGTGGCGACACCGCCCAGGGCGGGTCGAAGCCTGCCACCATGGAGACCGGCCTCGTCGTTCAGGTTCCGCTCTTCATCGAGGAAGGGGAGGTCCTGAAGATCGACTCCCGGACCGGAAAATACCTGGGGAGGGTTTGAGATGGCCAACGCAAGGCGAAGCGGAGAGGATCAGATGGACATCAAGAAGGTCCGGGAACTCGTCAAACTTGTCGAAGAAAGTGGAATCGAGGAACTGGAGGTGTCCCACAAGGACACGACCATTCGGATCCAGAAGTCGGCGCGCCTTGCCCAGGGTCATGCGACCTTCCACCATGCTCCGGCCATGATGCCGGCCGCAGTACCGGCCGGCGAGCCCGCGTCCGGACCCGCAGCCGATCCTGCCCCCGCGGCGGATCCCATCCGGGCCAAGTGGCGCGACGTCAGGTCGCCCATCGTGGGCACCTTCTACCGCGCCCCGTCTCCGGACACGGACCCCTTCATCAAGGTGGGGGACGTGGTCCGACCCGGCCAGACCCTCTGCATCGTCGAGGCCATGAAGGTCATGAACGAGATCGAGGCGGAATTCGGGGGGACCGTGAAGGAAATTCTCGTGGAAAACGGACAACCCGTTGAGGCTGAAGCAATTCTGTTTCTGGTGGATCCCTCCTGAAAAACGACGGACCCTCCTGATGTCTCCTGGAGCCCGGCCCCGGCCGGGCTTCTCGTTTCGTCCCGCCCGGTAATCACCTCAAGGATCGGAGTTTCCGGCCGATGGTATCAGGGAGAAGCGCCGGATTGTCCGGCCCCTGATCACCGTATGCCCGAGGAGCCCGTCCCGGATGGATATCAAGCGCATCCTCACCGAAATGATCGAGCGGGGGGCCAGCGACCTCCACCTGAAGGTGGCGACCCCGCCCGTCCTGCGCATCAACGGCAGCCTGGTCCAGGCAGACTATCCCGCCCCCACCATCCAGGAGATGCTGGCGGTCACGCAGCAAATCCTGACACCGGGGCAGCGCGAGAGCTTCGAGCGGACCCGGGAGATCGATTTCGCCTTCGGCGTGCCCGGGGTGGCCAGGTTCCGGGCCAACTTCTACGTCCAGCGGGGAAGCGTGGCCATGGTCTTCCGCCACGTCCCCGTGGAGATCCGCAGCCCCGAGGAGCTCGGCCTGCCCCCGGTGGTCAAGGACCTGGCGGTCCGGCCCCGGGGCATGATCCTGGTGACCGGCACCGTGGGCAGCGGCAAGAGCACGACCCTGGCGTCCATGGTCGACATCATCAACCGGGATTGCGCCCGCCACGTGATCACCATCGAGGACCCCATCGAGTTCCTGCACAAGGACCGCAGGAGCATCATCAGCCAGCGCGAAGTCGGCTGCGACACCGAGAGTTACAGCGACGCCTTGAGATACGTCCTGCGGCAGGATCCGGACGTCGTGCTGATCGGGGAGATCCGGGATGCGGAATCCATGAAGATCGCCCTGACGGCCGCCGACACCGGGCACCTGGTGCTGAGCACCATGCACACCACCGACGCGACCCAGACCATCAGCCGCATCATCTCGTTCTTCCCTCCCCACCAGCAGCAGGAGATCCGCTACCTGCTGGCCTCGACCCTGCAGGCGGTCATCAGCCAGAGGCTGGTGGCGGACATCGACGGATTGCAGCGGTACCCGGCCTGCGAGATCCTCATCACCACCAGCACCATCCGGGAATACATCCGGGATCCCGAGAAGACCGTGCTGATCCGGCAGGCCATCCAGGAAGGTTTCGTCCAGTACCAGATGCAGACCTTCGACCAGTCCCTGATGCAGCTCTACCGGGAGGGTCTGGTGAGCCTCGACATCGCCACCCGGGCCAGCAGCAATCCTCACGAGTTCCTCTTGCGGATCAAGGGCATCCAGGGGAGTTCGGACACCACCTGGGACAGGTTCGAAAAGGAAACCCAGGAAGAGAGTCCGGAGATCTCGAGGATCTGATCCCGTCCGAGTCCCTGTCACCACCCCGGCCCTCCTTGCGGAGGGCCGTTTTCTCTTGCCTTCATCCGGCGACCGCCCCACAATATGGCGGCAGTATCGAAAGTTCGAGGGATGAGGGCGTTCCGGCGGCCGCCGGGCGGCAGGGTGTCCCTTGGTGTCATAGCCACAGGCCAGGAAGTTCCGAATGTTCAAAAAAATCCTCATCGCCAACCGCGGCGAGATCGCCCTGCGCGTCATGCGGGCCTGCCGTGAGCTGGGGATCCAGAGCGTCGCCATCCATTCCTTCGCGGACGTGGAGTCCCTCCATGTGAAATATGCCGACGAATCCGTCTGCGTCGGCAAGACGTCGAGCGCCGACAGCTACCTGAAGGTTCCCAACATCATCGCGGCCGCCGAGATCACCGGATCCGACGCCATCCACCCCGGATACGGGTTCCTGGCGGAGAATGCCGCCTTCGCGGAGATCTGCGTGGACAACGGGTTCACCTGGATCGGTCCCGACGCCGAGGTCATCCGCTGCATGGGGGACAAGGCCACCGCGCGGACCATGGCCGTCGAGGCCGGCGTCCCGGTCGTTCCGGGGACGGGCCTGGTGCCCGGGGTCGAGGATGCGGTGACGGCCGCCGAGCAGTTCGGGTATCCGGTGATCATCAAGGCGACCGCCGGGGGCGGGGGCAAGGGCATGAGGGTGGCGCGCAACGAGGAGGAACTGCGCAAGAACTTCGTGGCGGCCCGGACCGAGGCGGGGGCGGCCTTCGGGAACGACGCCGTCTACATCGAGAAGTACCTGGTGAAGCCCCGCCACGTGGAGATCCAGCTCATGGGGGACCACCACGGGACCGTGCTGCATTTCGGCGAACGGGATTGTTCCATCCAGCGCCGCCACCAGAAGCTCATCGAGGAAGCTCCTTCGCCCGCGGTGACCCCGGAGATCCGCGCGGCCATGGGCGCGGCCGCCGTCCGCCTGGCCGAACGGGTGGGTTACACCAGCGCCGGCACCGTCGAGTTCCTGCTCGACGAGGACGGGTCGTTCTACTTCATGGAGATGAACACGAGGATCCAGGTGGAGCATCCGGTGACGGAGATGGTCACGGGACACGATCTGGTGAAGTGGATGATCCGGGTCGCCGCAGGGGAGAAGTTCACCTTCGGCCAGAAGGACATCCGGGTCACCGGGCACGCCATCGAATGCCGGATCAACGCCGAGAATCCCGAACGGGACTTCATGCCGTGCCCTGGCCGCGTCTTCTACTACCACGCTCCCGGAGGCCCGGGGATCCGAGTCGACACCCACGTCTACTCCGACTACTCCGTCCCCCCCCATTACGATTCGTTGCTGGCCAAGATCATTGCCTACGGCGAGGATCGCGAGGAAGCTGTCGCAAGGATGCGACGGGCGCTGGCCGAGTGCGTCTTCGAAGGTCTGCCCACGAGCACGCCCTTCCACCAGGAAGTGCTCCAGCATCCCGTCTTCCTGGCGGGAAAGGCCACGACACGCTTCCTGGAAGAGGAATTGACCCAACTGCAGGAGGGTTTGCGTGTCCGGGCGAAATCCGAGGAAGGCTAGGCAAAGGGGCGCCGGAGCCGGTGCGGACGCCCCCTGGCTCAGCGGCCTGCTGCTGCTGGCCCTGGCGGCCTATCTGGGTCTGTCCCTGACCGGAGGGACGGGGCCGTGGTGGCTGGCGGTGACGGGTCATCCCCAGGACTCCCTGGTGGCGGGCGACAATCCCGGCGGCCCGGTCGGCGGGTATCTGGCCCTGGGCCTCGAGGTCATGCTCGGTCGACTGTGGGTCTGGGCGGTGCCCCTCATCCTGCTGTCGACCGGCGTGGGGATGTTCACCGGACGTCAGGTTCCCCCGCGATTCTGGCTGACGCGGATCCTGCCGCTCTGGATCGCCACCGGCGCCTTCGCGGCCCAGCCGAATTCCCTGGTCGAACCCGGGACCGGCGCCCGCTACGGGGGCATCGTCGGATTCTCCGTCGCCAGGGGTTTCACGGCCCTGTTCGGCCCCATGGGCGGCCCCATCTTCCTTTTTCTCCTCCTGGTGGTCACCGTCATCCTGGTCCTGCGTCCCTGGCTCGGCTGGCTGCCCGGCCTGCTCGAACGCCTCGGCGCGGGGCTTGCCGCCGTGGGTTCGGTCCTGCGTCGGATCCTGGCCTGGCCCGTGCAACTGGTCTGGCGGGTCTTGCGGGCGCCGGCAAGCTGGCCGGGCGCCCTGGCCGAGCGGAGGCGGCTGGCCCGGGATCGCAGGGCGGCAGAGGAGACGGCAGCCGAACGGGCCGGTGAATCCCGAACGGTCCCCTCTCCGGAACCCTCCCCGGCCGGACGGACCAGGGTCCTGCACGACGTGCCCGACACCACCGATCCCGCCGGATCCGTCGCGGAATACGCCCATGGATTCGCGGACGAGGAGCGGCCGAAGGCCGCGGAGGGCGGGCCGGTCCCCGGATCGCTGACCCTCCAGGGCGCTGCCGGACCCGCCGAGGACGAGGGCTACTTCGAGGACGAGGGGGAGGTTTCCCGGCCGCGTCCGAAGAAGCGCAAGAAGGCCAAGGGGACCTTCGTCCTGCCGGATCTGGAACTGCTGACCCCCGCCGGACCGGACGTCCAGCTCCTCAATCGCCAGGAACTGGACGCGTCCGCCGACCTGCTGGAGGCCACCCTTCGCTCGTTCGGGGTCGAGGGGGAGGTGAAGGACGTCCGCCCGGGGCCCGTGGTCACCACCTTCGAGTACCAGCCGGGTTCCGGCATCCGCGTCAACCAGATCGTCCAGCGCAGCGACGATCTGGCTCTGGCCATGAGGGCGCGTTCGATCCGCATGGAGGCGCCGATTCCCGGCAAGGCCGCCGTCGGCATCGAGATTCCCAACCCCAAGCCCAAGATGGTGCGGCTGCGCGAGGTCCTCGAAAACACGGATCAGGAGGGGGCCGGGGCCCTGACCGTCGTGCTGGGCAAGGACGTGGTCGGCCGGCCCGTCAACATCGACATCGCCGGCCTGCCCCACCTGCTCGTGGCCGGGTCCACCGGCAGCGGCAAGTCGGTGTGCCTGAACGCCATGATCTGCAATCTGCTGCTGCGGAACACCCCCGAGACCCTGCGGCTGGTCCTCATCGACCCGAAGATGCTCGAGCTGAGCGTCTACAACGGCATCCCGCATCTGCTGCTGCCGGTGGTCACGGATCCCCGGGAGGCCCTCAAGGCGCTGCAGTGGATGGTGGCCCAGATGGAGTACCGGTACCGCCAGCTGTCGAAGCATTCGGTGCGGAACATCCTGCAGTACAACCAGAAGGTGGCCAAGGGCGAGATCGAGGACGAGGACGGGGAGACCGTCACCGAGATCATGCCCTACTTCGTGACCATCGTGGACGAGCTGGCGGACCTGATGATCCAGCTCGGGGCCGACATGGAGGGTCCTATCACGCGCCTGGCGCAGAAGGCCCGGGCGGTGGGCATCCACCTGATCCTGGCCACCCAGCGGCCCAGCGTGGACGTGCTGACCGGCGTGATCAAGGCCAACATCCCCTGCCGGATCGCCTTCCGGGTGATCCAGAAGAACGACTCGAGGACCATCCTGGACATGAACGGCGCCGAGCAGCTGCTGGGGCACGGCGACATGCTCTACCTGCAGCCGGGCCGCGCCCTGCCCGTGCGCGTGCACGGCTCGTTCATCGACGTCGACGAGTGCGAGGCGATCTCCGCCCACTGGCAGGACTTCACCGGGATGACCGAGGAGATCAGCCTGAACGAGAACCCCGCCGGGGGCGGCATGGTCACCGGCGAGGACGACCTTTTCGAGGAGGCCAAACGCATCGTGATCCTGCACCAGAGCGGCTCCACCTCCCTGCTGCAGCGCCGCCTGCGCATCGGGTACACCCGGGCCGGACGGCTCATGGACATGCTGGAGGAGGCGGGGGTCGTCGGCCCCTTCACCGGGAGCAAGGCCCGGGACGTGCTCATCAAGGCCGAGGACCTCGGTCAGGCCGGCGAGGGTCAGGCCTGATGCGGAAGGTGTTCTGCGCCACCCTGGGCTGCGACAAGAACCTCGTGGACTCCGAGGCGCTCCTGGGGCGTTTCGCGATCAAGGGCGTCCAGGCGGTGGACGACCCCGAAGCCGCCGACATCTGGGTCCTGAACACCTGCGGGTTCATCGAGGCCGCCCGCAGCGACAGCGCCGAGACGCTGCGGTCCCTGTGCGACGCCAAGGGGGAGCGCACCCTGGTCGTGTGCGGCTGCTGGTCCCAGGAACACGGCGACCTGATCCGCGAGCGCTTCCCCGCGGTGGACGTCGTCGCCGGGGTGGGGCAGTTCGACGCGGTGGTCGCCGCCTGTACGGGGACCGGGTCCCCGGCTCGGATGACCCCGACCGGGACGGGGGTCTTCCCCCTGGCGGGCCCCGCCTCGCCGCCCATCGTGGGCGATCCCATGACCGCACCCTACGTGGGCATCGCGGAGCGGCCCCTGCTGACCCCGGCGCACGTCGCGTTCGTGAAGATCGGCGAGGGGTGCAACTTCTCCTGTTCCTTCTGCCGGATCCCGCTGATCCGCGGCAAGCAGCGCAGCCGCCCGATCGCGGAGATCGCCGGCGAGGTCCGCCGGCTCGCCGGCCGGGGAGTCACGGAGATCCAGCTGGTCAGCCAGAACACCAGCGACTTCGGCCGGGACTCGGGGGAGAACCTGTACGACCTCGTCCGGACGCTGGACGGGATCGACGGCCTGCGGCGCATCCGCCTGTTCTATCTCTATTCGGGGGTGGTGACCGCCGGCGACCTGCTGCGTCTGCTCGATCTGCCGAAGGTGGTCCCGTACCTCGACCTGCCGGTCCAGCACGCGTCCCCCCGCCTTTTGAAGGCCATGCGCCGTCCCGGCCTGTCGCGCACGTCTCCCGACTTCTTCGCGACCCTCAGGCGGGCCCGCCCGGACGTCGTGCTGCGGTCCACCGCCCTGCTGGGTTTCCCGGGGGAGGAGGACGAGGACGTGGCCATGCTGGCCGACTTCCTGGCCGAGGTGGAGTTTGACCACCTGGGGACCTATCGTTATTCTCCCGAGCCGGGAACGTCGTCGGCCGAGCTTCCTGACCGGGTGCCCGAGGAAGTGATCCTCGACCGGGAAGCCCTCATCCAGGGCATCCAGGAGGAGATCGCCCTGGAGCGGATGGAAGGCCGGGTGGGTCAGGAGCACGAGGTCCTGGTGGACCGCATCCTGGGGCCGGACGAACTCGCCGCGGAGGGCTGGCTGGATCTCCTGGACGGTTTCGAGGACGGGGCTGAAGCCGCCGGGACCCTGCGGCAGGCTACCCTCGGGACCGCACCTTTGGCTGTGGGACGCAGTTTCCATTTCGGGTATGATGTGGACGGGAGCGTCATCATGCCCGCCGGGAACCTGGAGCCGGGCCGTTATGTTAGAGGCGTGTTCCGGAAGGCGACCGCCACCGATGTCTGGGCCGAGGAGCCCGCGGGTGAACCATGAGGGAAAGGCCTGTTGAACGCATGAACTCTCTCGCCGCTCGTCCCGTCGCCATGTCCGGGATCATGCTCGCGCTGTCCCTGGTCTGCGTCTCCGCCCTGGCCGGGGAGGGAGCCGGCCCTCTTGCGGCGGCGAGGCCCGACACCGTGCGGACCAACCTGTGGCTGGCCGAATCGCTGCTTGCCGAGGTGGCAGCCGAGGGGGTGGCCGCCCTGCCGCAGGACGGCGGCGGCGTCCGCCTGCAGAGCGCCCTCGACACGCCGGCGGCCCATCTCTTCCAGACGGTGGCCGCGGAGATGCTGGCCGACCGGGGATTCGAGGTCTTCCTCGATACGGGTGAAGAGGGGGTTCCGGCTCCGGTGGATTACGTCTTCGGCTACCGGGTCCTCGGAGTCCAGCTCGATTATCCCGAAGTGGGTCGGACCCTGGGGATCTGGCGCAACTGGGTCGGCCGGGAGGTCGAGGTCTCGGTGATGCTGGAACTGTCGGAGGCCGCCACGGGCAGGGTGCTGCTGAACCGCAAGATCGACCGCAGCTATCGCGACCGTTTCGACGACCACGAGCTCGGCCGGGTCGAATCCCCCCTGTACGACTTCACGACCGCGGAGATCAAGGGCAGCGGCTGGCAGGACCGGATGGAGGAAGTCGTGGTCCTCGGCACCCTGGCCGGCCTGGTCGCCGTCTATTTCGCCAACACCAGCGATTGATGCCGCCGCCGCCCCGCGGCCGGCCCGGAGGATGCATTGGCTCCGTTGAAACGCACACATCCCGTACCTGTGGCCGGCCTGGTGATGGCGGCGGAACTCCTGCTCCTGGCGATCTCGGGGGCCGGCTGCGGCACCAGCAATCCCCATCCGCCGGGCAGCTTCGACCGCGGGGTGTTCTACGCGGAGAAGGGGAACGGCATCGAGGCGGTCGCGGCGTTCGAATCCTTCGTGCGCCGCAATCCGACCGACAGCCTCGCCGCCGAAGCGCAGTTCCTCAAGGCCATGACCTACATGGAGATGAAGGAATTCCCCCTCGCGGCCGTCGAGTTCCAGATCCTGCGCAAGGACTACCCCACCAGCGACCGGGTGGAGGAGGCGTTCTTCCAGGAGGGGCTGGCCTACCTGGGCCAGGTGGGCCGGATCCAGCGGGACATCACCGGGGCCTACGAGGCCAGGCTGCACTTCCTGAAGTTCATGCAGACCTATCCCCAGTCGGCGCGCATCCCCGAAGCCCGGAAGGTCATGCAGGACATCTCGGACCTGATGGTGGACAAGCGCCTCGAGCAGGTGCGGGTCTTCCAGCAGCTGAACCGGCACCAGGCCGTGGCCGCGACCCTGGACGGGGTCCTGGCCGATGAAGCCGGCAGCTCACGTCTCGACGAGGTGCTCTGGGTGAGGGCCCAGACCGCCGGCAAGCTGGAAAAGCCCGAGGAACGGCGGGAGTTCCTCCGGAGGCTGGTGAACGAATTCCCCGAGAGCCCCTACGCCGAGCGGGCCCGGTCCGCCCTGAAGCGCGACGGCGATTCCGGGGCCGGCGGGGAGGAAACCGAGGGGCCATGATCCTCGCCGTCCTCGGCGGCTCCTTCGATCCGGTCCATGAAGGCCACGCGGCCCTGGCGCGCCACCTGCTGGCCGGGGGGTACGCCGAGCGCCTCCTGGTGATTCCCGCCGCCCGCTCTCCCCACAAGGACGGCCCCCGCGTTTCCGGGGACCGCCGGCTCGCCATGCTCCGTCTGGCCTTCGCGGGCGTCCCCGGCAGCGAAATCGACGACAGGGAACTGCGCCGGGGCGGCGTGTCCTACACCGTCGAAACCCTGGCCGAGCTCGCCGCCGAACGTCCGGGTTGCGAACTCCGCCTGGCCATCGGCCAGGACAACCTGGCCGGCTTCCCGACCTGGCGTTCACCGGAGAGGATCCTCGAACTCGCCGCACTCCTGGTCTTCAGCCGCGAGGTCTCCGGACCGGGCGTTCCCCGCACTCCGGCCGCGGCCGGAAGGATGCTGCAGGAGGCCCGCCTTGCGGGCGGACGGCTGATCTGGGTCGGAGATTTCCGGGACCCCGTGTCATCCACCGGAGTTCGTGCTATGCTGGCGGCAGGCGGGGACACGGCCGGGATGCTGCATCCGGACGTCCGCGCCTACATCGACGCCCACGATCTTTACCGCGCCTGAAGATCCCCGGCCGGTCCCTGATCCGTCCGCGAAAGGTTGAACCCGTGTCCCTGATCCTGGTCGACGGCTCCGCCCTTGTCTACCGGTCCCATTACGCCTTCGCCAACCGTCCCCTGACCTCTCCTTCCGGCGAGCTGACCTCGGTGGCCTTCGGCTTCCTCAACTCCGTCCTGCGGCTGATCGAGGACCGGGCCCCGACCCATCTGGCGGTGGTCTTCGATCTTCCCGGCAAGAACTTCCGGCACGCGATCTTCCCCGAGTACAAGGCCCACCGGAAACCCATGCCGGAGGAGATCGTCGAGCAGCTGCCCCGCCTGCGGGAACTCCTGGATGCCTGGGGAGTCCCCGTCCTGGAGAAGGCGGGAGTCGAGGCGGACGACGTCATGGGCACCCTGGCCCGGCAGGCCTCCGCGGCCGGGCAGCGGGTCTGGCTGTACACGGGCGACAAGGACTTCATGCAGCTCCTGGACGGGAACATCGGCATGCTGAAGCCGGGCCGGAGGGGGGACGAGATCACCGAGCTGGACGCGGCCGACGTCCGCCGGGAATACGGCCTGGAACCGGTCGAACTCATCGAGGTGTTCGCGCTCTCGGGCGACAAGGCCGACAACATCCCGGGCGCGCCCGGGGTCGGGGACAAGACGGCCCTCAAGCTCATCCAGGACTTCGGTTCGCTGGACGGGCTTTTCGACGGGCTCGAGGCGAGCAAGCTGACTCCCCGGCTCAAGCGGGTCCTCGGGGAGAACCGGGATCAGGTGTACCTCTCGCGGGACCTTTTCACCATCCGCACCGACGTGGACCTCCCCGGCTCGTGGCGCGATCTGCGCACGGTGCTGCCCACGGGGGACGAGGTGTCCACCCTGCTCCAGGAGCTGGGGTTGCGCCGGGTGCGCCAGCTCATCGATCGCCTGGCCGGCGCCGCCGCGGATTCGGGAACGGACGCCGGGACCCGTGAGGATGTCACCAGCCCGGATCCCGCTTCACCGGCGCTTCCGGCCCCTGCGGCGGCCGATTCCTGGGAGGGAAGGCGGCGGGCCCGCGGCTACGAACGCCTGGCCGACCTCGCCTCGCTGCAGGGATGGCTCGATGACATGGATCCCGAGGCGCCCCTGGCGATCGACACCGAGACCGACGGGTTGCGGAAGGACACCTGCCGGCTCGTCGGCATCAGCCTGGCCGGCAGCCCGCGCGAGGGGCGGACCCTGCCGCCGGCCTACGTGCCCGTTCTCTGGAGGGAGGAGGAGGACCACGGAGGGGCAGGCACCCTTTTCCCGGAAACCGCGGTCCGTTCCCGACTGGAGGAGGTCAGGTCCGTCCTGCAGCCGTTCCTGTCCGGGTCGAACCTGAAGGTCGGGCAGAACCTGAAGTTCGACGAGTGGATCCTGGAGCGCCACGGCTTCCGGCTGTCGGGGCCCCGGTTCGACACCATGCTGGCCTCCTACGTCCTCGATCCCGGCCGCCGCAGCCACGGGCTGGACGAGCTCGTCCTCGACCTGCTGGGCCACCGCATGATGCCTTACGCGGACCTGTTCGGTTCCGGCGACAAGGCCCGGGACATCCTCGCGGTCGATCCGGACCGGCTCGCCCTCTACGCCGCCGAGGACGCCGATTACACCCTGCAGCTGTTCGTCCGGCTCCAGGAAGAGCTCCGGACCGAGGGCATGGAGGGACTGTTCCGGGACCTGGAGATGCCGGTGGCCCGGGTGCTGCTCGTCATGGAGCGCAACGGGATCATGATCGACCGCCCCTTCCTGGCGGAACTGCGGGATCGCTTCGAGACCGAACTCGCCGATTATACCCGGCGCATCCACGAATTGGCCGGCGAGGCCTTCAACATCCAGAGCCCGAAGCAGCTGGGCGAGATCCTGTTCGAGAAGCTCGGCCTCAAGCCCCTCAAGAAGACCGCCACGGGCTGGAGCACCGACGTGGACGTCCTGACCGCCCTCGCCGAGGAGCACGAGCTGCCCGCGCTCATTCTCGAGTACCGCCAGATCGCCAAGCTCCAGAACACCTACGTGGAAACCCTGCCCGACCTGGCCAATCCCGACACCGGCCTGATCCACACGTCGTACAACCAGGCCGTCGCCGCCACCGGGAGGCTGTCGAGTTCCGATCCCAACCTGCAGAACATCCCGGTGCGGACCGAACTGGGCCGGCAGATCAGGCGGGCCTTCGTGCCGCGGGCCGGGGACCACGTGTTCCTGTCCGCGGATTATTCCCAGGTCGAGCTGCGCCTGCTGGCCCACCTCGCCGACGATCCGGGTCTGCAGCAGGCCTTCCGCGACGGAGCCGACGTCCACCGGCGGACCGCCGCCCTCATCGCCGGGGTCGGGGAGGATGAGGTCACCGCCGGGATGCGCAGCCGCGCCAAGGCCATCAACTTCGGCGTCATCTACGGGATGGGCGCCCGCGCCCTGGCGCGTCAGATCGGCGTCAAGGTCGCCGAGGCGGCCGAGTTCATCGAAACCTACTTCCGGACCTACCCCGGGGTGCGGGCCTTCATCGAGGCCACCAAGGAAGCCGCCAGGCGCGAGGGCTCGGTGGCCACCCTGCTCGGCAGGCGGCGCCTGCTGCCGGACATCCAGTCGGCCAACAACCGCGTCCGCAGCTTCCAGGAGCGGGTCGCGGTGAACACCCCGATCCAGGGGACCGCGGCCGACCTGATCAAGCTGGCCATGGTGCGGATCCAGGGCCGCCTGGACGCCTCGGAACTGCGCGCCATGCTGTTGATGCAGGTCCACGACGAACTGGTCCTGGAGGTGCATCGCGGGGACCTGGCGCCCGTGGAGGACCTCGTGCGGACGGGCATGGAGGGGGCTCTCGACCTCAAGGTCCCCCTGGTGGTCGACATCCACACCGGGCGCAACTGGGCGGAGGCCCACGGATGAGGACCGTGGTGGTGACCGGGCCCATCGCGGGCGGCAAGTCCACCCTGACCCGGCTGCTCGCGGCCGGGGGGGCTGCGGTTCTCGACGGGGACGCGCTCGGACACGAGGTGCTCCGGCTTCCCGAGGTCCAGGAGGCGCTGATCGGGACCTTCGGGCCGCAGGTGGTCCGGAACGGGCAGGTCGACCGGAAGGCCCTGGGCCGCATCGTTTTCTCCGATCAGCTCAAGCTCCGGGAACTGAACGCCATCACCCACGAGCCGCTGGCCGACCTGTTCCGGCAGCGGCTGGATCTCCTCGCCCGCGAGGGAGCCCATGACCTTGCCGTCCTGGAGGCGGCCGTTTATTATCTTTTGCCTTCCCCGGTCCCCGTGGATATGGTGGTCACCGTGACCGCGCCGGCGGACATCCGCCTGCAGCGTCTGCTTGCCCGCGACGGGTGCGATCCCGCCGCCGCGGCGGCGAGGATCGCCGCCCAGGCCGACCTGGAACGGGGCTGGGCATCCGCCGACCTCGTCGTGGTCAACGACGACGGACCCGCGGAAATGGAGGAGGCGGCCCGGCGCATCCGCAGCCTGCTGGGCCTGGACCCCTGATCGGACAACCCGGAAGTAGGATGACGACGTGAGAGAGACGCTGGACAGGATCAAGGAAGCGGAAGAGACCCTGGCCTCGCTCAAGGAGGGTCTTTGACTACCCGGGCCTGTGTGTCAAGCTGAAGACCTGCGAGGCCAGGCAGTCCGCTCCCGAGTTCTGGAGCAACCAGGAGGAGGCTGGCAGGGTCGTCAAGCAGGTGCGGTCCCTGAGGCAGTGGATCGACCCCCTGGAAGAGGCGAGCCGGCTGGCGGAGGACCTGAACGTCCTGCTCGAGCTGGCCGTGGAGGAGGACGACGAGGACGCCGCGGCCGAGGCCGTCGTCCAGGTCGCCAGGCTGGAGAAGCTCGTCGAGCAGCTGGACACGCGGTTCCTGCTCAGCGACCCCGACGACGAGCGCGGGGCGGTCATGGAGATCCACCCCGGGGCCGGCGGCACCGAGAGTGCGGACTGGGCCCAGATGCTCCTGCGGATGTACACCCGGTACTTCGAGCGCGAGGGCATGAAGTTCCAGACGCTCGACCTGCAGTCGGGCGAGGAGGCCGGCATCAAGACCGCCGTCCTGGAGATCGACAGCCCGTTCGCCTACGGTTACCTCAAGAGCGAATCGGGCGTTCACCGGCTGGTGCGGATCAGCCCCTTCGACGCCCAGAACCGGCGTCACACCAGCTTCGCCTCGGTCTTCGTCTATCCCCTGGTGGAGGACGACGTCGAGGTCGAGATCAATACGGCCGACCTGCGGGTGGACACCTTCCGCGCCCAGGGCGCCGGCGGCCAGCACGTGAACAAGACGGACAGCGCCGTGCGGATCACGCACATCCCCACCAACACGGTCGTGGCCTGCCAGAGCGAGCGGAGCCAGCACCGCAACCGCGAGAGCGCGATGACCATGCTGCGGGCCAAGCTCTACCAGCAGATCCTGCTCGCGCGCCAGAAGGAGCGGGACGCCATCGAGGCCGAGAAGATGGAGAACGCCTGGGGCAGCCAGATCCGCTCGTACGTCCTGCAGCCCTACACCAAGGTCAAGGACCACCGAACCGACCACGAGACGGGCAACGCCACGGCGGTGCTCGACGGCGAACTCGAAGGCTTCACCGACGCCTACCTGCGCTGGCTGGGCGCCCGGAGCCGGGACCAGAAGACGGGCGGCGCCTGACCCGACGCGACCGCCGGACCCGGGAGTTGTAGATTGGAACACAACGAAAGCAACCAGCACGAGGACGCGGCCGCCCCGGAGGGCGGTCAGGACCTGCACCCGCTGATCGCCGCACGTCTGGAGAAGATGGACGACCTCGGCGCGGAGGTCCCGCTCTATCCCTACTCCTTCGACCGGAGCCACACGAGCGCCGAGATCCGCGAGGAGGAAGGGCGGCTGACGGCGGCGGGTGTCAAGGTCCGCTATCCCGGCCGCATCATGGCCAAGAGGGGAACGGGCAAGACCCTGTTCGTGCCCGTCCAGGACGAATGGGGCCGCATCCAGGCCTACTTCAAGAAGGACGACCTGGGGGAGGACGCCTTCCGCCGCATCCAGAAGCTGATCGACATCGGCGACTGGATCGGGGTGGAGGGGACCCTGTTCCGCACCAGGACCGACGAGCTGAGCATCCACGTCACGGACTTCACGTTCCTGGCCAAGGCCATCCGGCCCCTGCCCGAGAAGTACCACGACCTGGGTCTCGAGAACAAGAGCCGCAGGCGATACCTCGACCTGGCCATGAACCAGGAGAGCCGCGACCGCTTCAAGCTGCGCAGCGCCATCCTCCGCGACGTCCGCAACTTCTTCGACGCCGAAGGATTCCTCGAGGTCGAGACCCCGGTCCTGCAGCCGCTGTACGGGGGCGCCACCGCCCGCCCGTTCACCACGCACCACAACGCCCTGGACATGACCCTCTACCTGCGGATCGCCGACGAGCTCTACCTCAAGCGGCTGATCGTCGGCGGGCTGGAGCGCGTCTACGAGATCGCCAAGGACTTCCGCAACGAGGGCATGGACCGCACCCACAATCCCGAGTTCACCATGCTCGAGTGCTACGCGGCCTACTGGGATTACCGGGACATGATGGACCTGACCGAGCGGCTGGTCCGCCGGCTGGCCGGGAACTTCGGGACCGACGGCCGCCTGCAGTACGGCGATCACGAGCTCGACTTCACCCAGCCTTTCCGGCGCATCACCTTCATGGGGGCCCTGGCGGACGCGGTGGGCCGCGACCTCATGGTCCTCTCGACGGAGGATCTGGCCGATCTCGCCCGGGAGAAGGGCGTCGAGCTGAAGAAGGGCATGGGCCGGGACAAGATCCTGGACGAGCTGTTCAGCCTCCTGGTGGAGCCCGGCCTGATCCAGCCGACCTTCGTCATGGATCACCCGCAGGAACTGTCGCCCCTGGCCAAGGCCCACCGCGAGCACGAGGGCCTGGTCGAGCGCTTCGAACTCTTCGTCGCGGGGTTCGAACTGGCCAACAGCTTCAGCGAGCTCAACGATCCCCGCGAGCAGCGCCGGCGCTTCCTCGACCAGAAGGCCCTGCTGGAGGCCGGGGACGAGGAGGCCCAGCAGCTGGACGAGGACTTCCTGCAGGCCATGGAGCACGGCATGCCGCCGACCGGGGGCATGGGCCTGGGCGTGGACCGGCTGATCATGCTGCTGGTGAACACGAACAACATCCGGGACGTGCTCCTCTTCCCGCACATGAGGCCCGAGGTCTCGACGGACGCCGGGTGAGATGGACTTCTCCGGCCACATCGCCCGGCGGTACCTGCGCAGTCGGCGCCACAGCCGGTTCCTCAGCCGGGGCAGCCTCACCGCGGTGATCGGCATCGCCATCGGGGTGATGGTCCTGAACATCACCCTGGCGGTCATGAACGGGTTCCACGCCGAGATGCAGCGGACCTTCGTCGAGAACATGCCCATGATCTCGGTGATCACCAGCGAGCCCGAGGGGTTCCTGGAGCTGGGCCGGACCATGGACCTGATCGGCTCCGTCCCCGAGGTCACGGGCGTGGCCCCCTTCATCCGGCAGGAGGTGCTGGTCAGCGCCGCCCGCAATCTCGGGCCTCCGCGGCCGCAGGCCGGGGTGTCCTGGGGCGTGGACCCCGACCTGGTGGACGAGGTCCAGCCCCTGAGCCGGTACCTCGTGCCCGAGCCCGCCATCCTCGCCTCCCTCGCCGGGGGGGAGACGCCGCGCGCGATCCTCGGGGTGGATCTGGCCAACAACCTCTACACCGCCATCGGCGACACCGTCATCCTGACCTCGGTCAACGGGGAGATCGACCTGGAGGACATCCAGGCGGTCAGCGGGAAGTTCGTCGTCAGCGGCTACTTCGACACCGGCATGTACGAGTTCGACAGCCGTTTCGTGTACACGGGCCTCGACGCGGGGCGCGCCTTCTTCGGCTACGCGCCGGGAGGAGCGTCCATGATCGGGGTCAAGGTCGCGGACGTCATGCGGGCCGATCGCGTGGCCGACGCCATCGCCGACACCCTCGGCCCCCGGTTCCACGCGACCGACTGGATGGCCCTCAACCAGAACCTCTTCCAGTGGATCAAGCTGGAGAAGATCATCATGGCGCTGCTGCTGGGGATGATCATCCTGATCGCCGGGTTCAACATCATCGGCATCCTGACCATGATGGTCGGCGAGCGCCGGCGGGAGATCGGCATCCTGCTGGCCATGGGGGTGCAGCGGCGGCACGTCATGGGGATCTTCCTGCTGAACGCCCTGTGGCTCGGGGCGATCGGCGTGGGCATCGGCTGCGGCCTGGGCCTGGCCGGCATCTGGTATCTGGACGCCCACGGGGTGTCCCTGCCCGGGGACGTCTACTTCGTGGAGACCGTGCCGGTGCTGCTGCAATGGCTGGATTTTCTGCTGGTGGCCGGCGTCAGCCTGGTCATGGCGGTGCTGGCCGGCCTCTGGCCCAGCTGGGAGGCCTCCAACCTCAAGCCCATGGAGATCATCCGCTATTCCTGAGCGCCCTGAGGTCCTGACAAGGGGAAACAATGGCACCGGAACTCGTAGCCCAGGCGATCGACAAGGTTTTCCCGCGCAGGGGCGGCAGCCTGACTGTCCTGTCCGATTGCGACCTTCAGGTCGCGCCGGGCGAGGCGGTGGCCATCACCGGGGCCAGCGGGTCGGGGAAGAGCACCCTGCTCAACATCCTCGGCGGCCTGGATTCCCCGGACTTCGGATTCGTGATGCATTCCGGGCATGCCCTCGACTTCGACAATCATCCGGACCTGACCCGCTGGCGGTCCGAGGTGGTCGGCTTCGTCTTCCAGTTCCATTTCCTGTTGCCCGACTTCACCGCCTTCGAGAATCTGCTCATTCCCCTGCGGGGACGCCGCCGCATCACGGCCGCTGACCGGGAGCTGGCGAGGGAGTTCCTCGACCGCATGGGACTCGCCGACCGGGCGGACCACCTGCCGGGGGAGATGTCGGGCGGCGAGCAGCAGCGCGTCGCCGTGGCCCGGGCCTTCATGAACCGGCCCCGGGTGGTGCTGGCGGACGAGCCCTTCGGGAACCTGGACAAGGACATCGGCGCGCGGCTGGGGGACCTTTTGTTCGAGATGCGCCGGGACCACGGCACCGCCCTGGTGATCGTGACTCACGATCCCGCGCTGGCGGGGCGGGCGGATCGCCGCCTGCATCTGCAGGGGGGACGCCTGGCGGTCGCCCGGAGAGGCGAGGAGGACCTGCGGTGAAGTGCCAGCATTGCGGAAAGAAGGAGGCGACCGTCCATCTCCTGGAGATGATCGAGGGACGGCGTCTGGCCCTGTGGCTCTGCGCGGACTGCGCCGAGGTCGAACAGTGGCGGCGGATCGGGAGCGTCGGGCGGAAGGGTCCGGGCGGCGACGACGACGATCCGGGGGAGCGGGGGCTGTTCCGCGGTCCCTCGGATCTGGGCCACGAGTCCGATTCCCTGACCGGCTTCCTCGGCCAGGACCCCTTCCTCGGGGCCTCGGGAGACGGAGCGGAGCCCGCCTGCCCCCAGTGCGGGTTCGTCTGGGCGGATTTCCAGAACACCCACCGGCTGGGTTGCGCGAGCTGCTATGTGGCCTTTCGGCCGCGCCTGCTGCCCATGCTCGCGGGGTTCCATCGCCACGCCTCGCACCTCGGCAAGGTGCCGCCCTCCCGCGACGGCCGGGGCAGCGTCCTGGTGGAGCTGACCAAGCTGCGCGTCGCGCTGGAGAAGGCCATCGCCGCGGAGGACTTCGAGAAGGCCGCCTCCCTGCGGGACCGGATGCGGCAGCTGGAAAGCGGCGTCCCACCCCGGGAGGAGTCCGAATGACGACCTTCTTCCGGGACTTCCCCGAGCGCAGGCTGCCCTGGCAGGTATCCGCGGGACCCGAGGCCGATGTGGTGCTGGCGACCTCGGCCGCCCTGGCCAGGAACCTGAGGGCCTTCCCCTTTCCGGGCAGGGCCTCGGAGGTCGAGCTGCGCACCATCCGGGGCGACCTGACCCGGCGCCTGGGCTCGCTGGAACCCTTCGCCGATGGCTGGCACCTCGACCTCGAGGGATTGACCACCAGCGAACGGCGCTGCCTGCAGGAGATGACCCAGCTCAGCGCCCGATCCGCGGCGGATCCCGTCGGGAAGGGCCTGGTGCTGGATGGAGGGCTCGGCCTCTGCCTGGCCTTCAACGGGGACGACCACCTCGAGGCGGTCGCCACCCGGGCCGGGTGGGACCCCCGCAGCGCCCTGGACGACGTCCTGGAACTCGACGCCCTGTTCGAGCAACAGGTGGACTTCGCCTTCGACGCCGACCTGGGCTACCTGACGGCCTACCCCACCCGGGTCGGGACGGGATTGCGGTTGAGCGCGGCCCTTCACCTGCCGGGCCTGGTCATGGCCGACGAGATCCAGAAGCTGATCAACGCCCTGCGCCAGCTCCAGTTCACCATCCATGGCTTCCACGGTCCGGGTACTCCCATCCGGGGCGCCCTCTTCCGGGTGGAGAACCTGATCACCCTCGGGAGGAGCGAGGCCGAGGTGCAGGAGGATTTTGCCACCCATGTGGGAAAAATCATCGCCTATGAACGGTCGGCCCGCCGCCAGCTTTTCGGCCGGGACTCCCTGGGGCTGGAGGACGTGGTCCGGCGCAGCCTCGCCATCCTGCAGGAAGCCCGGCTGATGAGCAGCCAGGAGGCGTTCGACCGCCTGTCCGACGTCCGGCTGGGGCTGAGCCTGGGGATCCTGGAGGGGATTTCCACCGAAACCTTGAATCTCGCACTCGTTCGCCAGCAATCCGCCCATCTGGACCGCCTGGCGGGGAAGGGGCTGCACGGCAAGGACCGGCTGGCCGCCCGGGCCCGCCACCTCCGGGAATGGCTGGGAACGGCCTGACATTCCGGCAAATTCCCGCATTTCGGGTTAAGTCAACGGGTTTCCATGCGAAATAATGGAATGGTCGAGTCGTCATGGCCGACCGGCCCGACGAATGGTAGCGCCTGCTGCCCGGCTCCAGTATATTTCTTGCTAGCCTGTAGGATCGTCACCAGATCCTGCCCGGTTGCGTCGGGGAGGAACCCCGATCCGGACTTGCCATCGGAGGCTCTAGGGTATGAACGACCGTTTCACGCAGCGAGTACGCAAGGTCCTGTTCCTGGCCCGTGACGAAGCAGGCCGGTTGCAGCACGACTACATCGGCACCGAACACCTCCTGCTGGGCATCATCCGGGAGGGCGAGGGCGTGGCCGCCAATGTCCTGCGCCGGATGAACCTGGATTTCGAGAGGATCCAGAAGGCCGTCGAGGATTCGGTGACGGCGCCCATGGGACCGGTCAGCATCGGCGAGATCCCGTTCACCCCGCGGGCCAAGAAGGTCCTGGAACTGTCCATCGACGAGGCGCGCCTGCACAACCACAACTACGTGGGCACCGAGCACCTGCTGCTGGCCCTGATCCGCGAGGGCGAGGGCGTGGCGGCCCGGGTGCTGGCCGAACTGGGCGCCGACCACGAGAGCGTCAAGCGCGAGGTCATGAAGGCCCTGGGGGGCTCCGAGAGCGAGGGCAAGCTCCTGGCCCGCGGCCGGCCCGGCAAGAAGACTCCCAAGAAGAAGGAGAACTCCATCCTGGACCAGTTCGGCCGCAACATGACCGACATGGCCAAGGAGGGGAAGCTCGATCCGACCATCGGCCGCAGCCGCGAGATCGACCGGTGCATCCAGATCCTCAGCCGGCGCAAGAAGAACAACCCGGTGCTGATCGGCGAACCGGGCGTGGGCAAGACCGCCATCGTCGAGGGCTTCGCCACCAGGATCGTCGAGGGCAACGTGCCGGCCCTGCTGCGCGACAAGGAGATCTTCACCCTCGATCTGGCCAGCGTGGTGGCCGGCACCAAGTACCGCGGCCAGTTCGAGGAGCGCCTCAAGCAGATCATGGCGGAGATCCGGGAGAATCCCGACGTCATCCTGTTCATCGACGAGCTTCACACCATCGTGGGGGCCGGGGGCGCCGAGGGCGCCATCGACGCCAGCAACATGCTCAAGCCGGCGCTGAGCCGCGGCGAGATCCAGTGCGTGGGCGCCACCACCATGGACGAGTACCGCAAGTTCATCGAGAAGGACGGGGCCCTGGAGCGCCGCTTCCAGCCGGTGACCGTCAATCCGCCCTCCGAGGAGGAGACCGTCGAGATCCTCTTCGGCCTCAAGGACAAGTACGAGTCCCACCACAAGGTCAAGTACGACGAGGAGGCCATCAAGGCCGCCGTCTACCTCTCGAACCGCTACATCTCGGGTCGGTCGCTGCCGGACAAGGCCATCGACATCATCGACGAGGCCGGCAGCCGGGCCCGCCTGAGCATGGCCGTGGTTCCGCCCGACCTGCACGACATCGAGAAGCGCATCGAGGACGTCATCACCGAGAAGGAATCGGCCATCCAGGCCCAGGAATTCGAGAAGGCCGCCGCGTTCCGCGACGAGGAGAAGGAGCTGAAGAAGAAGCTCGTGGACCTCAAGCGGAACTGGAGCACCGACTCCGAGGAGCCCCAGGCCCTGGTGACCCCCAAGCTCGTCTGCACCGTCATCGCCGACATCACCGGCATCCCGGTGACCGAGGTGGAGGAGGAGGAGACGGACAAGCTGCTCCGCATGGAGGAGGAGCTGGGCAAGTGGGTCATCGGCCAGGACCAGGCCCTGGCCGCGGTCTCCAAGTGCATCCGGCGGAACCGGGCGGGTCTGAGGGACCCCCGCCGGCCCATCGGATCGTTCATCTTCCTCGGCCCCAGCGGCGTGGGCAAGACCGAGGTCGCCCGCCGCCTCACCGAGTTCCTGTTCGGCGACCAGTCGGCCCTCGTGAGGGTCGACATGTCCGAGTACATGGAGAAGCATTCGGTCAGCCGGCTGGTCGGCGCCCCTCCGGGGTACGTCGGCTACGACGAGGGAGGCATGCTGACCGAGAAGGTCCGCCGGAAGCCCTACTCGGTGATCCTCCTGGACGAGATCGAGAAGGCCCACCCGGACGTGTACAACATCCTGCTGCAGGTGCTCGACGACGGGCAGCTGACCGACAGCTTCGGCCGCACGGTGGACTTCCGCAACGCGGTGCTGATCATGACCAGCAACGTGGGCAGCCGCAAGACCCACTCCATCCGGGGCGTCGGTTTCGGCTCCGACGAGGCCGACCAGAACAAGCAGCGGGTCCAGGGCAACATCGACATGGACCTGCGCAAGACCTTCAGCCCCGAGTTCCTCAACCGGATCGACGAGATCATCACCTTCAACGCCCTGGACAAGGCCGACATCACCAGGATCGTCGACATCCTGCTGGCCGACGTCAGCCACCGGCTCCGCAACCTGGGGATCGAGTTCGACTTCACCGTCCCCTGCAAGGATTTCCTCTGCGACGTGGGCTACGACCCCCAGCTGGGCGCCCGGCCCCTGCGGCGGGCCATCCAGAAGCACGTGGAGGATCCGCTGAGCGAGAAGCTGCTGCGGGGGCAGATCAGCAGCAACAGCCGCCTGACCATCGGGCTGGACGGGGGTAAATTGACCTTCGCCAGCGAACCGAAGGAGAAGGTGGACAGCCGCACCTGACCCGGGCCGGAGCGGCGGCCGGACCGGCTCCCGGTTCGGCCGCCGCTCCGGATCCGACGCTAATTGCCCTTCCCAAATCCTCTGGTATTCACTATTTTTCCCCGGGGTCCGCCCGGATCGGGAACTTCAACCGACCGGCCGGGTTCAGGATCCCGTCGTTGTGACCGGGCACCGGCCCGGCCTTTTTTTCCGCCCGGATATCCCGTTGTCGCCGGCTGCAGGCGATGATAGCCTGGGGCGGTTTGACACCCCACGATCTCCAGCAGGGGGCCACGTCCCGGTATGATTCGCGAAACCCGCGCCTTCCTGATCGGCATGCTGCTGCTCGCGGCCTGCCCCGCCACGGGGCAGGAGACCGTCACCGGGACCATCGGGGAGATCGAGGTCGTGGGCGCCCGGACCGTCGGGCCCCGCCAGGTCATCGCCTGGTCCGGCCTCGAGGCCGGCAAGGATCTGACCGCCGACCTGGTGTCCGTCGGGATCCGGAGCCTCTTCCAGACCGGGAAGTTCAGCAACGTCTTCGTCTACGCGGAGCCGGGCGAGGATGGGGTCAAGCTCATCATCAATCTCGAGGAGTTCCCGCGCCTGCGGACCATCGGATTCACCGGGAACGACAAGGTCAAGGAGAAGGACCTGCGTGAGGCCTACCCGGTCCAGGTCGGACAGTTCGCCAACCCCGCCGTGATCCGCCGCGACCTGCAGCCCCTGCGCGACCTCTACTACGAGAAGGGCTACTTCAACGTGGCGATCGACGCCGATTCGGTGGTCGTCGACAGCAACAACCTCCAGGATCTCGTCATCCGGATCACCGAGGGCAAGAAGGTCAAGGTCAAGAGCATCCGGTTCGTGGGGGCCGACCAGCTGGACGAAGGCGGCCTGCGGGGCGCCATGAAGCAGGGGACCACCGGCTTCCTCAAGAGCGGGACCTTCAAGCGGCAGCAGTTCGAGGAGGACCGGGAGCGCATCGGCACCTACTGCCGCAACCAGGGATTCCTGGACGCCGAGATCACGGACGTCGATCTCGATTTCCGGGAGAAGACCGTGAGCCGGACCGACGAGGAGGGGTACGACCGGACCGTCGTGGTCGAGAACCGCGAGGAGCTCGACCTGGTGATCACGATCGCCGAGGGCCCCCGGTACACCATCGGCGACATCCGCTGGGAGGGGAACACCGTCTTCGACGACCTGGCCATCGCCGACCAGATCTGGCTGGAGAAGGGCAAGGTCTTCAAGGAGGACGAATACCTCGGCACCCTCGAGAACCTCCAGCAGATCTACGCCGACCGGGGCTACATCTACATCACCGTGGAGCCCAAGCGGGACATCGTGGACCAGGTCGTGAACATCGACTTCCGGTTCATGGAGGGCCAGCCCGCGAAGATCAACGACATCCGGATCAGCGGGAACACCAAGACCTACGACAACGTGATCCTGCGGGAGATGCGCATCTTCCCCGGCGACACCTTCAGCAACACGCGCATCCAGTCGACCATGCGGGACATCTTCCAGACCGGGTTCTTCGAGGACATCCAGCCGGACATCAAATCGGTCGACAACGGCGACGTGGACATGATCCTGCGGGTGAAGGAGAAGCAGACCGGCCAGTTCATGTTCGGCATGGCCTACAGCGCCCAGACCAGCGCCAGCGGGTTCATCCAGGTGGCCGAAACCAACTTCCGGGGCAAGGGCCAGAACATCGGGGTGACCTGGCAGTTCGGCAGCCGGCAGCGCTACGTCGACCTGAGCTTCACCGAACCCTGGTTCCGGGGCACGCCGACCCTCGTCGGGGCGGACCTTTTCGACCGCTACCAGTACAACTACGAGGACTTCTACGAGAGCCGCATCCGGGGTTTCAGCCTGAGGCTGGGGCGGCGCATCCCCGGCACCCGGTTCAGCACCGCCGGCCTGCGCTACGAGCTGTCGGAGACCCGCCTCTCGAACTTCAGCGCCGGCTACGTCAAGTACCTGGACGACCTGGAGCAGTTCGTCGGCGTCAGCGACGTCCCCTGGCAGCGTCTGGACAGGGTCGACTGGCCGCAGACCAAGAGCAGCGTCCGGTTGAGCCTGAACCGCAACTCCACCGACAGCCCGTTCTTCCCCACCCGGGGGTCCAAGTCGAGCTACAGCTTCGAGGTCGCCGGGGGCCCCTTCGGGGGCGAGGTCGAGTTCCAGGAACACATGCTGTCGCATTCCTACTACCAGAAGCTGCCGGGCAGCTTCGCCCTGCATCTGCGGGGATTCTTCGGGCTGATCCACGGTCTGAGCTCCCCGGACGACATCCCGGACTGGGAGCGGTACCGCCTGGGCGGGAACCGGCGCTACCCCCTGCGGGGTTACAAGGATCTGGAGGTCGTTCCCCGGGGGAACCCCAGCTTCGTCGGCGGGCGCTACTTCACGATCTTCAATACCGAGATCCTGTATCCCTTGACCAACGCCGTCCAGCTGCTCACCTTCCTGGACATGGGCGACGTCTGGAACAGCTTCTCGGAGGCGGACCTCGCCCATCTCCGCAAGGGGGCGGGCTTCGGGCTGAGGGTCGAGGTCCCCATGATGGGCACCATCGGCTTCGATTACGGTTACGGATTCGACCGGGAGGGCGGGGCCCGCTGGGAGCCCCACTTCACCGTCGGCAACTTCTTCTAGACCCGGCATGGAACACCCGGGGCCCGGAGCCCCGGATTGCGAAAGCGGAGGCGAAAAGACATGCGAAATCGCTGCTACCGGTCGACCGGCCCGGCCAAGCCGGTTCTCATCCTGGTCCTGCTGGTCCTGATGGGCGCGTCCGCCCAGGCCGCCGACCGGCCCCTGGCCGTCATCGATTCCCAGCGGATCGCCGAGGAATACGATGCGGCGCGGGACGCCCAGGAACAGTACCAGAAGTTCTTGCAGGACCTCCAGCGCGAGGTCGACGAGCGGGAAAAGGAACTCTCCGGCATGTTCGAGGAGATCGAGAGCCAGAAGATGCTCCTGGGCCCGGACGCCCTCGCCACCAAGGAGCAGCAGTTCCAGAAGAAGCAGGCCGAGTACTTCACCTTCCGCGAGGGCGCCGACCAGCGGGCCGAGCAGGAGTACACCGCCAAGATCGGACCGATCCTGGACCAGATCAAGACGATCGTCGAAAGGATCGGCAAGGAAAAGGGTTACGGCCTGATCGTGGATTCGGCCGCCCTGTCCGTTCTCTACGTCGATCCGGACTTCGACCTGACCAACGAGGTGCTCGCCGCCCTGGCCAGAGGGGACGATTGAGCCCCTGTTTTTTGTTGACAGGGGACGGATCGGCCATGAAATTTAGCAAGCAATTGTTCCAGCAACGCTTAGCCCCCCATCAGACGGTGGGGGGCGGTTGCTTACCGGGGGGATGAGCCGTTTTCGGCTCGATCCGCCGTTGGGATGCAGGCAGGTCGGCATGCAAGGACGGACCCTCAGCCAGATCGCCCGGCTCCTGGGTGGAACGGTCAGCGGGGACGGGGATCCGATGATCACCGGCCTGGCCGACCTGGAGGAGGCCGGCCCCGGAGACCTGACCTTCGTCGCCGAGGTCTCCTACCTCGGCCGTCTGGGCGGGAGCCGCGCCGGCGCGGTGGTTCTCTGCGAGGGAATGCCCGCGGATCGTCCCGCCATCTTCGTGGCCGACGCCTACGCCGCTTTCGCCTCTCTGCTGGCCGAACGGTTGCCGGACCCGGACCGGTCCTTTCCGCCGGGGGTCCACCCGACCGCGGTGATCGACCAGGATGCGGATGTGGGCAGGGCCCGGTCCATCGGGCCCTACTGCGTGGTCGGACCGGGGGTGGCGCTCGGCCGGGACTGCCGCCTCGGGCCCCACGTGATCCTGGGCGCGGACGTGCGCCTGGGCGACGGGTGCGTCCTCCACGGGCAGACGACCCTGAGGGAGGGCTGCATCCTGGGGGACCGGGTGGTGATCCACCACGGCTGCGTCATCGGCAGCGACGGGTTCGGCTACAGGCCCGGGCCCGCGGGCATGGTCAAGATCCCCCAGGTGGGGATCGTCCAGATCGACGACGACGTGGAGATCGGCGCGGGCGTGACCATCGACCGGGCGACCGTCGGGAGGACCCGGATCGGAACGGGATCGAAGATCGACAATCAGGTACAAATCGGTCACAATGTCACGATCGGGCGGCACTGCGCCCTCAGCGCCCTGACCGGCATCGCGGGCAGCACGACCCTGGAGGACGGGGTCGTCGTCGGCGGACAGGTCGGCATCGCGGATCACCTGCGAATCGGGGCCGGCGCCATGATCGGCGGCAAATCGGGCGTCTGGCGGGACGTGCCCCCGGGAGCGACCCTGTTCGGCTACCCGGCTCTCGACATCAAGGAAACCTTCAGGATCACCGGCGCGATGCGTCTGCTGCCGGACCTGATCAAGCGATTCAGGCGCCTGGAAAAACGAGTCCAGGCCTCGACGGACAAGGAGTAGGAGCCCGTGCTCTGGTTGCAGCGAACCCTCAAGGGCACCGCGGTCATGGAAGGGGTGGGCCTCCACACCGGCGCCCCCTGCCGCATGACGTTCCGGCCCGCTGCGCCCAACACCGGCCTGGTCTTCGTCGTTTTGGACGGCGGGCGCGAGGTCAGGATCCCCGCCCTGGTGGAGAACGTCTCCCCGGACCAGGACCTGACGCGTGCGACCACCCTGGCCGGGGACGGGGTCCAGATCACCACCGTCGAACACGTCCTGGCCGCCCTGATGGGCATGGGGATCACCAACTGCGAGATCGTCCTGGAAGGCGGGGAACCCCCGGTCGTGGGCTGCGCCAGCGCCCTGCCCTACGTCGAGATGATCGACCGGGCGGGAGTGCAGGACCAGGGCCTGCCCGCCCTGACCTACCGGGTGGCCCGGCCGGTCACCTGGCGCAACGGCGACGTGGAGATCAGCGTGGAGCCGGCCGACCAGTTCATCCTCTCGTTCCACATCGACTACGACAATCCGGCCATCGGCATCCAGGCGGCCACCTTCGAGATCGGTCCGGACATCTTCCGGTCGGAGATCGCCCCCGCCCGCACCTTCGCGCTCCTGAAGGACGTGGCCATGCTCCAGGACATGGGCCTGGTCAAGGGGGGGTCCGTGGACAACGCCCTCGTTTTCGGCGAGGACGGCCTGGAGGGGGGGCAGGAACTGCGGTTCGCCGACGAGTGCGTCCGGCACAAGATCCTCGACCTGCTGGGGGATCTGGCCTTGCTGGGGATGCCCATCCGGGGGCACGTTCACGCCCGGCGATCGGGCCACAACGGCAACGTGACCTTCACCCGGATCCTGGCCGAGACCGAGCGGAAGCAGCCCCGCATCTACCCGCCCCGCAACCCGCTCCAGTGGGACATCGTCTCCATCATGGACATCATGCCCCACCGGTATCCCTTCCTGCTCGTGGACCGGATCACCGAACTCGAGCCGGGCAAGCGCGTGGTGGGGCTGAAGAACGTGACCATCAACGAGCCGTTTTTCCAGGGCCACTTCCCCGGACACCCCATCATGCCGGCGGTCCTGATCATCGAGGCCATGGCCCAGACCGGGGGAGTGCTGCTGCTGAGCGCGTTCGACGACCCCAGGGGCAAGCTGGTCTACTTCAGCGGGATCGACAACGCCCGCTTCCGTCAACCGGTCACCCCGGGTGACCAGATCCGTTTCGAACTGGAAATGATCAAGCTGCGGGGATCCATGTGCAAGATGCGCGGGATCGCCTGGGTCGGCGACGCCAAGGTTGCCGAGGCGGACCTGATGTCCACCGTCGTGGACAGCTGATCCGCCGCCAAAAGGAGGATTGACTTGGATCCATTGAAGATCAAGAAGGTCACCGGGCCCCGTCCCCTGCGGGAAGCGGAGATCCACCCCACCGCGGTGGTCCACCCGTCCGCCCGCCTGGGCCACAACGTGAAGATCGGGCCTCATTCGGTGATCGGTCAGGACGTCACGATCGGCCCGGATTGCGTGATCGGCAGTTCGGTCCTCATCGACGGCAACACCATCATCGGATCCAACAACCGCTTCTTCCACGGCGCAGCCATCGGCAGCGAGCCCCAGGACAAGAAGTACCACGGGGAGAAGTCCTACGTGGAGATCGGCGACAACAACGACTTCCGCGAGTTCTGCACCGTGCACCTGGCGACGGGCGAGGGCGAGGCCACCCGCATCGGCAGCAACAACCTGCTGATGGCCTACGTGCACATCGCGCACAACTGCCACATCCACGACAACACGGTCATCGCCAACGCGGTGAACCTGGCCGGGCACGTCGAGGTCGAGAGCTGCTCGACCATCGGCGGCCTCACGCCGGTGCACCAGTTCGTGCGCATCGGGGCCTACAGCTTCGTGGGCGGCGGCAGCCGCCTGCCCCAGGACGTCCCTCCGTTCATCAAGGTGGCGGGCAATCCCGTCGAGGTGGCCGGGGTCAACAGCATCGGCCTGAAGCGCAACGGCTTCACCGACGAGGAACTGCTGAACCTCAAGAAGGCCTACCGGCTCCTGTACCGGTCGGGCCTGAACGTGACCCAGGCCCTCGAGCGCATCGCCACCGATTGCACGCTCGACCGCAGGATCGAGGAGCTCATGGCGTTCATCCGGCGTTCGGAGCGGGGGATCGTCCGCTGACCGGTGGGATCACCGGAAAGGCTCACGCGTCGTGAAGGGCAATGACACCCGGCATATCTTCCTATCCTGCGGCGAGGCCAGCGGGGACCGGTACGGGGCGGATCTCATATCCGCCCTGCGCTCTTTGGACCCGGACCTGCGGATCTCGGCCATGGGCGGCGAGCTGGTCGCCGCCGCCGGCGCCGAGATCGTGACCCCCAGCGAACCCCTGGCGGTCATGGGCTTCACCGAGGTGGTGCAGGCCTGGGCCGAGATCCGCCGCGCCCGGCGGTCCATCGACCTCTTCCTGAAGGCCGAAGGGGTCGACCTGGTCATCCCCCTGGATTTCCCCGGCTTCAACGGCTGGCTCGCCGGACGCGCCCGTTCCCTGGGCATCCCGGTGTTCTGGCTCATCGCGCCCCAGCTGTGGGCGTGGGGGGGCTGGCGAACGCGCGGATTCCGCGGGAAGATCGACCGGCTGGGCACCATCCTGCCGTTCGAGACCGGATTCTTCCGCGAGCGGGGATTCGACGTCTTTCCCATGGGGCACCCGCTGATGGACGACTACGGGGGGGACTTCCCCTTCCAGGAGAGTCTGGCCCGGCGGGAGCGGAACCTGCACGACCGGGACAAGCTCCTGACCATCGGCCTGTTTCCCGGCAGCCGGCGCCAGGAGCTCGAGCATCTCCTGCCGACCCTCAAGGTCACCGCCCAGGCCGTCGGCGGGCACCTGGGCAACCGGCCCCTGAAGTTCCTCGCCAGCGTGGCGCCGGGCATCGATCCGCAGTCGGTCCGGGACGCCTTCGAAGGCCACGTGGAAACCACCCGGGATCCGGTGGCGCAGATCCTGCCCGGCTGCGATCTGGCGCTGGTCTGCAGCGGGACGGTCAGCCTGGAGGCCGCCCTGGCCGGAGTGCCTCACGAACTGGTCTACCATACCGGGGCCTTCAACTACTTCATCGCCCGCAAGCTGGTCCGCGTGCCCTACATCGGCCTGAGCAACCTGCTGCTCGACCGGCCCGTGGTGCGGGAGCACGTCCAGGAAGGCGCCTCCCCGCTGCCTCTGGCCCGCAGCCTGTTGCGCTGGATCGCCCGCCCCGCCGAGCGCGAGGTCTTCTACGGGGATTGCCGGGAACTGCGCGGGAAGTGCGGAGCCCCGGGCGTCTGGCGGAGGACGGCCGCCGAGATCCTCCGTTTCGCAGGATCCGGCCGGAACGGGGCCGGTGGTTGACATGGGGCTGCAGGGGTGGAAAATGACCCTCGCCCCGCCGGCCTGGTCCGCCTACTGCGCCCTCACCGACGTGCCCGAGGCGGCGCCTCCGGGACCCGGTGATCCCCCGCTCATCTACGCCTGCCTGCACCGGGACATCCTTCCGGCCATTCGCCACCTGCGAGCGGTCCAACCGGTCCTGCTGGTGAGCCTCAGCCCGGACGGGGACATCCTGGTTCGCACCCTCGGCGAGGATGCCTATGGTTTCGTGAGGGGGTCCACCGGCAGCGGAGGCGGGAGGGCCCTGGCCGGCCTGAGGCGCTGCCTGGAGGACGGCCGCTCGGTCGGTCTGGCCGTGGACGGGCCCAAGGGGCCCTTCGGCAAGGTCCAGGAGGGAGTGCTTCACCTGGCGCGGTTGACGGGGCGGCAGATCCAGCCCTTGCGGATCCGGGCCACCAGGGCCTGCCGCCTGGGAACCTGGGACCGGACCCTGATCCCCCTGCCCTGGAGCCGGGTGACGGTGGTCCGGGGGAACCTTTTGCAGGTGGGGCCGGATGCGCCGGAGTCCGAGTTCGAGAAGGTTCGCCGCGAGTTGGAGCAGTTTCTCGGGGATGACGGACATGTCATTTGAAATAATGGATTTACGGCCCAGATCCCAGATCCTGGCGGGTCGGCTCTGGTCGAGGTCCGCCGCCCGGGAGCGGGCCCCGGGGGAGGCCGGCTGGTGGGACCGGGCGGTGGCGGCCTGGACCCTCGGGCGCGTCCGGCGACGACGCCTTCCGGCGGGCGGGCCCTTCCTCGTATCCCTCGGGAATCTTTCCCTGGGGGGGACGGGCAAGACTCCGGTCCTGCTGCGCCTGGCGGCCGACCTCGCCGGCGCGGGCCTGGCCGTCGGCATCCTCACCCGCGGCTACGGCTCGGCCCTGCCCGGGCCCCTCGTCGTTTCCGCCGGGAACGAGGGCTGCGGGGACGAGGCGCGCCTGATGGCCTCCCGGCTGGCGGGGACCGGGACGGTGGTGGTCCAGGCGCGGCGCCGGTCGGCCGGCCTGGAATTCCTGCGGCGGCAGGCCCCGGACCTGGACCTGGTCCTGCTCGAGGACGCCCACCAGACCGGGGGGATCGGCCGGGACCTCGACGTCCTCCTGCTGGACCGCTGGCGGGTCGAGGAATCCCCGGGCCGGACCGGTCACCTGATTCCCCTGTGCGGTCCCGTCCTGCCCTTCGGCCCCTGGCGGGAGCCTGCGGACGGCGCCCGGCGGGCGGGGATCTGGCTGGTCGAGGCTGAACGGGCGGCGGCCGGGGTGGGCCGATGGGGCGGGCCGGTGGCCGCCTTCGCGCGGCGACCGGTCCTGGGCGTGGGCACCATCCCGGGTCGGGCCGTCAAGGACGGGCCCTGGGCGGCGCTTTCCGGCATCGCCAGGCCCGAACCCTTCGAGGCCGCAGCGACCGCCGCGGTGGGCTCGGAGCCCGCCCTGGTGATCCGTTGCCGGGACCACGAGCCCTTCGGGCCTGGGGTCCGGGGCAGGATCCTGGCCGCCGTGCGGCGATGCGGCGCGTCGAGCGTGGTCTGTACGGCCAAGGACTGGATCAAGCTGGAGGGGGTCTGGCCCGGCGACCTCAACGGGGTGGTCCTGGACCAGCGGCTGGTGTGGACGAGCGAACCGGCGCTCCCGGATCTGATCCGGAAGCGCCGGTCATCGTCCCGCAGGTGACGGCCCGGTCACTCGGAGGAGACGACCCCGAAGAAGGTGACCATCAGGCCGGCGGGGATCGAGACCTCGTATTCGCTGCCCGACTCGTGCCCGTGGAAGGTGATCTCCAGGGCCGCGGTGAAGCTGGACGGGACCCCCTCGGGGTCGATGAAGTCCAGGTACAGCTGGCGGAACCAGGGCTCTTCCTTCATGAGGCGATCGGCGACCAGGATCTGGACGACCGCCTGGTCGTCGATCGGGACGATGGCGTCGGCCAGGCCGCCGGTGACGTTGTAGTCCGTCAAGCCTTCGGGGGCGCTGGGGCCGGGGTGCCAGGTCAGGTCGTAGCTGGTGATGTGGAACCAGCTGTAGGTCCCGTTCTCGGGGATGACCATGTTGTTGTTCATCGCCCTGGCCTGGAAGACGACGGGGATCCAGTCGATGGGGGCGAAGTCGTCGTCGGTGCCCAGGATCTTGTCGTTGCCCGAGTTCAGGTAGGCGGAGACCAGGGGGGCCCCGGCGTTGACGGATTGGACCTCGCAGACCAGCCTCTGAAGTTCGTTATTGCTTGTGTCGCATCCGGCAAGGACTGTCAGACCCACCGTCAGGGCGAGCATCGTGATCAGAAGACGGGATTTCACGGTTTCATCCTCCAGGTGGATGGACTTCCGGCGGCGCTCCTCCAGTGGACACACCCCGCCCGGGAAGTATATGTTCGGTTCCTGGATCTATTTTCGGCAGATGGCGTCCGGGCTTTAGCGGGATTATTCTGGGGGCATGCCCCGAGGAGCACCATGAGGACCAGACAGGGCCCTTCCATCCACCGCAGCCACTATCTGGTGATCGGTTCCGGAATCGCCGGCCTGCAGTTCGCCCTGCTGGCGGCCGAATCCGGATCCGTGCGGGTCGTCACCAAGAAGGAAAGCCGGGAGAGCAACACGAACTACGCGCAGGGCGGGATCGCCGCGGTGGTCTCCCCCCTGGACGATTTCGAGCTCCACGTCCAGGACACACTCACCGCCGGGGACGGACTGTGCCGGGAGGACGTGGTCCGGCGGATGGTGGAGGCCGGCCCCGAGCTCATCCAGCGGCTGCTGGGGTACGGGATCCAGTTCTCCCGGGAAGGGGCCGGCGATGGAGAGGCCTTTTCCCTCGGGCGCGAGGGGGGCCATTCCCGGCGCCGGGTGCTGCACTGCCGGGATCTGACCGGCCGGGAGATCGAGGCCCGGCTGCTGGCGGCCTGCCAGGGCCATCCCGCGATCTCGCTGGCCGAGGACCACATGGGTCTGGAGCTGATCCGGGGTGCTGACCTGGGCTGGCACGATCAGGCGGCCGAACGCATCGTGGGCGCCCGGGTCCTCGACCGCCGGAAGGTCGCCCAGGAGATCTACCTCGCCGATGCGGTCATCCTGGCCACCGGGGGCTGCGGCAAGGTCTACAGCTACACCAGCAACCCCGACATCGCGACGGGGGACGGCCTGGCCATGGCCTACCGGGCGGGAGCCGAGGTGCGCAACCTCGAGTTCGTGCAGTTCCACCCCACCTGTCTGTACCATCCCGACGCCAAGAGCTTCCTCATCAGCGAAGCCGTCCGGGGGGAGGGCGCCGTCCTGGTCAACCAGCGGGGCGAACAATTCATGCCCCGGTACCATCCCCTGGCCGATCTGGCTCCCCGGGACGTGGTCGCCCGCAGCATCGACCGCGAGATGAAGACCAGCGGCGAGCACTGCGCCTATCTCGATCTGCGCCATCTGGACCGCAAGCACGTGGAAGAGCGCTTCCCCAACCTGGTGGCCATCTGCCGGCGCTTCGGCATCGACATGGCCGGCGAGCTGGTGCCCGTCGTCCCGGCGGCCCACTACATGTGCGGGGGCGTGGCGGTGGACGGCTGGGGCCGGACCACCCTGCCCGGGCTGTACGCGGTAGGGGAGGTCGCCTGCACCGGGGTCCACGGGGCCAACCGGCTGGCCAGCAACTCCCTGCTCGAGGCCGTCTACTTCGCGGCCGCGGCCGCGGGCTCGGTGGCCGACGAGCCGGTCGTGGTCGCCCGACGGCCGGCCTCGTTGCCCGACAACTGGTTCGAACAGGAGGAGCCGGCGCCGCAGGTGGAGGCCATGATCCTGGAGCACGACTGGGACCTGGTGCGCCGCGTGATGTGGGACTACGTCGGCATCGTCAGGGACCACGAGCGCCTGGACATCGCCCTCATGAGGCTGCGGACCATCCGGGCCACGGTGGAGACCATCTTCGCGGACTCCCCGCTGGTGGCCGAGGTGGTCGAGCTGAGGAACATCGCCCTGCTCGGCGAACTGATCGTGCTGTGCGCCCGCGCCCGGCACGAGAGCCGGGGCCTGAACTTCACCCTGGACTATCCCGACCGCCTGCCCGAAGCCGTCGATACCGTGCTGCGCCGCGGCGCCACCCTGGACGGCGAGTCCAGCTTCGAGCCCGGACCGGACAGCCATGCCTGATCCCTGGTTCGTCACCGCCTTCGGCGCCCACTATCCCGCCCTGTACGCCCACCGGGACGAGGCCGAGGCCGATCGTTGCCTGGACCTGCTGCCCCGGCTCGCTCCCCTGGAGGGATCGGGCCCGGCCGCCGGACTGCCCCTGCTCGATCTGGGCTGCGGCGACGGCCGGCACCTGGTCCCTCTGGCCTCCCTGTCCGTCCCGGTCGTCGGGCTGGATCTCTCGCCCCCGCTCCTGGCCGGCGCCCGCAGGCGCCTGGGCGACCCGGGGGGCGCCTCTTCCGCCGCCCTGGTCCGGGGCGACATGCGGCGTCTTCCCTTCTGCGACGCTTCCCTGGGCGGGGTGCTGTCCCTGTTCACAGCCTTCGGCTACTTCGGCCCTCTTGGGGCCAACGACCGGGTCGTGGCCGAGGTCGGCCGGGTGCTGGCCGCCGGGGGGCACTGGTTCCTGGACTACTTCGACGCCGGGCAGGTCAGGCGGGAGCTGGAGGCCGCGGGGGCCCCCGCCAGGCGCGACCGGGTGGCGGGACCATGCGCCGTCACCGAGACCCGGCGCCTCGGCCCCGCCGGGGAGGTGGTGATCAAGGACGTGGTCCTGACGCCCCTGCCCGGCCGGGAGGACGAGGCGGACGCCCTGGGCGTCGGCCCCGCGGGCCTGAGCTACCGGGAGCAGGTGGCCCTGTTCGGCCTGGAGGACCTGGACGCCCTGGCGGCCGCCCATCGCCTGGAGCGGATCGCCGGCGCCGGCGGCTACGAGGGCGAACCCCTCGGCGGCGGCAGCCGCTGGCTGCTGGTCTACCGGCGGCGGGAGGCCGGGGCCAGAGGGGAGGGCGCGTGACCATCGAGGTCAAAGCAGGCCCCCTCCTGGCGGATGGGCCGGGAATCACCCGGCTGCAGGCCGACTGGCTGTCCGGCGAGGGCGGAACCCTGCCCGCCGCGGCGGGGGAACTCCGGCAGGCTATGGCGGCGCAGTCCGGCCCTCCATGTCCCCTGTTCCGGGCCGGGGTGATACCGTCCGACCGGGGCGCACCCGCGCCCCGCACCGTGGTCACCGGCCAGCAGCCCGGATTCCTCGGCGGGCCGCTCTACACCCTGTTCAAGATCGCGACGGCCGTCGCCCTGGCCGCACGCCTGGCGCGGAACGGGGTCCCCGCCGTCCCGGTCTTCTGGTCCGGGGATGACGACAGCGACCTGAACGAGGCCCTCGCCGGACTGGGGTGGGATCCCGCCGGCCGCCGGCTCTTCGGCAGCGAGGGCGCACCCCTGGTCCGCAGCCCCCGCTACCGCAACCGCACGGTGGGCAGCCTCGAATCCCGCTTTTTCAGCGCCGGGGCGGCGCGCTGGCTGCACCAGCGTGCCGGGGCGGATGGGGATCCCGTGGTGGCGGATCTGGCCGCCCTGTGGGCGCGCGCCGTCGCCGAGAACTGGCCCTGGGGCCGGCTCGCGGCCGCGGCCTGGTCCGCCTGCTTCGCCGGGACGGGCCTTGTGGTCGTCTCGGGTGACGATCCCGCCCTGCACGCCGCGGGGCAGGATGCGGTCGCCCGGTGGCGGACGCTGGACGATGCCGGCGAACCGGTCAGGACCCGGGGGCAGGAGCTCGCAGCAGCGGGGTACCATGCCCAGCTGGACGAGCGGAGCCTGAGGCATCCCTGGTACCTGGTCGAGAGCGGACGCAGGGGGATCCTCGATCCCGGGGAGACGGGTCCGGCCGGAGGGCCGGTCCGGCCGGGGGTCCTCTTCCGCAGCCCCCTCCAGGACCTCCTGCTCGAGCCGGCGGCGGTGGTCGTGGGTCCGGGCGAGCACGCCTACCTGCGGCAGCTCGAGCCCCTCTATCGCCGCCTGGGCGTGCCCCGCGCGCCTCTGGTGCCGCGCCTGGGCGGCTGGCTCCTGCCGGAGCAGGCCGCCTCCGGGCAACTGGAACGCTGGCTGGCCGCGGCCGCCGGCCGGGAGGCGGCCTGCGCCGATTGGGCCGACGCCTGGGTCCGGCGGAACGCCGCCGAACTGGCAGGGTTCCTGACCGGAACCCTCGGGGTCGATGAGCCGAGGGCGAAGTCGCTGGCCGAAGGCCGGACCAGGCGGTGGCGGCGGGGCCTGGCCGCGATGCTGGCGGCCGAGGACCGGCGCCGGATCCGGGACGAGCACGCGGGCGCGCCCCCCTGGGTGCTGCCCCATGGCCTGCGGCAGGAACGGAAGCTCGCGAGCATCGCCGCGGTGGGCCTATTCGGAACGCCGCTTCTGGAGGCCGTCGGAAACGCCGCCGAGCAGCACCTCGACCGGGGCCTGGCCGGAGACTGGCGGGAGTTCCATTTCGGGGTTCCCGATCCCGCAAAGGACGGATGACATGAACGGACGACCCGAGGCGGGCTGCGACCTGCTGATCGTTTCCCCGCACACCGACGACCTGGAGATCGGCCTGGGCGGGACCGCCGCCCTGCTGTCAGGCCGCGGCCGCGCGGTCTGGGGCCTGGACCTGACCCGGGGCGAGCTGGGGTCCAACGCCACCTGCGACGAGCGCTGGGCGGAGGCCGCCGAGGCGTCGGCCGTCCTGGGGCTGGCCGGGCGGATCCAGCTGGCCTTGCCGGACGGGTTCATCGATTCCCGTTCGCCTGAACAGACGGCGGCTGTGGCGTGGGTGGTCCGCAGTTTGAAGCCCCGCTGGGTGGCCACGGCGCCGGACGCGCACCGCCATCCCGATCATCTGGAGACCCCCCACCTGGTGCGCCGCGCCCTGTTCATGGCGCGGCTGGCCGCCTACCAGCCCGCACCGCCGGACCTGCGGTTCTGGGAGGGCGGGGCCCGGACCGGTCCGCCCGCCGAGACCTGGACGTGCGAGGCCCAGTTCGGGGTGTGCCGGGACGGGGAGGAACCCGGGCTCATCTTCGACGTCGGCGCCGTCTGGGAGGCGAAGGTGCGCGCCCTCGCCTGCTACCGCAGCCAGTTCCAGCGGGGGGAAGGCCGGCGGCCCACCATGATCAACGACGAGGGCTTCCTGGAGAAGATCGAACGTCGCGCCCAGGCCTGGGGCCGGCGCGGCGGCGTGGCCATGGGCGAGGCCCTCTGCGGGTCCGGGGTTCCCGTCCTCGACGACCTGCCGGAACCGAGGTGGTCCTGATGAGGATGCCCAGGGTGGGGGTGACCTGCTACGCCAGCCAGGGGGGGAGCGGGGTGGTCGCCACCGAGCTGGGCCTGAACCTCGCCCGGCGGGGCTGCGAGGTCCACTTCATCTCCAGCGAGCTGCCCTTCCGCCTGAAGCACTACGACCAGAACATCTTCTACCACAAGGTGGAGATGCCGCTCTATCCCGTCTTCCAGCATTCCCCCTACACCCTGAGCCTGGCCACGGTCATGAGCGAGGTGGCGACGCGCTGCGACCTGGACCTGCTCCACGTGCACTACGCCATCCCCCACACGGCCAGCGCCTACCTGGCCCGGGAGATGGTCAAGCCCCGGCGGCTGCCGGTGGTGACCACCCTCCACGGGACGGACATCACCCTGGTGGGGCAGGAGCCCTCGTTCTTCCCCATCACCCGGTTCCTGATCGAGCAGAGCGACGCGGTGACCGCCGTGTCGGGATTCCTGAAGGATGAGACCATCCGGGTCTTCGGCATCGGGGAATCCATCCAGGTCATTCCCAACTTCGTGGACGCCAGGGTGTTCAAGCCCCTGACGGACCTCGGGCGCCGGGACAGGTTCGCCGGAGCGGACGAGCTGGTGGTGATGCACGCCTCGAACTTCCGGAAGGTCAAGAACGTGACCGCGGTGGTGGAGGTCTTCGCCCGGGTGGTCCGGGAGCATCCGGCCAGGCTGCTGCTGGTGGGGGACGGCCCGGAACTGGTGACGGTCCGCGATCTGGTGGCGAGCCTGGGCCTGACCGACCGGGTCCGGTTCCTGGGGCAATTCGACCGCCTGGAGGAGATCCTGCCCGTCGCCCACGTGCTGCTGCTGCCCTCCCTGCACGAATCCTTCGGGCTGGTGGCCCTGGAGGCCATGGCCTGCGGGGTGGTCCCGGTGGTCACCGACCGCGGCGGCGCCGGGGAGTTCATCCAGGACGGCATCAACGGCTTCCTGCGTTCCCCCGACGACGTCCAGGGGATGGCTGCGGTGATCCTGCAACTGGCCCGCGATCCCGACCTGACCCAGCAGATCGCCGAGGACGGCCGGCGGGACGCGGCGGGCGAATTCGGGGTGGGTTGCGTGGTCAAGACCTACCTGGAGCTCTACGAATCGCTGCTTTCCGGGGGATAACCGGGTCTGGACGGTTGACAGCCGCCGGCCAGACGATAGAATGATACAGGGAACTCATGCGGCCATCGGGAAGGAGGCGGTGATGCCGAAGACCGTTGATCTCGCCCAGACCATCCAGGCCATTGCCGGCAAGCGCGGCGTCTTCCGGCCCGAGGCCTACCTGTTCGTCCTCGAATCCCTGGAAATGGCCATGGAGAACATCGAGGTGAGCGGTCACGTTTCGGGCACCGACCTGCTGAACTGGATCCGGCGGCTGGGCCAGGAGCGTTACGGCGTCATGGCCGGGGACGTGTTCAACTGCTGGGGCGTCCAGGGCACGCTGGACTTCGGCCGGATCGTCTTCCACCTGGTGGAGGAGGGCCTGCTCAAGAAGCGGGACGAGGATTCCCTGATCGACTTCCTGGACAGGTTCGACTTCCAGGACGCCTTCACCCTGCAGGCCTTCCGGGGCCGCGGCTGACCTGCCGCCCGTCCGGGATCGCCGCGGGTGGAACTTTTTCCGGGCCGGGACCGTTACCTGCCCGAACAACCTGCCCCGACATTGCAGCCCCGGGCCTGACCCCCCGGGCACCGGCCAAGGAAGGCCGGCGGATCCGGCCACCAAGGAATTCGGCCGCATCCCACCTTGAACCGGATATCCCAGGGCCGGACCCCGCTTCCGCCGAGGAGTCTCCATGTCCGTCTTGTTCCCCCCGGAATCGCTGATGCTTCCCTTGACCGCCACCATGGGTCCGGGCGACCTGCTGGGGCTGGTCTCAGGCAGCACGTTCTTCGGCAAGACCATCCTGCTGGTCCTGCTGTTCATGTCGGTCATGTCGTGGGCGGTCTTCATCGACAAGGCCCGCACCCTCGGCCGCATCCGCGCCGGTCACCTGGAATTCTGGGGGCAGTGCGACCAGTGGCTGGACCGGCGGATCACCGCGCCCGAGCTGGTGATCTGGACTCGCGACCACGCCGACCTGCCCCTGTCCAGCGTGGTGCTCGAGACGTCCCAGCTGCGGGAGGTGCCGGCGATCCGGCGCGCCGCCGAACGCGTGGCGTTCCTGGAGACCGAGAACCTGGAGCGGTACCTCATCCTGCTGTCGACCGCGGTGACGATCTCGCCGTTCCTGGGGCTGCTGGGGACGGTGTGGGGGATCATGACCAGCTTCTGGGACATGTCCACGATGCACAGCGCCAACCTGACCGTGGTCGCCCCCGGCATCGCCGAGGCCCTGGTGACGACCATCGCCGGCCTGGCCACGGCCATTCCGGCGGTCATCTTCTACAACATGCTGGTGCGCAAGATCGACCTGGTGGGCAACGAGATGGATCGCCTGCGGACCATCCTGGAGGAGGAGGCCGGCGGAGGGCGCGGCGTGGCCGATCCCATCGACCGGGACTTCGCGCGGCGTCCCGACCAGCATGACGGGGAGCGGATCTGATGGCGCGCCGGCGGGGCAACTTCCGCAGCATGGCGGACATCAACATCACGTCCCTGGTGGACGTGACCCTGACCCTGCTGATCATCTTCATGCTGACCGCGCCGTACATCCAGGGCGGGGTGGAAGTCAACCTTCCCGAGGCCGAGACCCGCAACGTGGTGGTGAAGGAGGGGCCGGTCATCTCCATCACGGGCAACCGGCAGTTCTTCTTCATGGAGCAGCCCGTCGAGGTGGACGACATCCTGACGCACATGGAACCCTACCTGGACCGGAAGGACTCCATTCCGGTCTACCTGCGCTGCGACGAGGAGGTCCCCTACGGCATCATCCTGAAGCTCATGGCGCAGCTGGAGCGGGCGGGGTTCGTGAACCTCAGCCTGGTGGCCGACCAGCCGGGGGCCAGGGAGTAGGCATGGTCCGGGGGCTGCCGTATTCCATCCTGCTGCACGTCCTCGCCCTGGTCCTGGTGATCCTCTACGGCAACTTCGTGGCACGCAACCCGGTCCAGCCGCCGCGGTCGATCCCCTTCCGGATGGTGTACGAAGCGCCGCAGCAGCCGGTCCGGGAAGCGGCCACGGCCCCGCAGGAATCCCCGCCCGAGACGGTGGAGCAGGACCGGCCTGACGAGATCAGGCAGCCCGAAGTGATTCCCGATCTGCCGCCGAAGGAAGTGCCCGAGGAAAAGAAGGTGGTCGAGAAGGACCCCGAACCCGAGGTGACCGAACCCAGGGTGAGGAAGGATCCCCAGCCGGTGGTCGCGGATGCGGCCGACCTTCCGGCGGAGGATCCCGCGGCGAGCGACGAACCTGCCGCCGTGGCCGGAGTGACCGGTCCGGCGGTGGGGGCGATGGATTCGGACTTCCCGTACGCCTGGTACGTCCAGCGGATGGAGAGCCTGATGGCCGCGAACTGGAATCCGCCCCAGCTGAACTTCGGGAGGCGGCCCCGGTTCACCTGCCAGGTCCACTTCATCATCGCCAGGAACGGCATGATCTCCGGGGTGACCCTGGCCTCGTCCAGCGGCGTCGGGGTGTTCGACCGCGAGGCGATGCGGACGGTGCAGACCACCCGGCTGCCGCCCTTGCCGCCCCAGTTCGCCGAGAACGGGCTGGGCGTGACCTTCCACTTCAACCTGGAGCCGAAACACTGATGCGCCTTTTCCTGCCGGCAGCCCTGGTCCTCCTGCTCCCGGCCGTTCCGGCCTCTTCGCTCGCCCAGAGGGCCCAGACGGAGATCACCGCCGGGATCACCAGCACCGCCTACCTCAAGACCGACGTGCTGGTGCGGCCGAGCGACGTGCTGTCCGGGGGGCAGACCGCCGCCGGGGCGGCGGACGTCATCGACCGGGTGCTCGCGAACGACCTGGTCCTCAGCGGCCTGTGCAGGGTCGGTGACGGGACCGCGCCCGCGCCCGCCGGCCAGGACAGCTTCCGGTTCGACTGGACCATCGAAGGAACCGTGGAGGGGCCTCTGCGCGACGCCGCCCAGACGGGCGAGGAGGTGCCGTTGACGGTGGACTTCAACCTGCTGACCTATCCCGGCCGGCAGCTGGTGATGAACAAGCGGTACCGGCCCCATGCCGATCAGTACCGGACCACGGCCCACCATTTCGCCAACGAGGTGCTGGCGATGATCACCGGCGAACCGGGCATCTGTCTGACCCGGATCGTCTTCTCCCGGGGGACGGGGGACCGGCGGGACCTGTACGTGGTGGACTACGACGGCGAGGGCCTGCTGCGGGTCACGGCCAACCGGACCCTCAATCTCTGCCCCGACTGGTCGCCCGACAACACCCAGATCGCCTTCACCAGCTACCGGGGGGGACAGCAGGGCCTGTTCAGCCTGGACACCGCCACCGGGCAGGTCCGGCAGATCATCGCCCAGGAGGGTCTGAACCTGGGGGCGGACTGGCGGCCGGACGGCAAGGAGCTGCTGATCTCCCTCTCGCGCAGCGGCAATCCGGAGATATACCGGATCGATCCTGTCGGGAACATCATCAAGCGTCTGACGGTTTCCAGCGCCATCGAAATCAGTCCGAACTGGGCTCCGGGAGGCCGTGAACTGGTATTTACTAGTGACAGGACCGGCACCCCGCAGTTATATATTGTCGATGATTCGGGAGTCGGCGGCCGGAGGTTGACCTTCGAGGGCCAGTACAACGATTCGGCGGTCTGGTCCCCGAACGGGGATCGTATCGCCTACGCCACCAGGGCGCATGACGTGACCGGGATCGTCCTGGTCAAGCCCACCGGCGAGGACCGGAGGGAGATCACCGGAGACCACTGGGGGAACTGCGAGGATCCGAGCTGGGCGCCGGACGGCCGGCATCTCGTGTTCGCGTCAGACCGGACAGGTGTCTTCAAGCTGTACGTGTACGATGTCGTCGATGAGAGTTTCCGCCAGTTGACCTTCGGGGACGACCCCGACATCACCCCGGCCTGGTCGCATTGACAGGCTGAAACCGCAACGGTCAAGGAGAGTGCAGCAATGATTGCAGGCGCCAAGAAGAAATCGATGTTCCTCACCCTCGCCGTGGTCCTCGGGATCCTGCTGATCGCGTTCGCCGGGTGCAGCAAGAAGCCCGCTCCCGAGACCGAGACCGTGATGCCCGAGGTGACGCAGCCGTCGGATACCATCCAGGCGCCCGTCCAACCCGAACCTGTCGATCCGAACGCCAACGCCATCGACTACCCCGGGATGGATCCCTCCGAATACGGGGTGAAGGACGTGTTCTTCGCCTTCGACGAGTACGACCTGGACGACAAGGCCCTGGCCGTCCTCAGCGAGAACGCGCGCGTCCTGAAGGAAGCCAACGTCCTGGTGCTGATCTCCGGCCACTGCGACGAGCGGGGGACGGTGGAGTACAACCTCGCCCTCGGCGAGAAGCGCGCCAAGGCCGTGCGGGATCACCTGGTGAACCTGGGAGTGCCCTCGGGCAAGCTGCTGGTGACTTCCTACGGCGAGAACAAGCCCTTCGTCCAGGGTCACGGCGAGTCGGCCTGGGCCCAGAACCGGCGCGCCCACTTCGAACGCCCGTAAAGGATGCCGATGACCTGCAAGCTGGGATTCCTCTCCTTGACCGTCCTCGCGGTCGTCCTGCTGGGGAGCGGCTGCGCTCCCCAGCTCGACCGCATCGAGACGTCCGTCCAGGCCAACCGGGACGAGATCGCCCGGCTCCAGGCCGAGAACAAGCTGCTCCTGCAGGAGGTCCAGGCCCTGGCCTCCCTGCTGCGCCTGGAAAGGGAGACCGGCGACCAGTCGGCCGCCCTGAAGGTCGCCAAGCTGACCCAGGTGTCGGGGCGGCTGGACCAGCTCATGCAGAAGCTGGACGACAACGCCGAGTACATGCGGAACCTGTCCGCCCGCGTCGACCTGCTGGTGACGCGGTCGGGCGTCCCCACCCTGGGCGAGTACCGCCCGCCGGTCCGGGGGGATGACGGAACCGTGGAACTGCCGGAGGAGGGCCGCACCATCCTGGAGGCCGCCGATCTGGACCGCAGCAGCGGGAACGCCGGGCTGGCGCGCCTGGGCTACGAGGAGTTCCTGGAGAAGTACGGACGGACCGAGGCCGCGGACGACGCCCTGTACCGGCTCGGCGATCTGGATCTGGCCGACGGGGACCACCAGGCCGCGCTGGAGCGGTTCGACGACCTGCTGGCCCGGTTCCCCGGCAGCGAATGGGTCCCGGCCGCCCTGTTCAAGTCCCGCGAGTGCCTGCTGGCCCTGGGCCGGGAAGGCGAGGCCGCCGAGCGGGCCCGCCTGTTGATCGAGAACCATCCGGGTACCCCCGAGGCCGCCATGCTGCAGGCCGACCCGGAGAGCCGGTGACCGCGAGATCCGGCCGGTCCGTCCCAAGGAGAGGATGACGATGCCCAAGTTTCCGGTGTTGAGGATGGCCCGCGGGCTCAAAGAGGTGTTCCGGCCGGTGGTGATCACGGACATCGACGAGAACTACCACGCGTTCATCGTCCGCTACAGCGGGGACTACATCCAGCACACCCACGAGAAGGACGAGTTCGTGACCATCCTCGAGGGTTCCATCGTCTTCGAGGTGGGGGGCCGGGAGACCGAGGTCCGGCAGGGGGAATCCATCCTCATCCCCGCCGGGACCCTGCACCGCCCCCGCTGCGCCAACATGGCTCTCGGCCTGGTGGTCGAGCGCAAGGGCATCCAGACCCAGATGGATCCCCAGGTCTGATTCCGGAGGGGGCGGCCCGGCCCGCCCCTGCCGCCTACAGCGAACCGTCCGATTCGGACAGCCTCTTCTCGATCCAGAGCACGTCCTCCCGGCTCCCGATGTACAGCGGGACGCGCTGGTGCAGGTCCGTGGGCGCGATGTCCAGGATGCTGCGGCGGCCGTCGCTGGCGTAGCCGCCGGCGTTCTCGACGACCATGGCGAGGGGAGCGGCCTCGCACATCAGGCGCAGCTTGCCCTCGGGCTTGTCGGTGGTGGGAGGGTAGAGGTAGACGCCGCCGTACAGGAGGTTGCGGTGGAAGTCGGCCACCAGGGAGCCGATGTAGCGGGAGGTCATCCGGCCTCGGAAGGGGCCGCGTCCCCGCTTGAGTTCGTGGACCATGTCGATCACGGGGTCGGGCCAGAAGGGCTCGTAGGCCTCGTTGCACGAGTAGAGCCCGCCCTGGAAGGGGGTGGCGATGTTCTCGTGGCTGAGCAGGAACTCGCCGATGCTGGGGTCGAGGGTGAACCCGTGCACCCCGTGGCCGGCGGTGTAGACGAACATGGTGCTCGATCCGTAGACGATGTAGCCGGCCCCGACCAGTTCGCTGCCCGGCTGCAGCAGGTCCTCGATGCAGACGTGCTGGCGCCGGGAATGGCGGCGCCAGATGCCGAAGATGGTGCCGACCGAGACGTTGGCGTCGATGTTGGAGCTGCCGTCGAGGGGATCGAAGACCACGATGTAGCTGCCGGTGCCCTGGTTCGCCGGGACGAAGACGGGATCGGCCATCTCCTCGCTGCCCAGGATGCAGACCTGGCCGCGCTTGCCGAGGCACTTCAGGAAGATGCGGTTGGCGTAGTCGTCCAGCTTCTGGACCACCTCGCCCTGGACGTTCTCCTCCTCGGTGGCGCCGAGGATGTCGACCAGGCCGGCCTTGGTGACCTCGCGGCTGATGATCTTGGCCGCGAAGGTGATGTCGTTGAGCAGGCCGGTGAAGTCGCCGCTGGCTCCGGGGTGGAGGCTCTGGAGATCCAGGAAGTGCGATTCGATGGTCTGCAGGTTGCCGGGCAACTGGGTCATGCCGTCTCCTGTCCCGCTGTTTTTCCCGCGGTCTTGCGTGTCCCGGGCCCCGCCGGGCGGGTCCGGGCGCGAAGCCCTCTGACCGGACCATTCTAACCCCAATTTCCCGGCGCACAAGGCTTGCCTTTTGGGGCCCGGTTTGCCATCGTCCGGCAGGAGAGACCTGCCGTTGTCCGCCGCAGCCGGAAGGAGACGCCATGCCCGACGCGATGTTCGAAGTTCCCTATCCCCAGAACGAACCGGTGATGGGATACCTGGAGGGTTCGCCCGAGAAGAAGGAGCTCAAGGCCGCGCTGAAGGAGATGGCCGGGCGTCAGGTCGAGATCCCCCTGATCATCGGGGGCAAGGAGATCCGGACCGGCAAGACGGCCGACTGCGTGATGCCCCACGCGCACAAGCACGTGCTGGGCCGGTATCATCAGGGCGGCGAGAAGGAAGTCAAGCTGGCCATCAAGGAGGCCCAGAAGGCCAAGAAGGACTGGGCCGCCATGCCGTTCGAGCACCGCGCGGCGATCCTGCTGAAGGCCGCCGAGCTGCTGGCCGGCCGCCGGCGCATGACCCTCAACGCGGCGACCATGCTGGGCCAGAGCAAGAACCCGTTCCAGGCCGAGATCGACAGCGCCTGCGAGCTCATCGACTTCTGGCGCTTCAATCCCCACTTCGCGCAGCAGATCATGTCCGAGCAGCCCGAGAGCGCCCCGGGCATGTGGAACATGCTGGAGCAGCGGCCCCTCGACGGCTTCGTGTTCGCGGTGACGCCGTTCAACTTCACCAGCATCGCCGGCAACCTGCCGACCGCCCCGGCGCTCATGGGCAACACCTGCGTGTGGAAGCCCGCCTCGAGCTCGGTGTTCTCCGGCTACTACATCATGCGGATCCTCCAGGAAGCCGGGATGCCCGACGGCGTGATCAACTTCGTGCCCGGCAGCGGCGGCCAGATCGGCAACCCGGTCATGGCCAGCCCCGATCTCGGCGGCATCCACTTCACCGGCAGCACCTCGGTGTTCCAGGCGATGTGGAAGCAGATCGGCGACAACATCCAGAACTACGGCTGCTACCCGCGCATCGTCGGCGAGACCGGGGGCAAGGACTTCGTGTTCGCCCACCCCAGCGCCGACGTGGACGCGCTGGTCACCGCCCTGGTCCGGGGCGCCTTCGAGTACCAGGGCCAGAAGTGCAGCGCCGCCAGCCGGGCCTACGTGCCGGAAAGCCTGTGGAAGGAAGTGCGCCAGAAGCTGCTGGCCGCCGTCGCGTCCATCACCATGGGCGACGTGACCGACTTCCGCACCTTCATGGGAGCGGTCATCGACCGCGGGGCCTACACCGACATCAAGGGCTACATCGACCGGGCCAAGAGCAAGGACGCCAAGGGCAAGGCCAGGATCATCGCCGGCGGCAAGTGCGACGACTCGGTGGGCTACTTCATCGAGCCCACGGTCATCCAGGCCACCGATCCGCTGTACGAGACCATGGTGCAGGAGATCTTCGGCCCGGTCCTGACGATCCACGTCTACCCGGACAAGGACCTGCTGAAGACCCTGCGGGTGTGCGACAAGTCGTCGGCCTACGCCCTGACCGGGGCGATCTTCGGCCAGGACCGCGCGGCCCTGATCAGGATGAAGGAGGAGCTGACGGGCACCGCCGGCAACTTCTACATCAACGACAAGCCCACCGGGGCGGTGGTCGGGCAGCAGCCCTTCGGGGGCAGCCGGGCCAGCGGCACCAACGACAAGGCCGGCAGCTACCTGAACCTGATCCGGTGGACGACCCCGCGCACGGTCAAGGAGACGTTTGACCCGCCGCGGAATTATCCGTACCCATACATGTCCCACCGTTAGGAGCCTCGGGAGGCGTCCCGGGTCCGACGGGCGGGTGAACAAGCAGGGGGGCGGTCCGCAGAGCCGTCCCCCGTTCCTTTATTCCCCTCCGGCGAACAGCCCGCAGAATCCCCGGCAGTCCCCCGTTTGCAGGGCCGCGGCGGCGGCGGCGAGGTAGTCCGCGCGCCGGTCGCCCGGGATCGTGCGCCAGGGCTGGCCCGCGCCCGCCTGCAGCACGTTCTGGACGAGCCGCGCCATGCGGCCGTTGCCGCGCATCCAGGGCTGGATCCACAGCAACCCCAGGTGAACGGCCGCCGCGCGGACCGCCGCATCGCAGGGGCGGGCGGCGTGCCAACCCCTGAGGGCCTCGAGGCACGGCGCGACGTCTCGGGGAGCGGGCGGGATCCAGTCCGCGGGGAACACGGCACCGGCCCTTTCCCGGTAGCGGCGGAGGCTGCGGGCGGGCATCAGGCCGGCCTGGGCCCAGGGGCGCATCAGGACCAGGTAGAGCCGGCGCAGTCGGTCGCGGGAGAGGTCCGCATCGGCGCCCTGCATGAGGTCCAGCACCATCATGCGGGCCAGGTCGAGGGCGTCCAGGTGGCCCTGCACCGAGACCAGCACCACCGGATCCGTGTCGCCGGGCAGGGCGGCGAACGTCTCGCCGCGGGTGATGCGGGCCACCGGATCGGCGGCCGGCCAGAGAGGGGACCGGGCCGTGGCGCCCTGCCGGCGTTCGGCCAGGGCCCGGACCAGTTCCCGGTCCACGCCGAGGCCGGCCAGACGCAGGGAATGCCAGGTGTCGTCCACCATGCGGTCGGCGGTGGCCGCAAGATGCTGCACCAGGGCGGGGCGGGCGACCGGGTCGCGGGGCAGGTGACGGTCCAGGTCGTCGGCCCAGTCGGCCAGCCTGGCCGCCAGGAGTTCGGCGGGTGTCGGGGGCGGGGTGCGGCCGGGCTGCCCGGTGGGCCTGCCCGGACGTCGGGCGGCATCGATCACGAGGCCGGCGCGTCCCAGGTTCCGCGCGAGGTCGGCGGCCTGATCGGGACGGCCGGCCTCCCCGAGCAGGGCATGGATGTGGCCGGCGGCCGTGGCGAGTCCCCCCTCGATCAGGGTGCGGGTCAGGCCGGGCCAGTCCCCGACCGCCAGGACCGCGCGGGAAAGCAGCGGCCGGTGGTCGAGCCACTGGCGACCGCGGATGCGGGGCAGGGCGGTCTCGGGCGCCATGGCGCGGATGCCGCGGTGGACTTCGAGGTGGGCGGGCAGGGCGTCCGGGTCGGGGCGAACGACCAGGCGGGTCAAACCGATCAGGCGCTGGACGGTCGCCCCGCCGCCTGCGGCAAGGACGGTCACCCGGTCGGGAAGGGTCGTGGGCTCCAGAAGGAACTGCAGGCTGGATAGGGGACAGAGGCACCAGCCGTCCCGGCAGCGGCGGTCGAGGTAGGCGGCCAGGAAGAGCTGCAGATCGACGGCGGGATCGGGGGGGAGGGCGAGTCCCAGCCGGACCTCGGCCAGGATGGACCATCCGCGCATCACCGGGCGCAGCAGGCCGGCCGCGGTAAGCATCTCGCGGTCGGCCCGGCTCAGGGTGCCGGGTCCCAGGACGGTCTGCCTGGCGGCATCCTGGGCCCTCAAGTAGGCCGCCTGGAGGCGATGGGGAAGGGAGGTCGGCATGGTCGGGCTCCGGGTCGGGGTTTCCGGCCGGATGTTCGGTCATTTCGATGAGTTGGTGTAGGGGAAATTGGTGGGTTCCGGATGGTGGGCGCGGGGCTGTTAGCGATAACTCGTTCTTGTTGAATGAATTAAGTGAATATTCCGATGGTCAGCCGTGAGGCGAAAATCATGGTCAAGTGCGGACAAGGGAGTCGGCGACGGGGGCGGGGGTGGTGCCGGAGGTGGGACTTGAACCCACACGTTCCAGAGGAACACTGGATTTTGAGTCCAGCGCGTCTACCAATTCCACCACTCCGGCACGGGCGGAAACAGGCGGCAAACCACCGCCAAGGCTCCGGATGTTAGCCCCGGTCCCGGGCAAAGTCAAGTTGGGGGAATTGTTTGACACGGGGGGGAGAAATGCTATATTTCCCGCCTTGACTCGGGTGGGGCCATAGCTCAGCTGGGAGAGCGCATGACTGGCAGTCATGAGGTCAGGGGTTCGATCCCCCTTGGCTCCACCACCTAAAACTCGAAGCAGCGCAAGGGGTTCGGCAGATGTCGGGCCTTTTTCTTTTGCGGTAAAGTGCGCCCGAAAAATGAAATTTATCAACAGGATTATCAACAAAAACGCCCGCGGTGGCCAGGTGTTTCGCTGGAATAATGGCAACAGGGGGGTAAAAAGCTATGAACTGCGTTTGGCAATCCAAGAAAAAAAGTTAATTAGAAAGCCCACTACTGCAATTGCACTTAACGTAGGCCATCCACCAAAGTAACCAATAATTCCAAGTGCAATAAACCCCCAAAAGAGGATGCCATCCCAAGGGATGGGCTCATTTCTGGGAGCAAAGGAGTATTGATTTCCCGAAATGACACTTTGGGTTTGGGGAATAGATGGCTTTTCTGGAATAGGATGACCCCGTGAGGGGGGGGTAGGTACTTCGGGATCAGGGTTGGATTGAATTGTTGGGCAGTTGGAGATTGGGGCAAAATCTAATTCCCCAATAAATTCATGGCATATTTCTATTCCAGGCCAGCCTCTGACGATGGTGGCGGCTTCAAATGCAGAAACTCGAAAGAACTCCTTGTCTGCACGCTTGTCCCTCAACTCCCTATGAATTGCCTGTTCCAATCCATGAGCATTCACAACGAAAGCATAATAGGCGACTTCCCATTTGCCAGGGACCCCAGTCCCGTTCAATTCGTCAACCCTGGCTTCAGGGTCGCGGTTTGAATACCCAATTTTCACCAGATCCGGAATTATCCGGTTCGCCAGAACGTAGACAAACCCTTTGTATCGTGCTTGGGGAGGGGGGGTGATATAGAAAAAAATCTTATCGTCAGGTTTCCTGTTGGCCACTTGATCCCCCGATGCCGTGCCGGGGCGCCAACCGGTACAAAAAAAGTCTATTTTTTTGATCCGAATCCATATCCACCCAAAAAGCCCAACAGGGCTGTCTTGTCCGGCGATCAGTTCGAGATCGGCCCGCATGCAGGTCAGGAATTTGGGGCGACGCAGGAGGTCTGTTTCGCCTGCATGGTGGCGGGATAGACGTAAGCCATTGGCAAGGTGCCGCCGCGAAGCAGGCCGGCGAACTTGTGGGAGTGCTGTAGTATTTAGACTTTCCGCCGTTTAGGGCCTTCATGTATAGTGCGAGTCTAGGGACAAAGGGGACGTCATGAGGCGCATAGGTCTGCGAGCCAAAACCAGGTGAAGTTGCACTCGGCTCCGACGACGATTTCGGGACGAAAGGAATCGGTGGCTTCAAGGAAGTCAAAAGGCTCGACGGGCGGGTAGCCTCCTCCGTCCGGACGGGATGCTTACCCTTTCGATGAGCCGGAATGCGGTGGTGCATGCTGACTATGATCGGATCATGCTGGGGTTGAGAAAGGCCGTCTGATCAGGAATTTTTTGGAAAGTTGGGGTCAAGAGGATATACCTATTAAGCAACGAGGAGAACCTGATGAGAAGTCCATTTGCCCTTGCGGTTGCAATATTGGTGTATTCAAATCTCGCTGCGACTTTCAGTCCTGTGCAGGCGAGCGGCTCCCCTGATTCTACTCTGGCAAATACGATTGCCAGTGAGGGGGAGAGTCGCGAGTCGCCTTTGCTAGCCATAGCGAGGCTAGAGGGACGCGTTGAAGGCTTAGCGCTTCAACTTGAGACAGAACGTGATATTGCAAAGAAAGTACTCGATTCAGTCGAATTGACCATCACCATATGGACAGCGGCCGTAGCCCTCATAGCCCTTATACTTGCGGCACTCGGCTACTCCAACCTTAGAACCTACATGGTATCAACGATTAATCGTAAAGTTCGAAGTTCTGTTGATGAAATAGTTGAGGAAAGGTGCGTGGATGCGATTAGAAGGCAGGAGTTAAAGTGGGATCAGAAATTCGATAAGCTCTATAAACGCATTGAGCGTCTCAACTATGGCGGTAGCGCGGGAGAGTCAGAATGACAACAGAATCTAATCGGCTGCCCTCCCCACTTTATTGTGATTTATTTTATGGGAACCCGGGTGCGGACCAATTCCGCTCCGAACACGCACGAGTATGGCTAATGGTGCTGCTTAAGGATGGGGGATGCATTACTCCCACAGAAGTTGTAACGAGATTCTGCGGGGACTACCCCGGGATGAAAATCAAAACAGACGATGCGGTCGCACTAATGAAACGACTCGTTGACGAGGGTGTTCTTTTAGCCAATGGAACAGGTTACGAACTGTCGAAACCTAGCCAGAGAGAAGTCGCCAACGCCCAACAAAAGTACAACCAATCTAGAAACCAGTACTTAGATGGAATTCGTGCCTATATTGAACGAAAGCTCGATGGCGATATCGATGATCATGAACTTGAATCAATAATTGAGTGCGTCGATGATCTCACGCTCCGCGTTATGATATCAGAACGGGAAGCTCTCGAAGTTTTATATGGTCAGAAAGGGAATTTTAACTACGTGGCTAATGAAGCACGTCGGCGCGCCGCAGACCTTGATCTTTGTCTTGAGAGCAAGTTGGCAAATGTTTTAGCTTTGCGGCGGCTCGAACTAAGGGTGGAGGCAATTCAGGGCATATCTCATGCAGTCGAATTTGGGAAAAATTACCTTCACACGTTAAACCGATCAATAGTTAGTTCATTTTTCCTCATACGAGACCCCCACCACGTTGAGAATATCCGCAAGCAAGCAACAGGAAGAACCTATTATCTAGATACTAACGTCTACTTGGCGTGGGTATATCGATCTCAACCATCTCATACTATTGTACGCACATTAATGAACGCATTGTCTCGTCATGGGGCCCATTTATGCATACTTCCAGAAACTGTTGAGGAAATACGGCGGATAGAGGCTGAGGTAGAGCGCGCGGTCCCACGGGCCAATGGCGATCCTACGTACGCCAAGTTTCTCGTGAACAACCGGAAAGCTATCTTTACCGATTTTTGGTGGGCGAGGCAGGAAGACCAAAACCTGAAGTTTAGTGTGTTTGCGGAACTTTATATGAACCCAGACAGCATTTTGAAACGCCTTAGAATTATTGTTGAGCCAATCGAATTTGAGGAAGGTGAAAATTTCGAATCTGAAGTTCCGACATTTAGGAATGCAATTCGGGGTGTGAAAGAGGATCGACATAGAGTGGTGAGGGAGGAGGCGCTTGAACACGACGCACAAGCACTTCTTAGGGTCGGAAAGCTTCAATTGCGAGGCGAGCGCGATGCTTGGGGAAGTCTCGTTCAATTTCTATCGCTAGATAGCTCCCTCGGGGTGGCGGTTGATGAAGTCAGGAATGTTCTAAATCGTCGTCTGGAGCGACCTACGCATCCACTTGCTCTTGCAAATATCTATCTGCCTACGGCAGGACATGAAGTCGACCAGAACGAGTATGAAGATTTTGTTGTGGCCGCAGTACGGCGAAATCTTGGGCTAATGGATGAAGTTTCGGGCTACAGCAGCGTTGCTCTTGTGGACAAACTTGACCAAGCTGGGATTCCCACGAAGACTCTGTTAGCTGCGCCTCGTGAGCTACTCGAACCAGCTTTGGCGCAGTTGCAAGGACGGAAGAATCTCAACCGACGCCTTGATCTGCTACTCGCCACTCCTATAGAGAAGCGGGAAGAATTGGTGATTGGGATACAGAAAGACCTTGAGGAAGCCATTTCAGTTGGCTCAGATCTTCTTCGCGAAAAAGAAGAGCAGTACGTGGAAGAGGCGGCAGCGAGGCGCGACGTACAAGGTCGCCTTGAAGAAATGAATCGAGAACTGACTGAGGTCCGAATATGTCTTGAAGGCAAAAGAAAGCGATTAATTGACGAGGAGTCAGCCGTCGAGGAGTTGCGTGATCGATTGCGCCGCATGTCGATCCGAGTTGGAGTTGCATTTACTTTCGCTGTTGTAGTTATCGGTGTGCTAATTTTCTTGCTTCTTTCCAGGTGACATGTCATCCAGTCAAATGGGATTTTCGTGCCAAAATGAGCTTCGCGGTTATGGTGCTGCGGTGTTGTGTTGGTGACTCTTGGGTCCTTGAGGAGAACTTTTTCCTAAAGCTGGGTGTGGAATGCCATGCAAGGAGAGGTATTTGAGTACCCAATTACCCCTTGCCTGATCCCCCCCGCCATCCCATCCTGAACCCGCCGCCGCCCGGAATCCCCCGGGCCGGCCCTGACGCACCCGGAGGACCATGCCGCCCCTCGAAGGGCCCGCGCTACGCCGCGCCCTGCGCCTTTCCGTCGCCGAAGGTTCCGCCTGGGCCCTGATGGTCGGGTTCGCGGAGTCCTTCTTCATCGCCATCGGTGTCCACCTGGGCGCCAGCCCCTTCGAACTCGGCCTGCTGGTGGGGATGCCCCTGGCCCTGGGGGCGCTGGGGCCCCTCGGTACCCTGGTCCTGATGGGGCGGGGCCTTGCCCGGCGGCCCCTGGCCGTCGGCGCGGTCGCCGTCCAGGTCGTCCTGCTCGGGACGCTGTCCGTCCTGCTCGGGCTGGGCGGGCTGAGTCTGCCCTTGCTCATCGCCTCGGTCTGCCTCTACCAGATGGCCGGCCAGGGCGCCGGCACCGCCTGGGCCTCCTGGTACGGGGACGTCGTGCCCGCCGAGACCCGCGGCCGCTGGTTCAGCTTCCGCAACCGGTTCATCTACCTGGCCACCTGCGTGGGCCTGGTGACCGGCGGGCTCATCATGCACGGCCTGGCGCCCGGCGGCACCGACGCTCCCGGCAGCGCCGCCGCGTTCGCGATCCTGCTGGGGCTGGCGACGGTGTTTCGGTTCGCGTCCTGCGGACTGCTCTTGGCCTCGCCCGAGCCCGAGTTCCGCGGGCTGCTGCCCCGGCGCCAGACCCTCAAGGCCGCGCGCACCCGCCAGGGCGGCCAGGCGCTGCGCATCCTCATGGTCGGCTCGCTGTTCCACTTCACGGTCTACTGGAGCTCGCCCTACTTCGCGCCTTTCATGCTCGAGGACCTCCGGTTCACCTACCTGCAGTACGTGACGGCGTCCCTGGCCGCCATCCTGGCCAAGATGGCCGCGAGCCTGCCCTGGGGGCGGATCATCGACCGGCAGGGGGCCCGCGGGGTGTTCCTGGCCTGCATGGTCTGCGTCGCCTTGATTCCGGTGCCCTGGGTGTTCGCCCAGGGGTTGGGGGTGGTGGTCCTGGCCCAGTTGCTCTCGGGGGCCTCCTGGTCGGGATTCGAGGTGGGCTACCTGTCGCTGCTGCTGGAGAACAGCCGCAGCCGCGAGCGTCCCTACCTGTTCGCCCTGCAGAGCCTGGGGCACGGCTGGATGCAGCTGGCTGGGGCGCTCACGGGATCCCTCCTGATCCTCCCTCGCGCCGAGGGATTCCGGACGATCTTCGCAGTCAGCGCCGCGGGCCGGATGGTGATCGCTCTGGTCGCTCCGCTGGTCCTGGCCGGCCTCGAACGGGGGTCGGGGGCGGCCCTGCTGCGCAGCGGGTGGCGGATGTTCGGCCTGAGGGCCCATGGCGGCTTCTCGGTGCGGCCGGTCCTGCCCGACGAGGACCATGAGGAGGACGGCCGGTAGCGCTTTCCTGCCGGCTCGCTCGTCTGCCGATTCGCTCGTCTGCCGATTCGCTCGTCTGCTTGCCAACCCCGCGCCCCTCCTGCATTATTCCCTGATCCGCGGCAGCCCAGGCCATCCACCCGGAAAGGCCCCCTTGACCCCCGAAATGCACACCCCGGCAGGCGCACCCTTGGCCAACCCGCAAACCCGGGTTCCCTGGTGGCGCCCGCTGGTCGGGCCCGTGCTGGTCCTGGTGGCCCTGGTGGTCCTCGGCCGCATCGCCGGCGGCTACTGGAGCGGCGTGCAGGCGCAGGTGGCCGCCCTCGGCACGGCGGGCATGGCCCTCTACTGGGTGGCCTTCGTCCTGCTGGCCGCCGCCTGTTTCCCCGTGGCCGCTCTCGGATTCTCAGCGGGGATGCTCTTTGGCCCCTGGGTCGGCATCGCCCTGGTCTTCACGGGCGTCATCGCCTCGGGGATCCTGATGTTCTTCCTGGGCAAGGGGCTCCTGCGCGCCCGGATCGCCGCCCTGGTCGCGGCCCGGCCCCGCCTGGCCGCCATCGACCATATGGCCGGGCGCCAGACCTGGCGCCTGAACCTGCTGACCAGGCTGTCCCCCTTCAACTACGGGATCGCCAGCTACGCCCTTGCGGCTGGGCGGTCGGGGCTGGGGGCTTTCCTCCTGGGACTGCCCGCGACCCTGCCCAGCGTGGTGGTCTGGGTGTGGCTGGGCACACTCACCCGCCAGGATGCCGGGACCGACGCCAAGGGGGCCAAGGTCATCCTGACCCTTGTCGGACTCGCCTTCCTCCTGGTCCTGATGGGAGTGATCGGACGCATGGTCCGCAAGGCCCTGCAGGACTCCGCCGTCCCCGGCGAGTCCATCCCCGGCGGCGCCGACATCATCGCCCAGCGCACCGAGGTGGAGGAGGAGCGTGACCGCCTCTTCAACCTGTCCCGCGACATGCTGGCCATCGGCGGGTTCGACGGCTTCCTTCAGCAGCTCAATCCCGCCTGGGTGCGCGTGCTGGGCTGGTCGCGCGACGAGCTGATGAGCCATCCCGTGACCGAATTCGTGCACGAGGACGACCAGCAGCAGGCCCTGGACATGTACGCCAGCCTGGCCGAGGGCAAGCCCGTGGACGGGCTGACCCTCCGGTTCCAGGCCCGGAACCTGGAGTACCGCTGGCTCAGCTGGAGCTCCTTCCCCTATCCGGGGCGCCGCCGGGTGTTCACGGTCGTCCGCGACATCACCCTCCAGAAGGAGGCCGAAGCCAAGCTGCTGGAGTACCAGCAGCAGCTGCGCAGCCTGTCCAGCCAGCTGTCGCGGGTGGAGGAACAGCAGCGCCGCGATCTGGCCACCGCCATCCACGACGGCCTGGCCCAGCAGCTCTTCGGCATCCGCGCCCAGGTCACGCTCCTGAAGTTCCCCGACCGCATCCCCGACCAGGCCAAGCTGGTCCAGGAGATCCTCGATCTGGTGGACCAGACCATGGCCGAGGCCCGCGGCCTCTCATTCGAACTCTTCCCGCCGGCGCTGGCCCACGCGGGGCTGGGGGCCGCCCTGGAGTGGCTGGGGCTCAACTTTTCCCGGCGCACCGACCTGCCGTGCCGGGTGATCGTCCCGGAGGAGGAGCCGGAGCTGCCCCAGGACCTGCGCAGCATGGCGTACCAGTGCGCCCGCGAGCTTTTGACCAACGCCCACAAGCACGCGGGCGCCACGGAGGTCACCGTCAAGCTGGACATCCGTCCCCAGGAGATGATCCTGGTGGTCGCCGACGACGGGACGGGTTTCCCGGAAGATCCGCTTTCTCCCGGGGACGACGACCATCTTCCCGGCGGCTTCGGGCTGTTCAGCATCGGGGAGCGCCTGCGCAGCGTCGGCGGGACCATGCTGACCGACCCCGCCGCGGACGGAGGCGCGCGCGTCACGCTGGTGTTCCCCCTGACGGGTCTCCCCGCCGCCGACCCTGACCCCCACGAGGCCGGCGGCTGATGGGCGAAATCTTCGCGATGACCTGCGCCCTGATGTGGGCCTTCGCCGTGGTGCTCTTCCGCCGGTCAGGGGAGACCATTCCGCCGCTGGCCTTGAACCTGTTCCGCGTGGGATTGAGCAGCGCCGCCTTCCTGCTCACCCTGGCGGTGCTGCGCGAACCGCTCTTCCGTCCGGCTCCCCTGGGCGACTACCTCATCCTCGCCGCCAGCGGCGTCATCGCCATCGCCCTGAGCGACACCCTGTTCCACATGTCCTTGAATCGGGTGGGCGCGGGAGTCAACGCCGTCGTCGACACCCTGTATTCCCCCTTCACGGTCGTGATGGCCTTCCTGATGCTCGGCGAGCGCCTGAGCCCCCTCGATCTCGTGGGGATGGTTTTCATCGTCACCGGGGTGATCATCGCCACGCGGGTGAAGCTGCCGCCCGGCGTCACCCGGCGCACCCTGATCATGGGCATCCTGCTGGGCGTGGGGGCCATGGCCACCCTGTCGTTCGGCATCGTCCTGGCCAAGCCGGTCCTCGAGCGCCATGACGTGGTCTGGACCACCACCATCCGGCAGCTCGCCTCCCTGATCGTGCTCGTCCCCGCCGCCCTGCTCGGGCCCGGCGGCCGCCGCAACTTCCGCGTGTTCCGGCCCGACCGCTCCTGGCGGTTCTCGGCGCCCGGCACCCTGATGGGCTCCTACCTCGCCCTGCTGTTCTGGATCGGCGGGATGAAATACACCAGCGCCGGAACCGCGGCCATCCTGAACCAGACCAGCACGATCTACCTGCTGATCCTCGCCTCGGTGATCCTCAAGGAGCCGTTCACCCGACGCAAGGCGGTCGCCGCGGGGCTGGCCCTGTGCGGCATCCTGCTGGTCTTGCGGCCAGGTTCCTGACGGACCTCGAAATCGGGGGTTTTCGAAATTCGGCTCCAATTACCCATTTCTAGGCCATTTTCGG
>JBFXKG010000019.1:0-88549 GCA_050174015.1 Candidatus Krumholzibacteriia bacterium
CTTCCGATCTCATGAGGAGACCATCATCATCGAAATCGAGACCGAGGCCCCGGTCATCGCGCCGCCCCGACCGATCGAAGCTCCCCGGCTGCCCCCCGTCGTCGAGCCAGCGACCGCGGACGATCCCCAAGCGGTTGACACCATCCCCGAGCTCCTCCCCTTCGAATACTCCTTCGCCGAACCCGAGCCCGGCGGCATGGGGGATGAAGGGTTCGTGGCCAGTTCCGCCCTGCCCGAACTGGTCGCCTTCGCGAAGGCGGATTACCCCGAACTGGCCAGGCGGGCGCGCATCGAGGGCACGGTCGTGATCGAGGTCCTGGTCACCGCCGGCGGCACCGTCGGCCATGCGGCCATCCTCCAGGGTGTCCATCCGCTCCTGGACAAGGCGGCCCTGGCTGCGGCCCTGAGGTGCCGTTTCACCCCGGCCAGGCAACGGGAACTGGCCGTTCCGGTGAGAGTGGCCATCCCGTACCGGTTCCGGATGAACTGAACCCTGAAAATTCCGCGGGGGCGGGATTCCGCCGAATCCTTATCATGTCCGGTTCAAGGTTTCCCCGGATGGCGAATGACCCGAACCGGCCCGCCCCCACGGGCCGCAATGGCGGAGCATCGGCCCCATGACCCCTGGACCGAAACATCTGGCAACCTTCCTGCTGGTCGCCGGCGCGGCGGTTTCCGGCTGCTCGGGGGACGATGATCCCGCCGCGCCGGTTCGCGCCCCGGTGTCGGCGGTCGCCGCCACGTTCGCCGGGGCCATCGACCTGGACGACCTCCCCGCTTACGCCGGACAGCCCGTTCCCCGGTACATCCGCAAGGACAACAGCCTTGCGGCGCCCATCACCGACGCAGGAGCGACCCTCGGTCGCGTGCTGTTCTACGACAGGCTCCTTTCGGTCGATGGGACGATCTCCTGCAGCAGCTGCCACCGGCAGGAACTGGCCTTCAGCGACGACGCCCGCGCTTCCGAGGGGATGTCCGGGGTGACCGCCCGCCATTCCATGCGCCTGGTCAACCTCCAGTTCGCCCAGGAGGTCCGCATGTTCTGGAACGAGCGGGCCGAGAGCCTCGAGGACCAGACCACCCAGCCCATCCGCGATCACATCGAGATGGGATTCAGCGGGCAGAACGGCAACCCCGGCCTCGATTCCCTGCTGGCCAGGCTCGAGGCGACGGACTACTACCGGGAACTGTTCACCTTCGTCCACGGGGACGCGGCCGTCACCGAGCAGCGGCTGCAGGACGCCCTCTCCCAGTTCCTGCGCAGCATCCGCTCCTTCGACTCGAGGTACGACGAAGGCCGGGCCCTGGCCCCGGACGACCGGACCCCCTTTTTGAACTTCACCGACCAGGAGAACCTCGGCAAGCAGCTGTTCGTCGTCCCGCCCACCCTCAGCGCCCAGGGGGAGCGGATCGGGGGCGGGCTGGCCTGCGCCGGCTGCCACCGCGCTCCCGAGTTCGACATCGATCCCGACATGAAGAACAACGGGGTGATCCGGACCATTTCCGGCGAGGGGACCGACCTCTCGGTGACCCGAGCGCCGACGCTGCGCGACGTCGTGAAGGCCGACGGCTCCCTCAACGGCCCGTTGATGCACACCGGGGATTTCGACCTGGACGACGTCCTGGACCACTACGACCGCATTCCGGCGGAGGGGAATCCTGACCTGGACAACCGGCTCCAGCCCCAGGGAAACCCCCAGCGGCTGTCCCTCACCCAGGAAGAGCGCGAGGCGGTCAAGGCGTTCCTGCGGACCCTCGCCGGCGGCGCCATCTACACCGATCCGAAGTGGTCGGACCCTTTCCCCGAACGATGAGTCGAACCTGATCCGCGGTCCCTGCATCGAAGGGAACTTGAACCCGAGGACGGGGTGCACCCAGGAAGAGCCTGCGATGCCGGTTGGGACGGCAAGGCCGTCAGGCGGCCGGTGGCCTGGCGGTGACCGGCTGCGGCTGCGGCCTCGGCGCCGCATACAGCAGCGTGTGCTCGCAGCCCAGGCCGTCCATCTCCGACGCGGGGCGGGTCCAGCGACAGAATTCCTTCCAGCGCGCGATCTCCAACGAACCCCGGGGCGGCCGCCAGGCGCCGTCCCCGGCCCGCTCCTGGTGGAACAGACGGAGCGAATGGACCGGCCGGTCCCCCCGCGCGAACAGGACCTCGCGGCCGGTGATGCGCAGGCCGTACTTCGCGGCCTGGACCGCATAGGGCGTCCGGTCGAAGAGCTGGAACCGGCTGCTGGTCACTCCAGAAGCCGCGGGGCCGAGGTCGGCGACGAGATCCATGGTGGCCTGCAGGTCCTCGTCCGTGCTGGTGGGCAGGCCGAAGATCATCATCATGAGGTTGAAGATGCCGGCCGCCGCGGCGTCGGTCATCACCTGGGAAATCTCGCCCGGAGTGGTGCCCTTGCCGCACGCTTCGAGCAGGCGCGCCGATCCGGTCTCCACTCCCCAGCTGATCCACCGGCAGCCGGCCCGGGCCATCGTCTCCAGGCGCCGCGCGGAATAGGCGGCGGTGGGACGACCCATGACGTGGAACGACAGCCGCAGGCCTCGGTCCAGGATCGCCAGGGAGAGTTCCTCGAGATCCTCCGCATCGACGTACTGGTCGGCGAAGTAGAAGTGGCTCGCCCCCCAGCGGTCCTGCAGGAAACCCAGGTAATCGGCGAAGCGGGCGACGGTCTGCCGGCGATAGCCGCTGTAGGACAGGTTGTGGGCGCAGAACCGGCACCGCCGCCACTTGCAGCCGCGCGAGAACACCACCGGAAGGACGGGGGTGGGATTCCAGCGCAAGGCGGGATCCAGCCCCTCGAAGGTCGGCAGCTGGACGCAGGCCGCGCTCAGGGTGTCGGGCTTGCGGTTCTCGTGCACCTCGCCGTCACGGCGGTGGGCCAGGCCGGCGATCGTGGACGGATCGTTACCCCGCAGGAGTTGCACCAGCCCCTGCTCCCCCTCCCCGCCGAACACGCCGTCGATGAACGGGCAGGCCGGCAGCACCTCCCGCGGACGCAGCGCCGAGGCCGAGGCGCCGCCCAGGATCAGTGCGGGGCGGTCGCCCGCGGGGGCGCCCGCGAACACCTCCTCGGCCAGGAACTTCGCCAGGGCCAGGGAAGGAAGGACCTGCTCGGGGTAGAGCATGGAGAAACCGATCCACTCCGGTGCGGAGGCCGTGATCAGGGCCGCGCCGAACTGCAGGAACCCGCGGAGTTCCGGGGCGGTCTCGTCCCGTTCCAGGTAGGCGCGGCTCCATCCGGCCATCGCCGCGATCCCCTGGGCCGCCCGGTTCCAGGTCTTCCGGCGGTCCCCGTAGGCCAGGGGGTCGTAGAATTCCTCGGCCGGGGTCCGCAGCCATCCGCGCAGCGCGCCGACATCGGGCTCGCGGTCGGCCAGGGCCTGCCACCAGGCGAAGTTGAGATCCAGGGGGATCAGCTCGCATTCGGGCGCGGACGCGCGGACGTGGTCCGCCAGGGTCGCCAGGCCCAGGGGCGCATAGGTCGGATCGGCGAGGGGGGCGAAGACCAGGGCTCCGCGCATACCCGTCCAGGTTGTCGGGAGGAATCGGGGCGCCGTGGTGAATCCGGGTCGAGACCCGACGCCTGGGACGCCCGCCAGGCGGCGCGGCAATATAGGCGGGACCAGGCGCGGGGGCAAGAGGACGATCGGTCGACAGGCGAACCGGGCTTGGTGGCCGGAAGTTCGACCGGGCAAAGAGACGCATCCTACTTGAGGAGGACCGCTTTGCCGGTCACCACCTGCCCCCTCGCAGAGAGGCGGAAGACATAGGTTCCCGAGGCCGCCGGCCGGCCCCCCTCGTCCAGTCCGTTCCAGGCGATTTCGTGGCGCCCTGCAGGCAGGGTCTCCCCCGTCAGGAGCGAAGCCAGGACCCGCCCGGCCACGTCCAGGACCTCAAGATCGACATCCTCCTGCCGGGACAGGGTGAAGGCCGCCACGGTCCGGGCATTGAAGGGGTTGGGGAAGGCCCCATGCAGGATGGCCATGGCGGGAACCCCCGCGCGTTCCCCGGCGACCCGAGCGGAGCGAGGGCTTTCGCCGGCCCCGTCCTCCGGGAAGAGGACGTCCACGGCGCTGGAGGTCCACTCCCCGACCCTGCCTGCGCCCAGGCCCACGACCTGTTTTTCGAACGGGAACTGGTCGCTTCCCACGACAACACCCGACTGCACCGCTCCGAGGCGATAGAGGTAGGCGCCTGCGGGAGCCGAAGCCGGCACGTCCTGGACCAGGCCCGTCCGCACCAGGGTGCTCCCGGCGGTGAACACGGCGGCGCCGCGGAACAGGACCGGGTGGATCGTCCCCCCGGGCAGGACGGCCTGGATCACCACATCCGCCGTGATGTCGGCCGCGGTCGCATTCCTGATCATCACGTCGTAGGCGAAGCTGCCGCCGGCGGCAGGAATCAGGACCGGAGATGCGGTCGGAACGATGGCGACCTCGAGGCCGGGGCCCGGGATTTCCACGGGGGCGACGCTTCCGCTCAGGAACGATCCGGTGTGGAAGCCGTTGCCCCCGATTTCATAAGCGCTGCGGGCCAGGTCGAGGTCCGAACCGGTCGTCGGAGTCAGGGGTTCGAGCAGGAACAGGGTGATGTCCACCCCGTCATCGTGGACGCTGCCCTCGAGGGTGATCTCGATGGAGCCGCCCACGTCGAAGACCGCGAGCAAGTCGGTGTGGTCGTGGGTGGTGTAGGGGATGTCGAGGGAGGTGAACTCCCCCGTCCCGTTCTCGAAATCGCCGGGGGCGTACGTCCAGGTGAAGGCGCCCGACATGAGGGCCCCGCCGTCGTCGAGGATGACGTTTTCCAGGGTGTACTGCACCACGGCCGTCAGGGCGGAGGAGGGGGCCATCCCGAGGAATCCCAGGACCAGAAGCGCCGGCAGGCAACGGGAAGCGGACATGAGGGTCATCCTGTCGCTGGCCCTGGGCCCAGGGCACGGTCGAAGTGCGCCCTCGCCAGGACGGCGGAGGACACTTGAGACCATGATACCCCATTAAACAGGATCGAATCAATCCAAATTGGCCGGTCCCCCGGTTCGGTTCCGGGATCGTCCCATCCCGGAACCGGGCCGGTGAGGCGCTACCTGATCATGACCATCCTTCTGGTCTCGCTGACCCCGCCGGTGGAGAGCCGGTACAGGTAGGTTCCCGCCGCGGCTTCCCGGCCGGCCTCGTCCCGGCCGTTCCACACGGTCTCGTGGCGGCCCGCGGTGAGGTCCCGGCCGTCCAGGATGGTCCTCACCAGGCGGCCGCCCAGGTCGAACACCTGGAGCGTCGCGGTTCCCGGAGCCGGCAGGTCGAAGCTGATGGTCGTCATCGGATTGAACGGGTTGGGATAGTTCGCATGCAGCGCCGCGCCGGCGGGCTGCAGATCGGGCGCCGCCGCAGCCGGGCCCCCGGTGACGTCGAAGTAGTTGACGTTGAAGCCGTCGTCCACGGCGACGAACCGCATGACCTGGGTGCCCGCGGTCAGCGACACCGGAATCGAGATCGTCGTCCAGGTCTGCCAGGCCGTCGTGGACGGCACCGCCACGTCGCCGGTCACGTCCACGCCGCCGAACTCGAGGCGGAAGACGCCGCCCCCGGAAAGCGAGGACACCCTCGCCTCGACGGCGTAGTCCCCCGCGCCGGGAACCTGGACGGTGTACTCCATCCACTCGCCCGGCGTGGTCCAGCCGGTGTTGTAACCGCCGCCGGCATCGTAGCACTGCTGGATGTCCACGCCCTCGGAGGGGCGATAGGCGCCGCCGTTGTTGGCGGCCTCCAGATCGTGGTAGGCCACGCCCTCGCCGCCCGTGTCGAAGTCCTCGGCCTCGATGCGCGTCGGCAGGACGAAGGGGCTGCCCAGGAAGGCGGTCTGGCCGCAGCCCGCGCCCACGGTGATGTCGGCGGTGTCGGTGGCGACCCCCCCGAGATCGTCGATCACGCGGGCGGTGATGAGGTAGCAGCCGTCGGGCACCGACGTCCAGACGTGCTCGTAGGGCGCGGTGGCGTCCTGCGCCAGCAGGGTGTCACCCTGGTAGAACTCCACCATGGCCACCGTGCCGTCGGCGTCGCCGGCCGTCGCGGTGATCGTCACGTCGCCGGCGGGCAGGGTCCCGCCCGAGGAGGGCGCCGTGATCGTCACGGTCGGCGCCTCGTTCACGATGTCCTCGTACACCCGCACGTAGTCGATGACGTATTCCTGCGGGAACGAGGCGGTGATGCATCCCGGTTCGGTGCAGCCGGTGTAGTAGCCCCCGACCGCCGCGTTCAGGATGATGTAGAAGGGCTGATCGAAGGGCGCCCGCGGGTTGCCCGGCGCGCCGTCGGAGTACCACTGCGAGCTGTTGCGGGTGGAGAACAGGACCCCGTCCACGTACCAGCGGATCTGGTCGGGCTCCCACTCCACGGCGTAGACGTGGAAGTCGTCGGCGAAGCTGGTTCCGCCCAGGGAATAGGAACCGCTGGTCGACGTGTTGTTGGGCCAGGATCCCCCGTAGTGGAGCGCCCCGCCGATGGTGGTCGTGGCGTTCGCCGACTCCATGATGTCGATCTCGCCGCTGGCGGCCCAGCCGCCGTAGACGTCGTCCTCGGGCATCATCCAGAAGGCCGGCCACATGCCGCCGCCGGTGGGCAGCTTGGCGCGCATCTCCATCCTGCCATAGAGGAATGACCGCTTGTCCCGGGTGTGGATCTTGCCCGAGGTGTAGGAGGCGCCCCCGAAGGACTCCTGCTTCGCGGTGATGGTGAGGTAGCCCCCGCCGACACCCACGTTCTGGGCGCGGTAGTACTCGAGTTCCGCGTTGCCCCACCCGCACAGGTTCGGACAGCCGGTGCCGACGTCGTAGGACCAGTCGGTCAGGTTCAGGGCGGCGCCGTTGAACTCGTCGGACCAGACGAGGGACCAGGTGGCGTGGGCGGGCACGGCCGATGCGCTCAGGGCCAGAACCGCCAGGACGGAGAGCAGGGATGGGAGATTCCGGATCGTGTCGGCCACGAGTTCGTCCTTTCGGCGGGAGACCGGGGGCACCATCTCCATCACAATATACTAAGTTCGGAAACCGAATCAAGTCCCCGACCTCTCTGATGATATCATCTTTTTTTGAGGAAAAATATAAAAAATCGAGAAGACGTGCGGGATCCCGGCCACCGGCTCGGTCCGTGGGCGTGTGATCGATGGCCATCAGGATGCGACAAGCGCCTCCCGGCAGCTCGGATGCGGTCGGGACCGGTGGCTACGCCACCGGATGACAGGTGCCGTCCTTTTCGCTACCCTCGTCCCGCTGCGGGCGGCGGGACCACGCCTTCCGCTTCCGGATCAGAATCGGAAAGGGTTCCCCCGATGTCCTTGAGACGGACCGTCACCAGGCTCCTGCTGACCGCCGCCCTCGCGGCCTCCCCTCCGACCGCCCGCGCCGAAGACTTCGGACCGGCCGGCTCCGATTCCCTCTCCATCCGCCCGCGCATCGGCCTCGTCCTGAGCGGCGGAGGCGCCCGCGGGGCCGCCCATATCGGAGTCCTGCGCGTGCTGGAGGAACTGCACGTCCCCGTGGATTTCGTCGCCGGCACCAGCATGGGCAGCATCATCGGCGGCCTTTACGCCTCGGGGATGGGCCCCGACGAGATGGAGCGCGCCATCGCGGGCATCGACTGGGCCGGGGTCTTCGACGACGCGCCCCCGCGCCGGGATCGCCCCTTCCGGCGCAAGGAGGAGGACCACGTGCCCCTCTTCCAGTTCGAGCTGGGCTGGAACGGGGGCGGCTTCTCCCTGCCGTCGGGCCTGATCGCCGGTCAGAAACTCGATTTCATCCTGCGGGACCTGACCCTGCCCGTCTACACCGTATCGGACTTCGATTTGCTGCCGGTCCCCTTCCGCGCCGTGGCCGCCGACCTGGCCGACGGCGAGGCCGTCGTCCTGGGCGAGGGCGATCTGACCATGGCCATGCGAGCCTCCATGGCCATCCCCGGCGCCTTCACTCCCGTGAACCTGGACGGCCGCCTTCTCGTGGACGGCGGCATGGCCATGAACCTGCCGGTGAAGGTGGTCAAGGACCTGGGCGCCGACCTGGTCATCGCCGTGGACGTCGGAACTCCCGCCGGCGAACTGGAGCCCGACCAGAACCTGCTCGGCGTGGTCCTCCGCACCCTGGATCTGTTGAGCAAGAAGAACGTGGCCGAGCAGAAGGCGCTCCTGGGCCCGGGGGACCTTCTCCTCGTGCCGGACATGGGCCCCGTCACCACCGCCGGATTCGATCGCCTGACCGAATCGGTGCGCAGGGGCGAGGAGACCGCACGCGCCCACGCCTTCGAACTGCTGGCCTTCGCCGTTTCCGAGGACGAGTACGCCGCCCATCGCGCGGCGCGGCGGAAACCGGGCCGCCCCCGGCCCGTCGTCGACGAGATCGTCCTGGACGGATTCTCGCGCATCCCCGAGGCCATGGTGCGGAGCCGGCTTCGCACCCAGGTGGGCGACACCCTTCGAGCCGAACGGCTGCAGGACGAGCTGGACGAGATCTACCGCATCGGCGAGGTGTCGCGGGTGGACGCCCGCCTGGAGCGCCGGGGCGAGGGCAACGCCCTCATCTACTCCGCCCAGGAGAAGAGCTGGGGCCCCACCTACATCCGCCTGGGCCTGGCCCTGGAGAGCAACCTGGACGGGGAAGGCGACTTCACCCTGCTGGTCAACCACCGGCGCGCCTTCGTCAACCGCTACGGCGGGGAGTGGCGCAACCGGCTCGCCCTGGGCAGCCGTCAGGGGATCACCACGGACTTCCACCAGCCGCTCGACCGCCGCGGCCGGTGGTTCGTCAACCCGATCCTGTTCAACGAGCGCACTCGGCGCGACGTCTTCATCGCCCCCGACCTGAGGCTTCCCTTCAAGGAGAACCGGAGCGTCACCATCCTGGCGTTCGGACGCAACCTCGGCCATTTCGGGGAGATCCGTGCTGCCTACTCCCGCGGCTTCGTGCGCCTGGCCGAACAGCTGACCGTCGAAGCGGAGCCCTTGACCCGCCAGCAGGGCGTCGCCCACCTGCGGTTGACGGTGGACAAGCTGGATCACGTCTTCCTGCCCCGCAGTGGCGCCTACCTGGTCGCCAGCCTCGACCTGATGAGGAAGGACCTGGGCGGGGAGGACGACTACGACCTGGCGAGCCTGGAACTCCGGCAAGCCTTCCCTCTCGGGAGCGGAACCGTGCTGCTGAGGGGCCGCGTCACCGGCGATCTGGGGTCGGAGATCCCCTTCTGGGACCAGCCCCGGCTGGGCGGGTTCTCCGGGATGGCCGGACTGGAGAAGGACGAGCTGCAGGGCGACAACACCGTCTTCGGCTCGGTGACCGTCCACCGGCGCCTCGGCGGCCCCTCGCCCGTGGCCGGTCGGGGCCTTTACGTCGGGGCGAGCCTCGAAACAGGCGCCGCCGCCCCCCTCATGTCGGGGATCACCCTGGACACCATGCGCCTGGGCGCAACCGCCTTCCTGGGCGTGGACACCCTGCTGGGACCGTTCTTCCTGGGCTGGGGCTGGGCGGACCGGGGTCGGACGGCGGCGTACCTGGTTCTCGGGCTGCCCTATTGAGGAAGGTCCACCCGCCCCCTGGCGGCAATCTCCAAAGTGACTACACTGATCCCGTTAAACACCATCGGCTCACTGGGCGTTCCCTGCCGGGAGAGGCAACCGCCCCGGGTGGGCCCAGACAACGTCCGTTTTCCGGAGGATGACATGAAGACCATTCGCATGCCGGCCCTGGTCGCGCTGACCGTCTCGTTCGTCGCCATCGGGGCCGCCCAGGCCATGGATCACCCCAAGAAGACCGAACACCCGGTGAAGTCCGAGCATCCCGCAACCGCGGAGCATCCCGCAGCCGGCGAACATCCCTCCGGCGGGAACGACCTCGTCGCCGTCGCCTCCGGGTCCGATGACCTGACCTCCTTCGTGGCGGCGGTCAAGGCGGCCGGGCTGGTGGAAAAACTCCAGGAAAAGGGTCCTTTCACCCTCTTCGTCCCCTCCGACGCCGCGTTCGCCAAACTGCCCGAGGGTGCGCTCGAGCACCTGCTCGAGCCGGCCAACAAGGCCGCGCTGGCAGGCATTCTCGCCAGCCACGTCGTGCCCGGCATGATCCTGGCGGCCGACGTGAAGACGATGAAGGCGGCCAACGTCAACGGCCGCGACCTGGCCATCGAGGTCAAGGACGGCGTGGTGACCGTCGATGGCGCCCGGGTGATCAGGACCGACCTGAAGGCCGGCAACGGCGTGATCCACGTCATCGATGGGGTGATCATGCCCGGCGAAGCCCACGAGCACCCTGCGTCGGACAAGCCCAAGGACCATCCCGCCCATTGACGGCCCTGCACCTTGCCTGATTGCCTTCGCGGCGGCGATCCCGTGGTCGCCGCCCTCACAACCCCGTGACCCCGGAGACGGTTGGAGGACCTCGTCATGTCGCATAGCACGTTCAAGGCCCGACTCTTCCTGGCCGCGGCCGCCCTGGCCGCCGCCATTCCCCTGGGCCCGCAACCGTCCCTCGGCCAGACCGACCGGAACGCCGCCGGGGAAGCCTGCGAAAGCGAGCCGCCCGTCGTGACCGCCGACATCCAGGCGGGGATCGAAAAGCACATCGCCGAGCAGGTCGCTCTGGGCGACGGTTTCTTCACGGTGGAGTTCGAGGGCCGGGAGCTGAAGCTCAAGCTCGTGCGCGTCCACCTGGAGTACCTCGCATCCCTGGGCCCCCGGAACCACTTCGCCTGCGTGGACATGGCGAGCGACGACGGCCAGTTCTACGACGTGGACTTCTTCCTCTCCGGCGATCCCGGCCGGATGACGGTGACCGAGACCTCGGTCCACAAGCTCAACGGCCGGCCGTTCTACCTGTGGGAACAGGACGAGAGCGAGCGCTGGGTGCGCGCCGAGGTCAAGGACGCCTCCAATGCCCTGCTCGGGGTCGTGAGCGGAACCGACCGTTTCGAGTTCCGCTACCAGGCCACCCTGCCCCCGCTCCGGGACGATGCGCGCTGCTGGATTCCGCTGGCCGGATCCGACGCCTTCCAGACCGTCACCGTCAAGTCCACGACCGCTCCCGGGGTCCAGCGGGTCATCACCGACGAAGCCCACGGCAACCGCGTGCTGGTGCTGGACCTGGCCCCCGAGGACGGCGGGAAGACCATCGAGATCGTCTACGACGTCGTCCGCACCGAGAAGAGCGCCTACCCCGGCGATCCTGAAGAGGCGCAGAAGTTCCTCCGGGCCGAACGGATGGTCCCGGCCGACCCGTTCATCACGGCGATCGCCGAGAACGCCGTCGCCGGCCGCCAGGACGATCTGATGCGGGCCCGCGCGCTCTACGACCACGTGATGGACCAGATGAGCTACAAGAAGTTCGGCGAGGGCTGGGGCCAGGGCGATGCGCTGTTCGCCTGCAACTCGCTCTACGGCAACTGCACCGACTACCACGCCTACTTCATCGGGCTCGCGCGCGCGGTCGGCATCCCCGCCCGGTTCGCCATCGGCGCCTCGATCCCCTCGGAGCGGAACGAGGGCGGCACCGACGGTTACCACTGCTGGGCGGAATTCTACGCCGAGGGCAAGTGGTGGCCCGTGGACATCAGCGAGGCCGACAAGTTCAGCGCCCTGAGCATGTACTTCTTCGGGCACCACCCCGCCAACCGCTTCGAATTCAGCCGCGGCCGCGACCTGGTCCTGGATCCGGGCCCGGCCACCGGCCCCATCAACTTCCTGGCGTATCCGTTCCTGGAAGTGAACGGAACGCCCCAGAGGGTTCCCGCCAGGTTCCTGTTCGAAAGAGGGTAGCGCGCCGGGAAGCGGGGTGATGGTCGGATGGAATCCGCCCATCACCCCGTTTTCGCTGCCATATCCCTGGTTTGACCCTATCATGGGTCTTTGAACCCAATCCCTAGGCGTCCACCCCCAACCATCTTCCAGGAAGGAACCCATGCCGTACCAACGACTGACCCTCAGCGTCTGCCTGGGCCTCGCCGTTCTCCTCGCCGGCGGCCCGAGCGCCCACGTTCTCGCGGACGACTCGCCAGCCGGCATGGATCCCTCCCACCTGCTGGACGTCGAACAGGTCCGCGCCACCGACATCTCCCCCGACGGGAAACTGGCCGCCTTCACCGTGGCGGTGAACCGTTCCCTGGACGAGGCCCCCGGGAGCGCCTGGAGCCGCCTGTACCTGATCGACACCGCCGGCGGCGAACCCCGTCCCTTCGTGACCGGCGAGGTCCAGGTCGGATCGCCCCGGTTCTCTCCGGACGGCCGCTTCCTGGGCTTCACCCTCAAACGCGGCGACGACGCGAAGACCCAGGTCTGGGTCATCCCCGTCGACGGCGGAGAAGCCCGCCCGGCAACCGCCAGCAAGACCGGCGTCGCATCCTGGAAGTGGAGCCATGACGGCGCCCACCTCTTCTTCGTCGAGTCCGAGGAGACCCCGGCCCGGGAGAAGAAGCTCCAGGACAAGGGCTGGCTCCCCCGCTTCTACGAGGAAAACCTCAAGGGCCGCCGTCTCTGCCGCGTCCCCTTCGCCTGGGGCGACCAACCCGCCGAGGCCGAGGTCCTGGTCCAGGACATCGTGGTCTGGGACGTGGAGCCCGGACCCGCAGGGCGCTGGGCCGTCTTCAGCGCCAGCGAAAAGAACCTGGTGGATCAGCGATACATGTTCAGCGATCTCTATCTCCTCGATCTGAACACCAGCGAGTACCGGATGGTCGTCGACACCCCAGGCAAGCTGGGGTCTTTCCGCATCGCGCCGGACGCCCGCCACCTGGCCTGGACCGCCGCCGCCTCGCGCTCGGACCACTCGGTCAGCAGCCTCTTCGTGGCCGGCCTGGACGGCGCGTGCCCGCGCAACCTGACCCCCGAGGGCTTCGCGGGGCACATCCGCGATCTCGTCTGGCGCGACAAGTCCACCATCCTCTATCACGCCGACGTCGGCGTCACGACCACCCTCAGCCTGCAGGACGTGGGCGAGGGCGCCCCCGGCCCCAGGGTGATCCTGGACGGCGGCGGCGAGGGCCTGGTGTTCGGCCTGCCCGCTCTGCGCCCGACCGCCCGGACCATGACCCTCGTGGGCCACAACGGCGCCACTCCCCGCGAACTCCACGTCTGGGACGGCAAGGGAAGTGCGCGGCGCCTGACGCATCACAACCCCTGGTTGGATGACGTGGCCCTGGGTGAACAGCGGGTCGTCCGCTGGCAGGCCGCCGACGGCCTCGAGCTGGAAGGCATCCTGATGCTGCCGGTCGGCTGGGATGGAAAACCGTTCCCGCTCATCGTCGACGTGCACGGGGGACCGGAGTCCCAGGAATCCGACGGCTGGCTCAGCCGTTACGCCAGCCCGGGACAGGCCCTGTGCGCGCGCGGCTACGGCGTGTTCTTCCCCAACTACCGGGGCAGCACCGGCCGCGGCGTCGCCTTCGCCGCCCTGGCCTTCGGCGATCCTGCCGGCCCCGAGTTCGACGACATCGTCGACGGCGTCCGGCACCTGGTGGCCGAGGGCCTCGTCGACGGCGACCGGGTCGGCGTGATGGGCGGATCGTACGGCGGCTACGCGACCAACTGGCTGACCACCTACCACAGCGAGCACTTCAAGGCGGGCGTCAGCTTCGTCGGGGTCAGCGATCTGGTCAGCAAGCGGTTCCTGACGGACATCCCCTACGAGGACGAGTACGTGCACATGGGCGCCCCGGTCAGCCGGCAGTGGGATCTCATGCGGGAACGCAGCCCGGTGACCTACGCCGACCGCAGCCGCACGCCCCTGCTGATCCTGCACGGCGACAGCGACCCCCGCGTCCACCCCAGCCAGAGCCAGGAGCTGTACCGCGCCCTGAAGATGGCGGGCCACCCGGCCGTGCGGCTGGTCTTCTATCCGGGCGAGCAGCACGGAAACGCGAAGCGGTTCGGACGCGAGGACTTCATCCACCGCACCATGGCCTGGTTCGACTGGTATCTGAAGAACGACAACACCTGGGACGGACCGATGCCCCCGCTGGACGTCAGCGAAGCCATGGAGCTGCTCGAACAGGACTGAGTCCGGAATGCCCGGCCTCTCCTCGGGGCCGGGCCGACCTGCATCCCCTCACCCGGGAGCCCCCATGAACGACGACCGCACACCTCCCTCCGGCCCCGAAGAGGATCTCACCCTGCCTCTGGGGCCCGCCGACGGGACCGCGCCGGGTGAGACCATCGGCGCCCTGATCGGCCCCTACCGCCTGATCCACCGCATCGGCGAGGGCGGCATGGGCGAGGTCTTCGAGGCCGAGCAGTCGGAACCCATCCGGCGGCGCGTCGCCCTGAAGGTCATCAAGCAGGGCATGGACACCCAGTCGGTGATCGCCCGTTTCGACGCCGAACGCCAGGCGCTCGCCATGATGGACCATCCCTGCATCGCCAAGGTCTTCGACGCCGGGGCCACCGAGCGCGGCCGCCCCTTCTTCGTCATGGAATACGTCGACGGGGAGCCGATCACCGATTACTGCAACCGCCGGCGGCTGAACAACACCGCCCGCCTGGAACTGTTCGTGCGCGTCTGCGAGGGGGTCCAGCACGCCCACCAGAAAGCCGTCATCCACCGCGACCTGAAGCCCACGAACATCCTGGTCACCGAGGTGGACGGGCTGCCGCTGCCCAAGATCATCGACTTCGGCCTGGCCAAGGCCACGACCCAGCGGCTGACCGAGATGACCATGTTCACCCAGCTGGGGCAGATGATCGGCACCCCCGAGTACATGAGCCCCGAACAGGCCACCTTCACCGAGGACGACGTCGACACCCGCACCGACGTCTATGCCCTGGGGGTGGTCCTCTACGAGCTGCTGACCGGCGTGCGTCCCTTCGAATCGCAGGATCTGCGCAAGGCCGGCTACGATGCCATCCGCCGGATCATCTGCGAGCAGGATCCTCCCCGCCCCAGCACCCGGTTCAGCAGCCTGGGCGAGAAGTCCGGCCAGGTGGCGGCTTCGCACGGCAGCGTACCGAAGCGTCTGCATGGCGAGCTGCGCGGCGACCTGGACTGGATCACCATGAAGGCCCTGGAGAAGGACCGCAACCGCCGCTACGAAACGGCCAACGGCCTGGCGGCCGACGTGCGGCGCCACCTGCGCAATGAACCGGTGATCGCCGGACCTCCGACCGTCGGCTATCGCACTTCCAAGTTCGTGCGGCGCCACCGGACCGGAGTGGCCATCGCGGCGGTCGCCGTCCTGGGCCTGGCCGCCTTCTCAGTGACCTCCAGCCTGCAGGCCGGCATCATCGCCCGCGAGCGGGACCGGGCCGAGGCCGAGGCGGCCAAGGCCGCAGCCATGAACGCCTTCCTCACCGAGACGCTCGCCTCGGCCGACCCCTGGTCCGGCGGCGACCGTGAGGCGACGGTGGTCCAGGCTCTCGACGTCGCCGTGAAGAAGATCGGCACCGCCTTCGCGGGGCAACCCGAGGTGGAGGCCTCGATGCGGGGGGTGATCGGGCAGACCTACCTGGGCCTGGGCAAACTGGAACCGGCGGGCGAGCAGATCGAAGCCGCCGTGGCCATGCGCCGCGAACGGGGCGGGCCCGACCAGCTTGAACTGGCCACGCTGCTCCTGGTCCAGTCGGAGTTCCTGGAGGATGCCGCCGAGTACGGTTCGGGCGCGGCATCGGCCGCCGAGGCCGTGGGGATCCTCCTGCGCCATCCCGAAACCCCGCCGCAGGATCTGATCAACGCCTACCTGCGCCAGGCGCGGAACCTCTTGTCGGATCGTCGTTTCGCCGAAGCGGAATCCCTGCTGACCCTGGCCCGCGATCTGGAACCCCGGCTCCAGGGTGCGCAGAGGATCAGCGGCGCCGAGAACCTCACGCAGCTGGCGAACCTGCACAACGACCGTGACGGCGACGTGGCCGCCGCCGACTCCTTCGCCCAGATGGCGTACGATCTGGCCAGGTCCGTCGATCCTCTCCATCCCAGCGTCCCGGTCTACCTCAACAACCTGGCCCAGTTCCGCAGCCAGAAAGGCGACCTGGAGGGCGCCCTCGCCGCATTCGATTCGGCCCTGGTCCTCTACCGGGACCGTTTCGGAAGCGATCATCCCGAGTACGCCGTCTGCCTGGAGAATCGTGGCGGCGTCCTCTACCAGCTGGGACGCACCGACGAGACGTTCGCCGCCCTCGAGGAGGTCATGGACGTCCGCAGGCGCAATCTCGGTCCCGACCACATCGACGTGGTCCGAACCGGCCTGAACGTGGGCACCGTCGCCATGATCGTCCAGGACTACGACCGGGCCCTGGAGATCTTCAGCGATCTCAAGCCCCGTTTGATCGCCGCCCGCGGCAGCGACCATCCCGACGTGCTGGTGGTGCTGCGCAACGAGGGCATGACCCTGCGCTACCTGGACCGGAACGACGAGGCCCTGGGTGTTCTGCAGAAACTCCTGGACACGGCCCTGCGCATGAACGGGGAGGACAATCCGGCCACGGCCCTGGCCCGACTCGAATGCGGCATCACCCTGACCGCGCTGAGGAAGCACGCGGAGGCCGAGCGGCAGCTGGTCCCCGCCTACGAGGTCTTCCAGGCCCACCTGGGAGCCGACCACGCCCGGACGAAGTACGCCGCCCGGTCCCTGGTCGCGCTCTACGAACAGACGGGGGAGGCCGGGAAGGCTGACCGGTATCGGGAGGCTGCGGGGGATTGAACCGCTCCCCCGACTGCTGCCGACTCCGAGCGGATTCAGTCCTCGTCTCCGTCCAAATCCTCGCCCTCGTCGTCGTCCAGTTCCAGTTCGATTTCGAGTGCCATGTCGTCGGCCAGATCCTCGAGCCCGGCGCTCAACGAGTCCAGGTCCACCGCCTCGGTCAGCTCGAACTCGGCCACCGCCCTGAAGAGCTCGTCGCCGGAGTTGGGCGCGGATTCGGTCCAGCTGGCGAACTGCAGCAGATTGACGCCGTTGTTCTTCAGCAGCAGGGTCAGCCTGCGCACGATGCCGGGCTGATCCACCCCCACGACGTCCAGGGTGGCCATGGACTCACCGCTCGGCTCGGACGCGGCCCTGCCCTTCACCGAGTGGACCTGGAGCCCCGGCAGGGCCCCGATGGCCGCGGCCAGGTCGTCGCACCGCGAGTCATCGACCGCCACCTCGATGATTCCCGCGAACTGGCCGGCCAGGTCGCTCAGGCTGCTGGACAGCCAGTTGCCGCCATGGTCGGCCACGACGGCCGCCAGGCTCTCGACGATTCCCGGGCGATCGTCGCCGACGATCGTGATCACCAGCTGGGTCATGGATGGTTCTCCTGGTCGGGGGTGGTTTCCGGTCCGCTCGTCCGACGAACGGCCTCAATCTAATCCAGGTGGACGGGAAATCCCAGGACAAGCGGATCCCTCGGATCGGAGGTGCCGGGGAAGACCTCAGGGGATCGTCCCCACGGGGGACTATGCCCCCCGCCGCCGGTATTCGCCCGAGGCGATGAGCAGGGCGGCGAACACAGCCACGTCCACCCCGCCCAGCAGGCCCAGACCCAGGGCGTTGTCGGCGAGGGCGCGCTTGGCGACGTTCATCAGGATGACCATGGTCACGATGAAGGCCAGGAGCTGCGGGGGATAGATCTGCCAGGGCCAGAGCTTGCCCTTGGTGTCGGCGATGCGCACGATGTTCAGGCGCATCCGCTTGCGCATGACGAACACCGCCTTGGCGGCGCCGAGTGCCAGGGCGACCGGGACGATGATGAACAGGTACCATGGGGGCATTCCCGCGGCGAAGGCCCGGTTGAAAAGGCTCACCGAGGCGGGGATCATGGCCAGGGCTCCGAGCACCAGGAAGATCTGGGCGAGCATGAGCATGAGGCGGGGGGTCAGCATGGCGGATCCGGTCCGGGTTGTTCTCATTGGTCGGGAAGCCTCGGGCGCCGGTGAAGGGCTCGGCCGTTCAACCCGGGGCGGACGTCAGGCACCGGCGAGGGCCCCTGCGATCGGTTCGGCCCCGCCATGCCCGCCAAGGTAATCAGGGCCCGACCGGTACGCCTGTACAAATTTCACAGAAGTGGGAACGGCCGGACCCCCTCTTGGTCGGATTCCCGAACCGTGGCGTTCCCAGGTTACGGCGGAACCCGCTGCTCGAGGACGTCCCCGGATATCGGGCGCCGGTCTGACGCCGGTTCCCCGGATCTAGGAGAGGGAATCCGCCAGATCCCTGTAACGCATGCTGCCGCGCAACCTGTCGAGAGCACGGTTGCGCAGCTGCCGGATCCGTTCCCGGGACAGGGACCGGCCCTTCCCGATCGCCTCCAGGGACATCCCCTGGCCGTCTCCCAACCCGTAATGGCAGGACACGATCTCCTGGTCCCGGTCGTCCAGTTGCGCCAGGGCCCCCTCCAGGGCCCGTTCCAGCCGTTCCGCCGCGATAGAATCGAGCGGAGAGCGCCAGTTCTCGTCCTCGAGGGCGCCGACCGGCGAGTCCCCGGTGGAATCGTCATGGGCGTCCAGCCTGACAGGCGCCCCCACGGCTCCCTGGATGTTCCGGAGCCGACGCAACGGGATGCCGAGTTCCCCGGCCAGATCTTCCGGGCCTACGAGCCCTCCCTTGGTCTGCTCCAGGTTCTGCTCGGCCTGGATCAGGGCGGGGATCAACCGGGCCTGATTGGCCGGCAACCTCACCGGCCTGACCTGGTCCTGCAAGGCGACCTGGATGAACTGCTTGATCCACCACGCGGCATAGGTGACGAAGCGGACCCCGCGGGTCTCGTCGAACCGCCGCGCCGCCGTGATCAGCCCCACGTTGCCCTCGGCGATGAGATCCATGAACCCGAGCCCCCGGTTCAGGAACTTCTTGGCCACGCTGACGACGAACCGCAGGTTGGCGTTGACCAGGGCGTCCAGCGCCTCCTTGTCCCCGCCCCGGATGCGCCTTGCCAGTTCCTCCTCCTGCTCCCGGCGCAGCAGGGGATACTTCCCGATCTCCCTCAGGTAATGCTTGATCGCGGGATCGGTCCTGCGGTCCAGGCTTGTTTCCACTTCGTACATGGGAATCCTCTCCTTGTGCCCCGGCGCCAGGGGGCCGGGCTGCCAGCCGGGCCCGGGGCGGTTTCGGCTGCCGCCCCGGGCCGCTTGGCCGGGCCTACCCCTCAGGGGGCAGATCCGGCGCCGGGGGAAAATCCAGCGGCGTGCGGGCCAGATGATTGGTGTAGTTCGAGAAGGTCAGGGCCGCGACAAGGGCCACGACCTCCACGAACTCCCCATCCGTCACTCCGGCCCCGCGCATCCGGTCGAACACCTCGTCGGCGATCCAGCCGCGGTTCTCCACGATCTGCGAGGCCAGAGCCAGCAGCGCCGTCTCGTGGTCGTCGTTTCCGCGCGCCTCGCGGGCCAGCGCGACTTCCGGTTCGGGCACTCCGGCCATCTGCGTCGCGATCATCGCGTGGGCCGAGAGGCAATAGCCGCAGCGGTTCCGCTGGGATACGGCCAGGGCCACCTTCTCGCGAACGGCCGGGCCGAGGATCGAACCTTCCAGCTTCTCGTTGATCGCCAGGTACGCTTCCAGCGCGGCCGGCGAATGCCCCATGATCCGGTACAGGTTCGGCACCATCCCGATCTTCTCTTTCACTCCGTCGAAGATCTTCCGGGCCTGGCCGTCCGTCGTGGTCGGATTGAGGGGTTGGATGCGTGCGTTCATGACGGTCGTTCCTTCCTGATCGTGTCCTGTCAATTGCCGATCATCCCGACCATGCCCGCCAGAGTCTCGTCCAGCATCGCAGCGGCCTTGTCCAGCATCGGGTTGTCGAAGCCCGCGAGCTGCCGCGACGGCGGGATGTACGCCACGACCGTCTTGCCCTCGGCGTTCTTGTAGATGTTCACCCGCACCGGCAGCACCGTTCCGGCGCCGGGCTCGATCTCGAACAGCTGCTTGCCCAGACTTGGATTGCCCACGAAGATCGATTCGGACTCCACCTTCAGACCGGTCATCTCCAGCACCTTGCCCTGGTGCAGCTCACCCATGACCATCATGCCGTGGTCGGCCACCATCTTCTTCAGGCCTCCCAGCACCTGGTCCACCGAACCCTTCGCGACGGTCCGGCTCACCGCATCGGCGGCGGCAGCCTGGCCCACCCCCGCGGTCAGGGACGACAGGACGAACACGAAGACCAACAGGCCGGGGAAAACGGGGCGGTTCATTTTCAGTTTCATGGCTCACTCCTGAGGCTTGGGATTCATTCGAGGCGTCCGCGACCGGACGTTTCCGTCATCGACCAGTGAGTGCGCCCATCTCCTCCTTCATTACACGGAATTTCCGGCCATCCCGGTCGAGGTGCTCCCGGCTCATTTTCCCGTCCCGTCAGAGACGTCGCGTGTAAGGAAGGACGATCCGGCCGCACCCACTCCTGAACTGCTTCAGCCCCGGTCCCTGAGCGGCAGCTGACCGGGGGATTTTCCACCGGACCAAGGAGAGGACGAGCCATGAAACGACTCATGGATGAACAGATCATTCTCGGAGCGGCGATCCTGGGCATGGCCGGCATCGCCCCAAACATCTTCCCCGTCGCCCAGGCCGGGATAGCCAGGATGTCCGTGCTTGGCTCCGTGGTCCTGCTGCCCTCCCTGGTCCTGCTGGCCGGGACCGTCATTGCCGCGATGGCGCGCGGGCACCACGCCCTGGTTCGCCGGGTCCTGGTCGGGACCGCCGCCGGCATTCTCGCCACCGTCGGCCTGGAGATCGTGCGGATCACGAGCTTCCGCCTCGGCGGCATGCCCGGCGATCTGCCCCGCCTGATGGGCGTTTTGCTGACCGACCGGTTCATGGTCGGGCCTTCGACCTTGTCGGATGTCCTGGGTTGGGCGTACCATTTCTGGAACGGCGCCGTGTTCGGCCTGATCTTCGCCGTGCTGCTCGGGAGTAGACACGTCTCATGGCATGTCGGCTACGGCGTCCTGGTAGGCGTCGTGTTCCTGGCCAGCCCTGCGGTCTCTGCGCTGGGCATCGGTGCTTTCGGCCTGGAGATGCCGTCGATGCCCGCGACCGTCCTCGCGGCCCATGTCGTCTACGGCTGGGTCCTGGGAAAGCTCCACCGGCGGTGGACCGCCCCCTTGCGGACCACTGCAACCGTGGGTCTGCAGCGGATCGGGACGAGACCCCGCCCCGCCGTCCCTGAATTCAACCCGGAAGGTGACCGATGCGCCTGACACTTCTCCTGGCGGCAGTTGCTGCCCTGACCTTCGTCCAGGCGCTTGCGGTTCCGGCCCAGAGGCCCGAACCCGAGGTGTTCGGCGTCTTCGAGGCCGACACCATGTACACCGTGCTGCCGGCGGATGCGATCCCCGCGATCCGGGAGCCCGAATACGTTCAAGGCGCCGATGCCCTGGCCCAGATGACGCCCGACGAACCGGTGATAGGCGTGGCCTTCGGCGACGACGCCGTCTGCTGGTCGGCCTGGCATCTCGACCGCCACGAGATCGTCAACGACCATGCAGGAGGTCGGGCCATCGCGGCCACCTGGTGACCCCTCTGCCATACGGGCGTGGTCTACGCCCGCAGCCTCGGCGACACCACCCTGACCCTGATCGTCTCGGGCAAGCTGTGGCGCAACAGTCTGATCATGATGGACGAGGAAACTCAGACCCTGTGGAGCCACGTCAGCGGCGAGGGCCTGGACGGCCCCCTGGCCGGCCGCAGCCTGGAAACCATCCCCTCGGTGCAGACCACCTGGAAGCAATGGGTCGCAGCCCATCCGGAAACCCGCGTCCTGAAGAAACCCGAAGAGATCAGCTCGTCCCGTTATGCCGGCTACATGGAGGATCCCGAGCGGGTCGGCATCTTCCGCACCTTCTGGCTGAAGGACCTCATGCCGGCCAAGACGCTGGTGCACGGAATCGCGCGGGGGTCGCATGCCGTCGCCATCGCCGACGCGGACCTGGCTACCGGGGCCCACAAAGAAATCGACCTCGGCGGCGAGACCGTGACCTTCTTCCGTGACCAGGACGGCGGCGTGCGCGCCCGTGATGGGCGAGGCGAGGAGATCCTCGTCCGTACCGCCTTCTGGTTCGCCTGGAGCGCCTTCTATCCGCATACCGGCGTCGTCGATTGAGGGAGCAGGGGTTTCCTTCCATTCCGGGGACCGTGACGCCGGATGCCGCGGCAACCATCGCCGGATTCGGTCCCCGGTTCCCTACAACCGATAATCCCGGTGGGCCCGGACATCCTCAGGCCAGCGGGATTCCAGCTCCACGCCGAGCCCCTGGGCGATCCGGTTCACGTAATTGAAGTAGGCGACCACCTGGTTCAGGTCCACGATGGCGCGGTCATCCAGCCCGTGGGCGCGCAGGGGATCCAGATCCCCGGGACCCACGGAGGACGGTTCCCTCGTCAACTTCAGGGCGTAGCGGCAGAGCTCGGCAAGTCTTGCTTCAAGTTCCTCGAATCGACCTGAGACGACCGTCTCCAGGGGCGAGGGGTCTCCGGACTCGCGACCGAGAGCCTCGCCGTGGTGGACGACTCAGTAGTGGCAGTTGTTGGCGGCCGAGACGCACGCGGCGACGGCCTCGCGCTCCAGGCGCGACAGGGGGGAATCGCCGAACATGATCGCCCGGTAGAGGGCGATGTGGGCCCGCTGGGCCGCGGGGTTCAGGCCGTGGCAGGACAGGATGTTGTCGATTCGTCCGCCGCCGGGGGCTTCAGTGATCCATGACACCGGCGTTCTCCTTCGGTTCGGGGGAGGAGCGGCCATCAGCCGCCGTCGCGGGATCCCGGCCCCTGCCCCCCTCGGAGGGCGCCCAGGACTTCGGCCTCAAGGCGGGCCACCGTGGCCGGATCATCGCCTGCGGTTCCGAAAAGGCGCCGGGCCGCGTCCCCGATCAGGGCGACCTGGCGGACATAGGTGCGGCAGTGCCGGCACATCATCAGGTGCAGCCGGTATTCCAGCCTCCTCAGCAGGCCCGCGCGCGCGATCTCTTCGGTCGCCGCCAGCCGGGAAACCTCGTTGCATTTCAACATGTTGATCACCTCTTCAGGCTCCGCTTCTCCAGACATTCCCGCAATCGGTTACGGACCCTGAACAGAAGCACCCCGAGGTTGGTGTCGGAGACCTCGAGGACATTACAGATTTCTTCCGTGGAAAACCCGTCGACTTCCCGCATCACGAAGGCCATCCGCTGCCGGTCGGGAACCTCGTCCAGGCAGGCGGCGAGATTGTCCCGGATCTCCGCGTCCAGGGTCGCCTGATCGGCGGCCCGGGGCGGGCGGGCCCACGTCCCGTCCGGGGCGAACCTGTGTTCCATGACCCCGTCGATGTCGTCCGCCTCGTTCTCCCGCTTCACCGCACGCCAGGTTTCCGACAGCTTCCGGTAAAGGATGCCGAAGAGCCAGGTCCGGACGTGCGACCGGCCCTCGAAACGCCCGATGGTCTGGATGAAGGTCAGGAACACGGACTGGGTCACGTCCTGGGCCCGCTGGTCGTCAAGGCCAGCGCCGCGCGCCGCGCGGAGGATCTGGGGAAGGTAGGCGTGGACCACCGCCTCGATCGCTGCGGCGTCGCCGCCGCGCAGCCGGTCCACGAACGCGGAGTCGGTGAAATCGGACGGGGTCTTCCTGTCGCTCATGGGCTCCATTCCGATAACCCCGGAAACCGGGTGTAAGATCCGCGGAGGAAGATCCACTCACTTCCAGATTCGAATCGCAGCCGTTGAAGTCGTACTCGACAATGCACAGTAAACCTGTAGAGGTAGGCAGCCATGAACGCAAGAGGAATCTGGAACGGAATCGCCGGCGGCCTGGCCGGCGGCATGGTCTTCGGGATGATGATGGCGATGATGGGCATGCTGCCCATGATCGGCAAGATGGTCGGACAACCCTCGGCGATCGCGGGGTTCGGGGTCCACATGATGATCAGCGCCGGCATCGGCGGATCCTTCGCGGTCCTGCTGGGCCGCTTCGCCGGCAGCGTCCGTGGCGGATTGCTGGCAGGCATGTCCTATGGCGGGGTCTGGTGGGTGCTCGGCCCCCTGACGCTCATGCCCTGGATGATGGGGATGGGATTCGGCGCGAACCTCAACCCGGCGGCCGCGGCCGCGGCGCTGCCGAGCCTCATGGGGCACCTGGTGTTCGGGATCGTCCTCGGCCTGGTCCACGGCATGCTCACCAGGCGGGGCGAAACCTTGCGGCGGCTCTCCCCCACGACTCAGGCGCGGCAGTTGCAGAACTGACCGCCCGGCCGGTCGCGGCGATCCCCCTTCGCCGCGGCCGGCGCCTCGATGCCGCACCGAGGTGGCCGCCGGGCAGGAGTCCGGGACCGGAATGGCTAGGGGGAATCCTGCCCGACCTCCTCCATCTCCGAGGCCGCGGTCAAATACTCCTCCAGCGCTCCCAGCACGTACTCGTCGAAGGCTGCCACATCCGTGGAGAACTCCCAGACACGGTCCAGCCGGATCCAACGGAGGACCTTGCCGCCGTCCTCGAGGGTGATGACCAGCGAGGGGCTGTCCAGGCCGAACCGCTCACGGTAGGGGGCATTGTCTTCCACCTCGAAATCCACCGACCGCCAGGCCAGACGGCCCGATTCGACGTCGCTCGCCATCACACTGGTCACATCGAAGCGGGCCAGCGCTTCGATCTGCAGGCAGGTCTGGCACCGCAGGGTGCGGTGGAAGTAGGTGGCGACCACCTGGGTTCGCCCTTCCGCAGGTGCAGGGGTCGCCCCGGCCGCCGCCGCCAGAAGCGCCGCCGCGGCCAGGATCCCGAGGGTCGATCCGCGCAAGGAACGTCCTCCTAGTTCGCCGTCCACAGCATGTAAAGCCCCGCGATGATGACCAGGACGCCGCACACATGCTTGACCCGCTTGCCGGTCGCCGAGGTCTCGTTCCAGTCCAGGACCCGCTGGGTCCAGGCGGCGCTCGAACCTGCCAGCGCGATCACCAGGCAGTGACCGATGCCGTAGGCGGCCAGCAGGGCCGCCCCGTACAGCGGCGCCGCGCCGGCGACCTTGAAGGTGACCGCGAGCATGGGCGCCATGAAGGCGAACGTGCAGGGCCCCAGGGCGATGCCGAACACCAGGCCCAGGACGAACGCCGCCCACCCCCCCCGGCGCTGCAGACCCACCCGCTGGGGAGCCGTCCAGGCCAGGGGCACGATGTCCAGCAGCGCCAATCCGACCAGGATGAAGATCACCCCGACGATCACGTTGCCCAGCGTTCCCACGTCCCCCATCAGGCGTCCCGCGGCCGCCGTCACCGCACCGATGACGGCGATGGTCACGAGGATCCCCGCGGCGAAGAGCGTGGACAGCAGTGCGGCCCGGCCCGGCGCGCTTTCCCCACGGCCCTGGATGAACCCCACGATCAAGGGGATGCTGGCCAGGTGGCACGGGCTCAGGACGATGCTCAGCACGCCCCAGGCCAGCGCGGCCAGGAGGGCGACGTGGGGCGCACCCTCGACGGCCCCCGTCAGGCTCTCGAAGACGGCCCCCACCGGTCAGGCTCCCTTGTCGGGAAGCTTGACTCCGAGTTCACGCCACTTGGCCAGGATGTCCTCCCGCGAGAAAAACCCCTCGTGGCGGAACAGTTCGGTGCCCTCGGCCGAGAAGAAGATCTGGGTCGGGATGACCCGGATGCCGTAGGGTGTGGCCGCGGTCGGTTCCTTCCACACGTCGATGAACTCGACGGTCATGACGCCGGCGTAATCCTGCTTCAGCTCATCCAGGATGGGGGCCATCATCTTGCAGGGTACGCACTTGTCGGCCCCCAGGTCGAGCAGCCTGGGCAGGCCGGCCGCCTGGACCTCCGCAGGGGAGTCTCCGGGCCCCGACCCGGCGTCGGCGGCGGGACGCAGCAGGTAGGCGGCGACGGCTGCGCAGGCGATGAGGACGAAAGCCGTCAGGCGCAGGGTGGATCGGTTTCCGGCCATGATGTTCCTCCGCAGCCCTCGCTAGGCGAGCAGCTTCTTGATGTCCTCGCGCGCCGGCACCTTGCCGACGACCTTCACTTGCCCGTCGACCACCAGCGCGGGCGTCATCATCACGCCGTAGGACATGATGTCCTTCAGCTCGGTGACCTTCTCGATGTTGCAGGCGAGACCCATCTCGACGGCCGCCTGCCTCGTCTCTTCCTCGAGCTTGTGGCACTTGGGACACCCCGTGCCCAGGATCCGGATTTCCATGGCGACGTCCTCTCAGACCAGATTGCCGAAGATGAAGCCCGTGACCGCCGACAGGGCGACCACCAGGGCGATGAAGACCGCCGTCTTGCGGCCCCCCATGATGCTGCGCAGCACCAGGATGCTGGGCAGGGACACTGCCGGACCCGCCAGCAACAGGGTCAGCGCGGGGCCCTTGCCCATGCCCGCCCCGAGCAGGCCTTCCAGGATGGGGACCTCCGTGAGCGTGGCGAAGTACATGAAGGCGCCCGCAACCGCAGCGAACATGTTGGCTCCAAGCGAGTTGCCGCCCACGAGATCCGCGATCCAGCCGGAGGGGATCAGTCCCTCGCGACCCGGCCTGCCCAGCAGGAGGCCGGCCACCAGCACGCCTGCCAGCAGCAGGGGCAGGATCTGCTTCGCGAAGCCCCAGCTGGCCTCGAACCATTCGTTCAGCTCGCCCTTCTCGGTGGCGATCACCACCGCGAAGGCGACCGTCGCAGCTGCGAAGACCGCGATCGGGCCTCCTGGCCACCACGCGGCCGCCGCCGCGGCCGCAACCGCCGCGAAAGGCTTCCACCACCTCAGGCCATACCAGGCCACCAGGGTCAGGCCGAGACCCGCCGCGCCGATCCCGGTCAGCCACCACTTCACCCCGTGGACGGCCGCGAAGAACCCGGTCCCGCCGCCGCCCCAGTTGGCGAACACCAGGATGGCGACCATGGCCAGGAAGGTCAGTCCGGTCTGAAGGAGCGGCCGCGATTCCCCGGCGGGAATGGACGCCGCCGCCAGACGCTCCTGCTGGTCCCGCCGGAATACCAGGTGCATCAGCAGGCCGATCACGACGCTGAAGACGATCGCCCCGATCGCGCGGGCGAGGCCGATGTCCGGCCCCAGCACCCGGGCGGTCAGGATGATGGCCAGGGCGTTGATGGCCGGGCCGGAATAGAGGAACGCCGCGGCGGGCCCGATCCCCGCCCCCATGCCGTAGATGCCCGCGAACAGGGGCAGGACCGTGCAGGAACACACGGCCAGGACCGTTCCTGAGACGGAGGCGACGCCGTAGGCCACGGACTTCCGCGCCCCGGCCCCGAGGTACTTCATCACCGACGCCTGGCTGACGAAGATCGAGATCCCCCCCGCGATGAAGAAGGCGGGAACCAGGCAGAGCAGCACGTGCTCGCGTGCGTACCAGCGCGTCAAAGCGAGGGCTTCGTGGACGGCGCCGTCGAAGCGGGGCGTACCCACCGGCAGGTGGTAGAGGGCGGCGAAGACGGCGATCCCCGCGGCCAGGGTCCTGGCATCACGTTTGATGGTCACCGTGACGCCTCCAGCTGCACGGTCCCGCCGCCGCCCCTGATCACGCTTTCGACGCACGTGTAGAAGGAGGTGATGCACGGGCATTCGAGGCGGTAGAAGACCTGGTTGCCGCGCTTTTCGCTCGAGAGGATGCCGACGTTGCGCAGCACCGCCAGGTGACGGGAGACGGTGGACATGTCGGCATCGATGTACTCGTCGATCTCGCAGACGCAGCGCTCGCCTCCGGCCAGCATGTCGACGATGGCCAGGCGCGTGGGGTGGCCGAGGGCCTTGAAGACCTCGGCGCGGGCATCGAGGAGGTGTTTGGTGGTGGACATCAGGTCTCCTGCGAAGCGGATCCACGATTGTTTGCGTATTTGGCAATTAATGCAAATAGATTCCCAAAGTCAAGACCGGAATGGACCCGGGTCCAGGCACCGGGCACCATCCCTCCGCTAGCGGCAGGAATCGCCGCTGCAGCGGAACGACGCCTTCTTCGCCGTCATTCCGCGCCTCCGAACCAGTGGGTGGTCCGCTTGCAGATCCCGACGAGCATCAGCATCACCGGCACCTCGATCAGCACGCCCACCACCGTGGCCAGGGCGGCGCCCGACGACAGGCCGAACAGCATGACGGCCGTCGCGATGGCCACCTCGAAGTGGTTCGACGCCCCGATCATGGCCGACGGCGCGGCGTCGCGGTACGTGAACCCGAGCCGGCGAGCCGCCGCGTAGGTCACGGCGAAGATCAGGACGGTCTGCAGGAACAGGGGCACCGCGATCCAGAGGATGGTCAAGGGATTGCCCAGGATGACCTCGCCCTTGAAGGAGAACAGCAGCACCAGGGTCAACAGCAGGGCGACGATGGTCACCGGGGTCAGCAGGTGGAGGAACTTCTCCCGGAACCAGGCCTCCCCCTTGGCGGCGATGAGCCAGCGGCGCGAGGCGTAGCCGGCGACCAGCGGCAAGGCGACGTAGACCGCGATGGACAGCAGCAGCGCCTGCCAGGGCACCGGCAGCCGGCCCACCCCGAGCAGGAAGCCGCCGAGCACCCCGTACAGCACCAGCATGGCGAGCGAGTTGATGGCCACCATGACCAGGGTGTGCCCGTCGTTGCCCCGGGCCAGGTAGCCCCAGACCAGGACCATGGCCGTGCACGGGGCGATCCCCAGCAGGATGCAGCCGGCCAGATAGCTGCGCCACAGGGGCACCTCGAGCATCTTCAGGCCCTCGTGCAGGACGACGGTCCCCGCGCCGTAGACCGATCCCACCGGCAGGTCCAGACCCAGCGGCATCTTGACCAGGTCGACCGCATCCGGCCCGATGAACTGGCGGAACACCACCCCCAGGAACAGCAGGCTGATGCCGTACATGGTGAAGGGCTTGATCGCCCAGTTCACCACGAGCGTCAGGGTCACGGGCTTCAGGCTGCGGCCGGCCTTCAGGACCTCGCCGAAGTCGATCTTCACCATGATGGGGTACATCATGAAGAACAGGCAGACGGCGATGGGGATGGAGACCACGGGCGCCCCGTCCACGACCAGGGCCATGCCGTCCAGGCTGCGTGCGACCTGGGGCGCGACCTTGCCGAGCAGGATGCCCCCGGCGATGCACAGCAGCACCCAGACCGTCAGGTACCGCTCGAAGAACCCCAGGCCCTTCGGTTCCTTGGTGATGCAGGCTTCAGTCGCCATGGCCGCTCCCTTCCCCTTCGGACAGCACGCCGGGCAGCGTGGACACGAAAGCCCGGATCTCGTCCCGGACCCGCCGGTAATGGACCATGGCCTCCTCCTCGGTGGCGGCGTCCCTGGCCAGCGCCGGGGGGTCGTCGAAACCGACGTGGACCACCTTCGCCTTCCGCGGAAACACCGGACAGCTCTCGTGGGCGTGGGCGCACACCGTGACCACGAAGTCGAAGTCGACGTCGGCCAGCTCATCCAGGTGGGTGGAACGGTGACCGGAGATGTCCACCCCCGCTTCGGCCATGGCCGCCACCGCGCGCGGGTTCAGGCCGTGGGTCTCGATGCCGGCGGAGTAGGGCTCCAGCAGGTCGCCCTTCAGGTGGCGCGCCCAGCCCTCGGCCATCTGGCTGCGGCACGAATTGCCGGTGCACAGGAAGAGCACCCTGGGTTTCGGGTTCAGGTTCGGCACAGGTCCTCCGGGGGGGTGCAGATGATCTTCTTCAGCCGGGCGGCGTCCTCCTTCAGGGCCGGATCCCGCCCCAGGGCCGCATCGCACCAGGCGGTCGCCCCCGCCGCTGCCGGCGAGAGACTTCCGGCGGCCCGGCGGTAATAGACCCAGCGCCCGTCCTTGCGCGACTCCACCAGATGCGCCCGGCGCAGGATCGCCATGTGCTTCGACACGGTGGAGGTGGCCAGGCCGAGCAGTTCGGTGATCTGGCAGACGCACAGCTCGCCCCCCCGCAGGGCGCAGAAGATCCGCACCCGGCCGGAGTCGGAGAGGGCCTTGGCGACGTCGACGAACTCTACCATGCAGGACCTTCCTTGCCGGCGCTCAGGCGCCGGCCTCCTCGGGCTTGCGGGCCCGCACCTTGACGCTGGAGACCTTGCCGACCAGCTGCTCCGCCCAGCGGCGGGCCAGGGCCGGGTCCACGCCGCCTCCGCCGCAGCATCCATCCCCATCGTCCTTCAACTCCGAGCCGATGAACATCTCCAGCTGCGCCGTGTCGTAGACCAGCCGGTCGACGACCTCGACGTCCACCAGGCCGGCGGCGCGCAAGCCGTCCGCGTACTCCCCCTCGCTGACCGCGCCCGCCAGGCACGACGAGTACAGGTGGCGGTTGCCGGCGATCTCCTCCGGAATGGCGTCGGCCACGATGTCCGAGACGAGCATAGTCCCTCCCGGCCTCAGGACACGGGCGATCTCCCCGAACACCCTGGCCTTCTCCGGGGAGAGGTTGATCACGCAGTTGGAGATGACCCAGTCCACCGAGGCGTCGGCCACCGGCAGGTCCTCGATGATCCCCTTGCGCACCTCGACGTTGGCCAGACCCGCTGCGGCGACGTTCTCGTTGGCCTTGGCGATCATCTCGTCGGTCATGTCCACGCCGATGGCCCGGCCCGTGGGACCAACCCTCTTGGCGGCCAGCAGCAGGTCGATGCCGGCCCCGGAGCCCAGGTCGAGCACCACCTGGCCCGGCTGCACCATGGAGAAAGCCAGGGGATTGCCGCAGCCGAAGGAGTTGACCACGGCCTCGGCCGGCAGCACGGCGAAGTCCTCGTCGGTGTAGCCCGCGATCCTGGCCACGACCCCCTTGGGCACGGGCCCTCCGCAGCAGCTCGTGCCGCTGGTGACCGCTCTGGCGTAATCGGCCGACACGTCTCGTCTTGTGGTTCTGGGATCGGACATGGGAGACCTCCTCGGGTTCAGCTGGCCATGAATTTATTTCGTCAGTTGGCGAATTATAATAATGAAGACGAGATTCCGCAAGACCGGGTCCGCCGCCGTTTGTCCGCCGCTTCCTGTCCCACTCCTGAGGCCCCGCCCAGGCCACCCCGGGAACAGATATCCTCGGGGTTTCAGGTTTTGGACAGCAGTGCGGCCCAGCCTATGCAGTCTTGCGCCCATGGCGGCCCGGAGGTATGGTCGCCCGCACGGGCGATGGAGTTCGCCTTCGGCCGCTCGCGTGGGCCGATGACTGCTGCCTCAGGGCAGGGGACTATCCATGTCGTCCCCTGCCGCCGGACCCGGGCCCCCAGCTTGGAGCGTCATGCGCCAGTTCCTGCTCGTTTCCCTCGGAGGCTTCGTCGGCACAGCCCTGCGCTACGGCCTGGGCGGCCTGGTGTCCCGCACGAAGGCGGGAGCCGCCTTTCCCCTGGGCACCTTCGCCGTCAACCTGCTGGGATGCCTTCTCATCGGGGCGCTGGCCGCCCTCGCCGAGACCCGGGGCATCCTGTCCGGCACGAGCCGCGCCGTGATTTTCATCGGCGTGCTCGGCGGCTTCACGACCTTCTCGTCCTTCGGGTACGAGACCCTGCAGCTGGCCCGGGGCGGCCAGCATCTGGCGGCCGCCTCCTTCGTCCTCATGCAGATCATGATCTGTCTTCCGGCCGTGTGGCTGGGGGACGTCGCCGTTCGCGCCCTCTGGGGGAGGTAACCGTGATGCTGCCCGAAGAAGGATGCCTGCTGCGGATCTTCATCGGCGAGAACGACCGCCACGACGGCCGGCCCCTGCACGAATGGCTGGTGCGGCAGGCGCGCGAACAGGGCCTGGCCGGGGCGACAGTCCTGCGGGGCATCCAGGGATTCGGCGCGCACAGCCGCCTCCACGCGGCCAAGATCATGCGCCTGTCGACCGACCTGCCCATCATCGTCGAGATCGTCGATACCACCGAGAAGATCGAGGCGTTCCTGCCGCTGGTCGACCGGACCGTCATGGAAGGCCTGGCCACCGTGGAGAAGGTCAGGATCCGCCTGTACCGGCACGGGGATCGGACCGATCCGGAAGAGACCCCCTGAGGACAGGGTTCCGCAACCTGGGGGCGCCCGCCGTCGGGCCCTCCTTTTTTTCCTCCAGAATATCCGTGAAGGAATCCCGCGTTCGAGCGTCTACCCCGGCAGGAGCCCCGCGCAGCGGACCACAGCGGAAAGAAGGGGAAGCATGACCGTCCGGCGGATGACCGATCTTTACCTGGACGGCGTGTTCCGCTTCCTGCTCTCGCTGGTCCGCGATCCCGAGACGGCGGCCGACCTGGCCCAGGAGACCTTCCTGCGCCTGCACCGGTCCGACCGTCCCGGCGGTCCGCCAGGCGAAGCCTACGTCCTGGCCACGGCCCGCAACACCGCCGTCTCCTGGTTCCGCCGCCGGGATCTGGAACGCAAGCACGTGGACGTGGTCGCGCCCGAGGATCTCGATCCGCGCGGCGCCGCCTCCGGGAACCCAACCCCCGACCGGGACCTCGAACGCAGGGAGCTGGGCGTCGCCCTGGAGGCGGCCCTGGCCGGTCTTCCCGAGGAATTGCGCTCGGTGTTCCATCTCTCGGAGGTCGAGGGGCTCCGTTACGATCAGATCGCCGAGGTGGTCGGTTGCCCGACGGGAACCGTCGCCTCCCGCAAGCACCTCGCGGTGCGCAGGCTCCGCGAACATCTGAAGAGGTCCGGCCATGCGCTGTGAACGCATCGAGACCCTGCTGGACGCCTACGTCGACCATGAAACGTCCGCCGGGGAGACCGCGGCCCTGGAAACCCACCTGCAGGAATGCCCCACCTGCCGCCGGGAGCTGGAGAGCCGCCGCGAACTGCGCCGCCTCTTCAGCGGCCGGCGCAAGGTGGCGGCCCCGACGGGTTTGCAGGACCGCATCGTCGCAGCCGTGGCCGAAGGCGAGGATGGCGACCGCACGGAGCGCCGGGCGGGGAACCTCGCTTCCCGCCGTTGGCGCCGCGCCCGGTGGCCCCTTGCCCTCGCCGCCGCGGCCGTGCTGGCCTTCGCCGTGGTACTCCCCTCCCTCCGCCGGCAGGAGGGCGTGGACGCTGTCGCCCCTGCCTTCACCACTCCCTCACGGGTGGTCGTCCCCCGGTACGGGGAGAAGGCGGGGCAGGACACGCCCGTCAAGTTCGGCGGTATCGATCTGGGCCGGAACTCATGAAGGAGACCGTGATGAAGACGAAGATCGCGATGCTGCAGGCGCTGACCCTGGCGCTGGCCCTGGTCCTGGCGGGAACCGCCGTGAACGCCGCCGCCGCCGAACCCGAGCCCCAGGAGATCCAGCTGCGCGACGGGAAGACCCTGCACGGGGTCATCCGGCAGATCCGCTCCAGCCTCTACCTGGTCCAGACCGACCAGGAACTCTACGAGCTGTCGGCCGAGGAGATCGCCTCGGTGGGCGGACAGCCCGGCGTCCCGCCGCAGGAGAACGTGACTCCCTTGTTCCCCACCATGCACCGCGTCGTGCTGCGCACCGACGGCGTGGAAGAGATGTGGACCGCCGAGGAGATCACCAACAACCACGACCAGATCCTGACCTACGCCATGTTCGGCGCCAATGAGCGCGAGCTGCCTTCCATGCGCACCATGCAGGCCTTCGACCAGTTCGGGAACAGGCTGAACGTCCGCATCGAGCCGCGGGCGGGCACCGACCTGTACAACGTGTTCATCGACTTCGTGGTGCCCATCCTGCCGGGGGAGACCATGAGGGGTTCGCTGCGCCTGGAGGATCCCGACGGCATCGTCTGCAAGGACGGGAAGTGCGTGAACAGCTTCTGGGGCGATTTCCCCGAGGACCGGCTGCTCACCCGTCGGGTGGAGCTGCCGGTGGGCGCCAAGCTGCTGAAGGTCGAGCCCGAACCGAACCTGAAGTACGAGCACCTGGGCCAGACGGTGGTCGTCTGGCGGCGGTATTATCCGGCAAGGACCGGCTTCCCCCTGGTGGTGGAGTACGAGCCGGCCGGGGACTGAGCCTGCCCGATCGAACCCTCCCTGCCGCCGGGGGCCTCGGGCTCCCGGCGGCCCCGCGTCAGGCGTATCCGAACAGCGGCGGGAAGACGATCACCACGATCGCCGCCCAGCCCGCGTAGACGGGCAGGTAGTCCGTCTGCCAGCGCTCGAGGAGCCCGAACGATCCCCTCCCGCGCAGGAACCTCATGTAGAGCACGGTCGACCAGGAGAGATTGACGAGCAGGATCGCGTTCTCCCCCAGAGCGGCCACCCGGTTGGGGCTGAAACCGAACTCGGAGATGCGCGCGGCGATCGCCCCCAGCGCGACCGCGTCGGCCAGCAGCGCGCTGACCAGAAGGACGACCTGGAGCACGTCGAAGATCCCCGGGGGAGATCCGGGATCCCGGGCGGACACGGAGTAGAGCACCAGGCCCAGGACCACCACCAGGAGCAGATCGAAAGCGATCAGCACCTCCCGCTCGATGTCGACCCCGTTCCCGGTCCAAAGCAGCGTTCCCAGGAACGCGACCAGCACGATCGCGAACAGGGGGGTGAACAGGCGAGTCAGCACCGGCGCCATGTTCTCGATCACGCTCTGCTTCGCCTCCACCAGCCAGGACGCGATCACCACCGCCCCCACGGCGCCGCAGGGCAGCAGCCAGAACTCGAAGATCGGCTCCACGTCGACGCCGATGGCCTCGAAGATCATGAACATGAAGGCGGTGAGCACGCCGCCGCCGAGGGCGATCAGCACGAAGTAGATGAAGAGCTCGCCCGAGAAGCGGATGAAGTCCATGCGACCGCTCACCTGCCCCCACCGGCCGCCGGCATAGGCGACGCCCACGAGCAGCCAGAGGGCGATCGGCAGGTGAAGCGCGGCCAGGCCCTCGGTGGACCCCCCGGCGGCCATGGCGTTGAACGGATAGAGGTTGGCGAACACGCCGGCGGCGAGAAATCCCGCGGCCAGCAGGCGGACCGTACCCGCGGTTAGGCGCCGCTTCCAGGCGAAGTAGCCGGTCAGCAGCGGCAGCACGAAGAAGCCGATGTTGCGGGCGTAGAACCCCTCGTCCTCGCCCCACCGGAACCCGAACAGCTCCGGCGCCTTGATCAGCAGGGCCGCGGCGGCCGCGAGACCGAAGGCCACCACGGCGTCCCTGTCGCTCCCCCTGCCCGGCTCCCCCGGATCGGCGGAGGCAACGACGAGCTGCTTCCAGAGACGGTCCGAGTGCTCACGCGCGAACTCCCGGGAGAGCGAGTCGAGGTCCCCCATGCGCTTGACCGCCACCAGAAACGCCTCGTCGGGGGCGAGCCCCGCATCCGCCAGGGCCGCGATCTGCTCCCGCAGGTGGTCTTCCAGCTCCGCCACGTCGACGGAGTGGATCGCTTGCCTGCGGCGGAGGTAGCGCCGCCACTGGTCGATCTGGTCCTCGAGCGACACCGGACGATCCGGATCCGTCATGGTTCATGCTCCTTGGGGAAATGGTGCGGCAGCCGTGGGATCGGCGCCGGCAAGGGAAACCGGAAGCGCCGACCAGAGGCCGCGCAGGGTGGCGTCCACCGCCTGCCACTGGTTGCGTTCCTCGGCGAGCTGGGCGCGGCCTCCAGGGGTGATCGTGTAGTACTTGCGGCGGCGGCCGCTCTCGGCGACCTCCCACCTCGCCTCGACGTGGCCGAGACGCTCGAGCCGGTGCAGGACGGGGTACAGCATCCCGTCGGTCCACTCCACCTTGCCGCCGGACAGGTCCCGGACCCGCTTGATGATGGCGTAGCCGTAGCTGTCGTTCTCGGCCAGGATGGCCAGGACGATCGGCGTGGAGGATGCGGCCATGAGGTCCTTGTTGATGACCTTGATTCCTCCCCTTGCGCCGCTTCGCTGATCCCGGACCTCGCATACCTTGCAGCATTATACATTGAACTTCAATGTATGTCAAGGACCTTGAGGAATGGAGACCCTTCTGACTATCATGCGGCCCTACCCACGGAAAGGACGCCGACCCGTGCCCCTGCGCCGCAAACTCCTCTTCGCGATGATGATTCCGGCGATCCTGCTGATCACCGTGGGCGCCATCGGCGTCTATTCCCTCCGGCACCTCGAGCAGGCGGCCGGCCGGATCCTGGCCGACAACTACCGGAGCATCCAGGAAACCCGGCGCATGGAGGAAGCCCTGCGGGCGTTCCTGTCCGCCGACCCGGACCGCCCGGCGTCCATGGGCCCAGGAAGTCCGGAGCGGGTCATCCGGCGGTTCGAATCCGCCCTGGACGGATGCGAGGCCAACATCACCGAGGCCGGGGAAACCGCCGTCCTGCGGTCCATCAGGTCGCGCTGGGCCGGACTGAAGCCGGCCCTGACCGCCGACGGGGGCCTATCGGCCGAGGCGCGTCGCGACCGCGCCGCCTCGGTCGCCGAGCTCTACGGGGACGTCGAACGTCTGGTCGTTTTGAACGAGACTGCGATGATCGAATACGAACGGGAGACGCGGCACGTCGCCAAGGTCATGCTGGGGGCGGTGACCGGTTCTTCGCTGGCCGCCATCATCGCCCTGGCGCTCTTCGCCCTGATCTCCGCCCGGCGCATTTCCCGCCCCGTCGTCGAGGTGGCCGACCGCCTCCACCTCGCCCTCGGCCCCGACGAGGGCGCCGGCGGCTCCGCCACCCGTGCGAACGTCGACGAGATCGGCAGGCTGCGTCAGGAGCTGGACGCCCTGCTCGAAAGGCTCCGGCGCCACGAGGACGAACAGAACCGGAAGCTGTCCCACCTGCAGGGCCGGCTGGCCTTCGTCATGAACGAGGTCCTCGAGGGCATGGTGCTGCTCGACGCCGAGCAGCGGGTGATGACGATGAACCGGGTCGCCCGCGCCCTGCTCGGTCCGGGCATCGCCGAGGGTTCGCGGCTGGGGGAAGGACTCCTGCGGCCCGACGTCCAGGAGGCTCTGGCGCCCTTCCTGGCCGGAGACTTCCAGCCCGAGCGGGATCTCGACGAGCTGCACCACGCCGCGGACGGGGAGGAGAGGATCTACCGGCCCCGGGTCCTGACCGTGACGGCCGGCGGCGGGACCATCGAAGGCTACCTGCTGCTTTTCTGGGACGTGACCGAGCAGCAGCGGTTCGAGGAGTCGCGGCGCCGGTTCATCTCCATGCTTTCGCACCAGCTCAAGACCCCGATGACCTCCCTGTCCATGTCCGTGAACCTGATGCGGGAGAAGATCCGGGACGCCGCTCCCGCCCAGGCCGAGCTGCTGGCCATCGCCACCGAGGACTGCAACAACCTGGCCGCCTTGATCGCCGACCTGATCGACGCCGCCAAGGACGTGACGCCGGAACTGACGTTGAAGATACGCCGCGTGGACGTCGCGCGGCTGCTGCGCTCCTCGTTGCGTCCGCTGGTGCCGCAGGCCGAGGAGAAGGACGTCGACCTGGTCCTGCCGGCCGCCGACGGCGGCGTCTTCGCCGAGGTCGATCCGGTGAAGTTCCCCTGGGTGGTGACGAACATCGTCGGCAACGCCCTGCGTTACACCCCGCCCCGCGGGCGGGTGTCGGTGGAGGTGACGCCCGGTCCCGACGGCATCCGCGTCAGCGTGACCGACACCGGCGCAGGCATCCCGGCGGAGCATCTCGACAAGATCTTCCAGCCCTACTGGTCCCTGGACGAAGAACCCCGGCCGGGAACCCACGGCCTGGGTCTGGCCATCGCCAAGGAGGTCATGGAGGCCCACGGCGGCAGCATCGCGGCCGAGAGCCGTCCCGGCGCCGGGACCAGCTTCCACCTCCACCTCCCCAGCCACGGAGCAGCCTGATCATGACCCGCATCCTCGTCGTCGACGACGATCCCCACATCCTGCGCACCCTGGAGATCATGCTCGGCGGCGACGGGCACCAGGTCGTGACCGCGTCCAGCGGCGAGGAGGCCCTCGAGAAGCTGGCGAGCGGAAGCGTCGACATCGCGCTGGTCGACCTGCAGCTGCCGGGCATGAGCGGCACCGACCTGCTGCGGCAGCTGCGCGACGGGCACCGCGGGGTCGAGACCATGATCATCACCGCCCACGGCTCCGTCGAGACCGCGGTCGAGGCGATGAAGGAGGGCGCGTTCGATTACCTGACCAAGCCCTTCTCCCCCGACCAGGTGCGCCATCGGCTGCGGCAGATCGAGCGGGTCCGCAGCCTGCAGGACGAGGTCGAAGGCCTGAAGCTGCGGGTCGGCGATCTGCCCTTCCGGAGCGATTTCCTGACCCGCAGCGGAACCATGCTCCACACCCTGGAAGTGGCCCGGGACGTCTCCGCTTCCGATGCGACGGTGCTCGTCACCGGCGAGAGCGGCGCCGGCAAGACCCTGCTGGCCCGCCTGATCCACGCCTCCAGCCCGCGGCGGAAGGCGCCCTTCGTCACCGTCGACTGCACCGCCTTCCAGGAATCCCTCCTGGAGTCCGAACTGTTCGGGCACGCCCGCGGGTCCTTCACCGGGGCGGTGTCCGACAAGACCGGCAAGGTGGCCACCGCCCAGGGCGGGACCCTGTTCCTGGACGAGATCGCCGAGGTGCCCGCCCACCTGCAGGGCAAGCTGCTGCGCCTGGTCGAGGAGCGGACCTACGAACGGGTCGGCGACCCCGCCCCGCGGACGGTCGACGCCCGGATCATCGCCGCCACCAACCGCGACCTCGAAGGGATGGTGCGGAGCAAGGAGTTCCGGGAGGACCTGTTCTACCGCCTGAGCGTGGTTGATCTGACCATTCCGCCCCTGCGCAGCCGCCCCGAGGACGTCCTCCTTCTCGCGCAGGGGTTCGTCGCCACCTTCAGCCGCAGCCACGAGCGGCTCGTGACCGGCTGGGATGCGGACGTGGAGCGCCGCCTGGTCGGCTACGGCTGGCCCGGCAACGTCCGCGAACTCGCCAACACCATCGAGCGGGCGGTGCTGCTGTGCCCCGGCAGGACCATCCGCGCCGAGCATCTGCCCGACAGGATCACCAGGACCGCCGCCCGGACCGTGTCCGGTTCCCGGCCGGAATCCCTGGCGGAACTCGAGGAGAAGGCGATCCGGGAAGTCCTTGGTACCGGCTGCTCCCTGGATGAAGCCGCCCAGATCCTCGGGATCGCCCCTTCGACCCTCTGGCGGAAGCGGAAGAAGTTCGGAATCTGATTCCAGGCGCCCGTCCTTCGATCTGCACGGCGGATTTCAAACTGAACGATTACCCCGGATCGGCCCCTCCCCCGCCTGGCGCTCGGCACGTTCGGCCCCCGCCGTTGCGGGTTTCCTTCAGGTTGAAATCCTCCGGCGCCGGCCGGCCTTCCCACAGACAAGCTAATTCATTGCCAAAAAGAGACTTACATTCATGGCCCGATCCGTGCCTGGATCCCCCCACGAGACCTCCAACCGGGAGCGGGCATGGAAATCTGGACCGGACATACGGATCGGCTGGGGTGGACCCCCTGGCCCGACATCCCCCGGGGACTTGCCGCCATCGCGGCGGCGCCCCGGAACCGCCAGGTCCTGCTGGTCACGACCGCGCCCGAGGCGGACCACCCCGCCGTGGTGGCCGTGCTGAAGTTGATCCAGGCCCTGGGCGGGTGCGAGGTCACCGTGGCCAGCCCCCATCCCTCCACGGACTGGGCCGCATCCCTGGAACCGCTGGGGGTCGACCACTTGTGGGTCGTGGACCAGGGCCCCATGGACCGCGCCGCCCGCCTGCGGAATCCCATCGAGGTCCTCGGCGGCATCTGTCCGCACCTTCACACGAAGTCCCGGGGGGACACGGCCCTTTCGGTCTGCGGCCGTCATCATGACCGTCTGGTCCTGGCGCGCCACCATCTGGAGACCTGGTGCCTGGCGGGGGGCGAAGGGTGCCCGCATCTGCAGGGGGATCGGTCCGATGATTGAACGCATCGCCGGCATCCGCGACCTGGTCGCCGGCCGGTCGCCCGAAGGCCTGCTGGTCGGCGGGTTCGGCGCCCTCATCCTCCTGGGGACCGGCCTGCTGCAGCTGCCGTGGGCCCATCACGGCGAGGTGGGACTCCTGGATGCCCTGTTCACGGCCACCTCGGCGGTGTGCGTGACCGGCCTGATCGTCGTGGACACCGGCGGCGACTTCACCCCTTTCGGCCAGGCGGTCATCCTGCTGATGATCCAGGCCGGCGGCATCGGCGTGATGTCCTTCGCCGCGATCGCGTACCAGTTGCTGGGCCGGCGTCTGAACCTGCGGGCCCAGGCCGCCCTGTCCAGTGCCATGCTGCAGAGGGAAGCCGCCACCGAATTCCGGTCCATCTTCCGCCGCATCCTGCATTTCGTCCTGCTGGCCGAATCGGTCGGCGCGGCGCTCCTGTTCGCCGGCATGCTGCCCGTGATGGGGGCCGCGGACGCCGCCTGTTCGGCCGTCTTCCATGCGGTGTCCGCCTTCTGCAACGCCGGCTTCTCCCTTTATTCCGACAGCCTGACCGCCTTCCGGGAAAACGCCGTGGTCATGGCGACCGTCATGGCGCTGATCGTCCTCGGCGGGATCGGCCACCCGGTGGCCATCGACGTCTGGCAACGGTTGCGGCCCCGCTCCGGGAAGCGGGAGGAGCCCTTGCGCAAGCTCGCCCTGGGTTCGCGGGTGGCGCTGTGGACCAGCGGCGCGCTGATCATGGCAGGCTTCGTCCTGCTGCTCGGGTTCGGACTGACGCCCCGGGAGACCTCGTGGACCGACCGTGCGGCCGGGGCCCTCTTCCAGTCCATCACGGCCAGGACCGCCGGATTCAACACCGTGGAGATCGGCGACCTCGCCCCTGCGCCACTCTTCCTGATGGTGTTGCTGATGTTCATCGGCGGCTCGCCGGGGTCCTGCGCGGGCGGCATCAAGACCACGACGTTCGCCCTGTGGGTCGCCAAGCTCAAGAGCCGCCTGGGCGGGGGCAAGGCGCCGCGGCTGTTCGGCCGCTACATCCCCGGCGAGATCACCCGGCGCGTCTCCACCATCATCGGCCTGTCGGTCGCCTGGAACAGCCTGGGCATCCTGCTGCTGCTGGCCACCGAAGGGACCCGGCCCGGCGTCGGCATGCAGGACGTGGTCTTCGAGCAGATCTCGGCCTTCGGCACCGTGGGGCTGAGCACGGGCCTGACCGGGGACCTCAGCCTCCCCGGCCGCCTCTGGATCATCGTCACCATGTTCGTCGGCCGGCTCGGACCGTTGACCCTGGCCCTTTCCATGTTCCCGCGGAAGCAGGCCAAGATCAGGTACCCCGAAGGAAGGATCATGATCGGATGAACACCAAAGAGAGACGCGTGTGCATCATCGGGCTGGGCCGGTTCGGGTCGAGCCTGGCCCGCCTGCTGGCCAAGCGGTGCGAGGTCCTGGCCCTGGATCGCGACATCGACCTGGTGAACGCCGTGGCCGACGAGGTCCAGCGGGCCGTCTGCATCGACGCCCGGGATTTCGCGGCCCTGTCCGCCGTCGTCTCGGCGGACTTCGACGAGGCGGTCGTCAGCATCGGGGACAGCCTCGAGTCCAGCATCCTGTGCACCCTGCACCTGAGGAAGATCGGGGTGCCGCTGATCCGGGCCAAGGCCAACACCCGGGATCACGCGGAGATCCTCGCCTCCATGGGCGCGAAGCACATCGTGTTCCCCGAGTACGACGCGGCCGAGCGACTCGCCCTGCAGATGTTCAACCCCAACCTGCTGGACTTCATCCCCCTGGCCAAGGACTACCTGGTCATGGACGTCGCCGCGCCCAGGGCGTTCGTCGGTCGTTCCCTGATCAGCCTCCAGCTGCGGAACCGGTTCGGCCTGTTCGTCATCGCCGTCAAGAAGCACGAGGGCAAGACGTTCTCGTTCCTGCCGGGCCCCGAGCAGGTCATCGAGAACGACGACGTCCTGGTGCTGATCGGCCGGGAGGAGGACATCAAGGCGCTGCAGCAATCGCCCCAGTCGATCGAGCGGATCCTGATGGAGAACGGGGACCGGGAGTCGACGTAGGCGGGGTCATGATCCCCCCGGCATATCCCGGATAGGCGGTTGGAAGGGGAGAGAATCCCCCCGGTCATTTCTCGTCGCCATCATCGACAAGCCTATAGCCGACCCCCTGTTCAGTTAGAATGAACCTCGGCCTGGCCGGGTCGGGCTCGAGCTTCCTCCGCAACCCTGCGACATAGACCCTCACATACCGGGGATCGTCGCTGTGGCCGGGTCCCCATACCTCTCGCAGGATGAAACGGTGCGTCAGAACCTTGCCGGAATGGCGGACCAGGGTCACCAGAAGGCGATATTCGATGGGCGTCAATGGGACGACCTGTCCTCCGATCTCGACCCGCCGCGCGGCGAGATCCACCCGCAATCCCCCCGTGATGAAAACCATCCGGGATCCCTCGTCGCCCGCCCGGGCCCGGTGGCGGAACGCAACCCGGATGCGCGCAAGAAGCTCGTCGACCCCGAACGGTTTGGTGAGATAGTCGTCCGCGCCCTGATCGAGTGCGGTCACCTTGTCTTTTTCCTGGTCCCGCGCCGAAAGGATGATGATGGGGGCCTGGCTCCAGTCCCGGAACCACTCGACCAGGCCCAGGCCATCTCCATCCGGCAATCCCAGATCGAGGACGATGAGATCCGGACGTTCGCTCGATGCCATGGATTTCCCCGCCTCAAGCGTCGCCGCCTCCACGACCCGGTAACCGCTCCCCACCAGGGAGGTCCGCACAAAGCGCCGGATCGGCGCGTCATCTTCAACGACCAGGATCACGGCGCGATCGTGGGTCATGTCCGCCTCTCTTCCGGCACGGCATCAGGCGCCTCCGGCATGAGCGCCGGAGGCTGTTCCTCCAGCGGCAACGCCAGGACGAAGCGTGCTCCGCCTCCTAGTCGATTGCCCGCCTCGATCCTGCCCCCATGGAGCTTGGCGACGGCCGCACAGATGGCAAGTCCCAGCCCCGCGCCCCTGGACCCGTCCGCCCGCCACCGCGGCCCACGATAGAACTTCTCGAAGGCCCGGGACTGCTCTTCTTCAGAAAGTCCGGGACCCCCGTCCGTGACCTCGATATTAACAGATCCATCCTCAAGGTATGCCCCGACTTCGATTTCCGAACCCTCCGGGGAGTAACGTGCAGCATTCTCAATCAGATTCGCCAGGACCAGTTCGATGAGTCCTCCGTCGACCCGGATCATCGGCAACTCCGACGGAATTCTCGTAGCGACCCCGTGGGCCGACAGTTGCCTCGCCATGCGGGTCAAAGCCGCACCAACCAGATCCTCCACCACGTTCCACTCCTTGTTCGGGGCGAGTTGACCCGCCTCGATCCGGGTCATCTGGAGGATGCTGTCGACGAGCCTGGCCAGTCTGATGGCTTCATTGTGAAGAGACTGCAGGAGATCCTTGCGCTCGTGATGGTCCAGGCTATCTCCGCTCTCGAGCAGGCTGCTTGCGGCCCCCGCTATTGCAGACAACGGCGTCCGGAAATCGTGGGAGATGGAGCTGAGCATCGCGCTGCGAACCCGCTCGCTTTCCGCCTGGGAAAGCGTTTGGTGGACCTTTTCGACCAGGTGGTCCCTTTGCAGCGCCGCGGAAACCTGCGCCGCGCAGGATTCCGCCAGGCGGCGGCCCTCCGGAAAAACCAGGTCCTCGGGATTTTCCGCCCTGACGGCCAGGACACCCATCCGGTCGGGGGGCGCCACCAGCGGCAGGAAGAGAACCGGCAGGTCTCCGTGGGTGTCCGTCCCGAATCCGGCGCGTCGCCCGTGCTCGAACGACCAGGTCGCCGCGGATGTCGATTCATCATCCCCCCGATACGCCGACCCTGACGTCCCCACGGGCCGCAGCACGCCATGTTCGTCCGGAAGTAGCACGGCGACGGCAGCGGAGAGGATGCCGCCCAGTTGCAGCGCCGCCGTGGCCGCGATCCGGGACTCTCCCGAAGCGGAGGAGAGATCCCGGCTGAGTTCGAAGAGTTGTTCGGTGCGTCGCTCCCTTTGACGCGCCGCGATGGACTGCTCCCGGACCCGGGCCGTCAGCGTGCTCACCAGAACTCCGATCGTCATCATGACAGCGAAGGTGACGACGTAGCCGGAATCGTGCACCCGGAGGGTATACCGGGGTTCCGTGAAGAAGAAGTTGTACAGCAGGACGGCCCCGACCGAGGCCGCCATCGCCGGGCCGCGCCCGAACCAGGCGGCGGCCGCCGTGACACCCAGGATGTACGCCAGGACGAAAGTGGACTCGTTGAACCCGAGCCTCCCGAACAGCGCGGCAATCCCCGTCGCGGTGGCCAGGATGAGAACCGCACCGAGATACCCCCACACGCGGACTCCACCCCGCGGCGCGGCACGATCCCGACCGGCATCGGCATCGCCCGACCCCCGGATGACGTAGACGTCGATCTCCCCGCTGGCGGCGATGACCTGGTTGACCAGCGATGGCCGCCACCCGAACGGCCACCGCCGCCGGCCCGTCTTGCCGATGATGATCTTCGTTGCGCCTTTTTCGCGCGCATAGTCGACGATTCCCCGCGCGGTGTCCCCGCCCGTCAACGTCGTGGTCTTTGCGCCGAGGGATTCCGCCAAATGGAGGTTCTGCAGGAGGCGCTGCTTCTCGGCAGCCGGCGTCTCCTTGGCCGGTTCGACCGTCACCGCAATCCAGGTCGCGCGCATGGCCCGCGCCATCCTGCTGGCCGTCCTAATGACGCGGGGCGACGTCGGGCTCGGGCCGACACAGACCAGCAGCCTCTCCTCGGTCGGCCATACCAGCGAAGTTCCTTGTCCTCGTCCGGGGGCCCGGCCCGCACCCGCGTTCAAGCGATCCGCGGCCCGCCGCAGCGTGACCTCCCGGAGAGCCAGCAACGCCGCCCGCGACACGGTCCCGGCAGCCGTCGCCGTAAGGGATGGACCGGCGCCATCCTCCCGCTCGAGCAAGGCATCGGGTTCGAGGTCGATCAGTTCGACTTCATCCGCGGAATCGAAAACGGAATCCGGGATCCTTTCCTCGGCTCCCGTGGCCGAGATGCGCTCCACGATGTCGGCCATGCTCTCCAACTGCCCCACCGAGAGGGTCGACCAGACGTCGATTCCAGCCGCCAGCAATTCCTCGACGTCCTGAACGCGCTTCCGATGCCGGGAACCGGCCGGATTCCTCCTGGCGAGATCGGGAAGCAGGAGGAGTTCCGGATTCAGGCGAATGGCGTCTTCGATCTTGAAAACCCCGGAAAACCTGTCGATAGCGGAGGGGTCGGGCACCGCCTGGCCTTGCCCAATCTCGACGAGTCCATTGGGCCCGGTGGTGAAAACCCGAACCCCCTCCGAACTCCGGACCAGGGCCTCCGCCGTCATGGCCCGGGTAGTCCCCACCCCGGATGCGTAGCCGAAAAAAATCCTCAGTCGGCCCCTGGTCCGTGCGGTTTCCCCTGGCCCAGCAGGCGATCGGGCCCTCTCGCGGCCGGACTTTCCCGCCGCCGCGTCAGCCCCCTTCCCGGAAGTCGGTTCCTGTCTTTCGCGTACCATGTCCGGAAATCGACCTCACATCCCTCGGTCCGAGGCGCCTGTCCTGGCTTTCGCCATCCAGTATAGATCGCGCATGAGCTTGGTGATACCTGTGAAAACCACGAAGAACTCCAGGCGACCGAGCAGCATGCCGACGATCTCGACCCAAAGGACCGGCGCAGGTGTCGAGGCCCCTGTCACCCCCGTCGAGAGTCCGACGGTGCCCAGGGCCGACGCGAACTCGAAAAGGGAGTCTTGCAGACCGAATCCGTTGGCCGCAAGCACCGCAGAACCCGCCAGCCAGGTGGCCAGGTACAGGAATCCAAAGGTGCCGACCGAACGCAGCAGTTCATCGGTGATGGCGACGCGTTCATCCCCCCGCCAGTAGGCGGCCATTTCCACCGACGTCCGGGGGGAAGCGGGTCGCCTCAGGTCCTGGACGAGGGCGCGGAACAGCAGGTAGACGCGCTGCTGTTTCAGCGCGCCGCCCGTCGAGCAGATCCCCGCGCCGATCAGCATCAGCGCAATCAGGACCAGAATGCCGAAGCCGTTCCATTCGCCGTAGCTTACCGTCGAGAATCCCGTCGTCGTGAGGGCGGTGACGGTCTCGAACACCGCGATGCGCACGGAACGCATCAGGGGATGGTCCGGATCGTTACAGGTCCCCCAGAGCAGGAGTCCGGCGCACAGGGGCACCATCACCGCCATCAACCTGATTTCACCGTTCCGCATGACGCACCGGAAACGGCCGCGGATGAGGGACCACGCCGTGAGGAAATTGAGGTTTCCCAGGATCATGAGCGCAATCGTCACGGCTTCTATCGCCGGCGAGTTCCAGTAACCGATGCTTTCCGGACGTGTCGAGAATCCCCCCGTCGAAATCGCAGCAAAGGCATGGTTGATCGAATCGAACCAGGTCATGCCGACGGCACGCAGGCCGAGGATCCCTGCCACGGCGTAACCGGCATAGATCCGGACGACCAGCAGGGCGGAAGCCCGGACGTTGGGGACGAGCTGATCGGTCCGCCCCTCGGCCGTCGATAGAGACACCCCACCCTGACCGGCGATCGCAGCCAGCATGATGATCGCCAGGCCGGCACCGCCCGCGATTTGCATGATGCTGCGCCACAACAGGATGATCGGCCCGGCGCCGGCCACGTCCAGTACCGACAGCCCGGTCGTGGTCCACCCGCTTACCGACTCGAACAGGCCCTGGGTCCAATCAAACCCCTCCAGCACCATGAAGGGAACCGCACCGACGGCAAAGGCGATCATCCAGCTCAATAGGACGATGACGCCCCCTTCTAGTCTGCTCAGGATCGCCGCGCCGTGGTCGAACCGACGCCAGAGGAACAGGCCGATGGCGCCCAGCGACAGACCTGGAACCAGGAATGCCAGGGCCTCCCGGTTCGTCACGGGCCATGCGACGATCGACAGGAGGGGGGTCAGCATCAGCAGGCCGGTCAGACCGGCGATGAGTCCGACCAGCGAGACGATGGAGCGGTATCGCGACCGCAAATACTCGGGCTCGCGCACGGGGTCCTCCTAGGGACTGCGCCCGGTGAGGGCCTTCAGGGCCTGATCGCGGGCAGCGGCCAGGGCGACCAGAACGACCCTGTCCCCTCGTTCCAGGATCGTATCCCCCTTGGGGATGATCGTCCCGGCATCCCGGATGACCACAGCAATCAGGGCGTCCCGCGGAAAGTCGGCATCGGCGATGGTCCTTCCCTCGAGGGGCCGCGGGTCGTTCAGCACCACCTCCGATATCGCCACCCTCCCCTCACCCGCAGGGATCAGATCGGTCACCTGGTCCAGCGCCGCCCTTTGCTCGATGAGGCTGGCAACGGTCAACGCCGTGGAAATCGCCTCCACGCCCAACTCCTGGAACACCTTCTGATTGTCCGGATCGTTGACCAGCGCCACGACTCGCGGCACTGCGAACCGGGACTTCCCGAGCTGGCACGTGATGAGGTTGTCCGGGTCGCTGGGAGTCGCCGCCAACAGGAGATCCGCCGACCTGGCTCCGGACTCCTCGAGGATCCGCCGTTCGCTGCCGTCGCCGTGAACGATCACGGCATCGAGCCGGCTGGCCAGACGCTCGCACTCGGCGCCATCGCGATTGATGATCGTCACGGAATGACCCTTGGCCAGGAACGTCTGGGCGAGGAAGTACAAGGGGCGTCCGCCGCCCACGATGATGACTTTCATCCCTCTGCCCCTTGGTGGCCGGTGGCTTGGTACAGAAGCTTGAAGAACGCCTCCCCCGCGATCAGCGTCGGGCACACCGTCTCCAGATCGACGTCGCGGTAGAGCTCCTCCCGTGCGGGGTCGTAAACCCTCGCCATGACCTTCCTGGCACCCAGGACTTTCTTGGCAACCAAGGCCACCATCAGATTCACGTTGTCGTCATGGGTGGCGGTGATGAGAAGATCCGCCTTGCCGACCCCGGCCTGCTTCAGGACCGAAGGTTCGGAGGCGTCACCCGCGATTCGCGACCCGCTGTACAGGTCCGCAGCGAGTTTCTCGAATGCCTGATCATCCCGGTCGACGACAACCACCCGGTGCCCCTCGTGGCTCAGCAGGTTTGCCAGATGAGACCCCAACCGCCCACAGCCCACGATGACGACGAACAGTGCTTTCATCTTTCCTCCAACCGCCAATCGGGTCGTCCCAGTGTCCCTTGACCCGGTTAACCGATGCCTGAGTTCTTCCCCGACCAGACGAGTGGGACAGACTGTTTTGATGCCCAGGTCTTCATAGGCCCCTGCGCGGGCAGGATCCCCCACCTGGACCAACACCGTCCGGGCCCCGGTCGTCTTGCGGCAGACGATTCCCAGGGCCAGGTTCAGATCGTCCTTCGGCATGGTCCCGATGAAGTTCGCGGCGCGGCTGATTCCCGCACGCTCGAGCACGGCGGGATCCAGCGGCTCGCCTTCCACGCAGACCCCGGAGAATCCCTCGGCCAGCAAGACGAACGCCGATTCGGATCTGTCCACGACCCCCACCCTCCACCCGTCCTGATCGAGTTTGGAAGCCAGATAGGCGCCCAAAGGCGTACAGCCCGTAATGACCACAACCGGCCGTCGACCCGTCATTTCCCTGTACCTCGATTCGATTCCCGGCCTGTCCTGCCGGTTCCGCAACTCGGTCGCCACCTCTTCAGGTCCAATGTTAGGGGGGATTGCGTCAAGAAGGTCTCAAGGTCCGGGGTGGGGGTATCAAAAAACCGCAAAGGGGGGAGGAATCGGGGCATCAAAACCCTGAATCGGCCTTGTCCGCCGACCATTCGCGACATAGATTCCCGCCAATGATCCATTCGCCGACATCCCCGCCTTTCGCGGCTCCCGTGAATCCCCGCGCCTCCTCGCGCTGTCGCCCGACTCCGCCCTGATCCCTCAGGGGCTCCGCCCCGTCGATGAGCCGTTCGCAACCCGGAAGGCCGGGTTCTAACCGATTTCCCGGCGACTTCCGGTCTGATCGCCATCACCAGTCGAGAGAAAGACCATGAATCATTCCCCTGCCCCCGTTCCAGCCATGCTCCGGCGGGAGATCGCCCGGCGTCGGACCTTCGCCATCGTCTCCCATCCGGACGCCGGCAAGACGACCTTGACCGAGAAGTTCCTCCTCTACGGCGGGGCGGTGCAGCTGGCCGGCTCGGTGACCGCCCGCAGGAACCAGCGCGCCACGACGTCCGACTGGATGGAGCTGGAGAAGAAGCGGGGAATCTCGATCAGCTCGACCGTGCTGCAGTTCGACTACCGGGACTTCCGGATCAACCTCCTGGATACGCCGGGACACAGCGACTTCTCCGAGGACACGTACCGGGTTTTGACCGCGGTCGACGCCGCCATCATGGTCATCGACGCCGCCAAGGGGATCGAGAACCAGACGCGGAAGCTCTTCGAGGTCTGCCGCCGACGCGGGGTGCCGATCTTCACGTTCATGAACAAGCTGGATCGCCCGGCCCGGGATCCGCTGGCCCTGCTGGACGAGCTGGAGGACGTCCTGGGAATCTCCGCATATCCCATGAACTGGCCACTGGGCACCGGGAGGGACTTCAAGGGCGTCTGGGACCGGCGCACCCGGGTGGCCCACCTCTACGAGCTGACGCCCGGTGGGACCTACCGGGCGCCCGTCACCAACGTCGATCTGTCGGACCCGGTCATCCGGGAGCGCCTGAGCGGCCGGGCCTATCAGACCCTCCTGGATGAAGTGGAGCTGCTCGACGGCGCGGGAACCGGGTTCGATCCGGCGGCCGTCGGTGCGGGCCGCCTCACGCCGGTCTACTTCGGCAGCGCGTTGAACAACTTCGGGGTGCAGCTCCTGCTCGACGGTTTCCTCGACCATTCGCTGCCGCCGAGCCCTCGCCGCAGCGGAACCGCCATCATCCAGCCCGATCATGGCGCCTTCACGGGCTTCGTCTTCAAGATCCAGGCGAACATGGATCCGAATCATCGTGACCGGATCGCCTTCGTCCGGGTCGTCTCGGGCAGGTTCCGGCGGGACATGACCGTGACCGTGGCGCGCACCGGGGCCCGGACCCGCCTGTCGAATGCGGCGCAGGTCTTCGGCCGGGAGCGGGAAACCGTGGACGAGGCCTATGCGGGGGACGTGGTGGGGATCGTCGGCAATGCGCGTTTCATCATCGGGGACACCTTGACCGAGGATCCCGCGATCGCCTACGACGAGATCCCCCGCTTCCCGCCCGAGTGTTTCGGCTACCTGGAGAACGCGGACACCGCGACGTTCAAGCGATTCCGGAACGGCGTTGACCAGCTCCTGGAAGAGGGCGTGGTCCAGCGGTTCGAATTCCTCGATTCGAATCGTCAACGGCAGCTGATCGGCGCCGTGGGCCCCCTGCAGTTCGAGATCGTCCAGTACCGCCTCGAAAGCGAGTACGGGGCGAAGTCACGCATCGCGCCGGCTCCCTGGACGGTCGCCCGGTGGGTCGACTCCGAGCTCCCGGACCCCGACCTGCAACTGCCGTGGGATTCCCGCCTGGTCCGGGATGATCGGGGGCGGCGGGTCGCCCTGTTCGTCAACGAGTGGAGCCTGGGTTACTACCGGGAGCACCATCCCGAGGTGACGCTCGGGGACCCCCCTCGTCACCGATCCCCGGGCGATGCGCCCTGACGCTCCGGGTCATTCCGGTATCGCCTCCGGGACGGCGGACGACGTGGCGCATTCCCTCCCGGAGGTGGCGAATCCCCTGCGGGCGTCGCGGGCGGCCGCCGGCCCGGCGTTTCCGTGCCGGTCCTCCCGGGGGTGGACAAGTGGCCGTCCCTCAATCGGTTCCTGGTCATGAAGACCGCTGGTCGAAAAGCCCCGGCGTTCCGGCTCGAAACTTGCGCTTGCGCATTGCCCCGCACCGATGCCTTCTTGCGGGGTCAAAGAACGGACGCTTGTCCACGGTATGCGAAGGAGCGGGAGACGGTGCGCGACGATTACACCGACGGCGGGGTGGACCGCCGGGAATTCCTGAAGATAGGCGGCTTGGCGGTCCTGGGCGGGGCCTTGGCACTGTCCGTTCCCTTCGGCCCCGAGGCCCTGGCTGCGTTGCCCGCACGGTCCGTCGGGATCCCCGCAGGCCGCGGCCTCCTCTTGCACAACACCCACACCGGCGAGAGCGGGCGTTGCATTTTCGCCGCTCGCGGCGGCTACCTGGCCGACGGCCTGGCCAAGGCCAACCACCTGCTTCGTGACCACCGCACCGGCGACGTGCACACCATCGATCCTGCCCTGCTCGACCTTCTGCACGACCTGGCCCAGAGGCTGGACGCCTCACCGGAATTCGAAGTCATATCCGGTTACCGCTCCCCGGCCACGAACGCCCTGTTGCGCCGGAGCAGCCAGGGCGTGGCGAGACACAGCTACCACATGGAAGGCAAGGCCGTGGACGTACGCCTGCGCGGTGTCGAGCTGGGGCGCCTGCACCGGGCGGCTCTCGCGATGGGGCGCGGTGGGGTCGGCCTCTATTCCGGATCCCGCTTCGTCCACATGGACACGGGTCCGGTCCGCTCTTGGTGACCGTCCGTCGGCGCCGACTGACCCACGTCCGCCTCCCCCACCATGACTTCCCTGAAGGTGACGAGCGCCGGTGCGGAATCCGGCGCCGCCAGGGCCAGCGCCAGCCGGTCGTCGTACTCGTAGCAGTCGTCCCGAAGCTGCAGCACTCCCGCCTCATCGACCCACGCGGTCAGGTAGACCAGGTGCACCGGCACCGGTGAGCCCAGGCCCAGCGCCAGGGTCTCGCCGGAGTCCAGGGCCGCCTGCGCCAGGGAGTCCATCGCCGCGTCGCGCCCGCAGGCCAGCGCGCGCAGCAGCGCCTCGGGCTTCTCGATGCGCACGCAGCCCGACGACAAGCAGCGGTTCTCGCCGGCGAAGACGGACCGCTGGTCGGTGTCGTGCAGGTAGACGCTGAACGGGTTGGGGAAGAGGAACTTCACCCGGCCCAGGGGATTCCGGGGGCCCGGCTCCTGGTGGAACTTGTAGGTCATGTCCAGGGGCGCGACTGCGCGCCAGTCCACGGCGGCCGGATCGATCCGCTCGGCGCCGGGGCGCCAGTCCGCGTACACGAGGAAGCCCCGCTCGTTCAGGTATCCGGGATCGACCACGACCTTGGGCAGCAGATCCTCGCGGGCCAGCTTCTGGGGCACGTTCCAGCCCGGATTGACCACGAGCCAGGACATCATCCCCGAGGTGACCGGCGTCGGCCTGTCGATGCGCCCCACCACGGCCCGCATGGTGAGGACCGTGGCGCCGCCGTCCACCAGGGCGAGGGTGAAGTCGGGGATGTTGACCAGGATGTGGCGCGAGCCGGGGTCGCGGGGCAGCCAGCGGCAGCGCTCGAGATTCAGGGCCACCTGGGCCGCGCGATCCGCCGCGGGCACGTTCAGGGCGGCCAGGGTGCGCGGACCGAGCACCCCGTCCTCCCGGAGGCCGTGCCGCCGCTGGAACGCCCGCACCGCGGCGACGGTGGTGCGGTCGTAGAGGTCGGGGTTCGTCGGGGCGAAGACCCACCAGGGCCCGGCCATGGCCGGGCGCGGATCGACCAGCTCGCCACCGGCGGCCAGGCGGGCGCGCAGGGCCGGCACCCGGGGATCCATCGCGTCCAGGCGGAGGTTCGGCCCGTCCGGCACCACGGGCCAGCCGCCTGCGGCCGCCGTGCGCGCCAGTTCGGCCAGGGCGCGCCGCAGCCCGTGGTAGCCCGGCTGGTCCGGCCGGCAAGCTGCCAGGGCTTCCGCGACGGCCCGGGCGGCGGCGGGATCGGGGGCGGCCGCGGCGTCCGGCATGTCCAGCGCAGCGGCACAGAGCTGCGGCAAGGGTGCCGGGCGGTCCGCGGAAACGGTCCACTCCCCCCAGAGGGCGTTGGGTCCGACCCGACCGCAGGCCAGGTCCGACCCCAGGCCCAGGAATGCGTCGGTCAGCAGATCCTCGGCGCGCCGGGCGGCCTGGTTGTCCGCCCAGACGAGTCCGACCCCGGGGGTCGCCCAGGCCAGCAGGCCGGTCAATTCTGCCAGGTGATAATCGGCGGGGACCAGACCGTCCTCGCCCGCGGCCGAGATGGCGGCCAGCAGCGCGGCTGCCTGGGGGGTCAGGGTCGGTTCGGCTGCCCACAGGGGCGTCTGATGCCGGTCCGCCTGGATCCGGCGCACTTCCGCTGGATGGCGCAGGGATTCGCTGGATTGCGCGGGGCCTGGCGCCGCCGAGAAGGCCAGCAAGACCAGGAGGGTCGTCCATACGCTTGACCGGATCCGCCTGCCTTGGCTGATCGCCATCGCCGGGTCCCATCGCGTTGGGAAGTGATGAAGTCCCTTTCCCGTGCGCCGCGACGCTCCGTCCCGCGGGTCGAAACGATATGGCCAATATTTTACCATCACGAAGGCGCGGATTCAAGTGCGATGCGGGCCCTCGACAGCGAAGGACGGCCGGATGTCACGCCCAGGCCCTCCACGCGGTCGGCGGTAGGCCCCACACCGTTTCGCCAATCCGCCTCAAAACAGCCTATTCGAGGCCGAATTCGGCAGTATAGGTCCCCCGGGGGACGGACTTGAGGGCAGGCATCGATCGGGGCAGGCCGATCTGTCGAGAAACCCGAAGGAAACGGCACCCGGGCGGATTGCCGGATCACCGTTTTGAGCATATACTCACAATGAAGGAAAGCTGCGCCATCATCCCGGCCGGGATCCTCGACGGCGCGGCCCTGTCGAGATCGAGGAGACCGATGGGAGTACCTGATGATCGCCTTCGGACCCGTCCCGTCCCGCCGGCTCGGCCGGAGCCTGGGGATCAACAACATCCCCCCGAAGATCTGTCCCTATTCCTGCGTCTACTGCCAGCTGGGCCGGACTCTGAAGGAAAGCCTGCAGCGGCAGGTCTTCCATGGGTCCGAGGTAGTGGCCGCCGCCGTCCGGGAGAAGGTCGCGGTCAGCCGGCTGGCCGCCGAAAGCATCGACTACCTGGCCTTCGTGCCGGACGGCGAGCCGACCCTCGACGCCGACCTGGGCCCGGCGATCCGGGCCCTGCGCCCCCTGGAGATCCCCATCGCGGTGATCACCAACGCCGCGCTGATCGACCGGCCGGACGTGCGCGCGGACCTGGCCGAGGCGGACTGGGTGTCCCTGAAGGTCGATGCGGTGCGCGAGCCGGTCTGGCGCAAGGTCGACCGGCCGCACGGGCATCTGCGGTTGGAGTCCATCCTGGACGGCATGCGCAGGTTCGCCGCGGGATTCACCGGGGAACTCGCGACCGAGACCATGCTGATCGAGGGAATCAACGACCAGGAAGAGGAGCTGCGCGCCACCGCCCGGATGGTAGGGGAGTTGCAGCCGGCTCGGGCTTACCTGTCGGTGCCCATCCGGCCGCCTGCCGAGGGCTGGGTCCGACCCGCCGACGAGCAGGCCCTGGCCCTGGCCTACGAGATCTTCCGGGAGGAACACCTCCAGGTCGAACTGCTGGTGGGTTACGAGGGCGACGCCTTCGCCGCCACGGGCGACCCGCAGGAGGACCTGCTGAGCATCACGGCCGTGCACCCCATGCGGGAGGGCGCCGTCCGGCTGCTGCTGGGGCGGTCGGGGGCGGATTGGGACGTGGTGTCTGACCTGCTCCGGCAGGGACAGCTGGTGGAGACGCACTACGGCGCCCACCGCTACTACCTGAGGCCCGTCAGGAGACCTGTTTGCGGAACGACTCCTGCGCCGAATCCAGCACGTCGTAAAGGACCGGGATGACCACCATGGTCAGCATCGTGCCTGCGGCCAGCCCCCCCATCACCGCGACGGCCAGAGGGGAGAACCGCTCGGCGCCCAGGGCCCATTCCAGGGCCAAGGGGTCCTTGCCCTCCAAGCGCACGACGATCGACGCGGGCGTGGTGGCCTTCGCCGTCCTGCCGGATTCGCGGACCGCGAGATTGCGGATCCCCGGCACTTCCGTCAGCTTCCCGCGCAGGCGATCCTGGTCAAGGGAATCGAGGAGGGACGCTTCCGTCCCGTGGACCCCTTGCTGACCCAGGCGAGCATCCCGGGCAGCCTTCGGTTCTTCTTCGCAACGGCCGCCGCCAGGCGGCGCATGGCCTCCTCCGGCAAGATCGATGCCCCACCGGATCCGGAGGGATAGGCGTTGCCCCGAGTGGTCGGCATCCGTACCATGGGTGGATCACTACGGAACCTCGACCACCGACACGACCAGGAGTTCGGGATGCGTTTTCGTGACCTCGCCTTCCTCCCAGCCGCTCTTTTCGCCGCCGCCCTCGTCCTGACGGCCTGCAGCGGCCCGGATTCTACCGACCACCCCCAGCAGACCACCGCGGAAGAGTCCATCCCCGGATTGTCGCTCGATGACGGGGCCAAGTGGGTGATGGATGACCACACGCGGACCCAATTCGCCGCCATGACAGCCCGGATGGAGCGGGGAGGCGACGTGCGGACGGTGGGCGCCGGTCTCCAGGAGGATCTCGACAAGCTGATCCAGGGATGCAGAATGACCGGAAAGGGGCACGATCAGCTGCACATGTTCCTGGTCTCGTACATGCCCGCAGTGCGAGGAATGGCAGAAGACGGCTCCGAGGAGTCACGGGAGAAGGCGTCCGAACTGCTCCGCCTCTATCCCAGGTATTTCGAATAGGGGGCTGCGGTGCAGAGCCCGGGAGGCCCGCATCCATCTTCGGGCTGCGCCCCGCCTGCTAGCGGAACATCACCTTCAGGTCTCCCCAGGCCGCTGGCCGGGACTGGACCGCTCCCTTGGGTCCGAAGGCCACGTACGACCATTCCGTGGTGGTGTCGTTGGTCCAGTATTCGTCCCCGAAATCCATGACCGGAGCGCCCATGTCGGAGTCCAGGCTGACGGCGTTGATGACGCCTACCCCATCGACCGTCACCTCGACCTGGTTGCCGAGGCCCGAGATGACGTACTGGTGGAAGCCGTCGGTCGTATCCATGACGTGGGTCGTGGTCCCGGACCAGTTGGTGAAGCTCGAAAGCGCCACATGGTCGCTGTAGATGTCGAAAATGCAGCGGATGGCCCCATTCCTGTAGGTGACCGACGCCGCGGCGCTACCCGGAGCTGATGCGCTCACCACCTTCATCACGGCTTCGATTTCGAATCCGGCGGGATCGGCAGCCGCGGTGGTCCACAGTCCGGACGGCGCCCGGAATCCCGAGAGGGTGTTGACCGGTGCCGCCAGGGTCAGGATGCCGCCGCCGAGGGCCGCCGTACCCCCCCCTGCCGTCACCTGGGGCCAACCGACGGTGGAGGGCCATGTGGTCATGTCCAGGACGGGGCTCTGGCCCATCGCGGAAGTGGCGCTCCACAGCAGGATTCCGATAATGATGGAACCTGTCTTGAACCTGGTATGCCTCATGATCGATCCTTTCGGAATATCCGGGGTGTCCATCGACTCGATTAAATCATACCATATTTGTGTGATTTAATCATCATGATTCCCGACGGAAGGAACGACGTGAAATTTTCCTGGATCACCACGACCATGGCTCTGTGGCTCGCCGCCGGCTCCCTTGCGCAGCCCCTGCACGATCCCCTCCTCGAAAACCAGATCAGCGACTTCGTCCGCCGCATCCACCAGGATCACCGCGGCCACATGTGGTTCGGCACCAACGGCGACGGGGTCATCCGCTTCGACGGCAGAGCCCTCCAGGGGTTCGGCGTGCGCGAAGGTTTCGGCGGCGACGCGGTGCGCGGCATCGTCGAGGACGCCGACGGAAACGTCTGGTTCGGCACCGACAGGGGCCTGACCCGCTGGGACGGATCATCCTTCACCAACTTCACCCTCGGGGACGGTCCGCTCCATCCGGGCGGCAACGACGTGTGGGCGCTGGCCATCGACAGCAAGGGCAACATCTGGGTCGGGACCCTGGCGGGCACCGGCACCTTCGACGGCGAGGCGTTCACCCCCTTCGACCTGCCCGAGACCGAGCCGGACCATTCGCGCGGCGTGACCAGTTCGCACATCGTCCACAGCATCATCGAGGACGGCCGGGGCCGCATGTGGTTCGCCACCAACGGCGGCGTCTTCATCTGGGACGGTGCGGACCTGGAGAACATCTCGACCGCCGACGGGCTGTGCGGCGACGTGGTGAACGACGTCCTCGAAGCGCAGGACGGCAGCTTCTGGTTCGCGACGCACCACAACGGAGTCTGCCGGCTGAAGGACGGGGTGTTCACGCACTTCGGCCCCTCCGACGGGATTGAGGGCGACGAAGCCTGGGACCTCTTCGCCGACCGCGCCGGCAATATCTGGTTTCCGACCGAACACTACGGGGTGTACCGGTTCGACGGCGAATCATTCAGGAGGTTCGGCGAGGAGGACGGACTCCTGAGCCCGGCGGTGCAGTGCACCTTCGAGGACCGCGAGGGGCGGATCTGGGTCGGCGGCTATCGAGGCCTGTACCGTGACGACGGAAATGGGTTCGTCAACCTGACCGAGATGCTGCCGTGGCCGTAGCGGAGGGCCGGGTTCGCACCCGGCCCGGCACGGATCCGCAAGTGTCCGATCAGAGGTAGGCCACCAGGAAGACCACCGGAATGAGCACGCCGATCCCGGTCAACCAGGCCCCGCGCCCCGTGATGCCCGTGCGGCCCTTGAGGACGAACAGCCCCGTGACGGCCACGAGGATCAGGGCCCCGCAGTAGACGTCCGAGAACCAGGTCCACAGCAGCCGCGGGTTGTAGTGCAGCCAGTTGACCTCGAAGAAGACGGGGCGGCGCTTGATGTGCTCGACGTACCCGCTGCCCGTGGAGCGGTTCAGCAGCACGCTGCCCCCGTGCAGCCAGATCTTGAACTGGCCGGGCTCGGGGCTGTAGTGGCTCTTGTAACCCTTGGCTTCGCCGATGCCCTCGAGGAACCCTTTGACCTGGGCCTCGCTGACGGGATCGGCGGGCACGCCGCCGTCCCAGGCCACCTCGCGATGAGTGATGATGTAGCTGGGATTCCAGTCCCGCAGGTGATTCAGGGCGATGCCCGACACGGCGTAGACGACCGTCAGGCCGAAGATCAGGTAGCCGACGTCACGGTGCAGGACGTTGTTCCACTTGCGCCAATTGAAGCCCGTCCGGGCGGTATTTCGTCGGGCCACGTTACTTGATTTCCTCGAGGGACCTGGCTTCCAGGCTGCAGAAGGCCAGGTACTCCCGGCCCGACTCGGCCAGATTCCTGCGCAGGGCGTTGATCTGGGACATGGCGGATTCGTGCTCCTCCTCACCGTCACCGCCGCCCTTGGCGATTTCCTTCTGCTCCTCGGTGCAGCCCGCCGCGGGATCGTCGCCGCTCACCTCCGAGGCCCAGTTGTCCAGGTAGGCGTTGTCCATCTTCATGACCGTGCCCACGGCCACGACCTTCACCTTGCTGCCCTCCAGGGCGACGTCGAAGGTGCCCAGGTCGCCGGCCTCGATCTTGACCCGGTCCTCGGGATCGTCGCCGCGGATGAAGATGCGCTTGCCGCTGTGCTTGCAGACGTGGTCCACGACGCCGGTCACCTCCACCAGCTTGCCCTCGTACTCCTCCCCCTTGGCGTTGAACTCGGCGATTGTCAGGGGAACGGGATGATCGGCGGCCAGGGATCGGCCGTCGTCGCCCTGGCCTTGGCTGTGGCCGGTTTCCGCGACCTGGTCGGTGGCGCCATCACCGGAGCAACCGGCGATCAGCAGCATGGACATGGCGATGCATGCGAGAATCTTCAGCATGGATTTCCCCCTCCGGCGGACGCCCCGCAGGACGCTCCCCGCATCATGTTCCTGGTGGCCCCGGTCCAGGGGCGATTCAGTGGCAACCGGAAATTAGATCGCCGTTTTCAATAAATCAACAAATCGGAGCACGGGGATGGGGGAACGAGCCCCGCCATGGCCCCCGCCGACGGGAACGGCAGATGGCCCGGCTCATCGGTCCCATGTGTACTTGGCCGATGACAGGACCCCGTCGGGGATCTAGAATCCGCCATTGGCGGCCGGTTCAAAAACATGCCTCGTCCCGGTTTTCCGATGGAATGTGACGCCAAGGTGAGGAACCCTGAATGACCATCGACATCCTGGTGCTGCTCCTCATCGTCGGGGCGGCGTTCCTCCTCTTCGTCGGGGGCTGGCTGCGGGTGGATCTCGTCGGCCTCCTGGTCCTGTCGGCCCTCGCCCTGACCGGACTGGTCTCCGCCGAAGAGGCCCTTGCCGGCTTCAGCAGCCCGGCGGTGGTCACCGTCTGGGCCTTGTTCATCCTGTCGGCGGGACTGACGCGTACCGGCATCGCCCATCAACTCGGGCGGCCGCTGCAATATTTCGCCAAGGGGGGCGAGACGAGGCTGATGATCGCCCTGATGGCGGCGGCCAGCCTGCTGTCCGCCCTGATCAACACGGTCACCGTCGCGGCGATCCTGCTTCCTTCAACGATGGAGCTGGCCAGGCGCAGCGGAAGGTCTCCCTCGCGTCTGCTGATGCCGCTGGCGCTGGGATGTCTTCTCGGCGGACCCTTCACGGGCATCTCGACCCCCCCGAACATCCTCGTCACCGATGCCATGCGAAACGGGGGATTCGAACCCTTCGCCATATTTGATTTCACCCCGATCACCGCCGCCATCGTCGCGTCCGGAATTCTATTCATGGTGATCGTCGGACGACGCCTGCTTCCCGACCGCCGGCCGGACGAAATGGGAAGCGGCGGCCCCTCGCCCACCGCATCCTATCAACTCGACAGGCACATCTATACCATATCCATCCCTGATGAATCCCCGCTCGACGGCCGCACCCTGGCCGAAAGCCGACTCGGCTCCGCCCTCCACGTCACGGTTCTGGCCTTGCAACGCAAGGGGGTTCTGGTCCTGGCCCCTCGTCCCGACGGCGTGCTCATGGCCGGCGACACCCTGGTCGTTCACGGCAGCCCGGAGCACCTTCAGCGATATCACGGCAGCCAGCACCTGCACAGGGAGACCACCGAAGGCCTGCCCGGAAATCCCGGGGACTTCCTCCACCTGGCGGAGGGAGGCATCGGGGAAAGCTCACCACTTCTTGGTGCGACGCTGGCGGAGGCGGAGCTGCGCCAGGGGCACCGGGTCCATGTGCTCGCCCTGTTCGGCGCGGCAGGGGAAGAGGTGAAGGACCTGCGGCGACATCGGCTGGCGGTCGGCGACAGGATGCTGTTGCAGGGGGAACGCCGGTCACTGGAGACCCTGGCCGCCGCGGGCCTGTTCGCCGACCTGAACCACGTCCCGATGGAGAACCGGAAGGCCCATGCCGGCGATCGGACCGAACTTCTGCCAATACGTGTTCCGGCGGGATCGGTCCTTGCCGAACACGACCTGGTGGAAAGCAGGCTCGGCAATGTCTTCGGCCTGACGGTGGTCGGGCTGCATCGTGACGATGCCATGCAGATTTTGCCCTCGCCCCGGGAAAAGGTCCAGGCCGGTGATCTGCTCATCCTGCAGGGATCCCGCCGTGATCTTGAAATCCTCGAGGGGCTTCAGGACTTGGCGATGGAGCGGCCGACTTCCAGCCTGATCGCCGAACTGGAATCACAGCAGATCGGAGCGACCGAGGTCCTACTTTCACCCCGGACCACCCTCGCCGACAAGACGCTGGCCGAGCTGCTCTTCCGTGAACGATACGGCATCAATGTCCTGGCCGTCTGGCGCAGGGGCCGGGCCTTTCGATCCGAGCTTCAGGACATGCCGCTGCAGTTCGGTGACGCCCTGCTGGTCTACGGGCAAAGGCAGAGACTTGAAACGCTCTCCCGCGACCCTGATTTCCTGGTCCTCGACGCAGCGGCGGCAAGTGCTCCACGCCTGGAAAAAGCCGGTATTTCCCTGGCCATCATGGTGACCGTGATCGCCTGTGCGATTCTCGGCCTCGTGCCGATATCGATCGCCGCCCTGACCGGTGCGGCGGTCATGGTGCTGTCCGGATGCCTGAACATGGAAGAGGCTTATCGGGCCATAGAGTGGAAAGTCGTTTTCCTGATCGCCGGCATGCTGCCCCTCGGGGCGGCGATCGAGAATTCCGGAACCGCCCAGCTGGGAGCGGCAGCTCTGATCTCCGCGGTCGGGGATCTCGGTCCCCGCTGGGTGGTCGCCGCGCTGTTCACCGTGACCGTACTCGGCACCCAGATCATCCCCACGGCCGCCCTGGTGGTCCTGATGGCCCCGGTGGCGCTCAGCACGGCCTCGACCCTGGGGATGTCGCCCCACCTGCTGATGATGACGGTCGCCATTTCCGCCTCATCCAGTTTTGCCAGCCCCCTTTCGCACCCTGCCCATCTGCTGGTCATGGGCCCGGGCGGCTATCGCTTCGTCGACTACATGAAGGTGGGCATTCCGATCACCATCCTGGCCTTGTCCGTATCGGTATGGCTGTTGCCCATCCTGTGGCCGCCCTATTGACGACAGGGGCAGCGGAGAGGCAACATCCATCATCCCCGGCCCGCCTGCATCCGGCTGCGGCTCCTCTGCGATCGCACCCGCGGACCACGGGAAAGGAAGCAGGGATACCCGGACCCCCAACCAGGAGGATTCTCGTGGAACTCTTCGTCATCCAGATCGTGGTCGTCGCCGTCCTGCTGCTGGTCGTGGCCAGGATCGTGCCCGGTATCGAGGTCGACGGCTTCGCGAACGCCCTTTTGGCCGGCCTGGCGCTCGGGGTCATCAACGCGCTTCTCAAACCCTTGCTCGTGGTTCTGACCCTGCCCATCACCGTGCTCACGCTCGGCCTGTTCCTGCTGGTGATCAACGCTTTGCTGCTGCGGCTCGCGGCGGTCTTCGTGCCCGGTTTCCGCGTTTCGGGGTTCCCGGCCGCGTTCTGGGGGGCTCTCCTGCTGAGCATCTTCAGCTTCGGTTTGACGCTGATCTTCTGATCGGGCGGATTCCGGTCAGCCCGACCCGCAGCGGACCGCGCCCCGGTCCAGCGCCTCCATGCGGTAGGCGTCGCAGCCGGCGAGGTCGCTGTCGCCGCGGGGCGGAGCATCCCTGCCGGCCCGGCGCCCATGCCACTCCGCGCGAGCCGGGACCCCCGGCGGCGTCCTCGCCGTTGCCGCACCCTCTTCGACGGCGGTGATCTCGGTGTCGGTGAAGAGGAAGGTGCCCAGCTCGTCGTTCCAGGCGGGCAACTTCCGGCGCAGCCACTCGAGCGACATGCAGGCGCGCTCGATCTCCTCCTTGAGGCTGACCAGGGCGCGGTGCACGTCCTTGACGTCGTCGGGCAAGGCTTCCCCGTTCTCGTGATAATCGGTCATGGCGTTCCTCCCGGCATGGTTCCGTGTCCCCTGGTTGATCGGATGATTGTCAACGGATCTCCAGGATCCGGGGTTATCCAAAAAACCGGTTCCAATCCCCCATTTTGAGCTCAATTTCCGCAATTTAGGCCCCCAGGGGGGCGGAAATTTTTCCTGGGGAGATAGGGGGTTTGACCTAGCGAGGCGGGAGTCCGCTGTTTTCGCCGGACATTGCCGACTATCGAGCAGGGACGACAGCCGACCCGGGGTCGGTCGGCAAACAGCCGACGACTCGGGCGTCCCCAGGTCGCTCATCCGGCCGCCGATGATCACTCAAGGCCATCCAACACGTCCAACAACCGGCGTTTCCGCCGGTGGGCCTCACGGACCGAGGCCAGATAACAACCCCATTCCTCGGTTTTGCCGACCTTCGTCATCGTCTGCTTCACCTTGAGCAGATAGCGTCCGGCGACCTTGTACGCGGCCGGGGTCGTGTGGTTGATCTCCCGCAGGGCCAGCGTCTGCCAGATTTCCACGGCTCGCTCGGGGGCATGGTCCCGAACGGCTTCGGCAACGTGTTCGTCGGCGACACCGGACATCCCGCGGCCGGCCTTCAGCCGGTCGTACCAGATCAGCACCTGCTCGGGGTCGCGCTCGCTGATGGCGAGATCGATCAACGCGCGGTAATCAGGATACGCAGATCCGGAGCGGCGACGCCCCGTCCTGAGCGTTGCCGGCGGTTGCGCCAATGGCCAATCAGGATGGCTCCAAGGCGGTTTCCCCGTCTGCAAATGATTCAGCAGGGTGCGACGGACGGCCTCCCAGCACTTGACCTTGCTCGCAGCCTTCATGGTGCTCCGGTACCTCTCGACGCAAGGAGACTCCGTGAATTCGAAGGTCTCCATCACCGCGACGGTCGCCCAGTCCTTGGCTCGGGCCTTGATCTCCCGCAGAATACCGCGAAATCGCGCGGCAACGCCCGGCATGGACGTTGTCATATCGGGCAGGCACTTCGCGATCCTGTCCTCCGCATCGGCATACCTGCCGGCCGCCATCAGGTGATCGATCAACAGATCCCACTGCCCGTAGGCGGCCGCTTCTTCTTCGAGAAGGGCCGTGATCTCGTCCACGCGTCCGGCGCGTTCCAGGGCGTCGACGACGAAACGGGAAAGGTGGCGACGTCGCCAGGATCCCGCATAGTCCTTGTCGGAGCGGGCCTGGGATAGGTCGGCGAGGCGATCCAACAGGTGTTCGGCGGCGACATTCCACGACTTGCGTGAATGGCGCCCCTGCAGGTAGTCGCCGACCGGCTCTGCCAGGCCATACTCGTCGTCGATCATGATGTCCAGGGCCCAGATCAGGCGTTCCTCCGGTGACCACGAGGATTTCTTGACCGCAGCGACGACCAGTTCGACGCCGGGCCGCAACTCGTAAGACAGGTTATCGTCCCAGTGGCACTCGGCCACGATCTGGGAGAACCGTTGAATCAGATCTTCACCCATTTCCGCAACTTCATCGGCCCCGCCGGCGGCGATCAAATCCTTCAGCAGCAACTGCACACGATCGAAGCCTGGGAAGTTCCACTCCCGGTTGTGGGCATCCCAGTAACTGTCGCCGTCGCAGATCTTGTCGACCTCCCGGCGAAGAGCCGTGAGCAGCGCCGATGGCCCCTCCGTCAGGGCCATCTTCCGGTCATTCACATACCGGGCGACTTGCGGCAATTCGGCGACGAGTTCATGCACCATTTCACGCAGTTGTTGCGGCGACAGGGAATCGATGAACTCGGCAAGGCGTGCGGGGTGCGGCACTCCCTCTCCCTTTCGATCATTGCAGGTCACGGAACAGGTGTGGGGTCACGCATCCGCGGGCCGGCCGGCTCCCCCGTCCCGACGGGGCGCCGACCCTGACGTTCAACCGCAATGCGGCGGGGAAACCATACTACGGTCGGATCATGCGGGGTCTGGAAAAATGCCGCCCGGATGGGAATCATTGGCAAAATGGGAGTAGGCCTTGACGTCCGTGATCATGCCCTTAACTTAAATCTGTACAAAGTTGTCCAGAATTGATTTCGGTTCACCATCTGCGACCCCCCGGCATGAGGGAAGGGCGAATGGACATCTCGATCGGATGCACCGTCGTCGGACGCCTGCAGGTAAGCCGGGGACACGCCAGCCGAGTGGCCGAATTTCCTGCGATTCCCGGCGGGGCGGGACAAGCCGTTGGAGATCAAACAGATGTCTGAAAAAGGCCTTCCCCGCGGGTTGCTGCGGCCGAAACATCCCGAGCGGATCTGCTGGGGCTGCGACAAGTACTGCCCTGCCGGCGACCTCCGTTGCGGTAGTGGTTTCATTCGCACGCCCCACCCCGTCGAACTCTTCGGAGAAGAGTGGTTCGCGGAGGAACTCGAGGCCGAAACCCGGGACGCCGGCGATCCGCGGCGTCCGGATCCGACCGGGAAACTTTCCCCCTTGACAAGTAAGTAACCTGTTACTTACTTGTGACCATGCAGAACACGAAACGCAAATCGGCCGCCATCCGTCGCGAGGAAATCGCCGTCGCGGCCCTGCGCATCATCGGTGAACGGGGCATCGCCTCTCTGACGACGACCACCTTGGCCGAAGAGGTCGGAGTCACCTCGGGCGCCTTGTTCCGGCATTTCAAGTCCCGCGAGGAGATGCTTCAGGAAGCGGCCCGGCACGCCTTGGCCAAGATCGAATCCACCTTTCCTGATCCGACCCTCGCACCGCTCGAGCGCCTGCTCGCCCTGGCCGAAAACCGGGTGCGCATCGTGGGAGCGGACCCGGGGGTGGCGTGGGTCCTGCGCTCCGAGCAGGCCTACCTGAGCTTGCCCCCCGACGCCGTCGATCGCCTGCGGGACCTTGTCAGGCGCTCCAAGAGATTCGTTCTGACAGCTCTGCGGGATGGTTCCGCGGATGGGACGATTCGAACCGACATCGCTCCCGAGACCCTCTTCGTGCCCGTCATGGGCACGATCCACGCCCTGATCGGCATGGCCGGGATCCACGCGACCGCCGGCCGGACCAAGGGCAGCAGTGCGGCGCGCGTTCTGGCTGCGCTGGCGGTCCTGCTGACTCCCCCGGACGGTGTTCCGGGCGACTCCGAGCCGATTCCGCCCGAATGTTGACACGATGAACCTGACCATAAAGGAGAACCAGCCATGACGATCACGAGTGAAACCAAAGTGGGGCAGCTGGCTGCCCAATATCCGCTGGCCACCCGCGTCTTTGCCCGACACGGCATCGATTTCTGCTGTGGGGGGGGCGAACCGCTTGGCGCCGTGTGCGCCGGCAAGGGGCTGGAAACCGCAACGATCCTGGCTGAGATCGCCCAGGAACTCGAGGTCGCGGACGAAAACGCCGACCGCTGGGACACGGCCCCCCTCGAAACCTTGATCGACCACATCCTGGTCACCTACCACCAGCCGCTCTACGAGGAGCTGCCCCGGTTGGAATCGATGGCCCGCAAGGTGCTCGACGTGCACCGGGACAAGGACCCGGAGCGGCTTTCGGAACTGTTCTCCCTTTATCTGGAGATCCAGGCTGAACTCAAGCAGCACATGATGAAGGAGGAGCAGATCCTGTTCCCGATGATCCGGCAGGGACAGGGAGCCCGCACCGGCGGACCGGTTGCGGTCATGGAAAAGGAACACGAGGCGGTGGGCGAAGCCCTGCGGCGCATGCGTGAACTGACGGACGACTTCACCGTGCCGGCTGAGGCCTGCAATACCTGGCGGGCCCTGTGGCACGGTCTTGCGGCGCTGGAGAAGGACCTGCACCAGCACATCCATCTCGAGAACAACATCCTGTTTCCACGGGCGTTGGCCGGCGGGGCCTAGAGCGAACGCGCCCTATCGCGAGAGGCCCGACTGCCAGTTCTGCACCAGAACCAGGTGCCGGGCGGGTCCCTCGCCGGCGGGAAACCGGGACAGGAACACGTCGACCTGCCCCGGGTCGTTGGTCGAGTAGGCGACCAGGCGGCCGTCCGGCGAGATCGTCGCCGCCCCCACGTTCGGCTCGGGAACCCGCTTCAGCAGGGGTTCCAGGGGACCGAGGGTGCCGTCGGGAAGCACGGGCCCGATCCGCAGGCTGCCGTGTCCCCGCTGATCGATGATGCGGAGCGCCGACCTCTGCCTGCGCCCTGGAAGTAGGGTCGGTCAGCAAAGGAACTCCAAAACAGCACTGGAATCCGGGATCGGGGGCGGAATTCGGGGATGCGGGTCCCCCGGAGCACGGTCTGGGATGTGCCATGATCAGCAGACCATGGGGGCGAAGGGGTAAGGGGATCCATTCTTGGCGTGGATGGAGTTTTTACTGGGGACCGGGGTATTGAGGAGGCACAACGATACGATTGTTGTCCTCTTCGCAAATATGCATTAACCGCGGGCACTTTTCGTGACAAAATGCCCGGCATGTATACAAGAATCCCCAGAATACCGGATCACTCTTTCTTCCTTTTCGGCCCCAGGGCTACCGGGAAAACCACCTGGCTGCGTGAAAACCTGGACGATGCCCTCTGGTTCAATCTCCTTCTTCAAGAGGACTTCCTGCCTCTCCTGTCTTCATTGAATCTGTTCAGGGAGCGGGTGGAGGCGAGGCCCACCGGTTCCTGGGTCGTTGTCGATGAGGTCCAGCGTCTGCCCGGGCTTCTTGATGAAGTCCATGATCTGATCGCCCGACACGGCAACGGATACAAGTTTGCCCTCAGTGGATCCAGCGCCCGAAAAAAACGCCGTCTCGAGGTGAATCTCCTGGCCGGACGGGTCATCGAGCGGTCAATGTATCCACTCATCGCTCAGGAACTGGGACCGGCTTTCGATCTGGAGGAAGTCCTGCGATTCGGTTCCTTGCCGGGTATCCTGACGGAGTCGACCTACCGGGTCGACATGTTGAACGCCTACGTTCACACCTATCTGCGCCAGGAAATCCAGCAGGAAGCCCTGGTGAAGGATGTCGGGTCTTTCCACCGGTTTCTCAGAGTCGCCGCCACCATGCACGGCCAGGTCGTGAACCAGGCGGCCGTCGCCCGTGACGCCGGGGTGGCCCGAACCACGGTCCAGAGGTTCTTCGAGACCCTGGTCGATACCCTGGTGGGGTTCCTCCTTCCCGCCTGGCAACCGCGGGCCAAGGTCCGGGAAAAGGCCAAGCCCAAGTTCTATTTCTTTGACCCGGGCGTCGTGCGCGCCATCATCGGAGTTGCCGATGAGCCGCTTTCCGGCACGGACGCGGACCCCTTGCTCGAGGGCTATATCCTGCATGAGCTCCGGGCGGCCATCTCCTACCGCGGCCTGGGAGGGAGCCTGAGCTACTGGTCCACCCCCGGGAGCAAGGAGATCGATTTCCTCTGGAGCAAGGGGCGTCGGAATGTGGCGATCGAAGTCAAGAACTCACGAACCTGGCGGTCGGAGTACGCCAGGACCATCAACGAATTCCTGGACGCGGGATTGGTCGATCGGGGATATGTGGTATACCGGGGAAAGGAAAGGTACGTCAGCGGCGGGGTCCTGGGGCTACCGGTAGCGGATTTCCTGACCCTGATTCACTCGGAAAAATTCTGAATCACGAAGAGAACCCGTCCTTCACTTCAATCTCGGGACAGGCCTCAATCCCCATCATCCTGCATCCCGCTCGGATCATCCCACACGCACCGGATCGGCACCGCATTCAGGTTCTCGCCGAACGGGAGCACATCCTCTCCGTCATACAGCACGACCCCCCGGACGAAACGCTCACCGACGGCGGACTGGATCTTCTTGGTGCCCCGAAAATCCTGCGCCCTCACGGTCGCCGACAGCTTGACCTCGACGGCGGCGATTCTGTTCGGTCCGAACTCCAGCACGAGGTCCACCTCCACGCCGTCCCGGTCCCTGAAGTGCCCGAGCCTCGGCGGCCGGGCGATCCAGCCGGCCTGCCGCCTGATCTCCTGGACGATGAACGTCTCCAGCAGGTGACCGCATCGCTTCCGGTCCGCTCTCAGATCATCCGCCGTCAGGTCGGAGGAGCGTGCAGGCGAGACCGGTATCGCCGATTTGCAGCTTCGGCGACTTGATCATCCGGCTCAGGGAGTTGAAGTGCCACGAGCGCAGCCTGTGGATCAGGAAGATCCGTTCGAGCAGCGTCACGTATTCCCCGATCGTCGGCCGGCTGGGACTGAAGGGCGCAGCCAGGTCGGCGAGGTTGAAGATCTGCGCCGTCTTGTCCGCCGTCGCGGTCAACAGATCCGGCAGGACCTCCTGTCCGCGGATACGGGCCATGTCGAGGATGACGCGCTCCGGCAATCCGGTGACGAAACCGACGGGATCCTCCCTCGCAGCCGCCAGCACGCCCTCATCGTCGAAACTGAGGTAGACGTGTCCATGAATCTCACCCAGGTGCCGGGCAAGGGTCGTCTTGCCGCATCGCCGCGGGCCGTGGATGAGGACGACCGGAGAGTCCAGCAGGCTCTCCTCCACGCGGGACTGGAGGAATCGATCGATGTAGCTCGGCAATCCCATGCGCCTGTTCCCCTTCCTTTTCCCAATGGCGAACCGGGCCATTTGTTCGGCTAAATGAAAGGTTGGCTGTCGGCAGTTTGTAAACTCACGGTCCGGCAAAATGAAAGAATTACCTGCGCAATCTCGATATTCGGCCGAAGAGGCGGGACGGGATGCACTGGGAGCGGTATTGACAAGGTGCAACCCTAGACCTACTGGGCCTGGACAAGGATGCCCCCGATGGAAGGCCGGTCGAACCACTCGAACCGGGACCCCTGAAGCGGAGTCCGATGGTCGGCGGAATGCCAAGCCAATCCTACAGGGACACGGCCAGGCGGAGAACCCCCGGCTGCCGGCGCCCGGAAAACAGGAACGGTCTACCCTGAAACTCCTGAACTGCTCTGAAAACCAGGATTGAAGGTCTGGCTCGGAGATTCTGGTCCCCCGGGGGACAAATTTGGATGTCAATATCAAGAAAACGTGAAGGCGGCCAAGCCAAGATAACGCCCATTTCGGCTCGGATGGGGTTTTGACTAGCGACAGGTCACGCCCTTGCAGTCCACAGCCGGCTCAACGGCACAGCGAAGAGGCCCTCGCCGAATGGAATGGTAACCTCGCCGTCGTACAACACGACACCGGCAGCGAAGCGACTACCGACGGCTTCCCGCAACTTCTTCAAGCCCCGGAAGTCCTTCGCCACGACGGTTCCCGACAGCTTGACCTCGACCCCTGCGATCCGTCGCCCGGCGCGTTCGAGGACGGCATCGACTTCGGCGCCCTCCTTGGTCCGGAAATGGTGGAACTGGACACGCTCCTCGCTCCAACTCGCCTGCCGCCGGAGTTCCTGGACCACGTAAGTCTCGAGCAGATGGCCGAGCAGGGTCCGGTCCTCGCGGAGCGCTGCGGCCGAGTGGTTCAGGACGGCGCAGGCAACGCCCGTGTCTCCCACGTGGAGCTTCGGCGCCTTGATCAGGCGGCTGAGCCGGTTGCAGTGCCAGGAGGGCAGACGATGGATCAGGAAGACCTGCTCGAGCAGCGTCACGTAGTCACCGATCGTCGGCCTGCTCAGGCGGAACGGACCGGCGAGTTCGGCCAGGTTGAACAGCTGGGCGGTCTGGGCCGCAGCCAACGCTACGATCTGAGGCAATACCTCGATCTCCCTGATCCTGGCGAGGTCCTTGATATCCCGCTGGGCGATGGTCTCGACGTATTCGGTGTACCATCCCGTCCGCCTTCTCTCGCTCGCGCGGGCCAGCGCGTCCGGGTAGCCTCCCGCGGCGACGATCTCCGCGATCTCGGCGCCGAGGCGGGCGGCCTGGTGCATCATTCCCGCGCCGGCGAACAGATCGGCGATGAACTCTGATCGCCGGCCCAGGATCTCGCAGCGGGACAATGGATGCAGCCTGACGATCTCCATCCGTCCGGCAAGGGAATCGGACACCCTGGGAATCATCAGGATGTTCGCCGAGCCGGTCAGGATGAAGCGCCCCGGCCGGCGATCCCTATCGACGGCGAGCTTGATGGTCGAAAAGAGTTCCGGAATCCGTTGGATCTCGTCCAGGATGACCCGCTCAGGGAGTTCAGCGACGAATCCGGCCGGATCGTCCTGCGCCGCCGAACGGACGCCCACATCATCGAAGCTGTAGTAGGCGAATCCCTTCTCCCGGCCCACGTGGCGGGCCAGGGTCGTCTTCCCGCTCTGGCGGGGGCCGTGGATCAGGACGACCGGAGTATCGGTCAGGGCTTCCTCGATACGATCCTGAATGAATCTCGGGATGTAGGCCGGCCGGCTCATGGTCTTTGCTCCGTCTCGGGGTGCGTCCAAATGAAATATTTTCATCCGACCAATCGTAGATTTTCGCTGCGCCAATTGCAACGTTATATATTGACTGAATGAAAGTTATTCCGGCGGTCGTCTCGCCGTCAGATGCGACCGGTCGCGGCCTGGGCGCGGTCAAACGGACATCCGACCCGGATGCCAGGTCCCGCGCCCACTGTCTGGCTCGCTCCGACAGGCCGCCATCCTGGTTCATCTGGAGCCGCCAGACGATGCGGCGGATCAGGTCCTCCTTGTGCCGAGACGTCGTGTCGTCACCGAAGACGTGGGCGTATTTCCGCCGCAGCTCCGGTACGGTCATGCGCTTCAGCGCAGCGATCTCCTGGCGGCGTTGCGTGGGGGGCAGAGCATCGGTGGTCGAATGGGGCATGGGTCGACTCCGGGTAGCGGTCACACCTCTGGTGTTTATCTACCCGGGGAGGGGTCAACCTGTCGGTGCTTCGCCATCCGTCCTGCGAGGCATTCCGACACTTGGTCGAATCCATCCAACCCACCCCCCAACTCGAACTCGGACAGAAAATTCAGCATCAGTTGCGGCCGCAATTAAACCGGAATATATTCGTATGCTATGAAGTCACGATCGAGACACACTTCTCTACCAGCGTTGCTGGCTGTCATTGCGGCCCTTGCTGTTGCATTGCCTGCTGCAGCTGCCTGCCTGGATGCCGACTGCTGCATCGAAGCGGCCGTGGACGGGGCCTGCCCCGGCTGCGAGTCGATGGACTGCAATGGTGAGAATCCTGAGCCGGCGACGATCGGCACGATCGCATTCATCGAACCACCGGTCGGTTCGGCCAATGTGTCGATATCGGACCAATCGACGACGCCACGGTCCCCAATAACCTTACCTGCCCCATCCGTTTACGCCTGCCTCGAGACCACGGTCCTTCGTATCTGATCCTCCCTGTCACGGCCTCGCGATCGCGGCTCCTGGTGCGTGCCGCGTGATGCATCCCGACCATTCGACGGAGGATTCACGATGACAAGGACACGCGTCCTGTTGCTGCTTTTCAGCGTCCATATCGCTTCATCGGCGACGGCCGAGACTCTCGATCGCGATGCGGTGCTGCGCCTCGCCCGCGAACGTGCCGTCGCCATACGGATCGCCGATGCCCGCGAAGAAGGGGCTGCCGGGTCGTTGCGGGCGGCCGCCACCTGGCGTTTCAACCCGGAACTGGAACTGGAGGGCGGACCCCGGCGAGGTCCTGCCGACCGGACCTGGGATCGCTCGATCGGATTGAGCCAGCGCCTGGATCTCGCGGGCCGGGGAGCCCGGATCGATGCCGCCGGCGCCGCATTGGATGCCGTCGAGCACGACAGACGCTACACGGGGATCGCGGTCGCGGCCCTGGCGGCTCGACTGCATCTGGAGGCCGTTCACGCCGCGTACGCCCGGCGTGTGGCCTCGGAGGGGGTCGGCCTTCACGACCGTCTGCTCGAGATCGCGCAGCGCCGCATGGAGGCGGGCGAGACCGGGCGGATCGACGTGCACCAGGCGTCGATCGCCGCGGCGAGAGCCCGCATCCGCCTGGCGACCGCCGAAGCTGCCGAAAATGGCGCTCTCGCCGAACTGGCCGATCTGCTGGCTTTGGAGCCCGGCCGACGGATCGCAGTGACAGGGGAACTCGAGTGGCCGGCGCCCGGGAACGAGCATGATATCTCGGCCGCCGTGGAGAACCATCCCGAGATCACGGCCCTCGAGGCGCGCAGCCGGGCGGGAGCCGCGGAGATCCGTATCGCCGATGCCGCCCGCTGGCCGGAAGTCGGCGTGGGCGCCAGCTACGGACGCGAAGAGGAGGCCGAGATCCTCCATTTCGGGTTGAGCTTCGGGCTGCCCGTGTTCGAACGCGGGCAGGGAGACCGGCGGATCGCCGCTGCGGGGCTGCGGATCGCCGAGATCGAGCTCGAGGCCGCCCGACGCTCCCGCACCGATCGCGCCCAGCGCGCCTGGCACCGGTATCTGGGCCTGGCGGCGGCGCTCGGAGCGACCGACACCATGACGATCGAAGCGGTGGCCGCGTCCGGAAACCTCGCCGAGCAGAGCTACCGGTTGGGCGAGATCCCCCTCGACCGCGTCCTGCTGATCCAGCGGGACAACCTGGATGCCGAGTACGAAATGAACGACCTGCGGCTGGCCGCCGCCCTGGCGGCCCTCCAGGTCGCCGAAATCGCCGCCCTGCCACCTCTGGTGGACGGCAAGGAGGATGCCCGATGAAGACCTTCCTTTTCACCTTGCTGGTGGTTCTTCCGTTGGCCTGCATCAGCGGGTGCAACGGCAACGGCGAAACCGCAGCCCGGGCCGAACCGGATCAGGCCGCGGCCGCGCCGGCCGAGGTTTCCGCAGATCTCTGCGTCGCCCACGGCTCACCGGCCGATCTCTGCTTCCTTTGCGACCCTGCGCTTCGAGATTCGGGCCGTCTGTGGTGCAAGGAGCACGCTCGCTACGAGGACCGTTGCTGGTTGTGCCATCCGGAGCTCCGGGACCCCGATCGCGCCTACTGCGAGGAACACGGACTGTATGAGGACGAGTGTATCCTCTGTGATCCGTCGCGGGGAGCCGCGGCTACCAGTTCGGCCCTGGGCGGCGAGGCGGACAGTGAGGCCGGTGGGCTCTATTGCGCCGAGCACGATGTCCATGAGTCGGAATGCGGCATCTGTCATCTCGATCTGGCGGCCGGGCTCGAGCCGGGCGGCGAGCTTCTGATCCGCCTGCCGTCGGCCCGCTCCGCCGAGCTGGTCGGCGTGGAGCACGGCGCCCCGCGCGCCGGCACCACCGCCGGCAGCATCGACGCCTACGCCGAGGTCGATTACGACCGCAACCGGCTGGCCCAGATCACACCTCGCGTTGCAGGTGTCGTCGAACAGGTTCTCGTGGACGTGGGTGATCAGGTGACCGCCGGCCAGCCGCTGGTCGAACTCGCCTCCGCCGAATTGGCCGCAGCCAAGCAGGCCTTCCTCGACGCACGCCTCGAACTTGATCTGCGTCGCCAGGAGGCCGACCGCGCACGTCGCCTCCGCGAGCAGGAGATCGGCAGCGAGCGCGACCTGCAGGCTGCCACGGCCGCACAGGCCCGCGCCGCCGCCCGCGCCGAGGCCGCGGGCCAGAATCTGCGCAACCTCGGGCTGGACCAGGCTGCCGTGCGCCGGGTGGCCGAGGAAAGCGACACCACCGCCCGCCTCACGGTCCGCGCACCGTTCGCCGGCGAAGTGATCGCACGCACCGCCGTGCTTGGCGAGTCCGTGGCCGCCGACGCCGCGCTGCTGCGGGTGGCCGACCTTTCGCGCATGTGGATCGAACTCTCGCTGCCGCAGAGCTCCCTGGCGGTGGTGGAGCCGGGATTGCCGGTCGTCGCCCGCTTCGACGCCCTCCCCGATCGCGAGATCCACGGCGAGTTGATCTGGATCGCGGCCGGCCTCGATGAACGCACGCGGTTGATTCAGGCTCGGGCCGAGGCGCCCAACCCGGACGGCCGCCTGAAGGCGGGTCTTTACGGCCGGGCCACGGTGCGGCTGAACGGCGGGACCGACGCACCGGCCGTTCCCCACGATGCCATCTACGACCTGCAGAACAATCCCTTCGTGCTGGTGCCCCGAGAGGAAGGGCTGTACGCCCTGCGCCGGGTCGCTCTCGGCCCGCGCCAGGGAGACCGGGTGGCGATCCTGGCGGGTCTCGACGCCCACGAGAGCGTGGTCACCGGCAGCGGGTTCTCGATCTTCTCGGAGCTTCTCAAATCCCAATTCGGCGCCGGCTGCGCGGAGCACTAGACATGCTGTTTCAACTCGTATCCAAAGCCCTGGACAACCGCCTGCTTCTCGCCGTCGGAGTCCTCCTGCTGGCGGGGCTGGGCGCCTATGCCCTGCTGACCCTGCCCATCGACGCCTTCCCCGACACCACGCCCGTGCAGGTCCAGGTCAACACCGTGGCATCCTCGTTGGCGCCCGAGGAGATCGAGCAGCTGATCACGCTGCCGATCGAACTCTCGCTGGGCGGCCTGCCCGGCCTGACCGAGGTGCGATCGGTCTCGAAGTTCGGGTTCTCGCAGGTGGTGGCCACGTTCACCGACGACACGTCCATCATCGACGCGCGTCAGCACGTGGCCGAACGGGTGGGGCAGGTTTCCCTGCCCGACGGCATCGCGTCGCCCCAGCTCGGACCCATCGCCACCGGACTGGGCGAGGTCTTCCACTACCTGGTGCGTTCCACCGACCCGGAACGCAGCCTCGAGGACCTGCGCACGATTCATGACTGGATCATCAAGCCCGAGCTGCGCAAGGTGCCCGGCGTGGCGGAAGTCAACTCCTGGGGCGGCAAGGTGCGGCAGTTCCATGTGGTGCTGTCACCCGAGCGGCTGGCACGCTACGACCTGACCGTCGCCGACATCGCCGGCGCCCTGCAGGCGAACAACCGCGCCACCGGCGGCGGTCTCGTCACCAGTGGCGGCGAATCGCGCGTGGTGCACGGGGCCGGGCGCGTGGGATCGCTCCAGGACATCGGCGCCATCGTGGTGACGAGTTTCGGGGGACGGCCGGTCCTGATCGCCGACGTGGCCGAGTCCCTGGAGATCGGCCACGAGATCCGCCGGGGCGCGGTCACGGCACAGGGGCGGGGCGAGGCTGTCCTGGGACTCGCCTTCACGCTCATGGGCGAGAATCCGGCCGCAGTCACCGAGGCGCTCAAGGCGCAGCTCGCCGGCGTGCTGCCGTCGCTTCCGGAGGACGTCGAGGTGGAGGTCGTCTACGACCGCACCGAGCTCACGGCCGACGTCATCCACACCGTGCGCGAGAACCTTGTCGCCGGTGCCCTCCTGGTCGTCGTGGTCCTCTACCTCCTGCTCGGCAACCTGCGGGCGGGACTGATCGTGGCGTTCACCATCCCCCTGGCCCTGCTCTGCGCCGCCATGGGCATGCACGCGATGGCCATCGCGGCGAGCCTGCTCTCTTTCGGGGCCATCGATTTCGGCATCCTCGTGGACGGGTCGGTGGTGATGGCCGAGTCGAGCCAGCGGCGTCTCGAGGAGCGGCGACGGGAACTGGGGCGCAAGCTCACCGCACGCGAGCGTCGCGAGGCCGTGCGCGAGGCGAGCCGGCCGGTGGTGCGCCCCATCGTCTTCGGCATGGGGATCATCCTGCTGGTGTTCATCCCCATCCTCACCCTCGAAGGAACCGAGGGGAAGATGTTCCAGCCCATGGCCTTGACCTTCATGTTCGCGCTGGCGGGCGCGCTGGCCCTCGCGCTTCTGGTGACGCCGGCGCTCTCGGCCTGGCTTTTGCCGGAGACCCCCTCGCAGGTCAGTGAACGCGTGGCCGGCCGTCTGGTCGGCGCCTACCAGCGGTTGCTCGCCCGCGTCCTGCGCCGACGCGGGACCATCATCGCGGCCGCTGTCGTGATCGTGCTGGTCGGAGGCCTGCAGGCCATTCGCACCGGCGGAGTATTCCTGCCGCGGCTGCGCGAGGGCGCCATCGTGGTCAACACCATCCGCCTGGCCGGCGTGGCCATCGACGAGTCGGCCCGCCTGAACACGCGCATCGAACAGCGCCTGCTCGAAGAGTTTCCCGACGAGATCCGCTTCGTCTGGTCCCGCATCGGTACGGCCGAGGTGGCCACCGACCCCATGGGCCCGGAGCTGACCGACATCTTCATGTCGCTGCATCCGCGCGATCGGTGGATCCGTGCCTCCAACCAGGCGGAACTGGCCACGGCCATCGAGCGCGTGGTCAGCGAGTTTCCCGGTGCCAACTTCGCCTTCTCGCAGCCCATCGAGATGCGGCTGAACGAGATGGCATCGGGCATCCGCGCCGACCTGGGCGTGATGATCTTCGGCGACGACTTCGAGAAACTGACGCGTGTCGGCGAGGAAATCCAGACCGTTCTCAGCCAGATCCCGGGTGCCGGCGACGTCTCGATGGACCAGGTCATCGGCCAGCCGGAGCTGTCGGTGCGCGTCGATCGCGAGGCCCTGGCTCGCAACGGTATGCCCGCCACCGACGTCCTCCAGGTGGTGGAGGCTCTCGGCGGGTTGCACGTGGGCGACGTATTCGAGGACCAGCGCCCGTTCCCCCTCGTCGTACGCTGGCCCGACCGGTACCGCGAGGACCCCGAAGCCCTGGCCGACATGATCGTCACAGGCAGCACCGGGGCACGGGCTCCGCTCTCCCAGATCGCCGACGTGCGCGAGGTGGATGGCCTCGGCTCCATCAACCGTGAGTGGGGCCGCCGACTGATCCGGGTCCAGGCCAACGTGCCGGATCGGGACGTGCTGTCCTTCGTCGCCGAGGCCAAGGAACGCATCGCCTCCACCGTCGACCTGCCCACCGGCTACGTCGTCGAGTGGGGCGGGCAGTTCCAGAACCTGGAGCGCGCCCGCCTGCGGCTCGGCATCGCCGTCCCGACGGCCCTGGTCCTGGTCCTGCTGCTGCTCTACCTGAGCCTGCGCCGCCTGCGCGACGTCGTGCTCATCGCCACGGCGATCCCTTTCGCCTTCGTCGGCGGCGTGGCCGCCCTGGCAATCGCCGGACTGCCGTTCAGCGTCAGCGCCGCGGTGGGTTTCATCGCCCTGGCGGGCATCGCCGTGCTCAACGGGCAGATCCTCGTGACCGCGGTCCGGGATCAGCTCGAACAGGGGCTGGATCGGACGAGCGCCATTCTCGAGGCCGGAGGCCGCCGCCTCCGGCCCGTGCTGGCGACGGCCATCACCGATGCGGCAGGTTTCGTTCCGATGGCGGTCTCGCTGGGAGTTGGCGCCGAAGTCCAGAGGCCGCTGGCCACGGTGGTCATCGGCGGGGTGATCAGTTCCACCGTCCTGACCTTGTTCGTGCTTCCCGTCCTGATCAGCTTCTTTGGCGGGGATGACCGAACTGGTCCTCCGTCGCAAGGAACGCACGAGGAGGACCGTCAACTCGCGGATTCTCCTGCCAGGTGAAGGTTCGTCCTGACTTATGCTTGATACCATTCGTGACGTCAGCGCTCATTCGGAGAATCGAGCCCCGGCCAGCCACAAGGCTCATTCCCCCCAGACCATCCCCAACGGAACCGCAAAGATCCGGTCGCCCAGGGGAACCGGAGTCTCCCCATCGTAGAGCAGCACTCCGCTGTCACCCTGCATCTACCAGCAGGCCCAAGGATAAACCACGATTCCCGATCTCTTCGAACCCTCATCGCCACCGTATACAAAGGCGGCCGGCCCCTCCTCCTGGCCTCCCAGTTTTTGCCACTGCTGGAGACCGGCCAGGAACTCACGGTTCATTGTGGTCGCCGACTTGGCCTCGACGGGCGTCAACGGGTCGCCGTTTTCCAGAAGGAAATCGATTTCCAGTCCGGTGGAATCCCGCCAGAAGTACAGGTCCGGCGCGAAGCCCCGGTTCAATCGGTTCTTGATGAGCCCGTTGCGCGCGGCGCACATGCCCAGGAACCGACGAAAATCACCGAGGTCCAGCACCCTCAGGACCTGCTGGACGTCTCTTTCCACATAGGTTCGCGTGTAATTGGCCAGCCAGTCCTGGGGAGGGATGTCCTGATCATGGATCCGCGGATACCCGCCCCTGAATTGCGACCCCAGCAGATCGAACCCCCCTTCTGCGGATTCCGGCAGGTCCCGCCCCAGCAATTCGAGCTACAGCGACGGTCGACCCTGGATTTCACCCTGACACAACGGAAGCAGGTGCAGGACCGCGGTCCGGCCTGCCAGCGACTGCTGGAGGGACTTCATCAGCAGGAAATTGTGGGACCCGGTCAGGATGAAGCGACCCGGCCGCGGATCCTCGTCCACCAGGACCTGGATGTAGGAAAAGAGATCGGGGACTCTCTGCGCTTCGTCGATGATCAGCCCCACAGCGCCCTGCGACAGGAATTCCCTGGGGTCGTTCAGGGCGTAGTCCCGCGTGTCGGGATCTTCCAGGTTGCGGTAGGTGTGCGCGGGAAACGTCGATCTGACCGGCCGACGGCCCGCTGGACGGCGATGCAGATCCTGCAGACCTTCCCCTTCGACACCGCCCCGCGATTCCTGGTCAGGGACCGCGACGGGATCTACGGCGACGAGGTCGTGCGCACGCTCGAGATCCTGGGAATATAGGAGAAAGTCATCTCGGCCCGGTCGCCCAGGCAGAACGGGTTGTGGGTGTTGGGATTCTGGTTCGGATGGGGTATTGACTAGGGACAGGTAGGGACATGACCAATCAGCCAGCAGCTTCCAGGCCTAACGGATCAACGCGCCGATCCGAGGCCGCAGCTCCGCGATCACCTTCTCGAAACGCGGCAACTCCGCGACCAGCGGACCGAGCCATTGCTCCCAGGTCCGCTCCACGTGATCGAGAACGACGTCGGGGAAGAAGTCATCCGGCCCGGAGAACGCGACAGATCGCACGGCGCACTTGGCGCTCAGCAGATCCGAGAACCCCGCCAAGTCCATCAGATCGCCGTAGGCTTCGAACAGTCGCCACAGGTCGTAGTAGTCCCGTGCGCGCGACCGGCTCCAGCCCCGCTCTTCCAGCTTGCGGGCGTGCTGGAGAATCGCCCTGAGTTTCTCCGCTACGATCTCCTCCAGGCCATAAATCTGGACATCGGCCTGGATCGGCTCACCGTATTCGTGGAGGATCGGTCGCCGCGTCGTGGGTCGCATGACAGGCTCGTCCACCGTCACTTCGATCATCACGCGCGTCGTCGGCCCCTTCTGCCACGGCAACCTGGCGCGGATCGTGAAAGCCTCCTGGCCGCCGGGATGAAGCTCCCGCTCCGTGTAGCGGGTGCCTTCGATACCGACGGGGGCATATTCGTCGAGGAGCCCGGCCGCGGCTTCGCAGGCCTGGCCGACGGCGGCGAGCAGCACCTCGCCGGTCGGAACGCCCGGCAGCCCCGTGAAACCCAGATCCTCGGAGAAGCGGTATTCCCCGAAGTAGCACTTCTTGAGCGCCGTTCCTCCCTTGAAGACCAGAGAATCCCTCAGAACCGGCACCTGGCCGATACCGGCCAGGATCCACGAAAGCAGATAATCCCGCTCGAGGACCTCCCACGGCAGGCCGAGATCCCTCCGGGCTTCCTGAAGCCGGGTGCGCAAGGGTTTCACGTCACGATCCTCCCGGGCAGATTGACCTGGATCATCCAGCGCCCATCGCAGGGACCCCGCCGTTCACCGGTGGGATCCAGGGTCCGGTATCCCGTGACCGGCACGGACAGGAGCCGTTCGAGGTGTGGGGACACCAACCCCAGATGCTCGAGCACCCAGCCGAGTCTCTTCGCCGTAGCCCCATCGAGCCGAAGGGCGTAGTCGATGATCCGGTCCAGATCCAGGCCGTCCAGTCGGACCTGGAACGCCTGCAGGACCTCGGCGAAGTCCCCGCAGAACTGCGGCTTCGACAGGCCGTCGATCAGCGTGCGTTCCGGATCGGTCACCGTCACGCGGGCTTCGCCGATCCAGACCTTCCGGGTGCCGAAGAACCGCTTGGAGTCGACCCCCACGAAGGTGAAGTCCGCCCCTCCGGCGGAGAACCCCTCGCCCCTACCCGAAAGCCCGGCAGCTCGTTTCCGGGGCGTGGCGGCGGCCGTCGTCGTCAGGACATACACCCTGCGGGGAACCTGCTGTGTCAGCCCATGGAAATGCATCGCGGACCAGTGCGACACGGCCGCCGGCTGGACCAGGGCCATGGCGACCTCGAACTCGTGGACCGGGGCCACGCCGGGGACCTCCGCGGTCATGGCGTAGAGCCCTCGCCGAAGCGGGACGATCCAGCCGTCGCGCCGCAGATGGTGCAAGGCCTCCAGCAGGTAATCGTCCTTCAGGCCGACCTCAGGGGCCGATTCCCGGGCCTGCGCCGTGGTAAAGATGCGGCTGCCCTGGCTGGCCAGGAGTCGGACCAGGTCGACTCCGACGGCAGACCGCTTGTGCTTTCTTTCAATATTCATTGGATATCGTCCAATTTTTGCCCACTTCCATCAATTTGACTTTGATATAGTATGGCAATTATTGGCTGTTGTCAAATGTGTGACCATTGATTTCTACAAGGACCCCCCAGCCTGTCGTCCCTCGATCAGGTCTGGGCCTACTGGGGCTGCGATCACCTCGAGGCCACGTGCCGGGACAAGTTCAGCAACCTGATCCACCATCTGTGAACCAAAATTCCCCTCCGCGCTGGAATCTGAGACTTTGAGACCCTGCTGGGGCCGGATTTCCCGCCCGGGGACCTCTCTATTCTCCACCTTCTTCAAGAAACATTCCAACCCTGAAAGCCGGCGCCGTATCCTCTTTAAAAATGGCCACATTCAAAAGCCCCGATCCTCATGGGACCAGGGCCGCAGTTAACCTCTCCCCGCCTGGGTTCGAGGCAAAAAAAGATGGCTCCCCAAGCGCAACCGTCAGCGAACCCAATCACACCGCTCCCACCGGGATGGTCACAACGCCGACGGCCAGCGGCAACGACGACTCGGCCAGGCAGATCACACCTCCCGGCCCGATCGGTCGGTCCAGCCGCGCCAGGGTGCCGAAGTGCCGCACGCTGTCGCGCCCAGGCGATGCCGACTTCTTGAACTCGAGGGGATGGATGACCTCGTCCCGGACGATCAAAAGATCAATCTCCTTCTGGTCCTTGTCGCGATAGAAGAAGAACGGCGCCGACTTGCCGCGATGCCACCACGACTTGAGGATCTCCACCAGGATCCAGGTTTCGAGCATCGCCCCCGACGCCGCGCCGGCCTCCAGCGCCTCCGGGCTGGTCCAGCCTGTGAGCCAGGAACAGAGGCCCGTATCCAGGAAGTAGAGCTTCGGCGTCTTGACCAGCCGCTTGGTGACGTTCGTGTGGTAGGGCTGCAGCAGGTACACGATGCCCGATGCCTCGAGCACCGAAAGCCAGTGCTTGGCGGTGTTGGGCGCCACGTCCGCGTCGCGGGCCAAATCGGCCACGTTCAGGAGCTGGGCCGTGCGCGCCGCGCAGGCCCGCACGAAGCGCAGGAACGCCGTCTCGTCGCCGACGCGGGCCAGGTCGCGGATGTCCCGTTGCAGGTAGGTCTGGACATACGAACTGAAGTAGAGGTCGCAGTCCAGTCCGGCGTCGCGGGTCAGGGCCGGGTACGCGCCGCGCCAGATGCGACCGTAGAGTTCTGGCAAGGGAAGTGGCGTCGGGTCCGCGAGACGCAGGCCCAGGGCATCGGGTGCCGGCAGGAATGGTCCGTGGCCGTCGGCGGACCCGTCCTGCTCGCGGCGCGAGAGCCCGAGCAGGTGCATGATGCCGACACGTCCCGCCAGCGACTCCGCCACGTCGCGCATGAGATGGAACTGCTGGGACCCGGTGAGCCAGAAGCGTCCGGGCCTGCCGTCGCCGTCCACGGCCAGCTTGATGTAGGGCAGCAAACCGGGAGCGTACTGGATCTCGTCGATGATGACCGGCCCGCGATACCGTTGCATGAACTGGGCCGGGTCGCTGCGCGCCAGTTCGACCAGGCGCGGGTCATCAAGGCTGAGATAGGTCCGTCCCTCACCGGCGATCTCCCGCAGGAACGTGGTCTTGCCCACCTGCCGGGCCCCCGTGACGAGCATCACCGGGAAATGGCCGGCGGCCTCGCGGAAGTGCCGATCCAGGGTGCGGGGAATGTACATGGCACGTCCCTTCGTCCGATATGCAGTTCCAGTGCATGATAGACGATAAACGACACCGCGTCCAGCATTATCGTCCAAAATGCAGAGCTAATGCACAATGGACGAATTTGATTTCATCCTACTGTGAATATTGGTCTTATGCCTCGACCAACTGCCGAGATCGTCCAATATGCCGTCCCACTGCAGATCAGCCGCATCAATCGTTAACTAAACACTTAACAACAAGTTACAGCTCAGTCGGTCCCCACGCCGGCCGATACCCAGCCAATGCTGACTATCCTGCTGCACACCCTGCGCGACCTCCTGCGCCCCCGCCGCGACCTGCTGCTGGAGAACCTGGCCCTTCGCCAGCAGATCAACGTCCTGCGCCGCGGAAACCCCAAGCCCGCGTTCAGGTTTAGCGATCGCCTGTTCTGGGTCGTGCTGATGCGTACCTGGGCGGGATGGCGCCGTCCCTTGGCCCTGGTCAAACCTGAAACGGTCATCGGATGGCACCGCAAAGCTTGGCGGCTGTGGTGGCGGCGCAAGAGCCGGCCGAAAGAACCGGGCCGCCCCCGCGTGCCGTGGGAGGTGATCGAGCTCATCAAGCGGGTCTCGCGGGAGAACCCCACCTGGGGCGCGCCGCGCATCCACGGCGAGCTGTTGATGCTCGGGCACTTCGTCAGCGAGGCCACCGTGGCCCGCTACATGGTCAAGCGCCACGGGCGTCCGACCCAGAACTGGAAGACGTTTCTGAAGAACCACCTCGCCGAGACCGCAGCCATCGATTTCCTGACCGTGCCGACGGTAACGTTCCGCACGCTGTACGTGTTCGTGGTGCTGTCGTTGGACCGGCGGCGAATCGTGCACGTGAACGTGACCATGCATCCCACCGCCGAGTGGACGGCGCTGCAATTGACGCAGGCCTTCCCGTTCGACACGGCCCCGCGGTTCATCATCCGCGACCGCGACGGCATCTACGGCGATATCGTGCGCCGCGCCATCGCCAACATCGGCAGCGATGAGTTGGTGATCGCGGCGCGCTCACCCTGGCAGAACGGCTACTGCGAGCGGGTCGTCGGCACCCTGAAGCGCGAGTGCCTGAACCACGTGATCGTGCTGAACGAGAACCACGCGCGGCGCATCCTCAAGTCGTACCTTGCCTACTACCACGATGCGCGCACGCACCTGGGGCTGGCGAAGGACACGCCGGCCGGGCGCGCGGTCGAACCGCCGGAGCTCGGCGCGGTCCAGCGGCGGCCGATGGTGGGCGGGCTGCATAGCCGGTATTATCGCGACGCGGCATGACGGTCTGGGAAGATTACTGATCACCGGATCGAAGGATTGGTGTGCCCTGCAGGAGCGTTGTGGCTTCGGCATGTGCCCCGGGAGTTGATTCCACGGATGCCCAGTACCCCCCGGGGGTGTTTCCGCTACCTGACTTTAGGTTCCTCGGAGTAGAATTCGAACTGTCGCGTCTGCCGAGTCTGGCGGATGGGGTTTTGACTAGGGACAGGCCGGCATAGGTAACCGGCCGAATAACAGGAACTTCAATTGCGTAAGGTGGTATCACTCCAATGCTTGCAAACCAGGCGCCCGTTCAGTACTCTTGAATCTCATATCAGCTACAAGGAGAGGTTTATGCGCCCAGACCCGAACGGCTTTTCTGTTGTCCTTGTAGGCAGTTGGAACAAGGCGATCTTTTCTCCTGCCTGGCTAAAGGCGCAACTTGGGGTCACGACGGATATCGGGATCGAATTCGCCGTTGGCCACCCGACGATGCCAACCCGGCTCGTTTTTGAGAACGTCGCCCTTCAGGTAAACGACAACAGGTTGGTTGTTGCGCCCCTTACGCTAGACAACGACAATCTCTCCAAGGTCGAGTCTATTTGCATCAAGCTTCTTGAGACCCTTTGCCACACGCCACTGTCGGCCGTAGGCGTCAACTTCATGTATGTCGAAGAAAGACCGAGCCGCGAACTGCTCGCCTTTTTTGATGGCGAGGACATGAACATCTTGTCCGACGCTGGGGCTGTTGTAGGAAGCTCTGTGATTCAAAGAAACGTTCGCTACGAGGATTATACCATACACATCAAGTCGATACTTGATGAGCGTGGGGCTATACGGTTTGATTTCAACTTCCACAACAACGTCTCCACGGGAGCCGCTGCTCGCGCCGCTATTGCCGATAAAGTTGCGCCCATGCACACGTTGGCATTAGGCCTACTCGGCAGATATCCAGGAGTCACCATGGGGGAAGACAATGACTAGATTCGATGACTGCAGTACGACGAACTGCGAAGGTGCCTCCAGCGACCAGGCGATCTTCGGCGAGGTCGCCGCGTTCGACGCAGAGCGTGAAGTCGATACTGAAAACTCGGAACGATCGGTTGCTGCGCGGCGTGTCATCTACCCCAGCTCAACCGCTCGACACGTTGTGATTCAATACACCATTGAAGCGAGTACGACCATTGCGCTGAATTCCCGAGAACGAATCAAGAAGCTTTTCGGATAACCATGCACTTCACATATGATACCGTAAACAGAACCCAACTCTGTCAAGGGGATGTCATTGCCAAGACGGACGGCGTCGCGTCCATCCTCAAAGAGGTACACCCGCACTACTACAAAAAGCAGGATTACAGTCACTTCATAGTGTTGACGCAGTCTTGCGATCTGCATCGACGAGGCGACAATCCCTGCAGTTCTCGATACATAGCTCTAGCCGCCGTTCGCCCGATGTCACTCGTCTTGTCCAGGCTGGTTCAAGATCTCATGTCTTCCCGAGTAGAGCGAGCACTTGGCTTCTGTTCTGAAAAGCGCAAAGGCGCGGCAGAGAATTTCGTTGAACGGCTTCTAAATAACAACGCTGACTCATACTTCTTCTTGTACCGACAGCCTGACAGTGGATTGGACGAGAAACCCGACAGCGGGTTGAACGAAGACAGTTGTGCGTTCCTCCATCTCTCAGTTTCGGTAAAGTCCGAACTCCACTACGACACCCTGCTTGATGCGAAAATATTACAATTGAGCCAACCGTTTCAACATAAGCTTGGCTTTCTAGTAGGGAAGCTTTACTCCAGAGTCGGCACGGAAGACTGGGCTCCGGACACCTTGACCGAAGACCAGTTTAAGGAACGGGTGAGGACTCTTGCCGAATGCGAAGGCCTCGTGAATTGGATACCGGAAAAGGCTAGAGACAAGATCGTCAAGAAGCTAAAGCAACTTCCAATGGAAGAATGGACAGAGCAAAAGCTGAATGAAATTCTGGATACGTTCGAGTCCGACTTGCAGGAAAAGAAGGAAGAGCACTTGCAAGACATTCGGGCAGTCGCGAGTGAGTTGAATATTGACTCCGCAGTTGTCGATAACCTTATCAACCGCCTCAGAAGTAAGTCGGGATTCCTCTCCCGTATCCGCTGATTCAGGCTGGGTGTGCAATCGTAACACCAGCGCTAAAACCGAGAGGGTCGTAAAACAGAGAAACCGAGAGTTTTCCGGCCACCCAACGGGGTCCGGTCGTGACCCCTAACGGTTCCCATCGGTCCCCGGACTCTCACTCCCAAACCAGAGAATCCGACCGCCCCCACGAAGACCGCCCAACCCGTTGCCACAACTGCGCATAAACGAAAAACCCGGAAGCTCTCGCCCCCGGGCCGCACCGCTAACCGATATGCCTGTCGAATTCCGCTGAAAAAGGATTGGCTCCCCAAACGTAACAGTTCTCGACACCGCCGCCGGCCGGGATGGGCCAGGCCTGAGGTCTGGTTCCGGATCGTCCACATTGCCCAGGAAGGCGCGGATAGGGCCTCTGTGGCCGCCTACCGCGAACAGACGGTGGAAATCGCCCTGGGGCCCAAGGGGGCCTTCCAGACCGGGATCGTGGGCGCCCTGAAACGACGGGTGGCACCTGACCAGACCGTCAACGCCCTCTCGGCAAAGGCCCGGAATCGGAAGCCGCCCAAGGCCCCCCGGACCCCGAAGGTTGTCGAGCTTCTCAGGACGGCCCAGGAGTGGCGGCGGCAGATCGACGCTGGTGACGTCACGGACCAGGCCGAGATCGCCCGTCGAGAGGGGATCACGCGCGCCAGGGTGACCCAAGTCATGAATTTGCTGCGCCTCGCACCCCGAATCCGGAACCACATCCTCGCAATGGACGATACAGTTTGCAGATCATTGGTCACTGAGCACAACTTGCGACACATCATCCGCGTAACTGATCCCAATAAACAACTCCGCGCGTATGCAGTCCTGCTGTCTCGACGAGCACTTCATAGTGATCGCCCGACTACTTGATGACATGCGTCGTGATGACATGCGTCGGGCATCCCACCGCCTCGCTCGGCCCTCTTTTGCCGCTCCAGTGTATCCAGAAGCATCGTGCTTCGCACGAGGTGCCCGGCCAGATGCAATTACCGAGTTACTTTCGCTTCCCCCGCCCAGGGCCCCTCGAGCCGATACACGCAGGACAAATGCACTCGAACACCTTCTGGATCGCTGCAGCAGGAATCTCACGCCTCGGGGCTTTCGTCCCATCTTGCGAGATGATGCTCTCGATCTGTTGTCTGAATGCCCTCTTCTCCACAGCGTACATTCCACCCCTGGCGCCCTCATAGCCGCAATTCCATGACGCTAGTGCTTGCCCAAATCGTAGTCCATCCTCAACTCGTGATCGCGTTGCCTTCAAGAGCCCTGCGAGTCCCTGCTGTGCGAGGCTGTGGACAATTCCGGCAGTACACCAGTCTCCGGATCCAGCGGCATCCCTCAGCTCACCAATATCAAAAGGATCGAGTCTCTCCCAGCCCTTAGTTAGTGCTCCTTCGATTCTGCTTCGATACCTCAATCCTTCCGCCCCGAGCGTCTCGATCTCAAGAAGCGGCCCGTCACCATCTCCGACGCCATGAAAGGACCTCACGCGCTCATGAGAATACTTCAGGATGTGGGCCATCTTGAGCGCCTCTTTGAACAACCGCGCTTCGCCCAGCCCGGCCGGCTCAAATATGACCACCGCTCCCTCTGCCATGGCGGCCTGGGCCAGTATCAGGGCTCCACGCGATACCCGGTCCAAGAAGAAGACCCTTGGCCTTCCCAGTTCTGATGTCAACCTCTCCGCCTCCGACGCAAGGACGGGCCGATAGCTCGGAAGCCAAGATCCGCAGTTGGGACATGTCAGCGAAAACCTATGGAAGGGCACCCCGGCTTTGCTCTTCGTAATCCGATGAACGACAATTGGCGTGCGAGCCCCAGGACTCGTCTTCGCAAAGTCGAGCCGGACCCCCCAGCGAGCCAGATCCTCCTCGACCCATCGGGATGCCGCATCGCCATTCAGTCGCGCAACAGGCGCAGCATCCCACCCAAGATAGCTCAGGATCGTGAGGACATTCCCGCAGGTCCCTCCAGTCCAAAGCCAGGGGTCACGCTTCGCTTCCGACTCTACCACCACATCCAGTGCGATGAGCCCTGTGCCCACAACCGAAGGACGCCGCACTTCCAGCTTAAACGGGTCCCTATGACTCATAGCATTCTCCCCAGAGCCAGAGATCGAACAACTCGCTGCCTGCATCCCCATTCCCCGACCCGTCCTCAGCTCTCAGGGTGTAACCCTGGCACTCCACATGGGCGATTCCAACGTCTATCTTCGCCTCCTTGAGCTCGTACACGACCAGCAGCACGCCAACCGACAGCAGCTTTGTAGAGAGTGCAGACAAAACGGCCTTACATCCGCCTAGAGGCTCAAGCGCCTCTCGGTAGTGAACAATCACTCTCCTAATTTGACGGTACACCTCAAACGGATTCTGCTCCGATGCGAAGATGAAGTTACTTGGCTCTACTCTAAGGCGATCAAATAGAAGCTCTCTATACTCCAACAGGAGATCATCCGATCGCCGAGGATTCACTGAGGGAGAGGGTAGTATGGGCGCAATCTCGTCAGGCATCACCAAATCGTAGATTCGGTTCAACTGGGTTCCTTGACCTTCCCCCAGCACCGGCATCCACACCCTCGGGTGATCGGCCGTCGCCTCCATCTCTAACCGTCCGCCGAAGGGGTGCACGTACGAAGCAGCCTCGTCAATTCCCTCATCTCGGATTCGACAATCCAAAATCGTATCTTCCGCAACTAACACGTGGAGATTCGGCTTCTTCCTTCCGGGGGCAACGCTCCCATGATCAAGTAGGTACAGTACCTTCGCAATCAGGGGAAAGAATACCGCCCGCGGAAGTGCGCTAATGTCGATCACCACGTCTGTGTAAGCGGCAAAGTCCTCGAGAGAGCCAAACAGACCGGCCGCACTTCTGGAACCAATCCGCCTTCCGTCTTCGGACCACATCTTGAGTTTTCGCGTGGACAGCACGCCTTTCCCGTCAATCAGTCGCTCAAGCGCTGCCCAGTTCGCCTTGACTAACTCACTATGCGCTTTTGAAGGAGAGCTAGCTCCCTCATCTAGCTCGATGGCGATCGCGTCACACTTGGGAATGCCTGCCCTTTCCAGGAGCGTCTGCGCGCCCAGGCACGTTCGGGGATCAAACCCCTTCCCAAGAACAAGCAGCACGGAAGAATCGGCTTCGCCCCTGGACCTCCAAAGGCTTACGAGTCCCTCGCCCTTTTCGAGGACGTAGTTCTGCCAGCGCGGCCCAGTCCCCGCCCCTATTGAGCGCGGCATAAATAAAGGCCTTGCATTATCCCCAGTTTGATGTACGATCCTCTCCTCCAAGGAGGGGACCGATGGGAAGACCTGCTGGCAGTGCCGAGAAGCTGGAAGCTCGCCGGAAG
>JBFXKG010000020.1:0-85054 GCA_050174015.1 Candidatus Krumholzibacteriia bacterium
CACCGCCATGTGCCGCGAGGACGGGGGTGTCCTGGACGACATGCTGATCTACCGCCTGGGCGCCGAGCGCTGGCTGGTGGTCTGCAACGCCTCCAACCACGACAAGATCGCCGGCTGGCTCCGGGGCCGCCTGCCCGCCTCGGGCGTCGAAATGGAGGACCTCAGCGACGCCACGGCCCTGATCGCGGTGCAGGGGCCCGACAGCCGGGAGCTCCTGGGCCGCCTCGATCAGCTGGCGGGGCGCGCCGCCGACGTCGACGCCCTGGACTTCTACACCGCCTTCCTGCTGGACGGTCCGGGGGGCGAATGGATCGTCTCGCGCACCGGCTACACCGGCGAGCACGGCTACGAGCTGTACCTGCCCAACGCCGACGCGCTCGCGGTCTGGCGGGAACTCCTGGCCGCGGGCCGTGATCTGGGAGTCGAGCCCATCGGCCTTGCCGCCCGGGACACCCTGCGCTTCGAGGTCTGCTACTGCCTGTACGGGCACGAGCTGGGGGAGGACGTCTCGCCCCTCGAGGCCGGGATCGGCTGGGCGGTGAAGCTGAAGAAGGACGCCTTCGTCGGCAAGGACGCCCTGGCCGCCCAGAAGCGGGACGGGGCGCCGCGCAAGCTGGTCTGCCTCGAACTCGACGACCGCGGCATCGCGCGCCAGGACGCCCCCGTCCTGGAGGGCGGCCGGCCGGTCGGCAAGGTGACCAGCGGGACCTTCAGTCCCACCCTCAAGAAGGCCCTGGCCCTGGCCCTGGTGGAATCCGGGACCGGGTCCGACGATCTGGCCGTGGACGTGCGCGGCCGCGCTCTCTCTTGCCACGCCGTGGCTTTTCCCTTCGTCCAGGCCCGGACCAAGGGCGATCCGCGGGCGGACCGCAACCTGCCCGCTTGAGGCAGTCATCGCAGGAGGCTGACATGGTACCCGACGATCGGATGTACACGCAGGAACACGAGTGGGTGCTCATCGAGGACGACGCCGAGGGCAAGGTGGGCCTGGTCGGGGTGACGGACTTCGCGGCGGGTGAACTCGGCGACATCGTGTTCGTCGAGCTGCCCGAGACGGGTGCGGAATTCAACCAGGGCGACGCGGTGGGGACCATCGAATCGGTCAAGGCCGTGGCGGACCTGTACCTCCCCCTGTCCGGCGAGATCATCGAGGTCAACCAGGCCGTGGCCGACCACCCCGAACTGGTCAACAGCGACCCGTTCGACGAGGGCTGGCTGCTGAAGGTCCGGATCGGCAACGAGGAGGAGCTCGAGGCCCTGCTGGACGCCCGCGCCTACCGGAACCTGCTGGAGGGATGATCAGGCCATGCCGTACATTCCCCATGCACCTGGGGACATCCGCGCCATGCTGGACGCCGTCGGCGCCGCGGACGTCTCCGACCTGTTCGCTCACCTGCCCGCCGGGGTGCGGCTGCGGCGTCCCCTGGACCTGCCCGCCGGACTGAGCGAGGAGGAGGTCCGTCGCTACTTCCGCAAGGCCGCCGCCCGCAACCACGGCCAGGGGGAACTCGTGTCGTTCCTGGGAGGCGGGGTCTACGACTCCATCATCCCCGCGGCCGTGGACGCCCTGGTGTCGCGCAGCGAGTTCCTGACGGCCTACACCCCCTACCAGCCCGAAGTCTCCCAGGGCACCCTGCAGGCCATCTACGAGTGGCAATCCTTCGTGTGCCGCCTGACGGGGTTGCCGGTGGCCAACGCCAGCATGTACGACGGTGCGACCGCCCTGGCCGAGGCCCTCTCGGTGACCCTGGCCGCCGGTCGCAGGAAGACCGTCGTGGTGCCGCAGACCCTGAACCCGCGGTACGCCCGCGTGGTGCGGACGATGCTCGGGGGCGAGGGGATCACCGTCAAGGAAGCGCCGGTGGGCCCGGAGGGGACCACGGATCCCGGGGCCCTGCGGGCCCTGCTCGACGGCGACGTCGCCGCGGTGGCTCTCCAGAATCCCAACTACCTGGGATTGGTCGAACCGGTCGACGAGTTGGCGGGCGTCGTCAAGGGGGCGGGCGCCCAGCTGGTGGCGGTCGTCAACCCGGTCAGCCTGTCGGTGCTGAAGGCTCCGGGGGAGTACGGCGCCGACCTGGCCGTGGGCGAGGCCCAGCCTTTCGGCATCCCCACCTCGTGGGGAGGCCCCTTGCTGGGATTCCTGGCCTGCAGCGACGCCCACAAGCGGCGCATCCCCGGCCGCATCGTCGGCCGGACGGAGGACAGCCGCGGGAACATGGGCTACGTCCTCACCCTGCAGACGCGCGAGCAGCACATCCGCCGCGAGAAGGCCACGAGCAACATCTGCAGCAACCAGGGGCTGAATGCGTTGAAGGCCACGATCTACCTCGGCCTGCTGGGCAAGGAGGGGCTGGACGCCCTGGGGGAGGCCAACCTCACGAGGATCGCCGCGCTCCGGCGCCGGGTCGGGGACGTCCCGGGAGCGGGCCTGCCCTTCCCCGGGCCGGTCTTCAACGAGACGGTGGTGCGCGTCCCCGGCGACGCGGCGGCTTTCCTGGCCTTCGCCAGGGAGCGCGGGGTGCTTGCCGGGATTCCCCTGCGGGACGTTCCGGGCTGCACCGCCGGGGACTTCCTGGTCGCCGTCACCGAGAAACGGACCGCGGCGGAGATCGATGAGTTCGGCGGCCTGCTCGAGGCATTCCTCGCCGGCGCCGGGAAGGGGGCGTGATGAGCGACGAGAGCATGGTCCAGCCGGGCCGCTGGAACGCCGGCCTGCCCGAGAGCATCTTCACCAAGGGGGCGCCGGGCAGGCGCGGACTGACCTTCCCCCGCTGGGACGGCGAGCCGGTCGCGGCCGACCTGCCGGCGGGCATGCGGCGCGCCGAGCCCGCCGACTTCCCCTCGCTGAGCGAGCCGGAGGTCATGCGCCACTTCACGCAGCTTTCGAATCTCAACCACCACATCGAGCGCGGGATGTACCCCCTGGGCAGCTGCACCATGAAGTACAATCCCCGGCTCAACGAGCAGATCGCCGCCCTGCCGGGCCTGGCCGACCTCCATCCCGAGCAGCCCGTCGGGGACGTCCAGGGCCTGCTGGCGGCGCTGAAGCTCCTCGAGGAATCCCTCTGCGAGATCACGGGCTTCGCCGCCTGCAGCCTGTTCCCCGCCGCCGGCGCCCAGGGCGAGTACCTGGGCATGTTCGTGATCCGCGCCCTGCACCTGCACAACGGGAACCCGGAGCGGACCGAGGTGCTGATCCCGGATTCCGCCCACGGGACCAACCCGGCGTCGGTGGTCATCGCGGGAATGGAGCCGAAGACCCTCAAGTCGCGCGCCAACGGGCGGATCGATCTGGACGCCCTGCGCGCCGCGGTCGGGCCTCGGACCGCCGGCATCATGATCACCAACCCCAACACCCTGGGGCTGTTCGAGAACGACATCACGGAGATCGCCGCGATCGTCCACGAGGCGGGCGGCCGCCTGTACATGGACGGGGCCAACCTCAACGCCATCATGGGCAAGGTCCGTCCCGGGGACATGGGCTTCGACGTCGTTCACATGAACCTGCACAAGACCTTCAGCACGCCCCACGGCGGCGGCGGCCCCGGGGCTGGCCCCATCTGCGTGACGCCCGAACTGCAGCCCTTCCTGCCGGGGCCCTGGATCACGGCGGGGGCCGACGGCGGCTTCACCCTGGAGAACCTGCCCGGTCGGGACGGTGCGGCCATCCACTCCTACTACGGGAACGTGGGGGTCTGCCTGCGCGCCCTGGCCTACATCCTGCGGTGCGGAGGGGACGGCCTGACGCGGGTCAGCGAGTGCGCGGTCCTGAACGCCCGTTACCTGCTGTCGCAGCTCCGGGACATCCTGCCGGTGGCCAACGCCGACCAGTGCCTGCACGAGTTCGTCGCCAGCGGCGCGTCCTGGAAGAACGAGTTCGGGGTGCGGACCCTGGACATCGGCAAGCGCCTGCTGGACTACGGCGTCCACGCTCCGACCATCTACTTCCCCCTGATCGTCGAGGAGGCCCTGATGGTGGAGCCCACCGAGACGGAGTCGAAGGAGAGCCTGGACCGCTTCATCGCGGCCGTGCGGGCCATCCACCGCGAGGCGGCGACCGACCCCGAGGTCCTGCACGGGGCGCCGCACACCACGCCGGTGGGCCGGATGGACGAGGCCAGGGCCGCGCGCCAGCCGGACCTGTCCTGGCTGGGACCCTGCAACTGCGGTTGAACCCATGAGCGGAATCCTGAGAGTGGTCCTGGACGGCGCCTGCGAGGGCGCCGTCAACATGCAGCGGGACGCCGCGCTGCTGCGGGACCATGCGCCCGGCGACGATCCCGTCCTGCGGATCTACCGCTGGTCTCCCCCGGCGGTGACCATCGGCTACAACCAGGACGAGGCGAGCTTCGACGCGGCGGCGGCGGCGGCGGCGGGATTCGACTTCGTGCGGCGGCCGACCGGGGGGCGGGCCATCCTCCACGCCGAGGAACTGACCTACGCGGTGGTGGGGACCTCCCCGGGACTTCTGTTCGGCTCCTCGCTCCACGACGCCTACATGGCCATCAACCGGGCCCTGGTGGCCTTCCTCGCCGCGCTGGGCCTCGAGGCGGAGGTGTCGACGGGGGAGAGCCTCGCCGAGGCCCGCGGCCTGGTCTGCTTCAAGAGCGCCGGGCGACACGAGGTCCGCGTGGGCGGGCGCAAGGTCATCGGCAGCGCCCAGCGCCGCCAGCGCGGCGTCTTCCTGCAGCACGGATCCATCCTGACGGGCCCGCGGCACCGGGACCTGGTGCGGTTCCTGCCGGGCGGCGCCGCCGCGCCGGGGCTGGTGGCCGAACTGGCTGCGGTGACCACCGATCTGGGGGAATTGCTGGGGGTCGATCCGACCGAGGCCCGCCACGACGCCTGGGCGGGCCTGCTCGTCGAGGCCTTCGCCTCCACCTTCGGCCTCGATCCCCGCTGAGACTGGCTAGAAGACCAGGGACGATCCCACGGCCAGGCCCAGGCCCCGGGCCTTGTCAGGCAGGAACCCGCCCTGCGCCGTGGCGGCCGTGTCCAGGCGCCACGAGCCCAGGGTGATCCCCAGACCCAGCGATCCGCCCAGGCCGTTCCGGTCGTCGGCGTACAGGCCCAGCCGCGGCCGCAGCAGCCGGGATCCCTGCCACTCTCCGCCTGCGTGGACGGATGCGGTGGGATCCCCGCCCTCGGCCGGGGATCCCCGGTAGCCGACGTCGCAGGCCGCGAGCCATGATCCCAGCCGGCGCGCCGCGCCCGCGCGCACGCTCCGGGGAAGGCTGGTCGCGTAGCCGTCGGCCGGACGGGAGAGGTGCTCGTCGGTGAAGGCCGTGTCCAGGTCCCCGTCCAGCAGCGTGACCTGCGAGGCGGTGACCAGGTAGGTGTCCTGGACGACGGCGGTGTCCCAGGCGATCCTCGAGACCAGGTTCTCCACCGTCAGGCCGAAGTCCCAGGCGCCGGCCTTCCAGGCCATCCCCGCGTCCATGCCCAGGCCCCGGCCCCCCTCCGAACTCAGGGTCGAGACGAAGGCCTGGCCGTCGATGGCGTCCAGCATGGTGTCCAGGCGGCCGAAGGCCTCGTCCACGTGGATCTCGTAGATGCCGTGGAGGTAACGGACGTTGAATCCCGCCGCCAGGGCGTTCCGGTCGCCTTCATGCAGGGTGAATCCCCACGAGCCGGTGGCCGTCGCCACCGCATAACCACCGCCCCAGGTGTTGCTGAAGTCCACGCTGGTGTCCAGGCGGTTGCCGTAGAGGACCAGGTCGAAGTAGTCCCGGTCGAGGTTGCCGCGGCCCTGCCCCAGGGCTCCGAGGCTGAACGCCAGGTTCCCCCACTGGTAACCCAGGGTCGAGACCCGCACGTCCGCGTCCATGGTCATGCCCCCCTGGGGGATGTCCCCCATCAGGCGGTCCTTGGCGGCGGCATCCAGGTGGGATCCGGTGATCTCGTTGTAGTGCTCCAGGCTGAGGGAGTTGTTGCCCACGGTGACCGCGGCGCCCGCCAGGCCCAGGCTGCTGCCCTCGCTGAAGCCGAGGTTCGCCGGATTGAACTCGACCGCCTCCAGTCCCCGGGACGCGGCGGTGAGGGCGCCGCCCATGCCCCAGGCCCGGACCGATCCCTGGGCGAAGGCGGTGGCCGGGGTTCCGGCGAGGACGAAGACCGGGATCGCGGCCACGAGCAGGCAGGCGGTTCGCCGGAGGGAGGGGAAACGGGTGGACGTTGCGCGTGGTTCCATGATCACAGATCCTCGTCGATGCGGACGTCGAGTTCGACGACGCCGCGGACTTCCAGGTAGTCGGCGCCCATGACCCGGACGACCTCGCCGTCGCCTGCGGGCAGGGTCACCTTCATCCGGGTGTGCAGGCCGGGCTGGCCGAAGAGCCGCGCGGCGGCGGTGTCCAGGACGATCCGGGGCCGGCTGGTCGCGCTCTGCAGAACCAGGCCGGTCAGCGGGTCCACCGGCGGGGCGGCGATGGCGATGGGGCCGATCACCAGGTCGGGGGCGGAATCTATGGTTCCGGGATCCGGACCGGCCAGGAGGATCAGTTCCACGGCGAAGGGCAGGTGGTTGGTCACCTCGGCGGAGAAGACCGCGCCCCCCGCGTGGGTGGAGATGCTGTCCCGCAGGTCCTCGTCCAGGTCCAGGGGCTTGGCGTCGCCGGTGACGACCGTCCCGCCGAGGATGATCTCCAGGGGGACCTCCAGCTCCCAGCCCACCATCGCATGGTCCCCGGTCTTGATGGTGCCGCAGGATCCGCTCCCGCCGGTCTCGATGGACCCGGTGAGCGTCAGCACGACGGGGCGCTGGTTGAGGAAGTCGACCAGGCCGCTGTTGAGTCCGTCCAGGACGATCCGGGTCTTGACCACGCCGTCCCTTGCGGGTTCCAGGCGCCGGCGGACGTCCAGGAAGACCGGCGGCGCGTCCTCGGGCGAGCCCATGATCACCAGGTCGAGGTCGGCGCCGATCTCCGCGGCGTTGTCCACGTCGATGACCAGCCGGGCCGAGGTGAACAGGATGCCGTCGCTGTCCTCGGGATACTCGATGGACTCGTGCAGGGGATCGAGGGCCACCGAATCGGCGGCCAGGCAGCCCGTCAGGCTGGCGAGGAGGAGAACCCCGGGATTGAGGTCGGCCGTCAATCCCTGGGTGGAGGTCAGGGTAACCGCCTGCCCCTCACTTCCCGGGGTTCGTGAAACGATGCGTGCGGTCAGGGAGTCCACCGGGACCGTCCCGTCCCCGATGGTGCAGCCGGCGAAGGGAATCGTCAGCCGGACGGGATCGCCGGGGGCCACGTCGGCGACTGCGGTCAGCGGGGTCCCGGCGGGGGTGCGCACCTGGTCCCAGGCGATGGTCACCTCGACGGGGACCGGGAGGGTGCTGGCCAGGTCGAAAAGCAGGTCGCCGGCGGCGATGACGCCCTGCAGCACCTCGTCGTCGACCGGGAGCGCGGTGGTGAAGGAGGTCAGGAACTCCTGGGCGGGGAGCTCCGCCACGGCGCCCTGGGCCTCGAGGCCGGTGAAGGCCGCCGCGATTCCCAGGATCTCGTCGCCTGCGACGAGGACCGGGGTTCCGGCCGATCCGGGGCAGACGCCACGGATGCGCACGCGCAGCGTCCCCGGTACGGTCCTGCCGCCCAGGGGCACCGGGAGGGTCGACTCCGCCCGGGCGGGCACCTGGCCGATCGTGACCGCGAGGATGAGGGAGCCGTCGAGCGGGTCCTCCAGGAGGAGTTCCAGCGGGTCGGCGTCGTTTCCCAGGGGGACCGGCCACCCGTTGGTGATGGTCAGGTCCAGATCCCCTGCGGCCAGGTGGCACTCCTCGATCCCGCCGAGGTCCTGGGGATCGCTCGTCAGGTCGAAGGGGAAGGAGGGCACCTCGGTCTCCGACCCGGCCAGGCCGGCCGCGGGGGCCCAGGCCTCGGTCAGCGGATATTCCGAGGCGACGGGATCCGGATCCTCCAGCCGGAAGTTCCCGATGTCCTGGCGCACCGCCTGGGCCGGGAAATCGGCCGCCAGGTCGTGGTCGAAGGCCAGGGTGTCGGGCGACCCGGTGGTCCGGAACAGGACGCCGCCCGTCGGGCCGATGACCAGGCTGTCGTCGTCCTCGACGATCTCGGCCATCTCGAAACGTTCCAGGCCCAGGGGCATGGTGACGGTCGTATCGAAACTGGGCAGCTGGGGGCTGTTGATTTCGCAGGCCCCCGCCAGCAGGAGGAGGGGCGGGACCAGGATCCCCCGGACCAGGAGTCTGAGCGTCAGCGGCTTGCGGATTTTGACCGGCTGCATCCGGTTTCCTTTCGAGAGGTGGATGACCATTCCGAGGCAGCCCATGAAAGTTCCGTTCCAGTCCGGGCGCTCCCTTTCGGTTGATGAGGGCATCCGGGGAAATCATGGGGTACGCCGGGAAACCGGGAGATCCGACGGGTCCGTGGCCGGAACGACGCGACGCGATAGGCCATGCAGGGTGCGCGCCGCGGGCCCGCCCCGCCGGCCCGCGGTTGCAACCTGCAACATGCACGGGCTTGACCGGGGCGACGATGGGTCTCTACTATCACCGGACCGTCCACCCGCCACCCGAGGTGTTCATGAAGTACTGGATCCTGCGTCGCTTGGGCTCGTCCCTCATCCTCGTCCTCACCCTGATGTCCCTGGTCTTCTTCCTGGTGCGCCTGGCGCCGGGCGATCCCCTCGACCAGGTGGCCTCGGCCGAGATGTCGGGCGCCGACCGGGAACTGGTGCGGCACCGCCTGGGCCTGGATCAACCCCTCTGGCGTCAGTACGGGCGGTGGCTGTCGGGCGTCGCCAGGTGGGACTGGGGGACCAGCCTGCGCCAGCAGCGGGGGGTTGCGGACATCCTGGGCGAGGCGGTTCCGGCCACCCTGCTCCTGACGGCCGTGGCCTTCGCCCTGCACCTGGCCCTGGGCCTCGGGGCCGGCGTGGTGATGGCGGTCTCGAAGGACGGGTTCTGGGGCCGGGCCGTGAAGCTGACCGGGCTGACCCTGTATTCCCTGCCTGGTTTCTGGTTCGGACTGATGCTCATCCTCGTGGTGAGCCGCTGGCTAGGCTGGCTGCCGGCCGGGGGGATGTCCGCGCCCGACGCGGCCTTCATGAGCGGGCCCGCCCGGTTCGCCGACCTGGTCCGGCATCTCGTCCTGCCGGTCTGCGTCCTCGCCCTCGGCTCCTTCATGAGCACGGCGCGCTACGTCCAGGCCTCCCTGGAGGAGGCCCTGGGCCAGGACTACGTGCTGACCGCCAGGGCCAGGGGCCTTCCCTTCGCCCGGGTGCTGTGGGGGCACGCCCTGCGCAACGCCCTGCTGCCCGTCGCCACCCAGATCGGCCTCTACCTGCCCTTCCTGCTGGGGGGGGCCGTGGTGGTCGAGGTGGTGTTCGGCTGGCCCGGGATGGGCCGCGTCACGGTGGAGGCCATCCGGGCCCGCGACTACCCGGTGATCATGGCCACGAGTTCCCTGGCCGCCTCCCTGGTCGTCCTGGGTTCCCTCCTGGCCGACGTCCTCTACCAGGCCCTCGACCCGAGGATCGACCTGCAGGGCCGCCGGCGGAGGTCCCCATGACCCGTCGGTCCGACTCGTGGTGGCGGGATCCCGCCCTGCGTCCGGGACTCGTGATCTGCCTGTTCCTGGCCCTGATCGCCGCGACCGCCCCCCTGCTGTTTCCCGGCGATCCCTCGGCTCTCGGCGAGGAGGGGGCGAGGCTCGCTCCCCCCTCGTCCACCCACTGGCTCGGCACCGATCTGCTGGGGCGCGACGTCCTGGCCCGCCTGGTGCACGGCAGCCGGGTCTCGCTGGTGATCGGGTGGCTGGCCGTGGCCGTTTCGGTCGCGCTGGGCACGACCGTGGGATTGCTGGCGGGCCTGGGGCCGCGGCGGCTGGATCGCGCCCTCATGCTGGCGACCGACCTCTTCCTGGCCTTTCCCCGGATCTTCCTGATCCTGCTGCTGGTCTCGGTGCTGCGGCCGTCGGTGGGCCTGATCGTCGTCGTGCTCGGCTTCTCGGGCTGGATGCCGGTGGCCCGCCTGGTGCGGGCCGAAGCCCTGAGCCTCAGGGAGCGGGACTTCGTCGCCGCCGCCCGCGGACTCGGGCTGACGGGCCTGCAGATCGCGGGTCGCCACGTCCTGCCCAACCTGCTGCCCACGGTGGTGGCGGCCGCCACCATGCGGGTCGGAGGCGTCATCCTCGCCGAATCCTTCCTGAGCTTCCTGGGTCTGGGCGTCCAGGACCCGTCGGTGAGCTGGGGCGTCATGATCCAGCAGGGCAGGGACCACCTGCTGGACGGCTGGTGGTTGGCCGCCTTCCCCGGCCTCGCCATCGCGCTGACGGTGGTCGGCTACAACCTGCTGGGGGACGGCCTGAGAACGCGGCTGGATCCTCGCCGCGGCAGGGAGGCGCGCCATGGGTGAGGCCCTGCTGGAGGCCCGGAACCTCGCGGTCGGATTCCACCGCCTCGACGGACCGACTGGCGAGCCGGTTCTCGCGGGCGTCGACCTGGCCCTGGAGGCGGGGGAGACCGCGGTCGTGATCGGCTCGTCGGGGGCGGGCAAGAGCCTCCTGATGCGCGCGGTCATGGGCCTGCTGCCGGCGGGAGCGGTGTGGTCCGGATCGATCGCCTGGATGGGCAGGAGCCTGCGCAGCGAACGCGACTGGCGGCCGGTGCGGGGCGGGGGCATGACCCTCGTGCTCCAGGAACCGCTGACGGCGTTGAATCCCGTCCGCACCATCGGCGGCCAGCTGACCGAGATCATCGGGCGCCACCGGGGACTGGCCGGGGCGGCGGCCGAGCGACGGGCGATCGGACTGCTGGAGGAGGTGAAGCTGGAGGATCCGCAGACGATCCTGCGGCGCTTTCCCCACCAGCTGAGCGGAGGCATGCGGCAGCGGGCGCTGCTGGCCGGGGCCCTGGCGTGCGATCCCCGGTTGCTGATCGCCGACGAGATCACCTCGGCCCAGGACGCGATGAACCGCGACGCGCTGGCCGACCTCCTGCTGGATCTGGGCCGCCGCCGCGCCATGGCCCTGCTGGTGGTCACCCACCAGGACGATCTGGCCGCGCGCATCGGCGGGCGGACGTGGCGCCTCCAGGACGGGAGGTTGCGCCGCGAGCCGCCCGGCCCGCCGCGCCCCGAGGTCGCCGTGCGGGCGGCCCAGCCCCTGCACACCGAGGCGCCCGTCCTTTCGGCCCGCGGCCTTGTCGCCGGGTACGGCGCCGGCGCGGAACGGCCGGTGGTGCGCGGGGTGGACCTGGATCTGTGGCGCGGTTCCGCCACCGGTTTGGCCGGGAAGTCGGGTTGCGGGAAGTCCACCTTCGCCCGCTGCCTGGCCGGGCACCTGGATCCCTGCGCGGGAACGCTCCGGCTCGGGGATCGGGATTTCCTCGAGCTGCGGGGACGCGAATTCCGCACGGCCCGCCGCAGGGTCCAGATGCTCTTCCAGGATCCCGGCGACAGCCTGAATCCCCGGCAGACCGTGGCCGGCGCCCTGGCCGAGGCGGCGGCGGGCGGGGATCCGGGGAAGGCCGCCGCGCTGCTGGCGGAGGTGGGAGTGGACCCCGGCGCGGCCGGGCGCTTCCCGCACGCCATGTCCGGAGGCCAGCGGCAGCGCGTGGCTCTGGCCCGCTGTCTCGCCGCCGATCCGATGGTCCTGATCGCCGACGAGCCCACCAGCCAGCTCGACCGGCCGGGGGAGGACCGCATCCTCGATCTGCTGGCGCGCCTGCAGGAATCCCGGGGTCTGGCCCTGCTGGTCATCAGCCACGACCTGGGGATGCTGCGCCGACGCTGCGAGCGCGTCCTGGTCATGGACGACGGGGTTCTGCTGGAGATTCTCCCGGCCGACGCCCTGCCGCTGCATCCGGCCACCGCGGCGCTGCTGTCGGGAATGGCGGACCCGGGCCGCGGATCCCCCAAGGTTCCTTATGGAAACGAGTTGCCGCCCCTGGTCGAAGTGGGGCCGGGGCATTTCGTTCGCGGCGTCGATGCTTGATATTATGTTCCCGCACAATTTATTGACACGATATGGGGCAATCTCTATATTCAAACACCAGTTGCGGCTCGGGTTCCCCGGCACTCAGGGGCGCGGTTGCCAGCACGCTGTGAAATCGGCGGAAACGCCCTTGGAATCAGGCACCCCACACTGCCCGGCAAGGTTCAGTGCACACTTATAGAAAGCATTCCCAAGGTTCCCTGTGGGACCCCGATTCGGCCGGATTAGTTCCCTCGGAAAGGAGCTCACGTATGCTCCGGCACCACCGGATCAAGTGGCTTTGGTCGTTCTGTCTCTTCCTGCTCCTGGCCGTGGCGATCAACCCGGGGGAGGTCCGGGCCCAGGGGCCCGCCGCCACCATCAAGGGGATCATCAAGGACGGGGAGACCGGGGAACTTCTCGACTACGCCAACGTCCTGCTCGTGGGAACGACCCGGGGTACGATGTCCCTGGGCGGCGGTGTCTTCTACTTCAACGGCATGCCTCCGGGCACCTATACCATCAAGGTCCTCTACCTCGGCTACGCTCCGGTCGAGAAGACCGTGACCCTGAATGCCGGGGACTACGAGACCGTGACCTTCGTCCTCGAGACGGTCATCGTGGAGACCCTGCAGGCCTTCGACGTCGAGGGCGCCGAGTACATGGTCGAGGTCAAGAGCGCGGTCACCGAACACACCGTCAGCAGCGAGACCTTCGAGAAGTACGCCATCGACTCGGTCGAGGACGCCCTCTCCAAGCAGGCCGGCGTGGTTCTGCGTGCGGGTGAGCTCTACGTGCGCGGCGGCCGCTCGGGCGAGGTCTCGATGCAGATCGACGGCGTCGCCGTCGACAATCCCCTCGGCACCGGGTCGCTCGAGGTCTCCTCGCTGGCCGTGGACAACATGAGCATGGTGACCGGCGGTCTGGACGCCAAGTACGGCAACGCCCTTTCCGGCGTGGTGAACATCACCACCAAGGAGGGCGGGGAGAAGTTCGGCGGCGGATTCCGGTTCCTGACCGACGACTTCGGCCGCCAGGACAAGACCTACACCAACTACGACCGCTTCGAGTACGGTTTCGGCGGGCCCTCCATGATCAAGGGCCTGACCTACTACCTCGCCGGCGACCTGGCCTTCGAGGACACGGAGAACACCTCGGTGGCCCACCGTCCCGAGTACAAGGTCAAGATCGGCGACACGACCCTGTTCAAGTTCCGGCGGCGCCAGCTGAACTCGGCGCGCGGTTCGGCGAAGCTGGCCTACACCTTCGCCCCGGACAAGAAGATCACCGCGGAGTATTCCTACTCCACCTCCTTCAACGAGGGCTACCGTCCCAACTGGAGCGTCGAGGGCTACGCCCAGCGGGTGCTCTACATGCCCGAGGTCATCTACCGGTCGACGTTCGGTGACTGGTTCGCCACCGGCCGCATGGTCCCCGTGTACTACGGGCCCTGGTACGACAGCATGCTGGCGACAGCGCGGACGGCCATGGTGGTCGACGCCCGCAACTCCAGCGAGCTGAGGGTGGCGTTGCCGATCCTCGACGTCCGCAGCGCCGTGGACAACCGCATCTACACCGTCGTGGCCCACGCCGAGTACGACGGGTACAAGTACCCCTATTCGGCGTTCTCGACGGTGGAGGCGGACAGCTCCTACACCCCCTTCAACTCTGCGGACAACCTGACCCGCACGCGGAGCATCGGCCAGGTGGCCAAGGTCGTCTGGCGGCAGAACCTGACCGAGACCACGTTCTACACCGTCCGCCTGGGCCTGGTGGCCTTCGACACCCGGAGCGACGTCCAGGGCAAGGATCCCTGGGAGTACAACCACGGCGGCATCTGGTCGCCCGGCCTGTTCTCGGGGCAGCAGCGCATCTACCTGGCCGGCACGGACTACTACTCCGATCCGCTGAACGGGTATTTCGTCACCACCAGCGACAACAACTTCTACGGCGAGGAGTACAGCCGGACCTACAGCCTGGCCTTCGAGCTGGTCAGCAGCCGCTGGGAAGGGCATCTGGTCGAGACGGGCGCGGGGGTCCGCTACAACGACCTCGAGCGGTACTTCCTGGCCTCCCCGGCGGTCATGCGCCAGAGCCGGTTCACCGACGAGTGGTCGCAGGGCGCCAACCGGAACGTGTTCCACACCTACAATCCCGAGGGCTACTGGTACCTCCAGGACCGGTGGGAATACGAGGGCATGGTCGTGAACTACGGCCTGCGCTGGGACATGTTCTCCCCGGGATCGGCGGCCTCCATCGATCTGAACAACGAGAACGTGAACCGCAACGTCACCAAGTACAAGACGGCGTTCCAGCCGCGGCTGGGCTTCGCCTTCCCCATCACCGAGCGCGACGGGTTCCACTTCCATTACGGCCGGTTCATCCAGTTCCCCAGCCGGGAGTTCCTGTTCGCCAGCCAGGACCCCGTCGGCAACGCCGGGACCCTGGGCAACCCGAACCTGGAACCGGAAATGACCGTCCAGTACTCGGCCGGCATCAAGCACCAGTTCACCGACCACATCGCGGGCCAGTTCTCGCTGTACAGCAAGGACATCTTCGACCTGATCGCCGCCACCCAGGTGACCGACGAGCAGACCGGCCAGACCCTGGCCCGGTACATCAACAAGGCCTACGCCTCGGCCCGCGGCATCGAGATGACCCTCGAGAAGCGGTACAGCGACAACTACCAGTTCACGTTCAGCTACACCTACGCCTTCGCCGACGGCGTGGCCTCGGACAGCGAATTCGGCTCCAACCCGGAGGGTCTCGAGTTCCTGCCCAACCAGGAGCTCCCGTTGGCCTGGGACCAGCGGCACACCCTGAACCTGCTGCTGCTGTTCACCGAACCCGGCGTCTGGACGACGTCCTTCACCTTCTCCTACGGGAGCGGCTTCCCGTGGACCCCCTTCGACCGCTTCGCCAAGCGGCAGGATCCCCTGCTCGAGAACAGCGAGCGGCTGCCGGCCACCTATTCCCTGGACGTGCAGTTCGAACGCAACGTCAACCTGTTCGGCAAGCGCCTGGCCCTGCAGCTTCAGGGGTGGAACCTGCTGAACCAGGACATGGTCCAGGCGCCCGGCGGCGCCGGCATCGTGCCCGGCATGATCAACGGGGCGCAGAGCCTCGGGATCGGCTACCTGACCGAGACGGGCAAGTACGGGGCGGCCCTGCTGCAGGACGCCAACGGCGACGGCGAGGACGAGTGGATCCCCATCGTCGATCCGCGGACCTTCGGCCGGCATCGGCTGTTCCGGCTGGGTATCGGCTACTACTTCTAACAGGGGCTGAAAAACGGGATCCCCGGGGATCCCGGTCAGGAAAGGATAGCGATGGTACGAACCGATGGAAGTCAGGTGAGAGGATGGGGGCGGCGGCCTGTTCCTGTCCGCATGATCTCCCTCTTCTTGCTGGTGGTTTGCCTCGCGGCACCCGCGGCGGCCGTCATGGACCTCGAGAACCCGGTGATCGAGATGGGGTACAACCCCAACGGGATCTTCATTCTCGACGGTTCCTACGTGATGAACGTCGGTGAGGTCCAGATCAACATCACCAACTGGGGCCTGATCGGCTCCATGTATTCCAGCGCGACCCAGTGGTCGGACGCGCCGTCCTGCCAGTGGCCCGCCGGATCGGGCGACGAGTACATCTGGGCGGCCGGGCTCTGGGTCGGCGGCGTGGTCCTCGGCGAGCGTCTGGTCTCCACCGGCGGCTGGGGCAGCGAGATCTACCCCCAGGACGAGCTCGAGGCCACCATCTACGAGGCCGTCGACGGGGTCCTGATGCGCCCCGCCGGCAACATCGAGGCCAGCGGCGCGCGGGCGCCCATGCCCGGGCCGGACGACGACAACGACGATCTCATCGACGAGGAGATCCTCAACGGGAAGGACGACGACGGGGACGGGAAGATCGACGAGGACTTCGCCCAGATCGGCAACCAGATGATGGTGCTGACCAACTACGACAACACCCGGCTGGCTCAGGAGAATTTCCCCGACCACACTCCCATGAACCTGGAGATCGTCCAGCAGTCCTACCAGTGGGAGAACGACCAGGTCGACGACTTCGTGGGCTTCGAGTACACCATCACCAACGTGGGCGTGACCGACATCCAGCGGGTCTACATCGGCTTCTTCGCCGACAGCGACATCAGCAAGCGCGGCGAGGGCGGGGGCGCCGACGACGACATGGCCGGTTCCTGGCCCGACAACCACGGCGATCCGGGCCTGGTGCGGGCGTCCGACGGCAGTTTCGTGCCCATCCAGGTCGGCTACATGTACGACGCGGCGGAGACCGGACGCATGGAGGGCTACTTCGGCATCGTCTTCCTCGGCCACGACATCGACCCCTCGGGACAGCGCGCGCCCACCTCGGTCGGGATGCGCACGTTCCAAGCCTTCGCCGGCAACGCCAGCTTCGAGCAGGGCGGCGACCCCACCAACGACGACGAGCGCTACCAGCTCCTGAGCGCTCCCCGCGAGGAGTGGGACAACAACACCCTGCCCGGCAAGCAGAACGACTTCCGGTTCCTGGTCTCGGCCGGTCCCTTCAAGGTCCTGGCCCCGGGTGAAAGCCTCGACTTCCAGGTGGGCATGGTCTGCGGACCCGGCCTGGGCAACGCCGACGGAGGGCCGGGCCTGCTCGCCAACTGCGCCGAGGCGGCCCTGACCTGGTACGGGATCTTCGTGGACGACGTCACCGCCGTGATCACCGATGCCAACCAGGAGCTCAACCCCGGTCAGCTCGGTCGGGAGACCATGCTCTGCAAGCAGGACTTCGAGAGCCCTTCCGGCGGACAGAATCCGTTCGACAACTTCATTCCGGACTACATGGACACCACCTGCGTCGACGCCGAATGGGTGGTCAGCCAGCAGCGGCTCACCGACGAGGACCTCTTCGACTTCGAGGTGGACGGGGAGATCAAGCAGTGCGCGATGTTCAACCTGGACAACTGCTTCGAGTGCGCGCGCCAGCTGGGCTACCTCTGCGGTCCCCAGGACTTCATCGAGGAACGCTGGAAGTGCAACGACCCCGACGCCCTGTCCTACGCCGGCTGCACCGGCGTCGACGGCCTCGAGACCCAGCTCCACTGGCTGGTCGGGATGGCGCCGCCGCCGCCCGGGCTCCGGCTGTGGGCCGCCGACAGCCGGGTGCACGTCTACTGGGACAACATCAGCGAGACCACCAACGACATCCGGCTGCAGAGGGTCGACTTCGAGTCCTACCGGATCTGGCGCGCCGACAACTGGGACCGTCCCTTCGGCTCCTCGCTGGTGAACGGCCCCGAGAGCTCCCTGTGGCAGCTCATCAACGAGTTCGACCTGGAGAGCTACTACATCACCCACCGGGACGTGGACAACGTCACCTACCTGGACACCATCCCCCTGGGGGCGAACACCGGGCTGGACCCGATCCTCTACACGCCCAGGTGCCTCACCGATCCCCGGTATGCCGGCTTGGCCGAGGCCATGCAGGAGATCATCGACAACGATCCCGACTACGAAATCCGGAAGCGGCCCCCGCTCCGGGACGCCAACGGCGCCGAGATCCCCGAGTTCAGCGGCCTGATCCCCTGGGAATCCTATCCCGACGTGCTGGACACGTTCTTCGCCGTGGCCGTCCGCGAGGAGAACCTGGCGGAGGGGATCGTCGGCAAGGACGCCGTCCAGTACTACGAGTACATCGACCGGGAGATCCACAACGGGTTCATCTACTTCTATTCGGTGACGGCGACGGACATGGCCATGCTGCCTCCGGAGAACGACTGGGACATCGGTCCTGAGTGGGGCGTCGGGCCCGGCCTGGTCGGCGATCCCGGCTCCTCGTTCTCCCACACCGTTCCCGGCGCCAAGTCGCAGACGGCGGCCGAGCGGGAAAGGGACGGGGTGAACATCTACGTGTTCCCCAATCCGGCCACGCGCGAGGCCCTGGGCGAATACCAGGAACTGTTCCCCAACGGGGACGATCCCACCGGCGTGCGGGTGACCTTCACCAACCTGCCGGCGGCCCGCAACACGATCAGCATCTACACGGTGAGCGGCGACCTCGTGCAGACGATCCATCACGACGGGATCAGCGGTGTGGGCCACACCAGCTGGAACCTCATGAGCCGCAACGGACAGGAAATCGTCAGCGGAGTCTACCTGTACTCCGTCCAGGCGGATGACGATAGGTTCGAGGACTACGTCGGCAAGTTCGTAGTCGTCAGGTAGGGGCTACAATGCTTGGGGCAGATAGGTGTCAACTCCGTCTGCGGACGGATCTGGAGGTTTCCATGAAACGCATCGCGATTCTGACGGCCGTTTTGCTGGCAGCGCCTACCCTGGCCCTGGGGGCCGGTGGGTTCGCAAAGGTCGGTACTTTCGGTGGTCAGGAACTCAAGATCGGCGTCAGCGCCAGGGCGACCGGTATGGGCTCAGCCTTCACGGGCGTTGCGGATGATGCCACCGCCGTGTTCTGGAATCCGGGCGGGCTCGTCAACGTTGTGGGCAACGAAGTGTCCTTGAACCACGTGGCCTGGGCCGCGGATACCAAGCTGAGCACGGCCATCCTGGCCTTCAATCCGCGCTCCATTCCGGGGACCTTCGCCTTCTCGGTGCGCTCGTTCTGGATGGATCCCCAGCTCGAACGGACCGCATACAATCCCGAGGGAACGGGCCGGACCTTCGACGCCGGGACGACCACGTTCGGGCTGAGCTATTCCCGGTTCTTCACGGACAAGTTCTCCGCCGGGATCACCATGAACTACCTCCACATGGGCCTGGCCGAGACCGCCGTCAACACGGGGGCCCTCGACTTCGGCATCATGTACCGGATCGGCATCAAGGACCTGAAGCTGGGCATGGTCATCCAGAACCTCGGCGGCAAGTTCACCTTCGACGAGCGGGAATCGAAGCTGCCGGTGATGTTCAAGGTCGGCTCCAGCTTCAACGCCTTCAGGAACGACAAGCAGCGCCTGACCGTCGCCGTCGAGTTCCAGCACCCCTCGGACAATCTCGAGCGGGCCAACGTGGGGGCGGAGTACGGCCTGAACGAGATGTTCTTCGTGCGCGGCGGCTATCACATCAACTACGACTCCGACGGGTTGGCCTTCGGGTTCGGTTCCGCCCTGACGTCGGGCAAGTCGACCCGCCTGCAGGCCGACTACAGCGCCGTGGACATGGACGCCCTGGGCTACGTCCACCGGGTGACCTTGCGGGTGACCTACTGAAATCCTCCGTTTCCGAGCCGACGCTGCCCCGTCTGCCCCACCGCCCCGCACCCGCGGGGCGGTTTTTTGCCAATCAGTGGTGGCCAAACGCCCGGAAATTCCGTAACATCATCAGGTCCCGCCCCTGCGGGAACCGGTCGAGGGGGATCGGAGCGTCATTTCCAGCAAAGGCCGGGTCATGGCTTTCAAGTCCTGCCGCCGTGATCGTGTAAGCATCATCCCCATCCTGGCCGCCCTGTCGGCGCTCCTCCTGCCCGGAGCGGCCGCCGCGGTCCTGCATCCCCTCGACGGCGGGGGGAACTTCCACAGCTACGTGGAGATCGTCAACCGGTGGCGGGACGACGGCCGCCTCGACGTCCTGGTGCTGATCGAGGTCAACAACGCCGATCTGGAGTACGAGGAGGAGGCCTCGGGCCTGGTGGGTCGCCTCAGGGTCGAGGTGGAACTGGAGTCCCTGGACGGCAGGATCATCGAGGAGAAGAGGCAGGTCAGGACCCCCGGCCTGTCCACCCAGGACGCCGGCTCCCGGACCCTGTTCCAGATCTTCGGCGTGGTGCTCGAGGACGTTCCTTTCCGCACCGGGAAGGTCACCTGCCGGATCTACGACGTCAACCGACTGCGGACCGGGCTCTACAACCAGCTGGCGCGCAAGAATTCCCGCAGCGAATCGGCGTCGCTGTGGTACGCCGAGGAATCGCCCCGCCCCGAGCGGGGGCTGGCCCTCGGGGATCCGCTCTTCCTGGCCCAGGCGCCCCTCAAGTCCTGGAACCCCGACAACGCCGCCAAGGCCGACCCGGTGAGCGGGTGGCTGCACGACTACATGCATCCCTCGCGGCGGTTCGGCCTCCAGCAGGACAGGCTCCAGCTGTTCCTGCCCGTCTGGCCCCAGGCGGGGGGCATCCCTTCCGGGCAGGATCCCCCCGACTTGCGGGTCCAGATCACCAACCTCGACATGGATTTCGTCGTCAACGACACCATCCGGATCGACGAGCGGGGCCGGCTGGCCCTGGTGGCCGGGCGCTCCGCCGGGCTCTTCTACGAGCTTGACGTCAACCTCCTGCCCGAGGGGCCCTACCGGTTGAGCCTGGCGCCCCTGGACGGCCAGGGGCGGGGCGTGCTCCGGGACTTCAGCGTGGTCTGGCGGCTGGCCAACCTGGGGCGGCACCGCCACCAGGTCCTCGGCGAGGGCCGCACGGTCTTCCAGGGGAAGGAACTGGACCAGTTCCTGGATTCCAGCCCCGCCGTCCAGGAGAAGATGCTCGACGAGTTCTGGGACGCGCTCAACCCCGACCCCACCAACCCGGTCAACGAGGTCTATCTCGAGTTCCAGTACCGGCTGGCCTACGTCCGCCAGTTCCTGGGCGGCTTCGGCGAGTTCGGCGCCGCCGACGACCGGGGCGAACTGTTCCTGATGCTCGGCCCGCCCGACGAATTGAAGATCGAGCGGATGCCCATGAACGAGATGGACCAGGACGACGCGCGCATCCAGGTGTTCAACCGGTTCGCCCCCGACCGGGAGGGGAGCTGGGCCAAGGGGGATCCGGCCGAGGGGACCTCCGAGCCGCTCAACCCCTACGACACCGTCGGCGGCCTGCCCATGCCCAATTCCTTCCACGCCGAGAGGGAGCGGGGGGCGAAGCGGTACTCCGCGACCCACACCTACGCATTCGAATTGTGGATCTACCACAACGGCGGTAATGACTTGTTCCTTAACCGCTTCTCCCAGCGCGGGATGGGGCAGCGGTTCCTGTTCGTGGACCGCACCGGAGCCGGGGATTACGTCCTCGAATCCTCCAACGTCATGCAGGGGGACGAGTGAGCGGGAAGTCGACGAAAACGTTTGACTTGGCCCCCCCTCCTGCACTAATTATATCAAGCGACTAGACTCCATTGACCGGGTGAATCAAGGGGCATGGCGGCGCGCATTTGCGCCGTTTCCTGCGGGAGCCCCGACTGGTAGTGGCACGGCGGCCCCCACCTGCGCGCCGACCACTCCCGGCACCAGCTTTACAAGGGTCCATCCATGGAAAGGGAGACTTGCACAATGGCTCGTCACGGTACGTTGAAAAACGCCATTTTCCTCCTCCTCACCTGTGCGTTCACGCTGGCGCTGACGGTCTCCGTCCTGGCGCAGGACGCCGGTGAAGAGCCGGGAGAAGACAAGTTCGCCAAGATCCAGGCCACCAGCGACTCCCTCGCCTTCGGCAGCGCCGCCGCGGACTCCCTCAAGGAGGTCCCGGTCGTGGTGGAGGAGATCGGCGGTCTGATGGGGTATGTGGAAAGGTCCCCCATCGGCAAGACCGGCGCCGGCGAATTGTTCGTGGCGGGCGGCCAGTTCATGTGGTGGCTCCTCATCGTGGCCCTGGTCGGCTTCGTCTTCCTCATCGAGCGCCTGTGGACGCTCAACCGGGCCCGGGTCAACACCCGCAAGCTCATCGGCACCGTGATCACCACCCTGCGCAACGACGGCGTCCAGGCCGCCGGCGAGGAGTGCCAGAAGGTGCGCGGCCCCATCGCCGCCATCCTGTACTCGGGCCTGCAGAAGGCCGACAGGGGCCGTGACGCCGTCGAGAAGGCCATCGCCACGGCCGGCACCATCGAGATGTCGTTCCTCGAGCGCGGCCTGATCTGGGTCTCCTCCGTGACCACCATCGCCCCGCTGATCGGCTTCCTCGGCACGGTGTCCGGAATGATCAACGCCTTCGAGGCCATCGCCGCCAGCGAGCAGGTGAACGCCAAGCTGGTCGCCTCCGGCATCTCCGAGGCCCTCATCACCACCGCCACCGGTCTGGTCGTGGCCATCCCGGCCACCATCGGCTACAACTACTTCGTCTCGACCATCGACCGGTTCGTGATCGAGATGGAGGAGACCAGCGCGGAACTGATCGAGGAACTCGAGCGGATGAAGGGCTAGCACCGGCCGCCACTCCCCGGCCTGCGGCCGGGGCGGGGAAGGATGAAGGCACATGGGCCTCATGAAGAAAAAGAAGAAGGGCGCGCTGGGTGAGATCACCATGGCATCCACCAGCGACGTGGCCTTCCTTCTGCTGATCTTCTTCATCGTCACGACGATCTTCGCCGCCGAGCAGGGCTTGACCCTTGTCCTGCCCGGCAAGCAGAAGGACAAGTCGGACAGCGTCAAGGTCAAGGAGAGCAACATCGCCACCCTGTTCGTGCATGCGGACAATTCGGTGACGCTCGACAACAAGCCCATCGTGATCAACCAGATCAAGAACACCATCGAGGACCGGATCTTCGCCAACCCCAAGCTGGTGGTGCTGCTGAAGGTCCATCCGGACGCCAACTACGGCTACATGGTGGCCTGCCTGGACGAGCTCAAGCTGGCCAACGCGACCAAGGTCTCGCTGAAGACCGCGGACAAGTAGGGAGGAGGCGGAGATGGATTTCAATCGCAACACGAAGAAGGAAACGTTCATCCCGACCTCGTCCATGGGGGACATCGCCTTCCTGCTGCTGATCTTCTTCATGGTGACCACGATCTTCCGCGAGGAGAGCGGCCTGCCGGTCGAGCTGCCGCGGGCCGAGGCGGGTGAAGAGGTCAACCGCGAGCTGGTGAGCAACATCTACATCAACCGGGTCGGACAGATCAGCATCGACGACCGCCTGGTGCAGGTCAAGCACATCACGGACATCATCGGCCAGAAGATCAGCGAGAACCCCCAGCTGGTGGTCGCCTTCAAGACCGACACGTACGCCAACTACGGTCTGGTCAGCGACGTCATGGAGGAGTTGAAGGAGGTCAACGCGGTCCGCGTGTTCTTCAACAACGATATCGAATCCCAGCCGGGCCACAAGTTCTAGGAGCGTCATGAGCAGCCAGTCCGTGGACAGCCCGATCCGCCTCTCGGCCAACGAGAAGTTCAAGCAGCAGTACCCCAAGTACCTGCGCTGGTCAGCCGTGATCGCCGTCCTGCTGACCCTCATCGGCTTCCTGGTCAGCCCGAACTACGTGCCCAATCCCTACAAGCTGCGCCAGGAGGAGTTCGAGGTGGTGGACATCGAGGACCAGGAGGTCATCGAGCTGCCCCCCCCGCCGGTCGAGGCGCCCCCGCCGCCGAAGGTGATCGAAGCCGCACCCGACGACGAGGTGGCCGACGACGTCGAGATCGCCGACACCCTGATGGACCTCAACACCGCCATCACGAGTTCGATGCCTTCCTATGATCTGGGGGGCGACGAGGGCTTCGTCGCGTCCTCCGAGAAGCCCACCATCGCCCAGTGGGCCAAGCCCTTCTACCCGGAGATGGCCCGCCGCGCCCAGATCGAGGGCACCGTGCTGGTCAAGGTCCTGGTGGGGCCCGACGGCAGCGTCCGGGATGCGGTGCTCCTGCAGGGAGTGAACCCGCTGATCGACAAGGAGGCGCTGGCCGCCGCCCGGAAGTGCAAGTTCAATCCGGGCAAGCAGCGCAACATCCCGGTGAAGGCCTGGATGGCCCTGCCCTTCAAGTTCAGCCTCAACTGATCCCTCGCGGGGAACCTTTCCGCTGCGGCCGCGTCCTTGGTGATGCGGCCGCGGTCTTTGGCGCTGCAACCATGGCCGCTGGTTTGCGTAGATCCAGGCGTTTCCTGATTGGCTTCCCCGGGCGCCCGGGGTATGATTCCGCACGAACGGCAGGATGTTCGCGGTCCCCGGCGGCTTCGCCGCCGGCGCCGCTTCAATCCGGGAGAAGAAGATGAGAACGTACCGTATGGTTGACCGTCCCCGCCCCTCGCTCGCTGCCTGGCTGGTCCTTTCCTGCCTGGCCTTCTGCGGCTCGCCTGCCGCCGTCGCCCAGGATGCGGACGCCGGATCCGGCCGGGTCCTGACCCTGCCCGAATGCATCCGCCTCGCCCTCGACAACAGCCCGACCCTGCTGATGGCCGAGGAGCAGCGCTTCATCGCCGGCAAGGACGTCTCGACCGCCAAGGGGGCCTTCCTGCCCGAGATCTCCCTGAACCGGAACTGGGGCGAAAGCGAGCGGACGGACTTCGACCTCACCCAGTTCACATCCTTCGACGAGCAGTACTTCACCTTCGATTCCGCCGGCGATTCGACGGCCTGGCTCGCCCGCATGACGCAGGAGGGCGGGACGGCCGACGAGACGGTGATCAGCAGTTCCGGGACCTGGTCCGGCGGGGCTTCCCTCAACCTGTTCAACGGCTTCTCCAAGTTCGCCAACCTGAGCGCTGCCAAGCACAACCTGAGGGCCGTCGAAGCCGACCTGGGCTACACCCGCGAACAGGTGATCCAGTCGGTCGTGACCGCCTACTTCAACCTCCTGCGTTACCAGAAGCTGGCCGAGGTGGCCCTGGAGACCCGCGAGCAGGCGGCCAAGGAGCTCGAACGGACCGAGACCTACTTCCGCCTGGGGAGCGCCGCCAAGAGCAACGTCCTGCAGCAGCGGGTGCGCCTGGAGAACACCAAGCTCGATCTGGTGGTGGCCCAGAACAACGTGAAGAAGGCCTTCGCCGACCTCGCCTTCGCCATGAACCAGCCCCTGGCCGCCACCTTCGACATCGATCCCTCGGTGCTCGCCACCGACTTCGCGATCGATTCCGTCGAGGACCTCTACAACGAGGCCCTCGCCAACCGCCTGGACCTCGCGAGCAGCCAGCACACCCTCGAGGCCCGCCGCAAGAACATCACCTCCGCGAGCGCGGGGCTGTGGCCCTCGGTCAACCTCTCGGCCAATTACAGCCGTTCCAAGAACGAGTCGCCCTACCGCTTCGGCGCCCAGGAATCCGAGAACCTGAGCTGGGGCTACAGCGTCTCCTGGAGCGTCTTCGACCGGATGCGCACGATCAACGGCCGCGCCCAGGCCAAGGCCAACGCGCGCATCGCCGAATACCAGCTGGAACAGGCCCGTCTGAACGCCCAGGTCGAGGTCCGGCAGCTGCACAATTCCCTGGTGGAGGCCCGCGAGCGGGTCAACGTCAGCCGCGAGACCATCGAGCAGTCCAAGGAGGAGCTGCGCCTGGCCCAGGAGCGCTTCCGCGTGGGCGCCGGGACGACCCTGGACGTGATCATGGCCCAGGTCAACCTGGCCAACAGCCGCGCCCAGGAGGTCCAGGCCATGTGCGACTTCCTCATCTTCCAGTCCCAGCTGCACCGGGCCGTGGGCCGGTCGGCCTGGCGGATCTAGCATGACGACGTCCGCAGCCGCCGCACCCGTCATCGTCCTGAAGGACCTGCACAAGATCTACGAGGTGGGGGCCGAGACCGTCCCCGCCGTGCAGGGGGTGGACCTGGCCGTCCACAAGGGCGAGTACGTGGCCATCATGGGCTCGAGCGGCTCGGGCAAGTCCACCCTGATGAACGTGATCGGGTGCCTCGACACGCCTTCCCGGGGCACCTATCACCTCGGCGGCACCGAGGTCAGCAGCTTCTCGGACGACGAGCTGGCGGAGATCCGCAACCAGCGCATCGGCTTCGTCTTCCAGACCTTCAACCTGCTGCCGCGCAGCACCGCCGCCCAGAACGTGGAACTGCCCCTGATCTACGCCGGAGTGCCCGCCCGGGAGCGCCGGCAGCGGGTCCAGGATGCCCTCGCCGCGGTGGGCCTGACGGACCGGGCGCACCACAAGCCGAACGAGCTGTCCGGCGGCCAGCGGCAGCGCGTGGCCATCGCCCGCGCCCTGGTCAACCATCCCACCCTGATCCTCGCGGACGAGCCCACCGGCAACCTCGATTCGGCGACCAGCAACGAGATCATGCGGATCCTGGGCGACCTCAACGCCCAGGGCCACACGGTCATCATCGTCACCCACGAGGCGGACATCGCCGCGCAGTGCCGCCGGATCATCCGGCTCAGCGACGGCCGGATCGTCAGCGACTCCGCCGCCTGACCGGATTCCGACATCCCGTTTCAAGCCCCGTTCGTTCCTGCCGATGATCCACCAGACCCGGGGTCCGTCCCCGCCCGAAGCCGCAGCCGCCGATACTCACGGAGATCGGATGTATTTCTTCTATTTCTACCCCCTCGGCCTGGACCGCCCGCTGCGGCGTCCCCCGGTGTTGACCATCACGCTGATGGCGGTGATGGCCGTTGGCTTCATCTGGCTGCGCTACCTGCCGCGGGCCGCCGGGTTCGACCCCTGGTGGCTGGTCTTCTTCCCTGGCCAGCCGCCCTGGTGGTCGGTCGGAACCGCGGTATTCATGCACGCGGGGTGGCTCCACCTGGTGGGGAATCTCCTCTACCTCTGGGTGTTCGCGCCCCCCCTGGAGGACAGGCTGGGCAGGGCCCGCTTCTTTCTGGTGGCGATGATCTGCGGCGTCGCCGGCAACCTGGTCCACGCGGCGGTCTCCCTGCTGGGGTGGATGGGGCAGGGGGGGATGGGCGTCATGGGCGCGAGCGGGGCGATCGCCGGTCTGCTGGGCTTCAGCCTGCTCCGCCTCTACGACGCCAGGCTCCAGGTCGCCTGGTGGGTCCTGGCGCCCCTGGTCGGGCAGAACCGGGCAGGCCGCAGCCGGATCCCCCTGTGGGGCGCGGTCGCGGTCTGGGTGCTCTGGCAGCTGGTCCAGGCCCTGCTCGCCGGGGAGACCGGATCGACGGTGTCGTTCGGGGCGCATCTGGGAGGGGTCGCCGCCGGGATCGGGCTGGCCCTCCTGCTGGGCGAGCATCGCAAGGGGCGGGAGGAGGCGTGTCTGCGGCGGGGGGAGAGCTACCGCGCCCAGGGTCACTTCCATGCGGCGGCCGGGGAACTTTCCGGTTACGTGGAGTCGCGGCCGGACGACCCCGACGGCCGCAGGGAACTCGCCCGCGCCCTCCTTCTGTCGGGGGATGCGACGGGGGCCGGGAGGGAATACCGCAAGGCCGCCGACCTGTGGCTCGCCGCCGGGCGCATCGACCTGATGCTGGAGGCGGCCGACGAGTGGATCCGCCAGTGCGGGGGCCAGGCCCTGCGGCCTGAGGAACTGGCCGGGATCGCCTTCTACCGGGAGAAGTCGCTGGATCATGCAGGCGCCCGCGAGGCATACCGTCAGCTCTACGAGGCCTATCCCCGGCATCCGGAAGGCCACCGCGCCCTGGTGCGGCTGGTGGTGCTCTGCCGTGGCAAGCTGGCCGATCCGGTCGCGGCGCTCCGCTGGCTGGAGGAGGCCCGGGACTCCTTGCCCCCCGGCAGCTGGCGTGACTATCTCAGCCGGGAATTCGCTCTCCCAGCAGGGCCTGATGGAGCCTGGCGATCCGACCCGGTTCCGGCGGGCTCCGGAAGACCAGGCGCAGGGTCGAGCCTTCGACCCTGATCTCCGCGGCCGGCAGTCCCAGTCCGCCGAGGACGCCCGTCAGGTGCTGCTGGACGGCGAGCCAGCTGTCCGGCCGCCCTCCGGCCAGGGTGATGCAGGCCAGCCCGGTTTCGTGGTCCAGGGCGTGGTCTCCCGTCGCTCCGACAGCCGCCTGCTCCATGGCTTCCGTCAGACCCCCGGGCAACCCCTTCCGGACCAGGGCCTCCCAGCGTGCCGCCGGGCCTCCGTCCAGCCATTCGGCCACGATGTCGCAGGGGTCCAGGAGGGCCAGGGCCAGGTCCCGCCACGCGGCGAACAGGCCGTCCCTCGGGGCCGTCAACCGGAGGCGGGCGACCAGGGGTTCCAGGTGCATCACCAGCGGACGGTAGCGGGGGCCGCCGGCCGGCCTGCCGGGGACCGGTCCGGCGTCGGGCGGGATGGGCGCGACGGTCCGGTCGGCGGGGGCGTCCCCGATGGTGGTCCCGGGGCCGTCGTGGAAGCTGGAGCGCACCACCAGGGGCACCCGGTGGGCCCTGGCATACTCCACCGCGCGCAGGTGGACCACGCCGCAACCTCCCGCGGCGATCTCGAGCATCTGGTCCCAGGAAAGGTGATCGTGGCGGCGGGCGCCGGGGACGAGCTTGGGGTCGGCCTCCAGCACTCCGTCCACGTCCTTGAGGATCTCGCAGGATCCGGCGCCGAGGGCGGCCGCCAGGGCCACCGCCGTGGCGTCGCTGCCGCCGCGCCCAAGGGTGGTGATCTCCTTCTCGCGGCTGACTCCCTGGAAACCGGCGACGACCACGGTGTAGCCCCTGGCCAGGGCGTCGCGGACGCGGTCGCCCTTGACCTCGAGGATCCGGGCGTCGTTGTGGCTGCTGTCGGTGATGATGCCGCACTGGCTGCCGGTGAGGCTGATGGCGGGGCAGCCCTCCCGGTCCAGGGCCATGCTCAGGAGGCTCATGGCGATGCGTTCCCCCACCGAAAGCAGCATGTCCAGCTCCCGCCGCGGCGGGTTCGGGTGGGCCCGGCGGGCCAGGTCCGCCAGTTCGTCGGTGGTCTTGCCCATGGCGCTGACGACCACGACGACCTGGTGGCCCGCGTCCCTGGCGGCGCGGACACTGCGTGCCACCTCGTTCAAGCGTTCGACGGAGGCCAGGCTCGATCCGCCGTACTTGCGGACGAGAACGGCCCGGGGCTGAAGTGGGCTGCTCGGTGACAAGGGCTCGGCCTTCCTGAAAAAGGGGACGGGGGACGAGGCGGCGAGCCGTCGCCGCATCGGGCTACAATACCCAATGTCCGGGCGGGGAACAAGGTTGCTCCGGCGGTGCGGATGGATGAAAAGGGTTGCCCGCAAGCGACCCATCTGCTAGTTTTCGCCTGCCTCCCTGATGGTGGAATATGTTTTTTATCAACAAGATACCCAATTCCGGGGAGGTCGCGGCCACGGTCCGGGGCGCCGCGCCCGGATCCCACCGCTTGCTGGAGCGCGTCTTCACCCGGGGGACGGCGTCCCTCAGCGACCGGGAACTCCTGGCGGCCATCCTGGGGCCAGGTCCGGGGGCGGAAGCCGACGGGGTGGCGGCGGACCTGATGGCCCTCTGCGGCGGACTGGCCGGGCTCGCCGGGGCCCATCCGGGGGTGATGACCCGAATCCCCGGTCTGGGACCGGCCAGGGCCATTCGCATCACGGCCGCGCTGGAGTGCGGCCGCAGGGCGTTCGGGCAGGCCAGGCCGCTCGGATTGAAGGTTTCGCGCCCCGAGGACCTGCACCCGTTGTTGCGTTCGGAATTCCGCGGTCTTGACAGGGAACGGTTCCTGGCGCTTTATCTCGATACGCGGCACAGGATCCTGGCCCTGGAGACCGTTTCCATCGGGTCGTTGAACCTCTCGGTCGTGCATCCGCGCGAGGTCTTCAAGCTCGCCGTCGCCCTGTCGGCCGCCGCCCTCATCGTGGCCCACAACCACCCGTCGGGCTGTGCGCAACCCAGCGGGGAGGACCTCGAATTGACGGGACGCCTCGACCGCTGCGGCGAGCTGCTGGGGGTCCCCCTGCTGGACCATCTGGTGGCGGGGGCCGAGGAGATCATCAGCATCAGGGAATACGGCTGGCCTGCGGGGCCGGCCCGCTGATCGGACCATTTCGCGGAAGGAATGCCTCTTCATGATCAAACGCCTGCAGGGGATGTTCAACAACGACATCGCCATCGATCTCGGCACCGCCAACACCCTGGTCTACATCAAGGGCAAGGGCATCGTGTTGAACCAGCCCTCGGTCGTCGCCCTGGAGAAACCCTCGGGCAAGGTCTACGCCGTGGGCGCCGAGGCCAAGGCCATGCTCGGCAAGACACCCGAAGGGATCGCGGCGATCCGTCCCATGAAGGACGGCGTGATCGCCGACTTCGAGGTGACGGAGTACATGCTGCGCGAGTTCATCAAGATGGCGCAGAAGAAGCGGCATTTCATCGCCCCGCGCATCGTGATCTGCGTGCCCTCGGGGATCACCGAGGTGGAGAAGCGCGCGGTGCGGGACAGCGCCAAGCACGCCGGCGCGCGCGAGGTCTTCCTCGTGGCCGAACCCATGGCGGCCGCCATCGGGGTGGGGCTGCCGGTGGACCAGCCCAGCGGCAACATGATCATCGACATCGGGGGCGGCACCAGCGAGATCGCCGTGATCGCCCTGAACGGCATCGTGTGCGACACCTCCATCCGCGTGGGCGGGGACGAGCTCGACGAGGCCATCGTCAACTACGTGAAGAAGAACCACAACCTGCTGATCGGCGACCAGACCGCCGAGAACATCAAGAAGACCATCGGCTCGGCCCACAAGTACGGTGAGGAGCGGGAGATGGAGGTCAAGGGCCTCTACCAGGTCTCGGGCGTCCCCAAGACCCTGAAGATCTCCTCGGTCGAGATCCGCGAGGCCCTGCTGGAGCCCATCCAGCAGATCTGCGACGCCCTGAAGCACAGCCTCGAGCAGACGCCGCCGGAACTGGCGGCGGACATCAAGGACCGGGGCATCGTGCTGACCGGCGGCGGGGCCCTCCTCAAGGGGCTGCCGGAGCTGTTGCGCGAGCAGACCGACCTGCCCATCAACCTCATGGACGATCCGCTGTTCTGCGTGGTCCTGGGCACCGGGAAGATCCTGGACGACTTCGAACGCTACCGCCCGGTGATCATGAGCGGTGGCCGGTCCTGAGCGCCATGCGCCGGGAAGCCGTGACACCCAGCACCCGGGACCGGACCCTCGCCCTGATCGTCTGCACGGTCCTGGCCACGACCCTCATGCTGCTGCCGGGAAACGCCCGGATCCTGGTTGCCGACCGCCTGGGCCGGGTCCTGACGGCGCCCTACTGGTCGGTGCGGACCTTCCTCGACGACATGGCCGAACTGCGCCGGGAGAACACGGACCTGCAGCGGGAGCTCGCCGTGCGCGAACTCCAGGCCCAGGCCGCCGTCAGGGGGCAGCGTGACGTCGAGAGACTGGCGGGTCCCGCCCTCGAGGCCGGCTTCACCGGGGATCTGGTGCCCTGCCGGGTGGTCATGCGCCAGAGCGCCCGCTTCGCCACGATGATCAAGATCCGCAGCGCCGAGCCTGTGGACTGGGAGCCCTGGCTGCCGGTGATCAGCCGCCTGGGCTATCTCGGCCGGCTGAAGGCCGTCATCAGCCCCCACGAGGCCTGGGTCGAGCTCATGAGCTCCCCCGATTTCGCGCTCGGCGTGGAGTTGCCCCGGACCGGATTGCTGGGCATCATGCGCCCCCGGGCCGACCGCTTCGTCGTGGAGATGGTGGGTCGGGACGAGGACGTCCAGGCCGGCGAGATGGTGATCACCTCGGGGGTCGCCGAGATCCGCGAGGACGGCGCCGAATCGCTGGTGAGCGCCGCGACGCCGCGCGGCTTCCCCGTGGGGACCGTGGCCCACGCCGCGTCCCCCAACGACCAGGTCTTCATGGACATCGGCATCAGCCCCCTGGCGACCTGCGACTTCAACGAGACGGTCTTCGTGGTCCTGCCCCTGAGGCCCGCCGGCCCGGCCGCCGGAACGGGGCGCCCATGATGGCCTTCGTGCGCATCAATCTCCTGTGGATCCTCATCGCCTTCGTGGGGGACACCATGGTCGGCCCCATGGTGGCCTTCAAGGGAGTGAGGCCCGACTTCTCCATCATCGCCCTGGTGGTGCTGGGCCTCGCCGCGGGGCCGCTGCCCGCGACCGTGGGCGGGTTCGTCCTGGGCCTGGTCCAGGACCTGGCCAACCCCGCCCTGCTCGGCCTCCAGGCCCTGTGCAAGACCTGGCTGGGATACGGCCTGGGGCGTCTGCGGGGGCGGCTGGTCTACGGCATGCCGCTGGTCGAGGGAGTGGTCATCATGCTGGCGGTGCTCGCCCACGACCTGGTCTTCCTGCTGGTCCAGAGCCGCCTGGGGGACGAGGCCTTCCTGGTGCCGTTCGTGACCCAGGCCCTGCCCACCGCGCTCTATTCCGGTCTGGTCGGCGTCCCCGTGGTCCGCCTGGCCGCCCTGGCCGGCATCCTCAAGCCGGAGGATTGAGATGGCCGGTCGCGACCTGCTCTATCGGCTGCGCATCTTCCGGCTGGTCGTGATCCTGCTCTTCGCCATCCTGCTGGGCAACCTGTTCTACATGACCGTTCCCCAGAATCGCCACTACCGGGACCAGGCCCTGGAGAACCGGCAGGTCCGGTTCAGGGTGCGGGCGCCCCGGGGCAAGATCCTCGACCGCACCGGCGAACTGCTGGCCGACAACATGTTCATCGCGGACATCACCCTGCCCGTCTCCTGCCTCGACGGGGACGTTCCCGATTCGACCCTCGTGCGCCTGATGGACTGGTTCGACCTGGATCCCGTCGAGACGCTGGACCGCCTGCGCGCCCAGCGGGAGGCGGAGAGGACCCGGCTGGTCCTGGTGACCAACGCCCCGCTGGGACAGATCACCGCGGTGGAGGAGAGGCGCAGACAGCTTCCGGGCGCCAGGGTGGAGACGAGACCCCGACGCCGCTATCACAACGAGGGCCTGTTCGCGCACGTCATCGGCTACGTGGGCGAGGTGGGGCAGGAGGAGATCGGCCCTCCCGGCGGGGGGGGGGAGTACCGTTCCGGCGACATGATCGGCAAGCAGGGGATCGAACGGGCGTTCGAGGCGGACCTCAGGGGCGTCAGCGGGGTGAAGCTGGAGGAGGTCAACGCCAGCGGCCACATCGTCGGCCGCGAGGCGGTCTGGGTGGACGATGTCGTCCCGGGCCGCGACGTCCAGCTGACCTTGTCCCTCGAGTTGCAGGACGCCATGGCCGAAATCCTGGCCGGGCTGACGGCCTGCGGGGTCGCCATGTCCTGCCGCACCGGAGAGATCCTGGCGGCCTTCAGCAGTCCGACCTTCGACACGAACCTGATGACCACCTCCATCACCCCCCAGCAGTGGCAGGCCCTGGTGAACGATCCGGCCAAGCCGTTCTTCAACCGGATCCTGCAGGCGACCTACCCGCCGGCGAGCCTCTACAAGGTGGTTTCCTCCCTGGCCGCCCTGGAAAAGGGCGTGGTGGGGAGGGCGAGCCGCCTGGAACCCTGTTACGGTGGGTGGCAGCTGGGGAACCGCTACTTCCGCTGCTGGAAACCCTCGGGGCACGGGGACGTCGATCACGCGGACGCCCTGGTCCATTCCTGCGACACCTTCTACTACCAGGTGGGGCTGAGGCTGGACATCGACGAGCTGGCCGCCGCCGCCCGCAGTTTCGGCCTGGGCGCCCCCTGTTCGGGCATCTTCACCGAGGAGGTCGGTGGCCTGGTGCCGGATTCCGCCTGGTACGACGAACACTTCGGACCGAAAGGCTGGTCCCGCGGAGTCCTGCTCAACAACGCCATCGGCCAGGGGGAATTGCTGGCGACTCCCCTGCAGATGGCCGTGCTCGCCGCCCGGCTGGGGTCCCTGGGCACCGTCCCGGCGCCGACCTTCGTGGTGGGGCAGGAGGACGTGGCCACCCTGTCTCCCCTGCCGTTCTCCATCCAGGATCTCCAATGGGTGAGGTCCACCCTGGCCGAGGTCGTCTCCAGGGGGACCGGAAGGTCCGCCGGGCTGCCGGACGTGCCGGTGGCCGGCAAGACCGGGACGGCCCAGAATCCCCACGGCGAGGATCACGCCTGGTTCATGTGCTTCGCCCCCGCCGGTGATCCCGAGGTGGCGCTGGCCGTCATCCTGGAGAACGCGGGCCACGGCGGCAGCGAGGCCGCGCCCCTGGCGGGGCGCTGGCTGCGGACCTACTTCGACGGGGCCCGGCCGGGCGCTTCGCCCGCCCTGCCCCTGGAGGCCAACAGGCAGGTGTTGCCATGAGGTGGCTGGCCCCCGCCTTCCCTCCGGGGGACCGCTGGATCTTCGCGGCCTGGCTCCTCCTTTGCCTGGCGAGCCTGGCGGTGCTGTGGTCGGTCACCGAGCCCATTGCCGGGCCCTACGAAGGGCAGGAGGCGGGAGTGGCCAAGGGGATCTTCTGGCGTCAGGTGATCTGGGTGGGGCTGAGCTTCGTGGCGCTGTCTCTGGCCGCCCGGATCCGGATGCGCGCCCTCGAGAACCTCAGCCTCCCGGCGCTGCTGGTGCTGCTCCTGCTGCTTGCCGCGATCCTCGTGCTCGGCCCCAAGATCGGGGGATCCCGACGGTGGTTCCTGCTCGGGCCCATCCGGATGCAGCCGGCGGAGTTCGCCAAGATCAGCTTCATCCTGGCCATGGCCCACCTCCTGGGCCGGGCGGGGGAGGACCGCAAGAGCCTGACCGTGACGACCGCCACCTTCTTCCTGATGTTGCTGCACATGGTGCTGGTCATGCGGGAGCCGGACCTGGGCACCAGCCTGGTCTTCCTGGCCGCCTGGATCGGCATGGTCTTCTGGTACGGGATCCCGGGGATCCTCCTGGTGGGAGCCGGCAGCGCCGCAGCCAGTTCGGTGATGATGTTCATCTCCGAGTCCGTCCTCGACGGGCAACCCTGGCCCTGGGGGGTCTACATCCTGCTCCTCATCGGCGTCCTGTACCTGGTGAGGATCAGCATCCCCGCCAAGGTCACCCTGCTCCTCGTCAACCTGGCGACGGGTCTGGGCATCCCCTTCTTCTGGGCCAAGCTGCACGGCTACCAGCAGGAGCGGATCCTCACCTTCTTCGATCCCAGCCGCGACAAGTTCGGCAGCGGTTACCAGGCCATCCAGTCCAAGGTGGCCATCGGGTCGGGGGGATTGTTCGGGACGCAGTACCTGCAGGGCACCCAGAAGGGCCTGGCCTTTTTGCCGGAACGTCACACGGACTTCATCTTCTCGGTGGTGGGCGAGGAACTCGGATTCCTGGGCGCCTCGGTCCTCCTCGCCTTGTTCCTGGTGATCATCCTGAGGGGGCTCGAGATCGCCGCGGGCGCCAGGCGGCCCTTCTGGCGCTATCTTGCGGTGGGCGTGGTTTCCTACTTCACGTTCCACGTCGTGGTCAACGTGGCCATCACCACCGGTTTGTTGCCCGTCACCGGACTGCCCCTGCCCCTGCTCAGCTACGGGGGCAGCAACCTGCTGACCAGCAGCATCCTGTTGGGGATTTTGCTCAACGTCAGCTCGCGCTCCTTCGACACCTGAGGCGGCCCGCGTCGCCGATCCCTGATGGAGGCCCCGGATGCATCCTGAAATTTTCGGTTTCGTGAAGAGCTACGGCCTGATGCTGGCGATCAGCTTCGCCCTCGGCATGGCCCTCAGCGTCCGCCGGGGGCGGCGCTACGCCTTGCCATCCGACGTCGTGCTCGACCTGGTGTTCGGGGTGCTGGTGTCCAGCGTCCTGGGCGTGCGGCTCTTCTACGTGATGACGCACCTGGGCGGCTTCGATCCCTGGTATCGCGCGTTCTTCATCTGGGACGGGGGCCTGACGCTCTACGGCGGCATCATCCTGGCCACCGTGACGGTCCTGGTCATGACCCGGCGCCGGGGCATCCCCTTCCTGGTCTTCGCGGACATCTTCTCGCCGGGAGTGGCGCTGGGCATCGGCATCACGCGGATCGGCTGCTTCATGGCCGGGTGCTGCTTCGGCAAGCCCACCGACTGCTCCTGCGCGGTGACCTTCCCCGCCGGCGCCCCCGCCACGCAGGTTTTCGGCATGGTGGCGGTCCATCCGGCCCAGCTCTACGCTTCGGCGGCGGGGTTCCTGGTCTTCTGCCTGCTCCTGCTCCTGGAGAAGGGGATCCGCTTCCGGGGATCGACCTTCGGGTTCTTCTTCCTCCTCTACGGGCTGTCCCGCTTCATCGAGGATCATTTCCGCTACTACACTGCCGACCAGTTCGTCCTGGGCATGAGCAACAACCAGCTCATCAGTCTCGTTCTGATGGTCATGGGAGTCGCCGTCCTGATCCGCTGCGCCGGGCGCCGGGCCCCGGAGTACCGCCATGGCTGACCTGATCACCCTCGAGGGCGGTGGTCTGAAGAGGGCGGGCCGGCCGTGGCGGGCCGAGGACCCGTTCCTGATGGTGCTCGGCGAGCCCGTCGGCCACTCCCTCAGTCCGGCCATGCAGGGAGCCGCCCTGAAGGCGCGCGGTCTTCCTCACGAGTACCTGCCCTGCCGGCTGGCCCCGGACCAGGTTCCCGGGTTCCGCGGTATCCTGGAGGGGACGGGGCTCGAGGGGTTCAACGTCACCGCGCCGCTCAAGGAGATCTTCCTGGGCGTCTGCGACGACCTCACGGAAACCGCCGGGCGCCTGGGCGCCGTCAACACCGTCAAGTGCGGCCGGGACGGCCGCTGGATCGGTCACAACACCGACAGCGGGGGACTGCTGATGGTCCTGACCCAGAAATGGGGAGGGGGAGATCCTCCTTCGCGCGCGACGGTGCTGGGTGCCGGAGGTTCCGCCCGGGCCGCCGTGGACGCCCTCCTGCGCTGGGGGGTTCCGGAGGTGGTCGTCCGCACCCGCTCGGCCGGGACGCGCGAGAGGTTCGCCGAATGGTTGGCGACCCTCCCCGACGGCGATGCCGTCGAGACTGCGGTGTTCGATTCCGGCAACCCGGAACCTCCGACCGGCGACTCCGTCTGGATCAGTTGCCTGCCCGGCGAGGTGGACATCCTGCCCCGGCTTCCGGTGGCGTCCTCGGGCAAGAAATGCCTGCTCGTCGATCTGCGGTACGGCGTCCAGTTGCCGGTCTACGAACCGCCCCTCGGCTTCGAGCGGGTGGACGGCCTGCCTCTGCTGCTGATGCAGGGCGGCGTCGCCTTCGCCTGGTGGTTCGGTCCGCCGGTACCCTGGGCGGTCATGCAGCAGGTCCTGACCGTCTGATCCCTCCCGGGAAGAAGCCCGATCCCATGCCCGTGCCGACGCCCGGCCGGTTCCTGTCGTCCGTGCTGGAGTTCGTTCATCCCCAGCGCTGCGTCTGGTGCGGCGCCTCCCCCTGGGACGTCCCCTGGTTTCCCACGGGCCCGCCGGTCGCGGGACTGCGGATCTGGGATCGCACCCATTCCTGCCGGCGCTGCATCGGGGAGAGGCTGGCCGCGGGCGCCGGGGAGGACCCGGTGACGCGCACCCTGGACTGCGGGATCGAGGCCCGGGGCGCGGTGTGGTCGGACCGTGACCTCGCCCGCGCGGTGGGAGCGTGGAAGTACCACGGCGTGCGCGGCCTGGCCTGGCCCCTGGGGGAGCTGCTGGAGAAGGCCGCACCCTTCCTCCTGGGGGACCTGCCGGGCCGGGGCCCGCTCGTTTTCGTCCCGATCCCCCTGCATGCCCGGCGCCGCCGGGCGCGGGGCTTCAACCAGGCCGAGATCCTGGCCGGCAGGCTGGCCCTCGCGACCGGGGGCACGGTCCGGGCCGACCTCGTCCGGCGGGTGAGGGAGACCGGGCAGCAGGCCCGACTGGGGGGCGTCTCCGAGCGGTTCGCGAACCTGCAGGGGGCCTTCCGGACGACGGGTCCTTCCCGGGCTCCGGTCCCGGGCGCGGATCTCGTCCTGGTCGATGATCTGGTCACCAGCGGTGCGACGGCGGGCGAGGTGGCCGCGGCGCTGCGGGCGGGGGGAATCCCGGCCGCACGGGTGGTCTGCCTCGGGTTGGCGCGGCCCGGTTGACACCCCCCGGTCTCCTGCCTAGAATTGCCTTTCACGATTCCGGATCCCCTTTCCCGACAGGCGGTGGCTCATGCGCGCCAAGCAGAATATCCAAGGATGGCGCCCCGCCGGGACCACGGTCCTGATGCGGGTGGACTTCAACGTTCCCCTCGATTCCGAACGGCGCATCACCGACGAGACGCGCATCACCGCCGCCCTTCCCTCGATCCGGCACCTCTGCGGATCTGGGGCCCGGCTGATCCTGATGAGCCACCTCGGCCGTCCCAAGGGCAAGATCGATCCGGCCTATTCCCTGCGCCCGGTGGCGGACCGGCTGGCGGAGATCCTCGCCGTGCCGGTGAAGTTCGCAGCCGACACCGTCGGACCGGACGCCCAGGCCAAGGCGGCGGCGCTGAAGGACGGCGAGATCCTGCTGCTGGAGAACCTCCGGTTCAATCCGGGGGAGACCGCGAACGACGCCGGTTTCTCGGCCGCGCTCGCGGACCTGGGCGACCATTACGTGAACGACGCCTTCGGCACCGCGCACCGGGCCCATGCCTCGACGGTGGGCGTCGTCGTGAAGATGGGGGGTGGACGCGCGGGATTCCTGATGGAAAAGGAACTGAAGCACCTGGGAGCCCTCCTCCACGAACCTGCCCGGCCTTTCGTGGCCGTCCTCGGGGGCGCCAAGGTCGCGGGCAAGGTCGAGGTGATCCTCAACCTCCTGGACGCGGTCGACACCCTCCTGGTGGGCGGAGGCATGATCTTCACCTTCTTCAAGGCCCTGGGCTTCAACATCGGAACGAGCCTGCTGGACGAGGAGAGCCTCGAGGTCGCGCGGGAGATCACGGCCAGGGCGAAGTCCAGCCGGGCCAAGCTGGTGCTGCCGCAGGACTGCGTGGTGGCCAGGGAGTTCAACGACAGGGCCGAGAAGAAGACGGTCCTGGTCAGCGACATCCCCGACGGCTGGATGGGCCTGGACATCGGACCGGCCACGGCAGACCGGTTCGAGGGAATCATCAAGGAAGCCAGGTCCATCTTCTGGAACGGGCCCATGGGCGTCTTCGAGCTGCCGTCGTTCGCGGCGGGGACCCGCCAGGTGGGGACCGCCGTCGCCCGGGCGACGGAAGCCGGGGCCCTCAGCGTGGTGGGGGGAGGGGACAGCGTCGCCGCGGTGAACCAGTTCGGGCTCGGGAGCGCCATCTCCCACATTTCCACCGGCGGCGGGGCCAGCCTGGAGTTCATGGCGGGCCTGGAACTGCCTGGCGTCGCCGCCCTGAGCGACGCCTGATATTCCCCCCCCGCCTGGCGTTTGCGGGATTTGACAGTGGTGCTGCAGGGTGTTAACTTACCCTGCCTTCCAGCCCCCAGGGGCGTCCGGTCAAGTCCGTAGGCGGGTTTCGTTTGAGGAGTTTGGCGATATGCTGCATGCCCTGCTAGTGATCATTCACGTCATCATCTGCTTCCTGCTGGCGACGGTGGTTCTCCTGCAGTCCAGCAAGGGGGGCGGATTGGCCGGCGCCTTCGGCGGTGCGGGGGGCGCTCCCCAGCAGCTCCTGGGAACACGGGGCATGACGACCCTGCTGCACAAGCTGACCATCTATTGCGCCGTGGGATTCTTCCTCACCAGCTTCCTGCTCTTCATGACCCAGGATCTCGGCGGCGGCGGCGGTAACGGGAGCGTGGTCGAGAGAGCCGCGCGTGAAGGCGAGCTGGCCGTGCCCGTCCAGGAGAACCCCCTGAACACCGATGCCCCCGCCGAATTGCCCGCGACTCCTCCCGCCGAATCCACCGGCGATCAGGGTGGGACCGGCGATGATGACGGAGCGGGTCGGTAGGCGTCCGCAACTTGCCCGGGTGGTGAAATTGGTAGACACGCTATCTTGAGGGGGTAGTGGCCACAAGCCGTGCGGGTTCGAATCCCGCCCCGGGCACCAAAAAAAAAAGGAAACTGTTTTGAACAGTTTCCTTTTTTTTATTGACACAATTTTCCAACCCACCAAATAATGGCCTTGCTTTGGCTGGCATCCAATCGCCAGATGGAAGCGTTGCAACATCCTAGACAGGAGGTCTCGCCCGGACCCAGGGTGCGTGGGTCGGGTGGACGAAGGAACTCTAACAAGCGAGGTCCGCAATGGAGGAGAGGAAAGCTTTGGTGGCGGCTGGTGTCACGAAGAAGGCGACCAAGAAGAAGGTGACCAAGAAGGCCGCCAAGAAGAAGGTCGCGAAGAAGAAGGTGGCCAAGAAGAAGGTCGCCAAGAAGAAGGTGGCCAAGAAGAAGGTCGCCAAGAAGAAGGTGGCCAAGAAGAAGGTCGCGAAGAAGAAGGTGGCCAAGAAGAAGGTCGCCAAGAAGAAGGTGGCCAAGAAGAAGGTCGCCAAGAAGAAGGTCGCGAAGAAGAAGGTCGCCAAGAAGGCGCCCGTCAAGAAGGCGACCGCGAAGAAGGCTGCGCCCAAGAAGTAGGGGCGTTTCCCCGTCAGGGGATGAAGAGAAACCGCCGGGGCCCGAGGGCTCCGGCGGTTTTCATGAGGGTCGCTGGTCCGGTCGGCGGAACCTGGTTCAGCGCGCCTTGGCCGCCTCGTGGCCGGCGCGGACGGCCGGCGGCAGGACGTCGATGAAGTAGTTGAGGCCCACGGTGAAATTGGTGTAGCTCACCATGTTGGAGTAGCCGAGCTCGTCCACGTCGAAGGCGAAGGTGGAGACGTCGGCCTGGACGGCCAGGCTGAGGTTCCGCGAGAGGCTCCGCACCAGGCCGAAATTCCCCTCGAGGTAGAGGCCGGTCTTGTCCTCGAGATAGGTGTAGCGGTTGATGATGCCCCCGAGGCCGAACCCGAGGCGCGGTTCGATGCCGAAGAAGGTGGCGGGCTCGGCGTCGTACATGAGGGCCAGGCCGCCCTTGTAGACCTTGAAGCCGTCATCGGAATCCACCTCGATCCGGACCGCCTCCTTGGTGGTGTTCTCGAAGGTGTCCGGGTCGTAGAGCATCGTGGTGACGGCCTTGCCGGACTGGTAGGACGCCTGCAGGTCGAGGTGGAAATGGTCGGCGATGTACACGCCGATCCGGGCGCCGAAGGCGTCTCCGGACTTGATCTCCTTGTGGGCCGCCCGGTAGAAGTTGCTGTCGTAGACCAGCGAGCCGTCGTCGCGCACCCCGTACCCTTCCCCGGTCAGGCTGTTGGGCTTGGGGATGCCGATGCCGTCGGGATTGAAGGCGTAGATGGGAGCTCCGCCTTCGGTGATGATCGTCCGCTCCCCGATGAGCTTGTTCTCGAGGTACCTCCCCCCCGAGAAGTGGCCGCCGTAGAACTCCAGGCTGTATCCCTTGACCGAGAAGTCCTCGTACCTGGCGGGACCGGCGGGCGCCGGCGCGGCGCCTTCCTCATCCGGGACGGGAGCTTCGGTTTCCTGGGCCGGCAGGTCGCCGCCGACCATCATGAGGCAAAGAGGAAGAACCCAGGCAAGGAACAAGCTACGCTTCATCGATTTACCTCAGCCCGGCGCAACGCCTGAGGAGGGCGCAGACCCGCCGGCGACAGGAATTCGTGGGGTGATCATCCCGATGGAGGCGGCCGGCGGCGCCGGATCCGCAACCTGAATAACGGTAATGTAAAGGCCCTTTGGTGTCCAGAACTTTCCCCTCCGGGGGGCCGGCGGCCCCTGTTGACAGTCCTTGATCCTCCTATTAAGATTGCTCTTCGCGAAAATGCCGGGGCGAGCGCCGCTTGCGGCGCCCGCGCCCTCCGATCCTACCAGGAATCCGGTCCTCTCCGGCGGGTCTCGTGCCCGCCGTGATTGCGACGGTGCCGGGACTTCCCGTCCGCCAGGATCCTGCCGCTGACGATCTTCGTATCTGGAGGATGACCCGTGAAGACCTATGCCATGGATAAGATCCGCAACGTCGCTCTGGTCGGGCCCCATGGGGTCGGCAAAACCAGCCTCGCCGACGCCATGCTGCACGTCACCGGCAAGGTGGGCCGCCGCGGGGCGGTCGACGACGGCACTTCCGTCTTCGACTTCTTCGACGAGGAGATCGAGCGCAAGCAGACCGTTTCCGCCAGCATCGCCTGGACGGACTTCCAGGGCACGAAGATCAACGTCATCGACACCCCGGGCGTGGACGACTTCCGCGGCGACGTGAACGCCACCCTGCGGGTCATCGAGGGCATCCTGTTCGTCGTCAAGGCCGACGGCGGCTTCGAGGTCGCCTCGGAGAACCTCTGGAACCTGGTCCGCGGGACCCGTCTGCCGACCTTCATCGTGATCAACCGCATGTGCAAGGAACAGGCGAACTGGCGGGAGACCCTGAACGGTCTGAAGGACCGGGTCCCCGGCGCCGCCCCCCTGCAGCTCCCCATCGGGATGGGGGACGGTTTCGTGGGCGTGGTCGATCTGATCGCCATGAAGGCCTACCGGTTCGACGGCCAGGCCGCCGTAGAGATGGACATCCCCGGGGACCTGGACGAGGCCGTCGAGGAGGCCCGGGAAATGCTGATCGACGCCGCCGCCAATGCCGACGACGCCCTGACGGAGAAGTACCTGGAGGAAATGACCCTGCCGGTCGAGGACATCATCGCCGGCCTCCGGAAGGGCACCAACGAGGGCACGGTCTTCCCGATCTTCTTCACCGATGCCGGCAACGAAGTGGGCGTCACCTCCCTGCTGCGTTCGGTCGTCAACCTCGTGCCCAGCCCGGCCTCCCGTTGCGGCCGCGAATTGAAGGGTTTCGTGCCCGGCACCGAAAAGGAGGCGACCTTCACTCCCGGCGAGTCGGGTCCCGCCGTTGCGTTCGCCTTCAAGCGGCAGTACGAGGCCCAGGGCGGCGACGTCACCTGGCTCAGGGTTTTCAGCGGCAGCCTGAAGTCGGGCGAGACCCTCGATTGCAGCGACGGCCGCAACAGCGAGCGGATCGGCCAGCTCAACGTGGCCGTGGGCAAGGCCAAGGAGAAGATCGACGCGGCCGGGCCCGGGGACATCGTCCTGGCCGCCAAGCTCAAGAACACCCAGACCGGGACCACCCTGGCCTCGGGGGTCAGCTTCGCCTTCCCTCCCGTCAAGTACCCCGTTCCGACCAGCGCGGACGCCATCCGCCCGACGACCAGCGGCGACGAGGACAAGATGGCGGCCGGCCTCCACAAGATCATGGAGGAGGATCCCACCTTCCAGCTGATCCACCAGGCCCACCTGAGCCAGACCCTGCTGGCCACCCAGGGCGAGATCCACACCAACTTCATCCTCGAGAAGCTGAAGAAGCAGACCGGGGTGGAGGTGGAACGCAGCCGCCCGCGGATCAACTTCAAGGAGACCATCCGCGGCACCTGCGAGAAGCAGGGGCGCCACAAGAAGCAGACCGGGGGGCGCGGGCAGTTCGGCGACGTCCATCTGCGCATCGAGCCCCTGGAACGGGGCGGCGGGTTCGAGTTCGCCGACGAGATCGTCGGGGGCGTGGTGCCCAACAAGTTCATCCCCGCGGTGGAGAAGGGGTGCCGGGAGACCCTGGCCCGCGGCCTGGTCGCCGGCTACGAGATGGTCGACGTCCGGTGCGCGCTGTTCTTCGGGTCCTACCACAACGTCGACTCCAGCGAGGCCGCCTTCAAGGCTGCGGCCCGCATCGCCCTGAAGAAGGCGGTCGAGGAGGACTCCGACAAGCTGCGTCCGGTGATCCTCGAACCCATCATGAAGGTCCGGATCGTGGTGCCGCAGGCCTACATGGGGGACGTGATGGGGGACGTGTCCACCCGGCGCGGCGCCATCCAGGGCAGCGACGCGGACGGCCCCTACCAGGTCGTCACCGCCAACATTCCCGAGGACGAGCTTTACCAGTACGCGTCTTCCCTGCGTTCCTTCACCCAGGGCACCGGCGTCTTCACCATGGAGTTCAGCCATTACGCCGAGGTTCCCGGGGACGTCCAGAAACGCCTGATCGAGGAATACCAGAAGTCCAAGACGGACGACGAATAGGAGAGGGGTGTCATGTCAGGGCATTCCAAATGGGCCAACATCAAGCACCGCAAGGGCGCCCAGGACGCCAAGCGGGCGAAGGTCTTCACCCGGCTGATCAGGGAGATCACCATCTCCGCCCGTGAGGGAGGGGGTGACCCCGAGACCAACCCCCGCCTGCGGGCGGCCATCACGACGGCCCGCGGCTCGAACATGGCCAACGACACGATCGAGAAGGCCATCAAGCGGGGCACGGGCGAGATCGCCGGCATGATCATCGAGGAGATCAGGTACGAGGGCTACGGGCCCGGCGGGGTCGCCATCCTGGTCGAATGCGCCACGGACAACAAGAACCGCACCACGGCGGAGGTCCGGCACGTGTTCACCAAGTACAACGGCAACCTCGGCGCCAACGGCTGCGTCGCCTTCATCTTCGACCGCAAGGGCCAGATCACCCTCGACGGGGGGCGGTGCGACTTCGATTCGGTCATGGACGCGGCCGTCGAAGCGGGCGCCGAGGACGTGGAGCAGGACGGCTCGGTCATCACCGTGACCACGGCCATGGGCGACCTGCACGCGGTCAGCAAGGCCCTGACCGGCGCCGGACTGCCCGTCCAGGCCGCCGAGCTGGCCAACGTCCCCAACACCTCGGTGAAGGTGGAGGAGAAGGACGCCCTTTCCCTGATGAAGCTGATCACGGCCATGGACGACCTCGACGACGTCTCGGCCGTCTCGGCCAACTTCGAGATGGACGACGAGCTGATGGCCGAGATCGAGGAAAAGCTCTGATGTCCGGCGGCCGGCAGGGACCGCCGGCCGCGAGGTTCCGCCCGTGATCATCATGGGCGTCGACCCCGGATCCCACACGACCGGCTTCGGTGTCATCGCCACCGGGCCGGTCGTGCGTTTCCTGGCCGGAGGGATCGTCCGGACCCGGACCGGCGACCCGCTGCCCGACCGGCTGCTGGCCATCCACCGGGAGATCACCGCCGCGATCACCCGGCACCGTCCCGACGTCCTGGTGGTGGAGAACCTCTTCAACGCGAAGAACGCCCGCAGTTCGCTCATCCTGGGCCATGCCCGGGGCGTGATCCTGCTGGCCGGGGCCGCGGCCGGCCTGGAGGTGCGGGAGTTCGCCCCGCGCGAGATCAAGCAGGCCCTGACGGGCAACGGCGGTGCCGCCAAGGAACAGGTCCGTTTCATGGTGATGCGCCTGCTGGGGTTGCAGGAGGAGCCGCCGCTCGACCAGAGCGACGCCCTCGCCGCCGCCCTGGCCTACGCCGGCCGACGGCGCGGCGATCCGGCCGGGTGATCCGGCGGGGAACGCCGATCCAAGTGGGACTGGCCGTCGGCGCCGCCATTGGCGATAATGCCGTCGGCGTCGTCCCCCCACCATCCAGCCGAGGGTGACCATGATCGCGTTCATCGAAGGAACCCTGCTGTCGGGCGGAACCGAGACCGTGGTCGCCGTGGGCGGGTTCGGCCTTGAGGTCCACGTCTCGGCCCTGTGCGCCGGCGACCTGCCCCCCTGCGGCCAGCAGGTCCGCCTGTGGACGCACGCGGTGATCAGGGAGGACGGCTGGTTCCTCTACGGGTTCCTGGACCCCGAGGAGCGCAGCATGTTCCGGCTGCTCATCTCAGTCTCGGGAGTGGGCCCCAAGGTGGCCATGGGCATGCTGTCGCGGGCGCGGGCCGGCGACCTCGCCCGGTATCTGCGGACCGGGGACGAGAAGGCCCTCGGGGCGCTGCCCGGGATCGGCAAGAAGAGCGCAGCCCGCCTGGTGGTCGAACTCGGCCAGCGCGTGCCCCAGGGCGGACCGATGTCCGGTCAGGGCGCGGCGTCCACGCCTCACCGCCCGTCCGGACCCATGGGCGAGGCCATGGCCGTGCTCGGGGCCATGGGGCTGCCCGCGGTCGCCGCCGAGCAGGCGTTGAGGCGTTCCCGCGAGGGGAATCCCGATCTCGAGGCCGATCTGCAGGCCTGGATCAGGGCCGCCCTCAAACACATCTGAGCGGAGATGGGATGACCGACGAATCCAGATGGACCGACCCCCGGACGCTTCCGGGCGACCAGGAGCTCGACCGCTCCCTGCGGCCCCGCAGCCTGGCGGACTTCGTGGGCCAGCGGGAGCTGAAAGACAATCTCAGGGTCTTCATCGCGGCGGCCAGGCAACGGGGCGAGGTGCTCGATCACGTGCTCCTGCACGGCCCCCCGGGTCTGGGCAAGACGACCATGGCCCAGATCCTGGCCGAGGAGATGGGCCAGGAAATCCGGCTGACCAGCGGCCCGACCTTCGGCAACAGCGCCGAGCTCATCGCCCTGCTCAGCGAACAGGGGCCCCGGCGCGCCATCTTCATCGACGAGATCCACCGGTTGAGCCGGATGCTCGAGGAGCACCTCTATCCCGCCATGGAGGACTGGAGGGTGGAGCTGATCATCGACAAGGGACCCGGCGCCCGGCACTTCAACCTGCAGCTCGAACCCTTCACCCTGATCGGGGCCACGACCAGGGCCGGTCTGATCACCCCGGCCCTGCGCAGCCGGTTCGGCATCGTCTGCCACCTGGATTTCTATCCGCCGGCCGACCTGGCGGTGATCGTCAAGCGCAGCGCGGGCATCCTGGGCATCGACCTGGACGAGGGCGGGGCCCTGGAGATCGCCCGCCGCAGCAGGGGCACGCCCCGCGCCGCCAACCGCCTGCTGCGGCGCGTGCGGGACTACGCCCAGGTCGAAGGACGGGATCTCATCGACCGGGACATGGCCGACCGCGGCCTGACCCGGCTCGGCGTGGACCAGCTGGGACTGGAACCCCTGGATCGCCGCTACCTCCAGCTGATCATCGAGCACTTCGGCGGGGGGCCCGTGGGCATCCAGAACCTGGGGGTGAGCCTGGGCGAGGAGATCGATACCCTGGAGGACGTCGTGGAGCCCTTCCTGATCCAGAGCGGCCTGCTCATGCGCACGCCGCGGGGACGGGAGACCATGCCGGCCGCGTGGCTGCACCTGGGCCTGAAACCTCCTGCCGGCCGCCCCGGCCAGGACACCCTCCTCTGAGCGCGGCGCCATGGTCGAACCGGCAGCCTCCTACCACTTCCATCTGCCGCCCGAACTGATCGCGCAGGATCCACCGGCACGCCGGGAGGACTCGCGGCTGCTGCGGGTGACGGCCGGCCGGGGACCCGGCGGCGAAGCCCGGTTCTCGGACCTGCCCGGCCTGCTGCGGGCGGGGGATCTGCTGGTCCTCAACGAAAGCCGCGTCCTGCCCGCCCGGCTCCTCTGCCGCCGGACCGACACGGGGGGCAAGGTCGAGATCCTGCTGATCGCTCCGGCGGCGGCTCCCCTGGCCTGGTCCGCCCTGGCGCGACCGGTGCGGCGCCTGCGCCCCGGCCTGCAGCTCGAGGTGCTGGCCGGCCCCGGGTCGCCCGCGGCGGGGGAAAGGGAACCCGGGCCCCTGCTGACGGTCGCGGCGGTGGGGGACGCGGGGGAAGTCGAGATCGTTGCCGGGGACGATCCGGCCGCCATCGCGGAACGCCGGGGGGTCATGCCCCTGCCGCCCTACATCCGGCGCGATCCCGGTCTCGACGGCGCCGCTGACCGCGCCGAGCGCGACCGCCGTCGCTACCAGACGGTCTTCGCCCAGCCGGACCCCGCAGGGGCCGGGTCGGTGGCCGCGCCCACGGCGGGCTTGCATTTTTCCCCCGCGGTCCTGGAGGCGCTGGCCGCAGCCGGCGTGGGGGTCGCGCGCATCCGCCTCCACGTGGGACCGGGAACGTTCCGCTCTCCCGACGAGGAGCAGATCCGGACGCGCCGCCTGCACCCGGAACGGTTCGCCATGCCCGCTGCGGTCGGGAAGGCGGTGGCGGAGACCCGGGGCGGCGGGGGACGGGTGATCGCCGTGGGGACCACCTCCCTGCGCGTGCTGGAGACCGTGCGGCGGCTGGGCCTCGACGATGAGGACCGTGACGTCGTGGAATGCCCCGCTTCAGGCGGGGATCTCCCGCCCGTTTTCCACGGCCGGGCCGAGCGGCGCGGCGGCTCCTGGGACGTCACCGGGACCACGCGGCTGTTCATCATGCCGCCCGACCGGATCGCCGCGGCGGACGGACTGCTGACGAACTTCCACCTGCCGGGATCCTCCCTGCTCATGCTGGTGGCGGCCCTGGTGGGGCCCGCAGTGTGGAGGGGCGTCTACCGGGAAGCCGTGGAGCGCCGGATGCGCTTCTTCAGCTACGGCGACTGCATGCTCATCCTGCCCGGAGGAAGCGACGAACCATGACCGGATCCGACGCCCTGGCCACACCCTTCTCGTTCACCGTCACCGCCCGGTCGTCCGGATCCGCGGCCCGCTGCGGGCGACTGCGGACCGGCCACGGGGTCGTGCCCACTCCGGTCTTCATGCCCGTCGGCACCGTCGGCTCGGTCAAGGCGGTGACCTTCGAGCAGGTCGCCGCCACCGGGTCCCGGATCATCCTGGGCAACACCTACCATCTGTACCTGCGGCCGGGGCACCAGCTGGTGGAGAGGATGGGGGGGCTGCACCGCTTCCAGGGCTGGGACGGCGCCCTGCTCACCGACAGCGCCGGGTTCCAGGTGTTCTCCCTGTCCGAACTCAACCGGATCGACGAGGACGGGGTGGAGTTCCGCTCCCACCTCGACGGCAGCCGCCACCGGTTCACGCCCGAGCTCAGCATGGAGATCCAGCTGGCCCTCGGCGCGGACATCGTGATGGCCTTCGACCAGTGCGCGCCCTACGGCGCCTCACCCGCCGAGGTGGCCGCGGCGGTCGACCGCACCACGCGCTGGCTGGAGCGCTGCCGCGCCGTCCTGCCCGGCCGGCTGACCCGCGCGGGCTGGGAGCGGGTCCTCTTCGGGATCATGCAGGGAGGGGTGGACGAGACCCTGCGCCGGGCGAGCGCCGACCGGATCGTGGCCCTGGACCTGCCCGGCTACGCCATCGGGGGGCTCTCGGTGGGCGAACCCCCCGCCGCCATGCACGAGATGACCGAACTCGCGGCCGGACTATTGCCCCCCGCCAAGCCCCGCTACCTGATGGGAGTGGGCTTCCCCGACGACATCCTGGCCGGCGTGTCGGCGGGGGTGGACATGTTCGACTGCGTCCTGCCCACGCGCATGGCCCGGACGGGCACGGTGCTGACCCGGGACGGGCGCCTGGTGGTCAAGAACAGCACCTACCAGGAGGACGCCCGGCCCCTGGACGACGAGTGCGGCTGCCCGGTCTGCGCCCGCCACAGCCGGGCCTACATCCGGCACCTCTTCCAGGCGCGGGAGATGCTCGGGCCCATGCTGGCGACCCTCCACAACCTCCACTTCTACCAGGAACTGATGGAGGGCATCCGGCAGGCCGTCGCTGCGGATCGTTTCGAGGGCTTCGCCGCCGCCGCCACGGCCCGCTGGCGGGAGGGGGAGGGACGGCGGCTGGAGGACGTGGACCGGCGCTCCGGCTGACCGGGGGCGCCGGCCGGAATTCCTCCAGGGTTGACCGGACAGCCCGCGGGTTGCATGTTTTCCGGTGCGAGTTTCGATTGTCCGGGCCCCGCGGGTCACCGGCCGTCTTCCATTCCCCGATCCCAAGGAGCCGTTCATGATCCCCATGAGCTTTCTGGCCATGGCGTCCCCGAGCGCAGAGGGCGGACAGGGCAACCCCCTCCTGGGTTTCCTGCCGATCATCCTCATCTTCCTGGTCTTCTGGTTCATGATCATCCGTCCCCAGAAGAAGCAGCAGGACCAGCGCAAGGCCATGATCGAGGCCGTCAAGCGCGGGGACCGCATCGTGACCGCCGGCGGCCTGTACGCCACCGTCAGGGACGTCAAGGTCGACCGGGTGGTCGCCACCATCGCCGAGAACGTGAAGGTGGAGATCGCCAAGTCCGCCATCAGCGGCGTGATGCCGGAAGGCGAGTAGGGCCGTGCCCCGCGGGCGGGGGGTCAGGACCTTCGGCGACGCCTGTCTGAGGCGCGCGTGCCGCCCAGCGGATCCGGGAACCCCGGAAACCGCCCGGCTGCTCGACGAACTGTGGGAAGTTCTTTCCGCCGGGGACGGCGTGGGTCTGGCCGCTCCCCAGATCGGGGACGACCGGCGGGCGCTGGTGATCCGGGATCCGGACCGGCCCGCCGGCCGGCAGCGTCTGGATGTGGTCAATCCCCGGCTGGTCGGGACCTCCGGCCCGGTGGTCCCCTTCGAGGAGGGCTGCCTCTCCTTTCCCGGGCTCTACTTCGACGTGAGGCGGCCCCGCGGCGTCCGCGTGGAGTGCCTGGACCGCGACGGTACGCCCGTGATCCTCGAGGATGACGGCCTGGTCGCCCGGATCGTCCAGCACGAGATGGATCACCTGGAGGGTCGCCTCTTCATCGATCACCTGCCGCCGTGGCGGCGCTGGCTCCTGGCCCCGCGGCTCCTCTGGATCCGCCTGGGCGCCCTGGTGCACAAGGACAGGTCACCGGTATGAAGATCGTGTTCATGGGGTCGCCCGACTTCGCGGTCCCCTCCCTGGAGGCCCTGGTGGAGGCCCGTTTCGACATCCGCCTGGTGGTCACCCAGCCCGACCGTCCGGCCGGTCGCGGCAGGAAGATGCTGCCGACCGCGATCAAGGCCGCGGCCGGCGCCCACAACCTGCCCGTCCTCGATTTCGGGCCCGGCCAGCGTGCGGCCGTCACCCGCGCCGTGCTCGAGACCGAGCCGGACGCGCTGGTGGTGGTGGCCTTCGGCCACATCCTGCGCGAACCCCTGCTTACCGCGCCGCCCCTGGGCTGCATCAACGTCCACGCCAGCCTGCTCCCCAGGTGGCGGGGCGTCTCTCCCGTCCAGTACTCCATCCTCCACGGCGACACCTGGTCCGGGGTGACCATCATGCGGATGGACGAGGGCGTCGACACCGGTCCCATCCTCGCCCAGCGCCCGGTGCCCATCGGGCCCGAGGACACCGCGGGCGAGCTGCTCGAGCGGCTGGCCGGCCAGGGGGCGGACCTCCTGATCCACACCCTGCGCGGCCTCCAGAACGGTCAGGTCCAGCCCCAGGTCCAGGGGAACGGGGGAGCGGTCTACGCTCCCAAGCTGACCAGGTCCCTTTCGGCCATCCGGTGGGACCGCGACGTGGTCACGGTGCACAACCAGATCCGCGCCCTCGCTCCCTGGCCGGGGGCGACGACCTACCTGGGGGAGAAGCTCCTCAAGGTCACGGGCGCCCGGCCGCTGTCCTACCTGGTGACCGGCAAGGACCCGGGCACGGTCCTGGAGGTGGGCCCCGAGGGGATCGTCGTCAGCTGCGGCGAAGGGCTGCTGCAACTGACCGCGCTGCAGGCGCCGGGCAAGCGGGCGCTGCCGGTGGACGACTTCCTGCGCGGTTTCCCCGTCAAGTGCGGGTCCGTCCTGCTGTCATGAGGATCGATCCCATCCGCCGCCGGGCCTTGCAGGCCCTGACCGCGGGCCTGGAGGGCGGGCTGCTGGATCCGGTCCTGGACAGGGCCCTGGCGGAGACCCCCGAACCCCGCGACCGGGCCTTCCTCGCCGAACTCGTGCGCGGCACCCTGCAGTGGCAGGGACGGTACGACCACGTCATCGCCTGCTTCGCGCAGAAGGCTCCCCCCCGCGACCCGCGCCTGCTGATGATCCTGCGGATGGCCCTGCACCAGATGCTCGCCCTCGATTCGGTGCCGGCCTTCGCCGCCGTGGACCAGGCCGTCGAACTGGCCAAGACCGGAGGCGGACGGGGCCGCGCCGGTTTCGTGAACGGGCTGCTCCAGGCCGTCGGCCGGTCGGTGCTCGGGGAGGTCGGCGGCGCCGCCCCGTCCTTCCCGGCCAAGGAAGCCCGGCTGCGGCCGCTTTTCTCGCGCCTGGGGGCCGAGGACAGTCCCGCCTTCCTGGCCGCCTGGCATTCCCATCCCCTCTGGCTGGTCGAACGGTGGGTCAGGTCGCTCGGTCCCGGGGCCGCGGCGGACCTGTGCGCCTTCAACAACCTCAAGGTGCCCGTCGACCTCCATGTCCTACATCCTGCGACCGTGGAGGATGCCGCCGCCTGGGCTGGATCCGCTGGCCTGGGCCCCACGACGGGAGTCGGGGCAGCGGGCCTGCGCCTGGAGCAGAGGCCGCAGCGCGGCCCGCTGAAGGAACTGCTGGAGGCGCATCCGGGTCTCATCGTCCAGGACGCCACCGTCCAGGAGGCGACGGCCTGGCTGGGGTCCGCCCTGGCTTCGGCGCATCCGGGGCCCGTCCTGGACATGTGCGCCGCCCCGGGCGGCAAGACCGCGCACCTGGGGGCGGTCCCCGGGATCCGGGACGGCGCGCTGGTCGCCATGGAACCTGACGCGCGGCGGATGGGACTGCTGACCGCGACCCTGGCCCGGACGCGGACCATGGCCGTCCGGGTCCGCGGCGACGGGCTGCGGCCCCCGTTCAGGCGGGGATCCTTCGCGGCCGTCCTGCTGGACGGACCGTGCACGGGCACCGGGGTGCTGCGCCACCACCCGGAAGCGCGCTGGCGGCTGGACGAGAAGGCCGTCGTCCGCAAGGCCGGCGTCCTGAACGATCTGGCGGGCCGGGCCGCCGATCTGCTGGCTCCCGGCGGGGTCTTGATGTACGCTACCTGTTCCCTGGAGCCGGAGGAGAACCAGGCGGTCACCGCCCGCCTCCTGGGCCGGGGCGACCTCGAACCCCTGCCCGACGCACGGGGACGCTGGCAACGCCTGTGGACGCCTCCGGACGCTCCCGGCGACGGATTTTTCGGCGCGGTCCTGCGCAGGACGAAGGCTGAAGGATGAAGCTCTGGAAATTCCTGCTGATGCTGGCCGGATTGATCGCGGCCGGCGGCGTCCTGCTGCTGGGGGCGAACTTCCTGCTGCTGCCTATCCTCGTCCACGGCAACGAGGAGGTCACCATGCCGGACCTGACGGGATTGAATCCCGAGCAGGTCCGGGAGATCCTCCGCCCCCTGGGCCTGGAAGTCGAGGTCGCCCGCACGACGGCGCATCCCAGCCTCGCGGCGGGCCTGGTCCTGGATCAGACGCCGGCTCCCGAGGCGAGAGTCCGGGGCGGCCGCATCGTCCGTCTCGTCACCAGCGAGGGGCCGCCGGCCGGTTCCCTCCCCGACCTGAGCGGCCTTTCCGCCGCGCAGGCCCAGGCCACCCTGCAACGCGAGAACTTCCGGCTGGGCCGGACGGTCACCCTGCAGAAACCCGGCGTGACCCAGCCCGTGGTCGCCTACCAGGACCCGCCCGCAGGCACGGTGCTGACCAGGGGCGAGAAGGTGGACCTGGTGATCGCCGAACCTGCTCCCGCCACGGTCCTGCGGATGCCCGACCTGCGGGGCCTGCCGCTGTACCGGGCCCGCCAGGTCGTCACCGACGCCGGTCTGGTGCTGGCGCCGGTGGACTACGTGCGCACCTCGGACCTCGATCCCAACCACATCCTGCAGCAGAGCCCCGCGCCCGGCACCCGGGTCCGCCAAGGAGATCGTCTTGAACTGGTTGCCTCGTCCCGTTGAACGGACCGCCCGCGTCGCCCCGTCGCTGCTGGCGGCGGACTTCGCCGCGCTTCGCGAGGAGATCGCGAGCATGGAGGAGGCCGGGGCCGACCTGCTGCACCTGGACGTCATGGACGGCCACTTCGTGCCCAACCTCACGTTCGGACCTTTCATCGTCGAGGCGATCCGGCGCTGCACGCGCCTGCCCCTGGACACCCACCTGATGCTCGTCCATCCCGACCGCTACGTGGAGCCGTTCATCCGGGCCGGGTCCGATGCGGTGACCATCCACGCCGAATCCGCCGCCGATCCCGTCGCCGCCCTGGCGGAGATCAGGCGGCTGGGCGCCCGGCCCGGCATCTCCCTCAACCCCCCGACCGCCCTGGACGCGATCATCCCGCACCTGCAGGCCGTGGACCTGGTCCTGGTCATGACGGTGATGCCGGGCTTCGGGGGCCAGGCCTTCGCGGCGGCGGGCCTGGAGAGGATCCGCGAACTGGTCCGGATCCGGGCGGAGGCGGGTCTCGACTTCCTCATCAGCGTGGACGGCGGGATCAACGCCGAGACGGGTGCGGCCTGCCGCGAGGCCGGAGCCGACATCCTGGTTTCCGGGAGCTGGCTGTTCAAGGCTTCGGACCGCGCCGCGGGGATCCGTGCCCTGGGCGGATGAGTCCGGTCGTTTTCCTTGCCAAAAACCCTTCAAAATGTTAGTTTTCCCGATCCGCAACGGCTGCAGCCCGGACGGCGCCGAGTCGCCCCGTCCCCGGCTTGGCGTTCAAGTTGTTGAGGGATAAGGTTTTGTTGGGATGTCGCCGGGCCGTCCCCGCCAGGGGGAGGGGTCACGGCGGTGCGTTCGCTTGTGTTGTTCGCCGTCGCAGGAGCCCCGCTTGTTTCAGGATCTGACCAAGCGTCTCGACCGTACGCTGAAGAAGCTGGCCGGTCAGGACAAGCTGACCGAGGACAACGTCAAGGAAGCCCTGCGCGAGGTGCGCATGGCCCTGCTCGAGGCCGACGTCAATTACGGCGTGGCCAAGAAGCTGGTGGCCGCCATCCGCGAGAAGGCCCTCGGAGCCGAGGTGCTGGGCAGCCTGAGTCCCGCGCAGCAGGTGGTCAAGATCGTCAACGACGAGTTGACGGCCCTGCTGGGCGGCAAGGCCGCCGGGCTGAACCTGGAACCGGGCAAGGGCAAGCACAAGGACATGGCCACCGTCATGGTCATGGGCCTGCAGGGTTCGGGCAAGACGACCTTCTGCGGCAAGCTGGCCCAACGGCTCAAGAAAGAAGGCCGCTCGCCCCTGCTCGTGGCCGGGGACATCTACCGCCCCGCGGCCATCGATCAGCTGCACGTGATCGGCGACCAGATCGGCGTCCCGGTCCACAGCGACCGGGAGCGGAAGAACGCCGCCCAGATCGTGAAGCTGGCGCAGCGCCGGGCGCGCGACAACAAGTGCGACGTGCTGATCGTCGACACCGCGGGCCGCCTGCACATCGACGACGTGCTGATGAACGAGCTCGAGACCATCGAGCAGACCGTCCCCATGGACGAGAAGCTCCTGGTGCTCGACGCGATGACCGGCCAGGAGGCCGTGAACATCGCGGTGACTTTCGCCGAGCGGCTCGACTTCGACGGCGCCGTGCTGACCAAGCTGGACGGCGACGCCCGCGGCGGCGCGGCCCTCAGCGTGCTGGAGGTCACCGGCCGGCCCATCAAGCTGGTGGGCGTGGGCGAGAAGATGGACGACCTGGAGGTCTTCCATCCCGACCGCATGGCCGGGCGCATCCTTGGCATGGGGGACGTGCTCAGCCTCATCGAGCAGGCCGAGCAGAAGATGGATCTGGAGGAGGCGGAACACCTGGCGACGCGTTTCGCCGACGGCCACTTCACCCTGGAGGACTTCCAGGCCCAGATCAAGCAGATGAAGAAGATGGGCCCCCTCAAGGGGATCCTGAAGATGCTGCCCGGGATGGGCGGCGACATGCTGGACAAGGCCAAGGTCGACGACGACCAGTTCGTCAAGGTCGAGGCCATCATCAACTCCATGACGGTCGCCGAGCGGCGGCAGCCCGACCTCATCAACGGGTCGCGCCGCAAGCGCATCGCCAGGGGGAGCGGGACCACGGTCTCGCAGGTCAACAAGCTGCTCAAGCAGTACCGGGACATGCGGCGGATGATGCGACAGATCAACGCCGCCGGCGGACTCCAGGAGTTCGGCAAGAAGGTGCTCGGCAGCCGTTGACAGGGGTCGGCCAGGGGCCGGTTCCCCGATCGTACGCGGCGGGCGTGGTGCCCGGCGCGAAACCAAGCACGTGGAGGTGCATAGTGCCCGCGACAATCCGACTGACCCGCATGGGTCGCAAGAAGCGGCCTTTCTACCGCCTTGTCGTCCTCGACAGCCGCAAGCGCCGCGACGGCGCCTACCTGGCGAACCTCGGCTACTACAATCCTTTCAGCGATCCCTTCGAGGTCGAGCTGCATGACGACGAGATCATCAGCTGGCTCCAGAAGGGCGCCACCATCAGCGAGACCGCCCGCAGCCTGCTGCAGGGCCAGGGTCTGCTCTACAAGTACTCGCTGATCAACCAGGGCATGCCCGCCGACGAGGTCGCCGCCAAGGTCGCGCAGTGGCGCGACCAGGCCGAGCAGAACCGCGCCCAGAAGCTGGACGCCGCCGCGGCCCGCAAGGCCGAAGCCGAGAAGAAGGCCGCCGAGGAAGCCGCCGCCAAGGCCAAGGCCGAAGCCGAGGCCAAGGCCGCAGAGGAAGCCGCCGCCAGGGCCGAGGCCGAAGCCGAGGCCAAGGCCGCCGCAGAGGCTGCCGCCGCCGAGGCCGCGGGCGGGGATGACGCCGCCGCCGAGGCTGCCGGAGCCGAGGAAAGCGACCAGTGAGCGCGCGGCCGGAAGGTATCGAGGGAGCGGAAGGCCGTGAACTGACCATCGGTCAGGAGCGGGTCATCGAACTGCTCTCCTACGTGGTGCTGAATCTCGTCGAGCACGCCGATGACGTGACCATCGACGTGATCCGGCAGCAGGATCGGGACCTCTACCAGGTCAAGGTCCACGCGGACGACCTCGGCAAGGTGATCGGCAAGGGCGGGCAGACGGCCCGCGCCCTGCGCACCCTGCTGCTGGCCGTCAGCGCGCGGACCGACCAGCGCCTGGGCCTGGAGATCGTCGAGTAGGGTGAAGAGCGGAACGGCACCTGATTTCGTGGTCATGGCCGAGGTGGTCAAGGCCGTGGGTCTGCGCGGGGAAGTGAAGCTCTACCCGCTGCTCGACTTCCATGCGGACGTGCTGGACAGTCCGTTCGCCCTGTGGCAGGACGGCTCGCCGGTGGAGTGCCGCGGATACCGGCCCTCCGGTTCCTGCGTGGCCATCCGCACCGCCGGGATCGAGGACCGGAACGGCGCCGAGGCTGCCGTGGGCCGGCTGGTCGGATTTCGCCGCAGCGACTACCTGCGGCCCGAATTTCCCCGACCTCCGGAGGGTCTGCCCTTCCGGTACCTGGGCAGGACGGTGGTCCTCGCAGGTGGCGGGACGGTGGGCGAGGTGGTCGAGGTGAGGTGGAACGGCGGCCAGTTGCTCCTGGTGATCGCCGTCGACGGGCGGGAGGTCCTGGTTCCCGCGGTTCCCCCGATCCTGCGCCCCGACCAGGGGCTGGAGGGGGATCTGGTCATCGATCCTCCGGAGGGTCTGCTCGATGTCGAACGCGACTGAAAGGCCGACCATCCGGATCCTGACCCTCTTTCCGGACATGGTCCGGGCGGTCCTGGAGACGAGCATCCTGGGCCGGGCCAGGAGCCAGGGGCAGGTCGACTACCAGGTCGTGGACATCCGGGACTTCGCGGTGGACAAGCACCGGACCGTGGACGACACCGCCTACGGCGGCGGGGCGGGCATGATCATGATGGCCCCCCCGGTGGTCGAAGCGGTGGAATCCTGCCGGAAGCGGGACGACGCCCCGGTCCTGGTGACCACGCCCCAGGGCGAGACCCTCGACGAGGCTCTCACCCTCGAATTGCTGGATGAACTGCGGGCCAAGGGCGAGCTGATCCTGGTCTGCGGCCATTACAAGGGGATCGACGAGCGGGTCCGGGACCTCGTGGTCACCCGCGAGATCTCCATCGGTGATTTCGTCCTGTCCGGCGGGGAGCTGCCGGCGCTGGTCGTCACCGACGCCGTGGTCAGGCGCATCGAAGGCGTCCTGCACAACGGCGAGTCCGCCGCCAACGACAGCTTCACCGCGTCGCGCGGAGGCGGGCTGGATTGTCCCTGGTACACCAAGCCGCCCGTCTATCGCGGCCTGGAGGTGCCGGAAGTGCTCCTGTCGGGGCACCATGCCAACATCGAGAAGTGGCGGCGGGAACAGGCCGCCCAGCGGACGCGCGAACGGCGGCCCGACCTGGCCCCGGACGGCGAAGACAGCAAGTGACGGCAGCGGCCGCGCCGCAGGGCGGGCCGGTTCAGGAGGCAGAGATGAACATCGTCGAGACTATGCGGGCCACCGGTCTGCGGGATGACCTTCCGGACTTCAAGATCGGCGACACCGTGACCGTCGCCGTGCGGATCCGGGAAGGCGACAAGACCAGGATCCAGAACTTCATCGGCGCGGTGATCGCCCGCCAGGGCACCGGCCTCGAGGCCACGATCACCGTGCGGAAGATGAGCGGCGGCGTCGCCGTCGAGAGGATCTTCCCGGTGCAGAGCCCCATCGTGGAATCCATCGCCATCAAGAAGCGCGGCCGCATCCGGCGCGCCAAGCTGTACTACCTGCGCGGCCGGACCGGCCGGAAGGCCCGCATCCGCGAAGCCCGCCGGTAGGCCTTGGCCGTCTCCGGGGAACGCCTGGTCGCCTGCGACCGCCTCTGGTCCCGGGGCGGGCGGCTGGTCCTGGCCGGAGTCGACGAGGCCGGCCGGGGAGCCTGGGCCGGGCCCGTGGTCGCCGCCGCGGTGGTCCTGCCTCCGGATTGGTGCCCGCCCGGGCTGGATGACAGCAAGAAGCTCGGCCCGCGCCGCCGGGACGAGCTGAGCCGCATCATCATGGCAAGCGCCCTGTGCTGGGGCGCTTGCTCCGTTCCTTCCCCGGTCATCGACCGGATCAACATCCTGCAGGCCACCCTGCTGGCCATGGCCCGGTCCCTGGCCAAGCTGGATCCCGTTCCCGATCTCGCCCTCATCGACGGCACCCAGTCCCCGCCGGCCTCCGTCGCCTGCCGCACCCTCGTGGGGGGGGACGGCGCCAGCGCCTCCATCGCCGCCGCCTCCATCCTGGCGAAGGTCTTCAGGGACCGCATCATGACGGCGTGGGACCGCCGGCACCCCGGCTACGGCTTCGCGGCCCACAAGGGCTACGGTGCGGCCTCCCATCGCCGGGCTCTCCTGGAACTCGGCCCCTGCCCGATCCACCGCCTCAGCTACCGTCCCCTGACCCTGCTGGACCAGGGGCGGCTCTTCTGAATCCGGCATCCGGGCCGGCCGTTGATTCCCGGGAATCCCGGCGAAGGGCCTGGATCGGTTCTTGCCCCGTCCTCCGGGTCCGGCGGGGTGCCGGACGGGGAGGGGATGCCGCGGTGACCGTAGCGCACGACATCGGCCGCACGGGGGAGGCCCTGGCGCGCCTGTTCTACGAGGCCCTGGGCTACCGGTGCCTGGCGGAGAACTACCGCCTGCCCGGCGGGGAGATCGACCTCGTCGTGATCCGGGACCGGACCCTGGTCTTCGTCGAGGTCAAGACGCGCAGCCGGGGCGCCGTCGCCAGCCCCGAGGAATCGGTGACCCGGCGCAAGCTCCACCTGCTGAGGCGGAGCGCCCGCGCCTACCTGCACCGGGAGAGTCCCCCGCCGTGGGCCTTCCTCCGGATCGATCTGGTCGCCGTGGAGAACCGAGGGGAGGGTGCGGGCCTGGTCCTGCGCCACCATCCCGGCATCGGGTGAGGATCCCGCCCTCTCTTGCGGGGCCCCACGGCCCTCCGTAGATTCAGTTGGTCCGCCGTCGATCCTGCGACCGGGACGACCAGTCCCCACCCCACCCGGTGCGACATGAGACAGCGGGCCGGAACCACGGCCGCGCGGATGCGCTGGAACATGTCGCCGCTTGTTGTCGTTCTTCCCCCGGACGTCAACCGGGGGCTCGAGACGCGAGGGTAGGCATGAACCGGAACCGCACAGTCAATGCCGGACACAAGGCCCGGAGCGCCTGCATCGCTTCCCCGGCCCCTCGCGGCGCAGCTGACTGTCGGCGTGCATCCCGCCTCACCATCAGGTCCGCCCTCCCATTGCTGATGGTGGCCGGGATGCTGCCGGCGGCCGCGGGTTCCTTCGCCGCTTCGCCCTCCACGGTCTTCGCCGGCAGCGCCGCCGCCTTCGACAGCCGGCTCGACCTCGACGGGAATGGGATCGAGGACCTGCTCGACCGCTGGCTCGCCGGTGAGGCGGAATTCGCCGACCTCCGCGCCGCCGCCGCGCCCCCGGCCAAGACCGAGGACGACCCCGGCTCCGCCTTCCCCCCCGGGAAGGCCCCTGCCGGGACGGTCTGGTCCAGGGGCATGGTGCGGCTGGTCTGCCTGGGCGGCGGCCGATCCTGGCAGGCCGCCGTGACGGCCGGCGAGGCCGCGGGTTCGGTCCGGTTGATCCACGACCTTCAGGCCTGGGGGCGGGTCCAGGTCCTCGCCGCCGACGAAGCGGGACTGGCGGCCATCCTCCATGCGGGACCCGACGGGCGCGTGTTCCTCGACCGCAACGGAACCCCGGCCCTCGACGGGGGCAGGGCCATGGTCGGGGTTCCCGCCCTCGAGGCTGAGCCCTGGCTGCTGGGCGACGACTGGTCCGCCACCGTCGCCATCCTCGATTCGGGCTGCGACACGGCACACGGCGATCTCGGCGACAGCCAGGACGACGATACCGACGGTCCGCCCCCGGTCGTGGGCGACCAGGGGGACTGGTATCCGGCCGACAGCACGTGGCCGCTGTTCTCCGGCTTCAAGGTCGTCGGCTGGCGGGACGTGACCGACGACTTCCCCCTGGCGGCCGGCCCCTGGGACTACCACCACCACGGCACGGCCCTGGCCTCGGTGGTCGCAGGCGCCGGGGTCGTCGATCCCCGGTACCGGGGCATCGCCGGATCGGGCCGCCTGACCGTGGTGAAGTTCTACGATTTCGACGAGGTGTGGCACGCCTGGGCGGGGGACTTCCTGGCCGCCTGCGCCTGGACCCTGGAGAACGGCGGGACCTACCGCATCCGGTCGGCCCTGTGCGCGGTCAACTGGCCGGAGGACCTGGGCATCGGGGACGCCATGTCCGCCCTGGTCGCCGGCGGGATCCTTCCGGTCGTCGCCATGGGGAACCAGGGGGACGACCCGGCAGGTCCCGGATATCCCGCGTCGCTGCCCCAGGTGCTGAGCGTCGGGGCGGTCAACGACGCGCGCGCCGTGTCGGCCTTCTCCGGCCGGGGGAACACGGAGGGGAAGCCCGACCTGGTCGCGCCGGGCGGCGGCCTGCTCCCTGCTTTTGGCCGGATCACCGTCGCCGACAACGAACCCGACGACAGCTACAGCGGGCGCAAGGGAACCAGCCTGGCGGCCGCCCACGTGGCGGGAGCGGCCTTCCTGATGGACGAGGCCCTGCGCCGGACCGGTCTATCCCTGGCGCCCGGGCCCGAATCGGTGGCTCTCCGCAAGGCGGTCCTGCGACTCACGGCCGCCCCGGTGACCCAGGCGGAGACCCCCGACGGAGGCGGCCTCGTGGCCTTGCCCGCCTATGCGGGTCATGATCGGGAGCGGGGCTGGGGGCTCCTGCGGGTCGATGCCGCGGTCCAGGCTCTCCGTGAACCGCTGGACTCGAGCCGGACCCAGACCGTGACCCTCGACGCCGGCGGATCCTCTCCGCTCGCGGCCCGCCGGCTGTCCGTGCAACCCGGCATCAGGTATCTGGTCGAAGCGTCGCCTGCGGCGGGGCTGGACGTGTCCCTGGAACTCGTCGATCCCCGTTGGCTGCAGGACGATCCCCTCGGGCGGGAGATCGACCTGCGCGACGACAACGGGTCCGGGATTTCGGAATTCGCCTACCTGGTGCCCGAAGCAGGCGGCTGGATGTTCATGGCGGTCAAGGCCCAGTCCGGGAGCGGGCAGGTCGTGCTCAGCCTGCATGAGGCGGAGTCCTTCTCCGAGCAGGGCGTGCGGGTGGTCCTGCCCGGAGTGCTCACCGGCGGGCCCAACCAGGCCCGACTGGCCGGGACGGCGGGCGTATCCCTCCTGGTGCCGTCGCGGGTGACGGTCGATCCGGTGGCCCGCGCCCTGAACGTCGTCGACACCGGGGGCCTTCCCCGGCCGAACTGGCCGGTGTTCCTGTTCCCCCATCCGTCGTCCCAGGGGGGGCTGACCCGCCCGCTGGCCTGGGATCTCGACGGGCTCCCGGGCGACGAGATCGTCGTTTCCGGGGACTTCGGGTCGGTCTACTTCTTCGCGGGGAACGGCAGTTACCAGGAGGTCAAGCTGACCTTCAACCGCCCCCTGACCTCCGCCGTCGGCATCGAGGACGCCCAGGGGACGAGACGGGTGGTGGTCGTGGACAACCTGGGCGAGGTGCGCACCTGGACGGCGGGGGGCGTGGCCGACCGGATGACCGCCCTCGGCCATGGCCTGCCTCTCGATCCTGCGGTGGGGATCCTGGACGGGTCCGGCGACGAGGCCGTGGTGATCGCCTGCCGCGACGGCACGGTCACCGCCCTGGATCCCCGGTTGTCCCCGCTGGACGGCTGGCCCGTCCTGCTCGGACGGACCCTGGAGGTACCCCCGGTCCTGGCCGACCTCGACGGCGACCGACGCCACGAGGTCGTGGTGTTCGCCTGGAGCTCCGGGACCGCGGGCATGGTCGCCCGCGTCCTGAGGGGGGACGGCACCCCGGGTCCCGGCGACGGTTCGGTGATGCCGGCTCCGGGTTCGGGGGCCTGGCTGGCCGTCTCACCGCCGGTGGTGACCGGTGCGTACGGGGAGGGCGGGGTCCGCGCCGAGGTCGCCGGCCTGGGCGGCAACGGGCAAGCTGGCGCCGACCAGCGCTGGTACCTGGGGCAGGCGGGAGTCGGTTCCCAGGGGGAGATCTCGGACAGGTCGTGGCTGGGCTTCGAGGTACCGGCCATCACCACCGAAAGCACCCTGACCCTGGACGAGATCCATTTCCCGGCCCCCCTGGCCTACGATCACCAGCCCGGGGGCGGAGCGGAACTGGCCGCCCTGCTGCACGTGCGCTGGCAGGATCTGCTCTACGGTTTCACGACCATCCCGGGGGCGGTCACGGCCTGGTACCATCCCGCCGGAGCGGAGACGGCCCTCGGGGAACGGCAGCCCGTGGGCAGGGGCGGGCCCGGCAGCACGGAATCCGGGCCGCTGGGATGTCTGACCACCGTCACCGATGACCGGGTGCTCATGCGGGTCCAGATCCAGGGGGCGAACCTGACCATCCAGCCGGTGGGGGCTTCCGTGGCCGCGGCGCCGGCCTGGAGCAGCCCCCGCGCCGACGGCCGCAACAGCGGCGCCCATCCCCTGCCCGGAGATCTATCCGGCCGGCCGCTGGCCGTCCCCGCAGGGACGCGCCTGCAGGTGTTTCCCAATCCCGGCTCGGGAGCCTTCAGCCTGGCCCTCGACGGGGTCGAGACGGACGGCGCCGAGGTGTCGGTCTATGACCTTCGGGGGCGCCTGGTGACCGTCCTGCCTCCGGCCGGCGCGGGTCTGCCCTGGCGCTGGGACGGGGACGACGCGCGGGGCCGGCCCGCCGCGGCGGGCGCCTATCTCGCCGTCGCCAGGCAGGGACAGCGGGTCTGGAGCAGCCGGATCCTGTTGACCCGCTGATTTCAGCCAACTCCGCGTTACCCCCGCGGTGCATTCCGTGTTAATGTTGGCCCATGGACGCGCGCACTCCTCCTCCCCGCAACTACTGGAACCTTCTGGACGCCGCCGACGGCGCGCTGACCGGCGGAGATTTTCCCCTGGCCGAGATCCGCTTCCAGCAGGCCCGGGCCATGAGGGAATCCTCACCCGGACGGGTCTTCCTGACCGAGAAGGTGGGCGACCGCCTGCGGCGCATGCTGCAGCGGCGCGAGGACCGGGGCGCCGACCTTCCCGAGGAGGGCCGGTGGGCCGTGCGGACCCGCCAGTTCACCGATCGTTTCCTGGACGAGGGGAACCGGATCGTCCGGGAGGGGTTGCGTCTGAGCGAGCTGCGGCCCGAGGACGAAGCGGAAACAAACCAGCCGCTCCTCGAGCGGGCGCTGTACCTGGTGTCGCGGAGCGGCATCTTCCCCGGGGAACCGCGGTCGGCGGTGCCCCTGCTCAAGGGGCTCATCCGCTCGGCGTTCCGCACCGGCCGCCCCTTCGACGTCATGCTGCTGAGGCACGACCTGCCTTTCGGCGAGGAGGAGCGGCTCTGGCTGGCGAACAAGAGCGCCGACATGCTGGACGCCTTCGTCGAGGCGGGCTCGCTGGAACCGGGTTCGAATCCCGCCCAGGAATGGGCGCGGGCCACCCTCCAGCTGCTCCAGCCCCAGTACTTCGGGACGGAGGGGAGGCTGGCCGAGGAACGCGCCTGGCTGGAGGCGCTGACCGCAGACCGCCTGCTGAAGCGGCCTTCGGCCTGCGTGTCCCTCTACCGCGACTACCTGAAGATCAATCCCGCTCCCGGCCCGCGGGCTGACGAAGCCCGCGTGCGCATCCTCGAAATCCTGGCCAACGCCGGATCGTCCTACCTGCCGGTGCCGCGCTACGCCGAAGCCCTGGCCGCCATGCAATCGGCCGGGCTGGCCCAGGGCAGCGCCCACACGGGTCGCTTCCGGCAGGCCCTGGCCTGCATCGAGTACCGCCATCCGCCCGCTCCGGGGGACCGGCTGGGTGATCTTGCCTGGGCCTCCGTCGGGGCCGAACCCGACGGTTCGCTCGCCGTCGTCTACTGGTGGGACGACCAGCCCCGCGACCTGGCCTTCTGGCGGCCCGGGGAGGATGCGTCCGCGCTGGACGCCTTCCTCGCCCCCTGCGGGGAACGGATCGTGGCCGCCGACCCGCAGGTGATCGTGGGGGTGGGGCAGGCCTGGGAAACCGCTCCGGGAGCCTGGTCGGCCGAGGACTTCGCCGCCGCACTCCTGGAACCGGTCCTGCCCGGGGGCGTACCCGACCCCGACGTCCTGCTGGAGGTCGGCCTCGCCGAGGGGAGGCCCTGGCGGGACGGTTGGAGCGGCCAGCTGGCTCATCCCCTGCTGAAGCCGCCCACCGGACCGGTCCCCGGCGAGACCTGGCGGCAGCGGAAGGGGGCGTCCGCGCTCCTGGCCGGGATGATCGTCCTCGCCCTCCGCACCCGTCTGGCCCGGTCCGACCCCGCCCTGCGGGCGGGCATCGGGGAACTGGCCCGCCGGGGGGATTCAGCCTCGTCCGAGCTCTATGCCCTGGCGACGCTGGGCAAGGCCGCCGAGCTGGCCCTCGACGGCTCCTTCGAAGCCTGGACCCTGCCCCTGCTGTGGACCCGGGGAAGCCCCCTCCCTGCGGGGGAGAATGCGGCCGGGGCCGGGACGGCCGGAGTGCGGGAGGGCCTGCGCCCGGATCTGGGCCGTCACGATCTGGCGGTGATCAGCACCGGCAATCCCGCGGCCGCGCTGGCGGCCTGGGGTCAGGGACAGACCAAGTGGCGGGTGGTCCTCGACCGGCCGGAACGGCTCGAGGATCTGGCCCAGATCGCGGCCCAGGTCGTCGGGCCGGTCACCCTGGTTCCCGCAGGGGGACTGGTTCACGATCTCGACGCGGCTCTGGAAACCCTGGAATCCTTCCTTCAGGGGCCATGGAGGAAAGGTGACCCCGCCTCGGGTCTGCTGGCGCTCTTCCACTGGGTGAGGCTGGTGGAATCCCATAACGGCGATCTTCTGGATTTCCTCGAAGCAAGGCCCATAAAGTCCGGCTGTTGTGGATTATACGACCTCTATCGCGCGGTCGTCACGGACCTTCCCCGGAACCCCGTCGGCGACCCCGGCCCGAACCGCGGCGACGGTTGGCCGGCCCAGTACGCCCAGCGGTCCCGGAAGTCCGGCCTGGTCGCCGGAAGGGCTCGGGACATCGGGATGGAACCGGCCCTGCTGGACGCGGCCTGGGGAGTCTTCGAGGGGAGCGACGCCTCCTGGGTCTTCCTGGACAGCGCCGCCATCCACGCCGGCCTGGCCGCCCTGGGCGATCACGGGATCCTCGAACTTCACCGGAGGTTGCACGGTCGCGGCCACCGGCACCTCAGCCTCCTCACCGGAGCGGTGTGGTCGAGGCGTGAACTGGAAGCCCTCCTGCAGGATTGGCTGGGAATCTTCGGCCGGGCCTACGACCTGGCCCTTGCGGATCTCGAACCCCCCGTGCTCAGGCTGGTCGATCGGGCCGTGCGTCCGGATGCCCAGGTCCTGGCCGGCCGGGCCCTGGCTGAACCGCTGGCCTGGCTGCGGAGCGAATACGCCGGATCGGAACTGCACCTTTGGCTGCCGCGTCCGGGCACGCGGGCCGGGACCTTCTGGGCGGCGGTCCGGGCCGGGGAGCTCGGCGACAATCCCCCCGCCTGGGTCTGGCACGGTTCCCAGGAAATCCCCGCGCGGGCAGCGGCACCCCGGGGTCAGGCCGTGCTGGCCCTCCCGGTCCTGCGGGCCCTGGAGGATCCGGATGGAGATCCGGCGACCGGGGAGGCGGCGGCAACCGGAAAACACCACCGGTCCCGGAGGTCGGCGGCTCTCGAAGTGGCGGCCATGCTGGCGGGCGGCTGGTCCGAGGTCGTGGTCCTGGATCCCCGCTGGTGGCACCAGCTCTGGAGTCCCCAGGCGGTGGCCGACCGGGCCCGGAACTTCGCGGGACCCGCTGCGGCCGAGGCCGCGGGGGCGCCGGGAGCCCGTCTCTTTTCCCTGCCCGCGCTGGGTGGGGGCAGGGGCGCGCCCGCCGCCGAGGCGACCTTGACCCGCACCGAAGCCTGGTTGCGCGCGGTGGCGGGAACTCCGGCCGGTGCGGACGGCCACGATCGCCAGGTGCGGCCGGAGAGCCTGCGGGGCGTGCGGCTGGAAACGGGATCCAGGAGCGAGGTCTGGGGGCCCATCCTGCAGGGCATCCGGGCCGCCCGGGAGCAGGGCGACCTGGCCCGCTGGGCCCTGATCCTCGATGCCGAGCGGCCGGACCCATTCCTGGCGGCGGCCCACGCGGATTGCCATCCCGGGGCCGGCAGCTGGGACGGCGATGCGCCGGTCGCGGGCCCGGCCTCGGTGGTGTGGATCCGTCCGGATCAGATCGCCGACAAGGCCCTGGGCGGATTCCTGGAGGCCATGCCTCCTGCGGTCGTGCTGGCGGGGGACCTGGCGGACTGGTTGCCCGGTCGGCTGGACGAGCAGCCGGACGCCGCCCTGGCCTTGCGGTCCTTCCTCTCCCGGGAAAGCGTCCCTCTGGTGATCCAGACCTCCCCGCTCGCTCCGCCCTGGCGCGATTTCCTGGCCGGTTTCATGGGGGAAGGGGACGCCCCGGGCGGCCATGGTCCTGCGGATGCGGAGGTGGGCAGACAGGCCGACCGCCTGCGGAACCTGCTGGCGCGGCTGCGCCCGGTCCTCACGGCCGGTCGTCCGGTTTCCGAGGGCGCTCCGGTGGCCTCGACCAACGAGCTGGTTCCCCTGGACTGGCTGGCCAGGCTGGCGGGCCTCGAACCGGCCGCGGTGGCCCGGGGCGTGCGCACCCTCCGCTGGGCGGCGCGACTGACGGGTGAACCCCTTTCCGCTGCGGAAGGGGCCGGTACGACCGCCCCGAACGCGCCGGCCAAGAGCCACGCCATGCTCATTCCCCGGCGATTCGCCGAGATGGAGAAGGATCTGGCCGACGCCCGGGAGGTGCTGGGCATCCTGCTGCCCCTGTGGCTCGAGGGCGTGGACGAGGGCACGTCCACCTGGGTGGATCTGGCCGAGCCGCCGGCGAAACTCGAATCCTCCCGCTTGATGCGGGTGGACGGGATCCTGGCGGCCCTCGGTTCCGGATCCGCTCCGGCGGGTTTCCGATACGTCGCTCCCGTGGGGATGCTGGGCACCAACCGGCGTCTCCTGGAATGCCGCGAGGCCCCTGGACGGATCCTTGACGACCTGCGCCGGCGGCTGGACCAGTTCCGCGACCAGTTGCGGGAGGCCCTCGATTCCGCGGTGGAGACCCCCACCGGTTTCCTCGTCGACAGCGGGCTGACGACCCTGACCGCCGGCGAGATCGACTTCCTTTCCCTGGGCTCGGCCCTGGGGTTCTGGCGCTGGCTCGGTCCCCCCTGTCCCGGCGCCCTGCACCTCGTGGACGTCCTGGCGCTGGCCGACAGCCGCGCCGGAAGTCCCGGGCACCCCGGCTGGTCCCTGTGGCGGGACCTGCTGGCGGCGGAGGCCGAGGGCCGGGCCGCCGCGGCCGGCAGCGGGTCCGGGGAATCCGGGGAGGGAGACGCCGGAGGGACCTGGGACTCCTGGAAACGACTGCTCTTGCCGGGGGCCCGGGGCGGGGACGACCTGGACCGTGACGTGGACCGGATCGCCGCCTTCGCCGCCGAGGCTCAGCCCGGCCAGCTGGTCCTGCGGGGAGTGGCCGGCACGGGCCGCCACGAGGCCCTGATCCGGGGCCTGGTGGCCGGAGCCGGGCAGTCCTCCGCCCCGGCCGAGGTCAGGATCTACTGCCCCGACAGCGGGGTCGCGGCGTGGGTGACCGAGGAGTTCCTGCGTCTGGGCGGGCCTGGACCGCTCGACCTGGTGGTCCCCGACGGAGGCGGCCGGCTGGCGAACCCGGGGCAGGGCGGCGGCGGTCTGGCCGATGCGGCGGGAACGCTGATCGTGATGTGCGAAGTCCAGCGTTTCGCTCCCGAACTGCGGTACAAGATCGCCCAGGTGGGGCGGGGGCGGCGGCTGGTGATGACGGTGGATCCCGCCGCGGCGGAGGAAGGCTGGGAGCAGCTCTTCCTCACCGTGCCCCGGAACGAGCAGGTCATGGACTTCCGCCAGCAGCGACGCCAGGAGCGCCGGGTGTGGTCGCTGCTGAGGCAGCTCGTCCCGGAAGCCGGCCGCGCCGGGTCCGGCACCCGCCATCCCGGCAAGGGTGTCGTGGTCAGCGAATACGCCGCCAACCTGGACCAGTGCGTGGGCTACCTGACCGCCCGGGAGGGCGCGCCGGCCCCCGCGGGATTCCTGCGCCTGACCGCCGGGGTGCCGTCGGATCTGGAATACCTGGGCGGCAGCCTCCGCGACCGGGGCTGGTTCGCGGTGGAGGAGGAGGAACTCGACGACTTGCTGCTGCCCGGCCCGCGGGAGGTCGCGGCCGCGATCGGGGACCTGCTCGCCGTGGCCGGCGACCTCGGGCCCCAGGGGGGAGGCCGGGCCGATCCGAATGGGGGCGAAGCCACCGGAGGCCGACCCGCGGCGACGGACGATGGACATCCCGACGGCATCCGGCTGCTCCTGCCCCGCCTGGTGGGAACGCCCCCGGCCGCGGACTGGGCGGAATGGTGCGCGGCGCGGGCGGCCGGAGCGGACGATCTGACCGTGGCCTCCTTCGCGGCGACGATCCGCAAGACCGCCTGGCTGACCGGCCAGGCCGCCCATCCCGAGGCCCGCAGGCGGATCGGGACCATGGTCCGGCGCTACGGGCATCTCACCCTCGGCGACTTCGCCGCCACGGCCCTCTGGGGAGTCCAGCGGGCGGTGCTGGGAGGGGAGACGGACGATCCGGGGGCCGGCAGGCCGATGGCCCTGCTGGCGCGGGCGTCCCGCCTCCCCGGGCGCTGGGTGGGCCGCGGCATGTACCTGTGCCTCGGCAGCGAGCATCCCCATCGCCACTACCTGCACTGGAGCCGGATCGAATCGGAACTCCTGGTGCTGTACCAGGAGCAATCCCCCCTGCCCGGCACCGGAGGTCCCAACGGCTGACCTTGTGACCCGTCGGGCCAGTGATTAATTTCGATCCGGGTATTTCGACATCGCCCGCCGGGGCCGGGATTCAACTCCAGGAGATGCCATGGACTTCCCCTTCGAACCCTACCGCATCAAGGTCGTCGAACGCATCCACCGGGTCAGTCGCGAGGAACGCGCCGCCCACCTGGAACGGGCCGGCTACAACGTCTTCAAGGTCCCTTCGGACGCCATCTACGTGGACCTGCTGACCGACAGCGGCACCAGCGCCATGAGCGACCTGCAGTGGGGAGCCCTGATGACGGGCGACGAGGCCTACGCCTGCAGCCGGTCCTTCGCGGATTTCGAGAGCACCATCAGGGACATCTTCGGCTACGCCCACGTGATCCCGACCCACCAGGGCCGGGCCGCCGAGGGTCTGCTGTTCTCGGTGATGCTCAAGGAGGGGGACGTCGTTCCCAACAACATCCACTTCGACACCACGCGGGCCAACGTGGAGCACGTGGGAGCCATCGCCCTCGATTGCGTGTGCGACGAGGGGCTCGACCCCACCCTGGAGGCGCCCTTCAAGGGCAACATGTCCCTGGCCAAGCTGAGGCGGGCCTTCGAGCGCTACGGCAGGGAGCGCATCCCCCTGGTGATGCTGACCATCACCAACAACAGCGGGGGCGGCCAGCCCGTCTCCCTGGCCAACGTCCGCGAGGTCGCCGCCGTCTGCCGGGAGATGGGCGTGCCCCTGGTCTTCGACGCCTGCCGCTTCGCCGAGAACGCCTGGTTCATCCAGCAGCGGGAGGAGGGCTGCAGCGGCCGGACCATCCTGGAGATCTGCCGCGAGATGTTCGCCCTGGGCGAGGGCTGCACCATGAGCGCCAAGAAGGACGCCCTGGTGAACATCGGGGGATTCCTGTGCCTGAACGATCCGGAACTGGCGCGCGAGGTCACGAACCTGCTGATCCTGCGGGAGGGGTTCCCCACCTACGGCGGCCTGGCGGGTCGCGATCTGGCCGCCGTCGCCCAGGGCCTGCGCGAGGTGCTCGACCCCGATTACCTCGCCTACCGTATCGGGCAGGTGGCCCGCCTCGGCCGGCGGCTGGACGAGCTGGGGGTGCCCTTCCTGCGTCCGGCCGGCGGACACGCCATCTACCTCGACGCCCTCAAGGCCCTGCCGCACATTCCCCAGGCGGAGTTCCCCGCCCAGGCGTTCACCGCGGCGCTCTACCTCGAGGGCGGCGTGCGGGCCGTCGAGATCGGCAGCCTGATGTTCGAGCACAAGGATCCCGAAACGGGCAGGATGGTCCATCCGGCCATGGAACTGGTGCGCCTGGCCGTGCCCCGGCGCGTCTACACCCACACCCAGCTCGATTACGTGGCCGAGGTCTGCGCCCGGGTCATGGAGCTGGGCAGGAGGCTCGTGGGCCTGGAGATCACCTACCAGCCGCCCGCGCTGAGGCATTTCACCGCGTCCCTGAGGCCCCTGGGGGCGGCGGGTCTGATCCGGGAGGGTTGACGGATGGCCGGGCGGGATCCCTCGGTCGTGTTCCTGGGATTCGACCCGTCGCTGGCGGATCTGGTGTCCCCGTTCGTGTCCGAGGCCCTGGTCGGCCTGGACCTGGAGGGTGGTCTCGCGCGGCTGACCCTCGGCGGGGACGACCTGCCCGGAGACGACGCGGCCTGGTGCCGGCTGGGCCGGCTGGGCCGGACCGGCGTGGGCGTGGAGATCTACTGCAGTCCCCGGGTCTTTCTCAGGCTGCGGTCGGCCACTTCCACGGTCTTTCCGGGGACGCCGATCTGGGAACACCGGCCGGCGCCCGCGGCCGAAGAGAGCTTTTCCCCCGCCGACTTCAGCGAGCCGCGGACCCGGGCCTTCCTTCATCACCACCTGCTGGTGGCCCGCGACCTGTTGCGGGGCGAGCTGGACCCCGAGGCCGTGCCCCCGGCTTTCGGCGAGGCGTTCACCTCGGCCTGGGACGTGGTGGTGGACGGGCGGCTGGAAAGGGCGGGCCTGCCCGGGTACGCCTTGACCGACCGCCGGGGCGCGTTTTCCCGCCTGTTCTCGGCCGCCGGGGTTCTCATGCCGGACCACTGGGGCGTCTTCCATTCCCTCTGGGAGGGCGGGCTGTCCACCCAGGGCGAGGTCACAGAGGCCATCCGCCTGCTTCCCCGGCTCTGAACGGACTTCCGTCCGGGCGTGCCCGTGAGGCGGACGCGGGAAGATCCCGCGATTGCATTTGCTTTTTACCCGGATATGCCCCAATTTCATGGTGTTGATCCTCAAGCCTTTGGTTGACGATTCCGGGGTTCGGGCCTAGGATCGAAACCCGGGAACGGATGTTCGGGATTGCCGCCTTGCATCCCACCGGCAAGGTTTTGCGCGTACCCTACGGGAGGTTGGTTCATGTTCGGTGTTTCTTTCGCGCGTCGCTGGGTTTCCGCCCTGTTGCTGGCCCTGGTGGCCGTGACCCTGATCGGTCTGGCTGGTTGCGGGGAAAAGGAAGCCGTGGATCCCTATGTCTATGATTCCCTGCGCCGCATCACCCGCGGGGACACCCTGAGCACCAATTTCCTCTTCGAGATCGACGCTCCCGAGTTCGAGTACGTCCGCGGGGACATCGGCATGGTCCGCGACGGGAACCTGCTGGAGTTCCTGGTCGGCAAGGACCTGGAGAACAAGTACCAGGGGCTGGCCGGCACCCTGCTGGGCGTCCAGAAGACCTTCTCGCCCCAGCCGACCCACCTGATGCTCCAGCGCATCAAGCGGGGCGGGGTCATCGAGGCCGACACGCTGCTCGATACCTCCGGTTACAGCCTGCCCCGGACCCTGCGTTCCGGCCAGGTGGACCTGGAGACTCCGGGCGCCCCCCTGCCCGAGCTCGGCTGGAAGACCAGCGACATCAAGGAAGCCCGGTCCATCTATCTCCCCGAGAACGAGGGCGACGACCTGAAGGCGGTCCAGACGGGCATCGAGAACTTCGTGTACGTGCCGAAGCACGACCTCTCCGAGGAAGCGGCCGCCAACCCCGGCCCCGCGGACTACGCCTGGTACGCGGTGTTCCCCGAGTCCGCCCTGCAGATCGTCGACCTGACTCCCGGAGCCGACTGGATGCTGCACATGATGAAGGACAAGGGCTACCCCCTGATCGGATCCTTCTCCGTGGTCTACCTCGAGGACGAGTACGGCAAGCGGAAGGACGAGTACCCGGGCCTGGGCCACGTCGTGGGCACCATGAAGATCAACTGGTTCAAGTTCGCGAACACCTTCATCCAGGGTTCCGAGGACTGAGACCCGTCCTTCGCCGGACGCGACAAGGGCTCCCCCGCGGGGGAGCCCTTCGGCTTGCTACGCCCGGCCGGGGATCAGACCAGGGCCTGCATCAGGCGCGCGTCGCGCAGGACGGCCTTGGCGGACACCTTGGTGTTCTTCTCCAGCGGGGAAGCCTTGAACTTGTTGGCGACGACCCCGACCATGACCCCGTGTTCGCCCCGGAACAGCATCTCGGTCGCCTCGTAGCCGAGCCGGGAGGCCAGGATGCGGTCGTATCCCGAGGGGGAGCCGCCGCGCTGGACGTGGCCGAGCACGACCATGCGCACGCCCCGCTGCAACCTCTCCTTGATCTCGAAGGTCACGTACGACGCCTTGCCTGCGCCCTCGGCCACGATGATGATGGCGTGCTGCTTGCCGCGGTCGTAGCCCTGGCTGATGCGCCGGGCCACCTCGTCCAGATCGTAGGGGATCTCCGGCAGCAGCACCTCCTCGGCGCCCGTGGCGATGGCGGTCTGCGCCGCCAGCAGCCCGTAGTTGCGGCCCATGACCTCGATGACGAAGATCCGTCCGTGGCTGGTGGCGGTGTCGCGCACCTTGTCGACGGCGTCGATGGCGATGTTCAGGGCGGTGTCGAAGCCGATGGACATGTCCGTGCCGGGAATGTCGTTGTCGATGGTGGCGGGCACGCCCACGACGGGCAGGCCGAACTCGCCTTCGAGCTTGGTCGCCCCGCGGAAGCTGCCGTCCCCGCCGATGATGACCATCCCGTCGAGCTTGAGCTTCTTCAGGGTCCGGGCGATGGGCGCCGTGCCTTCGACGGTGGCGAATTCGGGATACCGGAAGGTCCGCAGGATGGTGCCGCCCTTGCCCAGGATGCCGCTCACCGAACCGGGGGTCATGGTCTCGAAGGTGCCTTCGGCGAGCCCCATCCAGCCCTGCTTGATGCCGACGACCTCGGCGCCGTGCTGCCAGGCCGTGCGCACCACCGCGCGCAGGGCCGCGTTCATGCCGGCGGCGTCTCCGCCTCCGGTCAAGACTCCGATCCTCTTCATTCATGACCTCCGTGGTGTTCCGGGTCGGTGTTCCCGTCCGGCCGGTCGGGGGCGGGGGTCCGGCCCCTGCGCCTGGCCTGCCAGCGGGCGATGCGCTCCATCCGGTCGGCGAGCTCGGCCTCGTGGCCGCGCCCGCCGGGCCGGTAGAAGGTGCGGGCTGCGAGTTCCTCGGGCAGGCAGGACATGGCCGCGATGCCGGCGCCGGTGTCGGGCGCGTACACGTAGCCCTTGCCGTAGCCGACTTCACGCATGAGACGGGTGGGGGCGTTGCGAAGGTGCAGGGGCACCGGGGGATTGGCTCCCCGCGCCACTTCCTTCCGGACGGCCTGGTAGCCCGTGTACAGGGCGTTGCTCTTGGGACTGAGGGCGAGGTAGACCACGGCCTGGGCCAGGGCCAGGTCGCCCTCGGGGCGGCCGATGAAGTGGACCGCATCCCGGGCCGCCAGGGCCTGGGGCAGGGCGGCCGGGTCGGCGAGCCCCACGTCCTCGCTGGCGAACCGCACCAGGCGGCGGGCGACGTACAGGGGATCCTCGCCGCCTTCGAGCATCCGGCCCAGCCAGTACAGGGCGGCCTGCACGTCGCTGTTGCGCAGGCTCTTGTGCAGGGCGCTGATGATGTTGAAGTGCTCCTCGCCGGCCTTGTCGTAACGGGCCGCGCGGGTGCTGATGATCTCGAGCACGGCGGCCAGGTCCATGCCCGCAGGCGCACCCGTTCCGGCCTGCTCGTTCGCGACCATGGCGACGGTCTCGATCAGGCCGAGAGCGGCGCGCGCGTCCCCTTCGCTCATCTCGGCCAGGGCCAGGATCGCCTCCTCCGTGAGGGAGAGGGCGCCGTCCAGGCCGGCGGGCGAGGCCAGGGCGCGCCGCAGGAGGTCGGCCAGGTCGGCCGTCTGCAGGGGTTTCAGGACGAACAGTCTGGTGCGGGAGATCAGGGCGCTGTTGACCTCGAAGGAGGGATTCTCGGTGGTCGCCCCGATCAGGGTGACGTCCCCCCGCTCGACCCAGGGCAGCAGCGCATCCTGCTGGGCCTTGTTGAAGCGGTGGATCTCGTCGAGGAACAGGATGGTGCGGGTTCCCGCGGCGCGCTTCAGCTTGCGGGCCTGCTCCATCACCCCCTTGAGTTCCTTCGAGCCCACGGCCACCGCGCTGAACTCGAGGAACTGGGCATCGGCGTAGGAGGCGACCAGGCGGGCGACCGTGGTCTTGCCGCATCCGGGCGGCCCCCACAGCAGCAGCGAGGGCAACGATCCCCCCTCGATGAGCAGCCGCAGGGGACGGCCGGGACCGAGGATGTCCCGCTGGCCCACCATCTCGTCGAGTGTGGTGGGGCGCATGCGGTCGGCCAGGGGCGCACGGGGATCGGGCAGGGATGCCCGGGCCGAGCCCGTTGCCGGTTCCAGGGGGTCGTCGGGGCGGGTTTCGCCGAAGAGGTCCTTGTTCATGCGCGGTATTCTAATGGCTGCCGCGGCCCTGGCAAGGGAAAGAGCGGGGGAAATCCCTGAAATATTGACGGATGGGGACATCTGCGGCTACCCTTGATGATTCATCCCGGCGGGGCCGGGAGCGAGCGGATAGCCAAAGGAGAGGAAGCGATGGCGCGCGCAGTACTCATCGTGCTGGACGGCATGGGGGTCGGCCTGGCCCCGGACGCAGCCGAATACGGCGACCAGGGCAGCGACACCCTGGGCAACATGGCCCGGACCGTGGGGGGGGTGGCAGCGCCCAACCTCGCCTCCCTGGGGCTGGGGAACATCCACCCCATCGAGGGCGTCGAGCCGGCGTCATCCCCCGAGGCCTGGTACGGCAGGCTCCAGGAGGTCTCCGCGGGGAAGGACTCCACCACCGGGCACTGGGAGCTCATGGGGCTGGAGATTCCCCGGCCCTTCCCCACCTACCCCGAGGGATTCCCCGCCGACGTCATCGCCGAGTTCACCCGCCTGACGGGCTATGGGGTGATCGGGAACAAGGCCGCCAGCGGGACGGCGATCATCGAGGAACTGGGGGACGAGCATCTGGCCACGGGCAAGCTCATCGTCTACACCTCGGCCGACAGCGTCTTCCAGATCGCCGCCCACGACCGCGTCTGCAGCCTCGACGAGCTCTACCGGGTCTGCGGGATCGCCCGCGAGATGCTCCGGGGGCCTCACGAGGTCAGCCGGGTCATCGCCCGGCCCTTCACCGGGGAGTCCGGCGCCTACGAGCGCACCCCCTACCGCCACGACTACTCCGTGGAGCCGCCGCCGGGACTGCTCCTGCCGATCCTCCAGGAGCACGGCGTTCCGGTCCGATCCATCGGCAAGATCTACGACCTCTATTCGGGGCAGGGCATCGGGGAGAGCCATCCCTCCCGCAACAACGCCGAGGGCATGGCCAAACTGGCCGAGCTCTACGTCCAGGGCGGACCGGACCCGGAACTGATCCTGCTCAACCTGGTGGACTTCGACATGCTCTGGGGGCACCGGAACGACCCCAAGGGCATGAAGGAGGGCCTGGAGGCGTTCGACCGCTGGCTCGGCGGTTTCCTGCCCGGGCTGCGGCCGGGCGATCTCCTGCTGCTGACGGCCGACCACGGCAACGACCCCACGACCCCGAGCACGGACCACTCCCGGGAGCAGGTGCCGCTGATCGCCCTGCTGGCGGGGGGCGGGACCGGAGGGGACCTGGGCCTGCGCATCGGGTTCATGGACGTGGCCGCGACCCTGGCCGATTTCTTCGGCGTGCCCGCTCCCCGCAAGGGCACGAGTTTCTGGCCGCAGATGACCGACGGAGGCGACAGTTGAGCAAGGACTACACGACGCTGGTCGACCAGGCGTGCGCCGTTCGCGCACGCAGCTACTCCCCCTATTCCCGTTTCAAGGTCGGGGCCGCCCTGCTGGGCCGCAGCGGCCGCATCTACCTCGGCACCAACGTGGAGAACGCCAGCTTCGGCCTCTCCATCTGCGCCGAACGGGCCGCCGTCTTCCGGGCGATCGCCGAAGGGGAACGGGACTTCGAGGCCATCGCGGTCTGTGCCGACGGCGCCGTCCCCACCCCGCCCTGCGGGGCCTGCCGGCAGGTCCTGCTGGAGTTCGGACCGGACATGGTCCTGCTGACCGCCGGCGAGCGGGGCAGCGGCGGCGAGGTCCGCCGCTTCACGGTGGGACAGCTCGTCCCCGAAGCCTTCCGGGACTTCCGGCCCGGCGGCGGGGAGGAGGTCCGATGAACGTCCTGGAGATCATCGAGGCCAAGAAGCAGGGGCGCGTCCTGGAGCCCGCGCAGATCGCCCACCTGGTCGCGGGGTTCACCGCCGGAACCATCCCCGAATACCAGATGGCGGCCTTCCTCATGGCCGTCTGGTTCCGCGGCATGGGCCCCGAGGAGACGGCGGAGCTGACCGGGTGCATGCTGCGGTCGGGCGAGGAACTGGACACCTCGGGCCTGGGCGGGCCCTCCGCGGACAAGCACTCCACCGGGGGCGTGGGGGACAAGGTCAGCCTCCTGCTGGCCCCCCTGGCGGCCGCCTGCGGCCTGAAGGTGCCCATGCTGTCGGGGCGGGGGCTGGGGCACACCGGGGGCACCCTGGACAAGCTGGAGGCCATCCCCGGGTACCGCATCCACATGGACAACGAGGAGTTCCTGGGCATCGTGGCGCGCGAGGGCTGCGCCATCATCGGCCAGAGCGGGTCCATCGCCCCTGCGGACGGGCGCATCTACGCCCTGCGGGACGTGACCGCGACCGTCGACTGCATCCCGCTGATCACCGCCAGCATCATGTCCAAGAAGCTGGCCGCCGGGCCCCGCACCATCGTCATCGACCTCAAGACCGGGTCGGGCGCATTCATGCGCGACCTGGACCGGGCCCGGGACCTGGCCCGCGCCCTGGTGGCCGTGGGCGGAGCCTACGGGCGGCGCATGTCGGTGATCTTCTCGGACATGGACCAGCCCCTCGGCAGGGCCGTTGGCCACGCCTGCGAGACCCTGGAGGCCCTGGACGCCCTGCGGCCGGGGGGGAGGGACCGCGCCCCCGCCGATCTGGTCGTCCTGACCGAGGAACTCACCGCGGACATGGTGCGGGTGGCGGGGATGGCGGCGGATCGGGAGTCGGCCCTGGCGGTCGTCCGCGGCGTCTGGGATTCGGGCCAGGCCCTGGAACGGATGCTGGCCTGGGTGAAGGCCCAGGACGGGCGGCTCGATCCCGACCGGGAGGATTTCGGGCTGGAGGTGGCGCCCCTGGCCCTGGAGGTCATCGCCCCCCGCGACGGATGGCTGGCGGGCATGGACTGCCGGCAGGTGGGACTGGCGCTGGCCGACATGGGCGGGGCCCGCCGGAAGGTGGATGACCCCCTGGACCTGACCTGCGGCATCGATTTCCTGCCCCGGATCGGGGACCGCATCGCCCGGGGGGACGTGCTGGCGCGGATCCTGTGCCCCGGGAAAGACCGGGCCCGGGCCGCGGGGGAGCGTCTCCTGGCTGCCCTGGTCTTCGCCGACGAGGCCGGAGAACCCCGGCCGCTGATCCTGGACCGGCTCGACTGAACCCCGCAGGGCTCAGAACTCGTCGTCCCCGCGGTCGAGGTTGCGGAAGTTCCGGTCCACGCCCTGGAAGTCCTGCAGCCGCCCCCCGTGCAGATCGCAGACCTCCTGGGGGAAGTTGCCGGGCAGGAAGACCTCGACCGCCGTGGAATCGCAGTTGCTGGTGGCGAGCTTGCCCGAACGCAGGCAGACCGTCTGCTCGACGATCCCCGGCGGCGCGATGAACGGCTCCTCCCCCTTGCGGTCGGCGATCCTGCCCATGAAACCCGCCCAGATGGGGAGGGCCATGCGGGCTCCGGTCGCCCCGCGCCCCATGGGTACGGCCTCGTCGAACCCCACCCAGACACCGCCGCAGAAGCTGGGAGTGAAGCCGCAGAACCAGGCGTTGGTGCTCTCGTTGGTGGTTCCGGTCTTGCCGCCGCCGCTCCGGGTGAAGCCCCGCCAGCGGGCGCCGCGGCCCGTCCCCTCCTTCAGGGTCGTCTGCAGCAGGTCGGTCATCATGTAGGCCTCGGCGGGATCGATCGCTTCCCGCTGCCGGATGCGGACCTGGAAGAGGATCTCCCCATCGGCCGATTCGACGCGCGTGATCAGGTGCTGGTCCACGTAGACCCCGTGGTTGGCGAAGGTGCTGTAGGCCGCCACGACCTCGCGCAGCGTGACCTCGCCGGCCCCGAGGAAGAGCGCGGGGACCCGCGGCAGCTCGGTGGTGAAACCGAGCTTCTCGACGTTCTCCAGGACGGGAGCGAGCCCGAAGTCGAGAAACAGCTTGGCGGTGGGGGTGTTGACCGAGCGGGACAGGGCGTAGCGCAGGGTCATGGGGCCTTCGAACTTCCCGCTGAAGTTCTTCGGCCGCCAGAGGCTCACCCCGGTGTCCAGGACGAAGGGCGTGTCCATCAGGATGGAACTCGGGGTGTAGCCCTGCTGCAGGGCCGTGAGATAGACGAAGGGCTTGAAGATGGACCCCGGCTGGCGGTTGGCCTGGGTGGCCAGGTTCCACTTCGAGTCGGTGAACGAACGTCCGCCCACCATTCCCAGGACGGCGCCGGTCCGCACGTCCTCCAGCAACGCGGCGCCCTGCAGGTAGGAGACCCGCTCGGGCCGGCTGCCCTGCGCCGTCAGACTGTCGAAGAGGGCCCGGGTCATGGGGAACTCGCGCAGCTCCTCTTCCTCGCGCAGGTGAGCCTCGAGCGCCTCCTCCATCCAGATCTGGTACTGGGGAACCAGGGTGGTCCAGACGCGCAGGCCGTCCCGGTAGAGCCGGTCGGCCCCGTATTCCTGCTCGAGTTCCTTGCGAACCTCCTCCACGAAGAAGGCTGCGAAACCCTCGCTGCCCCGCACCGTGGGATCCCCGGGCACCGGCTGCACCTCGGTGTCGCCGATGATCTCGGCCTCCTGCCGGGTGAGATAGCCGGCATGGATCATGGTCTCCAGGACGGTGGAACGGCGCCGGTAGGCGGCATCCAGGTGCTTGAACGGGGAATAGTGCTCAGGCATCTGGATCATGCCGGCCATCATCGTGCACTCGGCGGGTCCGAGATCCCAGACGTCCTTGCCGAAGAAGGTGTGGGCCGCGGCCTGCACCCCGTAGGTCCCCTTGCCCAGGTAGATCTGGTTGAGGTACATGGCCAGGATCTCGTCCTTGGTGTAGATCTGTTCGATCTGCAGGGCGAGGATCATCTCCTTCAGCTTGCGGGGGATGGTCTTTTCCTTGGTGAGGAAGAGGTTGCGCGCGAGCTGCTGGGTCAGGGTGCTGGCTCCGGGGCTGTAGCGGGTCGTCAGGTTCGTCCAGACGACCTTCAGGAGGCGCTGCATGTCGAGGCCGTAGTGCTCCCGGAAGCGCCGGTCCTCCACCGAGATGACGGCTTCCTGGAGCGCCCGGGGGATCCGGCTGAGGGGCACGAGGGTGCGGTTCTCGGTGTAGAACTCGCGCAGGGTGTCCCCGTCGGCGGCGAAGATGACGGTCTTGACCGAGGGTTCGATGGACTGCAGGGCGCCGAGGGACGGCAGATCCCGGCTCAGGTGGCGGACGCCGACGAGGGTACCGGCCAGCATCACGACGAACGCCAGGCCCAGGGCGACCAGCAGGCCCCGGACCCAGGGCAGGGGGATGGTGAAGTTCAGGATCTTGCGCATGGCGCCTCCGTGCCGGTTTCCGCGGTCCGGTGGGCCGGACCCTCCCAGAAGGTAACCGGGGCCGGAGGTTTTTCCAACCCGGGAAAAGGGGAGCAAGCGGGGCGCCAGGCCAGCCTTCCCGGAAGGCGCCAGAACCCGATGGGGGAGTTCGGATTGACGATCCGGGGGAGATTCCGGGGGCCTCATTGTGTCCGGCGGGGGGGCAAACTGTGTCCGGGGGGCCACGTCCGGATGGATCGGAGGCGAAAACGCGGAGGCGACGGGATCGGTTGAAGTGTAATTCCTTTAATTCAAGCAACTTGCCGTTTCATGAATTTATCTGGAAAAAACCGCTTTTTCTTTTTGACTCCCGACCGATGAGGCCATACATTCCGTCGCCGTTGCCGGAGTGGCGTCCTTGAGGAACCACGGGCGACGGGATTGGGGCAAGCCCGGTCGGGTCTCTCCTCGGAGGATTTCACCGGGCCTCGAGGGTCGGGAAAAAATTGTCAGATTCTTGTTGACATTCGCCCGGACCTTGAGTACATTGCTCGCCCCTGCACAGAGGGGACCAGCGGCTAAGACTGCTCGGTTACGGATCTTTGACAACAGAATAGCGTGCGATGGCCCGAATGCAATTTCGAGTCAGTCCTGCAGGAACGCCAGGAGTTTAGGCTTCCGGGGTGCCTGCGGACGACGACTTGTTTCTTTGCGATAAACAGGAACATTTCCTGTTGTTGATCTTTAACAACGGAGAGTTTGATCCTGGCTCAGAACGAACACTGGCGGCGTGGATTAGGCATGCAAGTCGAACGAGAAAGTTCCCTTCGGGGAATGAGTAGAGTGGCGAACGGGTGAGTAACGCGTGGGAAACCTGCCCATCAATGGGGGATAACAGTTCTAACGAGCTGCTAATACCGCATACGACCTCCGGACCGCATGGTCTGGAGTTGAAAGGTGGCCTCTCTTTGAAGCTGCCGTTGATGGATGGTCCCGCGTCCCATTAGCTAGTTGGTGGGGTAACGGCCTACCAAGGCGACGATGGGTAGCCGGCCTGAGAGGGTGTCCGGCCACACTGGGACTGAGATACGGCCCAGACTCCTACGGGAGGCAGCAGTCGAGAAGCTTCCGCAATGGGCGAAAGCCTGACGGAGCGACGCCGCGTGAGTGAAGAAGGCCCTATGGGTTGTAAAACTCTGTCAGATCGGGAAGAAAATTCCGCGGTTAACACCCGCGGAACTTGACGGTACCATCAGAGGAAGCACCGGCTAACTCCGTGCCAGCAGCCGCGGTAATACGGAGGGTGCAAGCGTTGTTCGGATTCACTGGGTATAAAGGGTGCGCAGGCGGCCTGGTAAGTCAGAGGTGAAATATGACGGCTCAACCGTCAAACTGCCTCTGAAACTGCCTGGCTTGAGTCCGGGAGAGGAAGGTGGAATTCCAGGTGTAGCGGTGAAATGCGTAAATATCTGGAGGAACACCGGTGGCGAAGGCGGCCTTCTGGCCCGGAACTGACGCTCATGCACGAAAGCCAGGGGAGCGAACGGGATTAGATACCCCGGTAGTCCTGGCCGTAAACGATGGGTACTAGGTGTTGGAGGAGTCTACCCCTTCAGTGCCGCAGCTAACGCATTAAGTACCCCACCTGGGGAGTACGATCGCAAGGTTGAAACTCAAAGGAATTGACGGGGGCCCGCACAAGCGGTGGAGCATGTGGTTTAATTCGATGCAACGCGAAGAACCTTACCTAGGCTTGACATGCAGGGGACAGGTGTAGAAATACATCCTTCTTCGGACTCCTGTACAGGTGCTGCATGGCTGTCGTCAGCTCGTGTCGTGAAATGTTGGGTTAAGTCCCGCAACGAGCGCAACCCCTGTCTTTAGTTGCCATCAGGTAATGCTGGGGACTCTAGAGAGACTGCCGGTGACAAACCGGAGGAAGGTGGGGATGACGTCAAGTCAGCATGGCCCTTACGCCTAGGGCTACACACGTGCTACAATGGTCGGTACAAAGGGCAGCAATGCCGTGAGGTGGAGCGAATCCCAAAAAGCCGGCCTCAGTTCGGATTGAAGTCTGCAACTCGACTTCATGAAGTTGGAATCGCTAGTAATCGCGTATCAGAACGACGCGGTGAATACGTTCCCGGGCCTTGTACACACCGCCCGTCAAGTCAACCGAGTTGGTTGCACCCCAAGTCGCTGAGCTAACCCGAAAGGGAGGCAGGTGCCCAAGGTGTGATTAGCGAGGGGGACTAAGTCGTAACAAGGTAGCCGTATCGGAAGGTGCGGCTGGATCACCTCCTTTCTAAGGAGTAAGGCATTCCGGCCTGTCCGGAGTGTCTACGGTAGACGGAATTGCTCTAGGCCTCGCACGCTATTCTCTTGCCAGGGACCGGACTGCGCTTTCCGGTCGTGGTTTGTTGGGCCTATAGCTCAGTTGGTTAGAGCGCACGCCTGATAAGCGTGAGGTCGGAAGTTCAAGTCTTCCTAGGCCCACCAGTCATCAGGCACGCTGGGGATATAGCTCAGTTGGGAGAGCGCCGGCTTTGCAAGCCGGAGGCCGCCGGTTCGAACCCGGCTATCTCCACCAACTCGTGGCCCGACGCTTGGCATGATCTGTTCTTTGACAACTGAATATGGAGAGTAGCACAGTGAGATACACTCACATCGCCTTTGGTTAAGCTACAAAGGGCGTATGGTGGATGCCTTGGAGTCGTCGAGCGATGAAGGACGTGGTAAGCTGCGATAAGCCTCGGGGAACTGCAAACAAGTGTTGATCCGGGGATTTCCGAATGGGGAAACCCACTGCGGGTAAACCTGCAGTATCCTGGCCTGAATACATAGGGCCAAGGAAGTGCACGAGGGGAATTGAAACATCTTAGTACCCTCAGGAACAGAAAATAACAATGATTTCCTCAGTAGCGGCGAGCGAACGGGAAACAGCCTAAACCGATTGCGTGTCAAGTTGACGGACGTTGCGTAGTCGGGGTTGCGGGACTCGTCCGGAAGGACCGTCATCCTTCCAGGGAGTTACAAAGTTGCTGCATAGTCGAGCGGTCTGGAAAGTCCGGCTACAAAGGGTGATAGCCCCGTAGACGAAATGCAACAACCTCCCGATGATGTTCCCAAGTACCGCGGGACACGTGAAATCCTGTGGGAATCCAGCAGGACCATCTGCTAAGGCTAAATATCCGACGACTACCGATAGTGAACCAGTACCGTGAGGGAAAGGTGAAAAGCACCCCTGGCGGGGAGTGAAATAGTACCTGAAACCATGCGCCTACAAGCAGTCGGAGGATCTTCGGATCTGACGGCGTGCCTTTTGCATAATGAGCCGGTGAGTTATCGTATGCAGCAAGGTTAAGTGTCGTAGGCACGGAGCCGCAGCGAAAGCGAGTCTGAACAGGGCGTATAGTTGCATGCGGTAGACCCGAAGCTGAGTGATCTTGCCATGGCCAGGAAGAAGCGCAAGTAACATTGCGTGGAAGTCCGAACCAGGGTCGGTTGAAAACGGCTTGGATGAGCTGTGGCAAGGGGTGAAAGGCCAATCAAACTCAGTGATAGCTGGTTCTCCCCGAAATAGTTTTTGGACTAGCCTCGTGTGATGTTTAACGGAGGTAGAGCACTGAATGGGTTAGGGGCCCCACAAGGTTTACCGACCCCAATCAAACTCCGAATGCCGTTCAAATGTATCACGGGAGTCAGGCTTTGGGTGATAAGATCCAGGGCCGAGAGGGAAAGAGCCCAGACCAACAGCTAAGGTCCCCAAATCTAGGCTAAGTGGTGAAAGGATGTCGAACTGCCCAGACAGCTAGGAGGTTGGCTTAGAAGCAGCCATCCTTTAAAGAAAGCGTAATAGCTCACTAGTTAAGTGGTTTGGCGCCGAAAATAATCGGGACTTAAGCCTAGTACCGAAGCTTTGGATTTGCGTCCTAGCGGCGCATCTGGTAGGGGAGCATTCCGTAGGTGGTCGAAGCTGTTCCGTAAGGGATGGTGGACACATCGGAAGAGCTTATGCCGGCATGAGTAGCGATAATGCAGGTGAGAAACCTGCACACCGTAAACCTAAGGTTTCCTGAGGAAGGCTAATCCGCTCAGGGTAAGTCGGCCCCTAAGTCGAGGCCGAAAGGCGTAGACGATGGGAATCCGGTCAAAATTCCGGAACCTGGATCGACTCGTTTGTACGATGGGGTGACGCAGAAGTGAAAGCAGAGCCAGCTGATGGATGCTGGTCCAAGCAGGTAGGCGTGGAGCTTTGGCAAATCCGGGCTCCTTGTACGCCGAGACGTGATGGAGGAACGACCCTTCGGGGGAGCCAATTCTGCCTAATCAGGCTGCCGAGAAAAACCTCTAAGGAGAGTCGGATCAGACCGTACCGTAAACCGACACAGGTAGGTGAGGAGAGTATCCTAAGGTGCTCGAGAGAACCCTGGTGAAGGAACTCGGCAAAATCGCCCCGTAACTTCGGGAGAAGGGGCGCCACAAGTAGTTGAAGCGATTCGCTCGTGGAGGTGAAAGTGGCCGCAGTGAAAAGGCGTTGGCGACTGTTTACTAAAAACACAGGTCTCTGCGAAATCGTAAGATGACGTATAGGGACTGACACCTGCCCGGTGCCGATCTGTTAAGAGGAGGGGTTAGCTTCGGCGAAGCTCTGAATCGAAGCCTCGGTAAACGGCGGCCGTAACTATAACGGTCCTAAGGTAGCGAAATTCCTTGTCGGGTAAGTTCCGACCTGCACGAATGGTGTAACGATCGACGCACTGTCTCCACCAGGGACTCGGCGAAATTGAATTGGCGGTGAAAATGCCGCCTACCCGCGACTAGACGGAAAGACCCCGTGCACCTTTACTGCAGCTTCACATTGGGTCTAGGCATTGCTTGTGTAGGATAGCTGGGAGGCTGTGAAACGGGCACGCCAGTGTTCGTGGAGCCAACCTTGAAATACCAGCCTGGTAATGTTTGGATTCTAACCCCGTACCGTTATCCGGGCGGGGGACAGTGTGTGGTGGGTAGTTTGACTGGGGCGGTCGCCTCCAAAAAAGTAACGGAGGCGCGCAAAGGTCACCTCAGCGTGTTTGGCAATCACGCGTCGAGTGCAATGGCATAAGGTGGCTTGACTGCGAGACCCACAAGTCGAGCAGGAACGAAAGTTGGTCATAGTGATCCGGCGGTCCCGCATGGAAGGGCCGTTGCTCAACGGATAAAAGGTACGCCGGGGATAACAGGCTTATCTCCCCCAAGAGTCCACATCGACGGGGAGGTTTGGCACCTCGATGTCGGCTCATCACATCCTGGGGCTGGAGAAGGTCCCAAGGGTTTGGCTGTTCGCCAATTAAAGTGGTACGCGAGCTGGGTTTAGAACGTCGTGAGACAGTTCGGTCCCTATCTGTCGTGGGCG